>NZ_QUBS01000076.1 GCF_003390925.1 Trinickia diaoshuihuensis | reverse complement strand
AAGTCTGGCTCAATCCGGAGCGTATGCCCCGAGCCGAATTAAAGCAGTGCGCGTGAAGCGACGCGACAACTACGTTGACAAACACCGTAGACAAGCAACTCGGATCCGGTACCGTCTGCTCCACGTACCAAAGCATCGGCTGCGTTAGCGCATTGACTTCCGTCTGCGAGAGATCGACACCGAGCTGCAAGTTGTTGTGCTTCGCATAGTCGACGCGTTCTGATAGAGGCAGCAGGCGGCGTTGCAGCAGACCGGCCAAGCGACCTTCATAGGCGGGCTTTCGTATGCAGCAGCATCAAATCTTCAGTTACATCGTCGCGAGGTCCTGCCCGAAGGCCTCCTTGTCCTCATCGCAGCTAACACTATTTTGAGCGACATGTCGGTTTTGAAGCGCAGCCCTCCGGATCACGTAGGCCTATTCACACATAGGATCCGCAACGCCAGTCGCGGGCTGTTGAAAACGGTCACAAGGACAACTGGCCGACCATTCCGAAGGCGTTATGAGATTCCGTATGCCTCCATGGCCGCTCTCAAGCGAGTCAAGACAGTCGACTCGATCTCAGTGTCTACCTTGACTGGCTCCCAGGTGTCCTCGACTCGCTTTCCTAAAACCTCCTCGATAAACGCCGATGGCCCAAGAAAAAGCGAATGATGACCATTCCAGTCCAACAACCCGTATGTCAGACACGGGGAAAACAAATAGCTCTGGTTAAAAAG
This sequence comes from Trinickia diaoshuihuensis, assembly GCF_003390925.1. Lineage (GTDB taxonomy): Bacteria > Pseudomonadota > Gammaproteobacteria > Burkholderiales > Burkholderiaceae > Trinickia > Trinickia diaoshuihuensis. The sequence goes on along the minus strand of NZ_QUBS01000076.1, from coordinate 95,647 downwards.
CAATCCAATCAGCCCGCGCCTGATTTTTCCGAAGTCGGAAGCACTAGGCGAGATTTTTGCAACTAACGGCGGATCATATTCAGTAACCTCCATCGTCTTCTCATTCAATGAATCATAGTCATACCCAGTCGGCAAAGCATAAAGGCACGTCACACCACACTCTTGCAATGACGAAAAGAATTTCTCAAACACAGACTCGTCTCCCGCCATAGCCGCTTGTGCGGTATGGAGAAAGAAGCCGATTCGCAGCCCCAACTTCCCGACTACATGTTCGTCGAAACGTTCCCCGTGCGAATAGTCGAAGAGTTTCCTCACATTCAAGGAGAACTCCACCTCGACCGGGTCGAGGCAAAAGAAGCGTTCGTCATCGTTTTCATGCAAGAACGGAAGATACTTGCTCATGGCTTGTCCTTACTGGGGAAACCGGATCTCAAGCGCTGTACCGCCGCCCGGTCTTATGATCTGGATCGTCGGCGTGTTCCCGCTCATGCTACTGCTGAACGGGCGGGACACAACCTTCGTACCGTCGGCTAGCGTCGCCGACTGGATCGGGCCTTTCGGAGTCTCGATCGTAGCTTGTTCAGCACCTTCAGCCAAATAATCGAACGCGGCCTGCCGCGACGATTGCGTCGGCATCGTGAAATTTTTCGTTCCCGACCCAGTGGTGGTGTCCTCCGCCACTTGAATAACCTGATTGATTTTATCGATCGTCTCCTGTGTCGCCCCCTTGTAGAGCCCGACCTTCGGCGGTGTAGAACCAGTAGCATTAGTCCCGCCCCCTGTCCCTTCCGCGCTTTGGCCCGAACCCGTGCTGCCGGCAGAACTACCGCCAGCGCCATCGCTAGTACTCTTGGAAGCCATCGAGTCGAGCGAGTTGCCGACTGCGGTTCCTGCTTTCCGGCCGGCTTTTGCTCCCGCCACCACCTCCTCCAGCGTCGCTGGAAGGTTAAGGCCCTCGGTTGCCGTGTCAGCAAACAGCGAGGCTAGAAACGCTCCGGCGCCCCCCGCTAGAGTGCCAACCAAACCTAACGCCTTTCCACAGCCATGCGGGTCATCGCTACCACAGGTGTTGTTCAACGTCTCGTTTTCGGCCGCACTTGCTGCTCCGTCCGCGTTTTGGCCCAGCGCGGCAGCAAGACCGCCCCCCGCAAGCATGGACAGCGACGTGATTGCCGCCAGCTGAGCGGAATTCGGGTTGCCTTGTCCCCCAGTGACTTCATAAGCAATTGTTTCAGCCGAGGCTGCGGATACTGCCCCCCCAATTGCCCCCCCGACACAACCTGTTCCCTGCGCAGCGGACAGCGCGCAACCCAACACGGCATGGCTTCCGACGTAAAGCGGACTGTTGATATCCGGATGTTCATTCTGGCCATCGAATTCCGTCCCGATCGCTGAAGCACCGATCGCACCAAGGTCGCTAATCGCACTACCTTCCAACGCCTGCCCAAAATTGGCGCCTTCGATCGCACTCTCGGCAGTTGCGGTAACCACGCCGCGCTCGATCACAACCTGTACTGCATTGCCGATGTCCGCGAGACCAACCGTCCCATTCGCAATCTTGCTTCCGAACTGTTGGAGTGCTTGCGTGCTGGCGCCCATCGCTGCAAATGCACCGGCGGTGATAGCGCCGATCGCCCCAGCCTGAAGAATCTGCCCAAAGTTAAGGCCTTGACCAGACGCAACCTGACTAACCGCGCTTCCTACCATGCCACCGAGCGCGCCAATGAGGACCGATCCAATCGATAGCTGCGCCATCGCGACGCCAAACGCCGCTGCGGCCGCCCCCGCCGTCACGATCGATGCGGCAATCGCAATCGCTGCGACAACGAACATCGGAAGCCCACCGCCGTCTTTCACGAAGTCCGTATGTAGATGGTCCGTGACGGACGTTTGAGTGAACTGGTCGCCTAACTGCTGCTGTAGCGCAGCTAGCGTTTGTTGCGTACCCGCTTGATCAACCGTGCCGTCAGCATTCAATTGCTGGAGCGCACCGCCGACCTGGTTCAACGTCTGCACGTTAAGGTCCATGTTCGCCGCGCTCATGAACCCGCCCGGCTGGACCTCCGTCCCGGTCGTATCGATGTAGCCGCCTTTCACTTTCTCCCAAATCTGCCCAACGTCGACCTGATTCGCTTCGTTCGTCAGCGTGTTGGTATTGACGGTCAACGTATTCGACGCCGAGATCGTTCCCGTGTTGAGGACGCTGCCGTTGCCGTCCTTATCGAAATTCAGCGTAACGTCTTGCCCTTCGATGTTGCCGCCAGCCGACATCGCTGCAGTATTCGTCGGCAGGTACACCTGCGGCATCAAAGCGGTAATAGTCGGGCACGTGGCCGTACCTGTCGCCTTGCATGACGGATCCGGTACGGTCTGCTCGACATACCAAAGCATCGGTTTGTCGAGGGCACTGACCTGCTGTTGCGTCAATGCATCGCCAAGCTGAATGTCATTCGCCTTCGCATAGTCGATGGCGTTCTGATACAGGTATGCCTTCTCCTGGTCCGTCACCGATATGTTGTTCTTGCTATCGAAAGTCAATCCATCGACAAAGCTCGCCTTTCCCGTTTGTTGCAGCGCCGCCTGCTGGAGCAACAGATTCTCTTCCTGCGGGTTGTAATAGAACAGCGTCGAGCTAGGTTGCAAGTTCGAAGGTAGGTTTTGGATCAAATCCTGCGGGCCGACAAAACCCACGGCCGAAGCGCCGAGCGAGGCATCCACATAGGAAGCTTGACCTGCGACGGGCGTGGGCAATTTCCCTGTCCCGACCGAGCGAGGCATCGCCAGGTTCAATCCCGGCAAGTCCACGGGGCTCAACGAAATAACCTGCGATGGGTTGTTCACGCGCGGCGTATAGGTGTTCGCCGTCGTAATACCGTTAATGAGCCGCTGGCCCGTCAGCGAAACCGACGTTCCGATAACGTTTCCGACGTTCTGGATTTGGCCGTTCGACGAAATCGAAAGGTTTGGTGCTTGAATAGTCGCAGCGATGTTGCCAACCGGCTGCGGCGGATCGATCGTGCCGCCGGTGCTCGTGTAGGCACTGCCGTATAGCGCTGTGCATTCGGCCGCCGAACCGCACGCCCAAATGTCGTGGCGTTTGTCGCTACTGAACATCCCCGTTTCTTGCACCCAGTGAGAATGCCAGTAGGCGTTGAGCGTCTGCGCCTCGTTGACAACGGGGCCGGTCACGTTGATGGTCGCGCTGTTGCCCGCCGCGATCAAACTACCGATATTCGTCAACGTACCGGCAGCGATCTGTAGATTGTTACCCGCGCTGATAACCGACGAGCTGCCGGATTGCTGATCGACATATCCTTCGCAGTAGCTTTCCTTATAGCCACCCGCGGTCATGCAGCCGGAGTACTGCTCCTTCGAACCATAGTTCTCATGCACCGGAACAGGAGGTGGCAGATTATTTGTGATCGCCCCTGAAACGTTAAGCGTGATGTTGTTGCCCGCGACGATATTGCCGGACGTATTGTTGAGACTTTGTGCAGGCGTCGTCGAGTTGGCAGTCGAGCCAATGCCGCCGATCACGATGTCGTGACCGGCGAGCAAATTCCCGTATGTGTTGTTGACTTGACCCGCCGCGACGACAAGGTCGTTCCCTGCGTAAATCGTGGCGTCGTTTTGGCTGTAGCTGAACGTTGTCGTAACCGGATTGGTTCCACGCGGCGATCCTCCGTTGCCACACGCATACCCGGCAACACCTGAAGCGCACCCGACCTGAGAAGAATAGCTTTGCTGATTCCCACCTTCATTAGTCAACGTGCCGGCCAGCAATTGGACATTGTTGCCGGCATAGATCAATCCTGCGTTGACGAGATTGCCGACGGAGGCGATGTTGACATTGCTACCGGCTGCAATCATCCCCGTCGCTGTCGACGCTGTAAGCGATCCAGTCGCGGAGGGGGCCGTGGAACCGCTTACGATCTGAAACGTAGTCGGCGCGTAGGGAGAGCCGACGAAGCAATAGTGCGCAGAATCGCAATCGAACGCGCCAGTGGAATTGCCCGTACCCTGGACCTCGATCGTCCCCAGCGCACGTAGCTGCGATAGAAACGCAGAATAGTCGCTTTGACTAACAAAGGTAGTACTTTGAGTGGCCAGCGTAGGCGCCACTGCACCGTTTGAAAGCGACTGAATATTCAACGTCACGCTGCCTTGTGCTGCAATCTGTCCGCCTTGATTCGACAGCGAGCCAGCAGTCAGCGCGATGGCGTTGCCGGCCGACAACGTGCCGGACACGCCCGGCTGCTGGGTAGTGGTGGTTTCATAGACGGTCGGCAATACGAACGTCCGCGAAGCCTGAAGACTACCGCCGGCTATCGTTCCGACGACCCACACGCCGTCATACTCGTTAAACGTAACGGAGCCTGAGCCGGCAACAGGTTGAGACGCCGAGATGGAACAACCATCAAAGCAATGGCCTTCCGGCGCCGTCGGCGAGCTATTCGTCGTGGAGCCCGTCGGAGCTAACAGGTCGCCAAGCGTCGCGGACACTGTGTTATATCCGGCAGAGAGCTCACCTCCGTCCCCGCCAAAGATGTATTCGTATCCAATTCCCTTGGTGCCGACAGCGCCCGACCAAAGAACTGAAGGGTCAACTACCGCGGTCGTTATCGTCTGTTGTCCCGTTGGCGCAGTTTGGTCGTTCACAACCGAAGCTGCGTTGACCGTTAAATTATTCCCGGCAAACACCGATCCACCGGTATTCAAAAGCGCGGCGCTAAGATTAAGATTTACGTTCCCCTGCGCCTGCGTCGTCGCGCCCTGATTGTCGTACGATCCTCCGGTTACGTTGACCGCATTCACCGCCTCAACCGTACCGCGATTCGTCGTATTGCCATTGAGCGCGAGCACATCGCCCGCATGCATCACCGCGTTGGCAGCGTTATAAAGCGTTCCGTTGAACGTCACGTCGTTGCCAGCGACGTTGCCGAGGTTCGTGAACGTGCCCCCGGTCGAAATCGTCAACGGTGCGGCGCCAGTCATCGTTCCGCTATTTGTAATGCCGTTCAGCCCGTTGATCGCAACACTCTGCCCGCCGTAATTCCAAGTGCCATTGACACTGATCGACCCAGCGGTGATCGAAAGCTGTCCTCCTTGATTAATCGTTCCTTGCGACGGATCGATCGCGGCATTCACTGCACTCAACGCTAAGTTGCGCTGCGCCAACAATTGACCACCGACGTTGTTGAACGCACTCCCGCCGCCGTTGATCGTCAGCGCAACGTCACCCTTTGTCGGCGCATTCGGCGTGTTCGGATCCCCCGCAAAGATCAACCCGCTTTGATTGTTCAGCGATCCGGTATTGATCGTAAGTGCCGAGAGGCCCATCAAAGAGCCGCTGTTCGTGAGCGCCCCTGCGACATTGACGGTGGTCGTCGCGCCATTCACCAAGCCAGCATTTGCAAAGTTCGTCGCTTGGATCGATGTCGTGCCCGTCGACGCGAACGAACCATTGGCCAGATTCGTCAGATTGCCGGCCGAAACAGACAGTCCGCCGCCAGCCAGCACGTTCGTCGCGTTGGTAAGCCCGTTTTGTGAACTAAGCGACGCGGCCCCCACAACGTCGATTGCGCTGCCAACCAGCGACAACTGATTCGATGCCTGTACGGTCAACGTTCCGCCGACGATCGCATTCCCGAGCGTGACGTTCGTTCCACTCGCCCGTAGGTTCTGCGTCGCAACGAGCGATGCCTTGCTCGCGTCGAGCGTGTCTTGCGCGCTCACGTCAATGCTCTTCGAGCCGCTCGCCGTCCCGGTCAACGTCACGTTCCCACCGGTAAGCGCGAGTTGCCCGGCCACCACACTCGTTCCGCTCAGCGTCAGCGTCTTCCCTGCAGTCAACGTCGCATCGCCGTTGCTCGACACGCCGCCGATCGATACGTTGCCGTTCGTACCCGTAACGTTGGTCGCTCCCATCGACGCAATGCCACCGGCCACCGTAGCGTCGTTGGCCGCTTGAATCCGCGCATTACCGCCCGTTTGCAGCGCGCCGTTGAACGCCACGCTGCCGTTATGCGAGGTTGCCGTTACGTTGCCGACCGTCGTTGCAGCGCCGAAAGACATATCGCCATTTGCCGTCGCGGTAAACTGCCCGGCACCTTGGATAGCACCAAGCGCAATGCCGGAACCCGCGTTGAGCCCAATGTCACCGCCGAAGGTCAGGTTCCCGCCACCGGTTATCGAACCACCGGCGTTGATATTTGCGGCGTTCAGCCCGGCGAGCATCCCCGTCAACGTCGTTGTGCCGCCGGAACTCAACGTCGTGCCGCCGTTGACGAGCCCCCCACCCATCGCGAGCGAACCCGCCGCCTGCGCATTCAAGTTGCCGACAGTCGACGTCGTGCCAATCACCGCGATATTCCCCGCGGTTCCTGTGAGGTTCGTGTCGCCCCCGGCATCGATACTTCCGCCGACCGACAGATTGCGGCCGGCGGTCAGCGTCAGCTTGTCGCCAGTCGATACGTCTCCTCCGACCGAGATGTCTCTTGCCGCCGAGACATTGGCGATGCCCCCCGATCCCATCAGGCCGCCAATCGCAACGTCGCCCGCGCCGTTTGCGCCGCGAGCGCTCAAGTTCATGGCTCCGCTAGCCAGCGCGGCGCCCATCCAAAGGTCATTGCCCGCACTTGCGTTCAGATTGCCATTTGTAATCGCAATGCCACTGACGGCAAGGCTACCTCCGGCGCCGATCGCTATGTCGCCGGTCGAATTAGCCGAGCCGATGCCCACGTTGCGCTGAGCTGTAATGCTCGTCGCTCCTCCGGCGCTCAGCGAGCCAACCGCTATCACATCGCGAGCGGCCTGCAACGTCATCGCACCTTGCGCTGTCGCCGCACGGCTGAAGGTAATGTCCCCCGCACCGCCGGTTCCGTTGGCAGTTGCTACGAAGTTCCCTGTCACAGCCTGAACGCTGCCGAAGCCCGCACTGTTGCCCGCGGTAGCTGTGACGCTCGAGCCTTGCAAGGAACCCGTCAGCGCAATGTCGTGGGCCGATTGCAGCGTCGTGGTTTGCGCAAATGCGGCAGAGCCGGCACCCGTGATGTCATGACCTGAAGTCAGCGTGCCCGTGCCTTGTCCTGCCAAAGCCCCCGTCAACTGAACGTCGCGACCCGCCTGTACCCCGACGTTGCCTGAGACTGCGATATTCCCGCCAAGTTGGGTATCCAGTCCGCTCGCGACATTCAATGCGCCGGTCGCAGTGGTACTGCCCCCAAACGTCGCGCTTCCATTGGTCGCCGTCACGTTGAGGTCGCCGGCCGATGTTGCGCTCCCGCTCGTCGTGACATTACGTTGCGCGGACATCGTCAACGTTGCATTGCTTCCCACTGCTCCCGTCACAACGACGTCACGCGCCGCATTGAGCGAGATCGCGCCTGTCGCACTTGTAGCTCCGGTCACCGAGGCATCGCCGTTACCGCCCAGTCCGAGAGCAGTTAACTTCAACGTAGTCGAAGAAGTGGCATTGTTCAGCCCCGCGTTGTCGCCTCCCGTTGCCTGAATCGAGTTGCCCTGCAACGAACCCGAAAGGGAGATATTGCGTTGCGCGGCAAGAACGGCCGCATTCGCGAATGCCTGCGTGCCTGCGCCCGTGATGTCTCGGCCCGCGATGATGTATCCGTTCCCCTGGCCAACGAACGTCCCGCCGAGCGCGGCGTCGCGTCCGGCGCTAAGCGTGGCATCACCAATCGCAGACGTGCTCGTCCCCAACGCAAGGTCGATTCCCGTGGTAATACCCAGCGCGCCGCCACTGTTGATCCCGCCAGTCGCATTGAGGCTGCCAAACTGCGACGTGATCGACATATTGCCGTTCGATTCGATCGCACCGGCAACGACGATGTCGCTCAAGGCGGTTAGAGCGGTAGTCGTCCCCGCCGCAATCTTGCCGTTCGCCGCGACAGCCATCCCCCCGGTCGCGGTCGCCGTCACCGCGCCCGCCGCACCCACGGTGCCGTTCACGGTGAGGCCGCCGATGGTCGCGTTGCCCGCGCTCAGACCAATACTCGAGGCGGATTCGATGTTGTTGACGACCGCATCTCCGCCTGCAGCGGCGACAACGGTCTTACCTTGAACCAAGCCCCCCTGCGCTATGTCGCCGCCCGCCGTAAGGTTCGCTGCTTGCGCGAATCCAATGGTTCCGTTGCCGCCGACGTTGCGGCCGGCTACGATCGTGCCGTTGCCTTGTCCATTCACGGCTCCCGTCACATTGACGTCGCGTCCGCCTTGCAGGGTTGTATCGAGGGCAACGGTCGTCGTCCCACCGAAATTGACATCGCTTCCGGCCCGCGCCAACAGATTGCCATTGCTGCTCAATGAGCCGGCCAGACCGATGTTGCCGCCCAAGGCTGCCAGCGTCATGTCGCCCGTGGACTGCAAAGAGCCGCTCACGTTGATGTCATTGCCGGCGGTCAGCGCGACCGTCGATCCGCCCGCGAGTGTCCCCGTCAGGCTTAGATTACCCGTGGCCCCAAGTGCGATGACGGAGCCGGCCTGCACGTTGTTGAGCGTACTGTTCCCGCCCGCGCTCGTCTGCACGGTCGCGCCGCGTAGTGATCCGGTAAGGGCTGTATCGCCCGTCGAAATCAGGCTGGCGTCCAACCCGAACGCCAACGAGGCGGCACCGGAAATCGTGCCCCCTGCCTTCAGCGCGCCCGTTCCTTGCGCAACGACGGTCCCATTCGTGACGATGTCTTGACCCGCCGTCAGCGACATATTGCCAAGCGCCGAGGTCGAATTCGTTCCGAGGTTGATCGACCTCGCGGCGTTTATAGTCAGGTCCGTACCTGACTCCACGACACCGGTACTCGTCAACGATCCCGAGGTACTAGCCAACGTCATGCTGCCGTTTGACTTCGCCGTCCCCGAAATCGACGTATCGAGTGCCGAGGAGACGTTGAGCGCTCCTGACGAGGCAAGACTGCCGGTGATTGACGCCTTGCCCGCCGCCGTCAAGGTCGTTCCGGACTGTGACGTAACCAAGCCGTTGACGTTGACGTCACCGCCAGTCGCATTGCCAAGTGCGCTTATCGACAGGGCGGCATTGGCCTGCACGTTGTTCAGCACCGCTGAATTCGCGGCGTTGAGCGTAACGTTGTTTCCTTGCAGAAAGCCCGACACCGAAAGGTCATGCGCTGCACTGACCGCGACATCGCTCGTGAAGCCGCTCGTCCCGCCGAGCGAAACGTCATGGTCGGCACGCAGAGACGCACTACTCTGACCGGCCAGCGTGCCGGTGTTCACCAAATCTTGCCCTGCAGTGAGCGACGCGTCCCCGGTGACCGTCGTCGATCCGTTCAACGAAAGATTGCCTGCGGCACTGGCCGATAGTTTTCCTCCGCTATTGACCGTCCCGTTCGATTGGAACTCGCCCTTGGTTGCAGTCACGGTGAGATCACCGATCGACTGTATGGTGCCGGTAGTTGCAACGGTCACATTCCGCTGCGCACTCGCTTCCACCTGAGCGCCGCCGGCCAGCGTGCCGTTCACGATCACGTCGCGTGCCGCCTGTACGCTCGTCGCACCAACGGCCGCGGTGGAACCGTTGAGCGTCACGTCCCCTCCACCGGCTTTCCCGTTGGCTACAACGGAAAACGCCCCGCCGGCCTGCACGCTCGCGAGTGTCACCGAGTTGGCAGCGGTGACTTGCAATCCGTTCGACAGAAGCTTGCCGGCTAGCGTTATGTCTTGCCCGCTTGCAAGGGTTCCGCTCTGGCCAAATGCGATCGAGCCTGTACCTGACATATCGCCGAGCGAATTCATCACGCCGTTGCCTTGCGCGATGAATACGCCGGGTACGTCGATACTCGCCGCGTCAATCGACGCGTCAGTGCCGACCATCAACGATCCCGCAACACCGAAGGCCCCTGTCGCATTTGCATTCAACGTGGTGCCACTTGCGAGCGATCCGTTGACGGAGACGGCGCCTGCCGCGAGTGAAACGGCGTGTTGAGCCGTCGCCTGAGCATCGATCGCAATCGCCTGTCCGGCCGACATCGCGAGGTTGCTCGCACCATTGATGTTCGCGCGAATGTTCACATTGCCGGTCTTGGCAGTCAGCGCAATGTCGCTTGAACCTTGAAGCGCGGAATTGACGTTAACGTCGCGTTGGGCGGTGGCCTGCAACGCGCCGCTTGCGAACTGACCATCGGCATCGATATCACGCGCTGCCGTCAGCGTAGTGGAGCCCGTTACGATGTTCGTGCCGTTCAAAGTCACGTCACCGCCGCCCCCCGCGCCTTGCGCCGCCACAGATAGGTTGCCGCCGGTCTGGATGTTGGCAGCGGTCACATTCGCGCCGCCGGTCATTGTCATATCGCCGGCCGATTGCGCATTTGCAATGTTGACGTTCCCGCCTGCCACCACTGACAACGTGGCCTGCGACTGCAACGTCCCCCCAGACGTCACATCCCCACCCGCGCTCAACTGATACCCGCCAACCCCCAGCCCTGTCCCCGACAGCGTCGTATTCCCCGCGCTCGTGATCGACACTTCCTGCTGTGCCGCGTGGTTACCCGCCGTCAAATCCCCATTCGACGACAGCGTCAAATTCCCCGCATTGGCCGACAGCGCCGCGTCGGTTCTCACCCCCATCCCTTGCGCTGTCCCGATAACCGCGATCTGTCCTGCCGTCATCGCCCCGAAGTTCGTTGCATCGATCGCATAACCTTGCGTCGCATTGCCGATCGATGCCGCGTTATTCGCGCTCCCGTTCGACTGCGTCGCGTACGTCGTACCCGTCGCACCTGTAGCAGCCGGGCTCACCACCTGATCGCCCGCGATCACGTTGATCCGCGTCCCCGCATAAAGCGGCGCGTTGATCCCCACCGTTTCGCCGATCAAGTCGATCGTGCCGACCGTCCCCTCAATCCCCGCCCCGGGTCCATTCGTGCCGGCATTGCCTTCGATTTGAATATGCCCGCCCTTCACGTCGTACGCCACCGCCTGCGCGTTCGTGAAGTCCGTCTGCGTCCCACCGAGTGCGGTCAAGAATCGCGGCGTGCCTGTCGTCAAGGTCACGCCGATCGTGTTCGTGAACCCCGCGCCGCGCACTGCGATGCCGTTCGGGTTCGCGATGATCACCGTGGCCGGCGCGCCGAACACTTCGAGCGGACCGTTGAGCACGCTCATGAACGCAGTGCCGGTCGAGGTGACCTGGTTCACGATCATGCTGGCCGTGCGCCCGTTCAAGTTCGGGTTGGCCGTGACATTGCCGCCCGTGAGCGTCGTCCCGCCTTGCAGGCTGTTGTTCAGAATCAACCCGACCGGGTCGACGTTAAAGGTCTGATACTGATTGAGCGAGATCCCAGCGGCATTAGGCGCTGTGATATTGACGACGGGTACACCACCGCCCGATCCCGTCGATTGCGTGATCTTCGGTTGGAAAGAAATCGGTGCGGTCGGGTCGGTAATCGCCGCGGCCTCGGCCGCTTGCATCGCGAAGCGAATGCGCAATTGCGCAAGATCTTGGATCTCGCGCCAAGCGTCATCGCTTAGACGACGATCACCCGCGGCCAATACGCCGGCCGCCATACGGCCTTGCTCGACCGTCACCGTGATTGGACCAATGAACAGGGTAGCCGCAACGAGCGCGCTCACTACGCGCTGCCATGCGCGATAGCGACGCGTCTCGTCACCTGCGATGTGCTCGCCCGAATGCAGGTGCAGCCGCTCTCTCGCCGCACGTGCTTGTTCGAACCGCTGCCAGCTTCCCCGTATCGACTTGGTCATGTCGGTATCTTCGTTTTTTCGTTTACTTCTTATTCAACTGGGCGTCGCATCGGTTGCACCGTTCCGAGGTCCCGCCCGGGCCTCTTGCCTGGACCCACTAACGTCCCGATAGACTTAGATGCCCGACGTTGTTCAGTGTGCTTGCCACCAATCCGTTGCCTTTTTCTTATCCCAAGCCGGCAGCACTTCGTCTTGCACATCGGCCTTTTCCAGGACTGGGAAAACTTTGCGGAAGTCGCCCATGTCCTGATCAAAACGGTCGGCCACGTCGACGGTCCACGTGCCTCCACTGAACCCCGTCGCAGCCTGATCGATCAGCGGAATGACCGGCCCGGCGCGCAATTCACCATCCTTGCGCTCGACGACCGCTGCATCGACGTGCCCGAGGTAGACGATCGAATTCGGCTTGACTTCGATGTCATAGTTCAGGGGCGTATAGCACATGCCATGAAACGGAAAGATGCCGCTCTGCGCGGTTATGCCTCGTACGACATATTTCCCCGGCGGCAATGACATACGCACCAAATAATGATTTTCCGTTTTGCTTTCCTCGGTACCGTCCTGATCGAACAGAAAATTCAGGCGATCCGCGCGCTGGTTAGCATCGCCGCGCTCAACGTTCACGACGATCGGGCTGGGTTGGTAGCTGGGGTGAAAGTCGTTTTTCATGGTCAACGACATCAGTAGGACCGAGCTCTTCGTCGTCTCCAGCGCTTGAGTCTCTTTAGTGGGGCTCATGTGGATTGGCGTAGCACAGCCAGACAAGAACATCACCACTACCGCAATCAATACCCCGTATAACTTTTTCATGCTCTGCTTTCCCAGTTTTAGTAAAGCTCTCTATAAGAGAGCAAGTTGATGCTCTTTTCCGGTCCAAGGCTCGTACGCAGCAAACCAGTCGCGTCTCAACCGCTACTGCTCGATACGCGAGCCCTTAACCAGATCGGTCACGACCTGCGCCGTGGCCTTCGCCACCGCAACCTGCTCCAGTTCCTTACGCAGTTGTCCCTTCGATTGATCGAACGTCGGAATTTGCGTCGGACGCATCTGATCGACACGCAAGATCCAAAGCGCGTCACCCACTTGCACCGGCTGACTCGACACAGCGCCCTGCGGCAGCTTCACGAGTGCTTCGGCCAACGGCTGCGGCCAACCCTGGGTCTGGCCTTCGGTGATCGGCGTTTTGAACGACACCCAGTTCAGCGCACCGCCTTGCGCGGCGCTCGGCCCTTGGCTGTATTGCTTCGCGAGTTGCCCGAAGTCCCCGCCCTTCTTCAATTGATCGAGCACGGTCTTGGCCGTGGCGGCGTCCTTGACGACGATCGCACTCGGTTTGTATTCGTTTTGCCCGAGAGACGCGACGATGGCGTCGTACTTGGCCTTCACATCTGCATCGCTGACAGGCGCCGGCTTAATCGCATCGCGCAAATACGCTTGCATCATCAGCATCGCCTTCGCTTGCTCGATGCCCGCCTTCACATCGGCGTGGGTATCGTAGTGCTGCTTTTGCGCGGCTTGGCGGAACAGTTCGCGCGCAATGAGTTCGTTCTTCAACGTCGTGCGCAACTCGGGCGTGTCTTGCCGCCCGCTTTGCCGCACGGCCGCATCCAAATCCGCTTGCGCGATCGAAACGCCGTTCACGCGCGCCACGGTGCCGCTAGGCAACGTCGAGCCACCACCAGCGGCAGCAGCGGCTGCGGGCGCCGGCGAGGGCGCTTGCGCACCGAATGCCGGTGCAACGAGCCATGTCAATACGGCGGCGCCGGCGATGCCGCGCTTCAGTGCCATGCTCAGAACTTGTCGGTGATACATCGTAGGTCCTCGAAATCCATCGGATAAGGAAGCGACATGCGGTGCCGGCACCGTCTACGTCGCCCAGTTCAATGTGAAAAGCAGCACGCGCGACTTCGGGCCCAACGCGGCGGGCTGCAACAACGCTTGCCCCGCGAGCACCTCGCCCGAAATCGACTGCGAATGAAACATCCACTGCACGCGAGCGCCGATACCCACGCCCGCCATCGTCGGCCACCCGCCTTGCGCAACCAAATGCGCCTTGCCGCCGTCGAGAAACAGATACGGCTCCCAATGCGCGTCGTGCCACGCCGGCGCATTGGACCAAACCCATTCGTTACGCAGATAGAACCCGCTATCGCCGCTCACCGCCGCCTGCGAAAACCCGCGAACGCTATCGCTTCCGCCCAAAAAGATTTGCTCGTTGCCGAACAGCGCGTCATGGCTGTATTGGCCGTTCAGCGTGCCGCGGTACGTCCAATCGGTCGGCCCCATACTGGGCAGCGGCAGTTGCAACGTCGCGTTCCAATCGGCGCGCGTGAACTGCGCATGAGCGTCGCCCTCGTGGATGCCCTGAAGATCGTGAGTCGCAGCCAGCCACGGCAAACCTTGCGAAATACCGAACTCCGCCGTCAGCGCGGCCGGTTGCTTGTTCGCCGTGAAATGCCAGAGCCCGGATAACCCGACACGTGCCACGGTCAGATTCTGAGGGGCGAGTTCGACATCGTTGAGGTTGCGTTCCGAACGCATCTTGGTGAGCGTCGCATCGACCGAGAGCCGCGATGTCGTGGACCGCGAGACCACATCGGTCCAGCCCAAAATCTGATTGAAGGTCCGGCCGTACAGCAGCGTAGTGGGGTTGACCAACTGCTGATACTCGGAAACCGACGTCGTATAGCTGACCGTCTGGAAGCCGAAGGGCACGGCCGCGGACAGCACCACGGCATTGGTCTCGGTGCTTCCGATGTACGACAGCCCCAACGACTCCTGAAAACCCAATACGTTGTCCGCTTCGGCACCGGCTCGATAACGCAGCTTGCCCGTCGACGGATCGCCGTAGTTATCGACGCCAAGGTTGTAGTTGAAGCGATTGCCGTACGGATTGGTGATAGCGACGATCGAATCGCCGGCTGCTTGCCCCGGCAGCACTTGGATCTGCGCCTGATTGCGGCGTAGCCGATTGATCTGGTCGACACCTTGTTCGAGATCGGGCAAGCGCAGTACGTCGCCGACGCTTTCCGGAAAGGCCCAGGCCGTGCCCGCATCGGTCACCAACCCACCGCCCTTCGTATTCGGCAATCCGCTCTTGGGCAACGCGGGCGCGGGCCTAAGCGGCGCGCCGTTCAACATGAAGGCTTCGATACGGCCGGGCACGATCGTGATGGCGAGCGTCCCCGTCGCGAGATGTTGAGGCGTGCTCAGATAGACGCGCGTCGTGATGTACCCGTGCTCGATGTAGGCCTCGGTCACCCGCCGCAGCAGTAAGTCAATGCGATTGCGGCCCAAGTGTTTGCCGATGAACGCCGTTGTCACCGCATCGAGTTGCTGCTTCGTCAGCACCTTCTCGCCCGAAAATTCGATGCGGTCGATGAGAAAGGTCGGCCCAGGATCGGGCAGCGATTCGACATCGGCCCCCGCGGGAAGATCGGGCGCTGCCGGCACCGATGGGGGCGCCGCCTGGATTTGCGCCGGCGCGGCATCGAGTTCGCGCTGGCGTTGTTGCGTGCGCGCATCGTCGAGCATTCGCTGGCCCGGATCCTGGATGGTCGGCAATGCGGGCAGAGACGACTGCAAGCCCGGTTGACCGGGCCCCGGTCGCGCCGGCGCCGCTTGCGCCATGATGTGGCATGCCGGCCACGACAGGGCGACGGCCAACGACAGCCGCGAGAGCATGAGCTTCACAGACCGATCCACGAGACCAGTCCCAAATGGCTGCCGATCCGCACCGGCTGTTGGCGCGGCGCGGAGATCGTCACGATACCGTTCGTTGCGGTTACGCCGCCCGCGCCGGAGAACGAACCGCCATCCACGACGCCCTGCCCGACGAGCGTGACCTGACCCGATGCCGCTTCGAATATCCCACCGTCGTCGTTCGCGTACAGCGTCGCCCAACTATTGCCGAACCACGCCTTGAGCCCGAAGTCCCGGTTGTAGGCCGAATACCCGAGGATGCCGCGCGCGACGATAGTGGGCGCGGCAATCGTCAAATTGCCGCCGAACGAATCGACGAACCCGCCGATGTTTTGCGCTTGCGCCCCGGCCGTGATCGCGATGTCGCCATTGCCCTGGATCATTCCGCCGAACGGCTGCACGTTGCTCGATGCGCTCTCGTGACAAAAGATAAAGCACGATTGCTTGAACGATGCCTGTCCCGTGAATTCCGCTTGATTGGTGAACTGCTGCTGCGCGGCGATCGAGATGTCTCCGGCGCCGACCAACGCAACCTTGTTCGTCGCACTGGCATCGCCGTTGGCGATGATACTGCCGCCGTCGTTGATCACGTTACGTCCGCTCAGCGATACCTTGCCGCCTTGGGCCGTAATGTAGGAAAGCTGGTTCGGCGCCGGCAAGGTACCGTAGTCGATGGAAAAGCCGTTGTCGTTCGCCGTCAGAAACAACAGGCGATGACCGTGATCGGAATAGCTTGTCGCTACGCCGTTGTTGATCCCGGGCGTATGGTCGATGACGTTCTCGATATCGCCGCCCGCGCCGATCGTGACGTTGTAGTTCGACTCGACGCGCGCATTGCGGTTGACGAAGTTGCCGCCCGCGTTGATCGCCACGTCGTCCTTGGCCCCGAAGACGACGCCGAGCGTCCCCGGCTCGCTCGTATCCGACGCATTCGTGATGTTGCCGGTCGCCGACAGCGTGACCGCGCCGAGCGAGGCCTGATTGCCTTGAATCCGCGTGTTGCCTTGGACCAGACTGCTCGTCACGGCGAGATCGCCGTTACTCTGAATGAGCACCCCGCCGTTTCCCGATGCGATCGTCGATTCGGTCGCTCCGGCGTTGGTTGCCGAGAAGCCATTGCTCGACGATGTGACGTTGCCTGCCACCGCTGCGACGCTCGCACCGGTGAGCGCGAGCGCCCCTGTCGTCTGGAAGGAAGCGTTGCCCTGCGCCTCAACGCTGCTGCCGGTGAGGAACTGAACGTCGCCGGCCGCGCTCAATGTGAAGTCGCCGGCGTTGGCCAACAATGCGCCCGCGCTACGCACGCCCGCGCCGAGGTCGGTCGCGATGAGCTTGATGCTGCCCGCGGTGATGCCGCCCGCAGGCTCGACGTCGATCGCGATCGCGTTCGGATTGGCGATCTGCGCATTGGCGAGCGTCAGCCAATCGTTGTTGTTATCGTTCGGCGAAACACCGGTGTTCAGCGTGATGTGCGAGGTGCCGCCAATGGCGCGGACATAAGCGGTACTGGACGAAAACGCGTTCGTCACGGGGCCGTTGAGCTGAATCTGCTTGGCAATCAGTTCGAGTCCGATCAACGTTCCGGCCAAGCCGTCAGGCCCGACCGTGATGGTCCCGCCTTGCGTATCGAGGATGACGTTGCGCTGAAACTGCCCGGGAGCCAGTTGAACGTCCACGTAACTGACTTGCCCTGTCGTCAGTGCGACGTGCCCCGTATTGACGAACGATCCGCCGTTCACCGTAATGCCGTTCGGATTGGCCAACACGACGTTCGCACGCGATCCGAGCACGGTGATGTCGCCCTCGATCAAACTGGGATTCGTGCTGGTGACCTGGTTGACGATGGTCCGGGCGTTCGCGCTCGTATTGTCGAGCGTCGCGCCGGCATGGGTCACGTTGAAGCTTGAATAGGTGTTGCTCGATACGCCATAGGTCGCAGGCGCGATCGATACCGTTTGGCGCCCACTGCTCGAGGTCGTCACGCTCGTGTGCGTGCCGCCATCGGCCACGATGCCGGGCGCGGTACCGGCGTAAGCGGTGCTCGCCATCAACAGGCTAAGCAACGTCACGCCACCGATGTGGCGCCGCACTCGCGACGCCTGAGCGCGATCGGCGCCTTTCGTTTTAACCGTGAACCCCGCACGGTGTTTCCGCACTTGCATTGGTCTATCTTGCCGATGCTGCTATGCCCGCTTATTCCCTATCGGGGCGGCATAGCGCTCGACGCTCTCATTGGTTATCTAGTTTTGCTCCGCCCTCATACGGCTCGATGGCAGGCGACCCCCGGATACAGCCGGCGAATCCTACCAAAGGAACCATTCGTACTTCCATATGAAATATCTATCGCCGGTGACCGCAGTCCAAGAGCCGGACATTGCACGGCGGCGTTTGACGAACCGATGTAAGGAAGCGGTTCCACTGGTGCAACCGAGGTGCACCCAGATCGCGCTTACCGCCCGGGCAGTCGAAGCTGGACAATCGATGTAAATAAATTCTTACATCGACTCATGAATTAGCTTTCCAAATGCTTTCGTTGTCGCCGATATTTTGCTTGTCAATAGATGTTGTAAAAAGACCATCGCTTTTACGCCCAAATTGACGCAAACGTTTGCGCATTCGCACACGAACAAAACGTCGTCAACGATTCAACCGTCCGTATTCGCACCCATTGTTAAGTAATTAACCACATGCCAGTCTGTCGCGCGAGTGCCTATGCTTAAGCTCGCGTCGATCGCGCTCGCCAGCGGCATGGGCATTCGAAGACTCGACAGCAAAACGTACAAGAACCGATGAGACGAAGATGACCAATCAGCAATCCTTAGCAATCGCAGCGCGGTTCGACCGCCTGCCGCCGTCGCGCACCGTCTGGACCATGGTGATGCTCATCTCGCTCGGCGGCGTGTTCGAGTTTTACGACTTGTTCTTCACGGGTTACGTCGCGCCGGGCATGGTGCAGTCGGGTTTGTTCAAGCCCGAATCGCTAGGCATTTTCGCGGCGCTCGCGCCGATCGCCGTCGCGGGCTTCGGCACCTTCGTCTTCTCGACGTTCGCGGGCCTTTGGCTCGGCACGCTCGTATTCGGCTTCGTCGCCGATCGCTTCGGGCGCCGCTTCATCTTCACCTGGTCGCTGGTCTGGTACGTCGTCTGCACGGCGATCATGGCGTTTCAGCACTCGGGCCAAGCGATCAACGTGTGGCGACTGATCGCCGGGATCGGCATCGGCGTGGAGCTCGTCACAATCGACACGTACATCTCCGAACTCATCCCCGGCGGCGAGCGCGGCCGCGCCTATGCGGTCAACCAGTTCATCACGTTCTGCGTGGTGCCGCTCGTCGCGTTCCTCGCGTTCATCCTGAAAGATACGCATCCGTTCGGGCTCGAATACTGGCGCGTCGTCATCCTCATCGGCACGCTCGGCGCGGTGTTCGTCTGGGTCATTCGCCGCAATGTGCCCGAAAGCCCGCGCTGGCTTGCACGCCAAGGCCGCGTGGACGAAGCGGAGCGCATCGTCGCCGATATCGAACGGCGCGTCGAAGTCGAAAAGGGGATCAAGCTTTCGCCGCCCGCCCCCATCGGCGCCGAAACCGAAGGCCGCGGCTCGTTCAGCGAAATCTTCCGGCCGCTCTATCTGAAGCGCACGCTGTTGCTGTCCGTCTTCAACATGGCGCAGGCGATCGGCTTTTACGGCTTCGCGGCATGGGTGCCCACGCTGCTGATCAGCCGCGGCGTGCATGTCACGACAAGCCTTCAATACGCGTTCATCATCGCCATCGCGAACCCGTTCGGCCCGCTGCTCGGCACGCTGTTCGCCGACAAAATCGAGCGCAAGACGCAAATTTGCGGCGGTCTACTCATCATGGGGATCGTCATCGCACTGTTCTCGCAAGCATCGGCACCGGGCGTGCTGATCGTGCTCGGCGTGCTGTTTACGCTCGCCTCGAACGTCATGTCCTACGCCTACCACGGCTATCAAGCCGAGCTGTTCCCCACGCGCGTGCGCGCCCGAGCGGTGGGCTTCGTCTATTCGTGGAGCCGGCTCGCCGTGGCATTCGCGGGCCTGGCGATCGGCGTCTTGCTGCATAAGTACGGCGTGCCGGGCGTGGCCGTATTCATCGGTGCATCGATGGTGGTCGGTATCTGCATGATGTTGATCGGCCCGTCCACGAAGGGGCGTCCGCTGGAAGCGATCAGCCACTAAGCGCGCAGGCGTGGCTCGATAGCGCGTGCGCTCGGTGCGCGAGTGGCGTACTCTTTCGGTAACTCTGGCTGCCGAGGAGGCTCGCGATGACCGCATCCGTTCGCACTGGCGTCCATATCGAAGGTATCCATTGGGTGGCGGAATACCTCGAAGCCACCCATGAAATCCGCGTGCTGCGCGAAGGATTCGAAGTGGGCGTTTGCGACGCACCGCCCAGCCTGTTCGGCGAAGAGGCAGAAGCCGGTTCGAAGAGCGTGGCCGATCACCGGGCGCTCGAAGCGGCGCTACGCGCCTATTTGCTTCGCTTCGTCGCCGAGCACGACGCCGAGGAATAGCGGCGCGGCAATCGCCCTATCCCTCAGCCCGGTGTCGATAGGAAGTCGAGCACCGTCCGCGTGAATTCGTCCGCCCGTTCGATGTTCGATAGATGCTGCGCGTCCAGTTCGACGAAACGTACGCCTTCAATGGCCTGCGCAAGCGCCCGGCTATCGCCGGGAGGAACGGACGGGTCGGCGCGGCCGGTGATGACCAGCGCCGGCGCGTGGATCGCACTCGTTTCCGCGCGCAAGTCAGTCGCGCCGATCGCCTCGCAGTTGCTCGCATAGCCTTCGCTATCCATGTGCGCGAACGCATCGCGGATCGCCGCATGCACGAGCGGCTCGCGCGCCGCGAACGCGCTGCTGAACCAACGTTGCAGCGTCGCGTCGGCCAACGAGCGCGTCCCTTGCTCGCGAGCTTGCTGCGCGCGTGAACGCCATACTTGCTCCGTTCCGAGCCGCGCCGCCGTATGGGCGAGCACGACGCGATCGATGCGTGCGCCATGCCGCGCGGCCAGCGCAACACCGATCAGTCCGCCCATCGATATGCCGCAGAAATGCGCCCGTTCGATCGAGAATGCATCGAGCAAACCCAGGACATCGGCGCACCACTGCCCCACCGTATAGGGCCCCGGCGGCACATCGGAGCAGCCTAGCCCACGCGTGTCGAACCGCAGAACGCGAAACCGCGACGAAAACGCCGCGATCTGCGGTGCCCACATCGTGAGGTCCGCGCCGAGCGCGTTGGCCAGCACGAGCCAGGGCGCATCGCGGTGCTCGATCCCGTCGATGCGGTAGTGAAGACGTATTCCGTTGATGACGGCAAAAGGCATAGCGGCAGTTCCTCGACGGTCGTAAGCGTTGGGACGGCTCAAACGCCATTGTGCTCCAGCGTCGGAGGCGACGGGCGCACGAGCAAAAATCGTGAAACAATGTCCCTCGTTACGCACGCCGTGCAGGCGATAAGAACTAGGAGTATGCGATGAAGGAAGGTTCCCGAGCAAAGAAGGCAAGCGCGGCGAGCCCGCGTGCCAAGCGGGCCGACGCGGCCCCGGCACGGCCCAGCCGCGAGGAAGCGGAACAAGCGGTGCGCGTGCTGTTGCGCTGGGCCGGGGACGACCCGGCCCGGGAAGGCCTGCTCGATACGCCGGCGCGCGTCGTGCGCGCCTATGAGGAGTTTTTCGAGGGCTATGCGGTCGATCCGCGCGAGATCCTCGCCCGCACGTTTTCAGAGGTCGAGGGCTACGACGAAATGGTCGTGCTCAAGGACATTCGCTTCGAGAGCTACTGCGAGCATCACATGGTGCCGATCATCGGCCGCGCGCACGTCGCTTATCTGCCCAACCATCGCGTCGTGGGGATTTCCAAGCTTGCTCGGCTCGTCGATGCCTTTGCAAAGCGTCTGCAAATCCAAGAGAAGATGACGGTGCAAATCGCCGATACGTTGAACGACATCCTGCAACCGAAGGGTGTCGGCGTCATTCTCGAAGCGGCCCATCAATGCATCACGACGCGCGGCGTGCACAAGCCGGGCGTGCAGATGGTGACCTCGCGCATGCTCGGCTCGTTCCGCGACGATCCATCGACGCGGCGCGAGTTTCTCGCCATCGTCGGCAATGCGGACGGCATGAGCATCCCGAACGTCTGACGCGGTCAGTCTCCCTACCCGGCTCGCACGCGCTCGGCCTGCGGCGGCTTGGTTGCCCGTACCTTCGAACGCGCGCCGTCGGATGCGATCAGCAATACGGCGCCGAGCACGCATGCGATCGCCCACCACTGCGCGGGGCCGATCGCTTCGTGCAGGACCGCCGCCGCGAACGCCGCGGCGGAAATCGGAACGAATGCGGTCAACGCGCTAGCCTGCGCACCGGCGATACGCGCGGCCCCCGCGAACCACAGCATGAATCCGCCGACCGTCGGCACGAGCGCGTAATAGACGACAGCCGCCACGGCGGGACCGTCATAGCGCAAGCCCCACGGCCGTTCGATCAGTGCCGGCACCAGCGATACGGCAAGCCCGATACCCGACATCAGCGTCGACATCTGCAATGGCGAGACCGGCGTTTTCAATCGCTTGTTCAGCAAAATGAAAAACGCCTCGCACAGCACGGCCAGCAGCACGAAGGCATCGCCGAGCAGCATCGATGCCGATGCGCCCGCCGCACCGTGGGCCGACGCATCGTCCGTATGAAGGGTGCAGACGATCACGCCCACGGTAGCCAAGGCAACGGCGCCGAGCGTCAGCACACCCGGCCGCTCGCGCAGCGCGACGATCGCAACGAGCGCGGCCACCGCGGGAAGCGTGCCGGCAATCACGCCCGCATCGGTAGCCGAGGTGAGCCGCATGCCGCTCAACAGCAGGACGGTGTAGCCGACACTGCCCGAGGCTGCCTGCAACACGAGCAGCGACGCCTCGCGCCGGCTCACGCGCGGCCATCCTTGGCCCATCAGTTTCATTGCTAACGCGAACAGCGGAAAGGCTATTGCAAAGCGCAGCGCGGTAGCCGAGAACGGCGGCAATCCGTGCGCGATCACTTTGCTCGCCACGACAGTGCTGCCGACGCCGATCATGGCCAAGGTACAAAACACATAACCCGTGAAACGCGAACCCATCGTCTCGCTCCGAAGTCAACGAATGCGAGGCAGCTTAAATAGGCAGCCGCAGGCGGTCTTGAACGAAATTGCAGGAGACGGGGAACGCGCGGCCGGCGGGCTATCGAACCGCGCCCGCGTACTGGGACGGCGTAATGCCGAAGGCGCGCGCGAACGCGCGCGTCATATGGCTCTGATCGGCGAAACCGGCCCCCGCCGCCGCCTCGGCCAACGGCAAGCCGCGTTCGATGAGGCGCCTCGCGAGCGCAATGCGCCGCTGTATCAAGTAAGCGTGCGGCGGCAGGCCTGTATCGCGCGCAAAACCGCGCAGCAGTTGGAATCGGCTCAGACCCGCTTCGTCGGCAAGATCCGTCAACGAAACCGCTTTGCAAGGATCGTCGTCGATGCGTGCTTTGACGCGACGGATGCGAGCACCGAAGGCATCGTCCATGGTGCCGCTCCGTGCGCGCGATCGCGCCGTCGTATGCCGGCGCACGAGGTCGGCGATCAACAAATAAAGCGCTTCGTCGCAGGCCAAACGGTCGAGCGCGGCCTCCGCGCCGATGGCGGCGGCAAATCCGCGCTCGAAGCGCGCCGCAAACGCCGCGTCGCGCAGCACGGGCTGCTCGAGTTCGACCGATACGGGCGTGGCCGCGCCGAGTTCTCGCGCCACATCGTGCACGAGCGTGGGCTCGAAGTAGAGCATGCGCCAGGCCCTTCCGCGCTCGTCGAAAGGACTGCCGTCATGGACCTCCCCGGGGTTGACGGTGATGATATCGCCGGCCGCCGCTTGCACGGGCCCGCGCCCGCTCGCCGAGCGCTGCGCGCCGCGAACGACGAGACCCACGCCGAACGTGTCATGCGAATGGCGCGCGAACGTTCGCGCCGTATCGGCCGCCGTCGCCTGCACGCCCGCCACGGCGCTGCGATACATGACGACGTCGGCGCGGCTCATCGCCGTGCGCGTCCTCGCGGCTCGCCGTCGTCGCCGCGGGCGCCTTCTCGGACATTGCCTTGCGACACGCTGGCCCCCGCCGCAACGCTATGCGTGAGCCAAACGTTGCCGCCGATCACAGCGCCACGGCCGATCGTCACGCGCCCGAGAATCGTCGCACCGGCGTATATGACGACGTCGTCCTCGACGATCGGATGGCGCGCATGGCCCTTGACGAGCGTGCCGTCCGCATCCGCCGGAAAGCTCTTCGCCCCAAGCGTCACCGCTTGATAGAGACGAACGCGCTCGCCGATGATTGCGGTCTCGCCGATCACGACGCCGGTACCGTGGTCGATGAAAAAGCTGCGGCCGATTTGCGCGCCCGGGTGAATGTCGATACCCGTAGCCGAGTGGGCAATTTCATTGATGAAGCGCGCGAGCAACGGCACGCCGAGCCGATGCAACGCATGAGCCAGCCGGTGATGCATGATGGCCAGCACGCCGGGGTAGCACAGCAAAATTTCGGTGATGTGCTGCGCCGCCGGATCGCCGATGTGCGCGGCTTGGATGTCGCTCACGAGCGTCGCGCGGATGCTCGGCAACTGCGCGCCCAGCTCGCGCGTAATCTCGAAGGCGCGCGCGTCGAGCGCGGCTTCCGGCGTATCGGCATGCTCGGGCAGGAAACGCAGTGCGCGGCGCACCTGCTCGCATAGCAGCCGAAGGGTGCTCTCGAGCGTCTGGCCGACATAGTAATCGACGCTTTCGTCGGTCAAATCGGGCGCGCCGTAGTGCGTCGGAAACATTGCGGCGCGCAGGCCCTCGACGATGCCGACGATGGCGTCGCGCGAAGGCAGCGCTCGAATGCCGCGCGGATGGCGGGTTCGATGCAACTCTTCGCGCGAGGCACGCAGCTCGGCCACGATTTGGTCGAGGCCCCATTGGCGGGAAAGCGGATTCGACATAGAGATGAAATATGCAGCGAAGGTCGGGCAATCCGGCGAGATTACCGCGTTTCGTTCTACCTTGCGCGAGCAGCCCGTTAAACCGTCAGACTGCTTGCGTCGATCCAGCGCACGGCCCAATCGCGTGCATGGGCGATCGCAGCCGCTTCCTCGGCAAAACGCAAGTCGTTCGGGAAAAAGCGGTTCGCCACGAGCTCGCCGTCGCTCGAGCGCGAGATGACGACGTACGGCTGAAAGGTGCCGTCTCCTGCCCGCGCGGGCGCGCAATTGAGCAAGTATCCGCGATGCGTGAATGCGGCGTCGGGGTGATGCATGAGTCACCTGCCTCCCTGTATACGCTTGCCGCGACGTCGTGCGACACGTCGCGCAGCCGCGAGAGACGAGCGCCTGACTGCGTTTTCACCACGGGCGCCGGCCTCGCAGGATTCGAATCATACTCTGTAGGGAACGTCGCTTCTATGGAAAAAATCGCCGATTTTCCACCCATCGAAGTCGACGGGCCGCGAGGCCAAGCCCCGTCGAAGCCGGAACGGCTTTTGCATTCGCATGCGCCATTTGCGCAGAGGAGTCGTGCCCCGCAATCGTGCGCCCGCCCACTTTTCACGCCCGCGCTTCGCTTGCGATTGTTCGCGGCTGCGTTAGGATGTCGGAACGAGTGTGCACGCTCGATGCTGGCTCAGTGACGAGCCGACGAATCGTGTCCACCTACCAGCGAGCCTTCATGAACGCGAGCCATCCGTTACCCAACGCTCCCATGCGGCGTGTCAGCCGGGCTTTGCGCACGCGCCGCGCTGCGCTGGAGTCCGCCTCGGCTCGGCGTTTCTCGGCCGCGCTCGCCTGCCTCGGCGTGAGCTATGCGCTCGCCTGGTTGGAGCTGCCGCTCGCGCAGTTTACGTCGATGCCGGGACAGAGCGGCGGCGCGGTCTCGTCTTCGCTTGCGGCCGCGTTGACGGCCCGCGTCATCGTCGGGGTACTTTATACGTTCGTCGCGCTGCGTCATGCATGGGCGCGCTGGCTCATCGTCGTGCTGTGCCTCGCGTCGGTCGCGCTCGTGTCGCCGCTACTGCCGCTCGAATGGCGAAACTTTCCGCTCGGCGCGGCAGTGACCTCCCTCGAACTCGCGGCCAAGCTCGTCGCCGCCGTTTTGCTCGCACTGCCTTTGCGCATCCGGCTCGATACGCGTCCATAATGCTTCATGCGGCGGGCACCGTGCGCTCCGGCCGCCTCATCCGTTTGGGAGCGAGCATGAAAATCGTCGTGATCGGGGCGAGCGGTACGCTCGGCCAAGCCGTGTGCGCGCAATTGAAGCCACGTCATGAGGTCATCACAGTCGGTGCGTCGCATGGCGACTATCACGTCGACGTAACGAACCTGCCGAACGTCGAACGTCTTTTCCACGAGATCGGGCGCGTCGATGCCGTCGTCACGACGATCGGCAAGGTCCATTTCGGGCCGTTTCACGAGATGACGGCGGATCAGTTTTGGATCGGACTGCGCGACAAGCTCATGGGGCAGGTCAACGTCGTGCTCGCGGCCCAGCACCATGTCAACGACGGCGGCTCGTTCACGCTGACGAGCGGCATTTTGGCCGACGAGCCGATTCGCGAAGGTATCAACGCCACCACCGTGAACCTCGCCCTCGAAGGCTTCGTTCGCGGCGCGGCGATCGAATTGCCGCGCGGCCTGCGCATCAACCTCGTGAGCCCCACCGTGCTCCAGGAGTCGCTCGACGCCTATGGCCCCTACTTTCGCGGGTTCGAGGCGGTCAGCGCCGAGCGCGCCGCGCTGGCCTATTGCCGCAGCGTCGAAGGCGCCCAGACGGGACGCGTTTATCGCGTCGGCGGTTGACGGTTCAATGAGGTAAAGAGGCCGCACCCGAGCGGCAACGCCGCCTAAGTGGGCACCTAAGTATGCACGAGGCAGGCTCGGCCGAAGACGGTCATCACCATCCTCGGCCGGTTTGGAGCGATCGCTCGATCAGCGGCGTTCGAGCGTACCGTCGCGCAGACGCCAGAGGTTCAACGGATTGTCGTCCTGTACGGCTTGCGGCAGCAGTTCGGCGGGCAGGTCCTGATAGCAGACAGGCCGCAGGAACCGCTCGATCGCGAGCGAGCCCACCGACGTCGTGCGCGAATCGGAGGTGGCCGGGAACGGCCCGCCGTGCACCATCGCGTGCGACACCTCGACGCCCGTCGGGAATCCGTTCGCCAAGATGCGGCCGGCCTTGCGCTCCAGCGTCGGCACGAGCCGGCGCGCGAGTTCGATGTCGCTTTGCTCCAGGTGCAGCGTCGCGGTTAGTTGCCCTTCGAGGTGCTCGGCCAGATGCACCATTTCGTCGACGCTCTCACAGGTGACGATCAGCGACGTCGGCCCGAAAATCTCGTCCTCGAGCGGGGGCTCCGCGAGGAAACGCGATTGCGTCGTGGCGAAGAGCGCGGGCAAAGCCGAATGCGGCGCATCCGTACTCGTGCCCTGTCCGATTTGCGTCACGCCGACCATGGCGGCCCGCTTGCCGATGCCGTCGCGATAGGCGCTCGCGATGCCGGCGGTCAGCATCGTTTGCGCGCCCTTCTTCTCGAGCGCCTTCGAGGCGGCGTCAACGAAAGCTTGCCGGTTCGGACCGTCGAGGATGACCACGAGCCCCGGGTTCGTGCAGAACTGACCGACGCCGAGCGTCAGCGAGTCGACGAACCCGTTCGCGATCACCTCGGCCCGCGTTTCCAACGCACCGGGCAACACGAAGAACGGGTTGATACTGCTCATTTCCGCATAGACGGGAATCGGCTCGCGGCGACGCGCGGCGATATTCGTCAGCGCGATGCCGCCGCCGCGCGAACCCGTGAAACCGACAGCCTTGATCGCCGGATGAGCGACGAGCGCTTCACCCACGGCATTGCCCGCGCCGATCACGAGCGCGAACACGCCGGCCGGCAAACCGCACTCGGCGACCGCCTCTTGAATCGCCCGCCCCACGAGTTCCGACGTCCCCAAGTGCGCGGGGTGCGCCTTGACGACGACGGGGCAACCGGCGGCCAATGCGGATGCCGTATCGCCGCCCGCAACTGAAAAGGCAAGCGGAAAGTTGCTGGCGCCGAACACGGCGACGGGACCCACCGGGATCTTTTGCAAACGCAGATCGGAGCGCGGCAACGGTTTGCGCTCGGGCAGGGCGGAATCGAGCGTTGCGCCGAGCCAGCGGCCGTCACGCACGACTTGCGCGAACAGCTTGAGTTGGCCGACCGTGCGTGCCCGCTCGCCTTCGAGGCGCGCCTTGGGCAACGCCGATTCGGCATGCGCGCGTTCGATCAACGCGTCGCCCAGTGCGAGGATGCGTTCGCCGATCGTCTCCAGCAACCGTGCGCGCACCTCGAGCGGCGCATGCCGGAAAGGATCGAACGCGGCCTGCGCCAGCCGGCAGGCGCGATCGACGTCGCCGGCGTCTCCGGCGCCGAAGGCCGGCTCGAGTTCGGCGTTACGGGCGGGGTCGAACGCGCGCAGCGTTCCGGCGGTACCGCGCACCGAGGCGCCGCCGATCAGCATGTCTCCCGTGATCTGCATCGTCGGATTCTCCAGTTGGGCCGGCTCGCAGTCCGGCAAGTAGTCGCAATGGCGTTGACGGGCGAAGCCACGTCGGAACCGTCGATGATCGCATGAATCGCGCAGAGGAGACCAAGGCTGTCTATCTTGCCCACATGTTGGAATACAAGCTCCCGAAAATCCTCACCTTTCACCCCGCGGTGCGACACGCCGTGAGCGAGGACGCGCCCTTTAACGTGAAGTCGACTGCTCCGACCGGCCTCACCGAGCGAAGGTCCCGTAAAGGCTCACCTTTTGCGACGTTCCCTACGCGCCGCCGCGCCCCGCCGTTGCTTTTCACGAAAACGGCCAGGTTCGCACGAGCAGCGTGGCATTCATGGCGACGACGATGATGAAGATGGTCACCGCGAGAATCAGCAGCGCGCGCCCGAGCCGGTGCTCGCCCATGACGTCGCGGCTGCTCGCGAATCCGATGAGGGCCAGCATCGGAACGGGCACGGCAAAGCTCAAGACCACTTGGCTGAGTACAAGCGCGCGCGTCACGCCCACCCCCGACGCGACGACGAGAAAGCTCGGCGCCATCGTCACCAGACGCCGCAACCATAGCGGCAACGACACGCCCAAGAAGTCCTGCATGATCATTTGACCGGCCATGGTGCCGACGACCGAACTCGAAATACCCGACGCCATCAGCGCGGTCAAAAAGAGTCCCGCGGCCATCGAACCGAACAGCGGCGTCAACGTGCGATAGGCGGCACCGATTTCCGTGACCTCGGGGTGACCATGATGAAACGCGCCGCATGCCATGACGACCATGCCGATGTTGACGAGCCCGGCGACCGTCAAAGCGATGATCGTCTCGGCGTTCGCATAGCGAACGAGTTTCGCTCGCTCTTGTTCGTTTTGCGGCTTGATGCGTTCCCCGCTGAGTCCCGAATGCAGAAATAGCGCATGCGGCATGATGGTCGCCCCCACGATGCCGGCGCAAACGAGCAATGCTTCGCCGTCCGGCACCGTCGGCACGAAAAGGCCTCGCAGCACAGGTTGCCAGGGCACGGAAACAAAGGCCAGTTGCGCGACGTAGGCGACGGCGATCAAACCCACGAGCGCCCCGATGGCCAATTCGATCGGACGATAGCCGCGCCGTTGCAGCGAGAGCAGCGCCCACGTCAGCGCCGCCGTGATGCCCATGCCGACGAGCAACGGGATCCGGGCCAGTAGCGAAAAGCCAATCGCGCCGCCGAGGAATTCCGCCAGATCGGTCGCCATGGCCGCGATCTCGCTGACGCCCCACATTGCCCAAACGACCGATCGCGGGAGCCTGTGCGCGCATAGCTTGGCGAGGCTCACCCCCGTTGCGACGCCGACGCGCGCCGATACGGCTTGAAACAACATCGCGGCCCCGTTGGCAAACAGCACGGCCCAAAGCAATGCGTAGCCGTAAGCCGCACCCGCTTGCAGATTCGTCGCGAGGTTGCCCGGGTCGATATAAGCGACCGAGACGACGACGGCGGGCCCGGCGAACGGCAGCAGAAACCGTATGCCGCGCCGATGGCCGGTCAGCGCTTCGCGCAATTGCAAGGTAGTACGCGCACTCCAGGTGCGTTCACGCGGGGAGACCGGCGTGTCGTTCATGGGCAAGCCTCGTTTGAAGACGCCGCAAGCGCGTCGCCGGGCATCCGGCGACTCGACGGCCGAGCGGCGAAGCCGCGCGTACCGTCTTTCCTGCTCGCGCCTAATACGCACACGTGAAGTTTGGCAGCGTTCCGCGTTTTCGGCTTTCCGCCTTTGCTGCACCTGCCCACACGCTCTCGGAAAATCGGGAATACATCGTGCTGACAGCATCGCGTCCGCCACAAGGAACGACGTCGTCGCATGAAATTACCGCGCGCCCTGCCCGCTTTCGTTGGACGCTTGCGTACATCGTTCACCGGTGCGCGCGGCGCGCATGTCCTTGCAAGGGCCATGCCGGTGGCCGGCCTTGCCGCGGCGATCCCGCTCGCGTGCCGGGCCGCTCCCGCTTTCCTCGAGCACAACGCGCTTGCGCCCGCCGGTATCCAAGCGGAGCACATCGTGCGCTTGTGGCATTTGACGCTGATCGTGTGCGGCGCCGTGTTCGCCGCCGTCCTGGCGGGGGTGCTGTTCGCACTCGTTCGGCGCGCCGGCGCCCAACAACACGCCGCGCCGGACCTATCCGGTACCGTGCGCCCGGAGCGCCGCGCGCAACGCGTCGTCGTCGGCGCGAGCCTCTTTTCCGTGGTGCTGCTGATCGGACTCATCGTGGCCGACGTACTCACGGACCGGGCCCTCTCGAAGTTGCCCGGAGCGAACCCGCTCCAGATCGAATTGACCGGATGGCAATGGTGGTGGCAAGCACGCTACCCGGCCGAGTCATCGCGCATCGCGTTCGTGACGGCCAACGAGCTTCATGTGCCCATCGGCAGGCCGGTCGTCGTCACGCTTAAAGCGGGCGACGTCATCCATAGTTTTTGGGTGCCCAATCTGCACGGGAAGAAGGATTTGCTGCCGGGCATTACCTCGACCATCGAATTTCGCGCCGACCGCGCGGGCCTATACGACGGACCGTGCGCCGAATTTTGCGGTCCGGAGCACGCGCTGATGGCGCTGCGCATCGTGGCCGAGCCGCCCGCTCGATACGAGGCCTGGGCCGCCGCGCAGACTGAAAGCGCGCCGATCCCCGCGCCCGCCGACGCATTGGCGGCCCAAGGCAGGCAAGTCTTCGAGCGCTCGGCGTGCGCGGGGTGCCATACCGTGCGCGGCACGAGCGCGGTCGGCCAGCTAGGGCCCGACCTCACTCACTTGATGAGCCGGCAGACGATCGCGGCCGGTGCGCTGCCCAACGACGCGCCGGATTTGACTCGATGGATCCGCGATCCGGGCAGCGCCAAGCCGGGTACGACGATGCCGGCCGTTCCGTTGTCCGGCGCTGACTTACACGCGCTCGTAGCTTGGCTCACGACACTCCAATGATCGATTCCGACGCCCTTTCCCACCCGCGGGCCGAGCCTCCGTTGCGCGACGGCCCTCATGCGCCCGAGGCTACCCGGCGCGCGCTGGCGCTGACGTGGGCCGACCCGCCCGGGCTGCTCGGTTCGCTAGCAGCAATCAATCACAAGACGATCGCCCGGCGTTTCATCGCGACGACGTTCGCGTTCTTTTTACTAGCCGGCGTGCTCGCCCTCGTCATGCGAGCGCAGCTTTCGCGCCCCGGCAATCGGCTCGTCGGGCCGGACACCTACGATGCGCTGTTCACGCTGCACGGCACGACGATGATGTTTCTGTTCGCCGTACCGGTCATGCAGGCCGTGGCGGGGTATCTGATCCCGCTCATGATCGGCGCGCGCAGCATCGCCTTCCCGCGCATGAACGCCTACGCGTATTGGGTCTTCCTGTTCGGCGGTTTGACGCTATACGGATTCGCGCTGCTCGGCGCCGCGCCGCAAGCCGGCTGGTTCAGCTATGTCCCGCTCGCGGGCCCCAACTACGGGCTCGGCAAAGGACCCGACATCTGGGCGCAAATGATCACCTTCACCGAATTGTCGGGGCTGCTCGAAGCCGTGATTCTGATCACGACGATCTTGAAGATGCGCGCGCCGGGGATGTCGCTGAACCGCATGCCGTTATTCGCTTGGGCGACGCTCGTCACCCAGTTCATGGTCGTTTTCGCGATGCCGTCGATCATGCTGGCGAGTACGGCACTGATCCTCGACCGTCTCGTCGGCACGCAATTTTTCAACCCCTCGCTCGGCGGCGACGTTCTGCTCTGGCAGCACCTGTTCTGGTTCTTCGGGCACCCCGAGGTCTATTTGATCTTCATCCCGGCGCTCGGCTTCATTTCGTCGATTCTGCCGACGTTCGCGCGCCGGCCCCTATTCGGTTACACGGCCGTCGTGCTCGCGCTCATCGCCACGGCATTCCTCGCGTTCGGGCTCTGGGTCCATCACATGTTCGCGACGAGCATCCCCGCGCTCGGCAAGAGCTTTTTCACGGCGGCCAGCGTCATGATCGCCGTGCCGTCGGGCGTCCAGATCTACTGCTGGATCGCGACCCTCGTCACCGGGCGGCTTTGCGTCAAGACACCGCTTCTGTTCGTGCTGGCGTTCTTTTTCGTTCTCGTGCTGGGCGGGATGACCGGCATCATGCTGGGGGCAGTCCCGCTCGATTTGCAACTGCACGACACCTACTTCGTCGTCGCCCACCTGCATTACGTCCTGCTGGGCGGCGCCGTGTTTCCGCTCTTTGGGGCCTTCTATTACTGGTTTCCGAAGATGGCGGGCCGCATGCTCGACGAACGCATCGGACGTTGGCAATTTTGGTTGTTCTTCATCGGCTTTAACGTTGCTTTTTTTCCGATGCATCTGCTCGGTCTGCACGGCATGCCGCGCCGGATGTGGACGTATCCGGCCGGAATGGGATGGTCGAACATGAATTTGCTGTCGAGCTGCGGCGCCGCGATGATCGGCGTGAGCGTACTGCTCTTTCTCGTCAACGTCGTACTCGCGCTTTGGCGCGGCGAGCGAGCGCCGAGCGATCCATGGGGTGCGGGCACGCTCGAATGGAGTACGTCGAGCCCACCGCCCGCGCACAACTTCGACGCGCTGCCCGTCGTCCACGGCCGCGATCCGCTCTGGGACCCGCCCGGGTCGCCGGCATTTGTTTCCGGCCTGGCCGCGCAATCGCGCGAGGTACTGGTGACCACGGTGTTGGACGCCGAGCCCGACCTGCGCCCGCTCTTTCCGATGCCCTCGATCTGGCCGTTCGTCAGCGCGATCGCAACGACCGTCTTGTTCATCGGGTCGGTGTTCACGCCGTGGGCCATCGTATGGGGTTCGATACCGGTCGTCGTCACGCTGAGCGCGTGGTTTTGGCCGACGCGCCGCGAGACCGCGCGCGCCCAGGCATTGGAGCGCTCGCCATGAACGTTACCGAAGCGGGCGCGCCCGAACGCGATCATGGCGATGGCAGGGCCATGGCATCCATCGCACCCGCGGCGGTCGACACGCTCGACGTCGCGGGCTTGCCGACGTTCGGCTTCAGCATCCGCAGCCTCATGTGGTGGGCCACGGCCGGGCTGATGCTGATCGAGGGGACCGCCTTCGCCATCGCAGTCGCCATCTACTTTTACCTGCGCGACATCAACGCAAGCTGGCCGCTCAACGCCCCGCCGCCCGATTGGCGCTGGGGCACCCTTAATACGCTCGTCCTGACGTTGAGCATGATTCCCAATCAATTCGCCAAACGGGCCGCGCAGCGGCAGGACAGGCGCGCCGCGCGCCTGTGGCTCGTCGTATGCCTGGCGTTCGCGGTGGCGTTCATCGCCGTGCGCGCATTCGAATTCGCCACCTTGAACGTCATGTGGTACGCGAACGCGTATGGGTCGATCGTGTGGTTCGTGCTCGGCTTGCATACGACGCACCTGATCACGGACGCGATCGAAACGGCCATCTTGGCGGCCTTACTTTATCTCGGCCCGTTCGAGGGCAAACGATTCGTCGATGTGAGCGAAAACGCACTGTATTGGTATTTCGTCGTATTGAGTTGGCTGCCGATCTATGCGGTCATCTACATTGCGCCTCGGCTTCAACCATGAGCGGAACCGGGCGAGGAGGCATGCGGCAATGAAGACTTGGCTCGGTTTGCTGGCGGCGCCGACCGTAGTGCTGGGCGCGCAGAGCGCCGATTACGCATTGGTGCAATTTGCCTGCCGGTGGGGAACGCCGGCTCCGCTGTGCGTGGTCAGCGCGGCGGGATTTTTGTTTTCGGCGGGCGCCACATATCTCGCCTTTCAACAGTGGCGAGCCGTTTCGGGACCGTTTGCAGCCAGTTACGAGGCCCGCGGCGCACGCGCTGCGTCCATGGCGTTCGCCGCCATGGTCGTAGGCGCCCTGTGCACGCTGATCCAATTGACGATGTGGTTTCCGCAATGGCTTCTTTCGCCTTGCCGCTAGCCGTCCGCCCGCGCCGCCTCGCCCGCGCGTCGATAGCCGCGTGCGCGGCGGCGCAATGTGCCGCCGCGCAGGCGCACGAAATGGTCGTCACCGCCGGGGGCAAGCCAGTCTTCGATTGGCAATTCCCGTTTTGGGTCACGGCGCTGCTCGCCCTCAGCATCGGGTTGTACGGCATCGGCTTCGTCCGCCTCTACGGGCGCAGCGGCGAGGGGCGTCCCGCGCGTCGCCGGCAAGCGGCCGCGTTCGTCGCCGGATGGGCAGTGCTTGCGCTCGCGCTACTGTCCCCGCTCGGTGCGCTGAGCGATGCCCTGTTCTCGGCGCATATGGTCGAACACGAAGCGATGATGCTCGTCTGCGCGCCGTTACTGGTGCTCGGGCGTCCGCTCGGCGTCATGCTCTGGGGGTTTCCCCACGCCATGCGCCTGGCCGTGGGGCGCGCCGTACGCTCGCGCCCCGTTGCCGCATCTTGGCAACGGCTCACCGCGCCGCTACCGGCCTGGGCATTGCACGCCCTTGCGCTATGGGCTTGGCACGTCCCCGCGTTGTTCCAGGCCGCCGTGGCGCACCCGGCGATCCATACGATGCAGCACGCGAGCTTTTTGGTCACGGCACTGCTGCTGTGGCGCGGCATCGTAGGCGAGGGTGCGACGCGGCGGGGCAGCGGACACGCGATGCTGTCGCTGTTCACGACCATGGTCCATACGGGCGCGCTCGGCGCGCTGATCGCACTCGCACCGGGCGTCTGGTATCCGTCGTATATCGAGCCGACGAGCCTGCTCGGCATAGACCCGCTTCAAGATCAACAACTGGGCGGTCTCATCATGTGGGTGCCGGGTGCCGTCGCCTATTTGATCGGCGCGCTGGCGGTCGCATCGCGTTGGCTGACTCGCGGACCGAGAACATCGCGACGCCACGATTGGCCGGCGCTCGCCGCGCAACCGCGTCTTACATCGGGGAAGCGATCACAATGAAAAAGCCGCCACGCACGGCAACCGACTTGCTGATGTTGACGCTGCCCGCCGTTCTCGCGATCGCGATGGGTAGCCCGCGCCACGGCGCGCCCACCGCCGCGACCGCGGCACCCGCCGACGCGGCCACGCTCGCGCGCGGGGAGTATGTCGCCAAGGCCGCCGACTGCGCCGGCTGCCATACCGCCCCACGAGGCGGAGCCCCGTTCGCCGGAGGGCTCGGCATGGGCTCGCCGTTCGGCACCATCAAGACGAGCAACATCACGCCCGATCCGAATTTCGGGATCGGCCGCTACTCGTTGGAAGACTTCGATCGGGCCGTACGACACGGCGTCGCCCCCGGCGGCAAGGCGCTTTATCCGGCGATGCCTTACCCCGAGTTCTCGAAAATGTCCGACGACGATTTGCGCGCGCTATACGTCTACATCATGCAGCGCGTCAAACCCGTTGCGAAGCCGAGCGAGCCGGCCGACGTGGCGTTTCCGTTCAATCAACGCTGGACGCTGTTCGGCTGGCAGTCGGCCTTCATGCCGCACGGCGGATTCAAATCGCGTGCGCCGAACGATCCGCAATGGACGCGCGGCGCCTATCTCGTCCAATCGCTCGGACACTGCGGGGCTTGTCACACGCCGCGCGGTTGGGGCTATCAAGAGCGCGGCTACGACGAATCGGCCGCGCGGTTTTTGACGGGCGGCGTGAACGATCATTGGTTCGCACCGAACCTGACCGGCGATCCGGGATCCGGTCTCGGCCGCATGGGCGAGGCCGATATCGCGCAGTTCCTCAAAACGGGACATGCCCGCGGCGACGTGGCTTACGGGAGCATGGTGGAACAGATCGAAGACAGCACGCAGTATCTTTCCGATACGGATCTGCTTGCCATCGCCCACTATTTGAAGAGCCTGCCCGTGCGACAACCGTCGGGCACGTTCGCCCCGGCGGATCAGAGCGCCCGCACCAGCGCGAACGGCAATCACGTCGCGGAGCCTCAGTCCCTCGGATACGTGGTCTACCAATCGTTTTGCGCGAAGTGTCATGGCGACGACGGAAAAGGCGTGCCCCTGGCGATCCCCGCGCTGGCAGGCAACGCATCGGTGCTGACGAAGGACACCACCTCGTTGATCCGGCTCTTGGTCGAAGGCGGCAATAGCCCCGCCACGCTGAGCGGGCCGCCGCGGCAGCGCATGCCGGCCTTCGCCGGCACGCTATCGAATGCGCAACTCGCCGAGGCGCTGACTTACGTCCGCAGCGCCTGGGGCAACGATGCGCAGCCCATCAGCGGAAACGACGTCGCCTCGCTACGCGAACTGCTGCACAAATAGCAACGGCGCGTCGCCGCCCCTCAAGGCTGCCGCTGCCCTCCTTGATGCAAAGGCAGCTTTTGCTGGTTTTGCTGCTGCTGCCCCATCGGCTTGCTGGGTTGCTGCTGACGCGGATTGCTCGGGGCGGAATTGCTGGTCTTCGTTTGCGGCATGGCAGTCCTCCATTCGGTTTTCGGTTCCGACGTACTACAGAACCTCACGATTCATTTCGCAACGAGCATTCCCGCCGCCGCGCCGGGAATAGGCCTTGCGGACAGGACAGGCGCCGGCAGCCCTGCCGTGGCGCGAACGAGGTTTTTAGGAGAACGCCGTGACCGACCCTAAAGAACACCTGATCGACTGGTTGAGGAACGCTTATGCAATGGAAAAACAGGCCGAATCGATGCTCAAGGCCCAAGCTTCGAGACTCGAGCACTATCCGAGTCTCAAGGGGCGCATCGAGCAGCATATCGACGAAACGCTATCGCAACAAAAGCTGCTCGAAGGCTGTCTCGACCGTCTGGGTAGCAGCCCATCGGCGATCAAGGATCTCGCGGCACGCGTCGCCGCGATGGGTCAAGCGGTGGGCGGAATGACCGTCAGCGACGAGGTGGTCAAGGGAGCGATCGCGGGCTTCGTATTCGAGCAGTTCGAGGTGGCCTCGTATACGGCGCTGATCGCGGCCGCCAAAACAGCCGGCGACGCCGACACGCAACGTTGCTGCGAATCGATCCTGCCGCAAGAAATCGAGATGGGGCGCTGGCTACTCGAACATATGCCTGAAGTCGTCGCCGCGTATTTGGAACGCTCGCGCGTGGGCGAGGACGCAAAACGATGAGGAGCGTGCGTGAAGGGGGCGAGCGCTTTACACTGCGCGTATTGCGATACACGCGGCTCGAAAGCCGCCTCCCTCCATGGCGATGCAATTCAACGATGATGAACGCGCGGCCGTTTATCGCGCGATCTACGAACGGCGCGATATGCGGCATTTCGTGCCGGGTGCGGTAGACGCGCAAGTTCTCGCGCGCCTGATCGACGCCGCCCACCACGCACCGAGCGTCGGTTTCATGCAGCCATGGCGGATTGCGCGCATCACCGATCCGGCGCTGCGCAGCGCGCTCCATGCCGCGGTGGAAAGCGAGCGCGTGCGCACCGCCGACGCGCTCGGCGAGCGCCACGACGAATTCATGCGGCTCAAGGTGGAGGGCATGCTCGAATGCGGCGAGTTGCTCGTCATGGCCCTGATGGACGGCCGCGAGCGGCATGTTTTCGGCCGTCGCACGTTGCCCGAGATGGATTTGGCATCGGTGGCCTGCGCCATTCAAAACATGTGGCTTGCCGCGCGTGCCGAGGGTCTCGGTATGGGATGGGTATCGCTATTCGACGTCGACGAAGTGCGCACGCTGATGCGGATGCCGACCGGTGCGAAACCGGTTGCCATTCTTTGCCTCGGTCACGTGGAAGGCTTTTATCCGAAGCCGATGCTCGAACTCGAGCAATGGGCCAAGCGAATGCCGGTCGGCGAATGCGTCTATGAGAATCAATGGCCGGCCGATCAAGCGGCCGCACCCCCATCCCTCGAAGACTCACGCGCTAACTAAGCGGCGCATTAGCTTTCGCAGCGAAAAAAGTCCATTTGCTGACCGGCCGCCACGGCGCGGCGCAGCCAATCGGGCGGATCCCCGTACCCGTCCCATGTGTTGCCCATCGCGTCGCGATAAAGAATCGGGCGTTCCGCCGCCTTATCGGCGGAAATCGATTCGGCAACGGCTTCCACGGTAATGCCGTATTCGTCCATGCGGCGTCGCAGCCAGCGAATCAGCCGTTCGCGAGCTTCGCCTTCAAGCTGTTCCATCGATGATTCCGGTTATGGTTGATGCGGGGGGCGCTAAATCCCCAGTTGACCCGAGCCGAATCATACTCGACTCGCAGTCGCAAAGTTGCAGCCGTCCACGGGCGCGTACCAGGAAAGGCAGCGCACGATCGTGGTCAAGCGGTGTCGGCTTGAATTATCGATACAAAATCGGCAAAAAGCAAAACTGCAAAAAGCCAGGGTACCGTTTCATATGCACGGAACGTTCCAACCGCCGCCGATCATGCGTCGCGCCCGCGCGTGCACGGTGCAGCCCGGCTTTCGTCGGACGTTTCGGCGCGATAGCCTACTTTATCATCGCGCGCGCGCCTTCGTGCGCAGCCCCTAGCGTAAGGCCACGGCGGCCGGCTAAACGGCGCCCGAGCATTGTGGGTGCTTTCACCCGAGATTAACGTACGATCAGCGACATTGCGATATTTCTCTCATAATCGTTTTCACGCATGCATTGCATAATTCCTACAACAAAGTCCGATTAATCCTACCCTTCGTTGCATCCGCACGCGAAAAACAGATCGGCCTCGACCTCCCGAAAGTTCTCACCTTAGTAGACCCGAGTCCCTAAAAGGTGAGGATTTTCGGGATTGAATCGCGCGGCAACGCGATCGGCTGCGATGCTCCCGAATCTCCTCACCCTTCCCGAGGCGGCGCAAGCCGCATTCATATCGACGGCATCCGCTTCGCCAGGTTGGAAGACACGGCCGGTGTCGCCCGCTCTTCGATGACCGCAGGCGAAGCGCCCGCCGCCAAACGCGCTGCCATGGCGGCATTCATCGCTTCCTCGATTCGCTCCTTGTTGTACGGCTTTCGCAGCAGCATCGCGCCCGCGAGCGCTTGATGATCGCTATCCTCGGGCAGCGCATCATAGCCGGTCGCGAATATCACGCGCAGGCCCGGCTGCAACGCGAGGGCGCGCATGGCAAGCTCGTCGCCAGACAAATCCGGCAATGAGATATCGGTGACGATCACATCGAACGCGCGCTCGCTCAGGAGCCTCAACGCGTCGGTCGCGTCGCCGGCTTCGGTCACGACATGGCCGAGGTAGGTCAGCATGTCGGCCGTCGTGAAGCGCACCATCGCGTCATCGTCCACCAACAGCACGCGCGCGGCCAAACGCGACGCGTCCGGCACCACCTCGTGCGCCGGTGCGGTGAGGATGGGCTTCTCCGGCGGCGCCGTTTGAGCGCGTGCTTGATTGCGCAGGACATAGCGAATCTTACGCGCCATCGCCTCCCGGCTGTACGGTTTGCTGAGCAAGTCCACCCCGTCGTCGAGCCGGCCGCCATGGACGATCGCGTTGTCCGTGTAGCCGGAAGTAAAGAGTACGGCAATGTTCGGCAGGCGTTCGCGCGCCCTGCGGGCCAGTTCGGGACTGCTGAGCGGCCCCGGCATGACCACGTCGGTGAAAAGCAGATCGATCGGCACTCCGCTCTCGACGATCGCCAAAGCGCTTTGCGCATCCTTCGCCCTCAGCACGCGATAGCCAAGCTCGGAAAGCAGATCGACGACAGTACCGCGCACGTCTTCGTCGTCCTCGACGACAAGGATCGTCTCGGTGCCGCCCGTGACGGCCCCCGTCTCCAGATCCGTTTCGACGTCTTCCGGCTGCTGCGCGCGCGGCAGGTAAATGCGCACCGTCGTTCCGTGTCCCACCTCGCTGTAGATCTTGATATGCCCGCCCGATTGTTTGACGAAGCCGTACACCATGCTCAAGCCGAGGCCCGTGCCTTGGCCTTCCGGCTTGGTCGTATAGAAAGGCTCGAATACGCGTTCCAGCAGCTCGCTCGGAATCCCGCAACCGGTATCGGTAACGGCGACCATGACGTATTGCCCCGCCGCCACATCGCCGTGACGCGCGACGTACGTATCGTCGAGGAATGCATTGCCGGCCTCGATCGTGAGCTTGCCCTGGCCCTGCATCGCGTCACGCGCGTTGATCGCGAGATTCAAGAGCGCGTTTTCGACCTGCACGGTATCGACGAACGTATTCCACAGGCCACCCGTGATCACCGTTTCGATCTCGACTCCTTCGCCCAATGAGCGCCGCAGCATATCGTCGATGCCGCGTATGAGCCGCCCCAGGTTCACGCTCTTCGGAGAAAGGGGTTGCCTGCGCCCGAACGCCAGCAATTGCGAGGCGAGGCGCGAGCCGCGCGAAGTCGCGGCGATCGCGGTCTGCAAACGCTGTTCCGCCCGCAAGTTGCCCGCGACGTCGCGGCTCAATAACTGCAGGTTGCCCGCAATCACCTGCAGCACATTGTTGAAGTCGTGCGCGACGCCACCCGTGAGCTTGCCGATCGCCTCCATCTTTTGCGCCTGCCGCAGTTGCGCTTCCGTGTGCACGCGCTCGGCGATGGCCGCGGCCACGCGACGTTCGAGCACCACGTTCGCCTCCTGCAAGATGCGTTCGGCCTCCTTGCGATGGGTGATATCGATAATCGAACCGATATAGCCGAGAAAGGTCCCATCGTCGCTGAAACGCGGGGCCGCGGCGCTGAGCGCCCAGCGATACACGCCGTCCGCGCGGCGCACCCGGCATTCCGCGCTGAACGGTTCGCCGCGCTCGTTCGCCGCTTTGAACGAAGCTTCGTAGTGCTGACGATCTTCCGGATGCAACGCCTCCCATGCGCCCGCCCCCAACGCGTCTTCCAGCGCTTGGCCCGTAAACTCGCACCAGAGCCGATTCAAATAGGTGAGCGACCCGCTCGGCTCGCTGACCCACATCATCACGGGGGCATGGTTGGCCATGTTTCGAAAGCGCGCCTCGCTCTCGAGCAGTTCGCGCGTCGCATCGCGCCGCAACCGTGCCATCTGCAAATTCGCATGGATGCGCGCCATCAGCTCCCGAGCCGAGAACGGCTTCGTCAAATAGTCGTCGGCGCCCGATTCGAGCCCTCCGACGCGCGCCTCCTCGCCCGCGCGCGCGGAGAGCATGACGAACGGCAGATCGCGCAATTGCGGATCGTTGCGGATTTCGCGTAGCAACCCGAAGCCGTCGAGCACCGGCATCATCACATCGCTCAAGACGAGATCGGGTTTGCGACGACGAATCGCATCGAGCGCCGCTTGCCCGTCGGCCACCGTCTCCACTTCCCAACGCGTGCGCAACATGCGGCCGATGTAATCGCGCATGTCGGCGTTGTCGTCGGCGACTACGACGCGAGCGCCCACCGTACCGTCGCCGAACGACCATTCCGGCACGTCGCTTTCGCGCTCGAGCGATGCGTCGTCCTCGCGCTCGCCTGCCGGTTCGTCGTCGAGCGGAAGCCAGCGCAGCGCCTCTTCCACATAGGCATCGACGCGCCCCGACCGCTGCGAGGGCGTGTGCGCCGAACTGACGTGCTCGGCCGGCAAATGCGCGTAGCCGAACGGCAGGCGGACCGCGATCGTCGTGCCGCGTCCCACCTCGCTGGTCACCGCGATGGTGCCGCCATGGAGCTTGACCAATTCCTGAACGAGCGCGAGCCCGATACCCGACCCCTCGAACGAACGGCTCCGTTGTCCCTCGACGCGGTGGAACCGCTCGAATAACCGCGGCAATTCGGGTTCGGGAATGCCCACGCCCGTATCGCGCACGATCACTTCAACACCGGTTCCATCCGCAGACGGGTGCGTGGCAACGCCGATCCCGCCTTCGAACGTGAACTTGAACGCGTTCGACAGCAAGTTCAGGACGATCTTCTCCCACATGTCCCGATCCACGTAGACGGGCTGTGGTAGCGGCTCACACTCGATCGAGAGCGAGAGCCGGGCGCGTTCGGTAGCCGATTCGAAGTTCGATGCAAGCTCGGCCGTCAATTTGGAGAGATCGGTGGGCTCGAAGGTGGCGGCGACTCTTCCCGCTTCGATACGCGAGAAATCGAGTAACGAATTCACGAGCTTGAGCAAGCGCAAGCCATTGCGATGCGCCGTCACGAGCCGTTGCCGCTGGGGCGAGGGGAGCGCCGCATGGCCCGTATCGCCGAGTGCGTCCTCGATCGGCCCGAGCATGAGCGTGAGCGGCGTGCGAAATTCATGGCTGACGTTCGAAAAGAACGCCGTTTTAGCGCGGTCGATCTCGGCCAACGCCTCGGCGCGCCGGCGCTCTTCCTCATAAGCTTGCGCATGCGCCAAGGCCGCGCCGATCTGGCCGGCGACGAGGCTGAGAAAGTCGCGATAATGCTCGTCGAATAGACGGAACGGATTCAAGCCGACGACGAGTGCGCCCGCGTGACCGCTTTCTCCCGAAGGCAAAATCGGCATCACGACGCCTTGCGACGGCGGCTCCTGCCACGGGCCGGCGGGCAACGGCGAGGTAGTGAGCGCGCGCAGGTTCGGCACGAGGACGGGCCGGTGGGTGCGCAGCGCCTCCTGTACGGGCCACAGCGCGACGCGCTCGGCCGGCAAGCGCACCGGCGCCGCTTCATCTCCGCGCTCGATCCCCGAGGTGCCGACGAGTTCGACGTCTCCAGTGCCGGAGCGCGCCAGGTAGAGCATCGCGAAGGGCAGATCACGGGTATGCCGCTCCAGTGCCCGGACACTGCGTTCGCTCGCCTCTTGCAAGCTACGCGCATCGGTGGCGCCCGCCGCAAGATCGCGTAGCAAGGCAAGCTGCCGCTCTCCGATCACACGCTGCGTATCGTCCGTGTTCGCGCAGATCATCCCGCCGATACTGCCGTCGTCGTTCGGGATCGGGCTATAAGAGAACGTGTAGTACGTTTCTTCGCGATAGCCGTTGCGCTCCATGATCAGCGGCTGCGCTTCCACGTATATCGCCTCGCGGCCGCTCATGACGAGTTCGAGCATCGGGCCGATGTCGTCCCAGATTTCGCTCCAGACTTCGGTGGTCGGGCGCCCGATCGCCCACGGATGCTTGCCGCCGATGATCGACCGATAGGCATCGTTATAAAAAAAGACCAGCGACGCACCCCAGCCGATCCACATCGGCTGACGCGAGTTCAGGATGATGCGCAACGCGAGCCTCAAGTTCAAAGGCCAGTGCGCCGGATCGCCGAGTTCGGTGGAGCGCCAGTCATGGCCGCGGATGAGTTCGCCGAGCTCTCCACCGCCGGCCAGGAAATCGTGGGTGTCGTTGTTGGGCAACATGCTAGATCCGTCGCTCATAGGAGTCCCTAATCCGATTCAGCAAAGATATGCGTCGGGCGCGCAAAAAACCAACAGCAGTGCCTCGGCTGTCGGATCTGCGCGTCGAGTCGTAACCGGGAGTGGGGGAAATCGCGCCGCGACCCCTTCACCCGCAGCAAACGCTGCGCGGCAAAGCATCGGGAACTTGGACCGATCGCAAGGGAGCAGATGGCCGCAGCGCGTTGGCGAGTTCATAGGCGCACCTGATCCTCACGTTCGCCTCGAAAGCGGCGACACGAATGCTCGATCGGACAAATAAGCATGTTGCATGCCAGAGACGCCGTCGATGGGTTCTAGTCCGCGTTGCGCTGCACGGCCTCGACGCCGCCCTCGCTCAGGAGCTTGTGGGACCGGCCACACCGCCATCCCGGTCAGTGCGCCCGTCGCCGGGCGGGTGGATGGAGTGCGAGCGCGCGTCGAAACAACGTCGAGCAAAGGCATTTCTTTTTTGCACGACGGGTGAAGCAAAGACATACTCGCTAGCCGGGAGGGCACGCAAAAACTCGAGCCCGGACGCCGGGCAGCCGGCTCCCGCAAAAGCTCACCTCACGGCTGAATGCCGCTGCGTCGCCGCGCCTAACGTGTAGAGCGCTCCCGAAAACCTTCACCTTCGGCGAATCGCGGGATCCTTTTCCACGTTGGGCGCACCGGCAATACCGGCTCGAGCGGCAAGTGCTTTGCGGGCATATAACCTCCCGAAAACACTCACCTAACGCAGTTTCTGCCGCGTCATCATGATGCAGGGACTGTGCTGAACTGCCCATACGCGTGGAGCCGGACAGACTCTTGGTCGCGATTTACGGCTCCCGAAAAACCTCACCCCCGGGTCAGTACTTCGCCGTCCGGCTCACAGTGAGGTGAGCCTTTCCGGGAGTTGCTTCATCGAATGCGAAAGAAGGTTGGCTGCCGTCGACAGACGACCGTTCCGTCCAACCCGCCTAGCCGCCGGCACCGACGTGTCGATCCGTCCAAGCCAATGGTGAGCTTTTCCGGGAATCGTCAGAATCCCACTTTCAACTGAAACCCGACCGTGAACGGCAGGTTATCGGAGGGAATCGGCGGAATCAGGATGAAGTTCATCCCCACGTGCTTATACGTGACCATCACGACGGGCGCTGCCACGGGTCCGATCGAATGGTCGTGACCGAAGCCGTAGCTGCCGTAGTTGTATCCCGAGATCAGGCCGCCCATGACGGCCAAGCGGACAAAGCCCCAATGCGCGAATTCCGGCGCCCAGACACCACCGCCATACCATGACGGATGAGAAAGCGAATTGCGGAACCCGCCCGCCGTCAGGGCCCATTGGCCGTTGAGCCAGCACTCGACGCCCAACCCCGGATTAACGTCTTCGAACGATTGCTTCGGATGAATGTGATGCGACGCAAGCATCGCGTCGACCCATATGCCGCCGCCGCACCAATCTGCCGCCTGGGCTTGCGCCGGCATCATCGTG
Organism: Trinickia diaoshuihuensis; assembly: GCF_003390925.1. Lineage (GTDB taxonomy): Bacteria > Pseudomonadota > Gammaproteobacteria > Burkholderiales > Burkholderiaceae > Trinickia > Trinickia diaoshuihuensis. Next base: position 50,984 of record NZ_QUBS01000076.1, on the reverse strand, counting down.
GACGCGATCGTCCCGAGCACGACGGCCGATATCGCCTTCGCCGCGCGCACGCCGATGCCGCGCGCAGCCGCCATCCTGAAACGCATGTCCTCTCCGTTTGCCGGCCGCCGCCGGCGTCGTTCGTTCGTCCCGTTCTTCCGGCATTGCGCCGTTCGTCGCGCACTCTACTACAGCAATCTGAACACGGGATGATCCCAGACGGCTCGCGAGCGCGACGAGCGACGCGAGCAAGGCTCGGGCCGCAGGCCGGATGGACGACGCGCGCGATTAGAGGCCTAGTTCGAAGAGCCCCGGATGATCGTCGGGCCGCCGGCCGAGCGGCCAACGATACAGACGATCGCTTTCGCGGATCGGCAAATCGTTGATGCAGGCGAAGCGGCGCGCCATCAACCCTCGTTCGTCGAACTCCCAATTCTCGTTGCCGAACGAGCGAAACCAGTTGCCCGAATCGTCGTGCCACTCGTAGGCGAAGCGAACCGCGATACGGTTGCCGTCATGCGCCCAAAGCTCTTTGATGAGCCGGTAGTCGAGCTCCTTGGCCCACTTGCGCTGCAAGAAAGCGACGATTTGCGCGCGGCCCGTCACGAACTCGGCTCGGTTGCGCCATACGCTTTCCGGCGTGTACGCGAGCGCGACGCGCTCCGGATCCCTCGTATTCCAACCGTCCTCGGCCGCCCGCACTTTCTGCTTGGCGGTTTCGAGCGTGAAGGGCGGCAACGGCGGCCGCGTTTCGTTAGGACTACTATCGGGCATATGTTTCTCCTAGGTAGATGCGCGCTTCGTCTTCGAAGCGCGCGGGGGCGGCGTCGATGCCGCGTGATCGAGCAATTGCCGAGCGGCGGCTTGCGCGTCGGCTGCGGCGTCGGGCGATCCGCTCACGAGCGCCACGCCGATCGCGCCGTCGACGAGCACGAGCCATTGCCGCGCGAGCGCCGCGGCCTGCCGGGCACCGATGTCCTGTTCTTCCGCGAACGATGCAAAGCATGCTTCGATAAAGCGCAGTAGCGCCGCCTTGTGTTCGCGGGCAACGATCCGAATCGGATCGTCGGGCGAGGCGATCTCGCCCGACGCATTGAGAAACGCACAGCCATGAAAGCCGGGCGAAGCGAACCATTCGCGCAAGACGTCGAACATCCCGAGCAACCGCGCGCGAGGCGAGCTCCCCGTCAGCCGCGTGCTTTGCTCGAACCAGTCCATCCAGCGCAGATGCCGGCGCTCGAGCGCCGCAGCCACGAGCGCGTCTTTGGACTCGAAGTAGGAATAAAAGCTTTTGCGGGTGGCCTGCGAGGCGCGAACGATCGCGTCGACGCCGGTGGCATGAATGCCGCCCGAGTAGATCAGCGCCTCGGCGGCATCGAGCAGCCGCTCGCGTGGACCCGATGTTTTGCGCTCGGCATCGCGCATAGCCGGTAGGGAATCGTCGATTGCTTTCTTCATGATCGCGAGAGTAGAACGATCATTCTCCTTTGTCAATGCGGCGCATGCGGCTAAGCTATCGCCCGAAGGTGAGGTTTCACGGGAGCCGGGCGCCACGTTCGGCGTGGCCGGCGATTGGGAACGACGAAGACGAGGAAGGAAACGAAGTGACGACGATCGAGCGCTGGCTCATGCATCGGGCGGTGTGGGGCGCGGCCGCCATCGCGATGGGCGCGGTCGCGCTCCCGGCCTGCACGCCGCTACGGGTGGTATCGCATACGGTGTCCGTTGACGAAGCGCACGTGCCGGTGGGGGAGTACGCGCTCGACGCCGAGCATTGGAGTATCACGTTCGATGTCGAACACTTGAAGTATTCGCGCTTCGTGATGCGCTTTAACCGCGCGCGCGGCACGCTTCAATGGAAGCCGGGCGGATTGGAGGCAAGCTCGGTCGACGTGGCGATCGATGCCGCGAGCGTCGATACGAAAGTGCCGTTACTGGACAAGATGGTCAAGGGCCCCGACATGTTCGACGCGGCGACGTTTCCGACCATTCGATTCGTGGGCAAGCACTTCGTCCCGACGGGGCCGGCTCGCGGCAAGCTGGAGGGAGATTTGACGATACGGACGGTGACGCGTCCGATCGAACTCGACGTGGCGTTCAATGGATACGGACGCAACCCGCTGACTCACGCCGATACGCTTGGATTCTCCGCGCACGGCACCTTTAGCCGTGCGCAGTTTGGATTGGCGAGCTGGTATCCCGCGGTCGGCAACGACGTGCAAGTGCGCGTCGAAGCCGAATTCGAGCGGCCCGCGCCGGTTACGCCGTCCAATCCAGAATGACCTTCCCGCTTTCTCCGGAGAGCATCGTCGCGAACGCTTTCTGATAATCGTCGACGGCGAAATGGTGCGTGAGGATCGGAGAGAGATCGAGACCGCTTTGCAGCATCGCCACCATCTTGTACCAGGTCTCGAACATCTCGCGCCCGTAGATGCCTTTGATTTCCAGCCCTTTGAAAATCACTTGATTCCAGTCGATGGCCGTTTGCGCGGGCGGGATGCCGAGCAGCGCGATCTTGCCGCCGTGGTTCATCGCCTCGAGCATCCCCGTGAAAGCGCTGGGTACGCCCGACATTTCCAGGCCGACGTCGAAGCCTTCGGTCATGTGAAGCTCGCTCATGACGTCGCGCAACGATTCTTTCGCGATGTTGACGGCTCGCGTGGCGCCCATTTTGCGCGCCAGGCCGAGCCGGTATTCGTTGACGTCGGTGATCACGATGTTGCGTGCGCCGACGTGCCGCGCAATCGCCACGGCCATGATTCCGATCGGACCTGCTCCCGTGATCAAAACGTCTTCGCCGACCAAGTTGAACGATAGGGCAGTGTGCGTCGCGTTGCCGAACGGATCGAAGATCGCGGCGAGATCGTCGGAGATTTCATCGGGGATCTTGAACGCGTTGAACGCGGGAATGACGAGATATTCGGCGAATGCGCCCTCCCTGTTCACGCCGACGCCGATCGTGTTACGGCACAAATGGCGCCGCCCCGCGCGGCAGTTGCGGCAGAATCCGCACGTGATATGCCCTTCGCCCGAGACCCGATCGCCGATCGCGAAACCGCGGACCTCCTGTCCCATTTCGACGATTTCGCCCACGTACTCGTGACCGACATGCATCGGTACGGGAATCGTCTTTTGCGCCCAGTCGTCCCACTTCCAAATATGAATGTCGGTACCGCATATCGCCGTGCGCTTGATGCGGATCATGACATCGTTATGCCCCACCTCGGGTTTGTTCACTTGCGTCAGGGTCAGCCCGGGCGCGCGTTCGAGTTTTGCGAGTGCCTTCATGTTCCGCGCTCCTTAAACGATGCCGAGCGAACGGCCGACACGCGTGAACGCATCGACGGCGCGATCGATTTGCGCAGGCGTATGTGCCGCGCTCATTTGTGTACGGATCCGCGCGCGGCCCTTGGGCACGACGGGATAGGAAAAACCGATGACGTAGACGCCTTCCTTGAGCAGGGCGTCTGCCATGCTGGAGGCGACCGATGCATCGCCGAGCATGACGGGAATGATCGGGTGCTGCCCCGGCACGAGGGTGAAGCCCGCGGCGCTCATGGCCTCCCGAAAATGCTCACCGTTGGCGCGGACGCGGCGGCGCAACTGAGCACCTTCGTCGCTCGCGAGCAATTCGAGCACTGCGAGTGAAGCCGCCGCGATGCTGGGCGTCAACGTATTGGAGAACAAGTACGGCCGCGAACGCTGCCGCAACAGCTCGACGACTTCGCGCCGTGCCGCGACGTATCCGCCCGATGCGCCGCCCAACGCTTTGCCGAGCGTGCCGGTAATGATGTCGATGCGGCCTTGGACGCCGCAAAACTCCGGCGTGCCGCGACCGTGCTCGCCGATGAAACCCACGGCATGCGAATCGTCGACCATCACGAGCGCGCCATAGCGATCCGCCAAATCGCAGATTCCGGCGAGGTTGGCGATAATCCCGTCCATCGAAAAGACGCCGTCGGTGGCAATCAGCTTGAAGCGGGCGCCGGCTGCATCGGCTTCGCGCAACTTCGTCTCGAGATCGGCGAGATCATTGTTTTTGTAGCGATAGCGCTTGGCTTTCGACAAGCGAATACCGTCGATGATGCTCGCGTGGTTGAGCTCGTCGCTAATGATCGCGTCGGTTTCGTCGGTCAACGTTTCGAACAAGCCGCCGTTCGCGTCGAAGCAACTCGAATAGAGAATGCAGTCCTCCGTACCGAGGAAAGCGGAGAGCGCTTGCTCGAGTTCCTTGTGCACCGTCTGCGTCCCGCAGATGAAGCGCACCGACGCCATCCCGAATCCGTCCTTGTCGAGCCCGTCTTTCGCCGCGGCGACTAGGCGCGGATCGTTCGCGAGCCCGAGATAGTTGTTGGCGCAAAAGTTCAGGACGTCTTCGCCGCTGGCCAGATGGACGTCGGCCGATTGCGGGCTTGCGATCACGCGTTCGGTCTTATAAAAGCCATCGGCCCGGATCTGATCGATCGTGCCGCGCAAGTGGGCGAGGAATGAGTCGCGCATCGGTTCGCTCCTGACGGGAAGATGCCGCTTGCGCCGGATGGCGGGCAAGGCGGCTGTCTATTGCTGTTATAGTCGGTTGTCCGGTTTTGCCGAACAATTCCAATTTTCCGAACACAAGTTCGATATAGCGAACGACTTTAAGCGATCGAAAACGAAATGGCAAGCTCCGCCAACCGGCGCACCGCGCCTTCACCGGCTCAGGCCGCCCCTGCCGCGGCTTCGGCTCCGCCGCGCGTCGGGGAGCATATTCAGCGGCTGCGCATCGAACGGAAGCTGACGCTCGACGATCTGTCGCGCGCAGCCGGTGTATCGAAATCGATGCTATCGGAAATCGAGCGTGACAAGGCCAATCCGACGATCGCGGTTGCGTGGCGGCTCACCAACGCACTGGGGGTTAGCCTCGATCAGCTATTTGCCGCGCAGCGTGCGCCCGAGGCGATTGCCGTTTCGGGCCCTCACGAGATACCGACTCTGGACGGGCATGAAGCGAAATATCAACTGCGCGTCTGGGGCCCGATCGAACTCGCGGGCAAGTTCGAATGGTACGAATTGACGTTGCAGCCCGCCGGGGCATTAGTGTCGAACGCGCACGAACCCGGCACGCGCGAGCATCTTACGGTGCTCGCGGGCTCGATCGAAATCGAAGCCGCCGGGGAAACGAAACGCCTTAAACCGGCCGACACGGCCCGCTATCAGGCCGACATCCCTCATGCGATCCGCAACGCCGGCAAGGCCGAAGCCAAGGCACTGCTGGTCGTCATTCATGGGTAGTGCCCCGGTGAGTCAATGAGGTTTGGCCGCTCGGCGCGAATACTGTATATTTCCACAGTATCTCGATATTCGGAGAGCGGCCATGAAAGAAAACGATCTTGCCGCGCTGCGCTTTCAGGCCGCGGCGCGCGACCTCGAACACATCGTCCGTCATATCGCGGGACGCTACGTCGTACAAGGCGTGCCGTTGACGTGGCGGCTGCTGCACGCGATCGAAGCCGAAGCGTTGGCGGATCTCGGTTTCGCAAGCAGGCATGAAGCGGAGGTGCTCGATCTATTCAAGCGGCCCGACGACATGACTTACCCGGAAACGGACGATCCCGCCACGTTCGGTAAGTCGAACGCTTTGCCGATGGCGTTCGCGTTTGCCGTCGCGGCATACGAAGACGCGCAGCTCGCGAATTCGCCCAATCAAGCGCACGGAAAGAACGCCGTCAGGCAGCCGTGGGGCGCGTGATTGCCGCCGCTGGGATCCCGGAAAGACTCACCTATTGAATCCCGAAAAGGCTCACCGTGTGACGACGGCAGGCTCGATCTGTCCTAAATCAAGTACTTACGTTCGAATCATCGGTGCGCGGCGCATTGAGGAATCGGGTCACCGCTTCGAGGCGCGAGCGCTTGATGCCGGACGAATGATCGCACTCGGGACACAGCAACTCGAAGCCGTCGCCGGCCCGCGCGAGTTCCGGTTCGCCGTCCGGGCATTTCGGACAGTGCGCCGGAATCGGTGCGAGGGCGTCGGCCGTCGTGCCGAGCGCGGCAAAATCGGCATCGCTCAGTCTCCCGGTTTCGGCCCAACCGCGTAACAGCGCGGCGAACTCGGGGGAAAACGCGCCGCGCTCCCGGGACGCGGCCAACTCACGCGTCAGCGCTTCGATTTCATCGGATTGCTCGCGCACTTGGGCCTCGAGCCGGTCGCCGCGTCCCTTGGCCGCGCTCAGTTGTTGAATGAAATCGAATTCCTTGCGGCTCGCATCCCGGATGCCGGCCTGGTATGTCGCAGCCATGGTTCGCAACGAATCGAGTTCCACCAGCATCGGTTTGACGCGACGCTCGGCTTCCGAAATCGCATCCTTGATCTGAGCCGCGTAATGCTCCGTGCTCTCGCGCAATTCCTGATGGAGGGAATCGATGCGCTCGCGCAACGAGGCGTTGGTGGCTCGCTCGGCTTCCAGTTGTTGTTCGAGGCGCGCGCGTTCGGTTTCCAGTCGAACGACCGTCGCTTGGAGGGCGTCCTCGCTGCTCGTACGTGTTGCGGCGGACACGCTGATTTGTGCCTCGAGCATTCGCACGCGCTCGAGAGCCTCTTCGGCGCGCCTTTCGCTGAGTTGCAATGCCTCGTTGGCCAACGCTTGACGGATCTCCGCCTCGCGCATCGTGTTTTTGGTTTGCTCGACCGTATCGAACAACGCTTGCCGTTCGCTTTCGAGCGTACGCTTCGCCTCCGCGAGCGCATGCTCGAACAACGCACCCAGCAGCTCTCCGGCTTTTTCCTCGAGCGCTGACGGAATTGCGCCTGCTCCGATCTTGATCCGCGACGCGTCGCGGATACGTTCCCAGAAATAGTCGATATCCTTCGGAATGTCGCTGGCGCTGCCGGTTTGAGTCAGTTCGCGCACGGCGGCCGTCGAAGGGCGGATACCGAGATCGAAAAACAATCGTTTGCAGGCATGCAACGAAAGTTCGCGGCGAGGCGTGCCGGTATGGCGTAAGGATTCAAGCTCTTGTCGGATCGCTTCACGTTGCTCGTCGAGGGTCATGAGGCACTGCCTGTCATTTTGAATGTGTCAATAATAACGGATTACGTATCAAATGACACAATCGAGGCCGAACAACTGCCTGCATGTCAAAAACTCCCATAGATGACAGTCAAAGCTCGCGCATCGGCTCATGCCTGCTCGGCATTTCGTGAAACAAAGCGAGGAATCGAGTCTAAGCCATTGTTTTAACGAACAATCTGTGCGTCCCTGCTAAATCGGCCGTTGTTTCACGGAGCGTCGTTGCTTTTGGGCATTCTGTTTTTTCTCAAGACACACGGGTACGCCTTGAGAGAAGTTAAGTAAACACCCTTGAACCTAAGTTAAAAACGTTAACGCCACGCCGAACCCTTACTGGACTTGGCTTTGCGCCGGGTCAGGTGAAGCTTTCCGGGAGACGAAGTGAGCTTTGACGGGATCCGTCCGTGAAGGGGTTCGGGGAGACCCGTGAGCGATATCAGGAAACGATGTGAGGGGATTCAGGAGACGCTGAAAAGCCTCCGGGTCCCAACGGTGAGCGATTTCGGGAGCCGGCGCGGCTGGATCGCCGGTAGTAGCGGATTCTTGTTCGCACACGCGGTTTGGGGCTGGTGAGGACTTGCGGGACGTCCTCGAACCGCCGAGTTGGGGGCCAAACGAGGCTCGGAAATGGCTTCGGTGAGGCTCTGCGGGAAAAAAAGCGCACTCGAGGTGAGGCTTTTCGGGAAGAAATGCTATCGGATGAGACGAACAGCGCCTAGAGGTGAGCTTTCTCGGGAGCTGATATGCGAGAAAACGGGTGCCGCGATGCATCGGCGCTCAGGCTGAGCGGTGCGATTTTGCGTATGGTGAGGGTTTTCAGGACTATGGCCCCCGCGCTTCGGATACTTTCGTTAGCCGGCGCCGATGCGCGAAAAGGTGAGGCTTTCCGGGGGGCTGAATGAGCGCCGAAACCGAGATCGCCTCCGAAGTTAGCCGCCACTTTCGCTGAAACCTAGGCTCTATCGTATTGGTGAGACTTCTTTCGTCCAGGCTCGATCGCCAAAGGTGAGCATTTTCGGGGCTTCTCTCGTGGGTTGGGGCATTGCTTCGTTCGTGGGGGCGATGAGTCGAGAGGTGAGGAAATTCGGGATCTCGGAGGAAGATCCTCGTGCCGGCTACCGCAGCGCTAAGTATCGGATCCGGTTGGGAAATGTTCGATGCGCACAGTTGAGGTGAGGGTTTGCGGGAGTGTATGGTCCCGCTGCTCGAGCATGGATGAAATGGGGCTTAGGTGAAGGTTTTCGGGACCGGAATGCCGCGCTATAAAGCGGTCGATGAAGCGGTCAATGACGGAAAGCCGCCGCAGTGTGGGCGCTTGCCGATGTCCAAGGTGAGCTTTTCCGGGACGGCTCGAAGGCGTGCGAGTTGTGCGCACCGGCTTTGCCACGGGAGTATCGAGGCTACCGGCGTCTTTGACCCAAAAAAGCTTTCGGGACAAGGCGCTAGGTAGACGTTGAATCGAATCGTTGCCGAAACGGCGACGCGGGAGTTGCGCGCGGTTTGCGTGCAGGGTTGGTCGCAGCGATTTATGCGCGCCCTCGCCGCCCGATGGCCGTCGCTAATTTGCGACATCTTCATGGTGAGCCGATACGGGAAGCATTGGAAGCACTAATCGAAGTTCGAACGACGGTGGCCTACCATGAGCGCCATGTGCCGCAACGGCGCGGTTTGTCCACCCCGATTCGTTCTGGTGAGCCTTTGCGGGAGCCGATCGAGGTGAGGCGCCACGTTCTGACGTGTTTCACCCGGAAGGGTGAGAGCGTGCTTGTAGACGCCCTTCACCGCACTCTGTATCCTGTCGGAAATTTTCTTTCCCGACCGACGCATGGCAACGAAGCGCGCGAAGAAAACCGATGTGGTAAGTCCGAGCTCCGCCGAATTGCGAAAGGCCGTCGAAGCGATCGCAATTCAGCCCAAGAGCGGCAAGATCACCCTGCTCACACGCAAGCTGTTCAACGTGTTGCTGGCGGTCGCCCAGCAGGCGGACGAATCGGGCGACACTTATCGCGCGCTCTTGTCGGACATTGTCGCCAACTCCGCTTTCGATTCGAACGATACCGCGCTCGTGAAGGAGCATTTGCGGCGTATGGTCTCCGTCCAAGTGGAGTGGAGTCAGGGTACATCGAGCCAGAAGCCGGGGCGCAAGTGGGGGATCTCGACGCTGATCGCCGACGCCGAAATTCTCGAAGACCCGGCCACGCGCCGAGTCTGGGTGGAATTCTCGTTCGCGCCTAAGATCAAGAAGAAGCTGCTCGATCCGGTTCAATACGCGCGCCTGAGCTTGCAGTTTCAGAGCCAATTGCGAAGCAGCGCGGGCCTCGCGCTATACGAGATCTGCGTGCGCTATCTCACGAATCCGAGCCACCTGACGATGCGCGAATCGTGGGCTTGGTGGCGTCCGATCCTGTCGGGTACCCCGGATACCGAGGCCGGCGACGAAGCCAAACGCGAGTACAAGTATTTCAAGCGCGACTACCTGCGCCCGGCGATCGCGGAAGTGAACGCCGTCACGAACATCTTCGTGGAGCTGATCGAGCACCGCGAAGGCCGGCGCGTCGCCGAGATTCAGTTTCGCGTGACGGAGCGCAAGCAACCGATGCTTGCCCTCGACGAGCATCCGAACGTTTTCGACAGTACCCTGATCGACCGCATGGTCAAGATCGGCATTCCGTTGAAGGAAGCGCAAACGCTCTATGCCGACAGCGAGGAGAATCGCATCCGGGCTGCGTTGCAAATGACGGAGCAGCGCATGCGCAGCACCTCGTTGCCGCCCGTGCGCAGCGCTCCGGCATTGTTCAAGGACGCACTCAAGAAAGGCTATGCACCGCCCGTCGATCTCGTCGACCAGCCTGCAAACAGCGCCAGCAAGGCGCTATCGGCTGCCGTGCCGGCCGATGAACTCAAGGCGCGGTTGTTGGACGAGTATGCGGCTTATCGCCGGAAAGAGGCGCGTGTGCTCTACGAAGAGCAAGGTGAGTCGGAACAGGAGCTCGCGCGGCAATCGTTCGAAGAGGACATGCTGCCGCAACTGGGGTCTCATCTGCGCGAGGATTGGCGCCGGCGGGGCTTGAACTCCAAGCTCGGCGAAACGGCGTTTTTCGACTGGCTTGCGCGGAAGACTTGGGGCGAACCGACCGACGGCGATTTGCTGTCGTTCACGTTGAGCCAGTCGCGAGCAGCCTAGGCTAGGCTAGGCATCGAACTCCGAGAAGGCGATGGCTCGCGCATTACCGCACTACGGCCGCGCCGGTTCGCTGCTCGACTATTTGCCGGTGTGGCGGTTGGAGCTTCGCCGCCGCGCCTTGGCGCGGCGGGCGGTCTCGATGCAGGCTTTCAGCTCGACTGTAGTATCTGTTCGATCTGCCGCAGGATCTCGTCGCGCTTATCGCGCGATAGCCCCCGTAGCCGCAGTTCCAGGCGGTCGTCCCCGTACGATTTCAAATCTCCGACAGCGACACCGTCGAGTTTGATTTCCATCCGTTGTGCGTAGCGCTGACGGGTCGCCGGTTTGACGTTTTCCTCCGGATTCGCTCTGCCTTTTACGATATCGGCGACTTGGCGTGTGCTAAGGTCGTCCGAAACGATGCGATTGATCAAACGCAACGTCGATTCCGTACCCCGCGCCGAAAAATAGCGGCCGACTTGATACGCCATGTTGGAGCCGAACCGGTCAGGTCGCGCAACCATCTCCTGCATGATCGATTCAGGCAATTTCGCCAGCGAGAGGGCCACGGCAACTGTCGACTCGTCGAGTCCGAGGTGTTCGGCCAGTTCCTTTTGGCTCTGGAAGTGTCGTTCGTCGAGAAACCGACGCCAGACGACAGCGTTGTCGAAGACCGTTTGAGAGTCGCGTTGAACGTTGAGATCGTAGCCGAGCTTGTAGCTCTCGATCCCGATTGGAAGATCAACCACGACCGCTTTGACCGTCTCCTTGTTCGCCTCTTTCAAGGCTCGGACGCGTCGGCCGCCGTCGCTGACGAAATACGTCCCCGTATTGGCGTAATCGGGAATGACGTGAATCGCTTGCTGTTGCCCTTGCTTGGCAAGGTTGACCGCCAATTCGGCGATCGATGCTTTTAAATAGAAATGCCGCGGATTGAAGGGGCTCGGCTTGATCGCTCTCAAGTCGAGCTCGATCACTTGCCCGGGCTCATAACCGTTCGCTACACGCCATGCGCGATATGCGGCCGATTCATTGGCGTTTGCAGCCTCGCTAGCCGCCTGGACGGCGCGCTGCGGCGGCTCGACGCGCTTGGCCGCCGGCTTCGTCGAAGGCACCCCCTCGTTTTGAACGAGATCGTCGATCGCATTGAGCCGGTCGAGGGCGGTGCGCTTCTCGCTGCTCGTCGTGTCGGGGCGCGCTTGGAAGCCTTTGGCGAACTGGGAGGGTTTCATTCGGTGTCCTTTATGCGCATAAAGTCAGGGGAGCATGGACGCTATTTCCTCCGCGCAAGCGCGGATCTCAGCGGCGGCCAGCTTCGCGCCGCGGTCGCTCATTTGCAATACGGTCTGCCCGAGCGCCATAGCTTGTTTATAGGCTTCACGCGTCGGGATCTGGGTCTTCAGTAGTGGGAAGCCGAGATCCTCGAGCGCTCGCTTGAGCTCGCGCGTAAGCATCCGCTTCTCTTCCGTCTTGTTCAGCAGGAATACGGCGCGGAGGTCCTCGTTCATGACCTGGGCCTGCTGCACAAGCTTCACTAAGCCTACGCTCGACCAATAGTCGGCCGGGGACGACGAGGTGGGGATGACAGCGATAGATGCGGCCAACAGCACGACGCCCGACACTTTTTCCGTGATCGAGGGTGGGCAATCGACGACGATTACGTCGTAGTCGCCGATGAACTTCTTGATCTCTCGATGAATTTGGCCACCCGCTTCCGAGAGGTTCACGACCGGAAACGGGATACCCGTGTCGCCGTCCGCAGAAGCGCTGGCCCAATGAACGAGCGTGTTTTGGCCATCGGCGTCGACGACGAGGACGCGCTTTCCTTTCTCATGAAAAGCCGCGCCGAGATGCATGGCGATCGTGCTTTTTCCTACCCCGCCCTTCTGTTGAGTTACCGCGACGATTTCCGCTGCCAATTTTTCGCTCCTTAACAGATCGCAGAATTCTACCTTGTAGATTTTTATTTTCAATAATTTCGTCGCGATGACACCACGAATTAGCCGTTCGGCCGATGGTTTATGCGCATAAAGGCACGAGAGCCTCGCTCGATCGTCTTGGCTGCTGTGCGAGAGTTTGTCGGTGCTTGCGATTGGAACGGTGCGTGATGTCCGAGTCGGTTGGCCCGTGTTGGCCGGCCCCCGTCGTATCGTTGCGGAGGAGCGTTGTTCGATCTGATGCAAAAAGGCAACTATCCGCACCCAGCCCACGGTTCGGGTTTCAAATCGAGGCTACTCTTACGACGAAGATAGGCATTCGCGGACGGACCGAAAGACGAAGGCCGAGAACCGGCTTCTGCTCATTTCCGTCCGTGAGTCCTGCCCGAGCCGCTTTATGCGCATAAACCGCCTGTCATCAGCGTGCTTGCACCCGACGTAGGGCCAAGCATTGACAACTGCGCGCGATGGTCCCGGGCCGACCACACCCGGACGCCGCGCGGTCCTAGTCGTATCGTTTTGCCGCGTCAGGCCCGTAAAATAGCGGCTTTGCGTCAAACAGAGCCGAACATGATCACCATCTACCACAACCCGCGCTGCTCGAAATCCCGCGGCGCCTGCGAACTGGTCGAGAGCCGGTTGGCTCAATCCGGTGAAGAAGTGAAGGTCGTCGAGTATTTGAAGGAGCCTCCATCGGTTGAAGATTTGAGGGCCCTTCATCGAATGCTCGGTGGTCCCGTGCGAGACATGATTCGCGACAATGAAGCGCCCTATAAGGACTTGAATTTGTCGGACCCCTCGCTCAGCGACGCACAGCTCTACGAAGCCGTTGCAAAGCATCCCATCTTGCTGCAGCGTCCGATCGTCGTCCGCAATGGCCGCGCTGTCATCGGCCGTCCGCCGGAACACGTCGAGGCGCTGTTTGCGTGAGCGAGCCGGCGTCGGTGACGGCCCCTATCACGGACGCCTCCATTTGACGTTTCATTCGCTTTGCGGGCGTTGCCGGCGCGACGCCCGTTGCGATCAAGCATGTCCCTTGCGCGCGCTGGTCATCGACGGTCGCTGAAAAAATCCTTGAAGGGACCAACGTCCCACGCCGTGGAAAAACAGATACGCGATCAATACCGCCCACAATACGTGGTCTTTGATCATCACCGGCTCTAGGCCCGGATAGGACATGACCGCGACGAGATTGACGACGAACAATCCCGCGGCCGCAAACCGTCCTTGCCAGCCGAGCAGCAGCAGGACTGGAAATATCAATTCACCGCCGGCGCCCATCACGGCCGCAACGGCTGGAGGTAAGACTGGTACGTGATATTCGTTCGAAAACAAATAAAGCGTACTGTCCCAACTGCGCAATTTCGTTAGTCCCGACAGAAAGAAAACGCGGAAAAGATAAAGCCTGACCGCGAGTGCAACGAGCGGTTGCAAGGCGACTGCGCTCGCATCGAGCCAGCACAGCAAACGAGCGATGATTTTCATAGGGCCTCCTCGATGGCTACCACGAGCCGATGAGCGAATAGTTGTGTCAGCAACGAGCCGGCGTCAGCCCCCGTTCGAGCGAACGCTTCTTGAATGGTCCTGCCCGCGACGAGCATGGCGAGCGCCGTCGCCTCCATATCCGTGACCGCTTGCCAGCGCGCTTGATAGCCTTCGCGCCAGATCAGTACGGACTGCGGGCCAGCGTCGAGACTCGCGGATGCGCCCCCCGCGTGCATGTGCAATATGTCGGCAATAGGCCATCTGCGCGAACGTACAAGCCCAACGCTCGGCATGAACCGAATCGACGAGGCGGCGAATCGTTCGGGGCCCAACTCGACAAGGGCAGCGCTTTCAACCGCGGCGGCGTCGTCCGCAAAATAGGCCCGATGAAGCAGCCAATCGGCCTCTGCAACATCGCCGAGATAGGGCAAATCGCCGGCAGGCCCAAAGCCCCGAATGAATGCGGGCAGGCCGATACCGTCGTCGTGAAGATTGGCGGAGAATGCAGGCGTTCGATCGACATAAGCCCGCGCGAGCGCTTGAAAGTAGTCGAGCCCGACAAGCTGCACCACGTTGGCGAAGGCATCGGTTAACGCGGCGATTCGATTGAGTCGCACGTTGTTGCGATAAATGCTTAACCGTTCGCGCGTCCCGAGCGTCACGCCGAGCGGCGCGAGCGTGTCGTCGACGAGCGACCCGGCGAAGCGCAACAAGCGTGCACCGTATTCGGTATTCGTCAGCATGACACCGCCTCGGCCGCCCCGGGTACGATCGCCTCGGCGCTATCCATGGATGCAGCGAGTTGCCGTTCCAGTTGCGCATACTCTCGCAGCAGCGAGTCGAGGGGCGGTAAGTGGGTATCGCGTTCGAGTAGCACGGGCGTGGGGCCGAAGCGCTCGAGCGCCGCATCGAGGAGGGCCCACACGGCGTCGGATACCGGCGCACCATGCGTGTCGATGGCGACATCGTCGAGCCATTCGAATCCGGCCACGTGCATCTCGCCCACAGACTGCCGCGGCAATCGCGCGAGTTCCTCGAAAGGATCGACGCCGAGGTTTAACGCATTGACGTGCAAATTGTTTAAGTCGAGCAATACGCCACAACCCGTTCGCGCGACCAGCGCCGCGAGCATCTCGGCTTCCGTGCATCGCTCGTCTTCGAACGCAACATAGGCCGAGACGTTTTCGATCAAGACCGCGCGACCGAGGGCATTCTGAACGGCGTCGATATGTTGCGCGACGAGTTCCAGAGCGCCATCCACACGGGGCACGGGCAATAGATCGTTGAAGTAGCGCCCGCCGCCGCGGTTCCAGCACAAGTGCTCCGACACAACGGCGGGCTCGATGCGCTCTACGAGCGATTTCAGCCTCGCCAAGTGGCCGGGGCAAGGCGCATCGAGGCTTCCCAAGCCGAGACCGACTCCGTGCAGGCTGATCGGATATCGCGCCCGCACCTGCTCCAGCGCCGCGATCGGCTCACCTCCGCCGAAGTAGTTTTCGCTGTGGACTTCCCACCAGCCGACCGCCGGCTTGCTTGCCAGCACATCGGCGACGTGGGGCCCGCGCAACCCCAACCCCGCACCGGTTATCGTCATCGATTTCATCGACGTCGCTCCTGCCTTCCTATTCGTCCCGCCGGCCGTGCGCTCGCTTTGAAGCGCACGGCCGCCCATATGGAAAGCCTTGCGCTTCGCTTACATATCGGGTGTCAGCGAGCCGCCGAGTTGCGCGCAGGTGCCTTTGGCGACAGCCTTGAACTCACCCTTGTCCATACTCTTCGTCGCTTGACCCGCGCACGAGTGGTTGTTGCCCTTGCAATCGTTTTGTCCAGCCTTGGCAATGCCGTAGCACTTCTCCATATCCGCGGCGAAAACCGGGGTGGCGAGCGTTGCGCCCAAAGCGGCGGTGAAGGCGGCAGCGGCGATCCATTGCTTGTTCATCTGATTCTCCTGAGATTGGATTGAGAAAGCCGTTAGTGAGGCTTCGGTCGCTCGAGTCGGTGCGTCGTCTCGACGCTCGACTGTTGCTGTCTTCAATACGCGGGCGCCACATGAACGGATGCAAGTCACGGAAAAAAACGCGACTTCGCATGCGCGCCGTTCGTCCGACGCCTCGAGGCGGGCACCCGGAATAAAACGCCAAACGAGCGGCGTCATCGAACCGACACAGATGTGTCGATTCGTAACGGCGCGCGATATTGACGAGTTATCCACAGAATCTGTGGAAAACTTTGTGGAAAGTGTGGCGGAAACCCACGGCCCACCGGGGGTTTAGTGGGATGACGGAAAAACGAGCCGGCAGGGCCGAGCGCCGACCGCTATGATGGAGGGCCGAGCCCAGCATATGCGTTTCGGTGTGTCTTTCTCACTCAGAGGAGCAAGAAACATGGCCTACAAAATCGAAGTCGTCGTCGGCAGCTTGCGGCGGGAGTCGTTCAACAAGCAACTCGCCCATGCGCTAACGAAACTCGCCGGCGAGCAGTTCGAATTTTCGTTTCTCGATATCGGTACGCTGCCGCTATACAGCCAAGACTACGACTCGAACTTTCCCGATGCGGCCAAGCAATTCAAAGCGAGGATCGAAGCGGCGGACGGGCTCTTGTTCGTAACGCCGGAATACAACCGGTCGATGCCTGGCGTCTTGAAGAACGCACTCGATTGGGGCTCGCGGCCCTGGGGCTCCAACTCCTGGAAGGACAAACCGGCGGCTGTCTGCGGCATTTCGGTCGGCGCCGCCGGTACGGCGCTCGCGCAGCAACATTTGCGTAACGTTCTTGCCTATCTCGACGTGCCCACGCTCGGGCAGCCCGAGATCTTCTTGAAGCACACGGATTCGTTCTTCGACGGCTCCGGTGCGATCGCGAACGAAGATACGCGCAAATTCCTCACCGGCTTCGTCCAGCGCTTCGAGGCGTGGGTGCAGCGTCACCACGCCGGCAAGTAGCCGCTCACCTTCGTTCCGCGCCCTCGCCGTCGCCGCGAAAGTTCTCCTCGTCTTGGAGATATTCGTCGGGCATGGCATTCGGGCGCGGCAACGGCGACGTTGCGGGCGCCGTTGCCGGCGTGCCGTGTCCCGCGGTAAAGACCGCACCCATTCCTGGCGCGGAGCCCGCCGCGACGGCCGTGGCCGCTGCTTCCGTCTCCGAGCGTCCCCCGGGAGTCGGCACCCGCGCAGGCGTACCCGCGCCGTCGCGTGCATAGGTATAGACGGCGCCATGCGACGCGGTGGCCGCCGGGACGCTTGGCCGGAGCCCTAGTTCCTCCAACGGCGAATGAGACCGCGCGGCGTCGTCGATGGGTGGACTCCACGTCGCCGCTCGCTCCTCGACGTCGAGTGGACCCATCGGTTCGAGCGTCGTCCGTGTCAGTTGCGCGAGCTCATCGGTTGCCGCCTCCACGCACACCATCACCGCGCCGCGGCGCACTGCTTCCGCATAATGCTCGCGCTCTCGCTCGCGGGGGCCGGTCTCGAAGAGGGATTCGAAAAAGCGCTCGATGCTGGCAAGCAGACCCTCGTTCGCTGCGGGCGCCGGCTCGTAGGCCGACGTGGCGTCGGTCACATAAGTCGGCTCGCATTTCGCCTTCAGGGTCACATCGGCCGGCGCGATGCCGGCGGCAAGGAGCGCGTCGCGCGCCGCTTCGGCTTGCGGATAGGTATCGAAAAACGCGATGACCGTATGTTGCATGATGTCCTCCCGATACTGTTGCGACATGCTGCGCAAAACTCGCGCCGCATCGCTCAAGTCGCCTTGCCGTGAGCGTGCGCACGGGTTTCCCGCTCGCCGCGAATCGTCTGAAGCATGGATTCCAGCAAGGCGATATCGAAAGGTTTGGACAGCACGCGCACGTTGACATTCCGCGCTCGCTCGAGCTCCTGCGCGTAGCCCGTAATCAGGATGACGGGCAGCGGTTCGGGGAGTGCCTGCGCGGCTTCGGCCAGATCGATACCATTGGCCGTGCCCGGCATATGAATATCCGAAATTAACACGTCGAACGGGTCCGTCGGCTGCGTAACCGCCTCGGCGACGAGCTTGAGCGCCGCATCGGCGTTGAACGCGCAGGTGACGCGATGACCCATCATGCGCAATAGGGCCTCCGTGCCCGCCGCGACTTCGTCGTTGTCTTCCACGAGCAGCACATGCAGGCCGCCTGTGGGCACGGCTTGCTCGGTGCTTGGCGCATGGGGCGCAGAAGCCGCGGGTTCGTCGTGAGCGCGCGGCAGATAAAGGCGTACCGTGGTGCCGGCGCCGGGGACGCTATCGATGGTGGCGAGCCCGCCCGAGCGGTCGCAAAACGCAAATACCTGCGGCAGGCCCAAACCGGTGCCCATTCCCTTCGGTTTGGTCGTGAAGAGCGGCTCGAACGCATGGGCGAGCACCTCCGCAGGCATGCCCGCTCCCGTATCCTCCAGCGAAATCTGCACGAATTCGCCGGTGAGCGCGAAACCGCCTTCGGGCTCGAGCCGCACGTTCGCCGCGCGGACCGTGAAGCGCCCGCCGTTCGGCATCGCATCGCGCGCATTGACGGCCACGTTGATGAGTGCGAGTTCGAGCTCCGCGCTATCCACCTCGATCGGCCAGACGTCGCGGCCGATATCGATGATGAGCGCGGCATTGGCGCCTAGCGATGCGCGCAACAATTCTCGGCTGGCGGCCATCCATCGCGACAGATCGATCGTTTCGCTGCGCAGCGGCTGCTTGCGCGCGACGCCTAGCAATTGGCGCGTGAGCGATTGACCGTTTTTCAACGCGCGCTCGATCGCGCCGAGTTCGCGATCGATGCTCGACACGCCGCGCCGCCTTGCGATCTGCACGTTGGTCGCGACGATGGTCAGCAGGTTGTTGAAATCATGCGCGACCGTGCCGACGAGATTGCCCAGCGCTTCCATCTTGCGCGACTGGCGGTAAGCCGATTCGATCGATCGCCGCATCGATGCCTCGGCTTGCCAGCGCTCCCAGCTCTGCTTTTCCGCCGCTAGGCGTTTGAGCGAGAAAGCGAGCACGAACCAAAGCACGATCGACGGCGTCAACACGGAAGCCGCGAAGATCAGCGCATGGCGATACCAGGCCGACCAAATCGCCGCTTCGCTATACGCGCACGACACGTACACGGGATAGTTGCCCACTTGGCGGTATGCGACGATTTGCCCGTCGTGCCGCGCCTGCGTACCGTTGCCATCGGCCAGCCGAAGGACGCCCGAGCGGCTGCCGGCGGCCAATGCGGCCGCGAACCTCGGAGAGACGGCGGCTTGCTCCGGACGCGGTGGATACGATGCCAGTACGGCGCCGTCCGTGCGCGTGAGCATGACCGTCATCGCTCCTTGTTCGCCGCCGAGCAATTCGCGGTAGAACGATTCGAAATAGGAACGGCGCAGCGCCACGGAGACGAGCCCGGCGAACGCGCCGTTCGCTCCGCGACGCGCGATGCCCGTATTGAAGACGGCTTCGCCGTTGCCCGCATGCCAGACCATGACCTTCGACACGTGCTCGAGGATATGGCCGCCACGGATACCGACGAAATCGTCACGCGCGGCGATCGACGCGTGCGGCGCGGGGTAATACCGGCTATTCGCCAGCAGGAGCCCTTCGGGGCCGAAGATCGATACCGACGCGACTTGCGGATAGCCGCCGCCGATGCTCTGAAGCTTGTTATGAATCTCGGCTTCGCGCCCGCGAATCGCGTCGTTGTCGAGCCCTCGTACGAGATCGTCGACACGCGCGTCGAGCGTCTCGTTCAAGTCGAACACCTTGAGGGCGTGCTCCTCGGCCACGCGCACCGTTCGCACGGTCGCGTCGGTCGCCCCGGCCACGCGAGCTCGGAAATTCGAATAGACGGAGGCGGCCGCATACACGGCGGGCAAGATAATGGCCGCGGCCAGCAGCGCGATCAACGTAATGCGCCGGACCGCAAAATCGGGCTCGGGCATGCCCAGCGCCGCCGAATCGTCTTGCCATTGCTCGGGCAAGGCGTTCGTCGTGGAGTCATCGAGCCGTCGAGTCATATCCGTAGGTCATCCAATCGGCGAGTGAGCCGTGCAATCATCATAAGCGAGTTGGTCCGTCACCGGCCTTTTCGTTGGAAGATCGGTCATCCGATGCGTTCGAACGTTCGCCCTAAAACAGCGACGAAATCGGAAGCGCAAACGTACACAAAAGAAAAATCTCCGCAAATTGGCGTTAAATCTTCATATTTTTTTCTTCATACGGAAGAAATCGACGAGCTTGCTCGATCGTTTATGAAATTGGAGAGTTGATTTTCCGCTGGTTTGCTCCGAGAATTTCGCTTCATTTTTATGCGACATGATGCGCTCGCTGTAACGAGCGCCCGCGTGGGACACTTGCCGCACGCGCTCGCCACCGCCCGTCGACACGCTCCGCTCCCGTTAAAGAAAACGTCCCGAGCCGCCGTTAACGCGATATAGACCGCTTTCGTTTTTCGTCACGCTCTTGCCATGCCCTTGCCGATTGTGATCGCCGATGATTCCCTGCTTGCTCGTAAGGTTCTGACGAAAGCCTTGCCGGCAGACTGGGACGTCGACATCGCATACGCATCGAACGGCCGCGAGGCCCTCGCACTTTACCGCGCGGGGAAGGCCTCGGTGATGTTTCTCGACCTGACGATGCCGGATATGACCGGTTACCAGGTACTGGAGGCCCTGAAGCATGAGGACCTGAATACGTTCGTGATCGTCGTGTCCGCGGACGTACAGCCGCTGGCGCAAGAGCGCGTGCGCGCGCTCGGTGCCGTGGCCTTCGTCGCCAAGCCCGTGACCCCAGAGGCGATATTGCCCATCCTCAAGGAGTACGGGTTGTATGCGTGAGAACGTGTTCACCGAAGAGCAGCGCGACGCCTTGCAGGAGATCGCCAACTTGGCGATGGGCCAGGCCGCCACGCGCCTGGCTCGGTTGCTCGATACATTCATCGAACTATCGGTGCCGCGCGTGCGCGTGGTGCGCGCCGAGGACGCGGCGCGGACGCTGCGCGAGATGACCGGGATCGACGAAAGCGTGACCGCGGTGCGGCAGGGCTTTCGCTCCGACATCAAAGGCGAGGCGCTGGTCATCTGCCGCAGCAGCGGCGTGGGCCATCTGTGCGCGCTCGTCAACGATCCTTACGTTCATTCCGCTTACGAATCGGTGAGCCAGACCGAGCTGATGTTCGATGTCGCCAACGTGCTGACGGGGGCATGCGTGTCATGCATTCTCAATCAGCTCGATCGCACGCCGATTTTTTCGCCGCCGGGCATGCTCGGCGAGCGGATATCGCTCGACGATGTTTTTCAAGCCGACGTGCTGGCATGGAAGCTGGCCTTGCTGCTCGAGGTGAATTTCGCGCTCGAGGATCAGACCTTCCGCGCGCACCTCGTGATGCTCATGGCCGAGGATTCGATTCGCCGGATGAGCGATGCCCTCGACGGGTTGTTGTCCAGCCTATGAACGACGCGATGGAGCAATCTCTCAGCGATTTAGTGATCGAACGGGTAGGGTTCGGCATCTTCGTGCTCGATCGAGACATGAAGGTGCTCATGTGGAACCGGTTCATGCAGGACCACAGCGGGCTGCCGGCCGACACTGTCGTGGGCAAGTCGATTTTCGACAGCTTTCCCGAATTGCCGCGCGTATGGCTTACGCGCAAGGTCGAGAGCGTCTTCCAACTCGGCAGCTTCGCGTTCAGCTCGTGGGAGCAGCGCCCCTATCTCTTCAAGTTCGATCATGACCGGCCGATCACGGGCGGCGTCGACTTCATGCAGCAAGACTGCACCTTCATGCCGCTTACGCGCGAGCGCGAAGTCGTGGCCGTGTGCGTGACCATTTCCGATGTGACCCACGTCAGCGTCATGCAGCGCGAGCGCGAGGAAGCAGTCGAAAAGCTGCAGGAATACGCCAATCTGGACGGCCTCACGGGGATCGCGAACCGGCGCTTCTTCGAAGACCGGCTGCGCGACGAGTTCTTGCGCTGGCAGCGTTATGGCGGCGAGCTATCGGTGCTGCTGTTCGATCTCGACCACTTCAAGGACATCAACGACCGCTTCGGGCATGCCGTGGGCGACACGGTACTGCGCGTCATGGCGCAGCGCGTGGCGGAGGCTGTGCGCGTCCAGGACACGTTCGGCCGGTTCGGGGGCGAGGAATTCGCGTTGCTCCTGCCCTGCACGCCGCTGGCCGATGCCATGGTGGTCGCTGAAAAAATCCGCATGACGATCGGCGACACACCGGTGGAGGCCGAAGGCGTGCGCGTGCCCGTGACGGCAAGCGTCGGCGGCGCGGCGGCGCGTCCGGGCTTGACCAGCTACGAAGTGCTCATCAACGAGGCGGATGCCGCGCTTTACAGCGCGAAACGCCAAGGCCGCAATCGCTCGGTGGCGCTCACCTGAACGGGCGGGCGCCGGCGCCGCTGTGGCGCCGAATGAAACGTTGGTATACTTTCGCCGGTTTCCGGCTCCCTTGCCGGTGCGCCGCGCCGCTTGCGGAGCGAGGCGCGTCTCGAGCGCGCCCGAGCGGCGCGCCGCAAACAGCATCGATTGTCATTCGCCCCTCAATAAAGGGTAAAGGGCGCCACAGCGGAGTTCGCCTTGGCCGTATCCAATCTCGTCGCGGACGAAGCAGCACCCGACGCCGCAGCCGTCACGTCGAGCAGCTCGTTCTATCTCGCCATGCGCATCTTGCCGGCCGCGCAGCGCGAGGCGATGTTTCAGATCTACGCGTTTTGCCGCGCGGTGGACGACATCGCCGATAGCGATGCCCCGCGCGCCGAGCGCAGCGCCGGGCTCGAGCGCTGGCGCGCCGATATCGACGCTTGCTACGACGGCGAACCGCGCCGCGCGCTCGTTCCGCTTGCGCAACAGATCCGCGCGTTCGGGCTGCGCCGCGAAGACTTCCACGCGATGATCGACGGCATGGCCATGGATGCCGCCGCCGACATCTGCGCGCCCGACGAAGCAACGCTCGACTTGTATTGCGACCGCGTCGCCAGCGCCGCCGGCCGTTTGTCGGTGAGGGTGTTCGGGATGACCGAGGAGGCGGGTCATCGGCTATCGCACCACCTCGGGCGCGCCCTGCAACTGACGAATATCTTGCGCGACATCGACGAAGATGCCGCAATCAATCGCTGTTATTTGCCGCGCGAGTTGTTGGCGCGCGAAGGCATCGCCGCGACGAATCCGGTCGAAATCGCCGACGATCCCTCGCTGCCGCGCGTGTGCGCGACGCTCGCGCAACGCGCGCTCGAGCATTTCGCCAAGGCCGACGCGATCATGGACGGCGCCCCGCGAAAAACCGTGCGCGCGCCGCGCATCATGTCGGGCGTATACCGTTGCCTGCTCGAGCGAACCCTCGAGCGCGGCTTCGATTTGCCACGCTCGCCCGTGGCGAAACCGCGTTTGCGGCTGCTTGCAATCGTCGCGCGTTACGCATTTTTTTGATCCGCGCCGCGCGCCGAATCGCCCGTCCTGGCTGCAGGGGCCGGGATGCTTGTCCGGCGAAATCAGACACATAAAAGATGAATGACGAAGCGCGCGCGCTTCGTCTCGAACACCATTGAGATGCCGATGAACGACGTTACCGCTCCTCCCGCCATCGTGGCGGCCTCGAACGATGCCGGCGCCGCCCAAACGAAGGTCGCGCTCGAGGCCGCGATCGAGCGCGCGACCGACGCCATCCTCGCCGATCAACGGCCCGACGGGCACTGGGTGTACGAGCTCGAGGCGGATGCGACGATTCCCGCGGAATACATCCTGCTCGTGCACTACCTAGGCGAAGCGCCCAACGTCGAGCTCGAGCGCAAAATCGTGCGTTACTTGCGCCGAATCCAGTTGAGCGACGGCGGCTGGCCGCTCTTCACGGACGGGGCGATGGACGTCAGCGCGAGCGTCAAGGCGTATTTCGCCTTGAAGATGGCTGGCGAGCGCGAAGACGCCGAGCATATGCAGCGAGCGCGCACGGCTATTCTGGGCGCTGGCGGTGCCGAAGCCGTCAACGTCTTCACGCGGATCTTGCTCGCGCTGTTCGGTATCGTGCCCTGGACGGCAGTGCCGATGATGCCCGTCGAGATCACGCTGCTGCCGCAATGGTTTCCGTTCCATCTTTCGAAGGTGTCGTACTGGGCGCGCACGGTCATCGTGCCGTTGCTCGTGCTCAACGCGCGGCGGCCGGTCGCGAAAAATCCGCGCGGCGTGCGCATCGACGAATTGTTCTTGGGCGATCCGGCGCGCACGGGTTTGTTGCCGCGCGCGGGCCATCAGAGCCGCGGCTGGTTCGCGTTTTTCCGAGTGGTCGATACGGTGCTGCGCGCGGTCGACGGCCTTTTTCCGAAGAAGACGCGCGAGCGTGCGATCCGCGCGGCGGTGGCGTTCGTCGACGAGCGGCTAAACGGCGAGGACGGCCTCGGCGCCATTTTCCCCGCGATGGCGAACGCGGTGATGATGTACGACACGCTCGGCTACGGGCCCGAGTACCCCAATCGCGCGATCGCCCGTGCGTCGATCGACAAGCTGCTCGCGATCGCGGAGGACGAGGCGTATTGCCAACCGTGTTTGTCGCCGGTTTGGGATACGTCGCTCGTTGCGCACGCGCTGTTGGAAACCGAAGCGCCAAAGGCGCAAGAAGCCGCCCTGCGCGGCTTGCAATGGCTGCGGCCGCTGCAGGTGCTCGACGTGCGCGGCGATTGGATTTCACGTCGCCCCGACGTGCGTCCCGGCGGCTGGGCGTTCCAATACGCGAACCCCTACTACCCCGATGTCGACGACACGGCCGTCGTCGCGTTAGCGATGGATCGCGCGGCTGCGCTCACGCACTCGAACGTCGATCGCGAGGCGATCGCGCGTGCGCGCGAATGGATCGTCGGCATGCAGTCGAGCGACGGCGGCTGGGGCGCGTTCGAGCCTGAAAACACGCAGTTCTACTTGAACAACATTCCGTTCTCCGATCACGGCGCGCTGCTCGATCCGCCGACGGCGGACGTTTCGGGCCGATGCTTGTCGATGCTGGCGCAACTCGGCGAGATGCCCGGCAACAGCGAACCCGCGCGGCGCGCTTACGATTACCTGCTCGCCGAACAGGAAGACGACGGTAGCTGGTATGGCCGCTGGGGCATGAACTATATCTACGGCACGTGGACGGCGCTGTGCGCGCTGAATGCGGCCGGCATCGCGCATGACGATGCACGGATCAAGCGCGCGGTGGCGTGGCTGATCTCGATCCAGAACGAAGACGGCGGCTGGGGCGAAGACGGCGCGAGCTACAAGCTCGACTACCGCGGCTATGAAAAAGCGCCGAGCACCGCCTCGCAGACGGCGTGGGCGCTGCTGGGTCTGATGGCCGCGGGCGCGATCGATCATCCTGCCGTTGCGCAGGGTGTGGCTTACCTCGTCGCTACGCAGCGCGAGCACGGCTTGTGGGACGAAACGCGCTTTACCGCGACGGGTTTCCCGCGCGTCTTCTACCTGCGCTATCACGGCTACCGCAAATTCTTCCCGCTCTGGGCGCTCGCGCGGTATCGCAATTTGAAACGCGACGCGCGCGTGCGTGTCACGGTCGGCATGTAATGACGGCGGGCGCGGCACGGCCGCTGATCGTCGTCACCGGCATGGCGTTCGAAGCGCGCATTGCTCGCGGACCCGGCGTCGAAGTCGTGTATGCGGCCCGGGCCGATCTGCTCGAGCGCGCGTTGGCGCAAGCCTTGGCCCGGGGCGCATCGGGCGTCATGAGTTTCGGCACGGCCGGCGGACTGGCGCCTGACTTGATGCCCGGCGCACTCGTCGTCGCCGATACCATCGCAGGGCCGGCGGGCCGTCGATCGACCGATGCCGCATGGGGCGCGCGTATCGCGAGTGCGCTGCGTGGATCGATGCGGGGTGTGCGCGTCGAATCCGGTCCCATGGCGGCGGTCGCGGCGCCCGTTGTATCCGAACAGCAAAAGCAGGCGCTGCATCGCGACACGGGCGCTCTGGCCGTCGATATGGAGTCGCACATCGCAGCGGAGCAGGCGGGTGCTCACGGGCTGCCTTTTGCCGTTTGTCGCGCGATCGTCGATCCGGCGTGGCGCACCTTGCCGCCGGCTGCTACGGCGGGGCTGCGCGAGGATGGCACGACGGCGCTCGCGCCGATCTTGCGCGAGCTTGCACGCGCGCCTGGTCAACTGCCCGCCATGATTCGCTTGGCGTTCGACGCGCGTGCGGCGCGACTGTCCTTGGTCGCGGCGCGCGCGGCGCTGCAGCGAGCGGGCGCGCTGAACATGGATGCCGTTTCGTCACGATAGGCCGCACGTCGTCGCTTCGGGCGTAGCCGACCGCTACCAGTTTTAGTAGATCCCAATCCTTTCGTATTCCGATAGTCTCTTTCGATCGACTCCTCGCGGGTCCGAGCGCGCGAATTATTCGGGAGACTACGATGGGCACGCTTAAGGTTGGCCTAGTCGGCATCGGCGCGCAGATGCAACAGAACTTGATTCCCGCGCTGCTTCAAACCCCGGACATCGAAATCGTCGGCGCGTGCGACACCGAGGTGGCTAACGCGAGCGCGATTGCGCGCTGGATTCCCGGCATTCCAACGGCCGATGCGGTCTCGTCCATGCTCGATACGGTAAGCATGGACGCGATCGTCATCGCCTGTCCGCCGCATTTGCATCGCGAGATATCGATGAGCGCGATGCCGCGCGGAATCAGCGTTTTCGTGGAAAGGCCGCCTTGCTCGACGCTCGACGAATTGCGCATGCTCGTCGACATGGCGCGCCAATGCGGCGTGCGAACCGGCGTGGGGATGAACCAACGGTTTGCGCGGCCGATCCGGCAATTGCGCGAACTCGCGGCGAGCGCGGCGTTCGGGCAAACGTCGAGCATCGAATTGACGCACTATGCCGATCAGCCGCGCCACGCGCTTCCTGGGCATGACTGCCCGTTGCGTTCGTTGCTGCTAGGACAAGCGCTTCAATCGATCGACTTGGCTGTGACGTTCGGCGGCGGCGAGCTCGCCGGCGTTCGGTCGGAGGTCCGGCGCCATGGCCCCGGACTGATCGTCGAAGCCGAATGCGTATTCTCATCCGGCGCCACTGCCCGCTTGGTGGTGGGAACGACGCTCCGCGATATTGAATTCCAAATGAAACTGACCGGTTCGACGTCGACGACGGCCGAACTCGACGAGCGCGGAAACATCGTCGTGCGCGGGGCGGAGTCGGGCTCGTACGCGGAAATCGACAGCCAGAGCTCCTCCGAGTTTGGCCCCGGGCGCGGCGGTTACGAGAGCGAACTGCATCGCTTCTTCGAAGCGTGCCGCACGCGCACGCGTTTCGAAGCCGATTTCTCGAGCCTCGTAGCAGCTTACCGAATCGTCGAAGCGATTTGCGAGGCCGATAACGCGGCGGATAGAGAGAGCGACGCTGCTGCGATGGCCCGCAAGGACCGGCGCGCATCGCCGTCGCCCGGCGCGGGGCTCGGCCGCTTTCAGCACTGAGCATCTTCGTCGCCCGGCAGCCTAGCGCTTCGTACTTAAGCGGCGACGTTCGATCCGGCCGTTTCGCTTCCCTTCCCTGATACCATCACCACGGTTCGACCGTGGAAGAGATCGGCTACCGCATCGAGAACGTTTTCCAGACGTTTATGAGTCCGGGCTCGGTGGCCGAGCGGCTCAACGTTTTCGTCGGCCCGGTCGATCGATTGGGCGCCGGCTTTATCTAGGGAATCTACATGTCGCGCAATTTTTCGTTGCTGTTCGATTTGGACGGCACGCTCGTGAATACGGACGAGCTTCATTTCGGCGCGTTCCAAGTTTTGCTCGGCGAGCGCGGGCGGAGTCTCACGCTCGAGACGTATCAGTCGCGGATCATGGGTGCGACGAACGACGTCATCATGCGCGAGTTCTTTCCGGACGTGCCCGAAAGCGAGCATCGGCAATTGGCCGATCGTAAGGAGGCGCTCTTTCGCGCGTCGGTGAACCGCTTGGAGCCCACGGCGGGTACGTTGGAGTTGTTCGATTGGGCGCGCACGCGAGGCGTGGGTATCGCCGTCGTGACGAACGCACCGCGAGCGAATGCGGAATTGATGCTGGGCGGGCTTGGTTTGGCGGATCGTATCGACACGCTTGTCATCGCCGACGAACTCGCGCGCGGCAAACCCGATCCTCTGCCGTACTTGACCGGCCTCGAGCGGCTGGGCGGAGACGCGCGGCACGCTGTCGCCTTCGAAGATTCGCTGTCCGGTATCCGAGCCGCGAGCGCCGCCAAGATCTATACGTTCGGCATGCGCACGGCCTTGCCGGCGAACACGCTTATCGAGGCCGGTGCCGACGAGGTCATCGACGATTTCACGGCGGCCTCGTTATGGCGCATGCTCGACGACGCGATGCAAACGGTCTTGTAGCGAACCCGTTGAGCGCGCAAGCGCAAGCGTCGCGTCAGCTCGCGCCGAATCCTTGCGCCGTGGATTGCAGTACCGCGCCGCAGCTTGTCTTGTGGCCGTCGAACGCCACGGCGCGCCCATCGACGACGAATTGCGAATCGCCCTCGACGATCGTGCAATTGTCGTGACCGTTCTGAGGACAGGTGCACTTGTCGCCGACACAGGCCACGGGGATGCCGTCGACTTCGAAATTCGAAGCGCCGGTAATCACTTTGCCGCCGTGGCTCGTCGGATCGCCGACGCGAATCACGTTTTTCATTTCGTTTCCCTCGTTCGTGAATTTGTAATGGCGTAATTATACGGAGACCGGGCGGCGGGGCGGCGCGCGACCCAATCGCGCCGCTCGGGTGCGTCTTTCCGAGCATGAAATGCCCGGGGAAGATAGGATTCGAGTTGCCGGTAAGGTACGATTCAGAGAACATCTGATTAAACCGGTTCGAAAAACGGTACTGCGCCACGCCTCGTTCGAGGCTTGTTCGGGGACGAAGCGATGACCACGTTGGACGATGTGACTTCTTTGACGCACGCCGGATCGTTGCTCTCGGCGCAAGGGCGGATCACCGCTTCGTACGACCTCGAGGTATCGGATGCGGCGATCGCCGAATATCGCGCGCTGTCCGCTTCGGACGGGATACACAACGCCAATACGTCCACCGGAACGATCCGCTACGACGGCGCTAGCCGCGCGCATATCATCAACGGAATGGGCGTGACGCTCGGCGATTCCATTGTCGGTCTCACCGCACTTGCGGCGGTCCAGCACCGGTATCCCGGCATTTCGTTTTCCATCTATCGCCCCGCCCGGACGCCGCTATTCGTCAAAACGCTTTATCAACTCGCAGCGCCCCTGTTCGGCACGGTGCTCGATTTACCCGTGCCGCTCGATGCTTTGCCGCCAAATGAGCCGAAAGTGGACGTCGGCAATCATTTGTTTTGGCCGAATTTTTCGACCATGCCGATGATCGATTTTTTCTTGTGGGCGCTCGGGCTCGAGCCTGCCGATATTGCGCTGCAAGAAAAGAGCAACGGTTGGCTCAAACAACTCGGCCTGCCCGATCTTCCTCGGGAGTGGAAAGGGCGCCCCTACATCTTGCTCGCCCCCACCGCCAGCACGCCGGTAAGAAGCATTCCTTCGCGATACCTTCCCGGGATCGTGAGCCGGCTTTGGGCGGAGTTTCGATTGCCGATCGTCGGCTCGTTGCCGATCGAGCACGAGCACTACATAAACATTTCCACACACTCCCAGAGTACGGCTTCATACCTTTCGTGGGTCCGCGGCTCGACGCTTCTTGTGACTTCGGACACGAGCGCGTTGCACGTCGGCGCGGGCTTCGATGTGCCTACCGCCGCATTCTTCACGACGATTCCTTCCACGTTGCGCGCGCGGGACTACCCGAAGTGCGCCGCGATCGACTTTCCCATTCCTGCTCTGACGGGCATCCATGCCAGCGCGCGCCCCGCGGATCTGGCGCTGGTCGAGCGCGCGTACTCGGAGTTGGATCGTATCGATTGGATCGGCGCTTTGCGCGCTCGGACCGCTTAGTTCGCGCAGGCCAAAATGGCCGAAATTGTGGCCGATTTCTCCGAGTCTCTCGCCGTCCGCGCGCTTGACCCATGCGTTGCACTCAACCATAGTGGGTCACTCGTTCGACGCGATTGACTGATGTCATGATCGAGTTCTTTTATCCACCTGGCCGGCTCACCGCGCTCGCAGGTCGGCGCGAGCCTTCGACGTGCGGCGCGACATCCGCTGCGCCGATGCGCTAGGAGCGCGGCATGAGCGAACCGTCCGCTCTCGACTCGAAGGTTTCGATGACGTGCGCTCGCTGTAGCGGCCGGATTTCGGAGCCTAGCGCCTTTTCCTTTTGTCCATATTGCGGAGCGCCGCTTGGCTCAGCGGATAGGGCTTCATCTGCGCCACCGACACAGGGCGGCGATGTACCTGCGGCTGTGCCGTACCAGCCGCCTATGCGTGCCTTTGCGGCAACCGACTTCGAAGGCGATCTCGATGGGCCGGCAGGCGGTTTCGTCGACTCGGGAGCCGAGCCCCGGGATGGCGAGGGCTATGGGCGGGCGAGCGCATTCGCATTGTCCGGCTGGCGGCAATGGGGAGTGAAAGGCGGTTTGGGAATTCTTGCGTCATGCGTCGTTCTATTCACCGGCCTGACATTGATGCATCGATTCGAGGGGCCGTCCGATGCAGCGCTGTCGGACGAGAGTGCATCGCTAGTAGCCGATGGCTCGGCGACGCGGAACGAGCCGGAGCCCGCGAATCTCAGCGGGCCGGCAAAGGATGACCTGCGGGCGCAAGAATCGGTCGGAACGGGCCGGGGCGCGTCTGAGGCCGAGCCCGGCGCGGCGCCGCCGGTTGTGGCGAACGAAGGGGGGGCACGTTCGCATGCGGGGAGAGCGGGTGCCGCGCAACGCAGGCATCTCGGACACGGTAGAACGCGCACGCATGGCAGCGCCAGGTATTGGCGGCCGCCCGCCCGCGATACGACTTATCTGCACTCGGATGCACAACCGCTGCGACCATCGTCGTCGGTGACGGCGCGCGCCTAAGCGATAACGCCGGTTAGGCCGAGGTATATATAGAAGCAAAAATCGTTGATAGCGTTCAGCGT
The DNA here is from genome assembly GCF_003390925.1 of Trinickia diaoshuihuensis. Taxonomy (GTDB): domain Bacteria; phylum Pseudomonadota; class Gammaproteobacteria; order Burkholderiales; family Burkholderiaceae; genus Trinickia; species Trinickia diaoshuihuensis. Next base: position 20,360 of record NZ_QUBS01000076.1, on the reverse strand, counting down.
ATCGAGACCCTTTTAAAGCCGAGATTGGATTATGCAAGAAGCATATTCGACGGCTTTTTCGAGATACTTTATCCATTCCTAATCGCGATGCGGTGGACGAGCTTCGATGCTGCGTCCCGCATGTAATTCTTGAATGCGCTTCTTTGATTTCCAGAAAATAGAATAGCGAAGTGCCGTTCTATGGTGTAGCGTGGCTTAAGCGTTCAGGGCTTCATGTCGATTTGCGTCTCCGTATTTGCATATAGACGTTTCAACTAACGAGGTGTTATATGTCGGAGCAGCATCACTTTTTGATGACGCCTGGCCCTTTGGCTCTGAGCGACGAAGTGAAAGCCCAGATGCAATATGATATCGGCTCACGCGATGAGAGTTTTAGAAGAATCACTTCCCGTGTTCGTGGTTTATTGCTCGATCTACTCGACGGAAACGGTACGCACTCGGTCGTGCCGATTCAAGGGGGCGGGTCATACGGAATGGAAGCGGCATTGGCTTCTTTCGTAACGGCTACCGATCGTCCTCTCGTATGTATTAATGGAATATATGGCGAACGAATATTAAAAATATTGCACCTGCGTGGGATAGAGGCGGTCGGCCTGACGATGCCGAGCGATCAGCCTCTTTCAACGCCGGAGATTGCGGCGTATTTGGACCGGAATCGTCATATCACGCATCTGTGCTTTGTTCATAGCGAAACGACCACCGGAGTAATCAACCCCCTTGGCGCTATCGTCGAGCTGGCGCGCAAGCGTGGCATCAAGACGATTATCGATGCGATGAGTTCGTTCGGCGCGACCGAAATCAGCGCCAAGCAAGTCAAGTTCGATGTCCTTGTGACATCCAGCAACAAGTGCATCGAAGGGCCGCCGGGCGTCTCTTTTGTCGTCGCATCGCTCGAGGCGCTTGAAAGCGAAAGCCGTCAAACGAACTCATTCGTGCTGGACGTTCGTGATCAATGGCGCAACTTCGAGAGAACCGGGGAATGGAGGTCGACTCCGCCGACGCACATCATTCAAGCCTGCTCGAAAGCCCTGGAGGTTCTGGCTGCCGAAGGCGTGGTCGGCAGAGGCGAGCGCTACAGTTCGGTTCGCGACGAGATCATTCGCGCGACTACGCCGTACGCGCCTCCGCTCTTGAGCGCGAACGTGCGCTCGCCGGTATGCGTCGCGCTCACCGCGGAAGGCGTCATCGATACGCAGAGCGACTTCGACGCGCTGTACCAACACCTCGCCAACTACAACTTGTACATCTATTCGAAGCTGCATCTCCCCACGAGCAGCTTCCGGATCGGCTGTATCGGCTCGATTCGTCCTGCGTGGATTCGGTTGCTCGCAGCCGCATTCCGCGATTTTTTCGATGTGCCGCGCATTCCTAGCAAAGCGTTGTACGGCGCTGAATTCCAATTCGTGAAAGAGGTCCTGTGATATGTCGCGCAACAATCCTAGTCTCGAAATATCGCGAGAAACGGCGCTGCTGCATGCGGGCTACCGGCGCGACCCAGTCACCAAGGCGGTTGCTGTCCCGATCTACCAAACGACTGCGTATGAGCTCGACGACGATCTGCAAAAGATCGCGGACATCTACAACGCCAAGGAAGACGGCTTCACGTACACGCGCATTATCAACCCCACGACGCGCGTGCTCGAACAGCGCTTCGCCGCATTCGACGGTGCCGGCGATTCCCTCGCGGTGGCCTCGGGACAGGCCGCCACGTTCCTGGCGATCGCGAATCTATCCAGCGGCAGGCCGGGGGATAACGTCGTTGCGTCGACATACTTGTACGGGAACTCATGGAATTTGTTGTTCAACACGTTCAAGCGATTGGGCATCGAGGCACGGCCTGCCGACCCGAAAAACCCGTCGTCATTCGAGTCGCAGATCGATGAGAGAACGATCGCGATCTTCGGCGAGGTCTTCTCCAACCCTACGCTCGTTCCGTTTCCGGTCGCGGCGCTTGCCGAAATCGGGAAGCGCCGAGGGGTGCCGCTCGTCATCGACAACACGACCACGCCACTCGTGTCTCGGCCAGGCGCGCTGGGCGCCGCCATTACGACCTATTCCGCGACAAAGTACATCTGCGGCCATGGAACGACACTCGGCGGGTTGGTCGTCGACAATGGCAATTTCTCCTTCGACGATCGCACCCGCTTCCCGTTGTTCAACGAACCCGACGAAGCGCATGGAAACATCGTCTGGCCTGACGCGGTGCGGACACTCGGCGATCTTGGGGCAAGCGCCTACTTGCTGAAAGCGCGCATGACATGGCTGCGCGATACGGGCGCCACGATCAGCCCGTTCTCGAGCTTTCAGTTGATCCAGGGGCTCGAGACGCTGCATCTCCGAATGCAGCGCCATAGCGAAAACGCCGCGACGGTTGCGACGTTCCTCAAGAAACATCCGAAGGTAAAGCGTGTCTCGTATCCCGGGCTTGCGACCGGACGCGAGCGCGAACTCATCGACGAACTCGTCGACGACCAAGTCGGCTATGGCGCGATGATCATGTTCGAATTGGAAGACGAAACGGCCGGCCGTAAGTTCGTCCAAAACATCCGGCTCATGTATCACGTCTCGAACGTGGGCGACGCTCGAACACTCGTCACCCATCCCGTCTCAACCACGCATACGACCGTGCCGCGAGAGAAGCGCGAAGCCGCTGGCATCTTCGACGGCTCCATCCGCCTGTGCGTTGGCATCGAGAACGTGAATGATGTGATTGCGGACATTGAGCGAGGACTCGACGCAATTTGACGCCCCATTTCGGTGAGGACCATTTCGATCATGGAAGCTTCTCAGGTTTGGAAACTTCGCAACAAGCGGTTCGAGTCGTTTCATTTCTCTCGTGACGTGACGCGAGCGCTATCCGAACTGCGGCCTGACAATGTGACCGGCGCGCTCTACATTCTGAAGGACTACTTCATCATGCTGGCGTGCGCATTCGCTACCGTCCGAGTCTCGTGGTGGTTGTATCCGCTCGCGGTTCTGATCATCGGCGCGCATCAACGTGGACTCACGACGATCTCGCACGATGCCGCGCATAGGACGCTCGCAAAGAATACGACGTGGAACTACTTCCTCGGGATCGTATTTGCCGCGTATCCGCTCTTTCAACGCCATTGGGCCTATCGCGTATCGCACGTTCATCTGCACCACCCACACTTGGGGGATCCGGAAAGAGATCCCGATCTGAAATTCTTCATTTCGGCCGGCGTCTATGAGATTCGGCCACCGCGCGAATATGCGTTTTCCATCGTCTGGAAAGCGATTTTCGGCGGGGCGACGCTGCGCTACCTGAATTACCTATGGCACAACCGGTTCCTCATATCCAGCAAGGAGGGCACGGACGTCGACAAGCGCGGGGCCGCGATCGACACGTATGGATTCGCAGCCTTCTGGACGATCGTGCTTATCGGTTTCGCTCGGGCCGAATCGCTGCATCTGCTGGTGCTGTTTTGGTTGATTCCCTACCTCACCACATTCCAAATCCTGGGGTGGTTCGTCGAGATCGCCGAGCACTCCCCGATGTGCGAGACCGAAGTGGCGAACGTTTATCTGACGCGGAACCGGAAAGGCAACCTCATCGAGCGGCTTCTGTTCGGTGTCAATCTAGACGAATACCATTTGGAACATCATCTCTCGCCCGGCGTTCCGTTTTGGCTTTTGAAGCGCGCCCAGAAGATCCGGATGCGGGACCCCCAATATGCCGAAATCGCCGATTCATGGGGAGGTCTCTTCGTTCGCGGTCCGAAAGGTCAGCCCAGCGTCATCAGTCAACTGATCGAGCGGAATCGGGACCTCTATCACGCGACCCAGGGCTCCGTCCCGGCGCCGCTGCGAGCGCAACCATGACCGGTGCTTTCCAAGCGAGGCGGGCCGCTGTCGGCGTCACTGCCAATCGCCATCTCCATGACGGGGTCCACCGCGATTGGCTGCGGCGACGCTATCTCGAGGCGTTGCACGATCACGCATTGGTCGAGTGCGTGATCCTACCGACCATCGACGGCAAGCTGCCTTGGGAGGCCACTGTCGAGACGTTTCGCGACTTGCTGCCTCGTCTCGACGGGCTGGTGCTGACCGGAGATGAGTCCAATCTGGATCCCAACATCTTCAACGAAACGGAACGCTCGTGGCATCGCGCGGACGACGATGTGATTCCCGGCGTGCGCGATCGGCCACGAGATCGCTTGTCACGCGTTGCGTTGACGGTGGCGATCGAACTCGAGATGCCGATCCTTGGTATCTGCCGCGGACTGCAGGAGATGAACGTGCATCGGAACGGCACGCTGTATGAGGACTTGTCGTTGCAGAACAAGGGCGTCGTTCATCACGAAAATCCGAATTTGCCACGCGATCAGCAATACCTTCCCGTTCACGCAGTGAAGGTCGTGCCGGGCGGAATCTTGTCGTCGATCGTCGGTGACAGCGAGCTATTCGTCAATTCGCTCCATAATCAGGGCATTGCCGACACCGCCTCCACCATCCGCGTGGAAGCCGTAGCGAATGACGGCGTGGTCGAGGCATTGTCGTATCCCACGTCGGCAACGTTTCAGCTCGCACTGCAATGGCATCCCGAATGGCATGCGTCTACCGACGTCAACAGCCAGAAGATTTTCCAGGCATTCGGTGACGCTTGTCGCGCTTATCAAACCGAAAGGGCAGAGAAATGGCGGCAAAGCGCGCTTGCTTAGCATTGAGTTGAGTCCCAGCCGTAACAATAATTCTTATACCTCGGTGGTTCCATGGATCTGCATTTGCTGGTGTTGTTCTCTGTGGCTTTTACGTCCGCGGTTGCGGTACCGGGGCCGAACGTGGCGTTCGCGGTTGCACAGGCAATCAAGCATGGCCTGAAGACCGCGATCCCGGGCGCATTCGGTTTCGGGCTCGCGACCGCTATTCACGCAACGGTGGTTCTGTCCGGCGTGGGTTTGCTGATACATGACAATCGATGGGTATTGGTCTACTTGCGGTGGATCGGTGCGGTCTATCTGACGTACTTGGCGTTAACGGCGTTCTTCAGCCGCTCGCAACAGCGTGATGGCGCCGCCGGCAACGCGAGCTCGAAGCAAATGTTCGTCAACTCGCTATTGGTCTCGCTGACGAACCCGAAGGGTTGGCTGGCGAGTCTGCTGACCTACCCGAGCTTCATCAGCCCGCGCTTTTCCTACACCAAGCAGGCGATCTCGCTTGGCATTGCGGCGACGGCCATTTCGCTGTCGATCTACGGCGGGTACATGTTTCTCGCGCACAAAGCCCGCCCGGCCTTCAACAACACAACGGCGCTGAACAGAATCACGGCGTTGCTGTACGCGCTCGTTGCGCTAGGCCTCGTTCTTTTTCCTTATTGATGGATGGCATTGCAGACGGCATATCGATCAACAATCCGATAAAAGGATTCCCATGGTCTTTGACTACATCGTTATCGGTGGTGGCAGCGCAGGCGCGATCATCGCCCGACGGCTGGCGGATGCGAATATCGGTTCGGTCGCGCTGATCGAAGCCGGGCCGCGAGACGAGGGTGTTCCGGCGATGATGGACATCTCTAGACTGTTCGAACTCGATTCAAGTACGGACTGGGGGTTCCTCGCTCGCCCCACTCGGCAGTCGAGTCGACACCTGAATTATTCTCGGGCGAAGATGCTGGGCGGATGCGGCAATCACAACGACTGCGCGTACTTGGTGCCGCCGAGAGAGGATTTCGACGCGTGGCGCGAGCTTGGTGGCAAAGGGTGGTCCGGCGCGGATGTGATTCCGTACTTCGATCGCCTCGAAGCACGGATTACCGTGGAGCGCCGCCCGGAAAACCATCCGTTTTCCAAGGCCTTCATCAGGGCCGGAGAAGAGCTCGGGCTTGCGAAGGTCGACTTCAGAAGCAAGGTCGAGCCGGGCATTGGCATGCTGGCGCTGAACGCGCATGGACGCTTCCGCAGTTCGTCGTCCGTTGCTTATCTGCATCCGCTCGCATCGCTGCCGCCGAATCTGGGGATTCTGACGGAGACGCTCGTTAACCGGATCGAATTCACGGACCGAGTGGCCACCGCCTGCATAACGGACAAGGGGCGTATCGCCGCGCGCCGAGAGATTATTCTGTGCGCGGGAGGCATCCAGTCTCCGCAACTCCTGATGGTCTCGGGAATCGGCGACGCCGCCGACCTGCGTGCGCACGATATCGAGGTCGTGCACAACAGCCCAGGCGTGGGCAAGCATCTGCTCGACCACTACACGGTCCCCGTCATCTTCGAAACGGCAACGCCGGTTCCCGATTGGGACATCACGCCTTACGAGGCTGTGGCGATGTTGAAGACCTCGCCGGATGCACGCTCCGCGGACAGCCAAGTGCAGTTCGGAATGACAGCGGGCTGGTTCAACGGCCGATTCGGCGATGAGTATCATCCGTCCGCACCGAAAGGCCGGTCCATCATCGCGCTCGAGCCGAACATTGCGATCAGTCGAAGCCATGGGACCGTGAAGATCACGTCTCCCGACATTCGCATCGCACCGGCGATCGACATGAACTACTTGTCCGACGCTGATCGCTACGACGAAGACGTACTGCTCAGAGCGATCGATTTCTGCCGGCGCATGGGGAAAACGGAAAGCTTCGGCCGGATCGTCACTAAGGAATTACTGCCCGGGCCGGAGGTCGCGGGCGAGGAATTGCTGCGCAACTACATCCGCAATAACTGTCAGACCTACTATCACGCTTCGGGCACCTGCCGGCTGGGCTCCGAGCGTGACCCAGGGGCTGTCCTCACGCCGGATTTGAAGGTGAAGGGCGTCGTGGGGTTGAGAGTTTGCGATGCGTCGGTGTTTCCCGCAATGGTGTCGGTCAATATCAACGCGACGGTCATGATGGTCGGTGAGAAAGCCGCGGACATGATTGTTGACGATGCGAAATAGATTCGCCGAAGCGCCGCTCTGAGAGCAGCGCATAGTCGCACCATCCCTTTCGTGTGATCGACACATAACGGAGTCTGAAAGACCATGCCAATTAGGATTCCTAACGGATTGCCTGCCGTGGCTGCGCTCGAGACGGAAGGCGTTATGGTGATGGACGACGAGCAGCCGGTTTGGGAGCACAAGCGGCCCTTGCGATTCGGCTTGTTGAACTTGATGCCGAACAAGATCAAAACGGAGATCCAGATCGCCCGTTTGCTCGGCGCCACGCCACTGCAGATCGAACTCACGCTGATCAAGATCACCCATTACTCGCCGAAGAACACACCGACGGATCATCTCGTGTCGTTCTATCACGACTGGGCAGAGGTGAGGGCGCAGAAATTCGACGGCTTCATCGTGACCGGCGCGCCGGTCGAAACGCTTCCCTTTGACAAAGTGAGTTACTGGGATGAGCTCGTCAAGATTTTCGATTGGACGCAAACGAACGTTCATAGCTGCCTGAACATATGCTGGGGCGCGCAGGCGGCGATGCATCGCTTTCACGGCATGCCGAAATACGAGCTGAGCAAAAAGGCGTTCGGCGTCTTCCCTCACTACAGCATGGAGGCACGATCTCCCTATCTGCAAGGGTTTTCCGACGAAGTCCATATTCCCGTGTCACGCTGGACCGAGATGCGCAGCGCGGACATTCCGCCGAACAGCGGTGTATCCGTGTTGATGGAATCGCCCGAGACGGGCATGTGCCTTGTTCACGATCCGAAGCATCATTCGCTGCATATGTTCAACCACATCGAGTACGACTCGTACACGCTCGCCGATGAATATTTTCGCGATCGGGCCAGCGGTCGCGAGATCGATGTTCCCAAGCATTACTTCCCTGACGATTCGGACAAGCTTGCGCCGACTAACCGTTGGCGCGGGCATGCGCATCTGCTGTTCGGAAACTGGATCGCTCAGATCTATCAAACCACGCCGACCGAGGTAAGCAGGATCGGCATTGATCGATAACACCGCTGCTATGAGTCTCTCTTTCGACGAATTGAAGGACGCGGTCGCTTCCGGTGTCATCGACACCGTGCTCGTCTGCATGGTGGATATGCAAGGCCGTTTGGTGGGTAAGCGGTTTCATGCCGACTTCTTCGTGAAGCATGGGCATAGGGAAACGCACGCGTGCAATTACCTGTTGGCGAACGACATGGAAATGGAGCCGGTACCCGGCTACGCGAGCGCCAGTTGGGCGGATGGGTATGGCGATTTCGTGCTCAAGCCCGATATCTCGACGTTGCGGAAACTACCCTGGCTCGATGGCACCGCGCTCGTGATATGCGACGTGCTCGATCATCATGAGCGGCCGGTAGCCCATTCACCGAGACAGATTCTGCAACGGCAACTGCGCCGCCTGGCCGATAGGGGACTCAGTGCTTGCTTTGCGTCGGAGCTGGAATTCTATTTGTTCGACGAGACCTACGAAGCGATCTCGGGTAGACGATATGTTGCTCCGGAGACGGCGGGAACCTATAGCCAGGACTATCACATCCTGTCGACGACGCGGCAGGAGTCCGTCATGCGCCCGATCAGGAACGGGTTGCATGACGCTGGGATCGTCGTCGAATGTTCGAAGGGCGAATGGGGTTTGGGGCAGGGCGAAATCAACGTGCGGTATGCCGATCCGCTGGTGATGGCCGATCAGCACACCCTCATCAAGCACGGCAGCAAGGAGATCGCCGCGCAGCATCAGAGGGCGATCACGTATATGGCGAAATGGCGATACGATCAAGCGGGCTCATCGAGCCACATCCATGCATCGCTCTGGTCGCTCGACAAGAAGCCATTGTTTTATGACCCGAACGCGACTTACGGCATGTCACAGTTGATGCGGCACTACGTTGCGGGGCTGCTTAAATATTCGAGAGACATTACGTTGTTTCTTGCTCCGTACATCAACTCGTATAAGCGATTTCAAAGCGGTACGTTCGCGCCCACGAAGGCCGCATGGAGCCGCGACAACCGAACGGCTGGATTTCGTTTGTGTGGGGAAGGTTCCGAGGCGATACGGGTCGAATGTCGCATTGGCGGGGCCGATCTGAATCCGTATCTCGCCTTTGCCGCGTTGCTCGCCGCGGGTCTCGCGGGCATCGATGAGAAACTTGCGCTGCCGGAGCCTTTCGTCGGGGATGCATACCGCGACGATGTGTTGCCGGATATTCCGAAGACGTTGCGCGACGCTATCGACATCAGTTCGAACTCTACGTGGCTGCGAGAGACGCTCGGCGACGAGGTGGTCAGCCACTACGTGCACGCGGCGCGATGGGAGCAGCATGAGTACGATCGGCGGATCACGGACTGGGAACTGGCGCGGGGATTCGAGCGGAGTTGAAGGGGATGGGGGAGACGAAGCGACGCGGCAACTACGTTGACAGATACAGAGCGTGCGCATCACTATTTCGATACTAATAGTCACGCGTGGTAGCAAGATGTTTTATCGACTTGTAAGCTGTATTGCGCTGGTTGCGGCCGGCATATCGTTATCGCTTACGGACACCGCTGCTCACGAGATGTCCTCGTATAGCGGCGGCCTCAAGGTAGCGCCTGCGGTGGAACGAGTCAGGACGGAGGTGCGTGACCTGATGCTCGATGGCGGCGGATACCAACGTGTGCTGTTCTATGGTCCTGAGAGCGGCATGCACGGCATCATCGTTATGTTTCCTGGTGGAACGGGTGATATCGGCATCGAGAGCGACGGCGCGATCAGGCACGAGGACAACTTTGTCGTACGCACACGTGCATTGTGGGCGCATTACGGATACGGTGTCGTAATCGTCGATGCGATCGGCCATCAGTCGATGCGTGGTAAGCGCAGTACGCCGGAATACGCGAATGTGACCCGGGACATTCTGGCTTTCGCACACTCCTTATCGAACGTGCCAGTGTGGGTGATGGGCACAAGCCAAGGATCGATCGCGGCAATGAACGCCGCGGCACATGCGGAACGGCGAGAGCTTGCCGGTGTGATCCTGACGGAGTCTGTGTCGGTATTGGGTAAATCGAAAGAAACGGTATTCGATGCCCATCCTCAGGATGTTCGAGTTCCCGCTCTTATCGTAGCCAATCGCGACGATCGCTGTTGGGTCGCGCCGCCGTCTAAGGCCAAAGAGATAGCGGACGCCATGCCGAATTCGCGTTCGACGGTGCTCTTCGTGGAGGGCGGGGTAGCGAAGTCGTCAAACGAATGCAGTTCATTGACACCGCATGGCTATTGGGAGATCGACGACAAGGTGGTCGGTGATATTGAGAAGTGGATGGCGGGCACCATTGCCGGATCGTAGCACCGATACCGCTTGTAATGCAGGTTCGCATGCTGACGCTATGGCTTGGATTGAGATGCAATCAGTTCACGGAGGCAGCGATAGCATGTCGCGGTAAATATACCGATGGCTGACTCCATTGCCTCCTCATCGGTGAATCGATACGTTTCGCTGCCTTCGAGCACACCGCCCAGTTGAACGACTTCGACGATGTCGTCGTCCAACATGTAGCCGGGGAACTCAATATCTTCAAATGCGAGGGTGAGCGGCCGAACGAGGGGAGCGTTGCCCCAGGTCGCGCGGTCTTTTACGAACTCGAAAAGCGTACGGGAGAGCAACTCGCCGCCCGCGCGCCCATGAATACGGCAAATGACTAGAGGCATTACGGTACCTTTGGTTTGAAGCCGAGCTTCTTCAGAAATTTCGTTTGGCTAGTTTTGAGACAAATTAATACCGCACGTGGGCCGATGAGGCCATCGATTCGAACCGCCCCTTGCCGGATCGCACACTACCAATGCCCCTCAAACCCACTCAGGCCAGCTAATGGTCGAACGAGGGAAACGTTCAAGGACGCCTAAAATTCTATGCCATTTTGTGGAGGTATTCGTTAAAGCATTTGTCGCAGACGGCAGCGAGCGCGTCGCAGACGGTAGCGTATTTCTCCTCAAACTCGGTGTCAAATAGAGCCCCGGCGGGCTCAGGCAGTCCAACCCGGTTCGCATAATCTTTTGAGACAAAATATGAAACGCTCACGCGCCCGTCACCCAGCCAATCTATGTCATACTGAAAAATCTGCAATGCAGGTTGGCCGATGCGAATACCTGCCACGATATCGCTCGAGACATGCACGATTCCAGTGGTGCCATGTGAGCTACACATAATTCTTCCCATCGGTATCCTATTGACGTTGCCCGTTCTTGATCAACCATTTAGCCGTTCTCTCGTTGTTGTCAAGACATCCCGCGCTCCACCCGCTCTCAGGATGTCACCGGCATGCGTCGCGCAGCCATTGGTTTTCTTGTCCACTGATACAAATTAGCGCCGCCAGCGAGCCGGGTCGGATCGTTGATGATAAATCGACCGGTGGCCCGGTCACGGAAGCGATGCCGGTTGTACTGCAGCCCTGTCTCGGGACCATGCTGCTGCACGTGATACCGACGAGGATCGACCTGAGCAGCATATATGCGTCGCGTCACCAAACCAATAATCGTTCGTCTTTAATCTGAGGACCAAAGAATCACCGAGCCCTCGCTGCCTATTCGTCTAAGTAGACCGTGGGACCTATGACCGAAATATGCTGACAACGGAATTCGATTTCTAGCTGATTGCTAGAAAACTGAACTTCGTACCCATGCTCCTCGATCTTTTTGATTGAAAGTCTCACCAAATTGTTGGGGTTCCAGTGATAAAGTTTGAGCTTGTTGATTGCGGCGCAATAGATTCCAAGCCGGCAGCGATTAAAATTCTTCCATTTTTCCGGTGGCCGATCCGGAAGCTGATCGTGTAGGTCGAAGTGTGCGATCAGGGTCTTTCCGTCACGCTTTAGCGATACGTCGAATAGATCGATTTCTTCCGTCGACGGACTATATGTAAATACTCGTCGAAGTAGCTCGGAGCCGGGCAATTCTATAAGGTCCATTACCGTTTCCAAAAAGCCTAATGAGGTCGCGTGCCTGGAACCTTACCAGTTCGCGGGTTTCCACAAGGCTGCGCGCTGAGATGTGGTCGTTGATCACCAATGCCGCCTTCACCAAATCGGTGACCGGCACTGTGATCTTGGATCAAAACAACACGCACAACCCATGCTGGTTGTAGCTGAGTTCCGTCTCTTCGTCGAACTGCTGCCCCTGAAACTGAGTTCGCGAATCAGAGGCCCGATTGTTTCCTCTCGTTCGCCTGCTTACGGGGTACCTACGAGCCCATAGTTGACGCTCTCGATCCGAATCCAATCGCACAAGAACTCCAATACCGTCCCGTTTTCACACGAGATCCGTACAGAGGCGCGATCACCCCTGGAGCCAAGTTCGAATTTATTGATCGCGTTTCTATAACCCCAGTCCCGAAACGACAAGCCACCAACTCCCATGAAGGATAGTTCAATGATGACTTCGTCAAATTGTTGAGGCCAACGTTTCGGATTGACCCTTGGTTTTTCTCTGGTAACGAATTTGGCGGTTAACAAAGGGTCATCACATCTAAAATTAACACCGATAAGCTCGGCTCCATCTAACGATGGAAACTCTCCGTAGAGAGACGTCAAAGCTTGCGGGTTCATCACTTTGCCGTGCGTGGTCATTTTTTGTTCCGACAATTAAAGTAGTAATGATCATTCATCCCGTCTACTGAGCCTGTGCGAGGTCTGTCTTCCGGTCGAACGTTATGGTGCGAGGGCTGATCGCCAACCCCCCCTTCTCCAAACGAATGTCCTGCAGAATGGTCCTGAATGATCACATTCTTGCCATTGACCCGATAGGTCAACTCCCTGGTCATAATCGGCTGTTTGTCATCACCAAGGATCCGGGCGCCCGTCGAGTCAGTCAGTGGAACCATTTTTTGACTGATTGGTTGTTGCGACATCGGGATGCCGAGCTCACGACGAATGTCCCTCAGGCTTGCTCTGCGGAACTTACTGCATGGATCGCAGGGGCAACGTGCAAGCCCGAGTGGATCTATCCACTGAGTCGGATTAGGCGCGTGTTGATAAATATTCAAGCCGCCTGCAAGGCCGATAGGATCAGCGGAGACGAACCTGCCACTGCTCGGATCGTAATACCGATACCGGTTGTAATGCAGTCCCGTCTCAGGGTCCACTTGCTGACCTTGAAACCTAACAACATTCCTACCCACCACCCCCGCCGCCTTCGACGCGCGAGCGATAACCTCCTGCGTTTCCCCCCAAGCCTTATACGTCGCTTCCCACACCACGTCGCCCAGCTCGTCCGTCATCATATACGGCGTGCCGATCTGGTCACAGTGGTAGTAAAACACATGCGCCTTCTCACCCGCCTGCGCCACCCGCTGCAGCGGATCTTCCTCAGGCAGATACCGATTCTCGTCCCGCCAAACCGGCGTCTCAACGCCCCGCACCGGCGAGCCCGTCACAAACTGCGCCAGCGGCACAAACGAGCCCGCTTCATAAACGTAATGCGTACTCCCGCCCTCGGTGCTTTCATACGCGAGCGTATCGCCGTCCCATCCGAACAGCGTCTGCTCTCCGTTCACCGCCTTGGCGATACGCCGGCCCAGTGCGTCATAAAAATAACTCGCCGCAACGCGCCGATCGCCTTCCTTGACCATCGCCGTCGACAGACGATTGAATTCATCCCACTCGTACTTCTGCTCGCCCTGGGGCGTGCGCTTAGCAACCAGATTCCCGCGCGCGTCATACGAAAAATGCATGCCCGCATACTGCTTGAGCAGATTGCCGAGAATCTTCGGCACCTCTTGCGGCAGCGTGCTTTCCTCACGCGGCTTGAACACGACAGGCACCGAATGCGGCGCATTGGTGCTCTTCGCATCGACGATATTGCTCGCCGGGTCGAACGCGAACCGCTCGCGGCTCCACGGGCTCGCCGCTTCGATCAAACGTCCCACCGGGTCATACCGATAGTCGATATACCCCTTGTTGCTGTCCTCGATTTGCGTCAATTGCCCGGCGGCGTCGTAACGGTATCGCCGATCGACCACAGGCATCGGCGCCTTCTCCCGCTGCAGCGCCGTTTGAACCACGCGCCCGGCCGGATCATAAACAGTGCGATGCCCCAAACGGCTGCTCAGCGTCCGCTGCGTCTCGCGATGCAGGTCGTCGCGTTCGAACTGAATTCGCTCTTCACCGTCGAGCAGCATGCCGTGCACATGGCCCGAGCCATACGTGAGCCAATCGACTGCATGCCCATCGGGCCGCACGGTCTTGATCCGATTGCCGAGTTCGTCGTACTGGTGGTGCCAAACATAACTACGCGCTTGATCGAAGACCGTATAAGCATGATGCTCGCGCACCAAGTTACCCACCGGATCGAAGAACCGCTGCACCTTGCTATAGCGGTTTTGCGCATCGATGAGCCGTCCGCTTTGGTCGTAAGCAAAACGTTCTTCGCTGGCACCGGAACTGCGCTTGGCCAGGCGCCCGCCCATGTCGTATTCGAGTTCGGTGACTTGGCCCGCTTCGTCGATCGAGGTCAGCCGTCCGCTGGCCGCATCGTAGCTGTAGCGCGTCGTCTTGCCGTCGAAGGCGACTTCCTCGAGCAATCGGCCCACCGGGTCGTAACGGAAGCGATAAGCGGCCCCGTTGGCATCGGTGAGCGTCGTCAATCGCCCGAGCAAATCGTAGCGATAGGAGATCGACTGATCGAGCGCATCGGTACGGTTGGAGATTCGCCCAGCCGTGTCGTAGTGATAGCGTGTGTTGCGCCCAAGCGGATCGGTGTGACCGCGCAGTCGGCCCTCGGCGTCGTATTGAATCTTCTCGATCCCAGCCGGCGACTGCACTTGCGCCAATTGCCCGTTCTCGTCATAGGCATACTTCGTCGTATTGCCGGCTGCATCGGTCGTTTCCGCGAGCCGGCCATCGGCGTCGTATTTCCACTTCGTCGTCTTGCCCGAGCAATCGGTGTAGCGCGTCAGTTGCCCCGCGTCGTCGTACGCAAGCTGTTTGACGCCGCCTTTCGCATCCTTGACCTTGATGACGAGCCCTTGCGCGTTGTACCCGTATTCGGTCTTGTGCCCCAGCGGATCGATCTGCTCGGTGAGATTGCCCTTGTCGTCGTACGCTTGCCGCCACACGTTCCCGTGCGGATCGGTGAGCGCCACCATCTGGGATTTGCTGTCGTAGGCCATCTCCACGACGCTGCCGTCCACGCGGCGGTGCCGAATCAAGTTGCCGCGCGCGTCGTACTCCATTTGCTCGACGCTGCCGTCGCGGTGAATGTATTCGGTGAGCTTGTCGTTCGCGTCGCGATACATCCACTCTTCGCTGCCGTCGGGATGAACGATGCGGAAGGTGTACCCCTTGATGTCGAAGTCGTGTCGCGTGACCTGGCCCAACGCATCGGTCACCTCCACGCGGCGAAGCGTCGGATGCCACGAGAGCCGAACTTCATCGCTGCCGTCGTCGCGCCATTCGCGAATGCACTTGGACTTGGGATCGACGCCGTCCCATTCGAGATTCATCGCGCGTCCGGTGCGATCCGTATAACGCGTCACCAGGTGATGCTTGTATTGATACTGGCGCTTGTTGCCGTATCGATCGGCGGCGCCGACCAAGTCGTTATTCGCGTCGTACGTATAGCGCGCGAGCTTGGCCACAAGCTCGCCGTTGGCATCGTATTGCCCGGCTTCGACGATGCGTGAACGATCGTCGTACTTGAACGCCACTTGCGTATGCGCGGTGACCAGGCGGAATAGTCGCCCGTGCTCGTCGTAACCGAGCGCAATCTGGTTGCCTCGGCGATCGCGGATCAGCGACAGCCGAAACCGGTCGCCGTGCTTCTCGAACAATTCGAGCAACTCATGCCCGCGCGTCAGCGCAAGCTGATGCTCGTCGATCCGTTTAAGGGTGAAGTCCTCGGAAATATTGTCGTGCGCTTGGCCGGGCTCGAGCAGCGGACACTGGATGCTGCGTCCCGCCGCGTCGTGATAGACGAGTTTCGATTCGTTCTCATCGATGTCGAAACGGGTTGTGTAAGGCGTAATCCATCGCGCACCCAAAGGCCCGTGTGCGTCGTTAGCGTCGAAGAACGACCGATAAGTGCGCTGCCAAACGATCGGCATGGCGCCGCCGATCGAAAAGTCGAGGTGTTCGATCGTCTCGTCGCCGAGCGCGAAGCCCACCGATGCATGCGTCCCTTGCGCCGGCGAGGGAACGGGGCAGTGGAGGTTGCAGTTCGAGGCGCCAGGATGTTCGGCCGGCGCGGTATGCCCAATGCTGTCCGCCGCTCCCTCGGGTCGCTTCTCTTGGACACGCGTCTTGCCTTGCGACGGAACGCCCGCCGCATGGTGCACGTCCTTGCTCTTGCGCCAACGCTGAACGCCTTGTTCGGCGATTTGAATAACCCAGCCGATATGACCGACATCGGTACCGTTCAAACCGCGAATGCGCGCCTTCACTTCGGGAATGCGCGTGCGCAAATCGTCGGCGATTACCTTCAGATCGTGGCCGTAATTCGGATTCGCGAACTTGGCGACTTGCGTCGCGGCATTGATCGTCCCCTTGGCTTCGATCTTCGCCCAATCGGCAACCAGGCCGAAGAGTCCATGCAACGCTTGCTTTGCGTCGTAAGCAACGAAGCCCGCCGCCACCTCGTTCGCATGGCGCTCGGCTGCATGCACGTTACCGACTACGCTAAGCGATTTCTCTCCGGCAACTTTTAGGAACAAATCGGCGAGGCCGGTCATCAAGTCGCCGATGAGCGTCGCGCACTTCTCGAGCATGTCCGCTAGCGCATTCTTCACCAGCGTCAAAAACGATTCGATTTCGCCGGCATAGCGCGCGTTCAGATTCGCGACCAGCGCATCGATAATCGCGGTGCCCAGGACTTGCGCTCCCCCTTCGAGCGCGGCCTTTCCGCTCTGTGCAATCTTCTCACGGACGAGTTTGAGCAGCGGCCGCGCGCCGATCCGCAACTCGGCGGTACCGGGCGGGAAGGGCACGACGCCGATCAGATCCATGCCGAGGTTCAACCAATCGAACGCGTCCAGCGGTCGATTGCCGTGCTGGATCATCGCTTTGATGTCGGCGATGACATCGACGGCGGCGAAGATGTTCGCCAAAACCGGTACGTTCCGCGCCACGGTGTCCAGCCGATCGATCGTAATGAGCCCGTTGCTGATGCTCTGCAGCCAAACGTCCAACTCGTGCACGGCCGAAGAGACATCTTTCGGATCGATTTTGATCAGCGGCGATACGAACGTGTCGGTCGGCTTGGGTAGAAGTACGGTCGCTTCGGCCATGGCGATTGATTGTGCTTGTTCTTGAATAAGTTCGGAGTGCCGACGTCAGCTCAGTTTCGGTACGGCGAATGAGCCGAGCCCGCTTTGCGCAACATGTCCGAGCGCAGGGAGCGCGGAACCGATTTGTCCAGCGTGCGAAAGGGCGGTTTGCGCGCCTGAGGGCAATACCTTGGCGAGCGCTTGTTCGGCGAAGCTCATGCCCTGGCCGGTCGCCATGCCTTTGAGCGACGACAATCCGTCGCTCGCCTGCGCGGCAAAGCCCGCGGCGCCTTTCGTAGCGCCGCCTGCCGGCATCAAGCTCTGCATTTGATCGTTGGCCGCCGCCGTTGCCGTATCGCCGGCATCGGGCGCATCTTCTTGCGGCCACTTCGGCACCTTGAATTTGCTGGCCTCTTGATCCTGCATGCGAGGATCCTCGCCAAACTTGACCTTCACGACACCGGGCGGCAGTCCGCTCACGATCGTCTTTCCGCTGGCATCGAGCGAGCCCTGTTTCAGTAGCGCGCCGCTCGAGTCGAATACGGAAAAGGCCCCGGTTTTCACGGCTTCGCCGTTCGCGTACTGATGCAGGAGTTCCAACTGGCCCGGCGCATCGGGGCGCGCCGAAGGCAACGGGTATCCCATGCTCGCGGGGCCGGCGAACTGCCGCTGAGCACCCTTCACATCGACGTTGCCGGGCCCGTGCACTTCGATGTTGCCGCCGGCGATCTTGATATACGCACCGCCGCTCGTCAGCACGATGCCTTGGTCGGAAGCGACTTCGATGCGATCGGTCGTGGAGATGACCTTCAACCCTTGCTGCGCGGTGAGCTCGATGTTGTCCGACTGCGCTTGTAGTTCGACCTTGCCGTTCGCGGCGAATAGCTTCATGCCGGAGTTTTGCACGAAGAGGCTAAGCTTCTCGCCCATGCTCGCCAGCAACGATTTGCTCGTGGCGACGTGCATGCTTTGTCCGCTCACGAAATTGACGTGATCCGTCGCCGAGACGTGAACCGATTGCTGAGTCGATAGGCCGATGCCGGCCGGGCTGCCGAACAACATGACGGGTTGATCGAAGCCGTTGGCATTGCCGGTGCCGCCGCCGGCCGTGCGTCCGTCGCCCCCCGCGGCGCCCGGCACGCTCTTGCGCGTCGCATCGGTGTAAGCGCGTATCGCTTCGTAGCCGTCTTGCAGGCTTTCGGCTTGATGGTGCTCGCTCGTGCGCGACATCGCCTGCATCACGCTGTGCGCACTGTTCAATTGACTCTGCGGTTCGGCGACGTCGAGTGGTTGGCTCGCTTGCGATTTGGCGTAGGTGGAGACGTAAAGCCCCTGTCCCGCGCGGATTGCGCCGTGCGCGGCCGATTTCAAATCGAAGCCCGTGCCTGAGTAGGCACCGCGCGTGTTATTCGTGTGATCGACGAGATATCCGAGATGCAGGTGCGAATCGGCGCTCGTCGTATAGAGGTGGACGCGGTTTTGCCCGGTGGCATCGTCCATCACGAGCTGATTGAATCCGCTGCCCGCATACTCTTTCGATCGGAATCCCGAGAGCAATCCGTGGGTGTGCCACGTCGGCGGCGTGGGGCCGCCATGCATGCGTCCAAGAATGACGGGGCGGTCGCAATCGCCCTCCATGAAGCCGACGACGACTTCGTCGCCTTTCCGTAACGGATAGTGGCCGCCGCGATCGCCGCCCGCATCGGGGAACGCGGCGCGTACCCAAACGGAGGCGCCCTCGTCGCCCTCGTTGCGCCGATTCCACGGGAACCAGACCTTCACGCGGTTTAGCGCATCGGTATAGATCTCTTCGTCGTTGGGACCGGCGACGATGCCTGTTTGCAGTCCCAAAAGAGGTTTCCGATGTTCGAGTGGACTGCGATAGGGCGTACGCCGGGCTTGTGCCTCGATCTCGACTTGAAAGAAGCCTGCGCTGCCGTCGGGGTGTTTGACGGTCACGCCATCGACGCTGGTCGACGCGACGTGAACGATCTCCGATTGCAGGCTTTCGGGAAAGTCCGCTACGCCGTCCATTCCCGGCAGGTTGTTGCGGATCGTCCAAGTGGCGGCGAGGATGACGAATTCCCGGTCTTGCTGCGCTTCGCGATCGTGAACGGGATGACCCGTCAACGTGAACCAATAGCCGGGGCTCGCGTAACGCACGCTGCCGATGCCGTGGTAGCGCGTGGCTTGCGACTGCCAGGCTTCGGTTCGCACGCTCGCTTGGTGGGTGCCGCGCTCGCTTGCGCCCCACGTGTAGGCGCCGGTGTAGTCGTACACCTCGCCTTGCGCCGGAATGGCATCGTTCGAGTCGATCACGCTGACCATTTGTTTCGGCAAATCCGGGCGCTTGTAGTCGAACGTGCGCGTGGTCAGCTTCGCGCTTTGGATTTGCTGCTGCGCTTTCCACTGCGTCAGGCCATCGGCTTCCTCACGCAATCCCGCACGGCGAAACTCGATCGTATCGGGCGCGAGCTGAGGCAAGGCGAAGGCGTCGTCCATCAGCACGAGCGTATGCGACTTGCCGTCGCCCGCCTGTTCGAAGCGGCTAAAAACGCCGGCCTCTTCCAAGCTGCGTTGAACGAAGTCCCAGTCGTATTCCCATTGCACGCGGTTCGAATACTGCGGCATCGGCTGCCGCAAATCGAATCGATAGGCTCCGCGCGCTTGCGGATGCTGCTCGAAGACGTCGGCAACGATCTGTTCGCCCGCTTGTTCCTGCCAATCACGCATATCGCGGCGCAGCCGTAGGAAATAAAGCCACGACGAAAATCTCAACTGATAAAAAGTGAGCGTTCCGTCCGTCCCTAGCCGGCTGAATGCATGGACATAGCCGTGTTGGGGCAAATAGCCGCCGTCGGTTTGCTGCAGCCACAGCGTCACGGCTTGGCCGATCAGCGAGTCGAGTTTGATTTCGTTACCGCGGATGGAGGCGGCGTCGACAATGAATTCGTAATCGCGCCCAAGCCGCGCATTGCCCTTAGCCTGTAGCGGCACGAGCCAATCGGCGCCTAGCGGCGTATCGAGTTTAATGAGCCGATTGCGTTGGGCAGCGCCATAGTAAAGGGCGTCGAAAAGCGTATTGGACTTCATGCCGCCATTCCTTGGAAAGCGAAGCTGCATCATCGGCAGCGCGAGGCGAGATTTTAATGGAGCTAACGTCAATAGTGGTGTATGAACAAATTGACGGCGATCGATTTCAAGCGGCGAGTTTCTGCTGAACCGGCCGATCGTCTT
>NZ_QUBS01000075.1 GCF_003390925.1 Trinickia diaoshuihuensis | reverse complement strand
CGCGGCGTCGTGTCGCGCGGCGCGTCGGCCGGCGCGGGAGCCGCTTTGGCCGGTGCGGCCGGCGCCGCGGCGGGAGCCGTCGCGCCTTGCGCCTCGACGAGCACGATCAGCGTGCCTTCGGACACCGCATCGCCCACCTTGACCTTCACTTCCTTGACGACGCCGGCCACGGGGCTCGGCACGTCCATCGTCGCCTTGTCCGATTCGAGCGTGACGAGCGATTGCTCCTTCTCCACGCGATCGCCGGGCTTCACGGCCACTTCGATCACCGGCACGTCTTTATAGTCGCCGATGTCGGGCACCTTCACTTCTTGCACGCCGCCGCTCGAAGCAGGCGCAGCCGCTGCCGGCGCACTCGGGGCGGCGGGCGCCGCGGCGCCGTTCGCCTGCGCGGGCTTGGCCGCTTGCGCGCCGCCGCCGGCGGGCTCGAGCAGCACGATCAACGTGCCTTCCGACACCGAATCGCCCTGCTTGACCTTCACTTCCTTGACCGTACCCGCATGCGGGCTCGGCACGTCCATCGTCGCCTTATCCGATTCGAGCGTGACGAGGGATTGTTCTTTTTCGACGCTGTCGCCGGCCTTCACGAGGATTTCGATGACAGGCACATCTTTGTAGTCGCCGATGTCCGGCACCTTGACTTCGATCGCTTCACTCATTGTTCGTGTCTCCAGGGCACACGCAAGGCGCGCCCGCCGTGTCGTGGCGGCGGGCGCGCTTAGCCTCACGCGAAGGCGTTGCCTTAAACGGTCATCGGGTTGGGTTTGTTGGGATCGAGGCTGTATTTCTTGAGCGCGTCGGCGACGACCTTACGCTCGATCGTGCCCTCGTCGGCCAGCGCGTTCAGCGCGGCGACGGTGACCCAGTAACGATCGACCTCGAAGAAGTGGCGCAGCTTCTCGCGCGTGTCCGAGCGGCCGAAGCCGTCGGTCCCGAGCACGACGTAGCGGCCCGGCACATAGGCGCGGATCTGATCGGCCAGCGCGCGAACGTAGTCGGTCGAGGCGATCACCGGACCCTTGGCGTCCTTGAGCAGCGTCTCGACGTGCGAGAGCTTGCGCGGCTCGGTCGGATGGAGCAGGTTCCAACGCGCGACGTCCTGCCCTTCGCGAGCGAGTTCGGTGAAGCTCGGCACGCTCCAGAGGTCGGCATCGACGTTCCAGTCGTTCTTGAGCAGATCCGCGGCCGCGATCACTTCG
Organism: Trinickia diaoshuihuensis; assembly: GCF_003390925.1. GTDB lineage: Bacteria > Pseudomonadota > Gammaproteobacteria > Burkholderiales > Burkholderiaceae > Trinickia > Trinickia diaoshuihuensis. The sequence continues at coordinate 86,161 of NZ_QUBS01000075.1, read as the reverse complement.
TTCAGGATCGTGCCGGCGCCCATCAACTGGACGCGCGGACCCTTGGCCGCCGCGTCGGCCTTCTTCAACGAATACATCCCCTTGATGATATGCTCGGCCACGTGCTCGCCCTGCGGGATCGCCGGGTGCTCGTAGTTCTCGTTCATCACGGTGATGTAGTAGAACACGTCTTCCTGGTTCTGAACCATGCGGCGCAGACCGTCTTGCATGATGACGGCGAGTTCGTAGCCGAACGTCGGGTCGTAGCTCAGGCAGTTCGGCACCGATTGCGCCCACAGCAGCGAGTGCCCGTCTTCGTGCTGCAGCCCTTCGCCGTTCAGCGTCGTGCGGCCCGCCGTGCCGCCGAGCAAGAAGCCGCGCGAACGCATATCGCCGGCTGCCCAGACAAGATCGCCGATACGCTGCAGGCCGAACATCGAATAGAAGATGTAGAACGGCACCATGATCTCGCCGTGCGTCGAATACGACGTCGCGGCCGCGATCCAGTCGCACATGCCGCCGGCTTCGTTGATGCCTTCCTGCAAAATCTGCCCCGTCTCCGATTCGCGGTAGAACATGAGCTGATCGGAATCCTCGGGCACGTACTTCTGGCCGTCCTGATTCCAGATACCGATCTGGCGGAACAGGCCTTCCATGCCGAACGTGCGCGATTCGTCGGGGACGATCGGTACGACGCGCTTACCCAGCGCCTTGTCCTTCAGCAGAATGTTCAGGATCCGGACGAACGCCATCGTCGTCGAAATCTCGCGGCCCTCGCCCGTTCCCTTGAGCAGCGGTTCGAATGCGGAAAGCTCGGGCACCGGCAGCGACTCGGCCTTCTCGCGGCGCGCCGGCAGATAACCGCCGAGCTCCTGGCGGCGAGCACGCATGTACTCGAGTTCCTTCGAGCCTTCCTCGAACTTCAGATACGGCACGTTGACGATCTCTTCGTCCGAGATCGGCAGACGGAATTGGTCGCGGAACACCTTGAGCTGATCCACCTGCATCTTCTTTTGCTGGTGGGTAATGTTCATGGCCTGGCCGGCCTCGCCCATCCCGTAGCCCTTGATCGTCTTCGCGAGAATGACGGTCGGCTGGCCCTTGGCGTGCGTGGCCTCATGGAAGGCCGCGTAGATCTTGTGCGGATCGTGGCCGCCGCGGTTCAGGTTCCAGATGTCGTCGTCGGACCAGTCGGCGACGAGCGCCTTCAGTTCGGGCGTATTGAAGAAGTGCTCGCGCACGAACGCGCCGGACTCCGACTTGTACGTTTGGTATTCGCCGTCGACGACTTCCATCATGCGGCGCATCAGCGCGCCCGTCTTGTCGCGCGCGAAGAGCGCGTCCCAGCGGCTGCCCCAGATGACCTTGATGACGTTCCAGCCGGCGCCGCGGAACTCCGATTCGAGTTCCTGAATGATCTTGCCGTTGCCGCGCACCGGACCGTCCAGGCGCTGCAGGTTGCAGTTGATGACGAACACGAGGTTATCGAGCCGCTCGCGCCCGGCCATGCCGATCGCGCCGAGCGATTCGGGTTCGTCCGTTTCGCCGTCGCCGAGGAACGCCCAAACCTTGCGGCCGTCCGTCTTGGCGATGCCCCGCGCTTGCATGTACTTCATGAAGCGGGCTTGATAGATCGCCATGATCGGGCCGAGACCCATCGACACGGTCGGGAATTGCCAGAAATCGGGCATCAGCCACGGGTGGGGATACGACGAGATACCCTCGCCGCCCACTTCCTGGCGGAAGTTGTCGAGCTGGTTTTCGGTGAGCCGGCCGAGCAGGAACGCGCGCGAGTAGATCCCGGGCGACGAGTGCCCCTGCACGAACACGAGGTCGCCGCCGTGCTCGGGCGACGGCGCGTGCCAAAAATGATTGAAGCCGACGTCGTACAGCGTGGCGGCCGACGCGAACGAGGCGATGTGGCCGCCGACGTTCGTATGCTTACCGGCGCGCAGCACCATCGCGATCGCGTTCCAGCGCGTGTACGAGCGGATGCGGTGTTCGAGATCCTGGTCGCCCGGAATCTTCGCCTGGCGCGACACGGGAATCGTGTTGATGTACGGCGTATTCGCCGAGAACGGCAAATGCTCGCCGTGCACGCGCGCGAACTCGATCTGCTTTTCGATCAAGTAATGGGCCCGGTCCGGACCGACGGCAGAAATGACCCCTTCGAGCGCGTCGAGCCATTCGCCGGTTTCCTGGGGATCGTCGTCTTTTTCGGCGGCGACATATTTCATGACTTCGTCGGGCACAGCGGACATTCTCGTCTCCTGGATATGGGGAATGCTCTCTACGAATGGACGACGCAGACCGGGTCGGACCGCGGCAACTGCCCGCGATTGTAAAGAGGCTTCCGGTGCCTTAGCAAACAATTTTTCGAATGACGAGATGATTTCTCATAATGCGGAATATTGCTGCGACGCACCCAAAACAAACGGCAATCGTGCGCCAATGTGCGCTCAGTTGCTTCAAACGAGGCCGGAATACACCTGTTTTACGCCAATTGGCGGTGGCGCGCTGCGCTACAATTCGAGCCATGTTGACCGATCGGCTTTTCGCACGTTCGGCGCGGCCGTCCGGAAACCGGGCGGACTCGGCGCCGTCACGTTGGCACCACGGACCGTGGTGGTCCAATTCGTATTTGCTCACGCCTTTACTTTCCATCCTGGTCTTCCTGGTGGTCATGAGCCTGATCCTGTGGAGCTTGAACAGGCGCGAGCAACAGCAGCAGGAGGACACGCTCTATCGCAACGTGGCATGGGCGCAGCAGCAAATCCGCTTGTCGATGACGGGCGCGCAGGAGCAGTTGCAGGCGCTCGCCCGCGATATCGCGGCCGGTCATTCCGATCAGCATAGCTTCGAGATGTCGACGGCCGACATCATGCAGGCTCATCCCGAGATTCTTTACCTGAACTGGTACACCGTTCAGAAATCGCCGCGCTGGCCCGATACGCCGTTGCCGCTCGCGGGCCAACGCTTCGCCCGGCTAACCGACGCTCAAATGGACGAAGCCGTCAGGGCCGCGTTCGCGGATGCGCGCGGCACGCGGCGCCAGGTGTATTCGCCGCTGATCTACGACGACGTCGGCAACGGTTATCTCACGCTGCAAACGCCTATCTACCGCGACCGGGAGTTTCTCGGTTCGATCGCGGCCGTCTTCTCGATCGAAGGCATTCTGAAGCACGACATTCCGCCCGAGCTGTCGGCCAAGTACAAAATCTCGATCACCGACGCGAACAATCGCGAATTGGCCACCACCTCGACGCGCCCGCGCCTGCCGCGCGACGTCTTCTACGATTTGCCGCTCGATCCGCCCGGTCAAGGCGTGACGGTGCGCGTTTATGCATTTCCGCAGGTCACGAACTTCACGAACAACACGCTCGTGTGGCTCGTCGCGGGGCTCTCGTGCTTCGTGCTGTGGAGCCTTTGGAGTCTGTGGAAGCACACGCGCCAACGCTTCGAGGCGCAACAGGCGCTGTACGCCGAGGCGTTTTTCCGCCGCGCCATGGAAAACTCGGTGCTGATCGGCATGCGCGTACTCGATATGCATGGGCGCATCACGCACGTGAACCCGGCGTTTTGCCGCATGACGGGCTGGGACGAAAGCGACCTCGTCGGCAAGACGGCGCCGTTCCCCTATTGGCCGCGGGACTCGTATCCGGAAATGCAGCGCCAGCTCGATATGACGCTGCGCGGCAAGGCACCCTCCTCCGGGTTCGAGCTGCGCGTGCGGCGCAAGGATGGATCGCTCTTTCACGCGCGGCTGTACGTGTCGCCGTTGATCGACAGCTCGGGGCGGCAAACGGGCTGGATGTCGTCGATGACCGACATCACCGAACCGAAGCGCGCCCGCGAAGAGCTGGCCGCCGCGCACGAGCGCTTCACGACCGTGCTCGAAAGCCTCGATGCGGCCGTCTCGGTGCTGGCCGCGGACGAAGCCGAGCTGCTGTTCGCGAATCGCTATTACCGGCACCTGTTCGGGATTCGGCCCGACGGACACTTGGAATTGGCGGGCGGAGGCTTCGACAGCGCGCAGGCCTCGTCCGATTCGATCGACATGGTCGATGCCTACGCCGGCCTGCCGGCCGCCGCGCTGACGGAAAGCGCGGCCGACGCCCAGGAAATCTATGTCCAAAGCATCCAGAAGTGGTTCGAGGTGCGCCGCCAGTACATCCAATGGGTGGACGGCCACCTCGCGCAGATGCAGATCGCGACCGACATCACCACGCGTAAGCAAGCGCAGGAACTCGCGCGCCAGCAAGAAGAAAAGCTGCACTTCACGAGCCGCCTGATGACGATGGGCGAAATGGCCTCCTCGCTCGCGCACGAACTGAACCAGCCGCTCGCCGCGATCAACAACTATTGCTCCGGCACCGTCGCCCTCGTGAAAGCCGGGCGCACGACGCCCGATACGCTGCTGCCCGTGCTCGAAAAAACGGCGCAGCAGGCCGTGCGCGCCGGCATGATCATCAAACGCATCCGCGAATTCGTGAAGCGCAGCGAGCCCAAGCGCCAAGCGGCGCGGGTGTCGGACATCGTGGCCGATGCGGTTGGCCTAGCCGAAATCGAAGTGAGGAAGCGGCGCATCCGGATCGTGACGGAAGTCCGCTCGCGCCTGCCCGTCATCTACGTCGACCCGGTGCTGATCGAGCAAGTGCTCGTCAACTTGCTCAAGAACGCCGCGGAAGCCATGCACGACGCGCGGCCGAACGCCGTGGACCCGATGATCCGCGTGATCGTCAAGCTCGATTCGGGCTTCGTCTGCATCAGCGTGATCGACCAGGGCCCCGGCGTGGACGAAGCGGCGATCGAACGGCTGTTCGAACCGTTTTACAGCACGAAGTCGGACGGCATGGGCATGGGCCTTAACATTTGCCGCTCGATCATCGAATCGCATCGGGGCCGTCTGTGGGTTGTCAACAACGTCGATGGCGACGGCAAGATCACAGGCGCCACGTTTCACTGTAGTCTGCCGATCGGCGAACCTAGCGATCCGGGCCACGGCGGCACGGTCGAGGCGCCGAGACCACAAACCGTTACGGGAGAGCTATGAGCAGCCCAGTCACCAATCAAGAAACCGTCTTCGTGGTCGACGACGACGAAGCCGTCCGAGATTCGCTGCGCTGGCTTTTGGAAGCGAACGGCTATCGGGTGCAGTGCTTCTCGAGCGCGGAGCAATTCCTCGAAGCCTATCAACCCGCCCAGCACGCCGGCCAGATCGCTTGCCTGATCCTCGACGTGCGGATGTCCGGCATGAGCGGGCTCGAGTTGCAAGAGCGCCTTATCGCAGAAAACGCCTCGCTGCCGATCATCTTCGTCACAGGCCACGGCGATGTGCCGATGGCCGTCTCGACGATGAAGAAAGGCGCGATGGATTTCATCGAGAAGCCGTTCGACGAAGCCGAACTGCGCAAGCTCGTCGAGCGCATGCTCGATAAAGCGCGCAGCGAAAGCAGCACCGTGCAGCAGCAGCGCGCGGCCGCCGAGCGCCTAGGCAAGCTGACGGCGCGCGAGCATCAGGTGCTCGAACGCATCATCGCGGGCCGCTTGAACAAGCAGATCGCCGACGACCTCGGCATCAGCATCAAGACGGTCGAGGCGCACCGCGCCAACATCATGGAAAAGCTCAACGTCAACACCGTGGCCGATCTGCTGCGCCTCGCGTTGTCGAACAAGCCCGCCAATCCTGCGTGATGCCGGCGGCAAGCGCCTCGCGCGAGGCGCCTGCCGCGGTATGCGCCCGCGCCCGGTCCCTCCCGTCCGGGCGCCCTCCCCACGCCGGTCTTGCATCCGACGCTATAATTACGCTTTTGTCGCGCGCGTGATTCACGTGCCCGCGCTTCGCGGCTCGGCCGCGCGAGCCACGAGCGTACTTCACACCGCCACAGCCCGACCGCACATCGCGCCGCGCGACGACGCGTCAGCGCTTACGCTTCGCGCGACCGCCGCACTTCATCGTCTCATTCTCGACCGACCACCATGACAGCCAATTTGATCGACGGCCTCGCCCTTTCCAAGACTCTTCGCGCCGACGTCGCCGCGCGCGCCGCCGCGCTTGCCGCGCGCGGCCATCAACCGGGGCTTGCCGTGGTGCTCGTCGGCGACAACCCGGCCAGCGAAGTCTACGTGCGCAACAAGGTGAAGGCCTGCGAGGACAACGGTCTTTACTCGTCGTACGACCGCTATCCGGCCACGCTTTCGGAAGCCGATCTGCTCGCGCGCATCGACGCGCTCAATCGCGACCCGCGCATTCACGGCATCCTCGTGCAATTGCCGCTGCCCGCGCATATCGACAGCCACAAGGTCATCGAAGCGATCGCCCCCGAAAAAGACGTGGACGGCTTTCACGTCGCGAACGCGGGCGCCTTGATGACGGGCAAGCCGCTGTTTCGCCCCTGCACGCCGTACGGCGTCATGAAGATGTTCGAGGCCTACGGCATCGAGCTGCAAGGCGCGAACGCGGTCGTGATCGGCCGCTCGAACATCGTCGGCAAGCCGATGGCGATGATGCTGATCGACGCCGGCGCAACGGTCACGGTCTGCCACAGCAAAACGCGCGATCTCGCCGCGCACACGCGGGCGGCCGATATCGTCGTCGCCGCCACGGGCCGGCGCAACTTGCTGACGGCCGACATGGTCAAACCCGGTGCGACCGTCATCGACGTCGGCATGAATCGCGACGAAGCCGGCAAACTGTGCGGCGACGTCGATTTCGCCGGCGTCTCCGGCGTGGCGGGCTATATCACGCCGGTGCCCGGCGGCGTCGGCCCGATGACGATCACGATGCTGCTCGTCAATACGATTGAAGCCGCCGAGCGCGCCGCGGCCGGCGGCTAAGGGCGGCACGGCGGCCGCGGGGCACGAAAATGATCACAACGCATATGCGGGCCGCCGATTGGAATCGGCATGCCCCGCCCCAATAATGACGGTATCGGGCGCCGAACGATCGGCTCGCCCGCCCTCTCGACACCGAGATCAACAGAACAGGAACAGCGCTATGGCTTCGCATACGTCCGATTCGTCCCGCTCTACCGGCCAGGGTGTCGCGAGCGATAACCCGTTGCTCGACTTTTCCGGCCTGCCGCGTTTCGGCGAGATTCGCCCCGAGCACATTACGCCCGCGCTCGACCTCCTGCTCGAGAAAGCGCAGGCCGCGATAGACCATGCAACGGATCCGGCCACGCCGGCCAACTGGGCCGACGTCGTGGAAGCCACCGAAGCCGCCACGGAGCCGCTTTCGCGCGCCTGGGGCATCGTCGGCCATTTGAACGCCGTTGCCGACACGCCTGAATTGCGGAGCGCCTATGGCGAGAATTTGCCGCGCGTGACCGAGTTCTGGTCGAGCGTCGGGCAAAACCTGGCCCTGTTCGAAAAATACAAGGCGATCGTCGCGAGCCCGGCCTATGCGGGACTTAGCGACGAACGCAAGAAGATCCTGCAAAACGCGCTGCGCGATTTCCGCTTGTCCGGGGCGGAGTTGCCCGAGGATCAAAAGCCGCGCTTCTCCGAGTTGCAGGAGCGCCAGGCGGCGTTGGCCAAATCGTTCTCCGACCACGTGCTCGACGCCACCAACGCCTACGCGTACGTGGCGAAAACGGAAAGCGAGCTCGCGGGATTGCCTGCCGACGTCATCCAAGCCGCGCGTGAGGCGGCGCAAGAAGCCGGGATCGACGGCTGGAAATTCACGCTGCACTTCCCGTCGTATTTCCCCGTCATGCAGTACGCGGCGCATCGTCCGATGCGCGAAGCGATGTATCGCGCCTATGTGACGCGCGCCTCGGAACTTGGCGGCACGTACGGCGGCGGCAAGACGGAATGGGACAACACGGAGATCGTCGCCGAGCTGCTCAAGCTGCGGCGGGAAGAAGCGCGGATGCTCGGCTACCGCAACTTCGGCGAGGTCTCGCTCGTGCCGAAGATGGCCGACACGCCGGAGCAAGTCGCCGCGTTCCTCGACGATCTTGCCAAACGCGCCCGCCCCTATGCCGAAAAGGACTGGGCGGAGCTGCGGGCGTTCGCGGCCGAGGAACTCGGTTTGAGCGAACTGGCGCCCTGGGACGTCGCGTTCGCGGGCGAGCGCCTGCGCGAAAAGCGCTATGCGTTCTCGGAAAACGAGGTCAAGCAATACTTCCCCGAACAAGCCGTGACCGATGGACTTTTCAAAGTCGCGCAGACGCTGTTCGGCGTGAAGATCCGTCGCGACGAAGCCGCTGTTTGGCATCCGGACGTCCGTTTTTTCCGGGTGGAGGACGAATCGGGCGCGCTGCGCGCCCAGTTCTATCTCGACTTGTATGCGCGCGAAGGCAAGCGAGGCGGCGCATGGATGGGCGACGCGCGTTCACGGCATATGCGCAGCGACGGCAGCCTGCAAACGCCGGTCGCCTATCTGACCTGCAACTTCTCGGCCCCCGTCGGCGGCAAGAGCGCCTGCTTCACGCACGATGAAGTCATTACGCTCTTCCACGAGTTCGGCCACGGTTTGCATCACATGCTGACACGCGTGAACGAGCTCGGCGTGTCGGGGATCAACGGCGTGGAATGGGATGCCGTCGAGCTGCCGTCGCAATTCCTCGAGAACTTCTGCTGGGAGTGGGACGTCCTCGCCGACATGTCGTCGCACGTCGATACGGGCGAGAAGCTCCCGCGCGCGTTATACGACAAAATGATCGCCGCGAAGAATTTCCAAAGCGGGCTGGCCACGCTGCGGCAAATCGTTTTTTCGATGTACGACATGCAGTTGCATACGAGCTTCGATCCGCAAGGCGCGCAAAGCGCGAACGAGCTTGCACGCGAAATCAACGAGCGGTACCACGTGATTCCGCAGGCGAGCTTCTCGCGTTGGCCGAACACGTTCAGCCACATCTTCGCGGGCGGCTATGCGGCCGGTTACTACAGCTATAAGTGGGCTGAAGTGCTGTCGGCCGATGCCTATGCCGCGTTCGAGGATGCCGCCAAGGCGGCCGAGGGCAGCGTCCTCGATGCCGAGACGGGCACCCGCTATCGCCGCGAAATCCTGGAAGTGGGCGGCAGCCGCCCCGCGATGGAATCGTTCAAGGCGTTCCGCGGCCGCACTCCAACCATCGATGCGCTGCTGCGTCATAACGGCATGGCCGAGGCGCCGGCGAATTAACCGATGCCCCGGCATATGGCGGCGCGGCTCGAAGTCGATCTCGAGCGGCCGCCGTATTAGCGCATCGTAAGCAACATGTGGCAACCCATCGCGCACCCGCTATCAGTCTTCCCAGTACGCAACGTGCGCGGTTAGCCTAAGCTGGAACTCCTCGATCAGGAGATTCCCGAATGGCAACGATCCAGCTACGTTTCACGGGCGCGTACCTCGAACCAGCCATCCACGGCTATCCTCTCGGCAACGGATATCGCTGGTATCTACCGGGATTGATGCGCTTCAATGCGCCCGACCATCTGAGCCCATTCGGTCGCGGCGGTGTCAATCCTTATGTCTATTGCGCGGCGGATCCGGTCAACCATCGCGATCCGAGCGGACACATGATCGAGCCGGAAGGGACCGCGATCATAAACTTTATTCCAAGCGACCCAGACCGTCTGTCCCCGCGCGAAGCCGCCCTGGTGCATAACCTCTTTGATAGAGCGTTGCAAGCCGAACGTGAGCACACCTCAAACGCCTATCGCGCAAACCAGCCGGAACCATCCGGCGCCATCGCTGCGGATCAGGCGGCGGCCGCTAATCCGGCGAGTCCACCCGCCAAACGTCCTAGGGTCGGCCCTCCGGCGACTGAACCGCTTCAGCCGCCGTCGACATCGAAGGTAGCCTCAACCGCCGGCCCGGCCCAGTCTCTTCGATTTCACGACCGGTTTGACCGCGCGCAGAACAACCCAACGAGGGTCCCCGGACCGGGTCGCTCCAATCAACATATGAACACGCTTTATAGCTTCGCGCAGGATTTGGACGCCGATGGGATGACGCTCTATTCTTTAGGTCAATATAAGCTGACGCTCGCGAGAAGACTGAACTTCCCAACGGAAAAAGCGCTGAACGACCGCATCTATAACGAATACTCGATGGCGACCGACGATAACCGGCGGCAAGCTTTTCGGCTAATCGCTGGCGTCATCGGTACCAAGCTGCCCGAGCAATGATCGGCCGCGCAAGGCTCGTGGGCCTCACCACCGGATAATCGCCGGACGCGGCAAACCTCAACGGCGCAGCTTGAAATCAACCTCGAGCGGGCGTCCCGGCAACGCCAGCGCGGCGCGTGCCGGCGGCGTGCGCGCGACGATTCGGCCACCGCATATCACCGCGAGACGCGAAGCACGCAAGCGGATCGCCTCGACGGGATCGCGCGCATCGAGCAGGACACAATCGCCCCGGCAGCCGGGCGCGATACCGTAACCGTCCAAGCCGAGAATCCGCGCCGCGTTTACCGTCACGGCGTCAAACGCCGCGTGCATCGCATCGACGCCCGTCATCTGCGCAACGTGCAGCCCCATATGGGCAACCTCGAGCATATCCGCCGACCCGAGGCTGTACCACGGATCCATCGCGCAATCATGGCCGAAGGCCACGTTGATGCCGGCGGCCAGCATCTCCGGCACTCGCGTCATGCCGCGGCGCTTCGGATAGGTATCCGCGCGTCCTTGCAGCGTGATATTGATGAGCGGATTGGCGATCGCCGCCACGCCCGACTCGCGCATCAGCGGCAACAGCTTGCTGACGTAGTAGTTGTCCATCGAATGCATCGAGGTCAGATGCGAGCCGGCCACACGCCCGCCGAGCCCGAGGCGATGCGCCTCTTTGCATAGAGTCTCGATATGACGTGACATTGGATCGTCCGATTCGTCGCAATGCATATCGACGGGCAATCCTTTTTCGGCGGCGAATTCGCATAACAGCCGAATCGATTCGGCGCCGTCGGCCATCGTCCGCTCGAAATGGGGAATGCCGCCGACGACATCGACGCCCATCGCGATCGCTCGTTTCAAGTTCTCGAACGCCCCCGCGGAACGCAGCAAGCCGTCTTGCGGGAACGCGACCAATTGCAAGTCGAGATACGGCGCCACTCGCCGCTTCACCTCGATTAACGCCTCCACCGCCAACAGTCGTGAATCGCAGACGTCGACATGGCTGCGGATCGCCAGTAGCCCGCGCGCGACGGCCCAGTCGCAATATTGCAGCGCGCGCTCGACCAACGCCTCCTGGGTCAGCTCAGGCTTGAGTTCCCCCCAAAGCGCGATGCCTTCCAACAACGTTCCCGATACATTCACGCGCGGCAGACCGTATGAGAGCGTAGCGTCGAGGTGAAAATGCGCATCGACGAAAGGCGGCGTGACAAGCCCGCCGGCAGCATCGATCTCCTGCGCGGCAACCGCGGCCAGGTTCGCCTCGACGGCTACGATGCGCCCAGCGTCGATCGCGATATCGACGGGGACATCGCGTCCCGGTTTATGCGTGGTCAACGCCGCACGGCGGATGATGAGATCCATCTGGGCTCCTCGGGTGAACGCCGGCGTGGGTTACCGGCTAGCTCGATGCGATGCGACGCCGGGCAATCGCACCTTGAATGCAACGTATCGATCGCCGATTCTAGCGAGCCGCGCCCTCTTGCGGGGCGTCCTCGTCAAAAAGCTGGAATTGACCGCTGTCCGCGACATCGTCCTCGTCGAGACGCACGCCGACGCCGAGCAAGCGCACAGGCCGGGCGCGCCGTGCGAAACCCTTTTCGAGCAAAGCGAGGAAGGTGGGGACATGAGTGGCCCCCGCCACGCACTCCACGGTCGTTCGTTGAAAATCGGCGAACCGGATCTTGACGTACAGCTTGCGGATGGCGGCCCCCGCGCGCACGCGTTCGATGCGGGCGTCGAGCTGCTGGGCTAGTTGGGGAATCTCCTTCGCGCAGGCGTCGAGCGTCGGCAGATCAGTCACGTACGTCGTTTCCACGCTGATCGACTTGCGCTCTTGATCGGGCTCCACGGCGCGATGATCGATACCGCGCGACAGGTTGTACAGCCTGCGCCCGAATGCGCCGAAGCGCTGATGCAATTCGAGCAGCGACCATGCGCGCAAATCCTGGCAGGTTTCGATCCCGAGTTTTTCGAGCTTCGCCGCGGTCACCTTGCCGACGCCGAAGATTTTGCGCACGGGCAAGGCGGCCACGAACGCATCGACCTCGTGCGGACGGACGACGAAGAGCCCGTCGGGCTTGTTCCAATCCGAGGCGATCTTGGCCACGAACTTGTTCGGGGCGACGCCGGCAGACACCGTCACGCCCACCGTCTCGCGCACCCGTTCGCGAATCTCCTCGGCCATCAGGGTGGCGCTGCCTTTGCAGCGCGACGCGCTGCTCACGTCGAGATAGGCTTCGTCGAGCGAAAGCGGCTCGACGACCGGCGTGTAGTCCCGGTAGATCGCCATGATTTGCCGCGACGCGATGCGGTATTTCTCCATCGAGGGCGGCATGATCAACAGGTCGGGACACTTGCGCATGGCGGTGGCCGACGACATCGCCGAATGCACCCCGTAGCGGCGCGCTTCGTAATTGCAGGTAGCGATCACGCCACGATGTTCGGGCCGGCCGCCGACCGCGAGCGGCCGGCCGCGCAGGCTCGGATCGTCGCGCATCTCAACCGACGCGTAGAAACAGTCGCAATCGCAGTGGATGATCTTACGGGCGAGCGCGGGCGTCGCGCCTGGGGGTGCGGAATCGGAGGGTGGAAACGAAGGCGTCGGCGTACTCAAGGTGAACGATACTGTACAAAATCACAGTGCTCATTTCAAGTAGCCGCGCCTTTCGGACCGCTCCGCTGTTACGCCTCCGAAGCCCTAAAGAACGCCACCGCGTTACCAAGCTGCCGCCCTTGTTCGTCGAGCGACTGCGAGGCGGCCGCGGCCTGCTCGACCAGCGCCGCGTTTTGCTGCGTCACTTCGTCCATTTGCGTCATGGCCACGCCGACTTGCTCGATGCCGCGGCGCTGTTCGTCGGAAGCGGCGGCAATCTCACCCATGATGTCCGTCACGCGCGCGATCGCCCGCGTCACTTCGGTCATCGTGGCTCCCGCCTGGCCCGCAAGCGATGAACCCTCGTCCACCGTCTCGACAGAAGCGGCGATCAACTCCTTGATTTCCTTGGCCGCACTCGACGAACGCTGTGCAAGGCTGCGCACCTCGCTCGCCACGACGGCGAAACCGCGACCCTGCTCCCCTGCCCGCGCTGCTTCGACGGCCGCATTGAGCGCCAGGATATTCGTTTGGAATGCGATGCCCTCGATCATGCCCGTGATATCCGCGATCTTCGTCGAGCGGTCACTGATCTTCGTCATGGTGTCCACGAGCTGGCCCACCACGCCGCTACCCTCTTGCGCGACGCCCGATGCGCTCGACGCCAGCACGCTCGCTTGCTGCGCGTTCTCGGCGTTCAGCCGCACGGTGGAAGTCAGTTGCTCCATGCTCGCCGCCGTTTCTTGCAGTGACGACGCTTGCTGTTCCGTCCGGCTGGAAAGATCGAGGTTGCCCGCCGCGATTTGCGCGGTCGCCGTGGCGATTGTTTCGCTGCCGGTCCGAACCTTGGCGACGACACCTCTCAAGTTTTCGTTCATCTGATTGAGCGCCCCGAGCAACTGACCGACCTCATCGTGGCTCGTCACGTCTATGTGCCCCGTCAAATCGCCCTCGGCCACACGATGGGCGAACTGAACGGCTCCCCCGAGCGGACGCGTGATCGAACGCGCGCAGAGCACGCCCAACGCGAACACAGCGGCGACGATAGCGAGCGAGCAGACGATTTCCAGCAAATCGGCTTGCTCGATCATCGCTTGCGCACGTTCGGCGCCCTGCTTACCCAGCTCTCCGTTGTAGGCGCGATGCGCCTCGATCGCGGCATCGACACGCTGCGCGGCATCGGCCATCGCACCGTTCAGCAGTTCCTCCGCTTGCTGTTTCCGACCTGCGCTGGAAAGCGCGATCACCTGGTCGCGAAGTTTCGCGGAGCGCGCCATCGCCTCACGGTCCGCGGCTAGCAGATCGCGATCTTTTTGGTCCGAAACCAGCGGCTCATACTGCGTGAGCCGCGCCTGCACCTGGTTGCGCCTCTCGACGATTTGCCGCGCGAGTTCTTCCATGCGTTGCGAATCCGTCGAAGCAACGTGCTTGCTCGAGAGCAACGTGATCTCGTCGTAGGACTTCAACGCACCATCGAGCACCAAGTAGCTGGGCACCGTATTGTCGCTAGCATAGCTGGCGGCAGTGTAGACCTTGCGCATCTCAAAAACGCTGAAACCCGTCACCGCCGCCAAAGCCAACGCCGCCACTAGATTGAGGATCAACAGACGCCGAGCGATCTTCAAGTTGTAAAACCATTTCATGCCAATACTTCCTTGGAACTCTCCGCACGGCATCCACCGCGCGACATACGGAACAAAGATCGAGAACGCGTCGGGGCGCTCCTGTCATGCGACGGGCGAGCTCAGCCGCCGTTCGTTCGACAATAAATCAGTTGTCCTAACTACCTAAAATCGGCCTGCGACAACATTTGCGCGTGCGCCCGAATACGAATGGGGTCGATTCCTTCGGACGGACAAAGCTCAGCGCACAGGCTCACCAGGACCGGCGCGACGTGGCGCCTCATGGACCGCAGCCTGCTTATCGGCGTTTGGCGGCAATGCCTTAAGACACGAGCGGTAAAAAACAAAGAGGGTTGAAGAGAAAAGAGGCGCTGCGGTCACGCCCAGACAGCCGCAGATGCTCGAGGAGCGCTGGTGATGAACCTCTGTCCCCGACCCCAAGCACATATTAAGAATATCGATCCGTACACGCGGCAAGCGCATAGCGATTCGTAAGATCGGTGCTAAAACACAGTGACACCGAATCCGCCCAGGAAGCAGCAACCATGACGCTTTCTTATTTATCCACACCCGCGATTCACGTCCTTACCCGTACCGATTTGGCCGGCGTCGAATTGGCTCCGGCAGACGTGATCGCATTGGTCGAGGACGCGTACCTCTCTTATGCAAACGGCAAGTCTCGATGCCCGACCAAACTCATGATGTCGTTGCCCAACGAGCAACGCGACGCCGTCTCATACTCGATGCTGGGATACGACGGCTCGCTGGAACAGTTGGGATTCAAGACTTCATATCGACAAGGAACCGAGAGTGCCGACAAGTACTACACGACCATCAGCCTATATGACGACATTACCGGCCTGCCTTTCGCCTTCATGGATTGCCATAGGATCGGCGCCTCGCGCACACCGGCGACGACGGCGGTCATTGCCAAGCATTGCGCCAAGGACGATCCGCGCTCGGCGCTGATGATCGGCACCGGGGCACAGGGACTGAATACCCTGCCCTACCTGGTGAGCGCTCTTCCATCACTCGAAAAATTGCAGTTGTTCGGCACCCATCCCGACGGCATCGCCGCGAGCCTGTCGACGTTCGCGCGTCATTTTCCGGATCGGCAGATTGAACTCGTCAACGACGTTCCCCAAGCCGTAGCGCAGGCCGATATCGTCGTCGTCGCGTCGGGACGCGCCGCCCATCCGAAAGTGCAGACAAAGTGGTTACAGCCGGGCAGCTTACTGATTTCCGTTGCGAGCAAGGGGGTCGCGGATGGCGCGCTCGCCGAGGCCGACTATACGATCGCGACGAGCGCAAGTCAGATGGGGGTCACCGGCAAGCGGCTCATGGGTTCGAGCGAGCATGTGAAAGTCGACGCCGAACTACCCGAGATCGTCGGGGGGCGCAAGCAGGGGCGACGCTCTCAAGACGATCGCGTATTTGCGTTCAGCAGCGGGATGGTGATCACGGATATTGCCGTCGCGCATGCGTTCGCCACCCGGGCCATTGCCGCCGGCCGCGGTAAGCGGATCGAGCTATGGCGTTAGATACCGGCTCGATGCGCGCACGTGAACGGGCTTGGGCCATTTCGGTCAGACAAGACATCGGCTTGCTCGATCAGATAGGCCGTACGATCGACGGACCGTTTCACCTGATTCATCCCACAAGCTTCGCTGAAAATCTCTTGAGCTTTCAACGTGTGCTCCAAGCGCGGCACGTGAACGGTCAAGTCTATTACGGTAAAAAGGCCAACAAAGCGGGAGCATGGCTACGTGCCGCGGCCATGCACGATGGCTCCGTGGATGTCGCAAGCGTCCCAGAGCTCGTCCATGCGTTGGCGAACGGCATACGCGGCGAACGCATCGGAGTGACGGGTGCAGCCAAGAACGACGATCTGCTCTGGTTAGCGAGCCGCCACGGCACGACAGTCGCCATCGATGCATTGGACGAGCTCGAGCGCGCGATCGCCATCGCCAAACAGACGCAGCCGCTGCGCGTCTTGTTGCGTGTGCTCGCGCCGACCAACGCGGACAGCCGCTTCGGCCTCGATGCTAACGATCTAACGGCCGCGGTGGCGCGCTGCGCAACGGCGCGTCCTAATATCGTGCTGGATGGATTTTCTTTTCATCTGGACGGGTATGCGGTCGATCCGCGCGCCAAGCACGCATCGACGCTCATTGCTCGATGCCTGGAAGCGCGCGCGCTTGGTTTTCCTTGTACGGCAATCTCCATCGGCGGCGGATTCGCGTGCAGCTACGTCGAAGAAGAAGATTGGCGTCGGTTCAACCAAGCGATCACCCCCGATCGATTCCATGCCGGCAAACGCTTCACTCACTTTTATCCCTATCACCAGCATCCGACAGGAGCGGCTATGCTCGATGCCATCCTGCGGACGCGCACCGCAATGGGAACGCTAGCGTCGGAGCTCGCCGCGGCCGGCATTACGCTGTACTTGGAACCGGGCCGAGCGCTCGTCGACGGGGCCGGGATGACCGTCTTTCCGGTTCAGGGATACAAGCATCATGCCGAGCATGGAATCGTGACCGTCGCCGGGATCAGTATGAGCCTCTCCGAGCAATGGAAAGGCAGCGAATACCTGCCTAGTCCCATTCTCGTACAGCGCGGCCCCCCGAGAGCGCAGCGCGCGGTGCATGCGGCGATCGGCGGCTCGAGCTGCATGGAGTACGACATGCTGACCTGGCGCAAGGTCATGTTCCCTGCCGCACCGCGCTACGGCGATTTGATCGTCTATCCCAATACCGCCGGCTATCAGATGGACAAGAACGAAAGCGAATTCCACCAACTGGCGCTGCCCCCGAAAATCGTCGTGACCGAGCAGGACGGCCGTTTCGTTTGGAGACCCGATAGATGAACGCACGTATGAGTGCCTCGCCCGCTTGCATTGCGCAAGTGGTCAGCCAGTTGATCGGCGACACGCCTCTTTTCGAGTTGGCTCGCACCGGATCCGGCAGCCGGCTGCTGCTGAAACTCGAACAATTCAACCCGACCGGGTCCTGCAAGGTCAGGATGGCGCGCGAAATGGTTTTGGCGGCCGAGCGCGAAGGAAAGTTAAAGCCCGGCGGACATATCGTCGAGCCGACCTCGGGAAACACCGGCATGGGGCTCGCCTTGGTCGCCATCGAGCGCGGCTATCGCTTCACCGCCATCGTCGACAATCACGCCGCGCGCGACAAGCTGCGCGCCATGCAAGCCATGGGCGTGAACCTCGTTTTTGTCGATAACCCGGGCGGCAAACCTAGCACGATCGCACGGAGAAAGTTGGCGGAAGAGATCGCCAAGACAACCGGTGCGTTTTGGCCGGACCAGCACCACAATCCGAACAACAACGGTGGCTACGCCGACCTCGCAGCCGAATTGCTACGCGATCTCGGGAACGATATCGATTATTTGGTGGGCGCCGTCGGAACCGGCGGGACGCTCTGCGGCACGACCAAGGAACTCAGGCGCCTTGGCTCGCAGGTGACCACGATAGGTGTGGAACCGATTGGTTCGATCATCTTTGGGGGCCCCCCCGGCAACTACTGGCAGACCGGCGCCGGCGCGCCCGCGGGATTCCCGGTCGGGCCCAACGTCGATCACGCGTTGATCGACGAGGGACTCACCGTTGGCGACGTCGACGCTTTCACGGCCGCCCGCGTCGTCGCCAAGCGGACGGGATTGCTGATCGGAGGCACGTCCGGCGCGGCGGTTCATATCGGCCTCAGGCGCTTGGCGTTGGTCGAGCCGAACAGCACGATGGTCGTCTTAGTTTGCGATGCGGGCGAAAAATACCTCGATAGCGTATTCAACGACGAGTGGCTGCGCGAGCGAAAGCTGCTCGATGAAGCCGCGCACGAACGGTTGCACCGCCTTTTCGATGCGTACCGAGCGTCCATAGCGCTCGCAGCCGATACCTCGATTCCCGAACCAGCGTAAACGGCGATGAATGCCAAACTTCAACGCTACCGCGACATTGCGAAACTCGCCGCTCCGATCGCGGGCATTCAGTTCGCGCAGGTTGCGCTGACCAGCACCGATCTGCTGATGATGGGCTTCATCAGTATCAAGGCGATCGCAGGCGGCGGTCTCGCACTCCTTCTTTACAATCAGTTGCGAACCATGTGCGTCGGTATGGTGACCGCCACGGGCAACTTGATCGCGACTGCCGTCGGTCAAAGCGAGAAAAGGACCGGCACCCGATCGATCGACGCCCTAGCCTGTCATGAGATACGCGGTTTGATGCGCGCATCCATGCTGCTTGCAACAGGCATCGCCGTCGGTGCGGGTCTGCTCCTCGTGTGCCTAGGCCGGTCGCTCGAGTGGCTGGGGCAAGACGCTTCGATACGCGCGGTGGCAAGACCGGTGATGTCGATGCTTGCGCCTGGACTGATACCGATGCTGTGGCTCAACGTATTGCGTCAATTCTCGATCGGCATGCGTCGAGCGGGTTCTCTGTTGACGATCACGGTGTTGTCCATCGCCGTCAACGCGATATTGAACGCCACCTTCATCTACGGTTGGCTCGGTATGCCACGGCTCGGCGCTGCCGGCATCGGTCTGTCCACTACGCTCGTTCAAACTTGGAGTTTGCTCGTCTATCTGAGGATCGTGCGGGCAGACCCGGACCTGCGCGCCTTGCTGGCCCTCGATGGTTGGCGCGCGCAAGCGGCGACGATAAAGCGGATGGCTTCGATGGGCGTCCCCATTGCGCTGACCTATGGCTCGGAGGCCGCCCTTACCTCGATCGCAACCGTCTTCGTCGGCACGTTCGGGCCGATAGCGCTAGCGGCATCGAATATCGTGAACCAACTCGCCTATATCGTTTATCAACTGAACATCGGACTTTCGCACGGCTCTTCGATCTTAGTGAGCCGGACAGTCGGCACGGGGCAACAGCAAGATATCGGTGCGATCGCCAAACAGACGCTGGCGATCAGCTTCGGCATCATGGCCGTCATCGGCTTGGTTTACATTTTGATACCGCGCGCCGTGCTGCGGCCGTTTCTCGGAGCGCATGCCAATCCTGCTTTATTCGCCACCGCGACCGCGCTTTTATGGTTCGCGGTCGCCCACCAATTCCTGAAGGGCTCTCAGAACATTTGCGTGGGATTGCTACGGGGCCTCGGAAACACGCGAGCGGGACTCACCAGTACCTTTATCGGCTATTGGTTGATCGGCGTGCCGGCGATGGCCATTTTCGGGTACTGGATCGATTGGCGTGCACAAGGCGTATGGCTCGGCCTATGCATCGGATTTTTCGCCGCGAGCCTGCTACTGTGGCGGCAATTCTCGGCTGAGTTGCGACTCACTGCCTGCAACTGATCACATCGGCACCGAAAAGCAAAAACCCGCCACAGGGGACGGGTTTTCGTATTTGGTTGCGGGGGTAGGATTTGAACCTACGACCTTCGGGTTATGAGCCCGACGAGCTGCCAGACTGCTCCACCCCGCGTCAGAGAAATAAATTATATGGGACTTTCATCGCGGCGTCAAACAATACCGTCGATGATCGTTCCCTCGACTGCGCGTGCGATCCCGAGCCCACCGAGCCAGTGCGATAAGATCGCATCCGACAAGAACCGAACCGCGCCGCACTCTTTCGCACACACCCATCCAAACCATGAAAATCGCCACCTGGAACGTCAATTCCCTCAAGGTCCGGCAGCAGCACGTCATCGACTGGCTCGAACTGAGCCACGCGGACGTGCTATGCCTGCAGGAATTGAAACTGCCCGACGAAAAATTCCCCCGCGCGGAGCTGGCCGAAAAGGGCTACCGAAGCTGGTTCGCGGGACAAAAGACCTATAACGGCGTCGCGATCCTCGTACGCGACGGCATCGAAGTCGACGAAGCCGATATCGTGCGCAACATTCCCGGGTTCGACGACGAGCAACAACGCGTGATCGCCTTGACCGTAGGCGGTGCGCGTATCGTATCGGCCTACTTCCCGAACGGCCAGGCGCCGGGTACGGAAAAGTTCGCCTACAAGCTGCGCTGGCTCGACGCGCTCGGACAATGGCTGCAAGACGAACTGCATCGTCACCCGAGGCTCGCGTTGCTCGGCGATTACAACATCGCACCCGAAGATCGCGACGTTCACGATCCGAAAGCCTGGGAAGGCCAGAATCTGGTCTCGCCCGAGGAACGCGCGGCGTTCGTCAAACTGATCGAATTGGGTTTCGTCGACGCGTTCCGCCAATTCGAACAGCCCGAGAAAACCTTCACCTGGTGGGACTATCGCATGCTGGCCTTCCGCCGCAATGCCGGGTTGAGGATCGATCACATCCTGCTCTCGCCCGCCCTCGCGCAAGCGTGCACCCTGTGCGAGGTCGATAAGACGCCACGCAAATGGGATCAACCGTCCGACCACGCGCCGGTCGTCGCGCAGCTCGCCTAACGCGGCAAGCGGCGACGCCGCAATAAGAATGGCCGGCGCTCGCAGCGAGCCGCCGGCCTCGTCTTCGTCCTAGCGCCAGCGCTCGGCGCGCATCACGACTCGAGATGCAATTCCTGGATCTTGCGCGTAATCGTGTTGCGCCCGATGCCGAGCCGCTCGGCCGCCTCGACCTTGCGGCCGCGCGTGAAGTCGAGCGCTTCTCGGATCACGGCCGCCTCGAAGCGGCGCGCGAGTTCGTCCATGACATCCACGGTATTCTCGCGCAGCATACGCGCCACTTCCGCGCGCAAGCCACTCTCCCACACGCTTACGGGCAAGCCGGTGGCCACGCCCGCGAGGGAGGCCGGGACGATCGAGGCCGCGCCGTTACGCTCACCATCCACCGGCAGGGGGGTGCCCGCCGTGACAGCCGTGGCCGCGGGGCTCGCAATGATCTCGGCAGCGGTCTCGGGCGTGCTGCCCGATACGAGATCGGGCGGCAGATCTTTGATCTCGATCGTCTGCGCGGGCGCCATGACGGTCAGCCAGTTGGCCAGATTTTCGAGCTGACGGACATTGCCCGGAAACGGTAACGTCGCGAGATAGGCAAGCGCGGCATCCGACACGCGCTTGGGTTCGACGCCGAGATCGCGCGCGCTCTTTTGCAGAAAATGCCGCGTGAGCAACGGGATATCCTCGCGGCGTTCGCGCAGCGGCGGCAACCGCAGCCGGATCACGTTCAAGCGGTGATACAAGTCCTCGCGGAACAACCCCTGCCGCACGCGCGATTCGAGGTTTTGGTGCGTGGCCGCGATCACGCGCACATTCGCGCGCAACGGGCTATGTCCGCCGACACGATAGAACTGCCCGTCCGACAACACGCGCAGCAATCGCGTTTGCAAATCGAACGGCATATCGCCGATTTCATCGAGAAAAAGCGTGCCGCTTTCGGCTTGCTCGAAACGCCCTTGGCGCATCGCCTGCGCACCGGTGAACGCCCCGCGCTCATGGCCGAAGAGTTCGGACTCCAACAGATCCTTCGGGATCGCGGCGGTGTTCAGCGCGATGAACGGACCGTTCGCACGGGGGCTATGACGGTGCAGCGCACGCGCGACCAGTTCCTTGCCCGTGCCAGATTCGCCGGTGATCAAGACCGTCGCGGCCGAATGCGAGAGTCGTCCGATCGCACGGAACATATCCTGCATGGCCGGCGCTTGCCCGAGCATCTCGGGCGCGTCGGCGAGCACCGCCTCGCCGGCTTGCGAACCGCGCAGACTTTCGTCGACGGCGCGGTGTATCAATTCCACGGCCTTATCGACGTCGAAAGGCTTCGCCAGATATTCGAACGCCCCGCCTTGAAACGCGGCTACGGCGCTGTCGAGATCGGAATACGCCGTCATGATGATCACGGGCAGGTCGGGCAACCGTTCGCGAATTGCCTGCAGCAACTCGAGGCCCGAGGCGCCCGGCATTCTGATATCGGAGACGAGCACTTGAGGGCTTTCATGCTCGAGCGCGGCAAGCGCCTCGCGCACGTTGGCAAAGCTGCGCGTCGGGAAGTTCTCGCGGGCCAGCGCTTTCTCGAGCACCCAACGGATCGATTGGTCGTCGTCTACTATCCAGATCGGCTTCATGGAGTGGGTCTTATCAATTGACGAGCGGCAACAAAATCTGAAACTCGGTGTGTCCGGGGCGGCTCTCGACCTCGATCAAACCGTCGTGCTGCTGCACGAACGTCTGTGCGAGCGTCAAACCGAGGCCGCTGCCGTCTTCGCGGCCGGACACCAGTGGATAAAAAATACGATCGCGGATTTCCTCGGGAATCCCGGGCCCGTTGTCGATCACTCGCAAGTCCAATGCCAATTTGAACAGGCGCTTGGAGATCGTCACCTTGCGCGCGACCCGCGTGCGCAATGCAATACGCGCATCGCCCTGCCCGATTCGTTCGCGCAGCGCCTGCGCCGCATTGCGCACGATATTGAGCAGCGCTTGAATCAATTGCTCCTTATCGCCGCGCAAGTCGGGCACGCTGACGTCGTAGTCGCGCTCGATCGTCAAGCCGCGCGGGAATTCCGCGAGGATCACGGCCCGCACGCGCTCGCACACTTCGTGAACGTTGACGTCGCCCACCACGTGCGGATGACGGTGCGGCTCGAGCAAGCGATCGACGAGTGTCTGCAGACGATCCGATTCCTTGACGATCACCTGCGTGTATTCGCGCAGCTCCTGTCTTTCGCGCACGCCCAGTTCGAACTCGAGCAGTTGCGCGGCGCCGCGAATGCCGCCTAACGGGTTTTTGATCTCGTGCGCGAGATTACGGATCAATTGCTTGTTGGCGACCGACAGGTCGTGAATGCGCTCTTCCCGATCCGTACGCAAATGCCGCTCGTTCTCGAACAACTCGAGCAGTACGTAATCGGGCGCGCTTTCGAGAAAGCCGACGACGACGTGGACGTGCAGCGGCTCCCGCCCCGGACGCTCGAGCACGGCATCCAGGTGCGTCGCGTGAAAGCGATGTTCGGCGATCGCGGCGATCGTCACGACGAGTTCCTCGCCGTTCGCGAACAACTCGGGCCACGACATTTGCATGAGCTGCCGGCGCGATAGATCCAGCATCGACTCGGCGGAGGGATTCGCGAATGCGACGCGCAACGTGCGCTTTTCGAGCACGAACGCGACCGTGGGCAATGCCTCCAGCCCCGGCAGCAGGCCCGACTGCGCGAGCGCCTTATCGTTGGATAGCGGCTCGGCCTGGCCCGTTTTCGCTTTCATCAAATTCCTAAGCACCATCGTCGACTCAACGAACGAAAAAGGGACGGCACCGCCGTCCCTTCGAGACCGATCGGGGTGCGTTCTCGTCGCAACGTTCCATCCGTGAACGAACCCCCGCTTCACGAGCGCTTCGCCGACGACAAAGGACGAAGCGCATCGCGCCGCTTACAGCGAGTAGTACATCTCGAACTCGATCGGGTGCGTCGTCATACGCAGGCGTTGCAGCTCGCCTTCTTTCAGTTCGAGGTAGGCGTCGAGCATGCCGTCGGTGAACACACCGCCGCGCGTCAAGAACTCGCGATCCTTGTCGAGCGCGTCCAGCGCTTGGTCCAGGCCCGCGCAAACCGTCGGGATCTTCGCGTCCTCTTCGGGCGGCAGATCGTACAGGTTCTTGTCGGCGGCTTCGCCCGGATGGATCTTGTTCTGCACGCCGTCCAAACCGGCCATCATCAGCGCCGAGAAGCACAGGTACGGGTTGGCCATCGGATCCGGGAAGCGCGTTTCGATACGGCGGCCCTTCGGATTGCTCACGTGCGGAATACGGATCGAGGCCGAACGGTTGCGCGCCGAGTAAGCGAGCTTGACCGGTGCTTCGAAGTGCGGCACGAGACGCTTGTACGAGTTCGTCGTCGGGTTCGTGATGGCGTTCAGCGCGCGAGCGTGCTTGATGATGCCGCCGATGTAGAACAACGCGAATTCGGACAGGCCCGCGTAGCCGTTGCCCGCGAACAGGTTCTGGCCGTCCTTCCAGATCGACTGGTGAACGTGCATGCCCGAGCCGTTGTCGCCGACGACGGGCTTCGGCATGAACGTCGCCGTCTTGCCGTACGTGTGCGCGACGTTATGAACGATGTACTTCAGTTGCTGCGTCCAGTCGGCGCGTTGCACGAGGGTCGAGAACTTCGTGCCGATTTCGTTTTGACCTTGGCCCGCCACTTCGTGGTGATGCACTTCGACCGGAATGCCGATCTGTTCGAGCAGCAGACACATTTCCGAGCGCATGTCTTGGAACGTATCCACCGGGGCGACCGGGAAGTAGCCGCCCTTCGTGCCCGGACGGTGACCTGTGTTGCCGCCTTCGAATTCCTTGCTCGACGACCACGGCGCTTCTTCGGAACCGATCTTCACGAAGCAGCCCGACATGTCCGTGTTCCACTGAACCGAGTCGAAAATGAAGAACTCGGGTTCCGGACCGAAGAAGGCCGTGTCGCCCAGGCCCGTGCTCTTCAGGTAGGCTTCCGCGCGCTTGGCGAGCGAGCGCGGATCGCGTTCATAGCCCTTGCCGTCCGCCGGTTCGACGACGTCGCAGCTCATCACGAGCGTCGGCTCTTCATAGAACGGATCGATGAAGGCCGTGTTGGGATCAGGCATGAGCAGCATGTCCGAGGCTTCGATACCCTTCCAGCCGGCAATCGAGGAACCGTCGAACGCATGGCCGCTCTCGAACTTGTCTTCGTCGAACGCCGACAGCGGCACCGAGACGTGCTGCTCCTTGCCGCGCGTATCGGTGAAGCGAAAGTCGACAAACTTGACGTCCTCGTCCTTCACGAGCTGCATGACGTCGGCCACGGATTTACTCATATCCTCTTCTCCATTGATAGGTTCGGCGGTTCTTCGCTTTCTTCACTTCGGTTCGGACGCCGAAGCTGGTCTTGCAAGCGATCGCCGCGGGTAAGAGCAGCTTCCGTGCCAAGCGGAATACGGAGTGTTCCGCATATCGGGGGCTGCCTTGTCTGGCCGCGCCCCGCGCCGGAACCGGTTACGCACCGTACTGAACGGAGCGCGCCGCGATGCGGCCTCCGGATGCACCATTTGAGTGCCAATTCAGTGCAAGCGGCTGGCCGGAACACCCATTGTGGTGCATGCAAGCGAAAAAAGCACCGAATTCGGGCGTTTGGTCGAACATCGAAGTGCGTCGTCGTTTGGAACGCGGTTGCCGGCCAGGAGGGCTAGAATGTTCGTTTCAGAATAAGGAGACGATGGGCCATGAGTTCGCTAGACCAAATCTTCAAGCAGGCAGGCGCGCGCCGCGCCGAGCACCAATTGCCCTATGCCGGCGCCGTGACGCCCGGCGAAGCCTTCGAGCTGTTGCAATTGGATTCTCGCGCCCGTCTCGTCGATGTCCGCACGCGCGCGGAACTCGACTGGGTGGGCCGCCCGCTCGTCGGGGACGGCCAGTATGTGCACATCGAATGGACGCGCTATCCGGGCGGGGTGCCCAATGCCGAGTTCCTCGATCAATTGAAGCAGGCAGTGCCTTCGACCGACACGCCGGTGCTGTTCCTGTGCCGTAGCGCGGCACGGTCGAAACTGGCGGCCGCGGCGGCGGCCCAAGCCGGCTACCAAGGCGCCTACGATCTTTTGGAAGGGTTCGAAGGCGACAAGGACGGCAACGGCCACCGCAAGACCGTCACGGGGTGGTGCTTCCGCGGATTGCCGTGGATCGGGGCGTAACTCCCGTGCCCGTACGCGGTCGCCCGCGGCGTACAGCGACCGGAGACCAGAAGCGGGAGTGAGAAGTGGTCTCGGACCGATTTCCGGGCAAATAGCCCGTTAGGCCGAGAAAACGAACGGTTTGGGACGACGGGCTAGATGGAAGGGCAAAGGGGCGCCTCGAATGAGCGTCCCGTGCAGAATCAGCCCGCTTCCGGCTCGACGATGTCGCCGCCGAGCAGATGCACGCCTTCCCTCAGCTTGACGAACGCGGCGGCGACCGCCTCCGGCTCGCCCTTGACGCCCAGGTCGATGTGCCGCCGCACGAAAACGCCGCCGCGCTCCGTATCGCCGACGCTCGGCAGACTGAAGACGCGCACGCCCGGGAAGTCGGCCTCGATTTTTTCCATGAGCGGCGTAAGCGTCGACTCCATCAGCTCGAAGACATAGAGCGAGCGCTCGGCATGCGCCACCGCATGATGCAGATGCGCGTATTTCGTGTCGAGTACCCATTCGATCATCGGCCACGCCATGACGGGAAAGCCTGGTACGAAGTGATGATCGCCGACCGAGAACCCCGGAATCTTGTTATAGCCGTTCGGAATGATCGCCGCGCCGCGTGGGAACACGCCCATGTTCAAACGATGAAGGTTCTCCGGCGCCTCGAAGTCGATCGGCTCCGGCGCATTGGATCCGCTCGAGGCGGCATGCATTTCGCGAATCCGAGCCCGGATCAATTCGGCCGCTTCGGGATGAAGCTCGAGCGGCGTGCCCAGCGCTTGAGCCGCGCACTGACGCGTATGGTCGTCGGGCGTGGCGCCGATCCCGCCGGTCGAGAATACGATGTCGCCGGACGCGAAGGTGCGCTTTAGCGTGGCCGTGATGCGCTCGGGATCGTCGCCGACGTATTCGGCCCAAGCCAGCGCGAGGCCGCGCGCATTGAGCAATTCGATGACTTTCGGCAGGTGCTTGTCGACGCGCCGCCCCGAAAGAATCTCATCCCCGATAATGATCACCCCGAATGCCATAGACCGCCCTCACATGGATGGAAGCGCCTCGTCGGCACGCAGACGCCGCAACGCGTCGAGACAATAGTGGCCGAACCAAAGCGCCGAAAACACGAGGATAAACGCATAGATCCAAATCGTGGCGGCAGTGATCACCGGAAACAGTACGACGAGCCAGACGGACCAGGCCCATATCAACGTAGGCACGGTACCCATCAGCCCGGTCGCGACGCCGATCGCGAACAAGGGGCCGCGGTGGCGCCGGATGAGCGCGCGCCGCTCCTCGCTGCTCGCATGCAGGGCCAGGGCGTCATAGGTCATGACGCGGTAGGTCAGCCAACCCCAAAGCAGCGGCGGAATGACGGCAAACAGCGGCGGAAAAAGCCAGAGCGGCAGCGTCACGACGAACAGCACGAGGCAAACGATCGTCGTCACGAGCGAATGCACGAGCGAGCCGTACCATGTCCCGCCGCGGCGTTGCTCGAGATCCGCGAACCGGCGCTGCGAAAGATGCCGCACGACGAGCGGCATCGAGATCGTCGCGATCAACAGCAAGACAGTCGTGACGATCAGCGGAATGGACAGCACGACGACGAGAAACGGCGCGAGCGCGGCATGCAGCGAGCTCAACCCGACCCAATCGAAGGCATGGTCGAGCGTAGCGCCGAACCATGAATCGGCGAGCCACGCACGCGCGGTGCCGACGAGCGGCTGCCACGAAAACCAGAAGAACACGCCCCACCCCAACGCCGCGACGACGAAAGGCATAAATGTCAGCCAAAGCATGCGCGGATGAAGCACGCTAGCCGTGGCCTTTCCGAGCGATCGCAAAAAAGCGCTCATGCGCGGGCCCCGTCAAGCCGCGGCCGGCCCTCCGCCGCCGCCGCGGCGCCACCCGAGCCGCCGCGCGATACGCACGAGTGCGAGCCAATGCTGTGCGACGAACCCCTCTCCATACGATTCACCCTCATATTGCTGACGGATGCCGGTCGGTTCGAGCGTCCGATTCCACGATGCCGTCTTGAACAGCATATCCCACCACGGAAACAGCACGCCGAAGTTGCACCCGTACGCCGTGCCCTCGTGCCCGTAGCCGACCGCGTGGTGCCGGCGATGGAACGTGGGACTGACGATCAACCGCTCCAGCACCGGCCCGAACGGCAACCGCGCATTGGCATGCTGCACGCTTTGAGCGAAGTTCGTGACCGCCGTCAGCACGACGAATTGCGTCGGCGCGATGCCGATCGCGAGCGCGATCGCGGCGAAAAAAGCGGCTTGCAGCACGTCGTCGAGCAAGTGATTGCGATCGTCGCACCATAGCGACATTTGCCGCTGACTGTGATGAACGGCATGCAACTCCCACCACACGCCGAATCGATGTTGCCACCGGTGGTACCAATAGCCGGCGAAATCGAGCACGACTAGATAGATCGCGAACGCAATGAGCGGCTGAGAGGTCACGCCGGGCCAAAGCGTGTCGAGATTGATATTCGCGATGCCGTGATAGCGCAGCCAGACCTGCGTCTTATCGAAGATCGGCTGGAACGCGACGAAGAAAAACAGATTGAACAGCCCGAGCTTCGAAATCCACGTGTAGAACACGTCGACGCGCACCGCCTTGCGGTCGCTCCATCGCTCGACCGGCCGCAGGGCCTCGAGCGGGCGCAGCAGCAGGTACATCGCGACGATCGTGAGCAAGCCGACGAGCACGGGATAGAGCGCGTCGTAAGTATCCTCGTCGTAGTCCATCCAGCCGAACTTGAACAGCAGCGGCTGGACGGCATCGACGTAAAGCCAGGTCTGCAGCGACGAGACGAGTGCGTCGAGCGACGCAACGATCCAATGCAGCATAGGTCGCGGCGCCCGCTTAAGCGCCGTTCGGTGCCGTCACCGGCGCGCGGTCGTAAAAGAAGATGCCGTGCGGCGAACGGCCCACCGCGATCGTCTTGATGAGCTTGCGCGACGCCATGTCGATGATGCCGACATGTTTGGCGAAGCGGAACGTTACCCACATATAACGCTTGTCGGCGCTCAGT
This sequence comes from Trinickia diaoshuihuensis, assembly GCF_003390925.1. GTDB lineage: Bacteria > Pseudomonadota > Gammaproteobacteria > Burkholderiales > Burkholderiaceae > Trinickia > Trinickia diaoshuihuensis. The sequence continues at coordinate 57,248 of NZ_QUBS01000075.1, read as the reverse complement.
TCCATATCGTCGGGACCGGGCAGCAGGCCCGTGATGTCGCCGACGTTCGTCAGCGTGTTCTCGTCGATGATGCTGATCGTGCTGGCCACGCGATTGGACACGGCCACGTGCACGCCGTCGTCGAGCGAGCGGAAGTTATGCGCGCCCTTGCCCGTTTGAATCCGTTTCACGATGCTTTGCTTGCGCCAATCGACGACTGCGACGTCGTCCTCGCCGGTCATGCCCACGAGCAGGTAATTCTCACCCGGCGTGAGCCATAGGCCCGCCGGCGTGTCGCCGACGTTCATCTTCCATTTGACCGTCTGCGTCGCGAGATCGACGGCCGCGACCTGCCCCGAGACCTGCAGCGTGACGAACACGGTCTTGCTGTCCTTCGTAAACGCCATGTGGCTCGGCATCGTCGCGAGCGGCAAGCGTTTCACGAGCGTCGGCGTGTCCGTCTTCGCATCGTACGAATAGATGTCGAGACGATCGAGGCGCAGCCCCGTCGTCACGAACCATTTGCCATCCGGCGAAAAACCGAGTTGATACGGATCTTCGATGTTTTCGAGGCGCTTTTGCAGCTTGCCCGTTTTCGGATCGACGAACATCAGATCGTTCGAAACCGAATCGGCCACGATCAGCGAGCGTCCGCCGGGGGCCAGCATCAAGTGGTGCGGCTCCTTGCCAGTCGGGATCTTGCCGCCGAGCACTTGCTGCGTCGCTTGGTCGATCAGCGAGAGCGTGGCCTCGCCCGAATTGAGGATCACGACGTCGTTCGCGCGTGCGGCGGGAGAGGCCGCCGCCATCAAGCAGGCGGCCGCAAACGCGCCGGCCAAGCGAGCGGCGTGGCGGGCGCGGGAAAAAAATGAGGTAAGCATGAGAACTCGTTCGAAAAAACCGCTGCCATCATAAAACGTTTGCGGGCAGGCGCGGTTGACGGGCGTCTAAAAAACATCGGCATATTAGATTGCAGCGGCGCGATCGATATAGGGCGCCATCGCGCCGCCCTACCCGCTTATCGCTGCATCGACTCCCACACTTTGTGCAGGCGCTTGACGGAGACCGGCATCGGCGTGCGCAGTTCCTGCGCGAAGAGCGAAACGCGCAATTCTTCGAGCAGCCAACGAAATTCGGCCAGCCGCGCATCGAGCACCCCGCCGCGCGCCGATTGCGCGCGCTGATACTGCACCAAAAGCGGCTGCATCTCGGCGAACGAGCGCGCATCGCGCGCCGGATCGGCCTTGAGTTTGTCGATGCGCTGCGCGATCGCCTTCAGATAGCGCGGAAAATGCACGAGCTGCGCGTAGGGGGTATCGACGATGAAACGCTTGCCGATCAACGCTTGGAGTTGCTGCTGCATGTCCGCGTAAGCCTGCGCGAACGGCTTGGCCTGCGCGAGCTTTTTCGTGACGGTGGCGTACTCCGTCAGGATTTGACCGGCCAGCCGGGCGATTTCCTGGGCGAGCAACGAGAGCCTGCCCTTGCCTTCGTCGCGACGGGCGTGGAAACTCGCGTCGTCGGTGGGTAGAGGATCTTGCAGACACGCGCGCTCGAGCGACGTCTCGATCAACTGGTCGCGCAGCGCCTCTTGGGTACCGAGCGGCATGAACTGCATCGCCATTTCGCGCAAGCCGGGCAGGTTCTTCTCCAAGTACTTGATCGGTTCGCGCAGTTGCAGCGCGAACAAGCGCCGCAGCCCCGCGCGATGAATGCGCGCCGCTTGCTCGGGCGAATCGAACACTTCCACGTCGCAGTGCGTCGTACGATCGACGAGCGCCGGGTAGCCGAACAGCGTTTGTCCGCCGCGCCGAATCTCGAGCAGCTCCGGCAGTTTGCCGAAATTCCAGGTCGTCAAATTGTCGTAGAGTGCCGTGGCAGCCTGCTCAGCCGGCGCTTCGTTCGGGGCGGCGCCCTTTTCCTCGCGGCCGGCGGCCCCCACTCGCGCCGGGCTCGGCGCAGCCGCGCCGTCCTGAGCGGAGCGCGCCGCGCCCGCGCCGGCCAGCGCAACGCCCGCGGCAAGCTTCTGGAAGTGCCGCTGTGCGTCCGCGCCCAATTCCGAGCGCAATTGCGCCAGGTTTCGGCCCATCGCCAACTGACGGCCGTGCTCGTCCACGACCTTGAAGTTCATGAACAAGTGCGCGGGCAGCGTTTCGAGCTTGAAATCGGTCGATTTCAAGGCGACCTGCGTTTGCTCGCGCACGTCCGCGATCAGCGCCTCGACCAGCCCGCCCTGACCGAAGAGTGGCTCTCGGCGCGCGGCGAACGCGGCCGCGTATTCGGGCAACGGCACGCAATGACGGCGCAGCTTCTGCGGCAGCGACTTGAGCAGTAGCTGCACCTTCTCCTTGAGCATGCCCGGTACGAGCCATTCCGCGCGGCGCGGATCGATCTGATTGAGGGCGTACAGCGGCACCGTCAACGTCACGCCATCGCGCGGCGAACCGGGCTCGAAGTGGTACCCGAGCCCCATTTCGCTGCCCGCCATCGCCATCCGTTTAGGGAACAGATCGGTCGTGACGCCCGCCGCCTCGTGACGCATGAGGTCGTCGCGCGACAAATAGAGCAGACGCAGCTTGTCCTCGGGCTGTCCGCTCTTTTTCACTTCGTCGCGGTACCAGCGTTCGAACGCCGCCCCGGTGTGGATGCCCGCGGGGATCGCTTGATCGTAAAAGCCGTGGATCAATTCGTCGTCGACGAGCACATCCTGCCTGCGCGATTTGTGCTCGAGTTGCTCGATGTCGTGCAACAGCTTGCGGTTATGCGCGAAAAAGGCCAGCTTCGTATCGAACTCGCCCTCGACGAGCGCGCCGCGGATGAATAGCTCCCGGGCCCGCGCCGGGTCCTGCTTGCCGAACGCCACCCGGCGCCGGTGGTAGACCGGCAGCCCATACAGCGTGGCGCGCTCGAACGCCGTCACTTGCGCCGCCCGCTTCTCCCAGTGCGGCTCGGACAGTTGTTTTTTCAGCAGATGTCCGGCCACCTTTTCGATCCATTCGGGCTCGATCTTGGCGAGAGCCCGCGCGTAGAGCCGGCTCGTTTCGACGAGCTCCCCGGCCATGACCCAGCGCCCCGCCTTCTTCACGAGCGTCGAGCCCGGCCACAGGAAGAACTTGATCCCGCGCGCGCCGAGATAGTGCGGCTCGTCGTCGGCCTTCAGACCCACGTTGCCGAGCAACCCCGTCAACAGCGCCAAATGGACTTGTTCGAACGTCGCCTCGCTCTCGTTCAAGCGCCATCCGTGCTCGCGCACGACGGTCAGCAATTGCGAATGGACGTCGCGCCATTCGCGCAATCGCAAGTGCGACAGGAATTGCGCACGGCAGGCGTCGATCAGTTGCCGGTTCGATTTTTTGTGCGCGACGGCTTCGCCGAACCACTTCCAAATACGCAGCCACTGCAGGAATTCGGAACGCTCGTCGGCGAAGCGCCGGTGCGCTTCGTCGGCTTGCTCTTGCGCGTCGGCGGGCCGCTCGCGCGGATCTTGCACCGATAGCGCACTGGCAATGATCAGTACTTCGCTCAGCGCTTGCTGCTCGCGCGCCGCCAAAATCATGCGTCCCACGCGGGGATCGAGCGGCAAGCGGGCCAGCTCGCGCCCGAGCGGGGTGAGCGCATTGTCGTCGTCGACGGCGCCAAGCTCGGCCAGTAGCTGATAGCCGTCCGCGATCGCGCGGCCCGGCGGCGGCTCGATAAACGGGAACGATTCGATCTCGGTCAGATGGAGCGATTTCATCCGCAGAATCACCGCGGCCAGCGACGAACGCAGGATCTCGGGATCGGTGAAGCGCGGCCGCGCCTGGAAGTCGGTTTCGTCGAACAGGCGGATGCAGACACCGTCGGCCACGCGGCCGCACCGCCCCGCGCGCTGATTCGCGGCAGCCTGCGAGATCGACTCCACCTGCAACTGCTCGACCTTGTTGCGGTACGAGTATCGCTTCACGCGCGCGAGCCCGGTATCCACGACGTAGCGAATGCCCGGCACCGTCAGCGACGTTTCGGCGACGTTCGTCGCGAGCACGAGCCGCCGCGCGTTCGATGCTTTGAACACGCGCGACTGCTCCTCGGCCGAGAGGCGCGCGAATAACGGCAGGATTTCGGTATGCGGCGGGTGGTGCTTGCGCAGCGCTTCGGCCGCTTCCCGGATTTCGCGTTCGCCGGGCAGAAACACGAGCACGTCGCCAGGCCCTTCCCGGCACAGCTCGTCCACGGCGTCGACGATCGCCTCCATGAGATCGCGGTCGGCATCGCGGGCGCTCTTCGCGCGCTCGGGACGGTCGGCCCGCTCGCGCCCCGTCGTCCCCTGCGCGGACTTGACCGCCGCGCTGAGTTCCTCGACGGGCCGATACCGGATCTCCACGGGATACAGACGCCCGCTGACCTCGATCACCGGGGCGGGCCGCGACTCGGTGCCGAAATGACGCGCAAAGCGCTGGGCATCGATCGTGGCCGACGTGACGATCAGTTTCAGATCGGGCCGCTTGGGCAAGATCTGCTTTAGATAACCGAGCAAAAAGTCGATGTTCAGACTGCGCTCGTGCGCCTCGTCGATGATCAGCGTGTCATAGGCGCGCAGCAGCGGATCGGTCTGCGTCTCGGCCAGCAAGATCCCGTCGGTCATCAGCTTGACCGATGCGCCGGGCGCCAGGTTGTCCGTGAACCGAACCTTATAGCCGACGACCTCGCCGAACGGCGTACCGAGTTCCTCGGCGATACGCCGCCCCGTGGCGGAGGCCGCGATCCGGCGCGGCTGCGTATGACCGATGAGCCCTGTGCCGCCGGCGCCGAGCCCGCGGCCGAGCGACAAGCAAATCTTCGGAAGCTGCGTGGTCTTGCCCGAGCCCGTCTCGCCCGACACGATCACGACCTGATTGTCGCGAATCGCGCGCGCGATCTCCTCGCGCCGTCCCGAGACGGGCAGCGCGGGCGGAAAATCGATCGGTGGAACGGGATTGGGCGGGACGGCGGGGCGGCGCGCGCCATCGGGCTTTCTTTGCGCGGCGGCCGGGCGCCCGTTCTCGCTGCGCGGCGCGCGCGGCCCTCGGACCTCACCGGCGGCCGGACTTTTAGATACGTTCGACATGGGGGCGCATTATAATCCCGGGATGAATTCTCGAACCGACCTCGCCCCCATGCCAGAGAGCGCCCCGGCGCGTTCCGCGGCGCCCGAATCCGACGCCGTCTCGCACGCCCAGTTCGTCGACTGGATGCGATCGGTCGCGCCTTATATTCATGCGTTCCGAAACAAGACGTTCGTCGTCGGGTTCGGCGGCGAAGTCGTCCACGAAGGGCTGCTGAGCGCGCTCGTGTCCGACATCGCGCTCTTGCAGGCCATGGGGATCCAGATCGTGCTCGTGCATGGATCGCGCCCGCAGGTCGAGGAACAGATGAATCTGCATGGCGTACAGTCGGAGTTTTCGCACGGCATGCGCATCACCGATGCGCGCGCGCTCGAATCGGCCAAGGAAGCGGCCGGCGAAGTGCGGCTCGATATCGAAGCGGCGATCAGCCAGGGGCTGCCGAACACGCCGATGGCGCACGCGCATATCAGCGTCGTCTCGGGCAATTTCGTCACGGCGCGGCCGGTCGGCATCCTCGACGGCGTCGATTTTCAGCATACGGGCATCGTGCGCAAGGTGGACGCCGAGTCGATCAAGCACTCGCTCGCGAGCCGCAAGCTCGTCCTGCTCTCGCCGCTCGGTTTTTCGCCCACCGGCGAGGCCTTCAATCTGTCGATGGAAGATGTCGCCTCCGCGGCGGCGATCGCGCTGCGCGCCGACAAGATCATCTTCCTGACCGAGACGCCGGGCCTCATGAACGATGCCGGCGAACTCACGCAGGAGCTTTCGCTCGACGACGCCTACAAGCTGCTCGACAGCGGCGAGGTCAAGGGCGACTCCGCGTTTTACTTGAAACACGCCGTGCGCGCATGCCGGGGCGGCGTGCCGCGCGCGCACATCATTCCCTATTCGCTCGACGGCAGCTTGCTGCTCGAACTGTTCCTGCACGACGGCGTCGGCACGATGATCTCGTACGAGAACCTCGAAAGCTTGCGCGAGGCCACGCCCGACGACGTCGGCGGCATTCTCACGCTGATCGAGCCGCTCGAATCGGACGGTACGCTCGTCAAGCGCGGGCGTCACCAGATCGAGCGCGATATCGACCATTTCTCGGTCATCGAGCACGACGGCGTGCTGTTCGGCTGCGCGGCACTCTACCCTTACCCGCAAGAACGAATCGGGGAAATGGCGTGCCTCACGGTTGCCCCGGATGCCCAAGGCGCGGGAGACGGCGAGCGGTTGCTCAAGCGAATCGAGCAGCGCGCGCGCGCGCGCGGGCTCACGCGTATTTTCGTGCTTACCACGCGGACCGAGCATTGGTTCCTCAAGCGCGGCTTCGTCAAGGCCACCGTCGACGACCTGCCGGAAGACCGCCGCCGCTTCTATAACTGGCAGCGCAAATCGCTCGTGCTGATGAAGCAGCTTTGAGCGACCTAGCCGCGCCGAATACCGCAATATCGACTACAGGAGAAATTCACGATGGCCCGCATGATTCAATGCGTCAAACTCGGCAAGGAAGCCGAAGGACTCGATTTTCCGCCGCTGCCCGGCGAACTCGGCAAGCGGATTTATGAAGGGGTCTCGAAAGAAGCTTGGCAGACGTGGCTCAAGCAGCAGACGATGCTCATCAACGAAAACCGCCTGAATATGGCCGATCCGCGCGCGCGCCAGTATTTGATGAAGCAAACGGAAAAATTCTTCTTCGGCGAAGGCGCCGATCAAGCGTCCGGTTACGTGCCGCCGGCGCAAGGCTGAACGCCCCCGCTGTTCCCCGCATTCGCCTCAGCCGCCGGCTACTCGCAACACGAGGGCCGGCGCGACATCCGCCTCGACACCCCGGTTGCTGTCTCGCTCAAAGTGTCGCCAACGTGTGAAACTCGACGTGGACGCGCCCCTGGTCGATGATCAGTTCGGCCGCCGACACGGGCAGTTTGAAGCGTCGCGGCCCAGCACTTCCCGGATTGACGAAAAGCACACCGTCGCGCGTCGCGGCCGACGGCTTGTGCGAATGTCCCGTCACGACGACGCGCGGCGGGGGCGCCGACGGATCGAGGGACAAATCGGCGATGTCATGAACCACATGGATCGAGATGCCGCCGAAGGCGACCGTCGTAGCCGCCGGTAGCGCGTCGGCCCAGCTACCGCGGTCGTTGTTGCCGCGCACGGCGGTAACGGGCGCAATCCGCGCCAGTGCGTCGAGTACCTCGGGCTTGCAAATGTCACCCGCATGCACGATCGCCTCGACACCGGCGAGCCACGCCAGCGCCTCGGGCCGCACGAGGTTGTGCGTGTCGGAAATGAGGCCGATGCGGACCGACTTCAAGCGGAAACCGCCGCGACCTGACGATGCGCGAGCAACCCGCGCGAGCGATGCAATGCCGCGCGCGCGCCGCGCGTCGCCATGACGGCGCCGACCTGCCCGAGATTGAAATCGAGCGACACCATCAATTCCATCAGTTCGACCATCGGCAAAACGATGGTCGGGTTGTACAGCCCTTGTTCGATGAGCTTCTTCATCGCGACTCTCCTGCGAGCGGAGCAGCCTATGCCCCGTCGTGCAATCTGAGTGCCATTGTAGGGATGCCCACGAACCCGATAAATGCAATAAATCGAAAGTCAGAAGTCGCGAGAAACGAACAATCGCCGCGGCGGTTATTCGAGCGGCGCGCCGGCGAATGGGGCCAGCGCCTCCGCCCGGTCGGACAATGCCGCGAGGGCCGGATATCGGCTCGGATCGATTTCTCCCGGCACGATGTATTGGGTGAAGCGCCAGGACACGGCCACGGTGATATCCGGTTGCATGAGGCGATCGCCGCATAACCAGGCCCCGGCGCGGGCCGCGCCGGCCACGTCGCGCTCGAGCGTGTCGAAGGCCGCCACGAGTTGGCTTCGAACGCGTTCGAGCCACGGGGCGTGACGCTTCTCCTCGGGCCTCAAATTCTGCTCATAGGCGATCTGCACGGTCTTCTCACAAGCCGCGAGCGCGTATCCGATCAGATGCAGCGCATCGCGGCGCGCCGCGAGCGCTTGCGGCATCAACCGAGCCTCGGGCGCGACGCGCTGGTCCAGGTAGTCGAGGATCAGCGTCGAGTCGATCAACTGCGTGCCGTCGTCGTCGATAAACGTGGGCGCTTTGACGACCGGGTTGATCTCGCGGAATCGGTCGAAATGCCGGAAAACGGAGACGGGCCGATGTTCGAACGGGATGTCGAGCACGGCCATGGAAACGGCCACGCGACGTACAAACGGAGAATCCATCATGCCGATGAGCTGCATCGATGCCTCTTTCTTTTTCGTGTAACGGGGACAGGGAAAACGTCGCCAGTTTGCCGGCTCGGGCCCGCGCCAGCAAGCACAGGCATGCAAATCGGCAGAAATAGAACGCTACGCGGGCGTCGCATGCTCGCGCGCGCGCGAACCGATAGGAAGGAAAGTCTCTTCCGCAACACAGCCGTCCTAGGCTAGTCAAACGGAGAACGGATTCCAATGGAGGGTGCCGGCGCAAGTGCTGGCGACGCAAAGGCCGCGGCTTCTGAGCGGCCCGTACTCGGACTACCCCACGCCCTGCACGGCACCCATCGTCCGTTGCAGGTCCGCGAGGTGACGCGCTCGATCGTGCTGGGAGGAACCGTCCCGCGCCATGGTGGTGACCTATCGCTCACTAGTACGTCTGGATCCGCAGTTCGTTGTCCTGGGCGAACCGCATGACGAATTCGAAAGCCTCGGGGCAAATCTGCGCAAGCTCGCCCGAGATCTTCAAGCATCTCACGCCATCTTCGACGAACGGCATCGCAAGCCAAGTGGATGCGGCGCGATAGCCCGGCCGACGCTCCTGGACGAACAGTGCGATGACGCCCGCCAACCGCTCCGCCCAGTCGCCTGGGCGAAACGTCTTGCCGCAGTAAGTGATGCCAACGATCCTATGGGCAGGGCTGCGATCAGCCGGGCTGCGATCCGCGGCGCTTCGATCCGCCCCGTGTTCGATAGTCGTCATACAAGGCTAAAGCGAGTGCGCCGGCAGAAGGCCATGCGATAGCGGCGTGCGCGTCGAAGCCGGGCGCTCGTGCGCGCGAAGCCGGAACGCCGCGACCGTTTCGTCGAGCATGCGGGCCTGCTCTTCGAGCGACGTCGCCGCCGCGGCTGCCTGTTCGACGAGCGCGGCGTTCTGCTGGGTCGTGCGATCCATGTGCGACACCACGGCGTTGATTTCGTCGATGCCCGACGATTGGCGCGTTGACGCCGCGCTGATCGCCGCGATGACTTCAGTCACTTCGCGCGCCGCATCGACCACCTCCGCCATCGTCGCGCGAGCGCGCTCGGCCACCTGCGTGCCGCTTCGCACTTTCGCGACGGACGCCGTCATCAGTTCGCGAATCTCTTTCGCGGCGACGGCGGAGCGCTGAGCCAGCGCCCGCACCTCGCCCGCGACGACGGCGAATCCCCGCCCCTGCTCTCCCGCGCGCGCGGCCTCCACAGCCGCATTGAGCGCGAGAATGTTCGTTTGAAACGCGATGCCCTCGATCGCACCAATGATGTCGACGATATGCTCGGAATCGGCCGACATATCGGCCACCGCGGCGACGATCTCGCTCACCGCCTCGCCGCCGCGCCGCGCCGTGGTAGACGCCGTCTCGGCCAATGCGCTTGCCTCGCTCGCATGGCGCGCGTTTTCCGCGACGGAGGCCGTGAGCGCCTCGAGGCTCGCGGCCGTCTGCTGGAGCGCCGCGGCCTGACGCTCGGTTCGCTCGGATAGATCCGCATTGCCCGTTGCCATATCGTGCACGCCGTGCCGAATTCGAGCCGTGCCCTCGCGCACGCGCGTCACCGCGGCGGCCAGGCTCTGCTGCATGCGCGCAAGCCCCGCCATGAGCCGGCCCATGTCGCCGCTGCCCGAGGTGTCGATCGTCGTCGTCAAATCGCCCTTGGCAATGCGCTCGAAATGATCGATGGCCGCCCCGATCGGCGCGATGATGGCCGCGCGCAAAAACGTACGCGCGAGCACGGCGAAGGCAACGGATGCGAGACCCACGACGGAAAATAACCACAGCAACGCGCGGAAACGATCGTGCATGGCCGTAAAGTGCCGGCTTTGCGCCTGCACCTCGAAATCCATCAATTGCCGCGCCGCTTCCTTGTAACCCGTGAAGATCGCCTCGGGCGCCTGCCGCTCGGTCATTCGGAACGACGCGAAGTCGTCCTGATCGAGCGCCGAGACCTCGGGCCTGATCACTTCCTTCATCAGCTTGCCGCGCGCCGCGTGAAATGCCGCCGCAAGCGAGACCTCCGCATCGTTCAACCGAGGCAGCGTATTGTACGTCGCAAGCGCACGCTCGCCGGCCGCCAGGGCGGCATGCACACGCTCGAGCGTCGGCCCCGTCGGCTTGCCCTGCGCGACGAGCGTCTCGTAGCCGCCGAGGTCGATTCGCGCCTGGGACAAGTTCTCGGTACTGTCGAGCAGTGCCGTCAATGCGGCGGTCTCGCCGTGATACATCTTCTCGAACGCGACGTTGGCCGATTGGAGCACCGCGATCGACGCGGCGATGACGAACACGAGCGCCCCGGTATAGCCTACGATCGTGAAGGTCAACGCAGCACGAATGTTGATCGTCCTTACCATGCTGTCTTCCTCGCTTTGCATGGGGCCGCAGTCAGTGCTGAAGCACCCGCTCAGGATGGAAAAAAAGGCGGCAAGCGAAGTGGCTCGCCGCCGCCTTTGAATGGCCGACCGCAATCGGCAACGTCGTGGAGCAGGGGATCAGAACCGGGTGCGGATGCCCGAAGTCAGTTCGAGCTGATTGGTCGCCCCAAACGTCGAGCCGACCGTGTATCCGCCGTGCAGCTTCATGTAGTCGCCGGCCACGTAAAGCTCCGTGCGCTTGGACAGGTGGTAGAACACCGACCCGTACAACGTTTCTTTGAAGCCGTTGTGCACGCCCTGCGTAGGATCGAACACGCCGCCGAGGTTGGCGTTCGGGATGTTGCCGTCCGCGTTGTACGCCGCATTGTGTACGCGCATTTGCTGATAGCCGAGCTCGTAATCGAGCGCGCCCTTCGGCGCGAGCTTGAACGAGACCGTCCACGCGTTGTCTTGACGCTGGCCGAGCGCGCCTTGATTGCCGAGATAACGGAAGTAGCCCGCGTTCAGGCGTGCAATGCCGAACGTATAGTTGCCGCCCACCGACCACGTTTGATCGGTGTTGCCGCGGTTGTTCACGTGATTGTAGAAACTCGACACGTTGAACGGACCGCCGTTGTAGCCGATGGCGGCCTGGTACGTGCTGCCCGTTGCGAACGCCGTCGAGTTGCTGAACGCGTAACCGGCGCTCAAGAACAGGCCGTTGTTGAACAACTTCTTCCAAGCAAGACCATTGTTGTAACGCGTGCCCGTGGCGGAGCCCGCATAAAAGATCATCTGCTTGAAGTTGTTCGAGTTCGTCCAACCGCCCTCTTCATAACGCAGCTTTGCGCTGCCGTACGGATCGCCGTAGATGGCCGAGGCGTCGCGCGCAATCGTGTTTTGGAAACCGGCCGTGAACTTACCGATCGTATCGCTCTCGAGCCCAACCCACGCATCGCGGTCGAAAATCTGACCCGGATCTTCCATTTGACCGTTGGCGACGACGTACTCGCTCTCCAACGTGAAGATCAGCTTATTGCCGCCGCCGAGGTCCTCGGAACCGCGCAGGCCCCAACGGCTGCCGCTGAACCACGGCTCGCCGTCGTTGCCCATGCCGAGCACGTGTTTGCCGTTCGCGTCGGCGTGCGTGATGTAGGTCGGCACGCTCAAATCCATCAAACCATAGAGCTGAACGCTCGATTGCGCGTGCGCGCCCGTTGCTACCAAGGCGCCTGCCGTCAGCGCCAATGTGCGATACGTCTTTTTCAAGATCGTCTCCTCTTTACTGCGTTGAAATTGTGTTCTCGCGCCCAGGGCGCCGTGCATCGAGCACCGCGCTTGGCATCGCCGCAATGGAGACAATCGTATGCGCCGCTATCCTTCACGCTCCTTTCGCGTGTCGTTAGTACAACTAAGTACTTTCACTGAAATCGTTGCAATGGATAGACATCTACGCCGACGCAACGAAATAAGCGCCCCTTTAAGATCCATCCTTCGCGCGCAAGACATAGCCGAGCCCGCGCAGCGTCATGATTTGGGCCGTCGAATGCGTCAAATGCTTTCGCAGGCGATGAATATAAATGTCGATTGCGTCGGCGCTCGGCTCGTCCTCCAAGCTATAGACGCTGTCCATCAGCGCGGTCTTCGATACGGTCTTGCCTTGCTTGAGCATCAACGCCTCGAGAATCGCGTGCTCGCGCCGGCGTAACGCCAGCGGCGTTTCGTTGTGACTGAACTCGCGCGTGTTCGCGTTGTAGTGCAGGTCACCGCAGACGAGCGAAACCGACTTGCCGCCCGCTTGACGCCTGATCAACGCCTTGATGCGCGCGACCAGCTCGCGCGCGTCGAACGGCTTGACCACGTAGTCGTCCGCGCCCGCGCTAAAACAATCGACCTTGTCCTCGATCGAACCGTGCGCCGTCAGCATCAGCACGGGGGCGTTGTCGCCGCGCCGCCGCAAGCGGGCAAGCACGTCCTTGCCGCTCATGCGCGGCAGCCGCATATCGAGCAGGATTACGTCGTAGCGTCCCGTGCGCAAGACGGCATCTGCGGTCTCGCCGTCGGGCACGCAATCGACCGCGAAGTTCTCGCCCTGCAACAAGTTGACGATCCAGTGCGACAGATCCGCGTTGTCTTCCACGAGCAGCAGCTTCATTGCTTCATTCCTTCCAAGCCGGCAACCGCACGGTGGCTACGAGCCCCACCCGTCCCTCGCCCGGCGCGACCTCGGCCGTGCCGCCGTGCGACTGCGCAATGCGCCGCACGATCGCGAGGCCCAGGCCCGTTCCTTCCACATCGGTCTTGCCGCGATAAAAGCGCTCGAAAACGTGAGCCCGGATTTCGGCGGGGATCCCGGGCCCGTTATCGACGACTTCCAATACCACCTCATTGCCGGCACGCCGGCAACGTGCGGTGACGCATCCGCCCGCCTGCGTATAGCGGATCGCGTTGTCGACGAGGTTCGCGACGAGCGCGGTCAATAACTGTTCGCTGCCGGCGACGCGCAGGTCCTCGCCCAATTCCGCGCCGAGATCGATCTCGCGCCGCTGCGCGGCAAGGATCAGTTCCGCGAGCACCGACGACACCACCTGCGCCATGTCCACCGGCACGTTCGACACCGGTGAAGGCGCCGATTCGGCACGCGCGAGCAACAGCAATTGGTTCGTCATTTCGGTCATCTTGCGGCTCGTGCGATGAATCGCGCCGAGCGCGTCCTCGAGCGCCGTTGCATCGCCCACGCTCTGGCGGGCGCACTGCACCTGGGTGTCGAGCAGCGTCAGCGGCGTGCGCAATTGATGCGCGGCGTCGGCAACGAACTGGCGCTGCGTGCTGGTATGCAGCTTCAGCCGGGCAATGCACTGATTGATCGCATCGACGATCGGCCGAAGCTCCGTCGGTAAATGATCGACGCGCACCGGTTCGAGCTGCATCGGATCGCGGTCGGCCACGTCGTCCTTCAGCTTCATGAGCGGCCGCAATTCGCTCGTGAGGCCGATCAGCACGAGCAGGACGGCGAGCACGAGCATGAGCCCCTGCCGAATCAATTGCGGGTGCCAAAGCTGCGCGAGCATCCCCTCGCGCGACGCCTGCGTTTTGCCGACGACGACCACGACGGGCAGCGCGGCGCCCGCGTTATACAGTTGGCGGCGGAACGCGACCGCGCGAATCGCTTGTCCGTCGAGCGTCGTGTCGTAGAACACGGGGTATGGCCGCTGCCCTTCCGGCAGCGAAAGTTCGGGCGTGCCGCCTAAAAGCCGGTCTTCTCCCGCCACGACTTTGTAGAACACATGGTCGTGGTACGGCGACTCGAAGATCTCCAACGCGGCCGGCGGGATGTCGGCCCGAAGCTCGCCGTTGCTCCATTCGACGTCTTCGCCGATCGTACGCGCCGAAGCGAGCAGCGCGTTGTCCTGCAACAGAGCGGCCGTCTGCCGCGCGGCGTCATAAGACATCAGGCCCGCGACGAACACGAACGCCGCGAGCGGTAACAACACCCACCACAGCAAGCGGGCGCGCAGACTATGCATCATCGATTGACGCCCTACAAATAAGTTTGGCCCGGCCCGCGCGACGCACGCGGCGTCGGCGCGGGACGAGCCGGCCCGGTCCACTGCGCCTTGGCGGCGCAATCCGTCAGAATGCGGCGGGTCTCCATTTCAGCAGACGCTTTTCCAGCCGGGTCAGCAAGTAGTCGCACGCCAACGCCACGACGGCCAACACGATCATCGCCGCAAACACCCCGCTCGCGTTGAACGCGCCTTGCGCCGTGGAGATCAAGAGGCCGATCCCTTGCTTCGAACCCAAGAACTCCCCGACGACCGCACCGACGAGTGCAAAGCCGAAGCTGACGTGCAAGCTCGCCAAGATCCAGGACAACGCCGACGGAATCACGACGGCCGTCGTCAGTTGCCGTTTCGACGCGCCGAGGATCTGCGCATTGGCGATCATATAACGGTCGGCTTCGCGCACACCTTGGAACGCATTGCCGAAGACCACGAAGAACACCATGACGACGGCGAGGGCCACCTTCGATGCCATGCCCAAGCCGAGCGCGATCACGAACACGGAGCCGAGCACGACCCGCGGGATCGAATTGGCGACCTGAATATAGATGCTGAACACGTCCGAGAGCAATTTGTTGCGCCCGAGCACGACGCCGCAGATCACGCCGGCGACCGAGCCGATCGCAAAGCCGAGCGCCGTTTCCTCGAGCGTCACCCACACTTGCATGAGCAGCGGCCCTTGGGAGGTGCCGTTCACGAACCAGTCGACGATCTGCGCGAAGATGAGCGAAGGCATCGAGAAGAAGAACGGGTCGATCCACTTCATCCTGCCGGAGAGCTCCCAGCCGCCGAGCCATACGGCCAGCACGAGCAGGCGCAGACCGATGATCAGTGCGCGACGCTGACGCAGCCGGCGCTGCGCCGCTTTTTCCACTTCGGCGAGCGACGCCTGAGCAGGGCTCGATTTGGGTTGTTCGAAGGTAGTAGCCATAGTAGACATCTCGGTCTTTCCGGTATTCAAGGTCAAGCAATCTGCACTTCTTCGCGCAGATCGTGCCAAATGTCGCGCGAGAGTTCGATGAAGCGCTGTTCGTAGCGAATTTCCGACGTGACGCGCGGGCGCGGCAGGTCGATTTCATAAACCTTTTTGAGCGTCGCGGGGCGCGCCGTCAGCACGAACACGCGGTCGGCGAGCGCGATCGCCTCTTCGAGATCGTGCGTGACGAATACGACCGAGCCCTTGTTGGCCGACCAGAGCTGCAGCAACTCGTCTTGCATGAGCGTACGCGTTTGCATGTCGAGCGCGGAAAACGGTTCGTCCATCAGCAAGATCTCCGGCTTGTTGATGAACGTCTGCGCGAGCGCGACGCGTTTGCGCATGCCGCCCGAAAGCTGATGCGGATAATGTCCGCCGAACTTCTCCAAGCCGACGCGGCGCAGCCAGTCTTTGGCCTCTTCGTAGGCGGCGGCTTTCGAACGACCGCGGAAGAGCGGGCCGGCCGCGACGTTGTCGAGGACAGAACGCCATGGAAATACCGCATCGGCTTGGAACACGAAGCCGATACGCGGATCGATGCCCGAAACCGGGTTGCCCATGACGCGCACGGTGCCGGTCGTCGGCTTGAGCAAACCGGTGATCATGCTGAGCGTCGTCGACTTGCCGCAGCCGGTCGGACCGACCACGGCGATGAATTCGCCCTTGGCGACGGACATGCTGAAATCGCGCAGCGCGATCGTAGCCTTGCCGTCGGGGGAGATGAAGCGGCATGACACCGAGTCGAATTCGATGACGGGTACGTCATGGGAAGCAGCGTGGTTCATCAGAGCAATCCAAGCGATTGGGTGGACGCCGCAACCGCGGCGCCCCGGGGCACGGCAAAACATTCAAAAATCGGTCAAACGGCCCGCTCCGCTCGCGCGGTTCGGGCCCGCCGGCGCATCACTTCGCGGCGACGAATTCGTTCGTATACGTTTTGGACAAATCGACGTGCTTGCCCTTGATCGACGGATTGAAGCCGGAAAGCACCTTGAGGACCGTCGCGGGGCCGTCGGCCGGCATCTTGCCGTCCGCCGTATACATCGGCAGCGACGCCTTCAACGCGGCAACGTACAGCGCCTTGTCCTTCTGATAATCGGCCGGCATCTTCGCCGCGATGTCCTCGGCGCTATGCGTATGGATGAACTGCATAGTGCGCACGAACGCATGGGCGAGCTTCGCGGCTTGATCCTTGTGCGCATCGGCCCATGCCGATTGGACGTAGAGGCTCGAAGCGGGATAGGTGCCGCCCAGCGCGGCCTTGGTGCCTTCCACCGAGCGCATGTCGACGAGCACCTTCGCATCGCCGGTTGCGAGCAGCTTCGAGACGGTCGGCTCCGTCGTCATGCCCGCGTCGATGCGCTCCTGCTTGATGGCCGCGATGAAGCTCGCGTCCGCGCCCACCGGCAGCATCGTGTATTGCGACGACGTGATCCCGTGCTGACCGGCCAGATACTGCGTCAGAAAACTCGTCGAGGAACCGAGGCCCGTGACGCCCAGCGTCTTGCCTTTGACGTCGGCCATCGACTTGATCGTGTCGGCCGCCTTCGTCGCGACCAGCTCCACCTCGCCCGGCACCTGGCCGAACACGGCGATGGTCTTTACATCCTTGCCCTTCGTCTGCAAATCGATCGTGTGATCGTAAAAGCCCACGACGCCTTGGACGGCGCCCGCGAGCAACTCGTTTTCCGCATCGACGCCGGCCGGCTGCGAGAGCAACTCCACATCGAGGCCTTCGTCCTTGAAGTAGCCCAGTTGCTCGGTCAGCTTCGCCGGCAAATAGATGAGCTTGGTGATGCCGCCGACCATGATCGTGATCTTGCCGCCGTCGGCGGCCATCGCGCCGTGCGATGCCAACGCGAACAACAGGGCCGGAGCGAGGGCGAAGGCGCGGATTTTGCGCGAGCTCGAATGCATGCGAGTGTCTCCTCTTTATATCGGCGCCTGGCGGCACCGGGTGGAATCGATGGAGCGATTCTAGGAGGAACAACCCTTCCCGAACCTTTCGCCGAGGCCGCCGGGACATACGGGATTACCATGACCAATCGACACGGCGACACCGTCGAGCAGCATCGCCGCGCAATTCATGCCATCCTTTGTCAGGTTTTCAGGACTATAACGATCGCACCGCATTTATTCGAGGATTGGCACACGAGATGAGCAATTCAAACGCCAGCGGCAGTCGCCGCGGCGGTCAGGCTGCGCCTCGCGCGCACGGCACGCTGACCGTGCTGCAAGGCGCGGCCCTTTACATAGGCGCCGTGCTCGGCACGGGCGTCATCGCCCTGCCGGCAATGGCCGCGGACGTTGCCGGGCCCGCTTCGTTGCTGGCTTGGCTCGCGCTCGTCGTCCTGTCGGCGCCGCTCGCCGCGACGTTCGCGGCACTGGGGGCGCGCTACCCCGACGCCGGGGGCGTGGCGACTTACGCGCGGCAGGCTTTCGGACCGCGCGCCTCAGCCATCGTCGGCTGGTGCTTTTATTTCGCCGTGCCCGCGGGCGCGCCGGCAGCGGCGATATTCGCGGGCGCGTACGTTGCCGCCGCCGTCGGGGGTGGCGAGCATACGGTCTGGTTGACGAGCGCCGCGCTGCTGACGGTCGTCACGGCCGCCAATGCGTTCGGCGTGACGATTTCCGGCCGCATGCAACTCGTCCTTTCCACGCTGCTCGTGGTCTTGCTGCTCACCGCGGTCGCCGCCTCCGCTCCCCATGCCGATGCGAGCAACCTGCGCCCGTTCGCGCCGCACGGCTGGCTCGCCGTGGTGCCCGCGGCCGCCCTGCTCGTTTGGAGCTTCGCGGGTTGGGAAGCGATCACGCATTTGGCCGGGGAGTTCAAGCATCCGTCGCGCGATCTGCCGCTCGCGTCCGCAATCGCCGTGGTCGTCGTCGGCGTGCTTTATCTGGCCGTGGCAGCGGCAAGCATCCTCGTGCTCGGTCCGTCGGCCGGCCGCTCCCGCGCCCCGCTGGCCGAGCTGCTCGTCGTCGGCGTCGGCGGCAATGTCCGTGTCTTGGCCGCGGGCGCGGCCCTGCTGTTGACGCTCGGGACGATGAACGCCTACTTCGCGGGCGCGGCCAAACTAGGCGCCGCCTTGGGCCGCGACGGCGCGCTGCCGTCATGGCTTGCGGCCGGCTCGCTCGCGGGAGACGTGCCGCGCCGCAGCCTCGGCGTGCTTTGCGCCTTGGCCGCGCTGAGCACGATCGCGGTCGCCATCGCCGGCGTCGGAGCCAAGCCGCTCGTGCTGCTCGCGACCGGCTCGTTCGTGACCGTCTATGCACTGGGCTGCGCGGCCGCCTTGCGTCTGCTGCCGCGCGGGACGGCGGCGCACCGGTGTGCTCAGGCCGCGCTCGTCTGCGTCGTCGCGCTATGCGCGGCGACGGGCTGGTTCTTGCTTTGGCCGCTCGTCATGAGCGGCTGCGCGCTTCTTTATCTGCGGTTCAATCGCCGGCGCGCGCGCCATCCGAACGTGCACTGCGACGTTTCTTAACGACTCTTCATGTTGGTGCGGCGAACGATCGCTACACTGCGCGCCTAAGCCGCGCGAGCACTCGTCCAGCCCAGCGTACGGAACGCCGCGGCGGCCCGGCCCGTATTGGCCGGCGGCTGCCCGGCCGCGAGCGGCAGAGCGTGCGGGCATGGATGAATGTCGGCGGCTTTGCGCGGGGCCGACAGCGTCAGCACCGAAGCAAAATCCGCCGCTTGCGCGAAGCGCGGCGTGTCGAGCAGCGGGGTACCATCTTGCCCGATGATGCGCGCGAGCGTCTTCGGGATCGACGCATGTTCGTAGAACGTGTGATCGATCGTCGCTTGCTTGACGTACGGTGAGATCACGAGCGCGGGCACCCGGCAGCCGAAGCGGTCGAAGCGGAAACCGCGCTTGGTCAACCCCGTGGGCGCGCACGGCGCAAGCGCCGGCATGCCGGCGACATATGAAGCATCGGGAATGACGTGATCGAAGAACCCGCCATGCTCGTCGAAGACGATCAGCAATACGCTCTCTTCCCAATAGGGCGAAGAAACGAGGGCGTTATAGACGCGCTCGACGAGCGCCTCGGCTGCGCGAACATCTCCGCACGGATGCATCGATTCGCCGGCCGCGAAATTGCCCACCGGATCGTAGCGCGGCTCGATGAAGACGAAGCTCGCGTCGAGGTTGCCGCTCGCGAGCGCCGAGAAGAAGTCCTCGTGCGTGCTCAAGCGGGCCGAATGCGCATCGACGCCCTTGATCGCCCACGCTTGCGGCATATCGCCGTGCGCGATCAGCCACTGATTCGGCGCAAGCCGCGTAAAGACGGAGTCGTTGCCATTACCGTATTTGGCCCCGTCGAGCAAGCTCGCCTCGATCGATTCGAGATCGCTCGGCGAATGATCGAGCCCCCAGGACGTGGCGGCCAACGCAAAGAAGCGATTCGGCCAGGTCGGCCCCGGAACGGAGGAAAACCAGCGGTCGCAAATCGCGAATTGCTGAGCGAGAAAGTTGAGCACCGGCAGTTGGTCGGGGGTGAAGCAACGTAGCGCCGACGCCACGTCGTACCCATGCGCTTCGAGATCGCGGGCGAAACCGAGATCGTTCGGGCTCGGTGCGCACGCCGGATAGGCGCCGCCCGTCAGCCCTGCGGAATCGTCGCGCGTGCAAGTGGCGAAAGCCCGGCTCTGGCTCGGCGCCGCCAGTTGCACGAGGGTGTCCGTGAACTCGTGCCCGGGATCGAAGGCAAGCCGGAACGGCGCGCCCTGCCCCACCGGATAGACGATGCCGTTCGCGCCCGCATTCGAAAACGGCGGCTTACCCGCGAGACCGTCGGCTCGAGTAGGCGCGCCGTCCGGCGTCCAGCCGCTCAAGTCGGACCAGCCGAATACATTGTCGTACGAGCGGTTCTCCAACATCAAAACGAACATCTTTTTGACATTTAGGACTGCCGACATTCTCTTCTCCGTCAGAATTCGCGCGATCGCGGCGCCCCATTCGTCTCGGACGCGCGACCGTGCAAGCGCTTGCACCCCATTTATTCAGTCGTTCCATTACTCGGCCGCCGGCGACCGTTTGCCCCCGAGCCGCCAAGCGCCGCACTACCGTCGCAACCTAGTTCACGAGTCGCCGCAAGTCAAGCTGGGGCGAGCCTCCCTCAAGCTTTGCATGCACCAGCCGATAAAGAGGCAGGCACACATCAAATAACGAACGCTGTCGTCGCTTGCTCCATGCTTTCGGAATACTTCCCTCGCGGGGTCAACCCGCACCCGCTGTGCCGCCTTGCGCTCGTGCTGTCGATCGTGTTCGCCGCCGGCCGCGCCGGTGCCGCGCAATTCGATGCGGCCGGCGCGGGCTCCGCCCCCGATCTCGCCTCGATGCCGCTCGAGGCGCTCATGCAAGTCAAAGTTAGGACTGCTACGCTGCTGAGCCAGTCCGTCGCCGACGCGCCCGCGGCGGTCGTCGTGCTGACGGCGAGCGACATTCAGGCCTTCGGCTGGCGCACGCTGGCCGACGCGCTGGCGTCGCTGCCCGGCCTTTACACCTCGTACGACCGGACCTATACCTATTTGGGCGGACGCGGCTTTCAGCGGCCCGGCGACTACAACAGCCGCTTTCTGCTACTGATCGACGGCATGCGCCTCAACGACGCGGTCTACGATCAGGCTCCGATCGGGGACGACTTTCCGCTCGACATGGATCTCGTCGAGCGCATCGAGTACGTGCCCGGACCCGGCTCGGCCGTCTACGGATCGAACGCCCTTTTCGGCGTGATCAACGTCGTCACGAAGAAAGGCGGCGATATCGACGGCGCACAAGCGGCCGGCTCGATCGGCAGCTTCGGCGAGAAGCGTGCGCGAGCGAGTTACGGCTGGCATGGCGAGAACGGCGCCGATCTCGTGTTGTCCGCGACGGCGTACGACCGCAGCGGACAAGATCTCTACTACCCTGAATTCGATACGCCGGATCAGAACAACGGGGTCGCCCACCATCTCGACTACGACCGCGCCCAATCCCTGTTCGCCAAGTTCGCCTACCAGGGCTTTAGGATCAGCGCGGGCTACGGGTCGCGCACGAAGGGCGTACCCACCGCGCCGTATCAATCCCTCTTCAATACACCGCAAGGCACGACCGATACGCACAGCTTCATCGACGTCACCTACAGCCGTGCCGTAACGAGTGGGATCGAGATCGCGTCGGAAGTGTATTGGGAGCGCTACGACTACGAAAACATCGGCCTGTACGGCGCACCGGCCGTGGCGAACGTCGACGGCGACAAGGCGATCTGGTACGGCGCCGACCTGCATGCCACGGTGACCACCGTACCGCGCAACAAGTTCGTCGTGGGCATCAGCACGATGCGCGACGCCGCCCGCGATCAATACAACTACAACGCCGATCCGTACCAACCGATGTTGGATGACCGGCGCAGCAGCAATTCCGTCGGCCTGTATGCCGAGGATGAAATTCAGTTGCCTTGGCACTTCACGTTGAATGCGGGCCTGCGCTTGGACCATGATTCGAATGCCGGCACCAACCTCAGCCCGCGTCTCGCGCTCAATTACAAACCGACGAACGCCGATACGTTCAAGCTCTTGTACGGACGCGCTTACCGCGCGCCGAACGCCTACGAACTCTATTACACGATCCCTGTGCCGGGTGGCCAGCTCGGCAACACGTCGCTGAAACCCGAGCGCATTTCGACGACGGAGTTCGTGTATGAACGCGCCCTGGGCGAAAACGCGCATGCAACGCTATCGCTGTTTCACTACGATGCTCACGATCTGATTACCGAAACGCCCGATCCATCAGGGCTGTTCATTTTCGACAATGTCGCTCACGCCACCGCAAACGGCGTCGAACTCGCCTACGAACAAAACATCGCCTCGGTCGCCCGAATCAGGGCGAGCTACTCGTGGCAACTCGCGCGCGATAGCGCGACGGGCGGTGTCTTGCAAAACTCGCCGCGCCACCTCGGCAAGCTCAACGTCACCGTGCCGCTCTTTCACCAAGCGGCGCGCGTGGGGGCCGAGCTGCGCTGCGAATCCGCGCGCTTGGCCGAAGCCGGCGCCGCGCCGGGGTATTGCCTCGGCAACCTGACGATCGGCAGCGGGCGTCTCATCCCGCACGCGGACGTCTCGTTCTCGATCTACAACGTCACGGACAAGCGTTACGCCGACCCGGCCGGCCCGAACTTCACGCAGAACGTGATCCCACAGCAGAGCCGGACGTTCGTGCTTAAGCTCGTCTACGGTTTCTGACATGCACGTTGCCAGAACCGCGCTCCATCGAACCGTGGCCCTCGTGCTCGCCGCATCCGCATGCACGCGGATGTCCGCCCACGCGCAGGTCGATCTGTATTCGCTCGAAGCCGCCTACATCTACAACTTCACGCAATTCACCGAGTGGCCGGCCGCGCGAGGCGACGGCGCCGCGCTGACCGTATGCGTCAATCCGCATTCTCCGCTCGGCGCGACGTTGGGCAAACTGACCGGACGCGCCGTATCGGGCAAGACCTGGAGCGTCAAGCCAATTCCCGAAGGCGCGGCCGTTTCGGCGTGCCAAGTGCTCATCGCCGACGACGCGAGCGCGAGCGCGGTGGCCAAAACCACAGCCGCTCGCGATCTGCCGATCCTCATCGTACGCCCGGCCGACGTCGACGGGGGCGACGCACGCAATGTCATCACGCTGTTTCGTGACGGCGATCGCCTGCGATTCGATATCGACAACACCGAAGCGGCGCGCCGCCATCTCACACTGAGCTCGAAGCTGCTCCGCTTGGCAAGGAATGTCACATGAACGAAAGCGCGGACCACACGCCAAGCCCGCTCAAGGAAACGGCGCGCGTCAAGCTCGCCGGATTCGGCGTCGCCCTCTTGATTTCGGGCCTCGTCCTGCTCGGCTACCAAGCATTTTCGTTACGCGCTTCGTTGACGGCGAGTGCGAACGTGCAAGCCGACATGATCGCCGAGAACGTATCGGCATCCGTCCTGTTCGATGACGTGCGCTCCGCTCAAGAAACGCTGCACGCGCTGCGCAAGGTCCCTTACGTGGAAAGCGCGATGATCTATAACGCGGCGGGGAAGGTTTTCTCTGGCTACATACGTCCGGGCGTGCCCGCGCGCGAGATGCTGGAGGCGCAGCCCAAGAACGCCGAGGGCGCCAACCGGCGCTTCTTGTTCGACGACGTCTACGTCGCTTCGAGCATCACGCAAAACGGCAAGACGCTGGGCTCGGTCGTCGTCGTGGCGAGCACCGAGCAGATCGCGGCCGAACTCGCGCACTTCGCCCTCTTCATTCTGGCCGCGTCGCTCTGCGCGCTGTGGATCGCGTTCGTGATCACCTCGCGCATGAGCGCGCGCATCGCGCAGGCCGAGAAAAAGCTCGAGTACTTGGCCTCGACCGATCCGCTCACGGGTTTGCCGAACCGGCGCGCCTTCTACGAAGCGCTGAACGATCGATTGCAGCGCGGCACGCAAAGCTGCTCGCGCGCCGCCTTGATTCTCGTCGACCTGGACGACTTCAAGAACGTCAACGACACGCTCGGTCATGGCGCGGGCGACGAATTGCTCAAGCACGTCGCCGTGGCGCTACGGCAAAGCGTACGGCTGGCCGACCTCGTGAGCCGCATCGGGGGCGACGAATTCGCCGTGCTCGTGGCGATCGCGAAAGAAAAAGCCGAAGGTATCCGCACGGCCGAACGCATTGCGCGCGCCCTCGCGCGTCCGTTCGATTTGCCACGTGCCAGCGTCGTCGCCAGCGCGAGCGTGGGCGTGAGCGTCTATCCCGACGATGCCGCCGATGTGGCCGCACTGGTCAGCAGCGCCGACATCGCGCTGTATGCCGCCAAGAGCACCGGGAAAAATGCGGCCGTCGAGTTTCATCCGAGCATGACCGTCGAGGCGCGACGCCGTGCGCGGCTCGAGACGGAACTGCGCAAGGCGATCGAGACCGATGCGCTCAGTCTCGCTTATCAGCCGCAATTCGATTGCCGAACGGGCCGACTGATCGGCGTGGAGGCGCTCGCGCGGTGGGTGCATCCCGCCGACGGCGAGATCTCCCCCGTTGAATTCGTGCCCGTGGCCGAGGACAGCGAGCTGATCGTCGCGCTGGGACAATGGGTGCTGCGCCGGGCGTGCCGCGACGCAGCACGCTGGAACGCGGATTCCGAGGTCCCAATATACGTGGCCGTCAATGTTTCGGCGCGTCAATTGCGCCAAACGCAATACAGCGAAAACGTGAAGGCGGTGCTCGCCGAAAGTGGCCTTTCTCCGCATTTGCTCGAACTCGAGCTGACGGAGAGCCAACTGATGGCGAACATGACCGCCGGGGTCGAGGCAATGCGCCAATTGCGCGCGGCCGGTATCCGTCTATCGCTCGACGATTTCGGTACGGGCTATTCCTCGCTGTCGTATCTGCAGTCGTTCCCGGTGAACAATCTGAAGATCGATCGCGCCTTCGTGAAGCCGTTGCCGCAATCGGGACAACCGATCGTCACGGCCATCATCTCGATGGCGCACAGCTTCGGTATCGCCGTCGTCGCCGAAGGCGTGGAAGAGCCGGCACAACTCGCTTGGCTGACAGATGCGGGCTGCGACATCGTGCAAGGCTACCTCACGGGCAAGCCCATGCCGTTCGAGCGCATCACCGAACTATTACGCAGCGAATGCGAGGACTCGGAACCGCTCGCCTAGCGCCGCGCACGGTGCCTACAAATCGGCGTTCGCCGCGGTAAATGCGCTGAACGCCGTGTGGGTCGGCTGAATCGGCGCGAGATCGTTCATCACGATCCCGAACGTTTGGTCGCCGCTGATCAAGTCGTAGTACATCACCGCCTGGATACCTTCCGTTTTGCGCGCCGCGTAAAAGCGCTGCATCTTTTGTTGTACGTACGTCGCTCGGAACTGCTCGTTTTCCTCCGGCGCCGCATTCCACTCGGTGATCATGAACGGCACACCGTAACGGGCCTTGCAGTAGGCCGGCAAATTGAATCCGGGGCCGGCGCCGTCGATGCCGATCTCGAAGATGTCGCCGTAGGGCTGGTAGTTGTGCCAAGTCGTAATGTCCCAGCGCATCGGCCGATAGCCGCCCGAGCCGTCGGGCTGCTCGCCATCCCAGAGCAAATCGGACGCACCGATATCCGCGACGGTGAAGTTTACGGCGCATTTGGCGTTCGGCTGGACCGACTTCACGCCGTCGATCATGCCTTGGATAGCACCACGCAAGATCGGCCAATTGGCGTTATTGAAATCGCGCGGCCCCGTGCCCGCGGACGTGGAATTCAAAATGATCGCGCTGTCGCGCGTGAGTTCGTTGCCGCACTCGTACATCGTCACGCCATGCGGCGCGAGCGCGCGCGCAATCGTTGCCGCCCCGGCGCGGTTCGCGAAATAGGCGGCCGCCTCGTTCGGATACAAATGGCCGTTGCCGTCGCGCAAGCCGAAATTGATGAGCGGCAGCAAGGTGAAATTCACCGAGCGAAAGGCGTCCGCAAGCCCGATCATCGCATTCAGTTGCTTGGCCGAGGCGTCGCAGCCGACGCGATAACTCGTACAGCCGAGCGCCTGCAAGGTGGCGACGATCTGCTGCGGCGTATACGGATAGTCGTAGTGGCCGTTGATTCCGTAGAACGCACCCGCCGGTGCTGCTAACGGGATGCGCGGGTCGGCGCACGGAAGCCAACGATTGGCCCAGGTCAACACGTAGAACTGACCGCCGGTGCCGCGTTGGTAGATCATGCCGCCGTACCACAGCAGCAGGCTGACGTTGTACGAGTCTTTGTCTTTTACACCGTTCTTGTAAATGAAGCCGTTATTGACGGTCCATACGTTCAAGAGCCGATCGACGATCGCACCGGCGGAAGGAATGACCGTACCGTCGACGGATGTCGTAATTGCGGCAGTCTTTGCCGAGACCGTGCCGGCAACGTTGCTTGCCGCGATAGCTTCGTCTGCTTCCAAGGCGCCCAATGCAACCAACACATGACTACCGGCTAGGGCAGCCACTTGGCCCAGGAATCGACGTCTCTTCATCATCACGTAAAAATCTCCATGATCGAGTAGCAAATGAGTAGGTACGACCCTTGCGAGGTCGGCCACTCTGACCATGGGGTGCGTCAAAGAGTTCGGTGCAATTGCCGGATTTCGTCGAGTAAAGGGCAAATTGGACGCATTGGCCCGCATCGTGAAAATGGGGACCTGTCCTCGGTTTTCGTATCGTGAGGCGCGAGGGCGTATGATGCGGGCGTCGATCATGCAACGTTGCGATCCGCGATCGACGAACTACTTCGCTATTTTGCTTTTATGGATGCGCGCGACCTCGAACGCCTCGTGACCCTTGCCATGCCGTTCGGCAAATACAAAGGCAGGCTCATGGCCGACTTGCCCGGCCACTACCTCAACTGGTTTGCACGCGAGGGCTTTCCCCCCGGCGAAATCGGCCGTTTGCTCGCGCTCATGCAAGAACTCGATCACAACGGCTTGCGTCCGCTGCTCGATCCGCTGCGAGCGCGTGCCGATCTCAGCGCACGCCCAGCCTCCACACGGTGACTTCGTGCAGCGTCTGCCCGGGTTTCAATTCGGTGGTGGGGAACGCCGGGTGATTCGGCGAATCGGGAAAATGCTCCGCTTCGAGCGCGAACGCATCGCCTTGGCGATAAGCGCGTCCCGAGGTGCCTACGACGCTGCCGTTCAAACCATTCGCCGTATAGAACTGCAACCCCGGCTGCGTGGTGTAGACATCGAGTACGCGGCCCGAATCGGGATCGTAGGCGCGCGCGGCAAACGCCGGACTGCTCTGCCCGGCGTTATCCAATACCCAGTTTTGATCGTAGCCGTGCGCCCATAGCAACTGTGCGAAGCCGTCGCGCAAATGCGCCCCCATCGGCGTCGGCGCGCGCAAATCCATCGGCGTGTCCGCGACATCGCTGATTTCTCCGGTCGGAATCGATTTGTCATCCGTCGGCGTGTAATGCGACGCGGCAATCTCGATCAATTGCCGCTCCACGCTACCGCTCGATTCGCCGGCCAAATTGAAATAGCTGTGATTCGTGAGATTGACGACCGTGTCTCTATCGGTCGTCGCCCGATACTCGATGCGGACCGCATCGTCGTCCGTGAGCGTATAGGTCACGTCGGCCGTCAATTTTCCGGGAAAGCCGTTCTCGCCGTCGGGACTAACGTAGCGCAACTGCACGCCGGCTTGCGTTGCACCGCTGAATACGCGCACCGGCGTCCATACTTTGGAATCGAAGCTGTTGGGACCGCCATGCAGCGTATTGGGACCGTCGTTCGTCGGCAACTCGTAAAGCGCGCCATCTAGCTTGAAGCGTCCGTTCGCGATGCGATTCGCGTAACGCCCGATCAACGCACCGAAATGGATATTGCCGTTATAGCGCTCGTAACCGGCCAACGAGGCGAAGCCTAAAACGATATTGGCCACGCGCCCTTGCCGATCGGGCGCATCGAGTTCCGCGACGATGCCGCCGTAGGTGATGATCTTCAGCGTCACGCCGTGGCGATTGGCGAGCGTGTATTCGCGTACGGCTTGCCCTGTTTGGGTAACGCCGTAGTTCGACTCCGAGACCGACACCGTCGCCGCCGACGCGTAAGCGCACATAAGCGACGCGAGGACAGCCGCCAGCGCACCGGCGATACGACGCGAGATGAAAGGTCGGCGAAACGTTCTCATGGTTCGTGGGGCGCGCAAAGGAAAGTCGACATTGAGCGAGCAGGCAGCACGGCACATGCCAAGACGGCCTTCGCAACCCAAGCGGCTCTATCCGCGCCGCTCCCGATGCGGTACGCTCATCGCGGTGGCGCGCACGCCGCCGCCATCGCTTGAAAGGCGCTTGGAGGCACCACATAGTGGCCACACCGCGCGGCACGAACAATTGGCCATGCGCATTGCGTGAGTTATCCCCACTTTCTGTTGGCAATGCTGTGGACAAGCTGCAAATTAACAGCGTAAGTTGTTGATTGCATTAAGAGGCGGATCCGCTGCACGCAATTGAGTGCACGGGTCTATCCAGTTGCCGTTTGCTTTGTCGATCGGGAGTCATAGCCATGCTCAAAAAGCTTGTATTGCTACTCACCGCATTCGTCTTAACGATGTCGGCCGCATTCGCGGCACCCGTCGACGTGAATCGCGCCGACCAAGCAACGCTCGAATCGCTGAAGGGTATCGGCCCGGTCAAGTCCAAAGCCATTATCGACGAACGCACCAAGAACGGCCCATTCAAAGATGCCGACGATTTAGCTCGCCGCGTGAAGGGTCTCGGCGCGAAATCGGTCGCGAAACTCGAAAGTGAAGGACTGACGATCAGCGGCACGTCCGCGCCACCGACCGCCGCGAACGACAAGCACGAAAAGAATTCGTCGGCGCCGGCGTCATCGACGACTCAACCGTCGGCTAAAGCGGCTCCAACGGCCTCGCCCGCAACCACGGCGCAGGCGTCCGCGGCCCAAGCAACGGCAGCTTCCGCTACTCAAGACTCGAAAGCAAAGAAGAAAAAGAAAGGCAAAGCAACGGCGGCCGCCGCGGCATCGGGCGCTTGATGCCTACCGCGTCCGCTTCAATCCGCGCCCTCCGGCGCATCGCATCGGCGTCCCGTTGGCGGGCAACGCCGCACTTAGCAGGAGCATCACCATGGGTCTATTCGATGTCGTGGGTTCCCTACTCGGCGGGCAAAATGCCGGTGGACAGCAACAGAACGTGCTCGCGGCCGTCACCGAGTTCGTCAACAATCAACCGGGCGGATTACAAGGACTCATTCAACAATTCGAATCGCAAGGGGCCGGCGGCCTGATTCGATCGTGGATCGGCACAGGGGCGAACCAAGCGGTCTCACCCGGTACGCTCCAGAGCGTGGTCGGGTCGGGTGCGCTGAGCGAGTTAGCGGGCAAGCTCGGCGTATCGCCGGAACAAGCGTCGGGGTTGCTCGCGCAGATCTTGCCGCATGTGGTGGACCATGCCACGCCGGGCGGCGAAGTGCCGCAGACCGGGCAAATCGACACAGGCAACGTGCTTGAGTCGATCGGGAAAGCCGGCGGCCTCGGTTCGCTCGTCGAGGGATGGCTGGGGAAACAGGAAGGCTGAGCGGCGCGGCGCGCGGGCAGTGAATGCCCAGCCCACGCCGCTGCGATCTGCGAAGCCCATTGCCTACGAAAAAAGGAGTGCGTCCGGGCGCTTAATTCGGGGACGCGTCCTCGCCCGCTGGCGCGCTTTCCGATTCGGTGGGCTTCGCCGGTTCGTGGGCCGCGGCAGCGTCGTGATCGGGCGCTGCCTGCGCCTGAGTGCCTTCGCGTTGCCCCGCACTCGCCTTGGCATGCGGCTTACGACGCCCGCCCTGGCCGCCCTTCGCCTGATTGCGCGCGAATGCGGCGTCGCGCGCCGTCACCGTGCCCGCCGGCTCGCCCGCTAGATCCACCCGTGCCGCGCCATCGGTCAAACAGGCCCAGTAACGGCTGCCTCGGCACCACGTGCTCACGGCCTCGCGAATCTCGGCTTCCGTCAACTGCAGCTCCGGTCCCTGCGCGATCAAATCGGCCAGAATGCCCACCTTCAGCGGCACTTTCGGGGCCGGATTCTTCGGAAATGCGGCCGGGAAGCGCTTTTGCAGCTTGCCGATCACGCGCACGACGGGATCGACGGGCGGCGTCTTCTCGTTCGCCCGCGCCTGAGCGCCGGGACGCGCCGGGCGCTCTCCCTTCGCAGCAGGCTTTCCGGCGGGCTTACCGCCCGGCTTCGCCGCTTGCTTCGCAGCGGGCGCGGGCTTCTCGGCCGGGCGCTCCTGCTGCTTTTTCAATTTCGCTTCCTTCGTTAGCTGCGCCTTGAGCGCCGCCAGTTGCTCGAAACCCATGCTCTGTCCTGTCACCGCAAACCTGAATCGGACGACAATAGTATCAGCGTCGACGCCGAGTTGCCGCACGCGCGAGCATTTGCGTATGAAGATTTCGCGCAATGGGCGCACCGCACAACCCATCGCGCATGACACATTCCGATCAACCGCTTTCGCGGACCACGAGCTCAAACCCCAAATCGATGCGGTTTTGCCGGGGCGCATCGCCCTCCACGATTCGCAGCAGCATGCGGGCCGCTTCGAATCCGACCGCGTAGCGCGGCGTGGCCACCGTCGTGATCGATGGCGTGGCGACCGCCGCAAACGGTAAGTCGTTGAATCCGACGATCGCCAAATCGCGCGGCACGTCGATCTTCAACCGCTGGCATTCGAATAACGCACCGAGCGCGAGATCGTCGTTGCAGCAAAATACCGCATCGCAATCGGGGGCCTGCGCGAGCAACGCGCGCAGCAACGTGCAGCCGAGATCGACGCTCGACGGCGCCTCGGTCAGTATCTCCGGTCCGGGCCCCAAGCCGGCCTCGCGCAATGCGCGCCGGTAGCCCGCGCGCCGCTGCATCGTGCGCGGATCGAGCTGCGCCGCGATGAACCCCGGGCGCCGCGCGCCGCGCGCCGCCAAATGCGCACCGATCGCATGCCCCGCTTTGCGCTGCGAAAACCCGACGGCCCACTCCCCCCGCGGCACGAGGTCGAACATATGAACGAGCGGAACGCCCGATGCTTTCAAGTGTTCACGGATCGCATTCGAGTCGTCGATACCGGCCACGAGAAAACCATCCGGCGCATGCGCGAGATACGCGGATAACAATTGAGCCTGCCGCGCGGGCGAATAGCCGGTATTGCCGATCAGCAATTGGTACCCGGCTGGGCCCACGCAGTCTTGCACCCCTGCCAGGGTTTCGACGAACACCGCGTTCGATAACGAAGGCACCAGTACGCCGATCAACTTCGAGCGCGCGGAAGCCAGCGTACTCGCGGCCCGGTTGGGGATATAGCCGAGCGCGTGTACCGCGGCGTCGATCCTTGCGCGGGCCGCCGGCGAGACCAGAGACGGATCGCGCAATGCGCGCGACACCGTCATCGTGCTGACCTCGGCCCGGCGCGCGACATCCTCGAGCGTCGCGCGGCCGCTAGGCCGGCGCCTGCCGCCAACCGCAGCCGGTCTCGCGTCGCGAAACCCAGGCGCCGGTATCGTTTGCTTGGTCTTTGTCATGGCGAGAGTATCGCCGGTTTGCGCGCAAGCCAAAACTCGCGCCGGGCTTGCAGGGTTCCTCCTAGTGGGGACATCCGGATGTTAGCGCTACCATCAGTCGCCGGAAATCCTCCGATCAAATCAACCATATGCGCCGCGCGCCGGCGATGGGAGAACCTTTCATGCGTTCGACACAGCATTCGCGCAGCGCTCGCGCGCGCCGGATTTTCGCCACGTTGACGGCTTGCGCGGCGGCCGTGGCCGCCTTTGCATCGAGCGGCGCGCACGCGGCACCGGTCGAGGTCCTCCACTACTGGACCTCGGGCGGCGAGGCGAAATCGGCGCAGTTGCTCAAGCAGATGCTCGAACAAAAAGGCGACACGTGGGTGGACTTCGCCGTGGCGGGCGGTGGCGGCGGCAACGCGATGACGGCGCTCAAAACGCGCGTGGTGGCGGGCAATCCTCCCGCCGCCGCGCAGATCAAAGGCCCCGCCATCAAGGAATGGGCCGATCAAGACGTACTGCTGCCGATCGACGATGTCGCCAAAGCCGGCAACTGGGATCGTCTATTGCCGCCTGAAATCGCCGGCATCATGAAATACAACGGCCAGTACGTGGGTGCGCCCGTCAACGTGCATCGCGTGAACTGGCTCTGGATCAATGCGGCGGCGTTGAATAAGGTGGGCGCGCAACCGCCCGTCACCTGGGACGACTTCTTCAAGGTGGCCGACGCGCTGAAGAAAGCCGGCATCACTCCCGTTGCGATCGGCGGACAGCCTTGGCAGGAGGCCGAGACGTTCGAATCGGTCGCCCTCGGCGTGGGCGGCCCCGCGTTCTATAAGAAAGCATTCGTCCAACTCGACCAGGCCACCTTGAGAGGCCCGACGATGGTCAAGGCGCTGGAGACGTTCAAACGGATCAAGGCCTACACGGACGAAGGGCAAGTGGGACGCGATTGGAACATGGCCACCGCCATGGTCATCAACGGCAAAGCCGCCATGCAATTCATGGGCGATTGGGCCAAGGGCGAATTCACGGTTGCCGGCAAAGCTCCCGGCAAAGACTATCTATGCGTGGCGGCCCCGGGCTCGCAGAAAGACTTCACGTTCAACGTCGATAGCTTCGTCTTCTTCAAGGTGAAAACGCCGGGCGTCGAGAAGGGGCAAAAGGACATGGCGGGCCTGCTCATGAGCCCCGCTTTCCAAGAAGCGTTCAACTTGAACAAAGGCTCGATCCCGGTCCGTCAGGATTTGAGCTTGGCCAAATTCGACGACTGCGCCAAGAAATCGTCCGCCGACTTCAAATCGGCGGGTGCATCGGGCGGCCTCGTGCCTTCATGGGCGCATGACATGCTCGTCACACCCGCGGTGGAAGGCGCGTTCTACGACGTCATCGGCAACTACTGGGTCAGCAAGGATGAAACCGCCCAGCAAGCGGCCGATAAGCTAGCCGCGGCGGCCAAGACGAACTGATTGATAGCAGCCCGGGCTCGGGCTGCGCTCCGCTATCGCGCGATCAAGCGCTCGCGCCGTTCGTGGCCTCCCGCATCGCGCGGTATTCGCGGCGGACGATTTCCATGAGTTCGGGCACCGAGGTATTCGCGCTGCGTTGCTCGTAGGTCACGCGCCCGCGCTGCATCAGCATGATGCGATCGGCGATATCGAGCGTCTGCGCATAGTTATGCATGATCATGACGATCGAAAGAGCGCCCTTGTCCTTGAGCCGCAAGATCAAATCGATGATCAGGCTCGCCTCGCGCGCCCCCATCGCGGCAAGCGGTTCGTCGAGCAACAAGATCCTCGCATTGGAATTGACCGCGCGCGCCACGGCGATCGCCTGCCGCTGGCCGCCCGAGAGACGCTCGACGGGCATCGTCACCGAGGGCACGTGTACGCCGATGTCCTCTAGGCATTGCGCCGCGCGCTCGCGCATCGCGCGATGATTCAGAAAGCGGATCGGCCCGGGGTAGACGATCTCCCGGTTCAAGAACATGTTGTGATAGATGCTCAGCGAATTGGCCAGTGCCAAGTCCTGATAAACGCATTCGATGCCGAGCGAACGCGCATGATCCACGGAGCGCAGCAACGTATGCTCGCCGCGAATCGACAATTCGCCGCTCGTTTGCTGATGGAAACCGGTGAGAATTTTGATCAGCGTCGACTTGCCGGCGCCGTTGTCGCCGAGGATGCCGAGAATCTCGCCCTCCGCGAGTTGCAGCGAGACGCCGTCGAGCGCCGTCACCGCGCCGAAGCGTTTGACGATGTTGTGTGCTCGCAGCGCGAGCGGTGCCTCGTTCGCGGCCATCACGATCTCCCGCGCCGGCCGAGCCGCGCCACATGGATGTTGAAGATCATTGCGGCGAGAATCGCGGCGCCGAGGATGATGTTGAACGTAAAGGCATTGATGCCGATCAGTGTGAAGCCGTCGTTCAACATGCCGAGCACCGCCGCGCCGATCAGCCCGCCGACGATCGTACCCGAGCCCCCCGTCAGCGGCGTACCGCCGATGACGGCGGCGGCCACCGCCAAGAACATGATTTGATTGCCGCCCGCCTGCGGATCGATCGAGGTAATGCGAACGCCTTCGAGGATGCCCGTGAGACCGGCCAGCACAGCCGCCAAGATGAAGTTGCCGAGCTTCAAGCGGTTCACGTGGATGCCGGCCTCCGATGCGCCGAGCGGATTCGCGCCGCTGGCCACTGTATGCAGTCCCCAGCGCGTGTGCCTCAGCATGACGTGCATCAAGACCGCGATGACGACGGCCCAGCAAATTTCGCTGTAGCCCCAGCCGCCCATCACGGCCGTGAATACGGGCCCGCCCGGCGTCGAGACAGGCGTTCCATGCGAGATCGTCAGCGTAATCCCGTTGATGAGGAATAACGTCCCCAGTGTCGTGACGAACGAAGGCAAGCGCAAAAATACCGTCACCGCGCCGTTGACGAACCCGACGAGGCCCGCCGCCGCGAGACCTGCCGCGACGGCGAGCCACATCGGCGCGCCCGCATCTTGCGCGAACGCCATGATGAAAGGCGCGAACGCGAACACCATGCCCGCGGAGAGGTCGATTTCGCCGCCGATCATGAGCATGATCTCGCCGAACGCGATGATCGCCGCGGGCGCAACGAACTGCGACAAGTTTTGCAGGCTCGCGCTCGTCAGCAAGAAGTCGTGATTGGCAGTTTCGAAATACGCGCCCACCGCCACGGCCACGAGCAAGATGCGCAACTCGGCCGACCATGCGAACGCGCCGAGCCTCGCGCGCGGGCGCGAGGCGACGGGACTTGCTTGCGCGTGCTTCACGCTATCGCTCATGACTTGATGGCGCCCGAGCGCGGCACGATCTGCGCCTTCGTGCTCTTGCCTTCATAACGCGTCGAGGTGTTCAGGTAAGGATCGACACTCGACTTCGTCACGAACTTCAGCCCGGTATTGATGTTCGCCGGCCCGACCAAGCCGCCCGACGACAAGTAGATAAACGCTTCCATCGCCGTGTAGAACCCTTGCACGTAGGGCTGCTGATCGATCGTGAAATCGAGGAAACCTTCGTGAATCAATTGAATCGTGGTCGGCAGCAAATCGAATCCGCCGCCATGCACGCCCTTCTCCGTGAGCTTCGATTCCTTGATGACTTGCGCGACGCCTTGGGTGCTGCCCGCATCGACGGCGAACATGCCTTTCAAATCCTGGTGGCCCAGGTAAAACGCCTTGATCTTGGATAGTTCTTCGTTGACGGTGGCGCCCGTGGCGATCATCTGTGCGTCGATTTTCTTGCCGGACTTTTTGATCGCGTCCATCGCGCCGTCCAAACGCGGCTGAATATTGAGCTGGCCCGGTGTGGCAATGAACAGCGCGACGAGCCCGCTGTCGATCATGCTCACGATACGCTCGCCCATTTGATAACCGGACAGATAGAGGTCCTGACCGATATAGGCGAGTCTCGTATTGGTACTGCCGCGCGGTGCGTCGGCGTTGTAGGCGAATACGGGGATGCCCGCGTCCAGCGCCTTTTCGATCGGCTTGTCGAATGCTTTCGGATCGACGATGGGCACCGCGATGGCATCGGCTTTGGCGGCGATCGCCGCGTTCATCGCATTGACCATTTCGCCGACGTCGGCATTGGCCGACCCGGTCCACTGATAGTCCATGTTGAACATGCCGCACGCGTCTTGGATGCCGTATTGCGTCGGCACGAAAAACGGATTTGTCGTCACGTGATTGACGAAAACGATCTTCCAACGCTTGTGCGAGGGAAACGGCGCCTCGGCCGCCTGCGCGGGAGAGACCAGGCCGCCCATCATCGCCAATGCGGCGCCTAGCCCGGCACCTTGCAGCAATCCTCGCCGCGTTCGATTCTCCACCGTCTCGCCGGCCGGCTCTTGCGACATTTCCCGCGCATCGTCTCGCTCGCTCGTCATCACATCCTCCATCGTTTTCGTTGGTTGAATGCTCTTTGCGAAACGGCGCGCACCGTTGCCGGCTGGCGCCGGTCTTCGCCCCGGCGCGCCCCGCGCGCAAAAACGGCAAACCGCGCGGTGGCCAATGCATGAACGCAGCCATGCTAGCTCAGCGGGCAAGCGACCTTAATACATAGATACCCTTAAACTAGTCGGACTATTTAAGCGGACGGGCCGAGCGCTGATCGATCTCGCCAATGAATGAGAGCATTAGTAAAACTATAGACGCGCCCCGCTTGAACTCGCCGCCCCGGTCAGGCGGATTTGGCGCCATTGGGCGAAGCTCAGCGTAGCGGGCTCGAGTTCCGATCGATCCAGCGGCGTCACACTGTAAAAGGCACCTGGCCAATCGGGAATCGGATGAAACTCCGTGGTTCGGATTCGGGCGAGATCTGGGCGATATGCCTCCTCCGGCCAAAACAACGGCATGACTCGCCGCTCGGTCATCGCTTGGTGCAGCCACTGGGGGCCGCCGGCATCGGTGACGGTGTCGCACTGAAACGCCCACTCTTGCTCATCCCACGCGACGAAGACGCTAGCGTCGCCCTGTGCGTCGAACATCAGCACGGCGTTTTGGCCGGCTCGCCAGTAGTACTCGACGATGCCGTCCCGAGCCGCGAGTTCGTCGAGTAAACGCTTGACTCGGGGGTCGCGATAGGTGGTGCCGACGTTGTGCACGCTCACTTGCCCCCGTTGCTCGCAATAGCGCTTTTGCGCATCCGCCAAGAGGTTCGTCAGCTTTTGGGGCATCTCCGCGTCGGTCTTGCGCAGGTAAAAATCAATAAGGTTCGAGTTGAATGCGTCAACTGCCTCCCGGTTTCCCGCGACGCCCGTCAACAAGATCTTGGTGCAAGGAAGGTCGCGAATCGACGAAAGAAAGCGGATACCGTCCATTTCCGGCATCTCGTAATCGACTACAACGGCGGCGATCTCTTCGAACCGCTCGGCGTCGGGCAACCGGTCTTTTCCCAATGCGTTGCTTGGGCCTCGTTCGATCGCCAAGCAATCCGCGCCCGATAGCTCATCGCCATGTATGGCGCCGCTATATGACTCGATATAGTCAAGCGCGGCTTTGGGGTTTGTGAAAAAACGATTCACAGCCCGATCGCAAAAGATCCCGCGCAAACCGTTAAGGAAATCCTCGTTATCGTCGACAAAGAGAACCGACAGAGGATGGAAGAGCGGCTGCTTGACAAAGGAACTCATGTGGTAAGCCTCTAGCAAGATTTTTCCCTTTCGACCGCAGCTTCGCCAATGCTCGCACTGAGCATCAACAGGTCGCGGCAACGATTATTGCATAGACGCCGGCACGACGCTTCCTGGAGATCGATTTCCTCCAGGCCGTGGCCGCGCAAAATCAGCGGATAAATCTAGCCAGTAACAATCACGTATTCGCCAAAACCTGGGCGAATGCGCGCTACCGCTCGTAGCAACTGTTTCAAGGAATTTGTTATGTTACCCACACGCGATGCACTCGGCCCTCGGGAAATCCAGACGGCCCTTTTCACCGAAGGCGTGCTCGACCTGTCAAACTGCCAGACGTTCCATCATGTGATCGACATATACCTGAAGGACTCCAATGCGTTCGCCAACACGTACTTTGCCAGGTACTTCGAGTGGCAGGGCGTATGCCGCGAACGATGGTTTTTTGAGTGTATCGACAACAACCTGCTCGGTGCGGGCGGCACGTTCATCACTAAGCGGGCTCATCAAGAATACGTTCAGGAGACGTTTCCTTTCCAGAGAGTCGACTGCTATCTGAACACATTCAAAGTCAGGCAGTGTTCGGCCTATCTGCTGTTTCGCTTCTACGTCGACGGCCGCGCCGTTTCCGTCGGCTACCAGCAAATTTTGTTTGCCGGGCACGATAAGCGGATACGGCGCTTCCCCGCCGACATCATCGAGCGCGTCAAGCAATACGAGGTAACTTTGCAAGACACGGCAAGCTAACCCGCTTGCTTTAACCTAAGCCGTATCTCGGCGGGGGCAGATCGTGCTTCGCACGGACTGCCCCCGAAGCCGGTTCCGGCAATCGCAAGGTAAATGTCGTACGCGCGCCGAGCACGGAATCGCACGAGATGCTGCCACCCAACGCGTCGCAGACACGACGGCAAAACGTTAGCCCCACACCGGCTCCGCGCCCGTATGCTTTCGTGGAGAAAAAGGGGTCGAAAATCTGAGGCAACACCTCTGGTGCAATTCCCGGTCCCGTATCGCTAAAGCGCAGCACGCAAAATCCGCTTGCACGGTACGCCTCGATCTCGATATTTCCTTTGCCGACGGACGCAATCGCTTGCAGCGCGTTCTTCAGCAGATTGATCAACACGAAGATCAACAGGGAATCCGAGCCCCAAAAAATAATATCGGGCTCGATGGACGCCACCACCACTAATTCTCGTTCTCCTGAACGGAAGGGGAAGCGATGCAGCGCGGATTGAATGCACCCACTGACCGAATGCGCGCCGAAGCTGCGCTTATCCAACCGGCCCAGGGTAAGCGACGCCATCGACATTTCGATTACAGTGCTGGTGCTGTCCACTTGACGCCTGATAGCCGAGGCGAGAGCAGGCACTCGGTCGGGCTCGGCCGCCATGGACAACCTATCGGCGCATAAGCCGTAGCTGACCGCAAGCTTGTAGCCGCGTAGGAGTTCGGGTAACACGCGGTATAGCTCGTCGGCATGTAAGCCAATCGTGGCAAGCGGCGACGCCACTTCATGCGCGACCGTCGCAAGCATTAGCCGGGGACCCATTAGACCGTAGCGCACGATCGAAACGGCCAGGATTCCAAGGCTGACGGCCACAAAAACGGCGCCGAACGGATAAAAATCAAAGCCGTAATTGACCGCATAATCGCTGGCGGCGATCGAGTACAAGCCCAGGCTCGTCAAGCATAAATTAAGTAGCCTGCGGGAACTGGAAGCCCCCGCATGTCGCTTCGCGCGCAAAATCAGCCAACCACTTCGCCCGGCCAGGAGAACCGTCTGCACCACATGAATAGGGTGTAGAAGACCAGCCCTCGGATAATATCCAAACGAGTGGACGGAAAATCCATCGACGACCTCCCGACCCACCACCAAAATAATTGCGAGCACCGCAGAAAGTCCGTACGAACTCACCAAAAACTTCCGCTCACTTCGCGCCGAGACTACTTCCACGAGAAAGTGATAAAACGTGGTGGGCAAAAATAAAATGGCGAAATACCCTATCTTGACCAGTAAGTTTCCAACGCTCGGGTTTGTCGTTTGAAAAAGAAATGCCCAAGTTCCCTGCCACACGAAGGTCGTCGCACACATGGCGACGAACGGCGTAGACACCCTTGTCCCGCCCACGGCAACCAACACATAGACACCGAACCCAAAAAACAGCGCCGATACAAACGCGGGCAATAAGGAGTACATGGCAAGCTGGCCTCGCAACTACTTCGGGATTCATGCGATTCGCATCGACCCGCAGCGAGCGAGCCGCCACCTAACACGGCTCCATCTAGCCCTCAGTGGCACCTCGACGGGCATCGCTCCGAATTCAGGTAAGAGCGCCTACTTCGCCGCCTGCGTGTCGTCTAAGCGAAAGCGGGTATCATAACGCATCTGAAAGCCCGCCCCGCTGATTTAACGAACAGCATGACCGGTTTCCCATTCGCCCAGACCGGTCGGTATTTTTCGGCGGTCATCTATCGAATAATAAAAATCAATGGATAGCGCGACAATCTATACGAATGCCGCGCTATCACTCAAATACCTACAGACGATCAATGTTTCACTCCCGCTTTTCCGCGAGAAAGGCGAGCCAAGCATTCGCCGCTACGCCGAGGCATGCGCCCCAGCCGCGCTTTTACGCGCCGTCAGCATGATGTAACCGAGATTCTCGCTCATATACTGGAAGAGCTTGATCCAGCGTGCAATAAACACTTCTCCCGCATCGGCGTCAATCGCCCGCACCTCCCGCCGATGCACTTCAAATGCTTCTTTGAGCTTCGGCACAATCCACGGCATCACGTTTTCGGTGATATCGGTCATCTCCACCAACTCCATCCCTGCGTCGTGCAACAGCGCGGGCCAAGCCTCCTTCGTCACGTAGTTGCATTTGAAGCGTTCGCGGCTGTACTCCTTGAACTGCTCGGACGTATGGTCGAGGAGCGGCAAATCCGTCAACAGCAAAAGCGCACCCGGCTTCAATACCCGGCTCGCCTCGCGCAACGCCCGCTCGTGTCCCATGTGAAAAATCGACTCGAAGAACCACCCGCCGCCATAGCTTCGATCCTCGAACGGCAA
Organism: Trinickia diaoshuihuensis; assembly: GCF_003390925.1. GTDB lineage: Bacteria > Pseudomonadota > Gammaproteobacteria > Burkholderiales > Burkholderiaceae > Trinickia > Trinickia diaoshuihuensis. Next base: position 17,315 of record NZ_QUBS01000075.1, on the reverse strand, counting down.
CTCCAACGCGCTGCCGTGCACGAACCTCACCTTGTCTTGCAAGCCGTCCGCTTGCGCAAGACGGCTAGCTTCGAGTTGCTGCACCTTGCTGATCGTAATCCCGTTGAGGTCGCATCCTTTTTCTTTCGCGAGCAACATTCCCGAGCGGCCGAAGCCGCAACCGAGGTCGATAAACTTCTTGCCCGGGCCGATCTCGGCTTTCTCGATCATCATCTGTGCGAGCCGCTCCGCCGCGGCGGCAAAGCTCGCATCGGCATGAGCGGCATCCCAATAGCCCCAATGCATGTGGCCACCGAATAGAATCGGCCCGACCTGACCATCGAGCGAATCGTAAACCTCGGCTGCCCTCGCTTCAGCTTCCATATGCTCCTCTCCTATCGACTTGTGAGTCATCGCGGCGCCCGGCTTGCATCGATCCGCCGTTCATAACGACATATCGTTGCCGCCGTGAGCGTCATGCCGCGCGCGCTTCGAGTCTCGAATGAATCAAATCCGCCAGCTCGCCTACGTTGCTGGGCCCGAACAGCTCGACGCGCGCGATGGTGAGCGACAGCGATTCCAGCACGAGCATGGCGATCTCCGCGCGATCCAGCGAATTGGCGCCGAGATCGCGCAAGCGATCGCTGTCCTTGAATACGTGGTCTTTTAGATCGGGTAGTACCTCTCGCGCACGGTCGGCAATGAGTTGAAACACATCCTCTCGCGTCATGAAAACACCTCTCTTTGTTGGATTGCACCTATCGATAATGCCTACTCGCGACAATCAATGGTCGAATAAATTCTTGATACGGTCTTGCACCTCCGGATGACGAAAGGTCTGCTCGTGCATGACGAGTTCGCGTTCGGCGACGCCGGGCAGTGCCTCGCGCAATCGCGCCGTCATATGCGCCTTCAAGGTCACGAGCGAATGACGCGGCTTGGCCGATAGCTGCCTCGCGGTTTCGATCGCGTGTTCGATCACTCGCGCCCGCGGCACTACCGGAAAACCGATGCCTCTCGCGCTCAACTCCTCGCCGCGGTAGCTCGCCGTCGTCATCAAGAGCTCCTGCGCGAGCGGCAGTCCGAATTTCTCCTGTATGACGAGCGTCGAGCCGAATCCCGGCGTGAATCCGTACTTCATAAAGTTCGCGGTATAGACGCACTCGCGCCCCAGCACGGCGAAATCGGAAAACAGTCCGAAGGCGAGCCCCCCGCCGACCGCGTGCCCTTGCATGGCCGATATGACCGGGATATCGCATATCAGCGGCAGGTTATAGATGGGAAAATCGGTGAATCGGCCCTGCCCCTTCGACAGCTTGAGCAGCATCTCTTGCGTGCCGCCGGTACAGAAATAACTGTCGTATCCCGTGATGATCACCGCCTTGTATGCGGTATTTCCGGTCACGGCTCGGAACGCGGCCATGAGCCCCGAGAGCAGCGCATCGGAAAACGCGTTCTTATGAACGCGATCTTCCATCGTGATTTGCACGATGCCGGGCTCGATCTCCATCGCATGCACGACGCCGCTCATATCAAACGCGCTCCCACGGAAAGGCCCCGGTTTCGACATAACGCACGATTCCGGCGAGGTTCTCCGGATCCGAGAACACTTGCCGGTTCGCCGCGAGCGCCTTGGCCCGGTCATCCTCGATCGACCCGCCGAGTGCCGCGAAAAACCGCTTATAGCGCGCGATGCCCGTGCGCGACACCCGCCTGAGCCGCAGCAGATGCGTGCGCAACAGCGAAACGCTATCGGCCTCGTATGCATCGACGAGTCCCCATGCCGCAGCCTGCGCCACGCCGACCGGCTGCGTCGTCAACGTCATGTAATGCAACCGTTGAAAGCCTATGCGCCGAACCAGAAACGGCACCACGCAGGCCGGCATCAAACCGAACAACAACTCCGACAGGCTAAAGAGCGCGGTTTCGTCCGCGATCACGATATCGCTCCCCGCGACGAACCCTACGCCGCCCGCGGTCGCCTTCCCGCGCACATGCGAGACGACGATGAACGGGCCCGTCACAAGGCGCGTCCATAAGTCGTAGAGCCTCTCGGGATCGAGCGCGACGCTGCGCTCGCGCGACGCGATGCGGGCAGCGGCCGCATCCGTGCCCGTATCCGCCAGACTCGCCTCGCGCAGTGCCGCGAAGTCGGCTCCGAAACAAAACACATCGGCTAGTCCCTCCAGCACCAGTACTGTGACCGATTCGTCCAGCCGATTCAGCACTTCGCTCAATTCGACGACCATAGTTCGTCGATCGCATTGTTGGCCTCGGGACGATGCAATTGCACGTAGCACACCGTGTCGTGATGCCTTACCTTCAGCGTTCGATAAACGACGTCGTTCAACCCATCCTCCGCTCAATCCGATCAGAAATGAATTCGATAGGCGCCAGCGGCGGGGGGACGATTGCCGCATCCGGCGCTTCGCCTAAAACACGGCCATATCCCGCGCGCAGAGAGCGAACGGTCGCGTTCATCAGCGCGAGCGCGATCGTATGCACGTGGCGCTGCGTCCAAGGCTCGAGCGGCGTGCCCTTGACCCATTGATTGAACGCACCGAGCGCCGGGCCTGTATGCACTTGATAGTTGGCCTGATCCCCAGTCGAGCCGCTGAACGCGATCCGGCTCGAATAGGCGAAATACCACCGAAACACGCGCGCCATCCGCACCTTCGCGCTCGCGCGCGCCGCGGCGATCGCTTTCGTACGCCCGCCCGCCTCCAGGTAGCGGAGCACCTCTTCCCAGATCCAATCGATGCTGCGCTTGAAATAGGTCTATTCGAGTTGGGTGCGCACGGAAGTCATTCCATACGTCCACTTGCGCCTAGCCGCGTTGAGCGGTGCGTCGTGGGCCGATCTGTCAATAGTTGAGGTAGCACTTCCCGATTCCGTGCGGCAACGCGCATTTCCACGCTCTCGTTTTTACCGCCCCTCAATCCATAATTTCAAAAATAACCTACCAAAAACGGTTGACTTTGGAACCGGTATTCAAAAAACCTTTTTCAAGCACCTATGATTGGTCTCGGCATCGAATTCGGATGCCGACTCGGCGCATTCATCTTTAAGTCAACGCAACGCTTTAAGGAGGGCATGGAAATGAAGAAAGAAGGTTGTGCATTCGTCATGCGACCAGCTTTGAATTTTCTATCGCTGGTTTTACTCGCATCGTCGCCATTCATGGCCGATTCCGCTTCCGCACAGACATCCTGCGCCGCGGCCTGGAGCGCCACGCAGGTCTACACGCAAGGCAATGTCGCCTCCACGGGCGGGGAAAACTATCAGGCCAATTGGTGGACGCAAAACCAGAATCCCGCCACGAACAACGGCCCCGCCGGAAGCGGCCAACCGTGGACGGCAACCGGCGCCTGCTCGGGTGGCTCGGGTGGGTCAGGCGGCTCGGGTGGGTCAGGCGGCTCGGGTGGTTCGGGCGGTTCCGGTGGGTCGGGCGGCACCGGTACTGCCGCCGGATTCATCTATAGCCCGTACAAGGATGCAACCATCTCACTCAATTGGAATACGAACGTCATCTCGACGAACGTCACCGGGCAGATCAGCCCGGTGCTATCCGTGCTCCCGTCGAGCGTTCATACGATGACGCTGGCTTTCGCCACCGGCGAATGCGGTAGCGAAAACTGGGGCGGCCTGAGCGGCGCGGCCCTCGCCTCCGCGAACGTGCCTTTGTTTACGGCTGCGAACGTCAACTACATCGTTTCCACCGGCGGTGCGGCGGGATCGTTTACCTGCGGTACGGACGCGGGGATGACGACGTTCATCAACCGCTATGCCTCGAAGAACCTCGTCGGCATCGACTTCGATATCGAAGCCGGGCAAACGCAACAGGTGATCAACGATCTCGTGCAACGCGTGGCCGTGGCCCAGCGCAGCTACCCCAACCTGCGCTTTAGCTTCACCCTCGCGACGCTCGCCCCCTCGCAAGCCGGTTCGTCGACGGCCGTCTCCTTGGGTGCGAACGCGCAAGACAGCTTCAATGTCTACGGTGACTGGGTCATGCAGGCGATCCGAACATACGGGCTCCAGAATTACACGATCGATCTGATGACGATGGATTACGGCTCGGCGGGTCCGGGCAATTGCGTCGTCGCGAACGGCACTTGCGAGATGGGCCAATCGGCGATTCAAGCCGCGATGAACCTACACGACCATTGGGGCGTGCCGTATAGCCAGATCGAGGTGACGCCGATGATCGGCGGCAACGACACGGCGGGCGAAACGTTCACGCCCGCCGATGCCGATGCCGTCTCGGCGTTCGTTAAGCAGTATGGACTCGCGGGCCTGCATTTCTGGTCGTTCGATCGCGACGTCGATTGCGCGCCCGGCTCCGCCTCGCCGACCTGTAACTCGATCGGCGGCGTCGGCACGCTGGGTTATACGAATCGATTCGCGAGCGATCTCGGCACGAGCGGTACGGTGCTGCTGAAGACGAAGGCCAAAGTCAAATCGAGCCGGTAACGCGGCATCGTTAGCGGCCAGGCTCGCTCGATAAGGCCATCGCGGCGCGCGGCGCGAAGTATGCTCCGCGCGCCGCGGCTTCGGCTCTACATGTTCACGATGCCCAATTGCTGCAGCAACGTCAGGTTGTCCTCGATATGCCAGTTATCGGCGATCTTGCCGTCGCGGATACGGTAGATATCCGTCGCAATGAAATCGATCGGCTGGCCTGCGCCGTGCACGCCGTTGAAGGTACCCGTAAAGTGCCCGGTAAAGCGCAGATGGGCGATCACGCGATCGCCGGCCACGATCATCTGCTCCACATCGCAGCGCACGTCGGGCACCGCGGCATGGAACGTTTTGGATGCCGCGAGCGGGCCTTCGATTCCTTGCACGCGCCCTCGCGGCAGCGTCCTATCGATGAAATCGGGCGCGAGGGCGGCACGCGCCATTTCGGGTTCCCCCGTGGTCCAAAACGTATCGTACCGGCGAGCGGCCAAGATCTGCCGCTGCGCTTGCGCGGCCGGCAAGCGCTTATCGACGATCAATTCCTTGGGTTGCACGAGCTCTTGTGCCCCGGCCGTGAGAGGCGCCAACCATGCGAATGCCCCGGCGATCGCAACCAGGCGCAATGTCCGCGTCGCGCCGTTGCGAGTGGATGGGTGCAGTACGTTTGCCATAAATGAAATTCGCAGCGAATGAAGGGATGGGCTGCATTGTGGACAGGCCCCGTCGCTTCGATAAGAGGGCCCCCGCTTGAATGAATTTCAATGCGGACAGAAAGATGCCGGCCCACTCGCCTGCGACGCTCAGCGTAAAAACGGCAACAACGCTTGCGCCGCATCGCCAAATCGCTGCTCGAGAAAGTCGAGCAGCGCGCGTACCCGCGGCGCCATGTACTGCGTGCGCTGAAACAGCGCGTGCACCGGCGCGTCGGGACAACGCCATTCGGGCGCGACGATCCTCAATGTGCCCGCATGCAGATCGTCGCCAACGTCCCAGAGCGACTTCATCACCGCGCCTCGTCCTTCGACGGCCCACTCGCGCGCGATCGCGCCGTCGTTGGTCAGCCGCGCTCGCTCGACCGGCGCCGTAAAGCCCACCGTTTCGCCGTCGCGCGCGAACTGCCATTGATTGGCGATCCCGGAGGCCGACGTCAGCAGCACGAAATCCCAATCGCGCAAATCGTCAGGGTGCGTGGGCATGCCGCGCGCATCGATATACGCGGGCTATGCGCATAACACTCGGCGATTGTCGGCGAGCCGTTTGGCAATCATCGAACTATCGGTCGGCACGCCGAAACGAATGGCGAGATCGATGTCGTCTTGCAGCAAGTGAGAAAGCGAATCGGACAACACCAGCGTGAAGTGCACTTGCGGATGCAATTGGTTGAACTCGTCGAGCCAATGTCTGAGCACCGAGCGCCCGAAATCCGATGTGGCCGATACGCGCAACGCGCCGCTGACGGACGCGCGCCCGAGTTGCAGCGCGGCGCGCGCGTCGTCCAAGGTCTGCAGCGCATGCTGACAATGGGCCAAATACATGCGGCCTTCGTCGGTCAGCCTGAGCATCCGCGTCGATCGTTCGAAGAGTTGCGTACGCAGTTGGCTCTCGAGCTTGACGAGTCGCGCGCTCGCCGCCGCGGGCGACAGCCCGAGCTTGCGGCCCGCCGCCGAAAGGCTGCCTTGGAGCGCGGCTTCCACGAAGAGCCTAATGTCGCCGAGATTGTCCATGGTTCAAAAGCGCAAGGGAAAGCGCGATCGCCTTAGCGCCGCGAAAGCCCGAGAATTTAGCATGCGTCGAGGCTTGCGGGCCACTCGCGATATGCGATTTGCACTGCATGAGACGGTATGCTACCGTGTACTCCCCCCCAGTATCTTAACGCCGAATAAGCAGACCATGCCGCATACCGCCGAAGAGAAAAAACGCGTCCTAGCCCGCGTGCGCCGCGTGCGGGGGCAGATCGATGCGCTCGAGCGCGCACTCGAGGAAGGCGCGGACTGCGGCCCGATTCTTCAGCAGATTGCCGCCGTGCGCGGCGCGATCAACGGGTTGATGGCGGGGGTCCTCGAGAGCCACCTTCGAGAAGAGTTTTCGCATGTCGCGCAAGCGAACGGCGCGCAGCAAGGATCGATCGACGATGTGCTCTCCCTCGTGCGCTCCTACCTTCGGTAATTGTTCGTCCAGCGGCCGTCGCACCGGTTGGCTGACTTTTCCCTTCTTTCGCCCCAAGGACTGACATGAAATCACGTGCCGCCGTTGCATTCGGGCCCGGCAAACCCCTCGAGATCGTGGAGATCGACGTCGAACCGCCTCGCAAGGGCGAGGTGCTCGTAAAGATCACGCACACCGGCGTATGCCACACCGACGCGTTCACGCTCTCGGGCGACGACCCCGAGGGGCTCTTCCCGGCCGTGCTCGGCCACGAAGGCGCCGGCATCGTGGTGCAAGTCGGCGAAGGCGTGACGAGCGTCAAGCCCGGCGACCACGTCATCCCGCTCTATACCGCCGAGTGCGGCGAGTGCTTGTTCTGCAAGAGCGGCAAAACAAACCTTTGCGTGGCCGTGCGCGCCACGCAGGGCAAGGGCGTGATGCCCGACGGCACCACCCGCTTCAGCTATAACGGCCAGCCGGTCTATCACTACATGGGCTGCTCGACGTTCAGCGAATACACCGTCGTCGCGGAAGTGTCGCTGGCGAAGATCCACCCGGACGCGAACCCCGAGCAGGTCTGCTTGCTCGGCTGCGGCGTGACCACGGGCCTGGGCGCCGTGAAGAACACCGCCAAGGTCCAGGAAGGCGATACGGTGGCGGTGTTCGGCTTGGGCGGCATCGGTCTGGCCGTCATTCAGGGCGCCAAACTCGCGAAGGCAGGCCGCATCATCGCCATCGATACGAACCCGGGCAAGTTCGAGCTGGCCCGCGTTTTCGGCGCAACCGATTGCGTCAACCCCAAGGACCACGAAAAGCCGATTCAGCAAGTCATCGTGGAGATGACGGGCTGGGGCGTGGACCATAGCTTCGAGTGCATCGGCAACGTGAACGTCATGCGTGCCGCGCTGGAGTGCGCGCACCGGGGCTGGGGTCAGTCGGTGATTATCGGCGTGGCGGGCGCCGGGCAAGAGATTTCCACCCGTCCGTTCCAGCTCGTGACGGGGCGCCGCTGGCTGGGCACCGCCTTCGGCGGCGTCAAGGGCCGCTCGCAATTGCCGGGCATGGTGGAAGACGCGATGGCAGGCAAGATCCAATTGGCGCCGTTCGTCACCCACACGAAGACGCTCTCCGAGATCAACGAGGCGTTCGACCTCATGCATGAAGGCAAGTCGATCCGCACCGTCGTCCACTATTGACCGCGGCGCGCATGGCACGGGCGCCGCGCTAATTGCTTCGGTTCTCGAGCAATTCGAGCACGGTGTCCGTGTAATTGCGCAACGCCGTATAGTGCATGACCGACTGGTTGCCGCCATCGGCCTGCGCGATCGCCTCTTGCATCGCGTGCCGCAACGATGCGGCGATCGCTTCACGCTGCGGGAGCGTCAGGTGCGCCAACGCCGCATCGAGAAAGCGACTCAATACCGTCGTACGCGCGCCGAGGTGCGACACCGCATCGGCATAGGCTCGAAGCGAGCGCAATAGCGCCGGCCGCGCCTCGCTCGGCAGATCGATGTCGCCCGCCCGATCGCCGGGCGCGATCACGAACCCTCCGCCATCGGAGATCGGCGCAGCGCAATGGGCGTTCGTCATCGATCAGAGCCTCAGTGGTCGAGGCCGCATTCGGACGCGTCGGCCGGTGAATCGAACTCGCCGGGCGCGGCCCGATCGAGTACGCAAGCCCAATATCGCATCCGCGCTAGCTCAGCATCGTCCGGCGCGTGCCGCAGGGCGTCGGCCACGATATTGCGTTCGTAGGCATGCCGCGCCGCCTCGGGCCAGTCCTCGGCATCGCGCAGCGCGTCGCGACGCAGCGCGACGAGCGTCGCGGCAGCCTCCGGATGAAGACGCGCGAATCGGCGCTCCACTTCGCGGTCCGCCCGCGCCCGCCGCATGGCTTGCTTGGCGATTTCGAACACCACGTCGAACGCGCTGTCATAGTCGTCCTCGTCCAGCTTCGATGCCTCGAAGCGCGTCGTCACGCCCAATTGCGCGTCGCTCGCGCCCTCGCGCGCCAGTTTTATCGCGCGGCTGAGCGGTTTGACGTGTTGCGCCGTCAAGCGCGCCAGCGCGATATCGAGCCCTCGCGCATAGTCGATCAAATCGGCCCGGGACATTTCCTCGACCGTCGCGGTACCGTCATCGCCATGGCGATCGTTCGACGAAGGCGCCGGCCGCTCGAGACGCTGTACTCGGTTGGTGAAGCTTCGGTATGACGTGCCCATTTTCAAAGTGAATTCACCTGTTTTCGAGTCGTTAAGCAAAACAAACGACATCGTTGCCGATCGGACAACGCGGCAGATCGATTGCTCGGATACTGAGTCGACGGCGCGATTTCATCGAACGTAAAAATCGCCCTTTCCTACGCCGCACGAACGTGCGCGCAGCGGCAAACGCGGCGCGGCCGCCGCGCTTGCCCTTCAATCCATGATCAGCGCAACTCGGCTTGCGGCGCGGGGCGCCACGCGATAGCGGCGACCAAGCTCAACGCGGCAGTGACGATCACATAAACGGCCGGTGCCAGGTTGTTATGCGTTGCCGCGATCGCCCAAGTGATGATCGTGGCGGAAAAACCGCCGAACGTAATCACCGCCAAGTTATACGCGATACAAATACCCGTCGATTGAATGCGCGCCGGGAACAATTCGCTGATCGCAGCCAGTACCGGCCCCTCGTAACACGCAATCACGAGACCGAATACGAACTGAAACAACATGAGCGATCCAAGGCCGGGGTGCCGGTTGATATAGGCAAACAGCGGATACGCCAACACGATGGCGGCGATCGTTGCCCCCACCAAGAACGGCTTGCGCCCGAAACGGTCCGACAGGTGCCCGATAAACGGCGTCACGACCAGCACGAGGCTCGCCCCGACGAGCACGGCGATGAATCCGGCGGACGACTCGAGCTTCAACGCCTTGACCGCGTACGTCGGGATGTAAAACAGAAGCACGTACGAGCAAACGGTCCAGAAGATCACGAGACCGAACCCGCGCAGGATCGGAGAAAACCCGTTACGCACGATATCGATGAGCGGCGCCGACTCGGCCGCGCCCCGTTCGAGGCGATCGGATTCGACCAGGTTGCTGCGGATATACATGCCGACCGGGCCCAGCATCAAGCCGACGAGGAACGGAATACGCCAGCCCCACGATTCGATCTGCGCCGCCGACAAATAATTCAAGATCCACGTGCCGAGCGCGGCGCTCAAAATGATGGCGAAGCCGATACTCGCCTGGATCCAGCTCGTGTAGTAACCGCGTTGCGCCCCCGGCACGCGGTCCATCAGGTAAGCGGTCGCACCGCCCATCTCCCCGCCCGCCGAAAATCCTTGCAGAAGCCGGGCCAAGACGATAACCGCGGGGGCGACCAAGCCGGCCTGCTGGTAGGTCGGCGCGAAGCTGATCAGCGCCGTCCCCATCGTCATCAGCAAGATGGTGATCGTGAGCGCGGCCTTACGGCCCGCCTTGTCGGCCAACGCGCCCAGAACGAGGCCGCCCACCGGACGCATCAAGAAACCCACGCCGACGGTCGATACCGACAGCAAGAGCGAAATGTTGCGATCCCCGACCGGGAAGAAGAGCTTCGCGATGATGATCGCGAAGAAGCTATAGGAAATGAAATCGAACCATTCGAAGCCATTTCCGATAATCACTGCCAGTACGGCTCGCCGCCGTGCACCCTCGTCGCTCGACGCGGCGTTATCCAAATACAGTGATGCGTTTTGCATAGAAACCCTTCTTTAATATTGTCACTAGCTCTCTCAGGAATCTGCAGTTGCAGATGCTATGGCATTCGGGTTAGATCTGACTCGGAAATATTTTCGGTCTGCTCCGACAAAAAGGAATGGTTGTGAAAGCGCGTTCGAATCGCATGACTATTTGTTTTCAAGGATCCAATTTTTGAATGCGCGTACGGCGGCGGTATCCCGGCGCTCGGCCGGCCACAGCAGGTGATAGGCGCCGCCATACGTCGCGGTTGCCTCGGACGCGCGGACTAATTGCCCCGATGCCACATGAGGAGTGATCATCTTATCCCAGCCTAAAATGATCCCTTGCCCGCGTAAAGCCAGGTTTAGCAACAACGGATAACTGTTGCAGGTAATCGTTTTCTTCGGCCGCGTCGATTTGGCGCCCGTCAGCTTGAGCCAGTTGTGCCAGCCCATCCATTGACGTTGCTGCTCGTCTGCGACGAGCAACGTTTGTTCGAGCAACTCGTCGGGTTGCAGCAGCGCGCCGCCCAGGAACGACGGCGTGCAGTAGGCGCCGACTTCCTCCTCGATGATGCGCGTACCCGCGAGGCCCGGCGGAATTACGTCCCGCACGTAGTAGATTCCGACGTCGAATTCGGAAGTATTCAAATGCACCAAGCCGTCGCGGACCAAGATGCGGACGGTGATGTCGGGGTGCGCTTGGCTAAACGACGTGACCCTTTGAATGAGAAACATATTGGCCGTCCCGGATGCCGACGCGATGGTCAACTCCTGCGGCCCGGGGTCTTTCATGAGTTTGGCCGTGAATTCGGAGCAATCGACGAGCATTTCGTGGACGAATTGCGCGTATTGCTGCCCGGCCATCGTCAGCCGCAAAGAGTGACCGTCCCGGATGAACAGCGCCACACCGAGGAAGTTCTCTAATTTCATGACCGCTTTGCTGACGGCGCCCTGCGTGACATTGAGTTCGTCGCCCGCGCGGGTGAAGTTGCCCAGTCTCGCCGCGGCATCGAACGAAACGAGACATTGAAGCGGAGGGAGAGGATTGATTCTCATCTGACCGTGCCCTAGTCGCGTAGCCGCACCGCATGGCTGCGGAGCCGGACAAGCGCCGCCACGATCAGACGGATGGCGGCGCGTGCACCCTGCTACCCAATATTCATTTTTGGCAAAAATATGCGGATCATTACCTACCATCCCCCGATCCGTGACCTGTCAACTTTGGCAGGTCTTATTCGTGCAAGCGCCGGCGCCGGCTTTCACCTGAAGCGTGACCCTCGGCGCGGCTCGCCAATTGCTCCGGCACGCAATGTATCGCATACCTAAATCGTATGCCAGTGCCGCCGCTCGATTCGCGCCTTGGCAATCGGGGATTCATTTCATCGATACCCACCGCCCGCTGGCGTCGAGATACGCATAAGGGAGAAATCGCCCGCCCTTGACGGTCACGGCCATGAAAACCGGTTTGATGCGATCGCCCTTTTCGTCGAAGGCGATCTCGCCCGTTGCGCCGTCGTGCCGCCTGAGCGCATGCAATGCCGCCGAGATGTCCTCGGGCTTGGTGGATCTCGCCTGTTCGATGGCGCGAGCGATGACGTGAACCGCATCGTATTCGTAGATCGAGTACGGCCCCGGCGCATGCCCGTATGCCGACTGGTAAGCCTGCCGATAGTGCCGCGCGCCCGGGCCGTTCATGAATTGCGGCAATGGCGAGGTCGTCACGATCATGCCCTCGACCGCTTCGCCGCCGTTCGCGATCAACGACGGATCGGCCGTTCCATTGCCGAGAAAGTGTTTGATCGTCGAGTTCGGCGCGCGCAGATTCTTAGCGAGCACCGCCGCCTCGGTGTAGTAGCCGGTGAAGTAGACCACATCGGGGTGGGAATCGGCCGCGGCCTTTGCCACCTCTGCGTAATCCTTTTGCCCCGGCGTCAGCGCACTGTCGTAGACCACCTTGACGCCGTCGCGCTGCAACGCGCCGACCGTGCTCGCCGCGAGCCCTTGCGAATAAGTGCTCCCGTCGTTGAGAACCGCGGCTCGCGTCGCGTGCAGCAAATGCTTCATGAGCGCCGCGGCATATGCGCCCTGTACATCCGTTCTACCGATCGTGCGAAAGACATCCTGCCAGCCGTGCTCAGTCAGCGCGGGATGCGTCGAGGCGTCCAGTACGTAAGGAATCTTCGTCGTGTGCAAGATGCGCAACTCGGGTAACGCGGCGCTCGAGCAATAGCCGCCCGCAACCGCCACGACGCCCGCCGCGACGAGTTCAGTCGCGGCATTCGCGGCTTGGTCCGGATTGCAGGCGTCGTCGCGCTGCACGAGCTGGACTTTTTTGCCGAGTACACCGCCGGCCCCATTGATCTCATCGAGCGCGAGCTTGGCGCCGTTCACGATATCGGCACCCGAGCTTTGGTAGCTGCCCGACAACGGCGCCAGCACACCGATCGACACGTGCTCTTGAGAACCGGCCTGCCCGGACGATAAGCCCAACGCCAGTACGATCGTCACGGCGATCGGGCGGGATGCGTATGCCATGGCCATACCTCCGTATCGAATGGCATTTATACCGGAGCCAGGCCGATCGTGCACGCCTACACTGCCTTCTCTCAATCAGCCAGGAGCGAATATGCGCGCCGAAGACGTTCTTCCCGATTCAACCAATCACGTCACGATCGATGGCCGATTGCTGCGCAAGGGCACGGTGGCGGCCTTCCTCGCCAATGCGCGAGTGTGGCTCGACGACGGCGCAGCCGCGGCCCAGCACACGCAAGCCGAAATCGACATGGCGGAGGCACTGCCCGCGTTGCGCGCCCTCGGGTTATTCGAACTCATGGAGGTACGCGACGCGAAGCTGCGCGCCTGGCTCCTGGGTCGATGAAATCCATTTACAGGGGGTAAGGGGTTCATTTACGCTAGCGCCTTCACTTATTTAGACAATCCGAGTCCCGCCATGCGCCTCGTCTGGCTTTGCCTTCTGCTGTGCGTCACCACTGCCGTACATGGGGAGCAACTCCGGGCGGATCTTCACGAATCGGTTGCGACCATCGACGTGACGGTCAAGGACTTCTACGGGCGCGAGCAAACCGGCAAAGTCGCGATCACACAATTCGCCCCGGACGGCGATGGCCCCTTTCCCATCCTGATTCTGAATCATGGGCGAGCCGTGTCGGATCGCGGCACACCGCCGCGATTCCGCTACACCCAGCAAGTCGCGTATTTCTTGAAACGGGGATTTGCGGTGTTCGAGCCCACGCGCATCGGCTACGGTCAATTGGGCACTGAGTTCGATCCCGAATACAGCGGCACCTGTCGTCAAAAAGACTACGCACCCATGATCGATGCGGCCCGCCTCGAAGAGTCCGCCGTGCTGGACTACGCAAGACGGCAGCCGCACGTCGATCCGCACCGGATCGTCATCGTCGGTCAATCGGTCGGCGGGTTCGTGACGACCGCCGTGGCGGCCGACAACCCCGACGGCGTAGTGGCGGCGATCAACTTTGCAGGAGGGTCGGGAGGCGACCCGGCCGAGCATCCGGGCGTACCGTGCCAAAGCGAACGGCTCGAGGCCATGTATGCCCGGTTCGGCAAGACGGCGCGCGTGCCGATGCTATGGATCTACACACAGAATGACCGCTTCTTCGCGCCGCAATACACCAGCGCCTGGCACGGCGCGTTCGTGAAGGCGGGCGGCAACGCCGATTACCGCTTGCTTGCTCCGTTTGGCGATAATGGACACATGCTGTTCGCGCGCGGCACCGACGTTTGGGAGCCCGTTGTTTCCGAATTTCTCGATCGCCAAGGCTTTCCGGCAACGCGATAGCCTCGCCTGACCGTGCGTTTTCGCTCGCGCCGCGCTGCGGCCGGCCACCGTCTTGCCATCGCGGCCGGTATCATGGCGCTATTCGGATGAACGAGAATTTGGCGCGGGAGAGTTGTGTCATGCATGCCGGTGAGCGCTTCAACAGCATTACCCATCTAGTCGGCGCGGTGTTGTCGGTCGCGGGGCTTTGCGCACTCGTATCGATCGCCGCGCTTCACGGCGATGCCTACAAGATCGTCAGCCTCAGCGTGTACGGCGCCATGCTTTGCACGCTGTATGCCATCTCGACGCTCTATCACAGCGTGCGCAGTCCGAAGCTCAAAGCCGTGCTGCAGAAATGCGATCACGCGGCAATCTATTTGCTGATTGCGGGCAGCTATACCCCTTTCACGCTCGTGACGCTGCGGGGGCCGTGGGGATGGTCGCTGTTCGGCGTCAGTTGGGGGCTTGCGGCATTCGGTATCGCGCAGGAACTCACGCTCGGCCGCCGTACCCGTATCGTTTCGATGACGCTGTACGTCCTCATGGGCTGGCTTGCACTCGTCGCCATTCGTCCGCTGGTCCATTCGCTGCCCGCGGCGGGAACGGCCTGGCTCCTCGCGGGCGGCATCATCTATAGCGTCGGCATCTACTTCTTCATCAACGACGAGCGCATTCGCCATGGTCACGGCATCTGGCACCTGTTCGTGCTCGGCGGCAGCGTGTGTCAGTTCGTCAGCGTGGCGCGGTATGTGGCCTGAACAACAGGCTCATAACGGATTGGCCGCCCCCGCCTGCGACAGCAGCGCCACCGCCGCCGGATCGGGCATTCCATTCGCGTCGATCGCCCCGGCGTTCGCGAGCGTCGCGAGATCGGCATCTTCGGCGGAGAGCCCGACCGTGAACGGCGTCGTCAAGAACGCGGCGGTCGTCAGCTTAACCGCGTAGCGTTGCTGCAAGTTTGCGACGACGGCGCCTTGCGCGGCCGATACGGCACTTTGGCTTTCCAACACTTGCTGATAGTGCCCGTTGCTCGGCAAGTTCCTGATGAGATGGGCCGTATCGGTGCCCAATTGCGCGGCCAGATACACGAGCATCAACTCCGTTTCGGGCGTCGTGTTGAACGTGCCGCCGGCAAATGCCAGCGAATGCAGCGTGGTGCCGCCCAGGTTTGCCGTGAGCACGCACGGCAGCGCGGCGGCAAAGGTCAGGCTGTAATTGCCGTTGCCGTCGGAGATCGTCGCCCCGGATCCCTCGGCGCAGTCGGCGCGGACCGCCGCGCTGGCCAAGGCGGGGCCGCCCACGGCTGCCGTGCCGGACAACGCGATCGTTTGCACGCCGTTATCGCTGAAACATCCGTCGAAACCGGCGCAAAAACTTCCATGGCAAGAAGAAAGAAAAAGCGTTGCGAGCGAGGCGGCGCAGAAAGCGCCTCCGATCGGGCGAACGAGACGTTTGCGATATGCGTTCATGGCGGCTGCCGTCGATAGAAAGAAACCGATGACCGATTGCGCCGGAGCATTGGCGCGACGTGCCCTTATTCTAGAAGGTGCGCACGCAAATGGCCCGAAACACGCGGCGCCGTCACCGCGCGATCAATCGACGATATTACGAACCCAGTCGGCAAAGCTCTCGTTTTCGAACTCGTAGACATCGCGCGGACTCTTCGCCACGACGGTTTTGTCCGCGAGGCGTCCTATGGCTTTTTGAACATGAGTGGCCTGCAAGTCTTCGATGCCGACGCGCTTGCGAATCTTGACGAGCGTCGCCTTGGCGAACGGCTTCATCGACGGATCGTCGGCGAACATCCGCACGAGCACGCGTTCGGTTGCGTCGAGCGAATTCCAAGTCCCCTCGTGATTCTCGGTACGCGCGAGCTTCTCTTGTTGCATCGCAATGGCGTCGGCGAACGTGAGCGTTGGACTCATCATCAAGGCGAGCACCGTTTCCATCAGCGGCTCGGGACGCCTTCCAAACACATCGAATGCCTCGCGCGCGAGCCGCGTATCGAGCTTGCGCTTGGTCGATTCCTTGAACCGGCGTGCGATGTAGTCGACGAAATCGTCGCCGAGCAACGGGAAGTCTTGCACCACGCTGGCGGCCGAATAGAGCGGCGCATTCGCGTTCGTGAAGACATGCCCGAGTTTCGTACGCGAGGAGCCGGTAAAGAGCATGCGAAGCCTGCGCTGATGCTTGGTCAACGTCGTACGCAGCGCGCGCGCCATTTCCTCGCCCTCTTTGCTGCGGCCCAGCGCTTGCGCTTCGTCTATCAGAAACAGAACCGGCCGGCGCTTCGTCAGTTCGGCAACGAGCGCGTCGAGCAAAAGCGCGGCGTCCGCGATTTCCCATTTCCGGTCGTCCCCCAGCTCGATCTGCCCCTCGAGCTTCGTACCGGCGAACTCGGCCTTGGCTTTCAGCGCCTTGACCGGTACTTGCAGGCGAGCGACGATCTTCTCCAGCAGCGAACGAGGCTCGAGCGCCTCTTCGAGCGCGCGGATAAGCGCCGCCCCAGGCGTTTGCCGTGTCTGCCAAAGATCGCCGTAGACCACCGTATATCCCTCGGCCTGCGCGAGCGGTTTCAGATCGCGCAAGAGAAACGCCGTCTTCCCGGTGCGCCGCGGCGCGAAGATCGTCGTCGACGTGACCAGTCCGGCATTGAGCGTCGCCAGATAGGCTCTGGCCAACTCCGGCCGCGGGAAGTGCCACAACTCGGTCAGTTCCATCGAACTATCCAAAATTATCGATCGATTGGATAATTATACCTATCCGGTATAATTCCGGATAATCAATGACGAAATCGGATTTGGTTACATCTCTTACCGGGCCAGAACGAACGAGGCGCATCGATGTTGCCGCGCCTCGGTATACTCCGCGCCATTACTCACAACAGGCACGATGGTTGAAATGCTGAAGAAGAACGTTCGCACCACCCTCTTAGCAGCTTTGCTGGCGTTGGCCGGATCGGTTTCGGGACCGGCTTTCGCAAGCGACTTGAACAACGCGCTCGGGGGCGCGCTCGGCGGTGCGGCAGGCGCTGCCCTGGGCGGCGCGGTCGGGGGCAGTACCGGCTCCATTATCGGCGGCGCCGTAGGCGGCGGCGCCGGGGGCGCCGTGACATCGAATCGCCGCGAGCGCACCGGCGCAATCGTCGGCGGCGCACTGGGCGGCGGCGCGGGGGCGGCGGCCGGCAATGCGATGGGCGGCCCGGCGGGCGGCATCATC
>NZ_QUBS01000074.1 GCF_003390925.1 Trinickia diaoshuihuensis | reverse complement strand
GGTGCCGGACGCGCCGGCCGGCGCCGAGGCGCCCGGCGCGGCGGCGCCCGGCGCGATCGCCGTTGCCTGCGCATAGCCGAGCGAGCGCACGCACGGGGGCGCGTCGTCTAGATCGAGGCGCGAGACATAGCGGTCCCAGGCATCCGGCGAAGGCGTGCCGTCGCCCGACGATTGCGCCTGCGCCACGACCAAGCCGCTTGCGCCGCGCAGCAATTGTGTGCAAAGCAGCAACTCTCGCCGGATATCGGAATCGACATGCGACGCACGCGCATTGAAGGTCGATTCGGCGACATGGAGCAAATGATCGCGCACGATGAGCGCCGTGACGATCGACGAGGCGAAAACGATGACCGCCGTGACGGCCGCCGCGACGAGCGGGCCGCGCAGTTGCGCACCAGGCTTGCCGGGGCTGCCGGCCGGCTTGGCGGATGGGGATGAGTTTCCGGCTACGGGCATGCGCATCCTGCGGGTCATCGCGTTCCCGCACCGATCCACGGCGGCGGGGCCAAAAAGCCGATCTGCGATCGCGGTCGAGCATCAATGCGCAGACGTGTGACAAATTGTCCTAGATTCGTGCTCGGATGCCAATGGCGAGTGCGAGGGCGTTACTTACTAGCGAGCAACGGGCCCGATTCTTTAACAGAATAGGTCAGAGAAAAAAAAGACGCCCGCACGATGGCGGGCGCAACGATCGCGCAGGTACCCGAACCGAGCGCAGGCGAATGGACCTGCTCGCGGTGGGTCTGCCTGCGCGTTCCCGGAACGGGGCGCGTGGTGCGGCGAGCTTGCAAGGCCCGTTAATGCGACATGAAGACAGGCACCGTCATGGTTTCCAAGAGCGTGTGCGTGACGCCGCCCAACACGCGCTCGCGTGCGCGTGCGTGGCCGTAAGCGCCCATGACGAGCAAGTCGGCATGGCGGTCGCTCAGTTGATTCAACAAGGTCGCGCCGGTGCCCATGCCGCTTTGGCGCGGCACGCTCGCGAAGCTCGCGCGCACGCCGTGGCGCTCGAGGTACCCGGCGACGTCCATGTCCTCGGCAGTCGAGTCCTCGGGGCGCTTGCTGACCGTGACGACGGTCACGAAGCGTGCGCGCTTGAGCAGCGGAACCGCATCGGCGAGCGCGCGCGCGGCTTCTCGTCCGCTGTCCCAGGCGACGAGCACGCTCTCGCCGAACGTCGCGATGCGCCCCGCGTGCGGTAATACGACGGCCGGACGTCCCGCGCTCATGACGACGTCCTCGACGAAATGCCGGGCAACGTGCGTGGCGGGATTTTCTGGGTCCTCTTGACCGAGGACCAGCAGATCGGCGTGCCGCGCGTGCAGCACGGCGGTCTCGACCGACGGCCCGCTCGGCGCCCGCCATTCGAACGGGCAGCCTGCTCGCTGCGCCACCGCCGTGAACCGCGTTTGCGCATCGTTCGCTTGCCGCGCATGGCGCGCTTCATTGGCGCCGAGATCGACGCTTTCCTCGCCCGTCAAAATCGGACGCAGCACGTCCTGGCAGACCACGTAGAGCCCGATCAGGTGCGCCTCGTATTTGAGCGCGAGGTCACAGGCGAACGCGGTGCGTGCTTCGCTGCGCGTACTGTCGTCGATATGAACGAGCAATGTCTTGTAGCTCATGGCGTTTTCCTATTCCTTTGGCCTGCGTTTCGCTTGCCGCGCGACGGCGAGGTCAGTGCGACATCAGCACCGGCACCGTCATCGACTTCAGTACCGTGCGCGAGGCGCCGCCTAGTACGAGTTCGCGCCAGCGCGCATGTCCGTAGCAACCCATGACGATGAGGTCCGCGCCGAGATCCGCCGCGTGCGAGAGCAGCGTGTCCCCCACCGCGGCGGCCGGCACGGCCGGCAGTTCGTCGACTGTGACCGTGGCTCCGTGCCGCGTGACGACCGCCGCGATGTCGGCGCCCGGCAGCCGGCTTTCGGGCGGCTCGCCGCCCTCGGCGCCGAGCGTGACGATCGTCGTTTGCTTGGCGGTCCTAACGATCGGCAGCGCATCGGCGACGGCCCGGGCGGCTTCCCGGCTTTGGTCCCAGGCGATCACGACACGCGTTCCGATCGTGGCGAACGTGCCGACGTACGGCACGACGAGCACGGGACGTCCGGCGTCGAGAATGAGGTGTTCGAGAAACTGATTCGCCACGAGCGATTCGGGATCGTTCGGATCGAATTGACCGGCGATGACGAGATCGGCGAAACGCGCGGCCGCGGGCACGACTTCGTTCGCGTAGGCCGTGGTCACGCGCCAATCGACGGGTACGCCGGTTCGAGCAGCCTCGGCATTAAACGCGCGTTCGAGCAGTTGACGCTGCTCGCGATTGATACGCTCGTGCTCGGCGAGAAACTCGGCGGAACCGGCCATGACGTAAAAGGAGCCGCTTTCGGGCTGAGTCAGCGTGAGGATGGCGCTGAGCCGTGCATCGAAGCGCCGCGCAAGGCGAAAGGCGAACTCGAGACGGCGCGCCGCTGCCTGGCTCGTATCGAGGTGGACGAGAAGACTTTTGTAGCTCATTG
Source organism: Trinickia diaoshuihuensis (assembly GCF_003390925.1). Lineage (GTDB taxonomy): Bacteria > Pseudomonadota > Gammaproteobacteria > Burkholderiales > Burkholderiaceae > Trinickia > Trinickia diaoshuihuensis. Next base: position 60,363 of record NZ_QUBS01000074.1, on the reverse strand, counting down.
CGCTCGCTCCGAAAAAAGGCCGCGACGACCGGCGCGTTCGCGCACAGGGTCATGATTCGTGACTACGAGTGTAGGCAGGGCGGCCGAGCGCGGCTTGACGCAAGTCAATCGATCGGAGGAGCGCCCATCGCATGTGAAGTTGACGCAAGTCAGAAGCGAATAGCGCGGGCGCGGCAGTATGGAGATCAAGCGGCCGCATGGCGTGGCGCGGCAATCACCGGCTCGACAGTCAAGGAGTGCGCGATGAAAACGGATAGGCAACTGAAGCAGGAAGTCGAAGAGGAACTCGATTACGATCCCGCGGTGAATGCGGCCGACATCGGCGTCGAGGTCAAGGAGCGCGTCGTGACCTTGCTCGGACATCCGTCGAGCTATGCGGAAAAAATCGCGGCTGAAAAGGCGGCGCAGCGCGTGTCCGGCGTGAAGGCCGTCGTGGTCGACATGCAAGTGCGGTTGCCGAGCGACGATCTGCGGACCGACGAAGACACGGCGAGCGCGGTGCGAGCGATGCTGCGCTGGACCGTCGGGCTATCCGAGGAGGCGGTGAAAGTCCAAGTGGAGAAGGGCTGGGTGACGCTGAGCGGCGAAGTGGCGAATGCGCATCTGAGCCATCTCGCGACGCGCACGGTCGGTCACATGCGGGGCGTGACGGGCGTATCGAACTTGATCTCGGTTGCGGGCGGCAAAGCCGCGCAGGAAATCGGCGAAAAAATCGAGCGTGCGTTGCAGCGTCATGCCGAGCGCGAGGCCAAGCATATCCGGATCGACGTGCGCGACGGGACGGTGACGCTCACAGGCAAGGTCGGCTCGTATGCCGAACGCTCGGCGGCGCGCGGCGCGGCTTGGTCCGCTCCGGACGTGCATGCCGTCATCGACGACCTCGACATCGGCTGAGCGTGAGCGCCGCCGCCGACGGACGATTCAGGAGGGCGATGCAATGGCACTTTCCGGTTCGATCGAGGGCCCGGGCTGGCACGTATCGGCGCATACCGCGTCCGTGCCGGACGGCTTTGCTTGCACCGTGCGCGTGGCGCACGGCAATGGATGCAGCGAGTTTCGGCACGAGTTCAAACACGCCGGACGGCATACGGTCGAGCGCGAGGCGCTGCTGGCCGCGCTGCGAGAAGGGATGATGTGGATCGATCATAAGATGGCGCAAGGCTTCGATTTTTGAGGCCGGTCGCGCCCTCGATCAGGCGTGCCGCTTGGGCGCGCCTTGAACGTTTGTATTCTTAGCGGGCCGTGGCCAGATGCGCGTTGACTTTGACCGGTTCCGTGTCCTTGTCGAACGGAGGCTGCGGAACGAAGCGGTCGACGACGCCCGGCTCAAAGATCAGACAATAGGTCGATCCGCCGTATTGGAAAAAGCCGAGTTCGTCGCCTTTGGCCACGCGCTGGCCCGGCATGGCCTCGATGACGCACGAGGAAACCTCGGCCATGCCGACGAACACGCAGGCAACCTTGCCAAGCGATGCGTCGCCGCTGTCGATAACGATGACGGCGCGCGCGGCCACGGCCGTCGTATAGCCTTGCGAATCGTTCAGACTGCCCGAGGTTTCCCCTTCGGCCTCCAAATCCGAATAGTAGGTGCCGTCGACCAGATACGCCTTCTCGATGGTGCCGCTGACCGGCGCGTGCCAGCGGTGGTAGTTGAACGCGCTCAGAAACGCTTGATAGATCGAGCCGCCGACGAATCGCTTAGCCGTCTCGCGCTGGCTGGCCGTAAAGATTTGCTGCAACGAGTACGGCTGCGCTTTGATCCAAAAACGATCGTGCAACTGCAGATCGTGTCGAATCGCATAAGGCGACGCTTCGCACGCGTTGACGATGATTTTCGGGTCGTCCGGCGCGGCGACGGGGCGTGCGCCGGGACGGAACTGGCGCGTGAAAAAGCTATTCCACGACGCGAAGCCCCAGTAAGGCTCGTCCGGATCGCACAAGAATTCCTCGATCCGCGTCTTCTCGATGGCTTCCTTCGAGAACCAGCCGTCGGGGCCGTCGTGCAAATGCATCCGCGAATAGGGGCCGCTCAGAAAGCCGCACCAGTAATTGAGCACGCGCTTCAGATGCGCGTTGAATGCGCCGTCGCGAAATAGCGCATAGCCCGACGGCATGCACATGGGCCAATCCAGCACGGCATTGAGCGGGCAATGCACGAGACTCGATTCGCTGAAGGGCGGTGCGTAGGTCATCAGGTAGTCGATGACCGTCATGAGCTCGTCGATGTTCGAATACCCGAGTTCGTACCCCGCCTGGATGGCTTCGTCGATCGCACGCGATGCCGCCATCTGTAAGACGGGATCGTCCTTGACGAGCTGCCCGAGGTCATGAACGACGCCCGCGCGCGGCGCGCCGCTGTTGCGTTCGAAGGCGCGTCGGGCGAGCGAACGCCGGTACGCGCCCATTGCCTCCTCGCTGCTCGGCAGCCAGTCGCCGAGACGCTGCCGTTCGCGCGCCCGCTGATTGTTCTCTTGGGTCATAGGTCGCTTTCCTCATTGGACTGGACATATCACCCGCGGTGCAGCAAACCGCTTGCCTGGTGACGAGCGCCCGCGCGAGGGCGGCGCTACGCGGCCGTCGTGGAATGGGTGACAGAGGGCGCACTTTCCCCTTCTTCGAGTTCGACCGTTTCTAGATACGCCGGCACCTCGCAGGGCCAATGCAGTTGCTCGCCGATGCGCCGCCGCAACGCGTCGGCCGCGGCCGGCTCACCGTGCGTGACGAACGTGCGCGCCGGGGCTCTCGCCAGCTTGCCCAGCCAATCGAGCATCTCCGCGTAATCCGCATGGGCGGACAGTGACGAAATCGACTCGACCGAGGCCCGCACGGGCACGTATTCGCCATGCAGCTTAATGGCCGGTGCGTGCTGGGCGAGGGCGGCGCCGCGCGTGCCGGCCGCCTGATAGCCCACGAGCGCGATGGCGTTGCGCGAATCGGGCGCGAACGCTTTCAGGTGATGCAGGACGCGGCCCCCCGTGGCCATTCCGCTGCCGGCGATGACGACCATCGGTCCGCGCCGGCTCGATATCTCCTTCGATTGATCGACCGTGCGCACCATGACGGCCGCCTTCCCGATCGCATCGGTTTCGGAGATCGTCAAACGATGCTCGGTCAGGTGGCGCCGATACAGTTCGGTCACGCTGACCGCCATCGGGCTATCGAGGAACACGGGGACGTTCGCCATGCGCCCGGTTGCCTTGAGGATCGAGATGTAGCGCAGGATCGATTGCGCCCGGCCGACGGCGAAGCTCGGAATGAGCACGGTTCCGCCGTGCTTGAACGTGCGCGTGAAGAGCGCCTCGAGTTCGTCGAGCGGGTCGGCCGTATCGTGCAACCGGTCGCCGTAGGTCGATTCGACGATCAGGTAGTCGGCCGAGGCGAGCGGCGCCGGCGGACGCATGAGCGGGTCGCCGGGGCGTCCGACGTCGCCCGTGAACGCGATGACCTTGCCGCACATATGAATTTCGACACTGGCCGCGCCGAGGATATGACCCGCGGGAAGCAACCTAAACCCCGCGTGCTCGCTGAGCATCAAGGGGGCGTCGAACGGCTGCGCGACGATCAGATCGAGCGCGCGTTCGGCATCTTCGAGCGTATAGAGCGGTAGCGCGGGGCGGTGTTTGGAAAAGCCGTGACGGTTCGCGTACTCGGCTTCTTCCTCTTGGAGCTTGGCGGCGTCGCGCAGCATGATGCCGCATAGGTCGCGCGTTCCCGGCGTCGCGTAGATCGGGCCTTTGTAACCCATGCGCGCGAGCACCGGCAGGTAGCCGCTGTGGTCGATATGCGCATGTGTGAGAACGACGGCGTCGAGCGTGGCCGGATCGAGCGGCGGCGGCGCCCAGTTGCGCAGCCGCAGGTTCTTGGTGCCTTGGAATAGACCGCAATCGATCAGGATTCGAAGGCCGGCGCCTTCGAGCAAGTATTTGGAGCCGGTGACCGTCTCGGTTCCACCGAGAAAGGTGAGTCGCATAGCAGGGTAGGCTCCTTGCCTCAAAAGCGATCAGATGGGGACTTCGGCGGCGAGCGTTTCACGCAGCGCCTCGACAAAACGCATGAACGACGGCAGCGAACCGGCGACGCTTTGGTACTTCTCGCGGCCGATCTGGCCATCGAGCGTCACGAGCAAGCCCGCGGCTCGCGCGAGTTCGAGGATGTCGTCGGCGGCGGTCGTCTTCGTTTCTTGTTCGGCTTGGGTGGACATGGCGGCGCTCCAGTAAGGCGTTGCGTGGCGAGCCGGGCGATGGTGGGTGGCAGGTTGCCGGCTGCACGGATGCGGTATCCGATGTCTCCAGTATTGGTCGCGCCGCGAGCGCTGCAAATAAGACCCGGCCGAAGTTCGCGTAGGCGAGCGGGTATCGCTGTCGGCATTTGCCTACAAAGCGGTGGCATGTTGCCTCTCATGGGCTGGGCTGTCATGGGCTGGGGCGCGTGGCCGATGTTCGTCATCTTCGCCTTTCGGCGGCGCGCTTACGTTGATCGGCATCAATGCGTCCGCGCGGCGCTGAGCGATCCTATCGACATGGCCCAGCACCGGCGCATGTTCGGCAGCGATCAACGGCCGAGGCTATTTCACCCAAGACGACGGAGCGTGCCGATGAAGTCCGACGATGAACTGCGGCAAGACATAGTGGAGGAACTGCAATGGGATCCCGCCGTTGACGAACGCGGTATCGCGGTCGTCGTTCACGACCGGCTGGCGACGTTGAGCGGTACCGTACCGAGCTACGCGCACAAACTCGCCGCCGAAAAAGCGGTGCAGCGCGTGAGCGGCGTGCGGGCATTCATCGTGCAGCTTCAGATCGCACCGCCGGCCCTGCACACAGATACCGACAATGCCATCTCCACTTCCGCCAAGACCGTGCTCGATGCCACCGACGGTTTGCCCCCCGGCGCCATCCACGTGACGTGCGATCGCGGCTGCCTGACGCTGACGGGCGAGCTGGAGTGGGGCCATCAGCGGCGCGCGGCGGAAATCGCGGTGGGGCGTTTGCGCGGTGTCGTCGGTATCGCGAACCGAATCGAAGTCCGTTCCGAGGCAAACGGGGCCGATATCAAGGCAAAGATCCAGGGGGCACTGAAGCGCCGCGCGCGCGCCGATGCGCGCCGCATGCAAATCGAAGTACGCGACGGTGTCGTGACGCTCTCGGGTTCCGTTCATTCGCTCGCCGAGAAACGCGCGGCCGAAGGCGTCGCTTGGCGACGCGCGGCGTACGCGAGGTGATCGACCGGCTGACGGTCGATTGAGCAAACATCCGCAACACGGAGAGTAACGATGATTCCCACTCGATCCCGAACGATGGCGTCAAGCCTATGCGCCATGGCTGCCATGCTGTTCGCCGCAACGGGATTCGCCCAGACCGATACAACGCCGGCCGAACCGACCGTGCTGATGCAGCACGGCATTCGGTACGTCAGCGGGGGGATCGGCCAGGACGAGGCGGCTGCGATGAAGAAGATGGCTGAGCAGTACAGCCTGCGCGTCATGGTGGCGGGTCAGGGCGGCGAGTATTTGTCCGACGTCGACGTGACGATTGCCTCGGCGGCCGGAAAGCAGATCTTTGCCGCGCGCACCGATGGACCGTTCTTGCTCGTGCGCTTGCCGGCCGGCCATTACCGCGTCAGCGCGACCAACGGCCAAGCGACGGCGACGCACGCGGTCGTCGTGCCGCCGCGCGGAACCGCCCGGCTCGACCTGCACCTGAAGCAGCCTTGACTCGAAGCAACGCAAACGCGGTCTCCCGTCGGTATCCGGCGGGCAATGCTCGATGAATGCAACCGACTATAAGGAGCAACACATGTATCACAACATCATGCTAGCCGTGGACGGCAGCGCATCGTCCAAGCGCGCCATCGAGGAAGCGCTGCGCATCGCCGCGCTTGCGCATGCAAAAGTTCATGCGGTCTACGTCGTCGACAAGTCGGCGCTATTCAACTATGGGGGATATTGCGATCCGCAAGCGTTGCTCGATGCGCTGCGCGGCGACGGTCGTTCCGCGCTGGGCCAGGTGCACGCGGCGCTCGTGGCGGCTGGGGTTCAGGGGGACGAGGAAATCATCGAAACGGACAACCTTTCCGACGACGTCGCCACGTGCCTCCAACGCCATTCGGAACGGCTCGGCGCCGACCTCGTGGTCATGGGCACGCACGGCCGGCGCGGCGTGCCGAGGCTCGTGCTCGGCAGCGTCTCGGAGCGATTCCTGCGGTTCTCGACGTGCCCCGTCATGCTCGTGCGCGCAGAAGCCGAGACCGAAGCCGAGCGCCCGGCATAAGGTCGATCCGTCAACCGATCAATCGACCGCGATCAACCCATCAACGCAAGGACGTGGCTGTGCTTCGAAATGCGGTTTGCAACCCGTAATCGAAGCCCAGCACGATCAGCGAGCACAGCAGGCCCATCGCGAGATTGGTGAGGCGGTGTTCGAGATCGGGATGGCGGCCGAGCCATGCGACGGCGAGAAAGGCGGCCTCGGCGACGACTTGCACGGCGAACATCGCGATCATCAGCAAATACTCATAGCCCATCGCGTTGAAGTTGGAAAAATCGACGCCGTGCAAGGCGATCCAATAGCCGACGCGATACACCTCGTACACGACGAACAGCAATGGAAATACATAGCTGGCGACGTAGGTGGGCTTCGTTGCATGCCGCAACTCGGGATGAAAATGGTGGATCTGCTGCATCGCGACCTCCTTCGGTGACGATCTCACTGTAGGTTAGTGCCGTTTTCGCGCTTTTGATATGTATCAATCCGCGCGGGGCGGTGCCGCGTACAGTGGATGTGGGTTTATCCCGGGTTTGTCCCTTCTCAGCCGCCATGGACCGCAAAAACGATTGGATCAGCACATTGCTTACGGTCAGCTTGCTCGTGCTGATTGCATTTCAATTGCTGACCTTGCGCGCCCCGGCGCAGCCGGTCGATTACAGCGACTTCCGTCGATTGGTCGCCGCGCGTCAAGTGGACGACCTCGAAATCACGCCGACGCAAATTACCGGCAGCGTCCGGATGCCGGGCGCCGGCGCGTTGCTGGCGGCGTCGGCGGCGAAGGCGCTCCAAGCGCAAGGCGCACCGTGGCGTTTCACGACGACCCGCGTGACCGACGATCGTTTGACCGACGCGCTCGCACAGTCGGGCATCCGCTACCGCGGTGCGAGCGACAGCACCTGGATGGGCACGGTGCTGTCGTGGATCGTGCCCGTGATGGCGTTCTTCTTCGTCTGGAGTTTGCTGATGCGGCGCGGGGGCGGCGGCGCCATGCAAGATTTCATGGGAGTGGGCAAGAGCAAGCCGCGCGTCTACGTACAAAAGGAGACGGGGATCACGTTCGACGATATCGCAGGCATCGACGAGGCTAAAGCCGAATTGCGGCAGATCGTCGAGTTCTTGCGCAACGCCGAGCGTTATCGCCGGCTCGGCGGGAAGATACCGAAGGGCGTGCTCATCGTCGGCGCACCGGGCACCGGCAAGACGCTGCTCGCAAAGGCCGTGGCCGGCGAGGCGTCGGTGCCGTTCTTTTCGATCAGCGGATCGGCGTTCGTCGAGATGTTCGTCGGCGTCGGCGCGGCGCGCGTGCGCGATCTGTTCCAGCAGGCCCAGCAGAAGGCGCCGTGTATCGTTTTCATCGACGAGCTGGATGCGCTGGGCAAGGTACGCGGCGCCGGTGTCAGTTCGGGCAACGACGAGCGCGAGCAGACCTTGAATCAATTGCTCGTCGAGATGGACGGCTTTCAGCCGAACTCGGGCGTGATCATCATGGCGGCGACGAACCGCCCGGAGATTCTCGACCCCGCGCTGCTTCGGCCGGGGCGCTTCGACCGCCATATCGCGATCGATCGTCCCGACTTGACCGGCCGCCGGCAAATCCTCGCGGTCCACGTCAAACACGTCAAGCTGGCGCCCGGCGTCGATTTGGCCGAGCTAGCCTCCCGTACGCCCGGCTTCGTCGGCGCCGATTTGGCGAATGTCGTCAACGAAGCCGCCTTGCACGCCGCCGAGCTCGAAAAGCCGGCCGTGGACATGTCGGACTTCGACGAGGCGATCGATCGGGCGATGGCCGGCATGGAACGCAAGAGCCGGGTCATGAACGCGCAAGAGAAGGTCATCATCGCGCATCACGAGGCGGGGCATGCGCTCGTCGCGCAAAGCCGAACCCATTGCGATCCCGTCAAGAAGGTGTCGATCATCCCGCGCGGCGTGGCCGCGCTCGGCTATACGCAGCAGGTGCCGACCGAAGACCGGTACGTGCTGCGCAAGAGCGAGTTGCTCGATCGGCTCGATGTGCTGCTCGGCGGCCGCGTGGCTGAAGAGATCGTATTCGGCGACGTCTCGACGGGCGCCGAAAACGACCTCGACCGTGCCACGGCGATGGCTCGCCATATGGTGGAGCGCTACGGCATGAGCGAACGCTTGGGTCTCACGACCCTCGGATCGACGACCTATCCCGTTCCGGGCGACGGCACCCACTACAGCGAAAGCACGGCGCGGCTCGTGGACGAGGAAGTCAGACGGTTGCTGCGCGAGGCGCATGAGCGCGTCGAGCGGACCTTGCGCGAGCGGCGCGAGCCGCTCGAACGGATTGCGCGCCGGCTGCTCGAGTGCGAGGTGCTCGATCATGAAACGCTCGTGCGGTTGATCGATGGCGAACTGCCCACCGAGTGCCCAGCACCCGTGACGGCATCCCTGACCGCCCCGCATTGATCTCGAAGGCCATTCGATAGTAAAACGAAAGGCAGGCGCAAGACGCCCGCGTTTCATTTGCTCAAGGCTGGGACGGCGCTTAGGCGCGGCGGCTGGCCAGATCGACGAGCGCGCCCCGCAGTTGCACGAACTCGCTCGCTTTATCGAGGAAGAGCTTTGCACCCAACTCCAGGCACGTCTTGCGCATCTGGGCATAGGCGGAATTACTCAGCACGATCACGGCGATCTGCGGTCGATGCTCTCGCACCCACTTCAGAATCGTCAGGCCGCTGGTGCCCGCTTTCAATTGCAAGTCGATGATGACGACGGCGGGGTCGTTCGCTTCGATCGCGGCCACGGCGATCGAAGGCTCCTCCGCTTCGGCTACGATATAGGCGCCGGGGACGGTCCGAACGAGGTCGCACAAGCGTTCGCGGATCGGCGCATAGTCCTCTACAAGCAGTACCTTCATGTCAACAACCATCTGTTCGGGTTCACGCTTGCAGTGTCCGTGAATCCCCGGTCCGTGAAAATCAGCCGTGGATTTGATTCGTGTCCGTCTTCGTCGGGGCGTGTCGGATAAGGCTTACAAGCCTACCCGGGCAAACGTTTGCATCGCCCATAGCAGCAATCGCCCGCGAGCGCTAGACTGACGTTTCGTTCGAGCATTCCCAACGCGGGGGCGGTCCGTGACTAGTCAGCCGACACCATCGAAAGGCCAGGGTGACGTACCGTTGCTCAGCCTTGTCACGCCCGAAGAGCGTTATCGGGTAATGATCGAGAGCATCAAGGATTACGCGATCTTTTTGCTCGACGTAAAGGGCCGCATCGCGACGTGGAACGCGGGTGCCGAGCGGATCAAGGGTTACCGCGCCGAGGAAATCATCGGACGTCATTTCTCGGTGTTTTATCCCGAGGACGTCGTGGCGCGCGGCTACCCGGCCGAGGAATTGCGGCGCGCGGCCGAGCTGGGCCGGTGGGAGGACGAGGGCTGGCGCGTGCGCAAGGACGGCTCGCGCTTTTGGGCCAACGTCGTCATCACGGCGCTGCGCGACAAGGCGGGCGAATTGCTCGGCTTCGCCAAAATCACACGCGATCTGACCGAGCGCCGGCGCAACGAGGAGCAATTGCGTCAGAGCGAAGAGCGCATGCGGCGCCTCATGGACGCGGTCGAAGACGCGATCTTCATGCTCAATCCGCAGGGGCAAGTCACGAGCTGGAATGGCGGCGCCACGCGCTTGCTCGGCTTTCATGCAACCGAAATCATCGGCCGGCACTTTTCGCGGTTTTATCCCATCGAGGGTATTTCGGCGGGCGAACCCGAGCGCGAATTGGCAGATGCCGCGGCGTACGGCCGTATCGAACGCGAGGGTTGGCGCCTGCGCAAGGACGGCTCGCGGTTTTGCGCGAACGTCGTCGTGACGGCGGTCTACGGCATGTCGGGCGATCTGATGGGATACGCGAAAGTCGTGCGCGACATCACCGAGCGCAATCAATTGCGTCAGTTGCAATATGCAAGCGAACTGGCGGCGCGAATCGAAGCCACGCGCGAAGACGAGAAAAAGCGTATCGCGCGCGAATTGCACGACGATCTCGGGCAACAACTGACGGCGCTGAAAATGGACCTGACGGCGCTCGCCTCCTCCGACGCGCCGCGCGACGAGGACGAGTGCAATGCATTGCGTCTGCGGGCCGAGGCGATGCGCGAAGCCGTCGATCATGCCATCGCCTCGGTCAGAAGGCTCGCCGCGGGGCTGCGGCCGGCCGTGCTCGACGACCTGGGCTTGCTGCCGGCGCTCGAGTGGCTCGTCGACGATTTCCGCCAGCGCACGCGGTTGAACATCGAGATCGTCAGCAATGCCGAGGACGTCGTATTCAACGATGCGGGGTCCACGGCGATCTTCCGCATCGTGCAGGAGGCCTTGACGAACGTCGTGCGGCACGCGCACCGGGCAACGATGGTGCAAATCGAATTGATCTGCACCGCAACCATGTGCGATGTCGCGATCTCCGATAACGGCTCGGGTATCGAAACGACCCTCGATGCGCAGGAGGGGCGCCCGAGTCCGTCGGGCCTCGCCGGGATTCGCGACCGCGTGCGCCGGCTCGGCGGCACGGTCGTGATCGGCAGCGTGGCCGGCGGCGGCTTCGGGATTCGGTTATCGGTGCCACGTGAAACGGTCGAGGTACCCGGGCTGAGTTGATATATATCAAGCAGGCGCCGCGCCTCCCGGCGCACTCTCCAATCAGGAGCCGACGCAATCAGTCGCCGGTGCCGTTCATGGAGAAGGTCGATGAAAGTCGAGGAATTCCGCAGTCCTCATACCGTTCATATACCGATGACACGAACAGTCAGGGATGCCGCCAAGCAAATGCGCGATCAGCACGTGGGCGCGCTCATCGTCACCGAGAACGGGCCACCGCTCGGACGCATCGTCGGCATCGTCACCGATCGCGACATCGTCATGAAGGCCGTCGTGCTTGGCGAAGAACCCGACGATCTGCTCGTCGCCGACATCATGCAGACGCACGTCCTTTCCATCGAGGGCAGCGCCGATATTGCCGATGCCTTGCAAACGATGGCGAGCCACGGGGTGCGGCGCCTTGCCGTGACGGGCTTGGCGGGCGAGTTGATCGGCGTCTTGTCGCTCGACGACGTGCTCGATGCGATGGCGCGCGAGTGGGCGTTGGTGGCGGCGGTCGTACGAGCCGAAGGCCTGCGCGAACGCACCGGCAGCGTGCAATCCGTGCTGCCGGCGGCGTGAGAAGCGGGGGCGCCGGCTCAACCGGCGCCCAGGACCGCACGGTCAAAACTCGTAGTTCACCGAAAGGTCGAACACGCCCGATGCGCGCGTTTGCGTGATGGGACTGTGCGCGGCCGAACCGACGAGTTGCTGGAAGGCCCCGTCGGCGCTGACGATCCAATGCTTGCGTATCGTCAGCGAGGCCGAGACGCCGAAGCCCACGGAGCGGATCCCGGGCGAGGCGTCGTATTGCCGATAACCGGTACGCGCCGACTGCCCCGCATTCACGCCGAACCAGCTATTCATATAGCGCGAATCGGCGATGGTCATCGTGGGACCGGCGAACCAAGCGAACGTCTCCGAACTGCCCGGCATCGGCATATAGGCGCCCAGGTCGCCGATCCATCCGTTGTCGCCGCCGAAACTGCGCCGCACGTCGGCGCGCAGTACGAGCGGAAATGATTTCGACAGGGCATATTCGCCGAGCAGCCTTAGGCTTGGCGCGGGATTGATATTGCCCATTCCGTGCAAATGCCCGAGGTCGTCCGCCTCACGCCGCCCCAAATTGTAAGCCGCGCCGATGCCCACGCGCCAATTCGGTCCCGTGAGAACGTTCATGCCGATGCCTTCCCCCGTCGATAGAAAGAAGCGGTCGCGATAACGGATGTCGATACTGGGACCGGCCAGCGCATGATAGCGATCCGAGCCGTCGTAAAGCGGTTGAAATGCGGCGGACGGACCGACGCGAATCCGCCAGGTGGGTAGCTTCGGCTCGAACATCTGCTCGAGCAGAATGCCCGGCGAGTATTGCCATTCGGCGAGGGGCGAAGGCGTCTGCGCGTGCGCCGGGGCCAGTACCGCGAAAAGCGCGCCGGCGAGGGCCAGGCGCGATGCCGCAAATGAGGTCGACATAGGTCTTTTTTCCTTGTTCGATATTGCTATCGATGTCGGTATCGGTACCGAGACCGTTAGAGGACGTCCAGCAAATCGTGCCAGACCTCGGAGCAAAGTGCATGCCCTTTTTTTGTTGCGGGATGCATGCGCGGGAGCGCATTTTGCATCGTTTGGCGATTGCGTCGAGACCAACCCGGGGAGAGAAGGACGTGACTGAGCGCGAGAATGCCCAGCCGAGCGACGATGTCGTGCTCTGGCGCACGATCCGGCCGGCGATGGCCGACCATCGCCGCGTGCTCGTCGTGGACGACTACCGCGACGCGGCCGAAGCGTTGCAACTTTTGCTCGACGCCGACGGTTTCGAATGCCGTGCGACGAGCGATCCGCTCGAAGCCTGCGCGATTGCGCGCGAGTGGCAACCGTTCGCCGTGCTGCTCGATATCGCCATGCCCGGCCTCGACGGTTTGGAGGTCGCCCGCCGCTTGCGCGCCGATCCCGCGACGACGCATATGTTGCTGATCGCCTGCACGGGCTACGCGTCGTCCCAGGACCGCGCCCGTGCCCGGGCGGTGGGGTTCGACGCGCACTGCGCGAAGCCGCTGACGCCGCAATTGATATTGCGGGTGCTCGAATTCGCGAGCGAGGGCCCGCATCGCATCGCCGACGATCTCGGCGATGTCTATGACGGCGCGTCCGGCCCCTCGCTTTGAGCGCTGCACCGCGCGCTTGCCAGCGGAAACGGGGCGTGCTCCAATTCCGGCGGTCGGCCAACCGGGGAGGGGACTGTGAGGCATTCGTTGCGTGCATGCGTCGCCGCCGCCGGCGCAATCGTATCCCTAGTCGTATCGTTATCCATCCATGCGCAAACCACGCGCGCCAATCATGGCAACGACCCGTTCTTCCAGATATCCGCCGCCATAGCGAATTGTCCGGTGCCATTGGGTCCTTTACAGACAGAGCAGGAATGGCTGGCCGATTCGCATTACAGAATCGAGCGCGGCAATAGCTGTTGGTGGGAGGGACGTTGTAGATTGCCGAACAGCTATCTTTACGACAAGGGCATCGAGGAGGCCGTCAAACGCCGGCTCTCCAACATCGAACCGGCGACGCACTGGCGCGAGCAGACCACGCTATGGCTCATGCTGCAGAGAAGGTTTATCTACGTGCAAGGCTGCGTCGCGCCCGGCTTCGATAGGCAAGCCTTTTTTTCGGAACTCGCGAAGACGGCCGAGGTGGAGCGCGTGATCGACGATACGACGCTCGATCCCACCGGCGACGCGTTGCCTTATCGCACCCTCGCCGCACCCGATAAGCCGGCTTATCCGCACGACGGCGGTTAATCGGCTATGCGACGAGCCTAGCGCTTGTGCGCAGTCGCGGCCCGCACGCGCTTGTAGCGCCTCATGAGCGGCGTGGCCGACATCCCATGCACGATGACGGACGCGGCCACCACGGCCAGCGCGTAGGGCGCGAGCGGCGTGAGCTCGCGCCTTGGCCCATGTTCGAGCGCGTACGCCAAGTAGTAGACGGTGCCGATACCGCGGATGCCGAACCAACTCATCATGTGCCGCTGGAAACCGCGAGCACGCGAACCGAGCAGCGAAAGCTCGACCGCGAGCGGGCGCACGAGCACGAACAGTGCGAGCACGAGCGCGGCGCTGCGCCAGGTGACGATCGGAGCGGGCAGCGTGCTGATTAAATTGCCGACGATGATCATCATCGCCATTTCGGCAATGCGTTCGAGTTCGACCGTAAAGCCCAAGACCGATTCGGCCATGTAAGCGTGCGCTTTGTCGGGGTGAGCCGCTGTCGCGGCGATGTCGGAAGAGTCGATGGACCCGATCGCATCTTGCGGCGAGCGTTCGCCCGTCGCGCGATGCTCGACGCGCCGCATCGCCACGCCGGCCGCGAACACGGCGAGAAAGCCGAACGTGTGCAGCCATTGCGCGATGCCGTAAGACAGTTCGATGAGCCCCAGCGCGAAGAAGCCCTCGAGTCCCAGCGCCTGCCCATGGCGCGTGCGCAGCCAGGCGACTGCGTGCGTGGTCGCAAAGCCCAGCAATGCGCCGATGCCGAGCGCTCCGCCCAGTCCCCACAGCGTGCCGATCGTCAAGCTCCGCGCCGGCAGCGCCGCGGCGCCCGAGCCACCGGCCGCGCATAACGCGAGCGCCAGCAGCATGAAAGGCAGTGCGACGCCGTCGTTCAACCCGCCCTCCCCGGAGAGGGAGAAGCGCACGAGATCGAGGTCGTTGGCGTCGCGCACTTGTACGTCGTGAGCGAGCACGGGATCGGTGGGCGAGAGCATCGCGGCCAGTACCCACGCCGGTCCCCAGGCAAGCCCCAGGCCCCAGCGGCATGCGAGCGCGAGCAAGGGTACGGTGACGATCATCGCGAGGAACCCGAGGCGCACCGGCAGCGACCAGAGCGACGCAAAGATCGGAGCGCGCAAGCGTAGGCCGATCGCGAAGAGCGATGCGAGCACGGCGACTTCGCTGAGCAGCCGAACGAGCGCGGTATCGTTCGCGATGTCGAGCGAGAGCATGCCGGCGCCGGGTGGACCGAGCAAGTAGCCGGCCGCGAGATAGAGCATGGCGCCTGTCAATGGCAGGCGCTTGAACAACGAACTCGCGATACCCATGCCGACGAACATGCCGCCGACGATGAGGAACCAGAGGGTCTCTCCCATATCGTCCCGATTGCGCCGGGCGTCAGCGTGGACGGCCGAACGCTTCGCGCAGTTTTCCCTTGGCGGCCTCCAGTACCGCGCGGCGCGATTTGGGCAGGTTCTTGCCCGCCCGGTTGATGTAGAAATTGAGCATCGACATGGCCGATTGGTACGGCGTGCCGCGCCGTCGCTTGCTCGCGAGCGACGAACGTTTGAGCGATTGCGCGATGTCCTCGGCGTTGCCGGATTTGAAGATGCCGCCCTCGAGATCGAGCGCGTCGCTCTTTTGCATGACTTCATGGGACCAGCGGCGCGGCTCGCGGCCGCCGCCGGCATGCGCGCGTGCTCGTTCGTGGTGGGCTCGGCTTTGCGCATGGCGCTGGCGCGGCGGGTGAGCGCCGCGGCGCCGCGTCGAAGAGTGAGTCGATGAGGAAGGCATCGGTTCTAGTCCGTTCGAAATGGGCTTGTGCCGTCGTGGCGACGCCCCGGTTCGACGCAATGCGCATGCCATGGACGAACGTCGCGCCACTCGCTTGGCATGAATGATGCGTCCCTTGCGACGCGCCACGAGCGGGATGCCGTATTGGCTCGCTCGCGGGCGGAGCCGTGTTTCGTAAATACAATTCGATGGAGAAAACCCATGGCGAATCAACCGTTTTTGTCGGACGTCCAGGCCATTCGCAAGCGTGCGCGCGAGCATATCGAAGAAGGGGCCGTGACCGCCGGCTATCAGGCCGATCGCGCAACGGTTTTGAAGTTGCTCAACGATGCGCTCGCCACCGAAATCGTGTGCACCTTGCGCTACCGCCGCCACTATTTCATGGCGAAGGGCATTCACTCAAAGGGTGTCGCGGACGAGTTTCTCGAACACTCGAACGAAGAGCAATCGCACGCCGACCAACTGGCCGAACGCATCGTGCAACTCGGGGGAGAACCGAACTTCTCGCCCGACGGTCTGCTCACACGCAGCCACGCCGAATACGTCGAGGGCACTTCCCTCGTCGATATGATCAAGGAAGACCTCGTTGCCGAACGCGTTGCGATCGACAGCTATCGCGAGATCATTGCGTTCCTCGGCGAGAAGGACCCCACGTCGCGCCGTTTGATGGAAAGCATCCTCGAAGTGGAAGAGGAGCATGCCGACGATATGTCCGATTTGCTGGCTGGTCTGCCAGAAGAGATCAAGCGCTAAGCGCCCGGCGCGATCGATCGGTTAGGCACCGCAATTGCTGCGGTGCATGCAGTTCTTCACTTCATCTAGAGGAGCTGCGCCGATGACTACCAAGACTAAAACGCTGGAAGGTTGCAAAGTCGCCATGCTGGCGATGGACGGCTTCGAAGAGGCCGAACTCGTTGAGCCGAAGCGCGCGCTCTCGGAAGCCGGCGCCCTCGTGCACGTGATTTCGAAAAAACCCGGGCAGATTCAGGGCTTTCGTCATACCGAGCGGGCCGGCATGGTGACGGTCGATGCGACGTTCGATCAAGTGCGCCCCGAGCAGTACGATGCCGTCGTGTTGCCCGGTGGCGTCGTCAATGGCGATGCGATCCGGACCGTGCCCGAGGCGCAGGCGTTCGTGCGGGCGCTCGACGAAGCGCACAAGCCCGTTGCCGTGATTTGTCATGGCGGATGGCTGCCGATCTCGGCCGGTATCGTCAAGGGCCACACGATGACGAGCTGGCCCAGCTTGCAAGACGACCTGCGCAATGCGGGCGCGACCTGGGTCGACGAGGAAGTCGTCGAAGACGGCAATTTCATCACGAGCCGCAAGCCCGACGATATTCCCGCCTTCAATCAAAAACTCATCGCGCGGCTCGAACATCGAGGCGCCGCGCAATGAGCGCTCGCGTGCGGGCCAGGCAGCGGAGCGATCGGTAGAGGTGCCTATGCGCGTGACCTTTCCTGACGACGATCCCGTTTTCGACGGCGCGCAAATGGTCGTGCGATTCGTTGCGGCGGTCGATGACGTGCCGGTGTCTTGCGCGATTACGGCCGAGGCGCTCGAGGATCATTTCGGCGCAGGCTCGACGTTGGAGGCGGAACTGTTGCGTGCCTACGCGCGGGGCCGCGACCGCATTCGCGCCGTTTGCACGCGTGCGATCGAGGAGAGCCGCGGCGCGGCTGTGGTGCTGCGCAGCGGCTTGTTCCGTATCGCGTCGGCATCGAACGGACCGGTGCTGAACGAGTGAAATAAGGAGGACATCTCATGTCGTTGATCGTCGCGGGTCGTTTTACGACGTTCGCCGATGCCGAGGCCGCGGCCAATCGGCTATTCGCGGCCGGCTTCGTGCAGGAGGACGTCACGCTGTTCTTCGTCAATCCGCGCGGACAGCACGCGCGTTTTCCGATCGGCGGCGACCGCTATGCGGACCCGCAAGCGGCGCGCGCCTCGAAAGGCGCGGGTAAAGGCGGCGCGATCGGCGCGGTAATCGGGGCGGTGATCGGCGTTGCGCTGTTCAGTGCGTTTTCGTCGCCGTTCCTCGTCCTCGTCATCGCGGCCGGCGTGGGCGCCTATATCGGTTCGCTCGCCGGCGCCATGTCGCACACGCGCGGGGGCGGCAAGCGAGCCGAAAGCGAGGTGCCTCACGAATCTCGCGACTCGGGCGTGCTCGTCGCCGTTCATGTCTCGCCCGACAATCAGCATGAGGCCGCGCGGGTGCTGCGCGAGGCGGGCAGTTTGGAAGTCGAGCGCGCTCATGGGCGCTGGCAGCACGGGCGCTGGGCCGACTTCGATCCGACCAAGGATGTCGAACCGATCCAAAGCGCGTCGAGCGCCGGCGATTCCGCGACGCCGGCCGAGGTACGCGCGAACCGTTAAACCTCCGACCTAATGGGCATAGTCATTGCAGTATGAAGCGAGCGTTGCCTCGAATGAATCACAACGCTAAGTGCCTGCCGCGGTGAACCAGCGCGGCGGCGACGCCTAAGCCGGCGCGCCGGCATTCATCAGGAGGACCTCATGCTTCGATATGCAGTCATTTTCTTTATCATCGCGCTCATTGCGGCCGTCTTCGGTTTCACCGGCATCGCCGCCGGCGCCGCGGAGATCGCGAAGATTCTGTTCTTCATCTTCCTCGTG
The DNA here is from genome assembly GCF_003390925.1 of Trinickia diaoshuihuensis. Classification (GTDB taxonomy): domain Bacteria; phylum Pseudomonadota; class Gammaproteobacteria; order Burkholderiales; family Burkholderiaceae; genus Trinickia; species Trinickia diaoshuihuensis. The sequence goes on along the minus strand of NZ_QUBS01000074.1, from coordinate 42,308 downwards.
ATCTTCCTCGCGACGCTCTTGATCGGCGTATTCAGGTGACGCTCCAAGAGAAATAGCGACAGTTGCCGTGCAGGGATTACGAGCGGGTTGCAAGGAATGCCGATCCGTTGCGATCCCTGCATCGGCACTCCATCAGCATGGCGGATAAGCTCGAAACCTATCGACGAAAACGGCGCTTCGACGAAACACCGGAGCCTTCGGGTGCACGGAGCGCCGGCAAGGCAGCGGGCGAACGAGCCGAGCCCGCGCTGTCGTATCTCATCCAAGAGCATCACGCTCGGCACTTGCATTACGATTTCCGGCTCGAACTCGACGGCACGCTCAAGTCGTGGGCGATTCCGAAAGGTCCTTGCCTCGACCCGGCTGTGAAGCGGCTCGCGGTGCACGTGGAGGATCATCCGCTCGAGTACGGAACGTTCGAAGGCGAGATCCCGCAGGGTAATTACGGCGCGGGTACCGTCATCGTTTGGGATCGCGGCACGTGGGAGCCGGACGGCGGCGTCGCGCAGGCCCGCAAAGCGTACGAGGCCGGAAAGCTCAAGTTCACGCTGCATGGCAGGAAACTGAAAGGGGGATGGGCGCTCGTGCGCAGTCGCATGCGCGGCAGCGGCGACAAAGAACAATGGCTGCTGATCAAGGAGCGCGACGACGAGGCGCGCCCGGAAGCCAACTACGACGTGCTTGAGCAGCGGCCCGGAAGCGCATTGGAGAACGATGCGGCGAGTCGAGGTCGAGCCGCGAAGGGCGCTAAGCGATCTAAGCCAGCTATGCCAGCTAAGCCAGCGCCGCCCCCTGAGGCCGGCGAGCCGCGCGCGGATCGGCCCGACATCGTGGCGACGCGCACGTCGCAATCGCTGCGCGAGCTCGCGGCGTCTCCTTCGATCGAGGGTGCCGCGAAGGCACGTCTGCCGCAGACTTTGAAGCCGCAATTGGCCACATTGGTCGACGAGGTGCCGCGAGCCGGGGAGTGGTCGTACGAGGTCAAGTTCGACGGCTATCGCGTGCTGGCGCGTATCGACCATGGCGAGCCGGACCAGCCTGTGCGGATTTTCACGCGCAGCGGCCTCGATTGGACGGAAAAGTTCAAGCGTCAGGCCGACGCGTTCGGCGCATTGGATCTCGACACGGCATGGGTCGACGGCGAAGCAGTGGTGCTCGACGAGCGCGGCGTGCCGAGCTTTCAATCGCTCCAAAACGCGTTCGATGCGAATCGTCCGCAAGACATCGTCGTATTCGCCTTCGATCTGCCTTATCTGAACGGATACGACTTGCGCAATGTGCCGCTCGTGCAGCGCAGGGCATTGCTGCGCGCGGTACTCGAAGGGGCCGCCGACGGCACGCTGCGTTTTTCCGCCGATTTCGCGCTCGACCCGCACTCGTTGCTCGATAGCGCTTGCGAAATGGCGCTCGAGGGAATCGTGGGCAAGCGCATCGATAGCCCCTACGTCTCGACGCGAAGCGGCGCATGGATCAAACTGCGTTGCAGGCGCAGACAGGAATTCGTGATCGGCGGCTATTCGGAACCGAGCGGCAGCCGCACCGGGTTCGGCGCGCTGCTGCTCGGCGTCTAGGATGCGCAGGGCAAGCTGCATTACGCCGGCCGTGTCGGCACGGGCTTCGACACCGCCACGCTGCGTTCGATCAAGCACGAACTCGACGCGAGAGAAACGGCGCGTTCGCCATTTGCCGAGCCGCCGAGCGAGCGTAGCCGGACGAAGGTCCATTGGGTTCGGCCCGAACTCGTGGCCGAGTGCAATTTCGCCGAGTGGACGAGCGAGCGTATCGTTCGCCAAGCATCGTTCATTAGTTTGCGGCGCGATAAGCCCGCGCGAGAAATCGGGCGGGAAAAACCCGGCAAACCCGCTGCCGAAGGCGAGGGCACGCCGGCGAAAGCGAGCCGTGCAAAGCAGGCGGGCAAGATAGGCAAAACGACGAAAGCGACCGTAGCCGGCGAGGCGAAAATGAAACGCAAGCAGCAGGATGCCGAGCCCTTGAAGGAGGGCGAGCGTGTGGCGGGCGTGCGTATCTCGCATCCGGCGCGCATCATCGACAAATCGATCGGGTTCGAAAAGGGCGATTTGGTTCGCTACTTCGAGCGCATTGCACCGTGGCTGTTGCCGCACGTCAAGGACCGGCCGGTCGCGCTGGTGCGCGCCCCCGAGGGGATCGAGGGCGAGCTTTTTTTCCAAAAGCATGCCAACCGCTTATCGATACCGTTCGTGACTTCGCACGAGGGTCTGGATCCCGGCCATCCGCCGTTGATTACGCTCGATAGCGCGCAGGCACTGATCGGCGCCGCGCAAATGGGTACGGTCGAATTGCACACCTGGAACGCGGTGGCGTCCAACATCGAAAAGCCGGACCGCATCGTATTCGACCTCGACCCGGACCCTGCGCTCGGCTGGGAGCGCATGATCGAAGCTGCGCAGTTGACGCGCGAACTGCTGACGGAGCTTGGACTGCGCTCATGGTGCAAGACGAGCGGCGGGAAAGGGTTGCATGTCGTCGTGCCGCTCGCGCGGCATGCCGGATGGGACGACGTCAAGGCGTTTGCGCAGGCCGCCGCGCAACACATGGCCGCCACGCTGCCCGATCGCTTCAGCGCGAAGATGGGCGCGCAAAACCGCCGCGGCCGAATCTTCGTCGACTATCTGCGCAACAACCGCGGATCGAGTACGGTCGCGGCGTTTTCGCCGCGCGCCCGCCCGTCGATGGGCGTGTCGGTGCCGATCGCGTGGGACGAGCTGCCCGATACGACGGGCGGCGCGCAGTGGACCGTCGAGAACGTCCATGAACGGCTCCAATCGTTGGGCGCCGATCCTTGGGCCGACTATGCCGGTACGAAGCAGCGTATTACGCGCGAGATGCGGGAACGGCTCGGCCTAAACGGGAAATGACCCCGGCTTTCTAGCGCCGACAGGCGTGCTTCTTGCGCGACATCGGGTCTCCGGAACCGACTCGATTGGAGGCACAGATGGCGCAAACGGTGGGCGACTTCATCGTCGAAAGATTGCATGAGTGGGGCGTGCGGCGCATGTTCGGCTACCCCGGCGACGGCATCAACGGACTGTTCGGCGCGCTGCGGCGCGCGGGCGGCAAGATCGAATTCGTGCAGGCGCGTCACGAGGAAATGGCCGCATTCATGGCGAGCGCGCATGCGAAGTTTACGGGCGAATTGGGCGTGTGCGTGGCCACTTCGGGCCCCGGTGCGGCTCACCTGGTGACGGGCCTCTACGATGCCCGGCTCGATCATATGCCCGTGCTGGCGATCTGCGGACAGCAGGCGCGTTCGGCATTGGGCTCGCACTATCAGCAGGAAGTCGACATCGTGTCGATGCTCAAGGATGTCGCCGGATCCTACGTGGAGCAAGCGAGCGTGCCGTCACAAGTGCGGCATATGGTCGATCGCGCGGTGCGTATCGCACTCTCGCAACGTCGCGTGACGGCGATCGTGCTGCCGAACGACTTACAGGAACTCGAATACTCGCCGCCGCCGCGCAAACACGGCACGGCCCATTCGGGCGTGGGCTACTCGCGCCCGCGCGTCATGCCTGAACCCGCCGATCTCGCGCGCGCCGCGGAAGTGCTCAACGCGGGCAAACACGTGGCGATCCTAGTGGGCGCTGGTGCGCTGCACGCCACCGATGAAGTCATCGCGGTTGCCGAACGATTGAAGGCCGGCGTGGCGAAGGCCCTGCTCGGCAAAGCCGTGGTTCCCGACGAATATCCTTGGGTCACGGGCTCGATCGGCTTGCTTGGCACGAAGCCGAGCTGGGAGTTGATGACGCATTGCGATACGTTGCTGATGATCGGCTCGGGCTTTCCTTATTCGGAATTTCTGCCGAAGGAAGGCGATGCGCGCGGCGTGCAGATCGACCTCGGCGCCGACATGTTGAGCCTGCGCTATCCGATGGAGGTCAATCTCGTCGGCGATAGCGCGGAAACGCTGCGGGCGCTGCTGCCGCTGCTCGATCAAAAGACCGACGACGCATGGCGCAAGCGGATCGAGGGCTGGACTTCGGAATGGTGGGACACGCTCGACAAGCGCGCGAAGGAACCCGCGAAGCGCGGCGTCAATCCGCAGAGAATCTTTACCGAACTTTCGCCGAAGCTCTCGTCGGATTTCATTTTGACGAGCGACTCGGGCTCGTGCGCCAATTGGTATGCGCGCGACATCAAGATCCGGCGCGGGATGATGTGCTCGCTGTCGGGCGGACTGGCATCGATGGGCGCGGCAGTGCCGTATGCGATCGCCGCGAAGTTCGCCCATCCCGACCGGCCCGTCATCGCGATGGTAGGCGACGGAGCGATGCAGATGAACAACATGGCCGAACTCATTACGGTCGCCAAATACTGGCAGCAATGGAAGGACGGCCGGTGGATCTGCATGGTGATGAACAACGAAGACCTGAACCAAGTGACGTGGGAGCAGCGCGTCATGGAGGGCGATCCGAAATTCGAGGCTTCGCAAGACCTGCCGAACGTACCGTTTCACCGGTTTGCCGAATTGATCGGTCTCAAAGGGATTTACGTGGATACGCCCGAGGCGATCGGGCCGGCTTGGGACGAGGCGCTAGCGGCCGGGCGGCCGGTCGTGCTCGAAGTGAAGACCGATCCGGAGGTGCCGCCGCTGCCGCCGCACGTCACGCTCGTGCAAGCGCGCAAATTTATGCGGACGTTGATGGAAGGGGATCCGGAGGAGGGCAGCGTGATCGTCAACACGGCCAGGCAAGTGATGGCCTCGGTGTTGCCGGGTAAGAAGGATTCCTAACGTCCCGGACATGCGCGCCGCCGAATTGGCAACGCTTGGGTAGCGCGTCAGAAGGAAAGTGTGAGCGTGCCTTGGACGCTATAGTCTTGCGCATGTCCGGCGAATTGCCCGCGATAGCTGATGCCGAGCGTGGCCGCCCGGGTCAACGCGAAGTCCACGCCCGCGTCGACGCTCGCCGCATCCCGAGCGATCGGCACGCCCGCGACCGTGAAGGGGCTGCCGCCCGCGAACGCCAGCGTGGCGAGCGGCGTCGTGTTGCCGAAGCCATGACGCCAGCCGAGTTCGCCACGCACGGTGGTTTTCCAGCCGCGGAGCCGATAGACCTTGGCGCCCCTGAGGCCGAGCGCGCCGAAGACGAGACGGGTATCGCTGCCCGCGCTCGTGAGTGCGGCGGTGCTGCCGGTCTCGGTGAAATCGGCGGTACGAACGCCGATCGAAGCGAGATCGACGAACGGTTCGAGCGAAACGGAATGGGAGGCCAAGCGGTAACCGAGTTCGCCGAACCCTTGCAGCGTCGATGCGCCGTAATGCCCGCTCAGTTGCTGCGAAAAGCCGGGGAACGCTACCGTGCGATGCGTATCGACGTCGTGCCGGGTATAGGCGACCCCGAAGCGCAGGCCCAGCGCCCCCCATTGCGAGCCGCCGTAAGCCGCTAGATGACCGTCCACGCTTGCGCCCGACGAATCGCGCGGGCCTGCCTCGAAGCGCGAATGGCCGGCGCCCGCCAGGACGCCGAAGCGCCAGGTGCGCATCGCCGGGAGGTCGGCGCCAATGAACAGGCCGCCGAGCGACCGTTCGAAGGTCGTCGCATTGCCGTCGCCGTTCCATTGATTCCATGCGCCGAAGCCTTGCGCCCAGAAACCGAGGCGACCGAGCTCCGCGCGCACGGGCGCATCGTCCGTCGCCATCTCGGCCGACGTAGCCACGCTCGAATCGGCTTCGGCGGCCAAGGACGAACGCACGCGCGCGAGAGCCGCATCGCGCGGCGCGCGGCTGTCATCGATCATCATGCTCTTTTGCGAGGCGTAGACCTCGCCGGAAATCGCATCGAGGGCAGCACGCGCACTCACCGCGTCAGGCTCGGATGCGATCGCGTCATAGAGCGCGTTGCCTTGGCCTAGGCTTTGCACGCCGCTGCCCGCCGCGCACTGGTTGCGGGTTTGCGCGGCGCTGCAAAACGATGCGCCGTTGCGCGTGCTGTCGAGGTAGACGTGATTGGCATCGTAGGCGAGCGAGAGATCGACGAAGGGCAGGTCCCGCGTGAGCGAATCGAATGCGCCGGTAACGCCGCCTTTTGCGGAAACGATGGTCCATTGACTGCCCGGCGTAAAGATACCGGGTCCCATCAGCACCCGGACGGTGCCCCCGTTGATCGTCGCACGGCCGCTCGCCGAGACGAGGTCGCTGCCTCGATCGGGCAGGATGTCGGCGGCGTAGATCGAGCCGGGATCGAACGTGATGTCGCCGTTGACATGCAGCGTGCCGGGCGAATGGCCGGGGGCGACGGTGCCGCCGGAGGCGATCGTCGTGGTCCCGACGACGCCCGTCCCGGCGAGCGTGCCGCCCGAGTGTACCGCCATCGTGCCGCCGAGCGTGCCGTCCACCGCGAGCGTCCCGGCCGAGACAATGGTCGTACCGGAAAACGCCGAGGAGTTGCCGGCGAGGTCGGTCGAGCCGGAGCCGATTTGCTCGATCGAGCCGGCGCCTTTGACCTTGCCGTCGAACACCACGGCATCGGAGCGATTGAACGCGAGCGTACCGTTATCTGCGACGTTGCCCGAGATCGACCCCGAAGTACCTCCGTTGCCCAGTTGCAGCGTGCCCGCGGAGATCGTCGTACCGCCTTGATAATGGTTATCGCCGGTCAGCACGACTGTGCCGCCTCCTGCCTGCGTGACGCTGCCCGAACCGCCGATGGTGCCGCCGAGCGTCCAAGTATCGGCGCGATCGAGCACGAGGTGGCTGTCGTTGTCGATATTGCCTTGGACCGAACCTGCCGTGCCTCCGTTGCCGAGTTGCAGCGTGCCCTCCAAGATCTGCGTGCCGCCGGTATATGCGTTGTTTGCCTCGAACATTAGGGTGCCGGCGCCGCTCTTTTGCAGCCCTCCCGCGCCGCGGACGGTACCGCTCAAGACGAGATCGGCGTCGGTCTTGAACTGTGCGTTACCGGCGCCGAGCGTGACGCTGCGCGCGGATGTGACGGCGGCGGTGGTTTGGAGCGTGCCGCCGTCGACGACGAGGGCACCGGAGGCTGCGCCTAAGTTGGCGTCCGATGAGATCGATACGGTGCCGCCCGTGACGAACGTACCGCCCGCGTAGGTGTTTTGACCGGCGAGGACGAGGGTGCCCGAGTCGGTTTTCTCCAAACCTCCCGCGCCGGTGAGCGGCGCTGCGATCGTCGCCGTAAGCGTACGGCTCAGCGCGCCGCCGCCTGTGCCGACGCGAATGAGGGTCTTCGCGTCGCCGAGCGCGATCGCGGCGCCCTCGAGGCGGTAACCGTCCGCGGCGAACTGCATGCCGTCGATCGAAATGGCGCCGGCGCCGGCGTCGACCTGCACGGTACCCGCGTGCGCCGCGAAGATCGCGAATTGGCCGTTTTTCCAATTGGCGTTGACCGAACCGTCGGACGTGGTCCAATTGTTGTTGGCCGCATCCCAGGTGCCGCTGCCGCCATCGACGGCCCCGTTGTTGTGAGTGGCGGCCGCGCCTCCGTCCCAGTAGTTGACCGAGGCCCCGCCGGTGCTCACGAGGTCGACTTCATGCGCGATCGACGTTTGCACCGACAGATCGCTCGCATTGATGCCGGCCGGGATGCCGCCGATCGACAGACCGTTATTCGTTAGTACGCCCGAGTAGTCGAACAAGCGATAGAGGCCCTTGCCGAACCCGCCGAGGTCGATGACATCGAGCGTGCCCGCGAGCGTGAGATTACCGGCCACGTTGAAGACGCCCGCCGAGTGGTCCGGCTGACCGAGTGCGATCGCCACGGTCGAGCTGTTCGACAGTGTGAGGTTGCCGCCGAACGTCAGCACGTCGCCTTGCCGCCCGGCGAGTGTGCTCGATCCTATGGCGACGTTGCCCGCGAGCGTGCCGGTGCCTTGCAGCGTACCGCCGTTGACGGCGACGTTGCCGCCAAGTATGCCGTCGACCGCGAGCGTCCCGGCCTCGACGGTGGTTGAGCCGGTGAACGCGGCGCTATTGCCCGTTAGCGCGACCATGCCGGAGCCTTTTTGGACGACGTTGCCCGCGCCGCTGATCGAGCCCGCGTAGTTGAAGGTATTGCCGTCGTTGAATTGGAGTGTGCCGTGGTTCGTGATGGCGCTCGTGAACGGCTCGTCGAAGCCGTCGCCGATCGCCAGCGTCCCGGCCGCGATCGTGGTGGTACCCGAATAGGTGCCCGAGCCGGTCAGCGTCAGCGTGCCGGAGCCGCTCTTGGTCAAGCCGCCGACGCCGGAGATCGTCCCGGATAAGCTCAACGGAGCGTCGGTTTGCACCGTACCGCTGCTTGCCCCGAGCGTGATGTCGCGCGCCGAGTCGAACGCCGTCGTGCTCTCGAGCGTGCCGCTGTTCAAGACGAGTGCGCCGGTCCCGAGATTGGCGTCGGCGGATACGGCGAGCACGCCGCCGTCGACGAGCGTGTCGCCTTGATAGGCGTTCACACCGGAGAAGACCTGCGTGCCCCCCGCGATGGTCACGCCACCGTTGCCCGATATAGTGCCCGCGTAGTTGCCGGCATCGGCGAACGTGCCGCCGCCCTGAGCGTGCGCGATGACGAGTGTCTTATCGCCCAACACGACGGTGCCGGTGGAGGCGCCTGAGAGACTTTGCACCGTTGCGCCGTCGGCCGCGATCCCTGCGACATCGAGCGTGCTATCGACGTGCACGTCGCTCGCGCGTGACAGATCGCCGTCGGCGCCTAGCGCGAGCGCGCCTTGCTCGATTGCCCATGAGTGGCTGTCGCTGACACTGCCTGTCACCGTCCACGTGCCGGCGCCGGTCTTTCGGTATTGCGCGAAGCCTTGATATTGCTCCCGGTTGGTCGTGTTATCGAGTGCGGTGACGATCTTGCCGAGGTCGAAGTTGCCGTCGGACGAGCCGCCCAGTGCGAGCGTGTTGCCGGTGCCGAGCGCGAGCACCTTTCCATGTACGACGTACCCGGCTTGCAGTTCGAACAGATTGCCGTTGCCGTTCAATTCGACGGAGATACCGCCCGGCGCCGTTTGCGATCGGTCGGACAGCAACCATCCTCCTTCGATGTCGCCGCCGCTGCCGTTGACGATCGTATTGCCGTTGCCATGCACTTGCAGGCCGACCGCGAGCGGTGCGGTGCCGGCCGAGCCGCCCGGGTTGACGAAGCCTTGATTCAAGAAGGTGTTGTTGCTGCCGTAGATGTCGATCGCATCGCCGCCGCGCCCGTCGGGAACGCCGCCTAGCCCCGGTGCGCCGTTGCCGCCGCCGAATCCGTTGTTGTAGCCTTGGCTGGCGTTCGCAATCGTCGCCGCGCTGCTCTCCACGACGATGCCGACACCGCCGCTGCCGCCCGACTGACCGCCTTCGCCTCCTTTGATCTCGGCGTTGGTCGTGCTCAGCGTCAGCGTCTTGCCTTGGAAAAATAAGCCCACGCCGCCCCCGCCGCCGCCCGTGCCCGATACGCCGTCGCCCCCGGCGCCTCCTGTGATGTAGATGCCGTCATCGATGAGCGTGTCGCCGGCAAAGACGAGCGCGGCCCCGCCGCCGCCCGCTCCCGCGGCCGTGCCGGTGCCTCCCAAGCCGCCGGCCAAACGAACGCTGTTCCCTGCCGTCAACGTCAAGTTGCCGGAAGTCACCACCTTCGCGGGACCGCCGCCGCCGCCGCCGATACTGGCTGCGCCCGCTACGCCATTGCCGCCGCTCAACGTGCCGCCGGCTGGGCTTTGTCCGGCCGCGCCGCCGCAGCCCGTGCCCCGCGGAGCGGTCTCGCAGTTCGTCGCCCCCGCGCCATTGCCGCCTTGCGCAAACGTGCCCGCGGCACCCGGAGTGGGCCCCGTACTTCCTCCGGCGCCACCACCGTTGCCGCCTCCGCCGTTCCCGCCGCTACCCGACGCGGCTCGCGCGCCGGCGCCGCCGCCGGCATCGACGACCTGCGCCGAGCACGGTTGGAGACAGGCCGAGGCGATCGCCCCGACGGCCGACAGCGCCATCACCCAGGTACTCAAGCGGGATCGCCGCCGGCTCCCGTGTACGGGCCCCACGTCCCTCGGGCTCATGACACGTGCCAACGCGGGGTCACGAAAAGTGCTCTCGTCTGCAATGGTCATCGTCGGGTCGCGGCTCGTTGTTGGAATGCGGTGGCGATTCGTCTCGCCCGCGCTCGCGGGCTATTTCATCGAGTCGTGCGTCGCTTTGATTGGGCGAATTATCGGTAATTGGCAAATATATAAACAACAAAAAGATGATCGTTTGATCGAAGTTTGATCTTTGATCTCACTATTTAAGTGGATGGCGATCGATGTCGCGATCTGGAGGGCTGTGCGCACGTATTGGAGAAAGTGGCGGGGCGCCATTGGGATTGATTTTCATTAATTGGGATGAGTTAAAAATTCAGTCGAATTTTATTTGACAGTCGTATTGCAGGCCGACAAGATTCAAAACGCAAAAAGCAGTGCAACGACGGTGCGATAGCGAGACGAGGCGGGGGTGGTTCATTCCCGCTAACCCGGTTGTGCCTTAATCACGGAGACGTGCATCATGTCGCGAGATGACGAAAGACATGTGTTGGCAGGCGGTGGCGGCACGATCGCGATCAGCCCCGGCGCGGCCACGAAGATCTACCCGCACCAAGGGCGTTATATCGTTGCGACGGTGAAGATGACGAGCCCCAATACGATTCCTGCCGGCGCGACAATAGATTTCTCGGGCAACGGCGCGGGGCCTAGCCAGCACTTCGAGCCCCTGTCTTATGAGCCGGATTGGACCGCGGTTCCGATCGATATCGCCGTTGGAGACAACACGACGGGGACGGCTAGGCTATGTATTCGTCACATGCCAGGCGACACGACGAACTCGATCGTCGTCAAAGCGAGGGCAGGGGCCGGCTGGGTGACGAAACCGGACGACGCCCCCACCGTCACCTACACGGTGCTGGCGACAGAGCCGGACGTGGCATGCACGGGACCCTCGCAAGTGCTGCTCCCTATTGCGAACGCAGACAATCTGACACCGAGCTCGACCCAGTACACCACTGCGTTCACGTGCAAAGTCACGGACGGGGGTGTGCCGGTGAAGGGCTACGTGATCGAGTGGCACGAGGCGGCCCGGGACTCGCTCGGACTCTTTAGCGTCCTGATGAACGCATACGTTTCGCCGACCGCGACGTATCAAGACAGTTTGCAGCAATCCAATAGCGGTTTGCTCGTCGACGACCGCGTCCAAGGCGGCTATTTCGTGCGGATGGAAACCGACGACACGGGGTCCGCCAATCTCTATTTGGTAGGCAAATCCACCCAGGGCGCAACGGCGGCGGGTATCCGCGCACTCTACAACTTCACGACCAGTGACGAGCATGCCAGGTCGTTTCTCGTGGTCGATCCAAAGCTAACGGCCCTCTCGGAACGCGCGCCGGAGGTGGAAGGGGTCGTGGGGAAAATACTGGACTACACGAAATTGCAAGACCCGCCCAATGTCGGCGTCTATATTCCGAGCTATTCGAATCCGCGCCCGAACGACCTCATTTACCTGCTCGTGAACGGACGGATCGCCGCGGGGCCGTTCTACAGTCCGATGCCGGACGGCGGACAGTGGAACGCTTCGTTCCTCGAGAGCCTTGGCTATAGCGATACGGGTGATCATGCGAACCAGCAAAACGAAGTGCTCTTTATCGTCTTCAACAGCGAATCTGGCGTCGTCAAGCCCAGTCTGATCAACGAATTTGCCGGCCGCGGCGATAACCAGTCGGGCCCCGCCATCCCCACCGGCGGTACGCTCGACGAAGCCGAACTGTACCCGCTCAAACACGTGATCAACGCTCAAACGCTGAATGGCCAGGTCGCGTTCAAGGTCGGGCTCAAGCAATCGAACTGGACCGCGAAAGCAGACGATCTATTGACCGCGACGGCAGTCTTAACCGGCTTTCAAGTCAATTCCGACGCCGCGCGCATGCCGGCTCGGATATCGGCCAATCCCATCAAGCTGGCGGACGAAGACATATCGAAAGGGTATGCCGTGTTGTCGTTTCCAAGCTCCGACCCATTCCGGGGCTGGGACACGATGGCCGACTATCCGTACACGAAAGGCCATTGCTATTTCGTGTACCAGGTGCAAAGGGCGGGTGCGCCGCTCCTGAGCTCCCGCGTGTGTAAGACCAGGCTGAATACGGCCGATATGAGCTAGCGCTTTGCGAACCGTGCGCGGCGAGAAACTCGGGCGCGGCGCAAAGAGGCGAAGATCGCACGATGACCGACGACAATGAAGGTGCGCCGTTGCGCGACGATATCGAACTGGACCCGCCGGCGCTTCCGCAAGCGGTAGGGGAAGACGGGCAATGGATCATTCGCGTGGACGACCTTTCTCCGGGCGACAAAATCGTCGTCCAGGTGCGGGACGGTCAACGTAACTGGCATCCGACACCTGGCGATACTCTGCGGGGATGCTTGAACGAGAGGCTCTCGGAAAACGTCGTTTATATCGATACGAATAACATAGGCGATGGTGCGTGGGACACGAAATTCGATCCCGCGGCGACGCCGGACGGCACGTATCAGGCCGCTTACGTGAAGACGAACGAAGTTGGCGATCCGGTTCGATCGCAGTCCGTAGCGGTGGTAATCTCCGGCTCCTCGGCGCCTTCTTATGGATTGACGCTCGCTTCGCTGACATCGGGCGGCGAACCGGCGGACGGCAATGCGAAAAATGCCGCCCAGGCCGTCGTCACCCAAAGCGGCCACGGACTTGCCCGGCCGATGACGGTGCGTTTCGTTTTCTTGGACGGCTCGGCCCGCTTCGATACGAGCGGGCCTGATGTCCAATCCGGATCGGACGAACATACGCTTGATGTGCTTACACATAAGGATGCGCAAGGCCGAGATATTGCCGAAGCACGGTTCTCCGATACGATCGCCGAGACAGTGACTGTCCAGGCGTGCGTGTACCGGCAACCGGGCGGCTCATCACGAACTCAGGACTTCGTCTTCAAGCCCGTATCGACTCGACGCTATATCGTCACGATCACCGATCGGCCTTCGTCGCTGTCCGATGGGGGATCAGGACGCGTATCGGGTACCGTGGTGGATGCGATGAGCCAGACCGTTGTCAACGGTACCTGTCATGCCGAATACGTTTGGCCCGTCGGCGGTGACGACAGCGCGCCCGTCACGAACGGGACGTTTCATGTCGACGTCTATGGCGAGTACGCGAGCGGGAGGCAGGCGCGACGCGGCGCCGTGACGGTGCGATACGGCGATGGTCACGATCAAGCGGGTATCTATGTCTTCCCCTTGCCGCCGATTTAAAGCGGGCCATCGTTAGCGGCTCAACGCCTCATGCCTCATGCGCTTAGGCGGAGGCGGCGTGGTCCCTGCGCCGCGCTAGCAGAGCGAATACGCCGAGACCGAGTGCCGCCAGCGCACCGAGGGCGGCACCGCGATGCGTGTCGAGCCAAAGCGACGCGCAGGTCGATTTCGCCTCGTGACTGAAAGAACCGCGCAACCGATGCATGCCGGGCACGGGATGCCACAGATCGACCGGCTGCTCGGGATCGGTTGCGCTATCGCGTTGCTGGGCGCGGAACGCACGTTTGGCCAGGTAGCGGTCGAGATAGCCCGGAGCGATTTTGTTGGCCGCGATCGCTTTGATCGAAGACAAGCCGACATGCAATTCCCGCCGAGGATGCTTTGCTGCCCAAACGATCGCGCGCGCGGCGACTTCCGGTTCGTACACGGGGGCGACCGGACGCGGCGCACCGGGCATGCGGCTGGCCGCCCAGTCGAATTGCGGCGTATTGAGCGCTGGCATCTGCACCATGGTCACGCGGACATCGCTTTTGTCGTGCAAAAGCTCGCAGCGCAGCGCGTCGGTGAAGCCGCGGATGGCATACTTGGCGCCGCAGTAGGCGGCTTGCAAGGGAATGGCGCGATAGGCGAGGGCCGAGCCCACTTGCACGATGACGCCCTTATCGCGTTCGCTCATGCGCTTGAGCGCGGCCATCGTGCCCCACACGTAGCCGAGGTACGTGACTTCGGTGATACGCGCGAATTCGGCGGGCGCCGTCCGCGAGACCGGGGCAAACATCGTCACCATCGCATTGTTGACCCAGACGTCGATAGGACCGAGTTCGCGCTCGACGCGATCGGCCGCGGCCTCCACAGCTTGCGCGGAACTCATATCGGTGACGATCGGCAATGCGCGCACGCCATAGCCGCTTGCAATGTCGGCGACTTCGGCGAGCGCTTGTTCGTCGCGCGCGAGTAGCGCGACGTCGGCGCCTTGGCGGGCGAAGGCGAGTGCGGCCGCGCGGCCCACGCCCGCGCTGGCTCCGGTGACGACGACGATGTTCGGCAGGCGGCGCGAACGCACCATGGCGGTCTCCGAAAAAGGAACGAAAGGACGCCGTGCTCCGGCCGCTCTGCGCCGCGGGCCCGGCGCCTGCTTCCTTGCATAGGCCGTGCCGGGTCCGGGAGGAACGCTTTGCGCGTTGCGGCATCCGCCTTGCTCGGCGATACGCTCAAGGGCCGCGTTTGCATGGGCGCCGCGCCATCAACCTCTCGTCTTTCCACCATGGGTCGGTACTGCCTGTCATGAGCGCTCTCTTGCTGTCTCGCGTGCAGTTTGCGTGGGTTATCGCACTGCATATCTTGCTGCCGGCTTTCACGGTCGGCCTTTCTTGTTACATCGCCACGCTTGAAGTGCTGTGGTGGGCAACCGGGCGCGATGTCTATCGGCGGCTGTCGTCGTTTTGGATTCGCATTTTCGCGGTGTCGTTCGGTATGGGTGTCGTATCGGGCATCGTGATGCCGTTTCAATTCGGCACGAATTGGAGCCGATTCGTGGCGGCCACGTCGAGCGCGATCGGTTCGTTGATGGCGTATGAAGTGCTGACCGCGTTCTTTCTCGAATCGGCGTTTCTCGGCGTGCTGCTCTTCGGCCGCAAGCTCGTACCGCAGTGGGCGCACGTGCTGTCCGCGATGTTCGTCGCGCTCGGTACGTTGATGTCTTCGTTCTGGATTTTGGCCGTCAACAGTTGGATGCAAACGCCTCGCGGCTATCGCATCGTCGATGGCAAGTTCGTGCCGGACAGCATGCTCGCGATTATTTTCAATCCGTCGTTTCCGTATCGCCTGGCCCATACCGTCACGGCCTTTCTGGTGACTACCGCATTCGTGATCTTGGGCGTCGGGGCGCACTACTTGTTGAAAGGGCGCTCGCGCGAAGAGGGGCGCGTGATGGTAAAGATGGCGCTTTGGTTTCTCGTGGCGATGGTGCCGGCTCAGATCGCGATCGGCGACGAGCACGGACGCAATACGCTCGAATACCAGCCGGCGAAGCTTGCCGCGATGGAAGGGCTCTGGGATACCGGCCGGCGTGTGCCTGCGAACTTGTTCTCCATTCCCGACGATGAGCAAGAGCGCAATCATTTCGAAATCTCCATTCCCGTACTCGGGAGCATCTATCTGACGCACGATCCGAATGGGCTCGTACATGGATTGAAGGACTGGCCGCGTGCGGACCGGCCGAACGTGCCGATCGTATTCTTCGCGTTTCATCTCATGGTTGGGGTCGCGATGCTGATGCTCGCGATCGTGATCGGCGGGCTCGTGCTTTGGCCGAAGCGAAGGCTCTATGACAGTGCGCGTTGGCTCGCAGTCTGCCGCATCGCGAGCCCGCTCGGTTTCATCGCCGTACTAGCGGGCTGGACGACGACCGAGGCGGGCCGTCAACCGTGGACCGTTTACGGATTGATGCGCACGGCCGATTCGGTGAGTCCCTCGCTGACGACCGGCGACGTATCGCTGTCGCTCGCGTTATACGTGATCAGCTATCTGTTTATTTTCGGCTGCGGCGGCGTGCTGATCGCGCGGCTGCTGCGCCTGGGACCGGACGGCAAGCAACCGGCGCCGGCCACGATCAATCGCCGCGCGGCGCGGCCGCTGTCCGCCGTGCAGCATGTCGACGATGCGGCGGAACCGACAGGAATGCCGGGCACGAACGGAGGCAAGAATGACGCAGCTTGACTTGGTGCCGCTGTGGGCGGCGATTCTAGGCTTTGCGGTCCTGATGTATATCCTGCTGGACGGTTTCGACCTGGGCGTCGGCATTTTATTTTTGCTGCGGAAGAACGAGGCCGATCGCGACGTCATGATGGCGTCCGTCTCGCCGGTTTGGGATTTCAACGAGACGTGGCTCGTGCTGGGGGGCGGGGGGCTGTTGGCGGTGTTTCCGGGGGCGTTCGCGATCATCGTGCCGGCGGTGTACTTTCCGGTGCTGTTGATGCTGCTGGGGTTGATCTTTCGGGGCGTCGCCTTCGAGTTTCGAGCGGTGCCCGGCGCGAACCGGCGGCTCTGGAATATCGCATTCGCCTGCGGCTCGATCCTCGCGAGCTTCGCGCAGGGCGTGATACTGGGGATGTTCGTGCAAGGGTTCAACGAGGCCGGCGGGCAGTTCGTCGGGACGAGTTGGGACTGGGTGCGGCCGTTCCCTATCTTTGCCGGTTTCGGGCTTATCGCGGGGTATGCGTTGCAGGGCGCCACGTGGCTCATCATGAAGACGCAAGGGCGGCTGCAAATTTGGGCGCGGCGCGTCGCGCAGCGCGTGATGGTGCTCGTATTCGTCTTCATCGGCGTAGTGAGCATCGTGACGCCGCTGTTTAGTCCACGCATTGCCGAGCGCTGGTTTACCTGGCCGAATCTTGCGTTTTTCGCGCCGGTGCCGCTCGTGACGCTGCTGCTCGCGGGCTTGCTCGTGCGCGGGGCGGGACGGGGGCGCGAGGTATTGCCGTTCGTGTGTTCCGTGGGGCTTTTCTTTTTATCGTTCTCGGGGCTCGTGATCAGCCTTTGGCCCATGATTGCGCCGCCGTCGGTCACGCTATGGCAAGCCGCGGCGGCGCCGGTGTCGCATGAGTTCTTGATGATCGGTACGGCGTTCGTTTTGCCGATTTTGCTGATCTATGTCGTCTGGTCGTACTGGGTGTTTCGCGGGAAGGCCAGCGAACATGGGGGGTATGGGCATGAGTGAGGGGAATGGTGCATAGACCTCCGCTATCGCCGCGCCGCTTGGGCGCGGCCGTCCGTTCACCCGTGTGAGAATCCGTTGCCGGTGCGCTCCAACGTAAACACTTGCTCGGCCCGTGTCCCATTACGTTCGGGGATATCCACCGTACCGTGATATGCCACGCGCCATCCCTCTCGCGTCGCGACGATCGGCAAGTTGCCTCCCACGCGGCTGTCCAAGTCGACGAGGCCGTCGGGATGCACGGGAATATTGTTTTCAAGTGTCGCGTTCGAGTTGATGATGTTGTCGCGCCACATCGACGCTTCGCGCTTCGCTTCCAAACCCTTCCCATCCGTATCCACCGTATTGTCCGACGCAGCCATGCCCGCGTTATCGACCGAGACGGTCCGCGCGTTCGCGCGGGCGACGGGGTCGGGGCTATCGGCGTCCTTCATCCCATGTTCGATCGCGGGCAACGGCGCCGGATCTTTTGCGGCGACCGCTTCGGCTGACGTCGCGCGTTTGGTCTTGCCGAACTCCTTTCCCTGCGTCTTTGCATCGGGCATCTGGCCGCCGGCGGCCGGCGTCTTCGCCGGGCTCTTCGCCGCGATTTCATTTTGCTGAGCTTGCGTCGGATTGTTCTGCGCGTTCTCTGCCATCGCTGATCTCCGGAATGATTGAACCGAACCTACGATCAATCGCGCAACGAGCGTGCCATCTCCCGAGCCAATGAAAGCCTATAGTTCCCCGCGAGCGCGCAGCGCCGCAATGCGGTCGGCGGTACGGCAAGCAATGGCTTGTATCGTCAGCGAGGGATTGACCCCGCCCACCGTCGGGAAGACGGACCCGTCGCAGACCCACAGATTCGGAATGTCCCAGCTACGGCAATCGGCATTGACGACGCTCGTGCGCGGATCGTCTCCCATCCGGGCGGTGCCGTTCAAATGGCACGTATCGTCTTCTTGGCGCCATACATCCCTTGCACCCGCCGCCTCCAGCGCCGTGCTCATGAAATCGAGCGCGTGCTCGACGAGCCGCTTGTCGTTGTCGCAGGGCGAATACGTGACGCGCGCGATGGGCAGGCCGTAGGCATCTTTCTCGTCGGCGAGCGTGACGCGATTCATCTCCTGCGGCAGCGATTCGCCGACGATTTTCAACCCCGCTTGGTGGTTGTACTTTTCCATTTCGTCGTGCAACGCATCGCCCCAAAGCCCGCGGCCCGTTTGCACGGCAGCCCACGCGTTAGGCAACGGGCCTTGGCTCATGTAACAGTAGCCGCCATGAAAATCCTTGCCCTCGTCTGTATAGTTCCAATGCTCCGTCATCGCGAGCGAGGGCGGCCCCTTGTACCATCGAACCTCCTCGTCCATCGTTCCCCACACGGCCTGATTGGCCTGGGCCATCAAGTTTTTACCGACGAGGCCCGACCGATTCGCGAGTCCCTCGGGGAAGCGCGGGGTGGCCGACATGAGCAGCAAGCGCGGCGTCTCGATCGCATATCCCGCCACGACGACGTGGCGCGCTCGCTGAAATTGCCAACGTCCTTCGCGGAAATATTCGACTCCTATCACGCGGTCGTTATCGTCGACGGCGATGCGCCCCACCATGGACAAATCGCGAATCTCTGCTCCGGCTTTTACCGCGCGCGGGATCCAGGTGACGAGCGCGCTCTGCTTGGCGTTCGTTGCGCAACCGGACACACAGAAGCCGCGGTAGACGCAAGGATGCGCTTTGCCGCGAGGCGCTGAAATCGTGGCGAGCGGCGTGGGACACCAGGGGATACCGAGCGCTTCGCAGCCGCGCGCCAGCACGAGCGCCGCGGCATTCAACTCGTGAGCCCGGTATGGATAACGAGGACGGTGCGGGCCCCAAGGGTAGTTGACAGGCCCCGAGATCTTGAGGGCATCTTCGACGTATGCGTAGTAGCGCCACATCTCGCGCCAATCGATCGGCCAGTCGGCTCCATAGCCGAGCGTGGAACGCGACTTGAACCACTCGGGCCGAAACCGCAGCGACACCATCGCGAAATGGACGGTGCTGCCGCCCACTGCCTTCCCGCTGTTATTGCTGCCGAGTTTGAGCGGTTGCGCGCCGTCGCAGATCCGTTCGTCGGTCCAGTAAAGCTTCGCTTGATGCGCTTCGTCGGAGGCGAATTCCTCGAGCGGCCTCCACCAAGCGCCCGCATCGAACGCGACGACACGGAAGCCGTGTTCCGCCAAGCGGCAGGCCAACGTGCCGCCGCCCGCGCCCGTGCCGACGATCGCAAAATCGATAGGCTCGTCTTGCGGATATTCGCGCATCGGCACCCACCCGCCTACCGTGAAGACGTCGGGTGCCCGTCCGTTTTTGCCGCGGGGCGTTTGGAAAGCATCATCGCGCACGGCGATTCTCCTCGAGCGCGCGCGCTTCGTTTCCGGGCGTCGCTTCCGCCGCCTCCCATGGATCGCGGCGATTCGCCTGCATCCGTACGTAGCCGCGCGGATTGGCGGGACCGCCGAAGCCGATCTCGTTCCACGATCGCGGATGCGAGTAATAGGCATTGGAGACGTCATGCAATGCGCGCAGTTTGAAAAAGACGCCGCAGGGCATGCCTTCCCAAGACGCATCCTTCAGTTCGCCTCGCTGCATTTTCGTGACCAGTTCGCGTTGGCGGATCTCGTCGATATCCGCGAAGCCGGCCCCGTAGGCGAGGCGGCTTTCGGCGTCGAGCGCGGCGAGGCCGATGCGCCAAGCCTCCCGAAGCGGCGGCATACGCGCATCGCGATAACCCTCGCGTTCGTCCTTGGCCAGCTTTGCGTCCACGAACGCGGCGACGGGCACCAACGGTTCGCGCCAACGAGGTATTCCGCCCTGAGCGCGGGTGTCGTCGCGCCGATACGCGCGGGGCACGAGCACGGCGCACAACGCGGATAACGTCCGCCATTGAACGTCGTTGCAATAACGCGGCACGTTCCGTGTGGCGAGACGTTCGTCGATGACGGTGCGAGTGACTTCGTCCCATGATGGCGTATCGCGCTTGAGCAGGACGTCGTAACCGGGATAGCGTGATGCGTTCGATTGGCTCATCGTTCGGTATCTCGTAGACGCAACGCCGCGAGGCCGGCTGTTGCAAGTGCGGTGAAGCTGGGCGGCGCGGGAAGCGGCGGCCCATTGAGCACGTTTTGCGACCAATTGCGCCAGCCGCCGCGTTGACGCGCCACGCCGCGCGCGTGAAACGCCACGCCGATCGCGCCGAGCATGGCGGTCGCGCGCAGCCAGACGCGCGTCCACCAATTGGCCCGTGGCGGGGCGAGGGCGGCACGCGCGAGCAACGCGGCGGCGGTCGGCGGAATCACCAAGGGAGCGTACATCGCGCGATGCTGGAAGGCGCCGCGGAAGTGAAGCAAAGCGACTTCGCCGATCGTGCCGGCCATGCCGACGGCCGCCAATACGGCGAGTGCCTGTCCCGCGGGCATGCCCAATAGCCTCGGATCGTGACCGGGCTCGTCGCGCAGCCGCTCTCCGACGGCGCCGAGCGCGCCCGACAGCAGCAGTGCAACGGGCGCACCGAGCGGCGCGCCGTAGAACAAGTTGTGCCAACTGAATCCGCCCGGCCGCTTGGTCACGTTGTAGAGGTGAAAGCCCGTTCCGGCGATACCCACGCCGGCAGCGGCCAGATAGATGGCATTGCGGATGGGATGGCGACTGCCGACGTGATCGGTGCCCCCATGCACCCCGGCGGCGAGCGAGAGCGTGCCGACGACGAGCGGCGTGTACATCGCACGGTTTTCGAACGAGCCGCGATAGTGTTCGATCGCGGAATCCGCGAGGGCCGACCAGGCGAGCAACGCGGAACTCCGATTGAATGCGCGCGCGGCATGAATATGCGCGTCGATTGGCGGTGCGTTAGCGAGTAGGCGCAGCGCTCGCGTGGGTAGCGCGCCCGGCGCGGGGCCGCGCATGGCAGCGGATTTCATCACGGTTGCCGCCACGGCGGCGCCGGCGGCGACCCCTAATGCCGAGACGAGAGCGCTGGCCATGCGATTCATCGATATTTGCCTCCGTTCATAGGGCGAAACGCGCGGCGTCGGCTCGCTTGAACTCCAAGCCGCAACCGGGGCGCGAAAGATCCGGTGCAATCGTGCCGTGGTCGGGCTTCGGCGCACCGTCGAAGAGCATCGACTCGATGCGGACATGATCGTGAAACCACTCGATATGGCGCAGGCAAGGCGCGGCGGCGGCCAAGTGGCGGTGCAAGGCGGGCGCGCAGTGCGCCGACAAAGGCATATGCCACGCATCGCAGAGCTGCGCGGCTTGCATGAAACCCGTCACGCCGCCGCAGCGCGTGGCGTCGGCTTGCAAAACGTCGAGCGCTTGCGCGTCGAGCAAACGGCGAAAGTCGTCGCTCGTATAGGCGTACTCGCCGGCGGCGATATCCATCGTGGCCGGCGCCGCATCGCGCACGCGTCGCATCCCGTCGAGGTCATCGGACGAAACGGGCTCCTCGAACCATGCCACGCCGTGTTCGGCGAATCGCTCGGCGCACCGCAGCGCGCCGTTCACGGTCAGCGCGCCATTCGCGTCGACGAACAAGGCGGCGTCGCCGATCGCCTCGCGTGCCGCCGCGACGCGTTGCGGATCGTGCTCGGGGTGCGAGCCGACCTTCATCTTCACCGCGCGACAGCCGTCCTCGTTCACCCAGCGCGCCAGTTGTTCGCGCAGCCGCATGTCGTCGTAACTCGTGAAGCCGCCGCTGCCATAGATCTGCACGCGCTCGCGCGCCATGCCGCCGAGCAGTTGCACGAGCGGCGCGTCGAGCAGCCGCGCGTTCAAGTCCCACAGCGCGAAGTCCAACGCCGAAATCGCGGTAGCCGCCAGTCCCGAGCGGCCGATGTTCCGCACGCGCCGCCATAACTGCTGTGTCAATGCGCGGATGCGACCGGCGTGCCGATGCAACAGCACGTCGGAGAGCGTGTCGCGAATCAGGGCGACGGCGCTGGCATCCGTGTAGGTGTAGCCGAGCCCCACGCGCCCACCTGCCTCGATCTCGACGACGACGAGCGTTGTCGAATTCCATTCGAACGTGCCGTCCGCCTCGGGTGCATCCGTTGGGATTTTGTAGGCATGGGCGTGCACGCTAGCGATCGGCGTGGCGTCGAGCGTGTCGCTCAAAACCGGCGGGGAAGTGCCGAGGCGGGCCTCGGCATGGTTCGAAGGATGGTCCGACGCAGACCTCATCGTCATGCGAGTCCTATTGGATCGAATAGGAAGGAGCGAGCGACGATCCGCATGGGTCGTTCCTCGCGGTACCGTTTGCTGCGGATCATCGAGCAAGCGTTATGCCGCGCTCTCCCATCCCCCGCCTAGCGCCTTGTATAGCGCGACGAGATCGGTGGCGACCTGCGTTTGCGCTTGTACGAATTGGGCCTGCACTTGCGACAGTTGCTGCTGCGCATCGAGTACCGTCAAAAAGCTGACGAATCCTTTCGCATAGCGTTCCTTGGCGAGATCGAATGCGCTGCGCTGCGTATCGACGGCCGTTGCGAGCGCATCGCGGTGCGTGAGGTCGCTGCGATAAACGGCGAGCGCGTTATCGACGTCGCGCAGGGCGACGAGCACGGCGCGGCGATAGGCGAGCGCGGCCTCGGCCTGGCGCGCGTCGGCCATATGCAAGTTGGCCACGAGTGCGCCGCCTTCGAAGATCGGCAATGAAACGGCCGGGCCGAAGGAATAGAACAGATGCGACCAGCGAGCCAAATCCGATGCGTTCGTCGCGCGCGTGCCGATCTGGCCCGTCAGCGTAATGTCGGGATAAAACTGCGCCACGGCTACCCCCACGGTTGCCGTCGCGGCATGCAATTGCGCCTCGGCCTGACGGATATCGGGGCGGCGCCGTGCGAGCGTGGACGGCAGCCCAATGGCGACGCGAGGCGGCAATTCCGGCAACGGCGCATGCTGCATCAACTGTGCGTCGAGCGCACCGGGTTCCGCACCGATCAGTAATGCCAACCCGTTCGCCGCTTGGGCGATTTGCCCATCGAACGGCGCAATGTTCGCTTCGGCCTGCGCGAGCGCCGCCGCGGCTTGCTTCACATCGAGCGTGCTCGCCAGCCCGACGGCAGCCTGGCTCTTGGTCAACGCCAGCGTGTCGCGCGCGTCGTTCGCGAGACGCTCGGCAATGTCGCGCGACGCCTGCGCCCCGCGCAATTGCAGGTACGTTTGCGCCACCTCCGCCTCGAGCGAGAGCAACGCGTCGTTGCGGCTTTCGCGAGCGGCATCGACGTCGGCCGACGCCGCTTCCACCGAGCGGCGCACGCGGCCGAACAAATCGAGCTCCCACGAGGCGTCGAATCCCGCTTGCCACAAGTTGATCGGCGAGGTGAGTTGCCCGAGCGTATCGTTCGCTCGCTGCTGCAACACGGGCCCCGAGCCGGGGGCGATGGCGTTGAGCGGAGAATCGGGCGCGCCCAATCGATCGACGCCGCTATACACGCCGTTCGATTGCAGCAACCCTTTGAGGCCGAGTTGTTCGCGTTGATAACTGGCGGTCGCGCGAAGATTCGGCAACCCTTGCGCCGCCGTCGATTGCATTTGCGTTCGGGCCTCGACGATACGCAGCACCGCCTGTTTCAGATCGAGATTGCCCGCGCGCGCTTGATCGATCAGCGCGTCGAGCGTGCTGTCGTGAAAGCTGCGCCACCAACGCGGATCGGGATCGCTATCGACGACCATGGCCGGTCCTTCGGACGCATGCGCCGCGCTCGCGCCGCCGGAAACTCGTGCCGGGTCTGGTGCGAGCGCGTGCCAGTTCGACGGCAGATGGGCCTGGGGCGGATGATAGTCGGGGCCGACGCTGCATCCGGCCGCCGAGGATGCGAGCAAGCAGGCGATGAGCCGTGCGGGTACCCCGGCACGGTTCGAAGTGAACTTAGACCTTCCCATCTCAATGCCCTCCCGCGCCGCCGGCCGCCTTCACCGGGGAGAAGAAGAACATCAGCGGTACGCATAAGGCGCACATGATGGCCAGCATCGCGAAGACATCGATATAGGCGAGGATGGCGGCCTGCGAAACGAAGGTCTGATACATGAGTCCGTTCGCCGTCTGCAGCGCTTGGGCGTGCGGCTGACCCATCAGCGACGAGATCGTGGCCGCGCGCTCGTTCAGCGCGTCGGTAAAGTTCTGCGAGAGCGGTGTCATATGGGACGCCAAATGCGCCATGCGCGCTTGTGCGCGTTCCTGAACGAGCGCCGTCGAAACGGAAATGCCGATCGAACCCGCGACGTTGCGGAACATCGTGAACAGCGCCGACGCATCGTTGTTGAGCTCGCGCGGTACGCTGAGGTAGGCGAGCGCCGTGGTCGGCACGAATAGGAAACCGATGGCGATCGATTGCGCGCTGCGCATCAGCGTCAAAGTCTTATAGTCGACGTTGGGCGTGAGCCAATGCGCGTAAGCCAGCGCGGCCGCGAGGAGGGCGAAGCCGAGGCCGATGAAGAACCGCGTCTCGATGTGCGGCATGAGCTTGCTGATGATCGGGATTTCGAGCGTGATCAGCAGCGCCCCGGGCGACAAAACGAGCCCGGCCAGCGTGGCCGTGTAGCCGAGCCGCTGTTGCGCGAGTTGGGGAATCAAGACCGAACTGCCATACAAGACCATGGCGAATGCGGCCATTGCGATGCAGCCCAGCGCGAAATTGCGGTCTTTCAATGGACCGAGACTCACGACCGGTTTGCGCGCGTAAGCCAACCAGACGGCGGCGCCCACGAGCCCCACCACGGCGAGCGCTGCGAATATCTGAATGAAACGCGAGGAGAACCAGTCCTCGTCTTCGCCGCGATCGAGCATGACTTGCAGGCAGCCTAGACCGATGGCGAGCAGGCCGATGCCGATGTAGTCGATGGAGAGCTTTTCGTTCGTGGTGCCGGCCCAGGGCGGATCGTCGACGAGTTGTTGAACGCCGAGCGTCGTGATGATGCCGAATGGAACGTTCAGCAAAAATACCCAGCGCCACGAAAAATGATCGGTGATCCATCCGCCGAGCGTAGGCCCGAGCACGGGCGCGACGACGATCGCGATCGCCGAGATCGAGAATGCGCGCGAGCGCTGGGCGGGCGGAAACGTGTCGAGGATGATCGATTGCTGGTTCGGTTGCAGCCCCCCGCCGAAAAAGCCTTGGGCCACGCGAAAGACGATGAGCTCGCCGAGATTGGTCGCGATGCCGCACAGGAACGAGCAGACCGTGAAAGCGGCGATACAAAGCAGGAAATAGCGTTTGCGCCCGAGCATCCGCGCAAAAAACGCGGAGATCGGCAGGACGATCCCGTTCGCGACGAGATAGGAGGTGAGCGTCCATGTCGCCTGATCGTAACTGGCCGACATCGTGCCCGCGATGTGGGGCAGCGCGACGTTGACGATGGTCGTATCGAGCACTTCCATGAACGCGGCCAAGGTCACGACGATCGCGATCAGCCAGGGATTCGCTTTGGGTTGCCAGTTTTGGTTGGGCATGGCTCGATCGGGGGGCGCGTTACTTGAGATAGACGGTCGGTTCGACAGAGAGGCCCAGCGGCAACGGATGATCGGCCGGCATCCCGCTGTCGATGACGATCTTAACGGGTACGCGTTGCACGATCTTCACGAAATTGCCGGTCGCGTTTTCGGCGGGGAATGCCGAGAAGCGCGAACCGCTGCCTTGCTGAATGCTGTCGACGTGGCCATGCAATTTAAGGCTCGGGTAAGCATCGACATCGATGGATACCTTATCGCCTGGGCGCATTTGATCGAGCTGCGACTCCTTGTAATTGGCGACGACCCAAATCTGCGGCGTGACGATTGAAAAAAGCGATGCACCCGGTTGTAAGTATGTGCCCAATTGCACGTTGCGGCGCGTGATCCATCCGTCGGACGGCGCACGCACTTCGCACCACGCGAGGTTCAATTGCGCCTGTTCGAGTTGGGCGCGCGCTTGATCGACCTGCTGCCGGCGCTCTTGCACGGCTGCCAGCGCTTGCCGGATTTGCTGCGAGACGAGCGCGGCCGTGGCAAGCTGAGCCTGCGCCTGCTTGACCGAGGCGCGCGCGGATGCCGCCCGCGCGTCGGCCGCATCGATGTTCTGCTGCGAGGTGGCTCGGATATCGACGTTGTGTTCCCGGTTATATGCGGCTTGCGCTTGCCGAAGATCGGCGCGGGCCGAATCCGTTTGGGCCTGTGCCTGCCGGTATTCGGCGGGATAGCGGACGCGCGCGATATCGAGTTGCACTTGAGCCGATTGCAATTGCGCAATGGCGAGACCGAGTTGAGCCTGCGCCTCGTGTACTTGGGCCGCGTATTCGCGCGGGTCGATTTGGACGAGCAATTGCCCCTTATGGACGTAGACGTTGTCGTTGACCGCAAGATTGACCACGTATCCGGCCACTTTCGGCGCGATTGCCACGGCATTGCCGTCCGTATAGGCGTCGTCGGTGCTTTCTTGATTGCGCGTCATGAACCACCAGACAAAAGCGACGATCGCAAGCAATAGGACGACGACCGCCAATATGATCAGCGGCTTTTTGCTGCGCGACTTGTGACCGTTCTGATCGTTTTCGCCGTGCTTCGCGTCGTCTTTGCCGTCATTTCGATCATTGCTTTGCTTCTCGCTGGTTGCTTGATTGCCGCCGTCATGCGCGCGAGCGGCGCGCGAATCGTCGCGCTTGGATTCGTCGGTTTCGGACATGGGAGGGTCGCCAACTCGGAACTCCCCGACCGTACGCAATGAGCGTTCCTGTCAATTAGACGCCGGCTACGAATCGAATCGATTCCTTGCAGCGCCGACAGGTTGATGACGAGATGTAAACCGAATCGATCGAGGTAGCCGCTTGGCATGGGCTTTGCGCCGACATGCTCGTTCCACGCAAAAGGGGAGGGCAAGTCATGTCAACCGGAAACGGCAATACCAGTCGCGAACCCAGTCACGAGGAAAAGCGCATCGATCATGGCGTGGACGAGACGTTTCCCGCCAGCGATCCGCCCGCGGTCGGCGGCGCGACGCGAATCGATCCGAAGCAAACGCCGAAGCCGGGAGAGGGCGGCGCGAGCGAAGACGGCGGCGGCAGCGACGATTCTCCGGGGAAGGGCAGCGCGAGCGGCAAGGCCAATCCAACCGGAGATAGCGACAACGGGATGAGCGGTATCGCGGGATGAGCGCGCGATAAATGAGCGCCGCACCGCTTCAGTATCTGCTGCATGCGGCCGGCCCCGCATCCGCGCCGACCTATCGGCTCGGATGGGTGTTGATCGCGCTCGTAATGGCCGTCATCGTCATCATCGCCGCGCTCCTGATCGGCGCAATGACCCGCCGTCGCACACCGCCGCCCGCCGGTACGTCCGCTTCGCTGCCGCCCGATGCGGGCGGCTTGAATTGGATCGTCATCGGTACGGGGGTATCGAGCGTCGCGCTATTCGGCGCGCTCGTCTACGCGATGGCGACGCTCGACTCCGTGGCGGCCCCGCCGCGAGAGACCGGGCTGACGATCGAGGTGACGGCCTACGATTGGTGGTGGAAGGTCGATTATCCCGACGCCATCGATCCGTCGCGCTCGTTCGTCACCGCCAACGAGATTCACATTCCGGTCGGCGTTCCCGTACGAGTCGAATTGCGGAGCGCCGATGTCATTCATACGTTTTGGGCCCCGAGGCTCGCGGGCAAAACCGAGATGATCCCCGGACAAACGAACGTTCAATGGATCGAGGCCGATACGCCCGGAATTTATCGCGGTCAATGCTCGCAGTTTTGCGGTTCGCAGCACGCGCATATGGCATTCGAAGTCGTTGCCGAGCCGCAGGCTCGATTCGATGCATGGCGCGATGCGCAGCTTCGCGTCGCGCAACCGGTGAATTCGCCCGACGTCCGCAC
Source organism: Trinickia diaoshuihuensis (assembly GCF_003390925.1). Taxonomy (GTDB): domain Bacteria; phylum Pseudomonadota; class Gammaproteobacteria; order Burkholderiales; family Burkholderiaceae; genus Trinickia; species Trinickia diaoshuihuensis. The sequence continues at coordinate 14,483 of NZ_QUBS01000074.1, read as the reverse complement.
GGGCCAGCGCGTGTTCGCCGATCGGTGCGCGGGATGTCATTCGGTGCGCGGCACGCCGGCCGACGGCATGCAGGCGCCCGATCTCACGCACTTGGCTTCGCGCCGCTTGATCGCGGCGGGCCAAATGACGAACACCGCCGAGCATCGGCTCGATTGGATCGAGCACGCGCAGCGCATCAAGCCCGACTCCCTGATGCCGTCGATTGCGCTGTCGGCCGCCGATGCGGCCGCGCTCGACGCCTACCTCTCCACCTTGCATTGAGCCACGAGACATGTCGCGCACGCCTATCTCCGCATTGCCCGGCGATCCGCCGGGAACGGTTCGCCTCGAACGGCCTCTGCGGCGCGGCGTGCTGGACGAACGAGGCAAGGCGCGGCTGCTCGAGATGTGGGAGACGCGCCCCGGTTGGCGAGGCTGGCTTTCCACCGTCGATCATAAGACGATCGGTTTGCGCTACCTCGTGACGGCGTTTTTGTTTCTCGTGCTCGGCGGTGTCGAGGCGCTGATCATGCGCGTTCAACTCGCTCGACCCAATGCGCACGTGCTGACGCCGGAACAATACGATCAACTGTTCACGATGCACGGCGTGACGATGATTTTTCTTTACGCGCTGCCCGTGCTGTCGGGTTTTTCGAACTACCTTTGGCCGCTCGTGCTGGGCGGGCGCGACATGGCGTTTCCACGGCTCAACGCGTTGTCGTACTGGGTCTTTTTATTCGCCGGTATTTTTCTATATGCGAGTTTTCCGCTCGGTCAAGGCGCCGACGCCGGCTGGTTCAATTACGTTCCGCTCTCCAGCCTCACCTACGATCCCGGGCCGAACATCGATGTCTACGCGCTCGGAATGATTTTGCTCGGCGTGTCGACCTCGGTCGGCGCGGCGAACTTCGTCGTGACGCTCTTGCGGATGCGCGCACCCGGCATGTCGATCGATCGCATTCCGGTGCTGGTCTGGGGCACTCTCACGATCTCCGTCGGCAATCTATTCGCGGTGCCCTCGGTGAGCCTGGCCTTTCTGCTGTTGTGGCTCGACCGGCGAATCGGCACGCACTTTTTCGATGTGACGGGCGGGGGCGGGCGGGCCTTGCTTTGGCAGCATTTGTTCTGGGTCTTCGCGCATCCTTGGGTCTATGTCGTCGTGCTGCCGGCGATGGGCATCGTTTCCGATGCGCTGCCGGTGTTCTGCCGGCGCCCGCTCGTCGGTTACGGCCCCGTTGCGATTTCGACCGTGGCGACGATGGTGATCGGCTTCGTCGTCTGGATTCATCATATGTTCGCGACGGGTATCCCGCCGCTCGCCCTGGCGTTCTTCGGTTCGGCCAGCATGATCATCTCGATCCCGAGCGCGGTCGCGACCTTCGCCTGGATCGCCACGATCTGGCTAGGCCGTCCGGTGTGGCGCGTCCCGTTCTTCTTTTTCGCGGGTTTCGTGCTGCTGTTCGTGATCGGCGGCGTATCGGGCGTGATGACGGCGGCCGTGCCGCTCGACTGGCAATTGACCGATACCTACTTCGTCGTCGCGCATCTGCATTACGTGCTGATCGGCATCAACGTTTTTCCCGTCGTGGGCGGCACGTATTTCTGGTTTCCGAAATTCACGGGCCGCATGATGAGCGAACGGGTCGGCAAGATCGCATTCTGGTTGATGTTCGTCGGCTTCAATCTCGGTTTCTTTCCGATGCATATCGCGGGGCTGCTGGGCATGCCGCGCAGAATCTATACGTACGCCTCCGACATGGGATGGAATTCGGTGAACATGCTCTCGTCGATCGGCTCGTTCGTATTCGCTCTCGGGATTCTCGTTTTCCTCGCCGACATCCTGTATAGCTTGAAGCGCGGCCCCGTCGCGGGGAACAATCCTTGGGATGCGCCTTCGCTCGAATGGTCCGTCTCCTCGCCGCCCCCGCCGTACAACTTCGCCGTGCTGCCGATCGTTGCGAGCCGTCATCCTCTATGGGAAGCGCGCATGCAAGAGGAAGCGGACAAGCCCGCCGCCGCTCGCTCGCATCTCGATGAGGGCTATCTGCTCACGCAAGGGCGCGAGGCGTTGGGGACGACGGCGCTGAGCGGCAAGCCCCACGTCATTCTGAAGATGCCGGAGGATTCGTACGCGCCGTTCTTCTTGGCTTTGTTTTCGGCCCTGCTGTTCGCCGCGCTTGGGATGCGATGGTGGGGGGCGTCCTTGGCGATGACGCTGGCATGCGGCCTCGCGATCGCGGTTTGGCTATGGCCCCGGCGCGCATTGATCCAGCGCGAACCGCAGCCGGTCGAGGAGGCGTGAGATGAGCGACGACGCTCAAGCCGTCCTGCTGCATCCCGCCGAGACGTTGCCCGTCGGCAGCGCGGGCGAGCGCGCGAGCGGCATGCTCGGCTGCATCATGCTGATCGCGACCGAAGCTTCGTTATTCGGCTACCTGATCTTTGCGTATTTGTATCTGGCCGTGCAGCAAACGGCGCACTGGCCGCCGGAAGGGCTGCCTAGACTCGGGCTGTCCTCGGTCAACACGGCGATTCTCCTCTCCAGCAGCGTGTTCGCCTGGTTATGCGAACGCTTCGTGCGGCGCCGGCGCAAGCGCTGGGCGAGCGCGTCGATGGCGGTTGCCGTCGTGCTCGGCATCGTCTTCGTCGGCATTCAACTGCACGAGTGGCACGACCATCCGTACGGCCCGACCTCGCATTTGTACGGATCGCTCTATTTCACGATCACGGCTTTCCATTTGGCGCACGTGCTCGTCGGTATCGTCGTCCTCGTGCTTCTAGGCTGCTGGACGGCGCTCGGCTATTTCGACGAACGCCGTCATGCCGCGCTCACGATCGGCAGCCTTTATTGGCACTTCGTCGACGTGGTGTGGCTGTTCATTTTCACGACGCTTTATTTGACGCCCTATTGGTTCTAGCGAAATGCAAGCGGATCGCGCGGGCCACGACGGGCCCATTTCGGTACTGGCGCTGACGGCCGGCGTGTTGGCGACGCCGGCGGCCTGGCTGATTCAAATTTGCGCGGGCGAGACGGTGATTGCCTACACGTGTTTTCCTCACAACGTGCCGTTGCGTATTCCCCTGGCCCCGGCCATCGGCTGGAGCGTGGCCGGGATGAGCGGCCTGATGCTGTTCGTCGGCGTCTTCGGTACGTGGCTCGCTTGGCGCAATTGGCGGCGGCTCACGCGGGCGCGGCGAAGCCAAACGCCCGAAGCGACCGATACGAGGGTGGAAGGCGAGGCGTTCGTGGCGCGAATGGGGCTGATGGCCAGCGTGCTGTTTCTGTTCGCGCTCGTTGCAACCGATATCGCCACCGGGCTCGTTTCGGCATGTACCTGACGCCACGAACCATGAAGAGGGGACTATGGCTTTCGGCTTGAGCGTTCGTGCGCTCGGACGCGGCTTCGCATGGTACGCCGTGGCATGCGCGTTGGCCTTTGCGCCGGCGTGCCGCGCGAGCGATGCGGCCGGCGCCGCGGACTCGGCGCTCATCGCGAAGGGGGCATATCTCGCCAAGCTGGGCGACTGCGCGGGCTGCCATACGAACGCGCCGACGGGCCAGCCGCCCAAACCTTCGCCGGCTTTCGCGGGCGGCCTGCCGATGGGTTCGCCCTTCGGCACCATTTGGACGAGCAACATCACGCCGGATCCTGTCTATGGGATCGGCCGTTTCAGTTACGAAGACTTCGAACGCGCCGTGCGCGACGGCATCGCGCCGGGCGGTAAGCATCTGTATCCGGCCATGCCGTTTCCGTCGCTCTCGAAGATCAGCGACGACGATATGCACGCGCTCTACGCCTATTTCATGCATGGGGTGAAGCCGGTTGCCGCGGCGGTACCGAAAACGAAGTTGCCGTTTCCCTTCAATCAGCGCTGGGGCTTGGCGGTCTGGGCCGAACTGTTCGCGCCGCATGAGCGCTTTTCGCCACGCACCGATCGAAGCGTCGAGTGGAACCGAGGTGCGTATCTCGTGCAGGGGCTGGGCCACTGCGGGGCGTGTCACACGCCACGAGGCCCTGCCTACGAGGAAAGAGGACTCAGCGACGGCGACCGGCGCTACTTGACGGGCGGCACCAACGACAACTGGTTTGCGCCGAATCTCACGGGCGATCCCGATTCGGGGCTCGGCGGAGTATCGGCCGAGGATATCGCCGCCTTCCTGAAGCACGGTCACGGCGCATCGCTGACCGCGTTCGGCAGCATGGTCGAAGTCGTCGAGGACAGCGGCCAATACATGACCGACGACGACCTCCACGCGATCGCCACCTACTTGAAATCGCTGCCGCCCCGGCAAGCGAGCGGGCACGTGGAGGCCGACCCGGCGCGGGGCAATGCGACCGTCAACGTCCTGCGCACCGGCTCGATCGAATATCCGGGCGCGGGCCTCTACAACGCGTTCTGCGCGCGTTGCCATCATGCCGACGGCCGTGGCGAGCCCGGCAAATACCCGCGGCTTGCGGGCAATCCGGTCGTCGTCGCGCCGCAGGCGACCTCGCTGATTCGTTTGCTGATCGACGGCGGCCGAAGTCCCGAAACCAACGATGGACCCAAGCCCCAGCGTATGCCTTCGTTTCTCGGCAAGCTAAACGATACGGAGATGGCGCGCGTGCTGACGTTCGTCCGCAATGCGTGGGGCAACGAGGCGCAGCCCGTCGCGCCACGCGAGGTCGAAAAGTTGCGCGAAAAGCTGCGGCGTTAAGGCATGCGCATTGCGAGTGATACGACTCCTGCGCCGACTATCGAGCGGCGTGCCCCGGGCCGCAATGGCCGTTGTATTTTAAGGAGGTGATTCCATGAAATTATGCATCGCGCATCGGACACTGATCGCATCGGCCCTCGTCGCCGCCCTCGGTTTGTCGACGGCCCCTTCGTTCGCGCAGTCGGGCGGCAATTCGAACGGACCGGGAACGCCGGGCGCGCAGCAACCGCCGGGAAGCGAGGGCGCCAACGGTTCGGCCGGCGCATCGACGAACACTCCCGGCATGACGGCGTCACCGTCGACGGACGACGCCTCGGGCAGCGATGCGACCCAGACGAAGCACAAGCATAAGAAGCATCACCATCGCCATCATCGCGGCGCGACCGCGGCAAGCAATCCGGAAGCGGCTTCTTCGACGAAGCCCTGACCGGCGATGCGCTAAAGGCGCGGCGGCCGCTCACCCGGGGCGGCCGCTGCGTTTTAAAGCCGTACGGCGAACTTCACGACGCGTTTCGCGACGAATCGGCTACAGCTTGACGCCGCCCGCTTCGGGCGCGTCCGGATCAAGGTCGTCGCGCGCGGCATCGTAATCGGACTCGTACTCGTCGTCAGCGCCTAGGCTGCGCCAATACGGCTCGCGCCCGTAGTATTGGTGCACGGAGGTCGCCCACGTGGCGTCCGCCATCGAAGGCCAGTGCTGCTTGTCGAACCCGGGTGCATTCTTGATGAGTTCGGACGAGAGCGACACCAGGAAGCATTTACGCGTCGTGTCCAGCGTCAGTGCATTCCAGGGGATGGCGAGCAGCTTGTCGCCGATGCCCAAAAAGCCGCCGCTCGACATAACGACATAGGCGATGCGGCCCGCTTGAACGTCGAGCATGATCTCCTTGACCTTGCCGACTTCCTCGCCGTCCGTGCTGAGAATCTTGTCGCCGTCCAATGTGCTTGCGGCCATGACGTCCGGACCTGGGCCCGACGCCGTTTCGGTACCCTTGCCGACGATGCGTGCGCCTTGCGGGGTCCCCGTGGTCGAGGTGCTGTGGGTGCGCATAGCGTATCTCCTTTCGAATACGGTTGAGCGTTGGCGGCGGTGGCGGTTGAACCCTTACTCCCACCTATCGCCGCGCTTAACAGCGACTTATGGGCAAGCAACGGCCGTTCCACGCGCATGCGTTGCCCTCGGCCGCCTAGCCGCTCTTGCCGCTGTTGTCCATGCCGGCTCCGCTGCGCCACACCGCCTTGCCGGCTTCCGATAGTTCGCCGCAACTGTGTGTGGCATCGGCCTGCGTGCCTTCGACGGCCATCTCGCCGCCGGGCTGTTCCAGGGAGCGCGGCTTTTCTCCCTTACGCGCGGCGATGCGCTCGTCGTGCGATTGTCCTGCGTGAACGTTCATCATCGTCCTCCTTCGAGATAAGGACTACTGGGTCTGCGGGTAACGGGCGATGTCGCATCGCCCGTGCCGGAGCGGTGCCTCGCCAAGGAGGCAAGCGTAGGCGCGGGCATTGCTCGACTTCGAGAGGTTCGATTCAAATGAGGGAGATCGACATGAGCACGCTGGATCCAGACAATTTTCCGCAAAGCGGCGAGTCCGAGACGAGCGGGCGCGAAACCGGGGCATTGGGGCCGAGCGACTCGTCCGATAGCGGCAGCGATATCGCCGGCGCGAAGCGGCACGATTTCGACAAAGACACCGAGCTCGACGAACACGCGTTGGAGCTTGGCGATGCCGAGCTTGCAAGCGACACGGACCGAGCCGGCACCGGCGAGCGCTCGTCCGCCGACGGCGATTCCACGTTGACCGAGGATGCCGACATCGAGCCCGATCATATCGAAACGCCGAACTTGCCCGACGCCGACTTAGAACCTTGAGCACAGGCGCGAGCGGGCCGCGGTTCGCGGCGCTCAGTGCGCGGCGCCGGCCTCGCTCGCGTTGCTGACGGCGGCCGGAACCGCCCGGTCGATATCGACGGCGTTCGGGTAGAGCAGCAACAACGCTCGCAAGACGCCGTTGGTCCAGCCGAACCCGTCTTGCAACGGATACTCGCCGCCTCCGGCCGCTTCGTGCCCGGCGTTGCGGCCAATATCGTATTTCTCGACGAGCTTGCCGGTGCGCGCGTAGTAATCGACGTTGGTTCGGATCCAGCGCGTCGCGATGGTACGCGCGAGCGCGCTTTCCCCATAACGCCGCAGCCCGACGACCGCAAGGTACTGCAGCGGTGCCCAACCGTTCGGTTCGTCCCACTGTTGGCCGGTGTGGACCTCGGTCGTCGCTATGCCGCCGGGCCGCAGCAAACCCCGCTTGATGGATTGCGCCACGGCGATCGCCTGTTGCCGCGACGCCACGCCCGCGAACAACGGATAGGCGGTGGCGGCCGTCAATCGGCCGTGCGATTTGCCGCGCACGAAATCGTAGTCGGCGAACGCGCCGATGCGCGGATCCCACAACCAATGGCGAATCGCTTCGGCGCGCGCCGTGGCCCGTGCGTTGAAGTTCTCCGCGCGCGAGGCGTCGCCTTGCAGCCGATAGGCCTTCGCTAGCGTCCGCTCGAGGCCGTAGAGCAAGGCGTTGAGGTCGACGGGAACGAGCGAAGTGACGTCGATCGTGGCGAGCGTACGGTCGTCGGCAAACCAGCGCGAACTGAAGTCCCATCCGGTTTCGCCACCCGCGCGCAGATCGCGCCACAGCTCGCCCGGCTCGCGCTGGGGCATCGAGCGCGCCGTGAGCACGTCCTCGCGATACGACTCGTCGCGCGGCGCGGCGCGCTCGTCCCAGTAGCGATTGAGCACGGTACCGTCGGTCAGCCGGACGACGTGACGCGTCGCCTGACCCGGCGCCAACGATGCCGCGCCGCTCATCCAGTAGTCGTACTCGGCTTTGAGTTCGGGCAAGTATTGCAGATAGATGCTCTCGCCTTCGTGCTCGGCGAGCAGCCCCACCATTTGCGAAAAAAACGGCGGCTGCGAACGGCTCAGGTAATAGGTCCGGTTGCCGTTGGGAATGTGGCCGTAACGGTCGATCAGCGCGGCGAAGTTCTTGAGCTCGTCATCGGCGAGATCGTGCCGGCCGCTGGCGACGAGGCCGAGCATAATGAAATATGAATCCCAGTAATAGACTTCGTCGAAGCGCCCGCCCGGCACCACGTAAGGCGCGGGCAGCGGCAAGAGCGACGACCAGGGGTTCGGCGCCGTGTCGGGGTCGCGGGTGAGGACATTCCAGAGCGTATCGATATGCTGCACGACCGTTTGCTTCGGATCCGACGCATAGGGGCGCGTTTCGCGTGAAGGCGTCTCGAAGTGCGCCGCGACGAACTTGCGCAAGTCGAAGCCAGTTTGCTGGCGCGCCGCATGATAGGCCGCGACGATCTTCTCGGGCGGCTCCTTCGGGATCATGTCGGCGAACGTCTTGCTGTCCGGGAACAGGCGAGCCAGTTCGACGTCGCGGTACAGATCGCCAAGGCTTTCCGACGGTGGCGCGGCGACGGAGGAGGCCGGCGCGGGTGGGCTCGCCGGAATCTCGCTTGCGGCTTGAGCAGGCTCGCCGGCCGCCACTGTTCCGATCGGCTCGAATCCCGGTTTGGCGGCACCGCAGGTTGCGGCGACAAGCAAGGCAGCGGCGAGCGCGGCACGCGCGGGGGCAAAGCGCATAGGGCTGATCCTTTCGTAATGGATATAGGTGCCGATGCCGCGCGGCCGGGGCGCGCGCCGGTGCGCCCGGCTCGCGGGATCGACGCGGGCGGCGGTGCAAGCGACATGCCGGAGCGCATACGAGCGCGCCGCGCGCGAAAAACCTCCGGCGCACGGCGCGACTCGGACCGGCTGCGAGGCGAGAGGCGTACCGGTCGGCGTGGATGGGCCGTCAGCGCGATGCAAGCCGCGCTCGGCCGTATGGTTCGATAACGTTGCCGCGGCGGCGCGCTTTACTGCAAATGCTGTCCGCCATTGATGGAGATGTTCGCGCCCGTGACGAAAGCGGCTTCTTGCGAGCAGAGGTAGGCCACGAGCGCCGCGACTTCCTCGGGTTGCCCGAGGCGGCCGACGGGGATTTCCGGCAGGATCTTCGATTGCATGATCTCATCGGGGACGGCGGTGACCATGCGCGTCGCGATAAAGCCCGGGGAGACGGTGTTGACGGTCACGCCCTTGCGCGCGACTTCGAGCGCGAGCGATTTCGTGAACCCGTGCATCCCCGCCTTGGCCGCGGCGTAGTTCGTTTGCCCGAAGCCGCCTTTGCAGCCGATGACCGACGAGATATTGACGATGCGCCCCCAGCCGCGCGCCGTCATGTCTTCGTACCACTGCTTAGTCATGTTGAAGACCGAGTCGAGGTTCGTGCGCAACACCGCGTCCCATCCCCCCTTGTCGAGCTTCTTGAAGCTCGAATCGCGCGTGATGCCCGCGTTGTTGACCAGGATGTCGATCGGGCCGATCTCGGCTTTGATCTGAGCCGCGCAGCGTTCGCACGAATCGTAGTCGGCCACGTCGACGGGATACGCTCTGAACTGCCGGCCGGACGCTTCCATTTTTGCGAGCCAGTCGTCGGCGCCGGTGTTGCTCGGCGAATAGGTGACGACGACGGCATGGCCGACATCGTGCAATCTGATGCTGATCGCTTCGCCGATGCCGCCCATGCCGCCGGTGACGAGGGCAAGTCTTTTGGTCATCTTCGATTCTCCTTCGATGCGCGTTTGACGAAGTGAAACGTAAGGCGGCGCGATGTGCCGCTCACTGCCATCTCGCCGCGTTGCGAGAACCCCCTCCCGCCCTTACCGCAGGCGCGAGCAGGCTTCGAGAATCGAGTTGCCGTTTTCGGTGATGCGCGGTCGCGGCATCCCGACTTCTTCGGCGGGTTGCTCGAGCGCGATCAAATGGCGCTCGAGCAAAGTGCTCAGCTCGGCGCGGTCGCCGATTTGGTCGGGGGCGTCCCTAACCAACATCAATGTGGCGAGTTCGTGTGGGCTCAGCATGCTGCTCTCCAATGGAACAAAGATAGTCGATCGATCTCGGGATCAGTAGTGGGACGTGGTACCGGTTGCGCCGGTCGTCCCGCATCAATTACTTCGTCGGCGAAAAGCGCTGAGTAAAACCGGAAAGAACTCCGGGCCATAAATCAAAAAAACTGGGCGATCGGAATGGCTATTCATATGACGCTATAAAACGTTTTCGAAGAATAATTTTTTCTATGGAACACGAAAGGTACTAATTACCCGCCGCAGGCACGCATCCTGCGTCGATCCGGTAATTGTTTCGAATGCCCGACTGGTTGGGTGGCACCGGGTCCTGATTCGTGGTTGGCGCAATACTAATACCGTCTTCGCCAGTTCGCAATATGGAAGAGCGGCCTTTGTCTATCGCCCCATTTGTTTTGATGGGTGGAAATGAAATCCTCCTTTTCATTGGCTTTCGGAAATGTTCGCTTACCGTTAATGCGAATCGATTTAATTCGTTCGTCACAATCGTGTGTATCCACATTTCGGGTCCCAAGGGGCGGCCGGCCCGGTATTTGCTCGCCCGCAGCTAACGGCGGCGCGGGCCAGCCGCGCCCATTCACGGAGGACCATGCCCATGCAAGAGAGCCAAGAACCGAACCGTCCTGGAGATGAAGCGCCGCCCGACGCACCGGGCGTCGGCGAGAGTCCGTGCCGCGTGTGCCGGGGAACCGGAATGGTGGAGGGGCAGCCCTGCACGATTTGCGGCGGCACGGGCCGCGTGTTGCAGGGTATCGGCGGAGGGTGAGGCGAGCCTCGCCCGCGTCGGCAATGGGCGGGCGCCGGCCGCGCCCGTGGGGTCGCGGCCGGCGCTTCGAGCCTCGGCGATACTTACTTAGTGGTGCCCGCTGCGATCGGGCGTGGTTCCGGATGCAGCGCCCGTGGTTTCGACTCGCTCCATGTTCGAATCCCAGTATGGCGAAGTGCGGTAGTAATCATGCAGCTCGCTTGCCCAGGCGACATCGGCCATGGCAGGCCAGTGATCCTTGTCGAAGCCCGGAGCGTTCTTGACGGCCTCGCTCGTCACCGAAAGCAAGAAGCACTTGCGGTCCGTGTCCAAAGTCAGAGCGCTCCACGGGATCGCCAACAGCTTGTCGCCGATGCCGAGAAAGCCGCCGCTCGACATGACGGCGTAGGCAATCCGCCCGGTGTAGACGTCCAACATGATTTCCTTGATCTTGCCGACATCCTCGCCGTCGGAACTCATGACCTTGTCGCCGTCCAGCGTGCTTGCCGCCATGACGTAGGGGCCTGGGCCTTCTGCCGTCTGACTGCCTTTGCCGACGATGCGGGTCTCGCCGCGACTGCCGATCGGATCGGGTGAAATGCTCATGATGTCCTCCTTTGATGACGGTCTATGACTGTGGGTCGACGTCGCTTCTCGCGCTCGCCCGGCGCCTACTGCACTTGCGCGATCGCCTTGGACACGGCAGCGGGGCTGTCGTAGTTCTTATCGGGAAGGCGGTCGAGCAGTTCGACGATTTCGCGGTCCGCGTGGTGGCTGCGCGCGGTCTCGGCCAGGTGCTCCCGCGTGGTCGGGTAGTCGACGCCCGCCAGTGCTTTCTGGACGGCGACCGGCGACGGTTGGCCGGGGTGTCGATGGTCTTGGGAGTGGGCCGGATGCTGGGCCATACATGCCTCCTTCGTTGCGGTTGAACACACCCGGAATCAAGCAACGAGCGTTCCTTGTATCGATGCATCCGCTGGTGGCTCGCGGCGGCTGGAGGGCCGCTGTATAGGGGTGGCGCAATAGCGGAGTAAGGCTGCGGCGCGCGCTTTCGTAAAACCTGCACCGGTGATGCAGCTATTGCAGCGGGGCCCCATGGGTATGGGCGTTGCTCGTTCCGCTTGTTCCGTTGCAACCCTCGAAGAGGACGTTTGGAATGCACTCAGACCCCGCACTCGACAAGCTTTGTATCGATACGATTCGCACGTTGTCGATGGATGCCGTGCAAAAGGCCAATTCCGGTCACGCCGGCGCGCCGATGGCGTTGGCACCGGTCGTCTATCAGCTTTGGCAACGTCATTTGCGCTACGACCCGAGCGAACCGCTTTGGCCCAATCGAGATCGCTTCGTTTTATCGGTCGGCCACGCGTCGATGCTGCTCTATTCGATCCTGCATTTGGCCGGCGTCAAAGCGGTGGACGACGCGGGATGCGCGACGCAGGCGCCGGCGGTATCGCTCGACGATATTCGCCGTTTCCGCCAACTCGACAGTAAAACGCCCGGGCATCCGGAGTACCGCATGACGACCGGCGTGGAGACGACCACGGGCCCGCTCGGACAGGGACTCGGCAATAGCGTCGGAATGGCCATCGCCTCTCGTTGGTACGCCGCGCGATATAACCGCGAAGGGTTCGACCTATTCGACTACCGCGTCTACGCATTGGCCGGGGACGGCGATTTGATGGAAGGTATCTCGCATGAAGCCGCTTCGCTAGCGGGACATTTGCGTCTGTCCAATCTCACGTGGATCTACGACAGCAACCGCGTGACGATCGAAGGGCAGACCGATCTCGCCTATAGCGACGACGTGGAGGCGCGCTTCAGAGGATATGGCTGGCATACGTTGACCGTGGAAGACGCCAACGATCTCGATGCCGTCGATGCCGCGCTGACCGATGCGGCTCGCATGACCGACGCGCCGACGCTGATCGTCGTGAAAAGCGTCATCGGCTGGGGCGCTCCGCACAAGCAGGGTACCTCGGCTGCGCATAGCGATGCGCTGGGCGAAGAGGAAGTCGCGCTGGCCAAGCGCGCTTACGGCTGGCCCGAGGAAAAGCAGTTCTATGTCCCGCCCCATGTTCACGAACGGTTCGCCGAAGGCGTCGGGGCGCGTGGCGCCCAAGCGCGGCAAGCGTGGCACGCGGCGCTCGCGCAATACGCACGGCAGTACCCGGAGCTGGCGCGCGAATTGGATCTGATCGAAACTCACGCGCTGCCCGACGGTTGGGACGCCGAGTTGCCGACGTTCGATGCCGATCCGAAGGGCGAGGCGACGCGCGCGTCGTCGGGCGAGGTCCTCAACGCGATCGCACCACGCGTGCCCTGGATTCTCGGGGGCGCCGCCGATCTCGCCCCCTCGACGAAAACCTTGCTGAAATTCGACGGCGCGGGCAGTTTCTCGGCGGACGACCGGCAAGGGCGGAATTTGCATTTCGGGGTGCGCGAGCACGCGATGGGCGCCGTCGCGAATGGACTCGCGTTGTCGAACTTAAGACCCTACACGGGCACGTTCTTGATCTTCAGCGACTACATGAAGCCGCCGCTTCGGCTTGCGGCGCTCATGGAGGTTCCGGTCGTGTTCGTCTTCACGCACGACTCCATCGGGCTCGGCGAAGACGGTCCGACCCATCAACCGGTGGAGCAGCTCGCTTCGCTTCGGGCTGTCCCGGGTCTGACGGTGCTGCGGCCGGCGGATGCCAACGAGGTGACCGAAGCCTGGCGCATGGCGCTATCGGCGCACCGGCGTCCGACCGCACTGGTGCTGTCGCGTCAACCGCTGCCGACGCTCGATCGCAAGCGCTACGCCGACGCGCAAGGGGTACGGCGCGGCGCCTACGTGCTTGCCGACCCGCCGAACGGGGAGGCTCCGGCGGTCTTGCTGCTCGCCACGGGAAGCGAGGTCCACGTATGCATGCAGGCGTACGAACGCCTAACGCAAGAAGGCGTGGCCGCGCGCGTGGTATCGATGCCGTCCTGGGACGTATTCGAACTGCAAGATCAAGCGTACAAAGACTCCGTGCTCCCTCCCGATGTCGATGCGCGCGTTGCCGTCGAGCAGGGAGCGTCGCTCGGGTGGGATCGATACGTGGGGCACAGGGGCGAGACGATCGCGATGCATACGTTCGGCGCCTCGGCGCCGATGCGCGACCTGCAAAGCAAATTCGGGTTCACGCCCGACCACGTCTATGAAGCGGCAAAACGGCAGATCGCGCGTGTGATATCGTCTTCAGGACCGCCGGGCGGAAATTGACGGTTGAACACCGACCGGGCTACCGGCGTGTTCGCCCTGAATTCTTTTTTATCGATCGGGTGCCGACGGCGAGGACACCGCGCCTAGCGTCGAGGACATGTTGCCGTCGGCGTTCGTCGCCAGGTCGCCGAGCGACACGATGCCGACCAAGTGCTTTTCGTGGTCGACCACCGGTAGCCGGCGAATCTGCTGCTCGGCCATCTTGCGCTGCACGTCTTGCACGTCGTCGTCGTCGAAGCACCAGGCGATGGGGCCGCTCGCGATGCTCTGCACGGGCGAGTTGGGGTCCATGCCGGCCGAGACCGCGCGCACGACGATATCGCGGTCGGTGACGATGCCGACGAGCTTGTGCCCGTCGCACACCGGCAACGCGCCCACGTTGAGCTCGTCCATCATTTTTGCCGCGGCTTGCATGGTGGCGTTCGGCGCCAGCGTGGCGGCGTCGCGCGTCATTACTTCGGAAACTCTCGTCATAACGACTCTCCTTCGCTGAATGCGGGCGCCGATGGGCCGGCGGATAGGTCGCGTTCGCGACCCATCGGCGACGCGCGCTACGGGTTATTGCTGCCCGTTGGGCGTTTGCCCCTCTTGCTGAGGCGAATACCCGCCCGTGCTATTGGACGGGCTTTGGTTCATATTGCGTGATTTGCTGTAGCGGCCCGAGGTCCGGCCCGATTCCGATCCGGTAGCGCCGGGGCTGCCGTAGCCGCCGCTGGAATTCGCGCCGTTCATGCCCGGCTGAACGCCCGGCTGCTCGAGCGTGTTGCCGCTCGGCGCCACGCCCGTCCCGCCGCGCGTTCCGCCGCCCGCACCGCCCGCCGCACCCGCGGTCCCGCCGCCC
>NZ_QUBS01000073.1 GCF_003390925.1 Trinickia diaoshuihuensis | reverse complement strand
GCTCTCGCGCCCGCCGGCCACAGCGTCGGCCTCCGCGCGCGGCCCGGCCGCGCGCGCGGGGTCGCGGGCTTCGACGCAAAGCGCGGTGCGCCGCACCGATGCCGCCGATTCGCCCCGCTTGGGCACAGCCGGCTCCGACTCGTCGACGTGAGGGCGCTGGCGCTCCCCCGATCCATACTGGGCGCGCAACTGCGCGGCGCCGCGCAGCATCGTCGCCGGTGCAAACGGATCGTGCTCGTGCAGCCACGGATAGTCGGCCTCGCTGACCCACGGCAAGGAATCGAGCGGTAAGCGATAACCCATCGGCGAATCACCGGGGATCAGATACATCCGCTCGTCACGAAAGAACCAAGGACCCGTGACCCAACGCGCTCCGGCAAGGGTGGCCGCCGTGCCGCGTTCACGCGCGAGCGGCAACGCGTAACCCGTGACGGACGACAGCCCGGCGTCGAATACGCGGCGCAGCCGCAAGCGTTCGAGCTCGTCGTCCAAGCGCGAGTCGAACGGATCGACGTTCACCGGCAAGCGCCGCTCGCGCCACAGGTAGTACCAGACGTCTTCATAACCGGCTTGGATATGGCCATCGTCCAATGCGAGTTCCGACGCAAGCCGGCGAATAAACCGCTCGGCATCGGCGGCCGTGTATTGCATCGGCTCCCGCTCGTCGGCGAAGCGTGCCGGGTCCTGCCAGCACGGCTCGCCGTCCGCGCGCCAATAGAGCGACAGCGCCCAGCGCGGCAATTGCTCACCGGGATACCACTTGCCCTGACCTACATGCAAGAAGCCCCCCGCGCCATAGCGGGCGCGCAGCTTGTCCATCAGCGAGACGGCGTAGCCGCGTTTGGTCGGGCCAAGCGCGTCGGTATTCCATTCGGGCGCGTCGCGGTCGCGAACCGATACGAAGGTGGGCTCCCCGCCCATCGTGAGACGAACGTCCATCGCCGCGAGATCGGCATCGACTTGGGCACCCGTCCGCTCGATCTCGCCCCACGTACCTTCGTCGTACGGGCTCGTCACGCGAGGCGTCTCGTGCACCCGCACGATCGACATCCGATGCGCGAACTCGACTTCGCACTCGTCGAGCGCCCCCGATATCGGCGCCGCGCTGCCGGGCTGCGGCGTGCAGGCCACGGGAATGTGGCCTTCGCCGGCCATCAAGCCCGACGTGGGATCGAGACCGATCCACCCGCCGCCCGGCAGATACACCTCGCACCACGCGTGCAGATCGGTGAAATCGACTTCCGTGCCGCTCGGGCCGTCGAGCGCTTTTTCATCGGGCGCCAACTGCAACAGATAGCCCGAGACGAAGCGCGCGGCGAAGCCGAGCTGGCGCAGCGTTTGCACGAGCAGCCAGCCGGTGTCGCGGCATGAGCCCGAGCCTTTCTCGAGCGTTTCCTCCGGCGCCTGCACGCCGGGCTCCATCCGAATCAGATAGGCGATCTCCCGCGCGAGCCGCCGGTTGAGCGCGACGAGAAAGTCCACCGTCTTGGACGGCGTGCGATCGATGCTCTCGATGAAGGCCGCGAAGCGCGGCGTCGCTTCGGTGGTGCGCGCCAGATACGGCGCGAGTTCGGCCGCGAGCGCCGGCGCGTAGTCGAACGGAAACGTCTCGGCCTGCGGTTCGAGAAAGAAGTCGAACGGATTGTAGACGGACATCTCCGCCACGAAATCCACCGTCACGCGAAATTCGTTCGTGGGCTCGGGAAAGACGAGCCGCGCCTGATAGTTCGCAAAGGCATCTTGCTGCCAGTTGACGAAGTGATTCGCCGGCTCGATCCGCATCGAATAACTCAAGATCGGCGTGCGGCAGTGCGGCGCCGGCCGCAGACGTACGGTTTGCGGCCCGAGCGCAACGAGGCGGTCGTAACGGTACTCGGTGACATGGTTTAACGCGACGCGGATCGACACGGGGAAACCTCGATGCGATGAACGGAATGATTCGGGCCGCGACGCTTACGCCGCATGCGGTTGCGTGGACGACTGCGATTGAGATTGACTCTGAGATTGGGACTGGGACATCGGCAAGACGTCGACGAGTGCGGGTTCGGGCGCGAGCGGCACGAGGAAATCCTCGCTGATGCAACTGCCGAGTTCGTTGACGCGCGCAAGAAAATCGGTGAGCCAAGCATGCAGCGATCCGCGCAGCACTTCGCCGATCGGCAAGGCGGATACGTCCGTATGCAATCGCACGGCCATCGCTTCGGCGCGAGCGGAGCGCGCGTTGCGCACGCGCCCGATCAGTTGCCGCACTTCGTCGAGGCTGGCCGTCAACGAACGCGGCCAGTTATCGAACAGGATCAGCAGCTCGGCGACACGTTCGGGAACGATGACGTCGCGATAGACCTTGCGATAGACCTCGAAGCCCGACACCGAGCGCAGCACCGCGGCCCAGTGATAGTAGTCGAGCGACTGCGCGAGCGGCTGGGCGAGCGTCGCGCCGCGCTGCTCGAGCATCTCGTACTTCACGTCGAGAATGCGGGCCGTATTGTCGGCCCGCTCGAGGAACGTGCCGAGCCGCATGAAGTTGAATGCTTCGTCGCGCAGCATCGTCCCGAGCTGCACGCCGCGCGACAAATGCGAGCGGAACTTGACCCACTCGAAGAACTCGCAAGGATCGCGCTCGAGCACGCCATCGGCCAGCATGCGCTGGGCGTCGAGCCACGTCGTATTGAGCGTTTCCCACAGCTCGGTCGTGATCGATCCGCGTACGGCCCGGGCGTTTTCGCGGGCGGCCCGCAAACAGCTAATGATCGACGAAAGATTATCGCGGTCGCTCGACATGAATGCGATGACGTCGCGGCTCGTCGTGCTCGGATGCGCGGCCGCATAAATGCCGGCCAGCTCCGAGATCGAGAGCATCGCGCGCCAGCCCAGCGCGACGTATTCGTCCGATTGCGGCACGAGCGCGAGCTGGTAATTGGCATCGAGCATGCGCGCCGTGTTTTCGGCGCGCTCGGTATAACGTGCCATCCAGAACAGATGGTCGGCGGTACGGCTCAGCATGATGTCTCCGAAGTGGCGTTACCGAAGCGAGAATCGTTCGGCGCGACGGTCCAGTGTCCGATGTCCTACTGCTCGAGCACCCAGGTGTCCTTGGTGCCGCCTCCCTGCGAGGAGTTGACCACGAGTGAGCCTTCGCGCAGCGCCACGCGCGTCAGTCCGCCGCGCACCATCCGCACCTCGCTGCCCGAGAGCACGAACGGACGCAGGTCGATGTGGCGCGGGGCGATGCCGCTTTCGACGTAGGTCGGACAGGTGGACAGGGCAAGCGTCGGTTGCGCGATGTATTTGTCGGGGTGCGCGAGCAGCGCGGCGCGAAATGCCTCGATTTCCGCGCTTGTCGAAGCGGGCCCCACGAGCATTCCGTAGCCGCCCGCGCCGTGGGTTTCTTTGACGACGAGTTCCGGCAGGTGGTCGAGCACGTAACGTAGATCGTCCGGCTTGCGGCACATCCACGTCGGCACGTTGTTCAGGATCGGCTCCTCGCCCAGATAAAAGCGAATCATGTCGGGCACGTACGGATAAATCGACTTGTCGTCGGCAATGCCCGTTCCGACCGCATTGGCGAGCGTCACATTGCCCGCCCGATAAGCCGAAACCAAACCGGCCGCGCCGAGCGTCGAATCGGCGCGGAAGACCTCGGGATCGAGAAAATCGTCGTCGACGCGCCGATAGATTACATCGACGCGCTGCGGCCCCTGCGTCGTGCGCATATAGACGAAGCCGCCATCGACGAACAAATCCTTGCCCTCGACGAGTTCCACGCCCATCTGCTGCGCGAGGAACGCGTGTTCGAAGTACGCGGAGTTGTACATGCCCGGTGTGAGCACGACGATCGTCGGATCGGGCGCGCCGTGCGGCGCCGCGGCCTGCAAGGTGTCGAGCAGCAAGTCCGGATAGTGCGCGACGGGCGCGACGCGGTTGCGCGCGAACAGATCGGGGAAGAGCCGCATCATCATCTTGCGGTTCTCGAGCATGTACGAAACGCCGGACGGCACGCGCAGGTTGTCCTCGAGCACGTAGAACTCCCCGGCTCCGGCCCGCACGATATCGATGCCGGCGATGTGCGCGTAAATGTCGCGCGCGACGTCGACGCCTTGCATCTGCGGGCGATACTGGCCGTTGCCGAAGATTTGCTCGGCCGGCACGATGCCCGCGCGCACGATGGCTTGCTCGTGATAAACGTCGTGGATGAAGCGATTGAGCGCGCCGACGCGCTGCCGCAACCCGCGCTCGAGGGCCGCCCATTCCTGCACCGGAAAGATGCGCGGGATGACGTCGAACGGGATCGTCCGTTCCATGCCGACCCCGGTTGCGTCGTTCGCGCCGTAGACGGCGAACGTAATGCCCACGCGGCGAAAGTTCAGATCGGCTTCGGCGCGCTTGTGGGTGATTTGCTGCTCGCTTTGCGCGCACATCCACTTGAAGAACTCGTGGTAATGCGAACGTGCTTCGCCGCATCCTTGAAACTCGGCGGGGGGGACGCCGGCGATAGCCGGTCCGTTGCGCTCGAACATCTCGCTGAAGAAGGCTTGCTTCATGGCCGATTTTCCCGTTCGTTATACGAGGCCGCCGTGGAGGCCCGGTCGAGCCCGGCTCCAGCCCTTCGCGGGCGCGGCCGTTCGGTATCAAGCATTCTTCGATTTCGGGCGCCCATTTACATCGTCGGGCACCCGCAATCCGATCGAAGCCGCTCGACCGGGCGCCCTGGCGACGCTTACCGCTGCTGCTAAGGGTGCGGACCGATTAAGGCAAATTGCATGCCGATGGCCTCTGAGCAAGGCTCCGAGGCCATGGAGGGAGAAATGATCGAAGTGTGTTGCGTACGAGCGCACCGCGACGGAACGCTTGCGCATCAGTCGCGCACCAGGGCAGGGCAACGAGGAACGCTGCCTGCCCCATCACGTTACCAAGACACCGTGTCGCTCAATGCGATGCTGCCCGACGCCGGCGTACTGATCGAGCGATTGCCGCCGCCCGGGTAGTTCTCCCACGTCACGGTACCGTCCGCATTCTTGCGGTAATACTTGTATTGCACCGTCGTGCTCGCCGGCAGATTCACCGTGTTCTTCCAGATCGGGTAGCTAGAGGGATCGACCGGCACGCCGAGGTTCGTATTCCAGTTGCCGAGAGCGGCTGCGTTGCCGGTCACATACATATATTGGCCCGGTTGCGTATTTGCCGTAACGCTCACCGATGCGCCGACTTGTCCGCTCGAAGGCGGCACGACGCAGTTGCTGTAGCGCGCGCAGACGATCGAAGGAATATCGACGATCTTCCCCGCTTGAATGGACGCCAGCAAGCTGATGTACTCGCCCATCGCCCAATTGAGCGGCGCCATCGACTTGGTCGGCGCCCCCACCTTGTAGCCCGACGGCGTGGTCACTTGCCAGCCGCCCGGCAGCGTCGTCGTGTTCGGCCAGATTTGCTCGGGGATGAAGCCCTCGGGCGTCGCGTAGGTTTTCAGCGCGTTCAAGTACGACGTGCCGTTGCTGCCCACGCCCGTGCTCGCGATCGTGTACATGCCTCGCTCGGCCGTGAAGATCGGCCAGAGCCGGCCCACCCCCGTACCGTCGAATGGACTGCCGTCGTTGTGCTCGCCGTAACCGTCGAAGTTATAGCGGAACCAGGCGGGATTTTGTCCACTCACGTTCTGTTTGACGACCGCATCATAGGCCGTGAGGGTGTTCGTGATCGTGGGATCGTTCGCGCGTTTCACGCCCATGCGCACGAGTTCGAGAAAGCCGCCGTCCACCACGGCTCGCTCGTCTTGCGTGCCGCCGCCGTTCTTGACCGTGAACGTCTGGCCCGAATCGGGCCCCGATGCCGGGTTGTAGACCTGCGGCCCCGTACCGCTGCCGACCGGGTTCGACGGATTGATGCGGATATAGTAGCGACCGTTACCGTAGGGGCCCGTGTTCGTATAGGTCCACGATACGACGTTTTGCTGCCAATAATCGGCGGCGGCTAGATAGTTGCCCGCGCGCGTCGCATCGCCGTTCGCTTGTGCGATCTGCGAGGCCGCGACGAGTCCGGCGATCTCGGCCGCTATCGTCGACGGCGAATAGCCCGAGTTCTCCTCCCAGCGCTCCTGATAGGTCCATGGCCCCGTGGCGAGGATGTAGTCGGCCGTCGAACGAATATTCGACCACTGTGCGTTATAGACGCTGGGCCCGAGCCGCCAAGCAAGCAAAATCGGCATCGCTTGTTCGTCCATCTGCGTGCCCTGCCAGTACTGCACGCCGCTCACCCAGGCGTTCTGCGGGAAACGCCCGACCCGGCTGTACCCTTGCGGACACCCCGACGCGTTGTACTCGGCCGTTCCGCAATTGCTCTTTTGCTGCAGCGTATTGAACAAGTAGTTGACGACGGTCGTCGCGGTCGCGGTATCCCCGGCCGTGATCAACGCATTCGCGAACTTGAAGAGATCGCGCGGCCAAACGAGGTGATAGCCCCCGCTATTGCTGTCGGTCTGCGATTCGCCCCATGGCGTACCAATGCCCGCGATCATTGCGCCGTTGCTCTTGTCCTGCATGGTCTTGAGCGTCATCGCGGCGAGATAGTACGCGTTGTCGGCCGTGCCGTTTTGCGTCGAGAGCCCGGCCGCATAGGTATGCCAGGCGTAGTCGTACTGCGTGCGCAGCGTATCGAGGTTGTCGCCTAGCGTGGCATTGGCCGTATTCATCGCATTCGATGCCGACGTGCTATCGAACGAGAGCACGACATTGAACGAGATGCTCGTTGCGCTGCTGCCTTGGAGGTCGAGCCAACCCATTTGCGCGATATTGCCGTTCGTCGCGGACGAGTAAGTCCAGTCCATCGTCTTGTCGGCGGACGAGCCGCCGAGCAAGTCGGTCCAGCCGTCGCTCTGCCCGACGAAGCCGTTCGATACCATCGAAACGCCGTTCTGGACCTTCCACGGCAGCGACGTGGCAAGCGCCGAATAACGCGTGTTGTGATTGCCCACGAGCATGACGCGGCCGTTCGAGGCCGTCTGCGTGAGCGCGGTGTTGTTCGAGCCCGCATTGTCGAGATGGGGCTTGAACAGCAAATAGAGGTTGTAGTTGCCGACCGTCGTGCCGTTCAACGCTTGGAACGTCACGCGCTCGATCAGTGAATTG
Organism: Trinickia diaoshuihuensis; assembly: GCF_003390925.1. Lineage (GTDB taxonomy): Bacteria > Pseudomonadota > Gammaproteobacteria > Burkholderiales > Burkholderiaceae > Trinickia > Trinickia diaoshuihuensis. Next base: position 54,980 of record NZ_QUBS01000073.1, on the reverse strand, counting down.
CGCGTCGGATCGGCATAGATCACCTTCGAGATCTGCCAGTTGTGCGCGCTGTTGCTCGTCGTCACCTGCCAGCTCATCGTGCGCGAATCGGTCTGCGCAGCGGTGTAGGGCTGCATTTTCTCCTCGTCGACGAAGGTTTTCGCGGTATCGCCGACCAGGAACTGCAGGTCGACCGATTCCGTCGTATCGAGCACGGGGTAATACACCTCCGAGACGACGCCGCGATAGCCGGTGAAATAGAGCGACGAAGCCGTGCTGCCGACGGCGGTGCCTAAAAACGATTTCTGCGCCGGTCCGTGGACAGCGGTCGCGCCCGGACTGCCGAACGCTTCGCCGGAAGTGGTGGCATGCGCGATGCCGATCAGGAACGCGGCGGTCGATGCCGCGGCCATATGCAAAACGGTTCTTGGTTTCACGGCCCTCTTCTCTCTCGTAAGGATGTGTCGTAAGACGCGCCGAAAAAGCGCTCCGAACGTCAGGGAGAATGGCGTGGCGCGTCGTCGTGCCCGAGCGCCGATTAAGCACCCGGGTCTTGCCGAACTACTCGAAAGCAGACAAAGCAACAGACAACAGCTACGAATAATTAGTAGTACTAATTACTATGAATCCAAGCCGGCCGATCCGAAAAGATCGGCTAAAAGATAGGACGGTTAAGTGACGAAACGATAAACCGAAGATACGGCGACAGCGATGCGACCGTTGCGCACGGCTCGCGTCGCGGGGCGCGTCACGCGCCCCGCTTGACGGAGCCGGTATGCCTATCGCATTAGGCGATGCGTGCTTCCGTCGAGGGATCGAACAACACGGCTTTGGACACATCGGCGAGCAGCGTCATGTTTTGCTGCGCTTGCGGGTTCGAGGCCGGGTGCACGCGGCTCACGGTACGCTTGCCGTTGATTTGCGCGAAGACGAGCGTATCCGGGCCCGTGGGCTCGATCACATCGACCTTGACCGTCAGCGGCTGCAAATCGGCGCTATTGGCATCGTGCGCGCCGCGCGCGTCGGTCAGACGTTCCGGACGCAGGCCGAGGATGACCTTTTGCCCCACGTTCGCCTTGACGCGATTCGCTTCGAACGGCAGCTTGAGCACGCTGCGCTCCACACCGGTATCGATCTCCAAGCCGACGCCCGCGCCCTGCTCCACGAGCTTGCCTTCGATGAAGTTCATCGGCGGAGCGCCGATGAAGCCCGCCACGAACAGGTTCGACGGCGAATCGTAGATCTCTTGCGGCGCGCCGAACTGCTGGACGACGCCGTCCTTCATGACGGCGATGCGATCGCCGAGCGTCATCGCTTCGATTTGATCGTGCGTCACGTAGACGATCGTCGTACCCAAGCGTTGATGCAGCAGCTTGATCTCCGAGCGCATTTCGATACGCAGCTTCGCGTCGAGGTTCGAGAGCGGCTCGTCGAACAAGAACATCACGGGATCGCGCGCGAGCGCGCGGCCCATTGCGACGCGTTGCCGCTGGCCGCCCGACAGTTGCCCCGGCTTACGATCGAGCAAGTGATCGATCTGCAGCATCTGCGAGACGCGATCGACAATCTGCGCCTGCTCCTTCTTCGGTACCTTACGGATGTTCAAGCCGAACGAGATGTTGTCGCGCACCGTCATCGACGGATACAGCGCGTACGACTGGAACACCATCGCGATATCGCGATCCTTCGGCGAGAGGTTGTTGACGACCTTGCCGTCGATGCAGATCTCGCCCTTCGTAACCGTCTCGAGGCCGGCGATCATGTTGAGCAGCGTCGACTTCCCGCACCCGGAGCCGCCGACGAGAATCAAGAACTGACCGTCCTCGATTTCGATGTCGACACCCTTCAGGACGGGCACGCCGTTCGGATAGGTCTTGTATACGTCGCGGATGGAAAGGCTTGCCATGCTGAAAATCCTTTAATCTGCTCTGCTTGCGATAGATGCGATGCGTGTTTTTGGCTGCGCGGCGTTCGGCGTGGCGCAGCCGGACGCAACGAAACGTCCAATCAGCCCTTCACGGCGCCTGCGGTCAAGCCGCGCACGAAGTAGCGGCCCGCGATGACGTACACGAGGAGCGTCGGCAATGCCGCGATGATCGCCGCGGCCATATCGACGTTGTATTCCTTCACACCCGTCGACGTATTCACGAGGTTGTTCAGCGCCACCGTGATCGGCATCGAATCGACGCCCGAGAACACGATCCCGAACAAAAAGTCGTTCCAAATCTGCGTGAACTGCCAAATGACGCAGACCATGAAAATCGGCAGCGAGACGGGCAGCAAGATCCGCGTGAAGATCATGAAGAAACCGGCGCCGTCGATGCGGGCCGCCTTCACGAGCTCGGCCGGGATACTGACGTAGAAGTTACGGAAGAACATCGTCGTGAACGCGATGCCGTAGACGACGTGCACGAGCACGAGACCCGAAATCGTGTTCGAGATGCCCACCGCTCCGAGCAAGCGCGCCATCGGCAGCAAGATCGTCTGGAACGGGATGAAACAGCCGACCAGCAGCATCGTGAAAATCGCGTCGGCGCCGCGGAACCGCCAGTGCGTCAGCACATACCCGTTGAACGCGCCGATGATCGACGAGAGCAGCACGGCCGGGATGACCATGCGCACCGAGTTCATGAAGAACGGCCGCATCCCGTCGCAACGCACGCCCGTGCAGGCCTCGCTCCACGCTTTCACCCACGGTGCGACCGTCCAGTTCGACGGCGGCGTCAGCAAGTTGCCCGTGCGCAGTTGGTCCAGATCCTTGAACGACGTGGACAGCATCACGTAGAGCGGAAACAGGAAGTACAACGCGAACAGCAGGAGCGCAGCGTAAATGAACGCTCGACTAATCGTCATCTTAGGCTGCATTGCGGGTGCTCCTCGATTCCAAATACATGAGCGGGACGAGTACGGCAACGACGGTGGCCAGCATCATCATCGACGAGGCGGCGCCCACGCCAAGCTGGCCGCGGTTGAACGAGAACGTGTACATGAACATCGCAGGCAGCGACGACGACGTACCGGGTCCGCCGGCCGTCAACGCGACGACGAGGTCGAACGTCTTGATCGTGATGTGACACAGAATCAACAGCACCGAGAAAAACACCGGGCGCATGCTCGGGATCACGATCTTGCGATAGATCGTGGGCAGCGTCGCACCGTCCACTTGAGCCGCCTTGAAGATTTCCGAATCGACGCCGCGCAAACCGGCGAGAAACAGCGCCATGACGAAACCCGTCGATTGCCAAACGGCCGCGATGACGACGCAGAAAATGGCCTTGTCGGGATCGTCGAGCCAGTTGAACGAGAAACTCGTCCAGCCCCAGTCGTGCAGCACCTTCTCGAGGCCGAGCGCCGGGTTCAGAATCCACTGCCAAGCGGTACCGGTCACGATGAACGACAGCGCCATCGGGTAGAGGAACACGGCACGCAACGCGCCTTCGTTGCGGATCTTTTGATCGAGCAAGATGGCGAGGAAAAGACCCAAACCGATACAGACGGCAATGAACGGAATGCCGAACCAGCCGAGGTTTTTCGCCGACGTCCACCAGACGTCGTTTTGGAACAGTTCGTCGTAGCGGGTGAAGCCCGCGAACGTATAGTTGGGCATCAGCCGCGACTTGGACAGCGACAGATAGCCGGTGATCAGAATGAAACCGTAGACGAAGACAAGGCTGATCGCCACGCTAGGCGAAAGCACGAGCTTCGGGATCCAGCGGTCGGCCAGTGCCGAAATCGACGATGTGCGGTGGGGTACGTGCGTCGCGTTGTTCCCTTTGCCGCTGAGAGAGGCAGCCACTACTCGACTCCTGAGTGCTTGCACGCCGGCCGCGCACGATCGAAACGCTGAACAAGCGCGCGGCGGGCTTGAGTGACGCGGGCGGCGCGCAGTGCGCGCACCGCCCCCGGACCTACGCTTACTTCGTCTGTGCCGCCTTGGCGAGCGCGGCAACTGCGTCTTGCGACGATTCCTTCGAGTTCATGAACTTCGTGACGACGTCGCTCATCGCGCCGGCCGTGGCATCGCCTTGGGCCATGCCGTGCGCCAGCGACGGCACATAGCCGCCGGCCTTGATCGCGGCTTGCTCATCCGCGTACGACTTCTTCGCGCAATCGTCGTAGCTGCTCATGTCGACGCCCAGACGAACCGGGATCGAGCCCTTGTAGAGGCTGAATTGCTTTTGGAACTCGGGGCTCATGATCGTCTTCGCGAGCGAGAGCTGGCCCGGCGTGGCCGCCTTTTGGCCCTTCTGCTGGAAGAATACGAACGAATCGACGTTGAACGTATAGGCCTTGTCCGTGCCCGGCACCGGCGCGCAGACATAGTCCGTGCCCGACTTCTTGTTCGCGTTCGCGAACTCGCCCTTCGCCCAGTCGCCCATGAACTGCATACCGGCCTTGCCGTTGATGACCATTGCCGTTGCCAGGTTCCAATCGCGGCCCGTGCGCGAGCTATCGAAGTAGGTCGTGAGCTTGCGGACCGTATCGAACACTTGGACCATTTGCGGCGAGGTCAGCGTCTTTTGGTCGAGATCGACGATCGCCTTCTTGTAGAAAGCGGGCCCTTGCGAGAGCACGACGTCTTCCCACACCGTGAAGTCTTGCCACGGCTGTCCGCCCATCGCGATCGGCATGATGCCGTTCGCCTTCATCTTATCGGCGAGCTGGAAGAATTCGTCCCAGTTGGTCGGCACCTTGCCGCCGGCCTTATCGAGCGCCGCCTTGTTGATATACAGCCAGTTCACGCGGTGCACCGAGAACGGCGCCGCCACGTAGTGGCCGTCGACTTGCATGATCTTGTCGATCTGCGGCGGCAGGTTCTTCTTCCAGTCTTCGCTCTTCGCGACCGAATCGACGTTCACGAGCACGTCTTGATCCGCCCATTCCTTGATCAGCGGGCCCTTGATTTGCGCGGCGCTCGGCGCGTTGCCCGAGATCACCTGCGTCTTGAGCGCAGTCATGGCCGCCGCACCCGCGCCGCCCGCAACCGCGAAGTCCTTCCACGTGTAGCCCTGCTTCGTCATGTCGTCCTTGAGGACGCCGATGGCCTTCGATTCACCGCCCGAGGTCCACCAGTGCAGCACTTCAACGGATTCCGCCGCCTGAGCCGCCGACACGCCCAGCATCAGCCCCGTGGCGCACAGCGCAGCCATGATCGCGCGAACTTTCATTCTTTATCTCCTCCAGACTACTGACCAAGTAACGAGTGCTCCCCTCTTCTTATGGCCGGGGAACGGTGGTTGGGTGCAACACAACAACACTGGATGTGACCGCGCCGCGACTCGCGCACGAAGGCGCCGGCTGCGCCGAGCGGCCGCGAAGGATCGTCAGGAAATGCGTGCTTCCAAGCTTGGACTGTCTCCTCTTTTGAATTCGGCCCGGCCGCGTCGCGCGGATCGAGCTCGGGGAGGCAGCGCCATGTAAATCGCGCTGCTAACATGCACGCGCGATGGAAATAAATAGGGACACGCGGCGCGCTGCCGCCGATCGCCGCCGCAACTTTCCCGCGGACCCGCTGCGAGCAAGGTTTTTGCAATCGATCGACGTTACCTCTTGATTTGGATTGTAGTTAAACTACAATTCAGTGTCAAAATTATTTTTATCGCGCTACAAGACGTCGCAACTTCGAGCAGCCAACCAGCCCAGCACGTTCCTCGAATCGCGCCCCGCAACCCTTAGACTTCGGCTTAAGACTCATGCAAATCGACTCAGGCTTCACTTTCGTTCTCTTCGGCGGGACTGGCGATCTGTCGATGCGAAAGATCCTTCCGGCGCTGTACGAGGCTCACCGCGCGGGCATGCTGTCCGAGCACGGCAAGATCGTCGCGGTCGCGCGCCACGCGGCCGATCGCGACGGCTACATCGAATGGGTCAATAGCAACGTCAAGACCTATGTGTCGAAGGGCGGGCTCGACGAGAACGTCTGGCAGCGTTTCTTGGAGCGCATCGCCTACGTCAAGCTCGATCTGGGCAAGCCCGAGGATTTCGCGCTGCTGCGCGACGCGCTCGACGGTCACGCCGGCACGCGCGTGTTTTATCTGGCCACGGGACCGTCGCTGTTCGTGCCGATCTGCCGCGCGCTCGCCTCGGTCGGGCTCAACGAGAACGCCAGGATCGTGCTCGAAAAACCGCTCGGCTACGACTTGCGCTCGTCCAATGCGATCAACGATGCGGTGGGCGAGATCTTTGCCGAAGATCAGATCTATCGGATCGATCACTATCTCGGCAAGGAGCCCGTGCAAAATCTGCTCGCACTGCGCTTCGGCAATGCGCTGTTCGAACCGTTGTGGCGCCGCGAGTGGGTCGAAAGCATCCAGATCACGATTGCCGAGGAACTCGGCGTCGAGGCCCGAGGCGATTTCTACGACAATACGGGCGCGCTGCGCGACATGGTGCAAAACCACCTGCTGCAGTTGCTCTCTATCGTCGCCATGGAGCCGCCCCACTCGATGGATTCGGATTCGGTCCGCGACGAAAAGCTGCGCGTGCTGCGCGCGCTCAAACCGATCGATACGCGCGACATCTCGAAGATCGCGGTGCGCGGCCAATACCATTCGGGCGTCATCAAGGGAACGTCGGTGCCCGCCTATGCAACCGAGCATGGCGTGAAGCCGCAAAGCGCGACCGAGACGTTCGTCGCGCTCAAGGTCGAGATCGAGAACTGGCGCTGGGCGGGCGTGCCGTTCTTCCTGCGTACGGGCAAGCGTCTGGCTGAGCGCGTCGCCGAGATCGTCGTCAATTTCCGCCCCGTGCCGCACTCGGCGCTCGGCGCCCCGGCGCTGCGGCCCGGCGCGAACCGGCTCGTGATCCGGCTGCAGCCGAACGAATCGATCCGCCTCTATTGCTTGGCCAAACAGCCGGGCGAAGGGATGAACCTCTCGAGCGTGCACCTGGACCTCGCGTTCGATCAGTTCTTCAAGGAAGGTCAGATGGAGGCGTATCAGCGCCTGCTGCTCGACGTCATCAACGGACGCCTCGCCCTGTTCGTGCGGCGCGACGAACAAGAGGCCGCGTGGCGTTGGGTCGAGCCGATCCTGAACGAATGGGCCGCGTCGAACAAGCCGCCGAAGCCGTACGCGGCGGGCACCTGGGGTCCCGCGGCCGCGAGCGCCATGCTCGCGCAACACGGCACCTGCTGGCTCGAGGAAGAGAATTAAGTTGTCGATGTGACGAATCGGGGAACCGGCCGGGCAGCGCCGTGCCGGAGCCAAGCGAATCACCGCGGCGATCCGAGCGACGTTCGACGTTTCACGTGCCGCGGCGCTGCCCGCGATGATGAACATACAAAAAGCAGTCTGGAGGAGAAGTGATCGAGCTTCACGCTTTTGACGACCCGCGCGCTCAAGCCGACGCGCTGGCTAAGGCGGTGAGCGGCGCGCTCGGCGCATCGCTTGCCACGGCTCCCGATGCGCGCGCCACGCTCGCCGTATCCGGCGGCACGAGTCCGCGCCCGTTTTTCGAGGCGCTTGCGCTCGAGTCGCTCGACTGGGCGCGCGCCGACGTGACGCTCGTCGACGACCGCTGGGTGCCCGACACCGACAATGCCAGCAACGCGCGCCTCGTGCGCGAAACGCTGCTCAAGCACCGCGCGGCGGTTGCCCGCTTCGCGCCCCTCGTCGACGTGTCGGTACCGCTTGGCGAGCGCATCGCCGCGCTGAACGCCGATCCCTCCTACGCGCTGCCGCATGTCGCCGTGCTGGGCATGGGCGAAGACGGCCATACGGCGTCGCTTTTCGCCGACGCGCCGGCTGACGAGTGGACGCACGCGCTGACAACCGCCGAGCGTTACGTCGCCATGCATCCCGGCGCCGCCCCGCATGCACGCGTGAGCCTATCGATGTCCGCTTTGAAGGGCATTGGGCGGCTATTCCTTTTGATCTCGGGCGATCGCAAGCTCGACATCCTCAAAGCGGCCGCCTCGGCGCCGCAAGAAAACGCCATCTCGAAGCTGGCAAACGACAAGGGAGTCAGACTCGATGTCTACTGGTCTGCAAAATAAAGCTCATTCGGTACCCGGCGCACGCCAGCACGCCGACGGTCCGCGCCTGCTCGCCGATATCGGCGGCACCAATGCGCGTTTCGCGCTAGAAACCGAACCCGGGGAAATCAGTCAGATTCGCGTCTATCCGTGCGCCGATTTTCCGACGATCGAAGACGTGCTCAAGAAGTATTTGAAGGACACGAAGGTCGGTCGCGTCAATCACGCGGCGATCGCGATCGCGAATCCGGTCGACGGCGACCAGGTCAGCATGACCAACTTCAAGTGGGCGTTTTCGATCGAGGCCACGCGGCGCGCGCTCGGTTTCGACACGCTGCTCGTGGTCAACGATTTCACGGCGCTCGCCATGGCGCTGCCGGGCCTCACGGACGCGCAGCGCAACCAAGTGGGCGGCGGCACGCGCCGTCAGAACAGCGTGATCGGCCTGCTCGGGCCCGGCACCGGGCTCGGCGTCTCTGGTCTGATCCCGGCCGACGACCGGTGGATCGCGTTGGGCAGCGAAGGCGGTCACGCCACGTTCTCGCCGATGGACGAGCGCGAGGACCTCGTCTTGCAATACGCCCGCAAAAAGTGGCCGCACGTATCGTTCGAACGCGTCGCGGCGGGTCCCGGCATCGAACTCATCTACCGCGCGCTGGCCGCTCGCGACAAAAAGCGCTTGCCGGCCACGGTCGATCCGGCCTACGTAGTCGAGCGCGCCCACGCGGGCGACGCGCTCGCGCTCGAAGCCGTCGATTGTTTTTGCGGGATTTTGGGCACGTTCGCCGGGAACCTCGCGGTGACGCTCGGCGCCCTGGGCGGCATCTATATCGGCGGCGGCGTCGTACTGAAGCTCGGCGACCTGTTCTTGCGCTCGTCGTTTCGTCAGCGCTTCGAGGCGAAAGGCCGCTTCGAATCGTACCTGGCCAATGTACCGACTTATGTCATTACGGCCGAGTACCCGGCATTTCTGGGCGTCTCGGCCATCTTGGCGGAACAGTTGTCGAACCGCGCCGGCGGCGGTTCGTCGGCCGTGTTCGAGCGCATCCGCCAGATGCGCGACGCGCTGACGCCGGCCGAGCGCCGCGTGGCCGACCTTGCGTTGAATCATCCGCGCTCGATCATCAGCGATCCGATCGTCGACATCGCGCGCAAAGCCGACGTGAGCCAACCGACGGTCATTCGCTTTTGCCGCTCGTTGGGATGCCAAGGGCTGTCGGACTTCAAACTGAAGCTCGCGACAGGTCTGACGGGCACGATTCCGGTCAGCCACAGCCAAGTGCATTTGGGCGATACGGCTACCGATTTCGGCGCGAAGGTGCTCGACAATACCGTCTCGGCGATTTTGCAGTTGCGCGAACATCTGAACTTCGAGCATGTCGAGCGCGCGATCGAGTTGCTCAACGGCGCGCGCCGGATCGAGTTTTACGGGCTCGGCAATTCGAACATCGTCGCGCAAGACGCGCACTATAAGTTCTTCCGCTTCGGGATCCCGACGATCGCTTACGGCGACCTGTATATGCAGGCCGCCTCCGCCGCGCTGCTCGGCAAGGGCGATGTCATCGTGGCGGTGTCGAAGTCGGGGCGCGCGCCCGAACTGTTGCGTGTGCTCGACGTCGCCATGCAGGCCGGTGCGCAAGTCATTGCCATCACCTCGAGCAATACGCCGCTCGCCAAGCGCGCAACGGTCGCCCTAGAAACCGACCACATCGAGATTCGCGAATCGCAGCTATCGATGATCTCGCGCATCTTGCATTTGGTGATGATCGACATTCTTGCGGTCGGTGTGGCCATTCGCCGCGCCGAGCCGACCGGCGAGATGACGCAAGCCGTCGCGAAGGCGCGCACCGTCGGGACCGACGACGCCGCGGCCGTCCTCGACTGGCTCAGCCATGGGGCCGCGTCCTCGGCAGCCGACTGACGCCCGTGCGCGCCACTGCGCCGATCGTTTAGCAGTCCCGACTAACCCGCGCGCTCGCGAGAGCGGCGGGTTTTTTCACGCGTGCGACGAGCGCGGCGGCCGCTCCGGTTTCATCAGATGAATAGGAAGACGAGACCGAAGACGCGTGATTCGCTCCGTGGAAACGAGATAGCGGGCTAAAGCCACCACGAAACGCCGCTTTTTCTTCAACGTATTCGCAACAATTGGGACGGCGAGTGTGTGGCTCGGATGCAACACTTGCGCCCAGCTTTTAAGCGTCCACTTTCACTGCTTTCCTTGCCTGTCAAGGAAGAGAACGATGCGGATCCTGAATTACTGCCTTTCAGTATTCGCAATAATCGGCGACAACTAGTGTTTCTACTAATGAGGGTCCGGGGCCTAGATGCCTAGTATCCCCTCGACTGCCTGGACCCCGCCGCGGCGCCAACAGCCCAAGAGGCGGCGAAGTCCGCGGCAACGAATTACCTAATCCGGGTTGCTCACACTGCAACTCAACGTCTCGGAGACCTATTTGATGAAAAAATCGCTTCTCGCACTGGCTGTGACGGGCGCCTTCGCGGTGCCGGCGTTCGCGCAAAGCAGCGTCACGCTGTACGGTGTTATCGACGCGGGCTTGACCTACGTGAACAACGCCGGCGGCGCCCACAAGTGGGCAATGCAAAGCGGCATCGTTCAGGGCAGCCGTTGGGGCCTGAAGGGTTCGGAAGACCTGGGTGGCGGCACGAAGGCCATCTTCCAGTTGGAAAACGGCTTCAACGTGTTCAACGGCAACCTGGGCCAAGGCCAACGTGAATTCGGCCGTCAAGCCTACGTCGGCCTGGCGAACGACAAGTTCGGTACGCTGACTCTCGGCCGTCAATACGACCCGGTTGTCGACAACGCGCAACCGACGACGTTCAACGGCCAATGGGGCGCACTGTTCTCGCACCCGGGCGACATCGACAACACGGACAACGGCTTCCGCGTGAACAATGCGGTCAAGTACGTTTCGCCGCGCTTCGCCGGCGTTCAAGGCGAATTGTTCTACGCGTTCGGCGGCGTGGCTGGCTCGTTCGGCTCGCAAAGCACGATCGGCGCAGGTTTGAACTACTCGGGCGGCCCGCTGTACATCGGCGCCGGCTACTTCCTGGCGAAGAACCCGGGCGTTACGTCGGGCACGGTTGGCAACGATGCCAACTTCGGCTCCGGCGGTATCTGGAGCTTCGTGGGCACCCCGCGCAACATGCAGTCGATCAGCGGCGGCGCATCGTATCAATTCGGCCCGGCCCAAATTGGCTTGAACGTGTCGGACGTTCGTTTCAATGACGCACTCGCCGCCGGCCAAACGACCCGTTTCGACAGCTATGAGTTGTGGGGCAACTACAGCCTGACGCCGGCAGCCACGCTGGGCGCAGGTTACACGTACACGACGGGTAAGGTCGATGCAACGGGCGTGAAGCCGAAGTACGGCCAAACGAACCTGATCGCCGACTACCGTCTGTCGAAGCGCACCGACGTCTACGCAATGGGCGTTTGGAGCCACTCGATGACGGCAGGCGTGAACGCCGACATCTACGCAGGCGTTCTCGGCGGCGCAAGCTCGACGAGCAACCAAGTGCTCGGCCGCGTCGGCATCCGTCACAAGTTCTAAGCAAAGCGACGTGTCCTCCGGCGGGCGCAAGCCCACCGGAACACCGTTGCCGCAGCATCCTCAAAGCGCCCTCACGGGCGCTTTTTTTATTGCTCCGCGCCGGCTCTGCTTGGCCGTTCGTACTAGCCCCCTCAGTGCGAGCCTCACCTGCACTACTTCGGTACAATTGGCGCCATCTCACCGGCCGCGTTCACCGCCTTCGAGTGCCCATACCGCTTGGCCGGTCTTCCTTCAAAACCGAATTTCACTCATGTCCAGCAATCAAGCTCTGTTCGAACGCGCACAACGCACCATTCCCGGCGGCGTCAATTCGCCCGTGCGAGCGTTCCGCTCGGTCGGCGGCACGCCGCGCTTCGTCAAGCGGGCGAACGGCCCGTACTTCTGGGATGCGGAAGATAAGCGGTACATCGACTACATCGGCTCGTGGGGCCCGATGATCGTCGGTCATGTACATCCCGAGGTACTGGAAGCCGTCCAGCGCGTGCTAGCCGATGGTTTCTCATTCGGTGCGCCGACCGAAGCGGAGATCGAAATCGCAGAGGAAATCTGCAGGCTCATGCCCTCGATCGAAAAGGTGCGGCTCGTATCGAGCGGCACCGAAGCGACGATGAGTGCATTGCGACTCGCGCGCGGCTTCACGCAGCGCAATCGGATCGTCAAATTCGAGGGCTGTTATCACGGTCACGCCGATAGCCTCCTCGTCAAAGCGGGCTCGGGTCTGCTCACGTTCGGCAATCCGACGTCGGCCGGCGTGCCGGCGGACATCACGAAGCACACGACCGTCCTCGAATACAACAACACGCAGGCGCTAGAAGAGGCATTCGCCGCTTTCGGCGACGAAATTGCGGCCGTCATCGTCGAACCGGTTGCCGGCAATATGAATCTGGTCCGCGGCAACCCCGAATTTCTGCAAGCGCTGCGGCGCCTGTGCACCCAGCACGGGGCGGTGCTGATTTTCGACGAGGTCATGTGCGGTTTCCGAGTTGCGCTCGGCGGCGCGCAGGCGCTCTACGGCATTACCCCCGATCTGACGTGTCTCGGCAAAGTCATCGGCGGCGGGATGCCCGCGGCGGCGTTCGGCGGCCGGCGCGACATCATGTCGCTGCTCGCACCTGAAGGCGCGGTCTATCAAGCCGGCACGCTATCGGGCAACCCGGTGGCCGTCGCGGCCGGGCTGAAGACGCTTGAATTAATCCAAGCGCCCGGCTTTTACGAGCGTTTGTCGGCCCAAACGGCCCGGCTCGCAAACGGCCTCGCAGCCGCGGCGCGCGAGGCGGACGTGCCGTTCAGCGCGGACGCTATCGGCGGAATGTTCGGTCTTTACTTTACCGAGCAGGTGCCCGCGAGTTTTGCCGACGTCTCGCGCAGCGACATCGCCCGCTTCAACACGTTCTTCCATCAGATGCTCGACGCGGGTGTCTATTTCGCGCCGTCCGCCTATGAAGCGGGGTTCGTCTCGAGCGCGCACGACGATGCCGTGATCGACGCGACGATTCAAGCCGCGCGCGGAGCGTTCTCCGCGCAGCGCGCGTAACCTGGCCCTTGCGATGTTCTCCGAAGCCGATTTCATTCACATGCAGCGCGCGCTGACGCTAGCCAGCCGCGGTATGTATACGACTACCCCGAACCCGCGGGTGGGGTGCGTGCTGGTCAAGGACGGCCTGCCGATCGGCGAAGGATTCACGCAGCCGGCGGGGCAGGACCATGCCGAGGTGCAGGCGCTCAAAGACGCTCGGCGCCGAGGCCACGATACCCAGGGGGCGACGGCCTATGTTTCGCTGGAGCCGTGCAGCCACTTTGGGCGTACGCCGCCTTGCGCGCACGCGCTCATCGATGCGCGGATCAAGCGCGTGATCGCTGCGATGGAAGATCCGAATCCGCAAGTGTCCGGGCGCGGCTTGGCCATGCTGCGCGACGCTGGGATCGACGTGCGCTGCGGCTTGCTCGCGAACGAAGCGCGTGAGCTGAACATCGGCTTCGTCTCGCGCATGACGCGCGCCCGCCCATGGGTCCGCATGAAAGTCGCGGCAACGCTCGATGGGCGCACGGCCCTGCCCACGGGCGAGAGCCAGTGGATCACCGGCGACGCGGCGCGCGCGGACGGCCACGCTTGGCGCGCTCGGGCGTGCGCGATTCTGACGGGTATCGGCACGGTGCGCGAGGACGATCCGCAGTTGACCGTACGGGGCATCGATACGCCGCGGCAACCGTTGCGCGTGCTGATCGACAGCCGGCTCGACGTACCGCTTTCGGCAAGATTACTCGAGGGGGCGCCGCCGCTCGTATTTTGCGGACCCATCGACGAGAGCAATGCCGCACGCGCCGATGCATTGACTGCCCGAGGGATCGAAGTCGTATCGCTGGGCAATGAGCACGGCAAGGTGGATCTACCGGCCATGTTGAAACAACTCGGGCAGCGCGGCATCAACGAATTGCACGTCGAGGCCGGCCATAAACTCAACGGCTCCCTGCTGCGCGAAGGCTGCGTGGACGAGTTGCTCGTCTATTTGGCGCCGAGTTTGCTCGGCGCGGGTTCGGCCGGTATGTTCGACGTAGCGGCGCCTGCCGTGCTCGATGCGCGGACACGGCTCGTGTTTCATTCGAGCGAGCGTGTCGGGGACGATCTTCGGATCTTGGCGCGCTTGCAAACGCCTTCTACGTCTCACTGAAGTCACAAGGAACGGATAACGATGTTTACGGGAATCGTCGCGGCGGTGGGCCGCATCGAAGCAGTCAAGCCGTTGGGCACCGACGAAGCGGCCGGCGTGCGGCTGACGGTTGACGCGGGCACGCTCGACCTGGGCGACGTTGCGCTCGGTGACAGCATCGCCATTCAGGGCGCTTGTATGACGGTCGTGGAAAAGACGGCTCGTACGTTCGATGTCGACGTTTCGCGCGAAAGCCTCAATTGCACGGTCGGTTTGGCGGCGCCTGGTGAGGTGAACCTCGAAAAGGCGTTGACGGCGCATGAGCGCTTGGGCGGACACATTGTTTCGGGCCACGTGGACGGGCTCGGTACCGTCACGCGCTTCGCGCCGGTAGGCGAATCGCATGAGCTGCGTGTGCTAGCACCGCGCGATATCGGCCGTTACGTGGCGTATAAAGGCTCGATTACGGTGAACGGCGTCAGCTTGACCGTCAATAGCGTCGATGATCGCGATGACGGGACGGAGTTTTCGATCAATCTGATTCCTCATACCGTCGAAGTCACCACGCTTAAACACGTGAAAGCCGGAGAGAAGGTCAATCTCGAGGTGGATTTGATCGCGCGGTATGTCGAAAGAATGTTGTCGACGGCGTCCACCATACAACATAGCTGACCGCTGCGGGGAACCTCGCTGCGCGACTATTTTCCACTCGGCGACAGTCGCCTAGCGGGCGACTCCGCAGCTCTCGGCCCCGCACCCAGCGAGCGCATCGGGCATCAGCCCCCCAGTCCGCTCAAAACGGACTGCGCCGCGGCAAATCGCAATCACTCGCTGATCCCCTATCATTCGTCAACTCCTTCAACGCCCGCTCCGGAGACACCGGACCCTTGTAAAGCGGGGTACATGGCGTACGCGCCAGTTTTAACGATAGCTCGATGAGTTCGTTCGGTTGGTCGTCGGCGCGATAGGCTTGTGCAAGATGTGTGAACTCCATCATGATGCCGACAACACATTCACAAGCATCGCAACCTGCGGCCTCCATGGCAGAACAGTTGCGTACCAGTTGCCAAGCTTCGCAGTGCTGGTGCTGCTTCCGCCCTCGATCATGTCGGGTTTCAGGCGTTTAAGCAGCTTTTGGGTGCAATGGAGAAACAGCATAAAAAAGGGAACAACGTGCATCGATGGAAAGTGTACGCCCATTGTGCTAACATGACGTACATCTGAAGGAGAAATTCTCATGAGCACCTCTACCCGCTCCGCCCGCCTGGGTTTGCGGGCCACGCCGCAGCAGGAAGCCGTGCTGCGGCGTGCCGCCGAGATCGCGCACAAATCGATGACCGATTTTATTCTCGACAGCGCCTGCCAGGTCGCCGAACGAACGCTGCTCGACCAACGTTTGTTCCTGGTGACTGAAA
Source organism: Trinickia diaoshuihuensis (assembly GCF_003390925.1). Lineage (GTDB taxonomy): Bacteria > Pseudomonadota > Gammaproteobacteria > Burkholderiales > Burkholderiaceae > Trinickia > Trinickia diaoshuihuensis. Next base: position 39,391 of record NZ_QUBS01000073.1, on the reverse strand, counting down.
ACCAGTCGCAAGCGCTGCTAGACATGCTCGATCGGCCGACCCAAGACAATGCGGGCTTGAAGGAGTTGTTCTCCCGAACAGCGCCTTGGGAGAACTGATGCCGCTGTCCGCACTGCAAGCTCTAGGCGCCAGCCATATCTTGGAAGGCTTCGATTGCGGCAAGCCAACTCTGAATGACTGGCTCCTGCGCCATGCGCGGCAGGCCCAGGCCAGTGGTTCGGCCAAAACTTACGTCGTTACCGAAAGTCAACGCCTAGTCGGATATTACAGCCTGGCCGTGGGGCAAATCGATACTCTCGAAGCACCTGATCGAGTACGCCAAGGGATGGGAGCTTATCCAATCCCTGTCGTCATCCTTGCTCGGCTGGCAGTAGCAACGCAGGACCATGGGCGCGGCGTCGGGATCGGCATGCTGCAAGATGCAATCCGGCGCACTGTAGCCATCGCCGAGCAAGTCGGCGTTCGCGCGCTGCTGACGCATCCCATCGATGAAGATGCAACGCGCTTCTATCTGCGTTTCGGGTTTGAGGGTTCGCCGGTGCGAGAACAGCAATTGCTGCTGTTGCTCAAAGATGCTCGTCGACTACTCGCGCCTGCTGCATCAGGCAAACCGAAGTAGATATCGATTTCGTCATCGTCTATTGACGTCTCGTTACGGCCTCGTTGATATGACGGTATTTCTGATGGTATACGTACATATCCGCGAATCGCCCGGCTTGCAGGGCAAGCCTCTCCAGCCAGACTCAACATAATTGCGCGGTATGTCGAAAGAATATTGTCGACAGGGGCGCAGGCCGGTCGTTCGTGAATCGCGAACCAACCCGAAATCGCCGCCAAGATCGGCCTCGCGCGCCATATAAGGATGTCGTCGACGGGATCGCCGGTGACCGGCTCGTAATTTGCGGAACCCGACCGCGCCCAGAAGTGAGCCATGTACTCGACACACAATCCGTGCAACACACATTTATGTGCTGCACCCAACCGACTAACCCTTGCATGTCAAGACTTCCTCGATTGAATAAAGGCGTCCTCCTATTCATAGGCTTGGCGGCTCTGGGGTTCGTTGTGCTGTTGATTAGCCACCTCATCTCAGACGACACCGAGCCATTCAGCTCCAATTCATCGCCAGACAAATTACTAAACGCAGAAAATTTTTTTATCGACGGTTGCGCCGGGGAATGCGCAACCGGCTTGATCGCCATCAAAAGAAAGGATGGGGAAAAAGTCGGCGAAATCGAACTTTCAAGCCCTACCCCAGATATATTTTTTTATTGGGTGAACAACAAAAACCTTCGCGTTCTTTTTAGTGATGCAGGAGACCATCCCCATATCGACTTATCCAAGATATCGAATGGATTGACCGTTTCCGTCGGGACTTATCATGTTTTGAGTGCATCGGTTGCCAGTGCAAAGGCAACGCAGCAGCCGAAGTATGCCGTTTCCGATGCAGCCGTATCCGCCTCCTATACAAGCGGAGCGGCCAGAGATGGGGAGCTATGCGAGCTAAGTATGGTTGCGAACCAAGCCCCCGAGCTCGGGAAGCTCGGGGTTGAAATAGAAGTGCATCGAGATACATGTTCCTATAAGAAACAAGGGGAAGCAATATGCGGATTCATGAATTCTCGCTTCTGGGTTGCGGGCAAACCGGAAGGCTCAAGCCAACTCATGCTGACGTCGGCGAATATTGCCGGCGTTAGCGGCTATGGCGTGCTACCGACTGGGGCTGATCACATGGCGATAAGAGGTCAATTTTTGGAAGGCGATGCCAATCAGATAATTGATAAACTTAAAGGCAAATCTATTTCTGTCGACTATAATTTCAATTTCTCTGAATTAACCATGCGATATCGACTCCCACTTATCTCGCTATCACGCCCCATTGAAAAATTCCTCAAATGCGTAGATGGTGCAGATTTTGAGTGGAGCAAGCATATACAGGAATGAGCCAGGTGGAAACGTCCGGCTTGCGGCAGCGGCCGCGACTACCTATACCACCACTCGCCTTCGCTCCGCCGGTCGTATCGCTTGCCGTCAGTACGGCGTATATCGATTCGTCCTGCGCCGTACCCGTTTTATTGGGGCGCCCGCGCCTACGGCCGGCGCTGCCATATAGTTGGCCTGGAACACAGCGTCCAAGTTGTTGCCCTTCTGGTTGTTGTAGCTCTTGCTTGTCACTTGCGCGTTCCAATAAAAGTTACTGGAATTTCCCGCGGCAGCCCCGACTGGGATGATGTGATCAATCTCGGTTTCGCTAGGCAGCAAGCGCCGTTGATTGTCAAACCAGAGGTTGTCCGACGTTAGCCGGCCGGTATTCAACCAGCGGTTGGCTAGCCGAATCAATCGCTTCTGATCCTGGGTGAATCCCACGGCAAAGTTCTGGTTGTTGCGCTTGACTGCCCCGCCGGCGGGGTAGTTCAGTCCCGCGGGAGGGAGCACAGCGGCGCCGAACGCTGCGTTGAGCCCCGCGATGAGACCAGGCCCCACCGCGCCATCCTCGAGAACGTCCAGGAATGCATAAGGACCCGGCACAATCCCGGCCGGAGGATCGCCACGCCCCCCGACGGGCGTCCCGCCCGTGTTGCCGCCGCCCGGCACGGGAGCGCCGGCCCAGATGTTGAACGCATTGACGACGTTTTGGAAAGCCGTGTTCTGGGGGCCAGTGAAGACAAAGGGCTGATCGCCCGCAGCCGAAAAATTCGATGGCGGGTTGATGCGATAGATGCGGTTTGGGATGCCGCCCGCAATCGCCGTACTCAGCGCCACCGTCCTGGCGGCAACCAGTCCCGCTCCGGGCGCTAGGATAGGCAGTTGATAGCCCCACGCCGAGACCGAGTTCGGTATGGTCGGATCACCGGCATTAGGATGTGCGTACGCCAGTTCCGCGCGAAAGTAGATCCGAACGGGAAGCATGGCGACCGCCGCATGCGCGTTGGTGAGGGCTCTCTCCATCGTGGCCCAATCACCATTGTTGATCGCCTGAGGCATAGGCACGAGGTTGAAGGCCGAGTTCACGCCCCCGAGCGCGCGGGCAAAGATGTGCCCGCGATGGTAACCAATTGGAAGATCATCGTGCGGCAAGCCGACAGGCTCACCGCCGCCGGGGGCGAAATCCGGGTACGTGGAGACCGGGAACATGTTCGCAGGGAGTGCACCCACGGCGCCCCCGCCAACTGTGCCCTCCACTCGGGTGGGACGGGTGATCGTTCGGCCGGAAACAGCGACCGTCTCGTACGTCACGGTGACAGGGTCCCATGCGGCGCGAGGAAAGTTTCTGAATGGCATTCGACCGTATTTCCATCGAAGGATAGAAGGCGGAACCGCACAACCCGTCATATAGCGGCGGGCGGATTTGCCGTGGCGTCCAGAAAAACAATCGCGGCGCAACGCTACAGCCTGACACTGCGCGATTCTGCCACAGTTGCCCCCGCGCGACGCAGGCGGCCGCTGCCGAAACCGCATTTCACAATATGGCATGCACGCCTAAAAACTGGCACCGCCTCCTTTCCACACGCTGAAACAGCGTTTTGCATTGCAACAAGAAGATCGTAAGTCATTGAAAAATAAAGAAAATCATACGTCTTATGTCTTATATAAGACATAAGACAAACACATCAGACAGGTCTACTATCTAGGTCATGTAGTCGCTTCTCGATCGACAGCGGCACGCGGCAACAATTTTTATCTGCGTTTTCGTTCCCTAGGAGATTCACATGGCCCAATATCAGGACGACATCAAGGCAGTTGCTGGCTTGAAAGAGAAGCATGGCAGCGCCTGGGACGCCATCGACCCCGAGTACGCCGCCCGCATGCGTGCTCAGAACAAGTTCAAAACGGGCCTGGACATCGCCAGGTACACCGCGAAGATCATGCGCGCCGACATGGCTGCCTACGACGCGGATCCGTCCAAGTACACCCAATCGCTGGGCTGCTGGCACGGCTTTATCGGCCAGCAGAAGATGATCTCGATCAAGAAGCACTTCAAGAGCACCGAGCGCCGTTACCTGTACCTGTCCGGCTGGATGGTTGCCGCCCTGCGCTCGGAATTCGGACCGCTGCCTGACCAGTCGATGCATGAAAAGACGTCGGTCAGCGCACTGATCCGCGAGCTGTACACGTTCCTGCGCCAGGCCGATGCGCGCGAGCTCGGCGGCCTGTTCCGCGAACTCGATGCAGCCGTCGGCCCGGCAAAGGCCGCCATCCAAGAAAAAATCGATAACCACGTCACGCACGTCGTGCCGATCATCGCCGATATCGACGCCGGTTTCGGGAACGCCGAAGCGACCTACCTGCTCGCCAAGCAGTTCATCGAAGCGGGTGCGTGCTGTATTCAGATCGAAAACCAGGTGTCCGACGAGAAGCAGTGCGGCCACCAGGACGGCAAGGTCACGGTGCCGCATGAGGACTTCCTCGCGAAGATCCGCGCGATCCGCTATGCGTTCCTGGAACTGGGCGTGGAAGACGGCGTCATCGTCGCCCGTACCGATTCGCTGGGCGCCGGCCTGACCAAGCAAATCGCCGTAACCAAGACCCCGGGCGATCTGGGCGACCAATACAACTCATTCCTCGATTGCGAAGAATTGTCGGCCGATCAACTGGGCAACGGCGACGTCGTCATCAAGCGCGACGGCAAACTGCTGCGTCCCAAGCGCCTGCCGAGCAATCTGTTCCAATTCCGTCCCGGCACGGGCGAAGCGCGTTGCGTGCTCGATTGCATCACGTCGCTGCAAAACGGCGCCGACCTGCTCTGGATCGAAACCGAAAAGCCGCATATCGCTCAAATCGGCGGCATGGTCCGCGAAATTCGTAAAGTGATCCCGAACGCGAAGCTCGTCTACAACAACAGCCCGTCGTTCAACTGGACGCTTAATTTCCGCCAGCAGGCCTACGATGCGATGAAGGCAGAGGGCAAGGATGTGTCGGCATACGACCGCGCCCAATTGATGAGCGTGGAATACGATCAGACGGAACTGGCCGCGCTCGCCGACGAAAAGATTCGCACGTTCCAGGCGGACGCATCGCGCGAAGCGGGCATTTTCCACCACCTGATTACGCTGCCGACGTACCACACTGCCGCGCTATCGACCGACAACCTGGCCAAGGAATACTTCGGCGAACAAGGCATGCTCGGTTACGTGGCCGGTGTCCAGCGCAAGGAAATCCGTCAGGGCATCGCCTGCGTGAAGCACCAGAATATGTCCGGCTCCGATATCGGCGACGACCACAAGGAGTATTTCAGCGGCGAGGCAGCCCTCAAAGCGGCGGGTAAAGACAACACGATGAATCAGTTCCACTAATACCCGAAGCTGGTACCCGAAGCGAAACGCCAACCCTTACACAAGGGTTGGCGCTTCTTTTATTGCGCGAGCGCCCGTTCATCGAGCCGCGCTTGCCTCGAACAATTCGACATGCTCGTCGAAGACGCGCTGCTGGCGCACTAGCGCGTCGTCGAGATGCGCGAGCAGCGCGCGCTCCGCCGCATCCGGGTCGTGCTCGACCAATGCGTCGAGTACGCGCCGATGCTGCGCGAGCGTCATCGCCCCTTCTTCCGGCTCGCGCGCCGTCACGTACCGCACGCGGTCGATGGGCGCTCTGACCAAGTCGATCAACTGCAGCACCTTCGGCAGCCGAGCCGCCGCGCCCACCGCCGCATGAAATCGGTTGTCCTGCCTGATCGCCTCCACCGGGTCGGCGCGTTCGATCGCGCGCCGGTGCGCTTCGTGAATGTCATGCAGGGTATCGAGTTCGCGCGCCGAAATCAGTTCGGCCGCTCGGCGGATGCTCGCGCTTTCGAGCACGCGCCGAATCAACGCCCCTTCGGCGAACTGCTCTCGCAGCACGGGCGCGACAAAGGTGCCCGATTGCGCCGCGATCGTGACCAATTCCTCGCGAGCAAGCCGCTGCAACGCCTCGCGCACCGGCGTACGCGAGATGCCCAGCGTTTCGCTCAACGCGCGTTCGAAGATCACGTCCGAAGGTAAAACGGCCATGGTAATGATCGCCTCGCGCAGCAGCTCGTAGATCTGCGCGGACAGCGGCAGCGCGCGATCCAAAGAGGCGGCGCGCGGCAGCACGCGGGCAATGAACTGCTCGGGATCGTTACGGTCGGTCTTCATGAGCCTTGGGCACTGTGCCCCAATCAAAGAATTATTTTACGGGCAGGCGGCCCCGCGCCTCACACGTCGGACGACTCAACGCACCGGTAGGGCACATCTCGCATCGCGCGGCATGAAGAAAGTCCACCTCAATCATCGTTCAACTAGTATATTAGTTAACCGAGGCAAGCCGTCAATCCGGCTCGATCCTCGTCGTCCCCTCGTGCGCCCCTCCAGTTTTGCTGGTATTACCGCGTTGCGTGGACATTCCAATCAGATAAAAGGAGACAGCAAGTGCGTTCGACCCTCGCTTCCGCAGTTCTCGGATTGTGTCTCGTCGCCGGCGGCGCAGCTCAAGCGCAAACGGCGGTTGCCGGCAGCACCGCGGCGATGAAGATTGCGCTGTCCAACAACTACGCGGGCAATAGCTGGCGCCAGGCCATGCTCAAAAGCTGGGCGGAGGTGGCCGATCCGGCCGTGAAGTCCGGTATCGTCGCCGCGGCGCCCACTTTCACGACGGCGGAGAATCAGGCCACCGAGCAAGCGCAGCAAATCCAGAATCTCATCCTGCAGGGCTACAAGGCGATCGCTATCGACGCGGCCTCCCCCACCGCACTCAACGGCGTGATCAAACAAGCATGCTCGGCCGGGGTCACCGTCGTTACGTTCGACGGCATCGCAACCGAACCGTGCGCCTACCGGATCGCCGTGGACTTCCATCAACTCGGTGCGATGCAGATCGACTACATGGCCAAGCGCCTGAACGGCAAAGGCAACTTGCTCGAAATCCGTGGGCTGGCCGGCGTCTCGGTCGACGACGAGATCCACCGCGGCATCGCCGACGAAATCAAAAAATACCCGGGCCTGAAGATCGTCGGCTCGGTGCACGGCGATTGGACGCAGACGGTCGCGCAAAAGCAGGTAGCGGGCATCTTGCCGACGCTACCGAAGATCGACGGCGTCGTCGCTCAAGGCGGCGACGGCTACGGCGCCGCGAACGCGATCAAGGAGGCCGGGCGCCCCACCCCGATCATCATCCTCGGCAACCGTCAGGAAGAACTCGCCTGGTGGGCGCAACAACGCAAGAACGGCCGATACGAAACGCTCTCGGTCACGATCCCGCCCGGCTGCTCGACGTTTGCCTTCTGGGTCACGCAGCAATTGCTGGCGGGCAAGAAGCTTCCGCACGACATCCGTATGCCGCTGATGGCCGTCACAGCCGACGAGCTCGACGCCATCCTCGCGAAGACGCCGCCGGGCGGCATCGCCAACAAGCTGTATAGCCGCGACGAGGTCACTAAAATCGTCGACGCGAAATAATCGCTTGCCGCCGCCATGCACGCTGGACGAACGACATGCGGGAGGACGAATTGATCGACATTGATGCCCCGGCGCCACCGCAATCGAGCGGCGCGCCACCCGCGCTGATCGCGCTGGAGGGAATCGGCAAGACCTTTGGCCGAGTGAAAGCGCTGGCCGGCATCCGCTTCGATTTTCGAGCGGGCGAGTGCGTCGGCATCGCCGGCCATAACGGCGCGGGCAAATCGACGCTCATGGCCGTCCTAACGGGCGTGTTTCAGCCCGACGAAGGGACGATGTCGATCGAGGGCCGCGATGTCTCAGGCTACGATCCCAATGCGGCTCGCGCCGCGGGTGTGCGCTGCGTGTTTCAGGAGTTATCCCTGTGCGCGAATCTTAGCGTCGCCGAGAATATGTCGATCGTGCACCCGGAACTGCGCGGGCGCGATTGGCGGCGCCGCGCGTGCGCTTTGATGCTCGAGCAACTCGACGCGATCTTCCCCGGGCACGGGCTGAAGGGGCACGAACTCGTTGCCGACCTCTCCTTGACTCAACGTCAAATGGTGGAGATCGCGCGCGCATTTACCGTCGTCAGCGATCCCGTGAAGCTCGTCATTCTCGACGAACCCACGTCGAGTCTCGACGCGCATACCGCCGCGCAGTTGCTCGCCTTCGTCGCAAAGGCCGGCGAGCGCGGCATCGCCACGATTTTGATCAGCCACATGCTGCGCGAGATCGTGCAGGCCGCGCATCGCGTGCTCGTCATGCGCGACGGCCGTGTGGCGGCAGTCCTGCCGCGCGAGGCGATTACGCACGACGCCATCGTCGCGGCGATGGGCCAGGACCTCGATGCCGGCACCGCGCAGGCGACGCGGCGCGGGATCGGCACTGGGCGCCCGCCCGCCGAGGCCGCCCATCAATGGACGCTCGGGGCCGGCGCCAACGCTCGGATCGATGCGCCGCGCGGCGAAGTCGTCGGCTTCGCGGGACTGGCCGGTCAAGGACAGAGCGAAGCCTTACTCACGATCTACGAGGCTGCGACGAGGGCACGCGAACGCGTGGCGTTCGTGGCGGGGGACCGTCCACGCGACGGTGTCTTTCCGTTGTGGTCGATCGCGCAGAACCTCGACATTCGGTGGCTGCTCGACCGCAGCCGCAAGCCGAGCGGCGCCGTGCCGTCCTTCGGCCTGTTGCCGCGCGCGGTGGATCGCCGTGCGGCGCGCGAACTCGCTCGCGCTTGGACGGAGCGCATCGGCATCCGCGGCGCCCCCGCCGGCGCGGGCATTCTCTCGCTTTCGGGCGGCAACCAGCAGAAGGTGCTGTTTGCGCGCGCGCTCGCATCCGACGCGCAACTTATCCTCATGGACGACCCCACGCGCGGCGTCGATATCGGCACGAAGCGCGAGCTCTATCGGCTCATACGCGAGGAGGCGGCACGCGGCCGCACCTTCATTTGGTACACCACCGAGAACGACGAATTCGCTCACTGCGATCGGACGTATGTGTTCCGGGCCGGCCGCGTGACGCGGCTGCTCCATGCCCACGAATGCGACGAGCAATCGCTGCTCGCGGCGAGCTTCGCGGACTTCGAGGAGGTGCTCGCATGAACCGGACGCTCGACCGTTCCACGCTGCGCGGGCTACTACCCGCGTTTTCGCTCGTCGCAGTGCTCGTGCCGATCTTCTTGCTGCAGCCCACCACGTTCAGCTATTTCGGCATCGGCCTGCTGCTCAATCTCGCGGTACCGCTCGTGCTCGCCACGCTCGCGCAATTGGCGATCATCACGGCCAACGATCTCGACCTGTCGATCGGACCGTTCGTGAGCCTGGTGGCTTGCATCGGCGCGACGCTGCTGGCGGATCGGCCGCTCGTCGGCGTCGCGGCGCTTGCCGGTTGCGTGCTTCTGTATTCGGCCGTGGGCGCCCTCGTCGAATTCCGGCAAATTCCCTCGATCGTCGTGACGCTCGGCCTCTCGTTCGTCTGGAACGGGCTCGCGGTATTGCTGCTGCCCACGCCGGGCGGCGCGAGCCCGGCCTGGCTCACCTCAGTCATGGGTTACCAGACGCCCTTCGTCGCCGCGCCCATTCTCTGGTCCACGGTGATCGCCGTCCTCGTGCACGTGTTGCTGATGCGCTCTTCGTTCGGCGTGCGGTTGCGCGGCACGGGCGGCAATGCGCGGGCCATGCGGCGTTTCGGGTGGTCGCTCGTGCGCGGCAAGGCGCTGCTATACGGTATTGCGGCGATTTTCGGCGTGCTGTCGGGGCTGTGTTTGCTCGGCCTCACGACTTCGGCCGACGCGAATCTCGCCCTGCGCTACACGCTCCTTTCGATCGCGGCCGTCATCTTGGGCGGCGGCGAGTTCGTCGGCGGACGCGTCTCGGTCATCGGCGCGGTACTGGGTGCGACCACGCTTACGCTAGCAGCCTCGTTCCTCGCGTTCTTGAATGTGTCGCCGGATTGGCAGGTCGGCATGCAAGGTGCGATTCTGATCATCGTGCTCTCGCTGCGTCTGCTGCTGCAACGACGGGGAGGCGCGCGATGAGCGGCAACGATTCGAGTACCCGCACGGCGGCGACCGTGCGAGCATCGGGCGGCGGCTCGGCGGAGCCTCCCGTGGGCGCAGACCTCGCGGCGCGGCTGCGCTCGCTCGAAACGCCGTGGCTATGGTCGTTCGCCGGTGCGCTCCTGGTTTGGATCGTCATTGCCGGCGTGTTCGGCATTTCGATCGCGGGCAACGTCGTCGTCACGGCGCTCGTCTTTGCGGTGTTCATGGTCCTCGTCGGACTGGGCCAGATGATCGTCATCACGGCCGGCCCGGGCAATATCGATTTGTCGATGCCTGCCGCGATCGCGCTGAGCGGCGTATTGGGCGTGCAGTGGATGAAAGGCCGCGATGATCTGATCGTGCTCGGCATCGCGGTCGCGCTCGCGGTGGGCGTGCTCGTAGGCCTCGCGAACTACCTCCTGATCCGCGCGCTGCGCATTCCGCCGATCATCGCGACGCTCTCGTCGAGCTTCATCGTGCAGTCGATCGCCATCACTCAAAGCCGCGGCATGCCGGCCCCGCCTCACGCGCTGCAAGCCTTCGCGAATGCACGCTTGGCCGGTATCCCGGATATCGCTTGGCTCGCGCTGCTCGTATCCGCCGCGCTGGCGTTTACCCTCCATCGAACGGTGTTCGGCCGCGCGCTTTCGGCCCTCGGTCAAAACGCGCGGGCCGCGTGGCTCGCCGGCGTGCGAATCGAACGCGTGCGCTGGATCACGTATGTGCTGGCCGCGATCATCGCCGCCTTCACCGGCCTCTTGCTGGCCGCCGTCTCGGGCGGCGCCGCGCTCGACATGGGCGTGGAATACATGCTGATCTCGGTGGCGGTCGTCGTCATCGGCGGCACCGAGGTAGCGGGAGGCAAAGGAACCGTGGCCGGGGTCTGGGGCGCATCGTTGTTTCTGTATCTCACGAACGCGATGCTCAACGCGCTGGGCGCCGGCGCGGGCGTACGCTCGATCGTCTACGGCGTACTAATCATTGGCGTCGTCGTCGCAAGCGGACGCAAAGTGCGCGCGTGACAGACGTCACTTTAGGAAAAGAAAGATGAATTCCAACGAATACGAGGTCCACGACGCGCGCTTTCGCGCGTTGCTTCAACCAAACGCGCAGTTCGAAAAAATCGCGGGCGGCTGCATGTGGGCCGAGGGACCCGTGTGGCTTCCGGCGGCCGACTTCCTCGTATGGAGCGACATCCCCAATAACCGGATGATGCGCTGGGTGCCCGGCATCGGCACGGGCGTGTTTCGCGCGAACGCGAACTTCAGCAACGGCAATACGCTGGACCGGGAATGCAGGCTCGTGAGCTGCGAGCACGGCACGCGCCGCGTCACGCGCACCGAACACGACGGCCGCATCACCGTCATCGCCGAGCGCCACGACGGCCGCCGTTTCAATTCGCCGAACGACGTGGTGGTGCACTCGGACGGCTCCGTCTGGTTCACCGATCCGGACTACGGCATCCTGAGCGACTACGAGGGCTTTCGCGCGTCGAGCGAGATCGGGGCGTGTCATGTCTACCGCGTGGAGCCGCGTACAGGCGCGGTAGAGCGCGTGGCGGACGACTTTGCCAAGCCGAACGGCCTGGCATTCTCGCCCGACGAAACACGGCTCTACATCGCCGATTCGGGCGCATCGCACATCGAGAACGGCCCGCATCACATCAGAGCGTTCGACGTCGATGCGCACGGCCGCTTGCGCAATGGGCGCATTTTCGCGGAAGTCGCGCCGGGCGTGCCGGACGGAATGCGCGTGGACGAGCACGGCAACGTATGGACCAGCGCCGGGGACGGCATTCATTGCTACGCGCCCGACGGTACGCTGCTCGGCAAGATCCTCGTGCCAGAAACCGTGGCGAATCTCGTCTTCGGCGGCCCGCTGCGCAATCGTCTTTTCATCGCGGCGAGCACGTCCATCTATTCGATCTATGTCGGCGTGCGCGGCGCGTACGCGGGAGCTTTGCGATGAACCCAAGCAGCCAACCGCGTACGCCGCGGCTTGCCGGCGCATTGATCTTGCTGGACCCGCGCGACGACGTTGCGCTCGCGCGCGAACAACTCGTCCCGGGCGCACCGCTCGACGCCGAGCATCGCGTGGCCGGTCTAATTCCGCCCGGTCATAAGGTCGCGGTGCGCGATATTGCACTGGGGGCGCCGGTGCGGCGTTACGGGCAGATCATCGGTTTCGCGAGCCGGCCGATACGACGCGGAGAACATGTCCATACCCATAATCTTTCGATGGGCGAATTCGAGCGCGACTACGCATTCGGCGTGGACGCTCACGAGACGCCGCGCGCCGCGCAACGTGCGACGTTCGAGGGTATTCGCCGCGCCGACGGCCGCATCGCGACGCGCAACTACATCGGCATTCTGACGACGGTCAACTGTTCGGCCACGGTCGCACGTGCGATTGCCGATCATTTCCGGCGGGACATTCATCCCGAGGCGCTCGAGGCATTCCCGAACGTGGACGGCGTGGTTGCGCTGACGCATGGCCAGGGGTGCGCCATGGCCTCCGAAGGCGAGCCGATCGCCGTTCTGCGGCGTACGCTGGCAGGCTATGCCCGGCACCCGAATTTCTTCGCGGTCCTCATCGTCGGGCTCGGCTGCGAAACGAATCAGATCGACGCTCTCGTCGAAACAGAGCATCTCGAACGCAGCGCGCAACTCACCACGATGACGATCCAACAAACGGGCGGAACGGCCCGCACGGTGGCCGCCGGCATCGAACGCGTGCGCGAGTTGCTCGCGCAGGCCAACCGTGTGACGCGCGAGAGCGTGGACGCAAGCCACCTGATGGTGGGACTGCAATGCGGCGGCTCAGACGGCTATTCGGGCATCACGGCGAACCCCGCGCTTGGTTCGGCCGTCGACCGCCTCGTGGCGCACGGCGGCACCGCGATCCTTTCCGAAACGCCGGAGATCTACGGTGCCGAGCATTTGCTGACGCGCCGCGCCGCCTCGCGCGAGGTCGGCGAAAAGCTGGTCGCGCGCCTGCGCTGGTGGGAGGACTACTGTGCGCGGATGAACGCGAACATGAACAACAACCCATCGGCCGGCAACAAGGCCGGCGGCTTGACGACGATCCTCGAGAAATCGCTCGGCGCCGTCGCGAAAGGCGGCACAAGCTCGCTCGTCGAGACCTATGAATACGCCGAGCCGGTGCGCGCGCATGGACTCGTGTTCATGGACACGCCCGGTTACGATCCGGTCTCCGCCACGGGACAGGTAGCCGGCGGCGCCAACTTGATTTGCTTTACGACGGGACGCGGCTCCGCGTACGGCTGCGCGCCCGCCCCCTCGCTGAAGTTCGGCACGAACAGCGCCCTGTGGCAACGTCAGCAGGAGGACATCGACCTGAACTGCGGGACCATCGTCGACGGGGAGCAAAGCGTCGACGAAGTCGGCGCGGCGATCTTCGAACTGATGCTCGCGACGGCGTCCGGACAGCGCACGAAAAGCGAAACGCACGGCTACGGGCAGAACGAATTCGTACCGTGGCAGTTGGGCGCGATCATGTGAGGACAGTGGGCGAGACGAAGCGCTAGCGCCACCCGTACCGCCCGCTTGCCTCACTTGTCCGAGGTCACGCGTTGAAGAGCGCCGTGTAACGGCGCTGCATTTCCTCGGGCGTCAATGCCTCGATCTGCTGCCCCAGCATCCATTGATGGCCGAACGGATCGCGAACGGTCGCCGAGCGTTCGCCGTAAAAGTGATTGGTAAGCGGCCGAATCACGGAAGCGCCGGCGCTCACCGCGCGCTCGAACAGCGCATCGACGTCTTCGCAATGGATATGCAACAGCACGGCGGCCGCCGCGTCGACCGCGGGCGCGAGTATTCCATGCTCGGGAAATTCGTCGGAGAGCATGATCGTCGCCGGACCGATCGTGATTTCGGCGTGGCCGATGCGCCCGCTAGGCTCGGTCAGGCGAAACTGCTCGACGCCGCCGAAAGCACGCGCATAAAATTCGAGCGCTCGGGCGGCGTCGCGCACGCGCAGGTACGGATAGATCGCTTCGATGTCGGCCATGGCTACCTCCGGGTCGCATGCCGGTTATTGTGCAAGCCATTAGATAGCCATTCGGCCGATCCAGTCAATTTCCGGCGACGCCGAACCTTAGCGTGCCCAAGGCGTCGTCACGAGCCAACTGACATCGTAGGTCCACGAGTTCGCCGAGTCGAAATCGTTCGTCCCGCCGTCGCTGCTGATATAGACCGTGTTGTTGTAGTGGCGCAGGTACCGTGTCGGGTAGTTGTACGAGCGGAACGAGGTTCCTTGGCCATCCTTGCCCGCCTCCGCGCAAAACGTCGCGTCCGCGCGGAATTGCTGCGTGCCGTCCATCGGCTGCCGATACACATGAAAGTTGTAGTGGCGCATGAACTCGCCCGGATAATCGCGCGACTCGAACGAGTAGCAACTCGCATCCGCTAGCCCGGCTCGAACGATCCAAGTCGAATCCTGCGCGATGGAAGCCGAACTCGAACTCGATACCACGGCCGTCACCACGGTGCCGCTTTGCGCTGTGCCGCCGCTTTGCTGGCTGATATAACGCGTCGTACAGCACGGCGTGGTCGCATTGAACGACACCGTCGAGTCTTGGGCCAATGTGCCCGCCGCCGAGGTCGGACCGCCGTACCCTACGCTCACGATGTTGGCCTGAACGGCATTATCGACGGCATCGCTCGGCACGCCCGCAGTCATGACGCCCTCGAAAAACGAGCCGATCGAGCCGTTGCTGTTGTCGCCCCCGGTGCCAAGCACGATCGAGCCTTCCTGATGCATGGGCTGGTAGCCGTTCGCGGGCAGCGCACCCGAGTAGCTCGTCGTGAGCGCGCCGCTCTGCGCATTGCCGTACTTCAACGCGAATGTCTTTTGCCCATCGTTTTTCAGCATCGCGGTGACGTAGGGCTCCGGGTTGCCCGTATTCGCGGAGTCTTGGCTCGGCCCCGCCCCCGATTCGAACAGCCCGTTCTCGAGATCGGCTTGTACCCAAGGACCGCTGCCGCTGCATGGCGCGAACCAGCACTCGTTACCGAAGTTGATCGCGTCCATGTGGCCATTTCCGGTATCGGTGATCGAGGTCTCCGCATTGCCGTAGTCGAAGCAGCAAGCGCTGTTGTAATGCGTGCCCGAGGTGACCATGTACATCGCTTCGGGGCTGCCGTTACGCGCCACGCCGATCGTCGCGACATTGCGGTACCCCATCACCCCGGAAAACGATGCACCGTACACCTTGGTTCCGCCCGCGGTGACGGGCAACGCATCGGCCGGCACGCCGTTGTCCGCGCCGCCGTTGCCGCCTTTCGGTTCGATCGTCAGGTCGTTATGGTTCACCGTTTGGTCGTAGATGACCGTCATGATGCAAGTCGTCCCCGCACAAAATGCGTCCTGATCGCTCGCCTTTGCGTATCCCCCTCTCGCCAGCAGCCCGATGTCCTTCACCTGGCTATCTGAGGCGCGCTTGACCTGATAGAGCGGACCGGCGTAATTGGCGAACAGTGCGCGCGTCGTGCTGTGCGCGGCAACGCATGCCGTCCCTCCGCTTGCATAAATATCGCAGGGTAACGAGGCAGCCATCGAAACGGTCGGGCCTACGAACAGAAAAGCCAATCCGAGAACCATCGTCACCCACAGGCGACGCAGTAATGACTGATGCTTCATGTCGAATATCCCTCTAGGCAATGCCATTAATAGTATGGCTATATTGGCCAATCGTTGGCCGAACCTTCCCCGCGCGGACGAACGCTCACATGGGCCGGACAAATCGGGCCGAGCGCAACCGGACGGGAAAATTCGGAATGAAAGGGGGAAGCCGAGCGGCTTCGGAGGACTAAGCCGACGACGCTGTCGGCTCAGGCACAGGGATATGACGGTGGATTTCGGTGGGGATGCAAAGGACGGCCACAATCGCGTTGCTCATCGATATCTCCCAGTATTGTTGTCATCATGTACCGCTGCTCGGTCGAGCATCCGTCGCGCGCGCTGCCGCGGTCAGTCGCGAGGGCGACGAATGGTCTTACTATAGAACGAAAACGGGAGAAGTCGAATTTTTTGTCGAGAGGCATCCAACGGGTTGCTCAACGGCGCCGCTTCGTCAGCGTGACCGTTTCGAAGAGTTCGTAGTTGCCCGTCGGCGTCTGGTCCGCGCCGGGCGCGTGATAGTAGCTCATCGTGATCGTCGTCCTCCCGCCATGCTCGCCCGGATCGACGTCGAACACCGCGATGCCGTAGCCCGTACCTGTGTCGCGCTGCGCGGACCAAACGGCATCTTCGACGGCATCGGCCGGCGCCCGGACGAACGTCCCCTCCTTCGTACCGGGCACCGGGCGGTTCGGTTTCGTGAACACCTTCGCCTGCGGGTTGCCGGTGCCGCTATCGACGCCATACACGTCGAGCGGCGCGCTCGTGCCGCCGCCGCCGAGGATCAAATGCATTGTTCCGCGCGTCATGTCGAACGTGTTGGCGCCCACTTGCGCGTGCCGCACGGGCCGGGGCGTCAGCGTATCGACGCGCTCGCCGGTCGCAACGTCCGTCCCCATGTGGCGGAAACACCCGCACACCGGGTAGCTGCGCTCGTAGTCGTGATCGTGCCCGCACAGCACGAGATCGACGCCGTAACGCTCGAACAGCGGCAACCATGCCTCGCGCAGCGCTTTGTCCGAACCGTTGCCGGTTTTCGAGGAAGTCAACGCGTCCTGGTGCATCTGCACGACGATCCAATCGATGTCGCGATTCTCGGCTGCTCGGCGCAGCGTCTTTTCGAGCCAGCGTGTCTGCTCGCCGTTGCTATAGCCGCGCACGTACAGCGAAGTGCCGGGCTCGATCGGCGCGTTGCCGGTGCTCGGCGCCGGCACGAGAGGCGCCGGGCCCGCGACGAACGCCGCGGCGTCCTGATAGACGATGTCGTCGGCATCCAGCGAAATGAACAACACCGAACTCACTTGGAATGCGTACCAACGTCCCGGGAAAGCGGTGCCGTTCTGGGGCAACGTATAGCGCGTCAAATACGAATCGAGACCCTGCGCGCCATTGTAGAACTCGAGTTCGTGATTGCCCGGACACGGCATCCAAGGACGGTTCGCCGCAGACGTCTGCGCGTTGTTCGCGAAGTCGCGCCAAACGTCCGTCTGGTGAGCGGGGTTCAGGTTCGCGTAGCACAAGTCGCCGTTCAGCAAATGAAACAGCGGTTGGAAGCGCTCGACGGCCTCCACCGCGAAGCGGCTTTGCGGCGATGACAGCACCCAATTCGTATTGGGCGTGGCGAGGTCGCCATAACTCGTGAAGCGGAAGGGCTTGCGCCCGCGCGGCGCGGTTTTGAAGCTCGCGCTGAATGGGCTCCCCAAGGTGCTGCTGTTATCGGCCGTGACTTCGTAACGGTAAGTCGCGTCCGGCTTCAGGTCGCACACGCGCGCATGATAGGAGAACACCGGGACGCCGCTCAGCCCATCGGTATAGGTGCGCTGCACCGCATGCACGGTTTTGTTGTGACCGTGCTCGGAGGTGACCGTGACACGCGGCTGCACCGCTGCCACCTGCGATGCCCAGGAGATCACCACTTCCGTCGCGGGATCGTCGCCCCACGTCAAATGAATCTGCTCGGGCGTACCATCGGCCGCGGTGTTGGGCTCCGCCGCTTTCGCTGCACCGGTCAACGCACCCGCCGCGCCGGCAAATCCCGACGCGCCCGCCAGCTTGAGAAACCCCCGGCGCGAGACGCCTGCGCTCGTTGCGTTCAATGAGGAATCGGGTGTGATCTTCTTCGTCATATCGTCTAGGCCTTTGATCGGGCAAGGCGCAAGCGCGCCGCAGCTCGTGGATGCTAGCGGGCGGGTATGAACGTTAGATGTCAGCGCGGGGAGCCTTCGATCGCGATGTCATGCTCGAGAGGCGAAACGGTCGGATCGGGCCGGCTCAGGTCTTCCAGCATACGAGCCGCCAGATAATCGCACGTGGGACGGTTCGACTTGGCGCTTCGAGCCACGACGATGTCGAGCGGTTCGATTTCCGGCAGCCCGTGTCGCCCGGCGAGCACGCTCAGCCGCTCGGGAATACTGCAGCGCGCCAACGCCGCCACGGCCAAGCCCGCATCGACCACCGCAAGCAAGCCCAGCATGCTCGCGCTGTTGTAGGCCGCTCGATACGGCACGCCCGCGCGATCGAGCGCCGCGACCGTATGTGCACGGGCCGCGCACCCCGGCTCGTAAAGCGCGACGGGCAGCGGACGCGCCTGCCAGAGCCGCGACTCGTCCCGCTTGCTCACCCACTCCACCGGCTCGCGCCGAATGAAATCGCCGTTCAAGCGCAGGCTCGGATCCCGCGTGACGAAGGCTAGATCGATCCTATTGTCGGCAAGCATAGGGGCCAGAGCCGTGCTCTGCGCGCAGATGACGGTAATCTCCACCGCCGGATACATCGCGGAGAACCGATGCAAGACCGGCGGCAGCAACGACGAAATGTAGTCGTCAGGGCTACCGAGCACCACGTGCCCCGCCACCTCGGGCCGCGCCACGGCGGCCCAAGCTTGCTCTTGCAACGAACGAATGCGCCGAGCGTACTCGAGCAGCGTTTCGCCCGCGCGCGTCAGCGATAGGTTGCGAGTGTCGCGCACGAACAAGGGCGTCCCCATCGCGCCTTCCAGTCGCTTGATCTGCATGCTGACAGCCGCCTGCGAGCGGTACACCGCCTCGGCCGCCTTGGTGAAGCTGCCCAGTTCCGCGGCGGCGATAAAAGTCCTGAGCAAGTCGGAGTCGAGGTCGGGCGCCATAATTCATAAACAGATTTGATGAGTTCTCTAAGTTTTATTCGTTTGAGTCGATGAATCAAGTCTTCGATACTGAGGCCCCAGTTAGGAGCCGTCATGCGAATCGCCACTCTTTCCTCCGCCTCGCCTTCCCGCCAAGGCGTGATCGGCTTTTCCGCCGCCGCGGTCCTAATGGGCACCATGGGCGTGTTCATCGAACAGGCCGGACTCGACTCGATCACGACGGTTTTCTTTCGATGCGTGTTCGGGCTCGCCACGATGGCCGCCTACTGCGGATGGAAGGGTTACTTCCGCAGCCAACGCTACACCGCTCGCATAGTGGGGCTCGCACTGCTCTCCGGCCTGCTCATGGTCTCGCAATGGGTGTTCTTCTTCGGCGCGTTAGAACGTGTGGGGATCGGCGTATCCACGGTGGTCTTCCATGTGCAACCGTTTTGGGTCGTGCTCCTAGGCGCCGCGATCTTTCGCGAACACATCGGTGCGGCGCGGATTTCCTGGATCGCCCTCGCCTTCATCGGCCTAGCCATGGCGGCGGGCATCGGATGGCGCACGCTATCGGCGAATCAGGCGTATCTCACCGGCATCGCCTTCACCTTGATCGCCTCCGTTCTCTATGCCGGCGTCACGCTGATCGCCAAGGCACTCGGTGGTCTGCGGCCGCACCTGCTGACGATGATTCAATGCGCCGTCGGCGTCATCGCGCTGCCTTGGCTCGTGCCGACGGCGGCGCTGAGCCATGTGAGCCTACCGCAGTATGGCTGGTTGGCCGGACTAGGGATCGTGCACACAGGCATTTCGTACGCGCTGATCTACGGTGCGGTGCCCAAGCTGCGGCTACCCGTCATCGCCGTGTTGCAGTTCATCTATCCGTTGACCGCGGTACTGGTCGACTGGCTGGTCTATGACCGGACGCTGACGCCTGTGCAGGTGGCGGGCGTCGCACTGATCGTGGTCGCGAGTTTGGGCGTCACGCTCGGCTGGCGCATCGGTGGCGGCACGTTGCGCCGAATTGCGCGCAAGGTCGCATAGGGCACCGCGGCCTCGTAGCCGGCGCATCCAAGTGAGGGCCCGGTTCTCCGAGGTGCAACGATGCGCGGTTAAGGTGCGCATGCTCAAGCAATGTGCATATAGCGCACCTGTTATGTGCGCCACGGCCCGACCGCCGAATCGCTACGACGAACCACACTGGTGCGTGAATCACCCCTCGCGGCGGCCGCCTGCACACATCAGGAACACGAATTCACCGACTTGGTACGCGACTTGCTTCTTGCGCCTATTTTTTGCGCGCCAAGTGATCTTATGAATGAGTTGAAGTCGGGCAGCGACACGCTATTTCTCTTGCTGGGCGCCGGAATGGTGCTTGCGATGCACGCCGGCTTCGCGTTCCTCGAACTCGGCACCGTCCGTAAGAAGAACCAGGTCAATGCCCTCGTCAAAATCCTCGTCGATTTCGCGGTGTCCACCATCGCGTACTTCTTTATCGGGTACACGATCGCGTACGGCGTCCAGTTTTTCGGCAACGCCACGACGCTCGCAGAACACAACGGTTACGCGCTCGTGCGCTTCTTCTTTCTGTTGACCTTCGCCGCGGCCATCCCGGCCATCGTCTCGGGCGGAATCGCCGAGCGCGCGAAGTTCAATCCGCAACTGTGCGC
Source organism: Trinickia diaoshuihuensis (assembly GCF_003390925.1). Classification (GTDB taxonomy): domain Bacteria; phylum Pseudomonadota; class Gammaproteobacteria; order Burkholderiales; family Burkholderiaceae; genus Trinickia; species Trinickia diaoshuihuensis. The sequence goes on along the minus strand of NZ_QUBS01000073.1, from coordinate 19,039 downwards.
GACGTTCATCCTCGTCGGTTTCGTCTATCCGTTTTTCGAGGGCATCGCTTGGAACGATCGGTTCGGTCTGCAAACCTGGCTTAACGCCGCGCTCGGCGCGCAGTTTCACGACTTCGCGGGCTCGGTGGTCGTTCACGCCTTCGGCGGTTGGGTGGCGCTGCCCGCCGTGCTGCTGCTCGGCGCCCGCCGCGGCCGTTATCAGCGCGACGGACGAATCGCCGCGCACCCGCCTTCGAATATTCCGTTTCTCGCGCTCGGTGCGTGGGTGCTCGCCGTGGGCTGGTTCGGCTTTAACGTCATGAGCGCGCAAACGATCGACAAGATCAGCGGTCTCGTCGCCGTGAATTCCCTCATGGCAATGGTCGGCGGCACCCTGGCGGCCTGGCTCGCGGGCCGCAACGATCCCGGTTTCGCCTACAACGGCCCGCTCGCTGGACTCGTTGCCGTGTGCGCCGGGTCGGACATCATGCATCCGATCGGCGCGCTCGTGACCGGCGCGATCGCCGGCGTGCTGTTCGTGTATATGTTCACGATCGTGCAGAACCGCTGGCGGATCGACGACGTGCTGGGCGTCTGGCCGCTGCACGGGTTGTGCGGCGCATGGGGCGGGATCGCGGCCGGCGTATTCGGCTTGAAGGCGCTCGGCGGCGCGGGCGGCGTCTCGCTGATCGTGCAGATCATCGGCACCCTGGCCGCGATCGTCGTCGCAACGGCCGGCGGCGCGCTCGTCTACGGCCTCTTGCGCGCAACGGTGGGCATTCGCCTCGACGACGAAAGCGAGTTCGACGGCGCCGACTTGTCGCTGCACAAAATCAGCGCGACGCCGGAGCGCGAAACGGTCGTCTGAGCCCAATGCGAAGGCCTCGTGGGCGAACGTGGCGCCGTTGCTCGTCCGAGTTCGAGCGCGCCGCCCGGCGTGACGTAAAATACGCGCCTCCATAGCCTGCCACCACGCGATGAGTTCATCGATTGCCGCACTGCTCCAAGCGGCGCAACAGCATTTCCGCGCGGGCCGGTACGATTCGGCCGAGCCCCTGTTGCATGAGATTCTCGCAATCGACGCCGCCCAGGGCGATGCCCTGGAAGGGCTCGCCTATGTCGCGGCCCATCGGCGCGATGCCGCGTTGGCGGCGGACTACTTCGACCGCGCGTTAGCCGCCCTGCCGCCAAGCCCCGAGCGCTTCGCCAATGCCGCGGCAGCCCATCGAGCGGCGGGACGCCATGCCCGCGCAATCGACCTGCTCGCGCGGCTATTGGAGCTGGCGCCCCGCAGCGTCGACGCCTTGCTCGCAGCCGGCAGGTCGTATTCGGAACTGGGTCAATACGAGCAGGCGCTCGATGTGTTGACCCGGGCGCGCGCGCTCAATCCGCGCGCGTGGCAGATTCCGTACAACATCGGCCGCACGCTCGGCCTGCTTGGGCGCTTCGACGACGAGATCGCGCAGTACCGCCAAGCGATCGAATTGAAACCCGATAGCGCCGCGGCTTACGTCAATCTAGGCGTGGCGCTGCGCGATCAGCGCCGATTCGACGAGGCGTTGCGCGCCTTCAAGAAAGCATTGCAAATCGCCCCCAACGATGCGGGTGCGCGCACGAATCGCGCTCAAACGAATTTGTTGCTCGGCGAATACGAGCATGGCTGGCGCGAGTACGAATGGCGTTGGCTCGACGGCGGTCAACAGCCCGAGTTCGGCGAGCGCCCGTGGCTCGGAGAAGTCCCGCTCGACGGGAAAACGCTGCTCGTGCATAGCGAACAAGGCTTCGGCGATACGCTTCAATTCGTGCGCTACGTTCCCTGGCTCGCCGCGACGGGTGCACGCATCGTATTGCGCGTGCAGGATCCGCTGCTGCCGCTGCTCAAGGGATTTCCCGGGACCGATCGCGTCATCGGCGCGAGCGAGGACGTGCCGCCCTTCGACCATCACTGTCCGCTGATGAGTCTGCCGCACGCGCTGGGGGCGCATCGACACCCGATTCCCGCCGAGCCTTATCTACAAGCCGATGACTTGCTGCGCGAGCGGTGGCGGCAGCGCCTGGCCGGCGCGCGCCCGCCGGTGCGCGTGGGCATCGCTTGGAGCGGCAGCCGGACCCACGTCAACGATCGAGCCCGCTCAATGGCGCTCGCCGATTGGGCGCCGCTCTTCGATGCCGGCGCAAGCTTCGTCTCGCTCGTGAAGGAGGTGCGCGAGGGCGACCAAGCAACGTTGGCGAACACGGCGCACATCGCCGAGGCGGCCGGCGGTCTCCAAACCTTTGCGGACACCGCGGCCCTTATCGCGGAGCTCGACCTCGTGATTTGCGTCGATACCGCGGTCGCGCATTTGGCCGGAGCGCTCGGCAAACCCGTCTGGGTGCTGCTGCCGTACATGCCCGATTGGCGCTGGCTGCTGGACCGGTCCGACAGCGCGTGGTACCCGAGCGCCCGCTTATTCCGGCAGCCGGCGCGCGGCGACTGGACGAGCGTCATCTCCGAGGTTCGAGCCGCGCTCGAATCGTTCCTCGCGCCCGCCTGAGCTCGCCCGCGCACCCGCGCGGGTACGCTCCGTGCTCATGCGCGCGATCCGCGCGGCCCGTGCCGCCCCGCGTGGCGTAAAATACGCGCTTTCCCGAACATTCCCAACGACATGTCTCTCGCCTCCACTCCCGAGATCATCGCCGAGCTCAAAGCCGGCCGGATGGTGATCCTCGTCGACGAAGAAGATCGCGAAAACGAAGGTGACCTCGTCCTCGCGGCCGATTTCGTCACGCCGGAAGCGATCAATTTCATGGCCCGCTACGGCCGCGGCCTCATTTGTCTGACGCTGACGCAAGAGCGCTGCAAGCTATTGAACTTGCCGCTCATGACCTACCGTAACGGCACGCAGTACGGTACCGCGTTCACCGTCAGCATCGAAGCGGCCGAGGGCGTCACCACGGGCATTTCGGCGGCCGATCGCGCGCGCACGATCGCCACGGCCGTGGCGCGCGATGCGCGTGCGGAACACATCGTGCAGCCGGGCCACGTCTTTCCGATCATGGCGCAACCCGGCGGCGTGCTCGTGCGAGCGGGCCACACCGAAGCGGGCTGCGATCTGACGGCGCTGGCCGGCCTCACGCCCGCCGCCGTCATCTGCGAAGTCATCAAGGACGACGGTACGATGGCGCGTCTGCCCGACCTGATGGAATTCGCGGCGCAGCATAATTTGAAACTGGGCACCATTGCCGATTTGATCCATTACCGCAGCCGCACCGAGTGCATCGTCACGCGCGTGGCCGAGCGCACGATGCAAACGGCCCATGGCGCATTCCGCGCGATCTTGTACCAAGACCAGCCGAGCGGCTCCCCTCATCTCGCGCTCGTGCGCGGCACGCCCTCGCCCGACCGGGAGACGCCCGTGCGCGTGCACGAGCCGCTATCGGTGCTCGACCTGCTCGAAGTGGGCACCTCGACGCACTCGTGGACGCTCGACGCCGCGATGAAGGAAATCGCCGAGCGCGACCTCGGCGTCGTCGTCATGCTCAATTGCAGCGACAGCAAGGATCACCTCATCGACGTCTTCAAGGCGTTCGACGAGCAGGAGAAAGCGGCCCAACTGAAACGCCGGCCGGTCGATTTCAAGACTTACGGCGTCGGCGCGCAAATTCTGCGCGAGTTGAACGTCGGCAAAATGCAGGTGTTGTCGAACCCCCGCCGCCTCGGCAGCATGTCGGGCTACGGCCTCGAAGTGACGGGTTTCGTGCCGATGCCGGGCGCACCCGTGCGGCCTGGCGCATAATCGCCCGCAGCACCTAGCGCTTCTTATCTACTTTCTACGGACCTCTTATGGAAATCGGACAATACCAACCGAACCTCGACGGTGACGGCCTGCGTGTCGGCATCGTGCAATCGCGTTTCAACGAACCGGTCTGCAACGGGCTGGCCGATGCCTGCGTCGAAGAACTCGAGCGCCTTGGCGTGGCCGGCGAAGACGTGCTGCTCGTCAGCGTGCCGGGCGCACTCGAAATCCCGCTCGCGCTGCAAAAGCTCGCCGAAAGCGGCCAGTTCGATGCGTTGATCGCGCTCGGCGCCGTGATCCGCGGCGAAACCTATCATTTCGAACTCGTCTCGAACGAGAGCGGCGCCGGTGTCTCGCGCATCGCACTCGACTTCGGCATTCCCGTCGCCAACGGCGTGCTGACGACGGAAACCGACGAACAAGCCGTCGCGCGCATGACCGAAAAGGGCCGCGACGCCGCGCGCGTCGCCGTCGAAATGGCGAACTTGTCGGTCGCGCTCGAACAATTGGGTGGCGACGAAGACGAGGATGAGGACGAAGAGCAAGAGGACGAGGCATGAAGAGCGCCCGCCGACGTTCCCGCGAACTAGCCACGCAGGGGTTGTATCAGTGGCTGCTGTCGGGTGCGCCCGCCGGTGAGATCGACGCCCAATTGCGTGGGGCGCAAGGGTTCGACAAAGCCGATCAGGAGCACCTCGATGCATTGCTGCACGGGGTGATCCGCGATAACGCCGAACTCTCTGCCGAGCTCGCGCCTTGCCTCGATCGGCCGATCGAACAGCTTTCGCCCGTCGAGCGAGCCGTGCTGCTCGTGGCCGCGTTCGAATTCAAGCATCACGTGGAAATTCCGTATCGCGTCGTCATTAACGAAGCCGTCGAACTCGCGAAGACGTTCGGCGGCTCGGACGGCTATAAGTACGTCAACGGGGTGCTCGATAAGCTCGCGTTGAAGCTGCGTGCCACCGAATCGCAGGCGGGGCGAACCAACCGGTGAACCCTCGCCTGCCGTTTCGCTCGCGCGGACGCGTGACCCGCGGCCGCGCCGATCGGATCCGGAACAACAGGCCCTTAGAATGAACATCGCTGCAGAACCGCTCACGAAGCTTGCGTCGCGTGTAGACGCCATCGCTCCGTTCTACGTCATGGAGCTGGCCAAGGAAGCACGGCAGCTCGAATTGGCGGGGCGCCACATTATCCATATGGGGATCGGCGAGCCCGATTTCACGGCGCCGGAGCCCGTCGTCGAGGCCGCCGCGCAGGCGTTGCGGCGCGGCGTCACGCAATACACGGGCGCGCTCGGCATCGCACCGCTGCGCGAAGCGATCGCCGCTTATTACCAGCGCACTTATGGGCTCGTCGTCGATCCGGCGCGCATCGTCATCACGGCCGGCGCATCGGCGGCTTTGCTGCTCGCCTGCGCCGCGCTCGTCGATCGCGACGACGAAGTGCTCATGCCCGATCCGTCCTATCCGTGCAACCGCCATTTCGTCGCGGCGATGGAAGGCAAACCCGTGCTCGTGCCGAGCGGACCGGCGGAGCGGTTCCAGTTGACGGCCGCCGACATCGAACGCCTGTGGGGCGAGCAAACGCGCGGCGTGCTGCTGGCATCGCCGTCGAATCCCACCGGCACCTCGATCGAGCCGGCCGAGCTCGAACGCATCGTCAAAGCGGTACGCGCACGCGGCGGCTTCACGATCGTCGATGAAATCTACCAGGGACTCTCGTACGACGCGCGCCCCGTATCGGCGCTGTCGTTCGGCGACGATGTGGTCACCGTCAACAGCTTTTCGAAGTACTTCAACATGACGGGCTGGCGCCTCGGCTGGCTCGTCGTGCCGCCGTCGATGGTCGACGCCTTCGAAAAGCTCGCGCAGAATCTGTTCATCTGCGCATCGGCCCTCGCGCAACATGCGGCGCTCGCCTGCTTCGAGCCCGAGACGATCGGCATCTACGAGGGGCGGCGCCTCGAATTCAAGCGCCGGCGCGATTTCATCGTGCCCGCGCTGGAAAGGCTCGGCTTCAAGGTGCCGGTTCACCCCGACGGCGCGTTCTATGTCTACGCGGATTGCCGCGGCGTCTCGCATCCGGCGGCCGGCGACAGCGCGGCGCTCACGAAGGCCATGCTCCACGAAGCGGGGGTCGTCCTCGTTCCTGGGCTCGACTTCGGCCGGCATGCGCCGCGCGATTACATTCGCTTGTCGTATGCGACGGCTTACGCGTCGCTCGAAGAAGCGGTGGAACGCCTGGCACGGCTATTCGGACGATAGCAGCCGGCTTCGTCGGCTCGACGCGAAAAAAAAGCACCCACGCGGGTGCTTTTTTTATCGGGACGCGAGACGCGCTACGCACCGAGTTCCGTCGCGGCGCCATGGTGGGCGGCGCTCGTATTGGTTGCGTCGTCGTCCGATGTGCCCGTCGCCGAATTCGCCGCACTGCCCTTGGCTTGCACGGAAGCGGGATGATTGCTTTCGAGCGCCACCTGCACGCGCTTGGCGGCCACCACCACTTGCTTTTGCGGCGCCTGGGGCGCTTGCGGCGCGTTGATCGGCACTTGGCGGCCGCGTGCAACGTCGCGCAAGCGTGCGCGCTCGGCCATCACCTTGGCGCCGTAGCCACCGTCGTCCGGCGAGGTCGAACCCACATACAAGCGCAGGCCGTCGGCGAGCGAACCGCCGCGCGCGATGCAATCCTTCAGCACGACCGCGCCGACGGTAATGTTCGCCGCGGGCTGCAGCGCCGCGGCCGGGCCGCCGAAGTACTGGAATTTGTCCGAATGCACTTTCGACATGACTTGCATCAGGCCCTGCGCACCGACGCCGCTCTCCGCATACGGATTGAAGCCCGACTCGATCGCCATGACGGCGAGCAGCAGCAACGGATCGAGCCCGACTTGACGGCCCGTATCGAACGCGGCTTTGACGAGTTCGCCGACGGGCTCTTGAGCGACGTGGTAGCGTCTGGCCAAATACGAGGTCACGAGCGCCTGCTCGCGCGCCGATACGAGCACGCGATCGTCGCGCGCATCGGGCGAGACCGGCTGCGACGAAATCATCTTCGCCAGCAAGAACAAGTTCGACGGCGTAACGCTCGTCGGCAAATGCAGATCCGTGGAGGGCGTCGCGGCCACCGTCAGACCGCTCGCGCCGCTTCCGTCGAACGCGCCGTCGTAACGGGCGGTGTCGAGCGTCGGCGCTTCGTCGGAGCCTTCCGGCGCCGCCGGCCCGAACCCGGGCAGCGGATGGCCGCTCAGCAGCCGCGCGGGACCCGCTTGCACGGCAGCCTCGATGAACGGCATCAAGCGCGCCGCGAACGTGCCGCGCACGGTCGGCAGCAGCCAGAGCGCGAGACCGCAGAGGACGGCACATACGCCGACGATGCTGAACAGATGGTGACTGACACGCGTTCCCCGGCGCAGTGCAACTCGCACCGCCGCGCCTAAGCTGCCTTCGGAACGCCACGATAACCAAGTATTCATTCAGTTCTCCCATTGAGCATGGCCCGGCCTCGATGGAGACTACCGGCGCACGAAGCGCCTTATCGAGAGAGCCAAGGCGTCGCGGGCCTTGGTTGGGACCGCGGCGACGCCGGGATACGGCACCCTACCGCGCGTGGCAGCAGTGGACCGTGTGGAGAGCCACATCGGAGCAAAAGGACCGGCGGCATGCCATCGGACACGCGCACAGTGGCTCTCACGCAAAGCCGGCGTCAACGCGCCGGCGGATGACAACTAATAGACCAATAGACCGTTGAAGCGCCGTGCAGGGCGGCGAACGGTGACGCGATACTTCGCGTCGCGAGCTGGATCGAGGGCAGTCAACTTACTCAAACTGCTTGGCCCCGCAGCCAATGTGGGACGGATTCTAGCAGGCTTTTATAGATCGTCAATGCTACAAAAACTCAAACCCATAACAAAATGTAATTAAGGAACGCCTTGAAACGGCCGATAACCATGCCCCATGCGCGTTTCCACCATTTTGCGATGCGGACCTTCAATCAACTTGCTTGCCGCGCGCAGGTAAAATCGTCGGCTGTTCGGCGCCGACTTCTACGCTCAGCGCCGGTAGCTCAACGATCGAACTTATGAAATACAAGGACTTGCGGGACTTCATGGGCCGCCTCGAGGCGCTCGGCGAGCTGCGGCGCGTGCCGGAAAGCGTGTCGCCGGTGCTGGAGATGACCGAATTGTGCGATCGGGTGCTGCGCGCCGGCGGGCCCGCGCTACTGTTCGATGCGCCGGCCGGGCACGCGATTCCCGTACTCGGCAATCTGTTCGGCACGACGCGCCGGATCGCGCTGGGGATGGGGATCGACGAGACCGCCGCCGCCGAGGAAGGCGCGGCGCTGCGTTCGCTGCGCGACGTCGGCCGGCTCCTCTCCACGCTCAAGGAACCCGAACCGCCGAAAGGCCTCAAGGATGCGGGCAAGCTGCTTTCGCTCGCCAAAGCGGTGTGGGACATGGGGCCCAAGACCGTCAGTTCGCCGCCTTGCCAGGAAATCGTGTGGGAAGGTAACGACGTCGACCTGGCCCGGTTGCCGATTCAGACCTGCTGGCCCGGGGACGCCGCCCCGCTCGTTACTTGGGGGCTGACCGTCACGCGTGGACCGAACAAGCCGCGCCAAAATCTCGGCATCTACCGCCAGCAGTTGATCGGCCGCAACAAACTCATCATGCGCTGGCTCGCGCATCGCGGCGGCGCGCTCGATTTTCGGGAATTCGCGCTGGCCAATCCCGGCAAGCCCTACCCCGTAGCCGTCGTGCTCGGTGCCGATCCCGCCACGATGCTCGGCGCGGTCACGCCGGTGCCCGACACCTTGTCGGAATATCAATTCGCGGGACTGCTGCGCGGCGCGCGTACCGAACTCGCGCGATGCCTGACCCCGGGGCTCGAAACGTTGCAAGTGCCGGCGCGGGCCGAAATCGTCCTCGAAGGATTCATCTATCCGCAAGAAGGCGAGCCCGGCGCGTTGCCGGCGGGCGCTCCTCCCCGCCCGTCGCAAAACGCGACGGCCCGTTATGAACACGCGCTCGAAGGGCCGTACGGCGACCACACGGGCTACTACAACGAGCAGGAGTGGTTTCCTGTGTTCACCGTCGAGCGCATCACCATGCGCCGCGACGCCGTGTATCACTCCACTTATACCGGCAAGCCGCCCGACGAGCCCGCCATGCTCGGCGTCGCGCTGAACGAAGTGTTCGTGCCGCTGTTGCAAAAGCAGTTTTCGGAGATCACCGATTTTTATTTGCCGCCCGAAGGCTGTAGCTACCGGATGGCGATCGTCCAGATGAAGAAGAGCTACGCCGGACACGCCAAACGCGTGATGTTCGGCGTGTGGAGCTTCTTACGCCAATTCATGTATACGAAGTTCATCGTCGTCGTCGACGAAGACGTCGACGTGCGCGACTGGAAAGAGGTGATCTGGGCCATTACCACGCGCGTCGATCCGGTGCGCGATACCGTGCTCGTCGACCGGACCCCGATCGATTATCTCGACTTCGCCTCCCCGGTAGCGGGCCTCGGCTCGAAGATGGGGCTCGACGCGACCAACAAGTGGCCCGGCGAGACAGACCGGGAATGGGGCCGCCCCATCGCGATGGATGCCGCCGTGAAAACGCGCATCGACGCATTGTACGAACGCCTCGGACTGGGCCGCTAGCTCCGCGGCATGCCCGCTATCGTGAACCTTCGAGGATGATGCCGATCATGACCGCTTCGCCCGCCTTCCAAGCCGCCGTCACGACCTATCGTGGACCCGCCGTCGAGAACCGGCATCAGGTGCACGTCGCCGTCGTCGACGGGCGCGGCCGCTTGCTGTACGCCTACGGCGACCCACGGCGCCTGACGCTGCCGCGTTCGGCCGTCAAGCCCGCGCAAGCGTTGGCGGTGTTGGAAACCGGCGCGCTGGAGCGTTTCGGCTTCGACGACGCGGACCTTGCGCTGATGTGCGCCTCGCATAGCAGCGAGGAACGCCATATCGCCCGCGCGCGGGCCATGCTCGCGAAGGCGCGCGTAACCGAAGCGCAGATGCGCTGCGGCGGGCATCCGGCGATCTCCGAAGCGGTCCAGCGCGACTGGATCAAGCGCGACTTCGTGCCGACGCCGGTTTGCAGCAACTGTTCGGGCAAGCATGCCGGCATGCTTGCGGCGGCCCTGGCCATCGGGCAGCAGACGAAAGATTACGAACTTGCCGACCACCCTTTGCAGCAGCGCGTGAAGCGCGCGATGGCCGAGCTGGTCGAACTAGACGAAGGTGAAATCGCCTGGGGCATCGACGGCTGCAACTTGCCGACCCCGAGCTTCGCGCTCGAAGGGCTCGCGCGCCTGTTCGCCAAGCTAGCCGCCGCGGCCGATCGCACCGTGTCGGACAGCGAGGCCACGGCGCCGCGCGAAGTCGCGCTCGCGCGCATCTATCGCGCGATGACGGCGCACCCCGAACTCGTGGCCGGGGAAGGCCGCTTTTGCACCGCGTTGATGAGCGCGTTCGACGGCAACGTCGTCGGGAAAGTGGGCGCCGAAGGCAGCTATGGGCTCGGGGTACGCGCCGGCGCGCATGGCGTCGCGGACGTCGACGGGCCGATCGGCGTCGCGGCGAAGGTCGAAGACGGCAACGGCGCGATTCTGACCGCCGTCGTCACCGAACTGCTTCATCAACTCGGGATCGGCACGCCGGCGCAACGCGCCCAACTCGATCGCTTCCGAGCCCCCTCGATCCAAAACACCGTGGGGCTGGAGGTCGGGCGCATCGAAGTCAACCTCGCGCTCGCGCGCCAGATGGCCTAAACGCGAGCGCCGGCCTTCAACGCTATTTTTTATTCATTCGCCGTACCCGACATGCAACCGGTCTCGCTTTTATCCAACGGATTTTTTCTGTCGCTATCGTTGTGCCTCGATATCGGCATCGTGAACGTCGCGATTCTCTCCCGCACGCTCTCGCACGGCTTCCGGCCGGGCTTCTGGCTGGGCTTGGGCTCTTGCATCGGCGATCTCGTTTATGCCACCTTGGCGCTTGCGGGTATGTCGGCGCTGCTGCGATTCGACACCGTGCGCTGGGTCGTATGGCTCGGGGGCGCCGCGATGCTGCTCTATTTGACGTGGAAAATGGCGCGCGAGGCGCTGTCGCCGCCGCGCGCCGCCGCCCAAAGCCTCACCGATGAACCCGAGGCAAGCCCCTTGCACGCGTTCGCACGCGGCGCGGCGCTGGCGATGTCCTCGCCGTCGGCCATTCTGTGGTTCGCCGCCGTGGGCGGCGCGCTCATCGCCAAAGCCGGCGCGACCAGCACGAGCACCGCATCGTTATTTCTGGGCGGCTTCTTTCTGGGCGGACTCGCATGGACGGTCTTCATTTGCACGCTGGCGAGCCAGGGGCGCAAACGGGCCGGCGCTTCGTTGCTGCGCGGATGCCACATCGTCTCGGCGCTGCTGTTCGCGTACTTGTCCTATAGCGTGATCGTGGGCGGCTATCGCGACTTGATCGCGCACACCGCACGCGCCTCGATCTGAGACGGATCGATTTAGAGACGTGCCGTAAACGCCGACGGCGCAACGCGGCGAAGAGCCGGCGTTGCGCCGTCGGAGATCATGCGCCGCTCGCGCCATCGCACGAGCGCTCGGCGTTCATCCGCCCCTTACCACCCGCGATAGTACGGATGATGATGCCAGTAACGATGGTGGTAGTAGCCGCCTCCCCAATAGCCACCGACCACGACCGGCGGCGGCGGTGCGTAATAGACGGGCGGGGGCGAATAGACGACGGGCGGCGGCGGCTCGTAATAGACGGGCGGCGGCGGCGCGTAGACCGGATAGGCCGGCGCGATCGGCACGCCGATACCGACGCCGATCGACACGTGCGCCTGCGCCGTCGCGGCGAACCCCGCGCTCAATGCTGCGACGGCGATCAACGAAGCGAGCTTTTTCATACTGTTCCTCTGGCGAATGTGCGGCCGGCTCGCCAATTCATCAAGCGGCACGACTGCATCCTACGCTTCGAATGTATCGAAAAAGCGGCCCGAACGGGCTCGGCATTTGTTGCAAATTGCAATGCAGGCGGGGCTGAGGGACCATGCGGACCGGGCTCGACCACCGGTCGGCCGGGACGATGGGTGAATTTTTACCGCTCGAACGGCGAGCGACCGGCCATCGTCGGTAATGTTTAATTACAAATTAATGGCGGGCGAGGCCCGTTGCCCCGCCCACCCGGATCGAGTCGCACGGGCGACCTCATCCGACCTTTACGTAGGTGAATTCGCGCGTGATGCTCGGAGGCACGTAGGCTTCGCCTATTTTCACGCGCGGCGTCAGCCGCTTCTTTTGATCCCACCAAAGCCGGCGTTGAGCGCGGCTCAGAAACCGTAAATGCTTACGGTATGAAAAAACGTTCATCGTGACCTCCCATGCATGGCTGCGACGCAAGAGCGAAGAACGAAACGCGTACCTCCGGTGCCGCCTGTGAGACGCCAGGCCGCGCCTCTTTAATACCACGCCGAAACGCATCGGCGAGAATCGGCACGAACCCCCGTTGCGGAACGGCACGCGACAATGTATGCGCATCGGGTCATCCCACGCGGGCGCCGATGCGCGATACTGGCGGCTTCGTCACTACGGTCGGACGAGACACGTACGCGTCTCGTCCCGTTTGACCATGCCGCTTTCAGCTACTCCTCGACTCGGATTCATCGGCGCGGGCCGTCTAGCCAGATGCCTGGCCGCGGGCTTCGCGCGGGCGGGCTACGCGGTGCAGGCGGTGACCTCGCGCTCGCCGCACTCCGCCGCGCAACTCGCCGCCGCCCTCCCGCACTGCCGCGCGGTGGCCGATGCGCAAGCCGTCGTGGACAACGCCGACGTTATCTTTTTAGCGGTTCCCGATGACAACATCGGTACGATCGCCAACAGTCTCCATTTCGCCACGGGTCGACAAGACTCGATCGCACTCGTTCATTGCAGCGGAGCGACGAGCGTCGACGTGCTGGCCGGCGCACACGCGCAAGGCGCGCGGATCGGCGGCTTCCACCCGCTTTACTTGTTTAGCGGCGACGAAGCAGATGTCGAACGGATCGCCGGCTGCTCCATCACCGTGGAAGCGGACCCGGAGCTGGCCGCCCTGCTTGGCGCGCTCGCGCGCGCGCTGGGCTGCGCGGTCCTGACGCTGGCGGGGGCACACCGGATGCTCTATCACGGCGCGGCGCATTACGCGGCGAGCTTCGCTCTGGCCGCTCTGGCCGAAGCGGCCGACATTTGGCGCACGCTAGGGTTCGACGAAGCGCAAACGCTGCGAGCGCTGCTGCCCATGCTCGGGGGCACCGTGCAGGCGGCACGCGCGAAGGGCCTCGTCGGCGCACTGGCGGGTCCCGTTTCGCGCGGCGACGCAGCGCTGCTCGAGCGCCAGTTGGCTTCGTTCGAATCGCTTGGAGCGGACCATGCGATGCTCTACGCGCTGATGACACGCCGCGCCCTTTCGCTGGCACGCCGTCGCGAGCACCCGCCGCCGTCGCTCGATGCCATGAGCGATGTGACGCAAGCCACGCTCGAGCGCGCGTTCGCGCGAGGTGCGAGCGCGTCGTAAGCCGTGATATGGTGACGACCGGCGCCGTCGAGCCGCCGGCTCGATTCAATAACCTGACGAGAACGCAAAAATGATCAAGGTCAGTATCCTCTATCCGTATCGAGAAAACGTCCGTTTCGACGTCGAGTACTATTGCACGCGGCATATGCCGCTCGCGGCCAAGCATTTCGGATCGGCGCTGAAGGGATGGTCCGTCGACAGAGGGTTGGGCGGCGGCGAGCCGAACTCGGCGCCGGGCTTCGTGGCGGCCGGTCACTTTCTGTTCGATTCAGTCGAAGCGTTTAAGCAGGTGTTCGAACCGGTCGCGGCGGAGCTCGTCGCCGACATCCCGAATTACACCGACAGCGTCCCGCAGATTTTGATCAGCGAGGCGGTGATAAACGTTTGACCGTTGACCGTTTGACCGGCGCCGCGCGCGCCGGCTAGTCGTTTCGACGGCATGCACCCGTGCGGGGCATACCGCGCAGGACACTCAAAGAAGGAAAGGATCGAAGATGTTCGGGGATATCGCCCGTTTTCTGCTCAATACCGTTTTCACCTTGTTCGGCGCCGCGCTGATTTTGCGCGCGTGGATGCAGGTCGTACGCCTGCCGCCGTACAACCCCGTGTCGAACGCCATCTTCCAGGCGACGAACTGGCTCGTGCTGCCGCTCAGACGCGCGTTGCCCAACGCCCGGCGCGTGGACGTCGCGAGCATCGTCGCGGCGCTGCTCGCGGCAATCGTCTACGTTGTCGCCATGGTGGCGATCGCAGGCGTCGATCCGCTTGCGGCGGCCCCCATCATTGCGATCGTCGCCGTGCTGACGCTCGTCAAATGGGCGCTCAATCTCGTCATCTGGCTGACGATTTTGATGGCGTTGCTGTCATGGCTCAATCCGCACTCGCCCGCGATGCCGATTCTGTATCAGCTAACCGCGCCGTTTCTGAATCCGCTGCGGCGCGTGATTCCCAATCTCGGCGGCATCGACCTATCGCCGATCCTGCTGTTCGTCATCGTGCAGGTCTTGCTGATGGTCGTCACGCGGCTGGCCGTGTCGCTGACGCTATTCGGAATCTGATCACCGGCGGCTCGCCGCCCTCCGGTCACGTGTCCGGCCCCATGACGCCGAACGTGGCCGGAATCACCGTATAAACGGCGCGCACCTTCTCCTGCGCGACCACGTGGATCAGTTGCCGGGCCTGTGCCTCGGTGGCGAGAAACTCCACCTCGACCGTCAACGAGCCCTGCAACTCGAAAAACCGGTCTTCATGCAACACGCGATGCGCGCCGTAGCCGGCCATGGCTCGGAACGCCGAGCCGCCCATGATGCCTAGTTCCTTCGCGCAGCAAAGCAACCATTCCCACAGCAGCTTGCCCTTCAGCCGGTGATTCTCATGAAGGTAGAAGCGCAACAGCACGCATTGCTCGGCTTGCATAAAGCCTCCAAACGCTGAGGTGGCGTTGCTCTCGATTCTCCCTCGCCCCGAGCGCCGCTACAACGGCCGCGCCTTCCTCGAACCGTGCGCGCCCCCTGCCTTACGCCGCGATCAGCCAGATCCGGGCCATCCACATCCCGAGCGCCGTCAGCGTGAACGAACCGACGAGGTGCACGGCGGCTTCGGCCAGCGCCCAGCCCAGTTGACCTTGTGCGAGCGCGGTGACCACTTCCGCAGAGAACGTGGAAAACGTCGTCAATCCGCCCATGAAACCTGTGATGACGAATAGTCGCCATTCGGGCGGCAATCCGGCCTTTACCGTAAAAAACACGGCCGCGATACCGATGAGGAAACCGCCGATGAGGTTGGATGCGAGCGTGCCGAGCGGGATAGCGGGAAATACGGCATTCAAGCCCAGGCTCAGCGCCCAGCGCAGCAATGCACCCAAGCCGGCGCCGATAAAAATGGAGAGAATCGAGTAAATCACAACGGAGGTCCAGGTTCGTATCGTGTTTTTAATCGAACCGGAAGGCGGCGCCGAGCGAGCGAACGCCTACCGATTCCGGCTCGGGAATGGTAGGCATCATCAGCCCAAGGGGCGGTTCAAGGAGGAATGCCATCTCCCGTGCGCGCCGGGACGAATAGGCGAATCCCGGCAGCGCAACGACTCGATACTTTAGGGGTTCGAGCCGGGAGACGCAATATGGCGCCTTGGCTCAGAGCGCCTTCCTGATGGCGTCGGTCGCGACTCGGAGATCGTCGAACTGGGTGATCATCTCAAAGCACAGGATGAATGCAAACGTATAACCCGGCGCGGGAAACCGCTCGATCCAGCGCAAAATCGGCGCGGCGACCCGTTCGCGGACGACGGGGCGCGTCATCAAGCATGTCAAAGCGAAGCCGAGCACCAAGCCCGTGACGACGTCCGTGGGGTAATGCAGCCCGAGATAGACGCGAGGAAGCAGGATAAACAGCACCGTATAAAGCAGCGCCAATAGACCGACGAAGCGATAGACGAGAAAGATGCCCGTTGCAATCGCGCCCCACATCATCGCGTGGTCGCTCGGGAAAGAACTCCAGAACCGCAGCGTGGATTCCGTGTGCGTCGCTTCGGGAAAATGCAGATGCACGCTGGGGTCGTCGATCGGTCTGATCCTGAACGGCAGGTAATGGGCCATCAACCTGCCGACGAGCAGCGCGAGCAAGCCGCTCACGACCGTCGCGATCACCATCTCGCGGTTCGATTTGCCCTGCCGGCTCGGTGCAAGCCATATCCACCAGATCCCCGTGATCAACACGAGCCCTTTGATGGTGTAAAACTCCGTCATCGCCCGGATGGCGCGGTTGATGAAAGCGGCGTGAAACGCGTGTTGCGTCAAGAAAGTCAAAACTGCATGGTCGAAGCCGTTCACTACGTCCTTCTCCTACGTGTTCGATTCGAGCGTTCCCCACCCCATTGCGTCCCGACGCGGGGGAAGCATCGAACACCCTCCCACAAAAAATATTCACGAAAATTTAAAAAAATCGTCTTTAGTTTGTCACCGCTCAGTCTCGCCGGCGCTCATCGACGATCTCCGGCGCGATAGCGGCGTGGTTGACGATGGCCACTAACGACACGCCGCCGATCACGTTGCCGATCAGCGTCGGCAACAGAAAAACGAGGAAGTAATCGGACACGGGGGCCACGCCCACCATCACGGCGTAGGCCGCCTCGGCCGAACTCGCGATGACGTGCGTGAGCCGGCTCACGCCCACGGTATACGTCACGAGCAAGATCGTGAGCAGGCGCGCCGAACGCGCGCTCGGCAAGAGCCACACCATCAGGGCGATGAGCCAACCGGCGAATACGGCGCGCTCGATTGTGACGGCGAACCCCGCGGCGAACGGCGCGTGCGCCACGTTGACGAGCGACGCCGTGACGTCGGGCGGAAAGACTTCCTTGAACTGCAACATCGCCGCGAAGATGGTCGTACCGACGAGGTTGAAGAACAGCACGATCGCCCAAAGCCTCAACGTCTTGCCCACGGTCTTCAGATCGCGGCGCACGAGCACGGGGAGCACCGCGGTCAGCGTGCTTTCGGTAAAGAGTTGCTGTCGTCCGAGTATGACGAATACGAAGCCGATGGTGTAGCCGAGGCTCGTGAGCAAGTGCCGCCAACTCGTCTGCGGTAACGCACTTTCGAGCATCGCTTGAACAAGGAACGAAAAGCCCATCGACATGCCCGCGGCAAGCGCGGACCACATGAGCGCCGAGAAGGTGCGCTCCATGGCCGCCTCACCTTCCTCGCGCACGACTTCATGGATGACGAGCGGATGAGGCGTCGAATGGCTCGCGGCCTGCTCGCGCTGACCGGCGTCGAGGTGCGGCGACTCAGCGCCCGCTTGAGGCTCGGACATAACCGTTTTCCTTTCTGATGCGTCTTGGTGCGGTAACCGATGCGGGCATCGGCGCATTCCCGGCTGCGGGGCGGCAAACCGGCTCGGGCGGGGTTCGATGTCGCGGCGCAAGCACGATGCCCGCAAAGGGCCTTTTCGGGCCGCGCGCAGTGAACGGTGGATTAGATAAGAGGACGCAACGGCTTATTCCATAAGCATCAATCAAACATTCGAAACCACCAGATTTGGTAGCTCATGATTTGATAGCTTATTCGTATAATTAATTAATGCATTCTATTTTATTTTTATCGTACAGCAATCTCTGCACCACTCCATTAGCAACCAATTCAAGCCACGACTTAGCGAATTATCAAGAGGGCGACTTCATGAACGAAGCGCGTACAGACGTATTCTTTATCAACCCTCCAAATAGCAACGACCTGAATACGTACGACTCGAATGGCATCATTGTTTCCAAGGGCACTCAACACACCGATTGGGCCAATTTCCCACATCTCGGCATCTTATCGCTCGCCTCGTATATAAATTCGACGACGCGTCTTGAGAGTCGATACATCGACGGCGTGGTCCACGCCCTGCCGGACATCCTCTCCGCGATCCGGGACAGAGCTGCCCGAACGCTGGCTGTATGCTTGAGTACGATCACGGCCAATTACGAGTCAGCCATTCGCATCGCGACGGCCGTCAAGGAAATCGACCCAGACATTGCGATCATACTGGGTAACGATCACTTTACCGCAGTAAGCAATCAGATTCTGGTGCGGCATCGAACATTGATCGATTGCGGTTTTGTCGGCAACGACGTTTATTCAAGTCTTGCGCAATACCTTCTCGCCAGGAAGCACACTCGCGCGGACGGCATCTATCCTGGACTGGTCCATTGGGAATCCGACCGAATCGTCTACGACCCGGAGATACGCGAAGACGTGAATCGGGTTATCGATTACAACCTGATCGATCGCACGTTACCGCATAGCCCAATTTACACCAAGAACTTCAACCGCCGGCTAGGGCAGCGGATCTTGGCATTGACGGGCCGGCGCGTGCACAAAGGCGTTCCGGTCGAAATCGGGCGCGGGTGTATCAAGTTCAGCGGCGACGATGCATGTTCGTTCTGCACCATCCAATACGGCGGCGTGTGGAAGAACGAACTGCCGGCCGAGCAGGCGTGGATCGCCATTCGCCAGGCCTGGGAGGCCGGTTACGACTACTTGTATGTCACTGCCGACGAGCTACCGCTGACGTTCGCCCGGTTAATATTGGATATGGCGGAATCCCCCCCGGCTTGGTGGCGGGCATTGCCGCCCGATTCACGCCCGGTGCTCGTCGGTTATGCACGGGCTGACGGGATGGAAAAAGAGCAAGTCCTGAAGGCGATGCGCCATATCGGCTTCCGAATCCTATTCGTGGGCGTCGATGCGGGTGCAGCGCGGTCACTGCAGGCACTGAACAAACCGCTTCGGAATAGGGACCCGGCAGCAGCGGCACAGAGAATGTACGATGCGAATTTGCGTGCGCTGAGTAATGCTCGAAAGCATGGCGTGGTGATCAAGGCGGGATTCGTACTGGGGCATCTCGGTATGAACGAAAGCCTGCTCGAGGAAAATGTCGCCACTTATGCAGCGTTCCTCGAGGCAGGACGCGATGTGATTGTCAGCGCCGACATCGAATTGCTATCACCTGAGCCCGGATCGAAAGACTTCCACTACCTGACCCATCCCGACGACGCAGAGGTCATCGCGAAGCGCCTCGGGCTGAACATAGGCGACACACAATTGAGGCAAGACATAGCCAACCGTTACCGACATGTGGATATCTTCGACCGCGAAGGAGCTAACGTCAATAGTGGTGTATGAACAAATTGACGGCGATCGATTTCAAGCGGCGAGTTTCTGCTGAACCGGCCGATCGTC
>NZ_QUBS01000072.1 GCF_003390925.1 Trinickia diaoshuihuensis | reverse complement strand
TGAGTAGGCTTTCATTCATGCCGATTCTACCGCCCCCGGACCTCGTCTAAGATTCAGACGACACGACAACTATTCTGACGCCGGGGGATGTTCGAGGTACGCAGACAGACGCAGCTTGTCTTTACTCATACAGGGACCGCTTGGGCCAAGACATTCGCCCGGAACTTGATCGAAATGGCTTTGGGCGTCAGAACGTCAACGGGCACACCAAGTAGCTCCTGCAACTCGTACTGAATCCCGCCGATATCAAGCAGCGACGTGTCCGGCGTCGGATCAACGAGGATATCGAGGTCACTGCCGTCTTCGTCCTCCCCACGAGCCACGGACCCGAAGACGCGCGGATTGGTTGCGCGGTTGGCAGCGACGATGCGCAGTATATCCGCGCGGTGCTGGCTTAGTGCCTCAGACGGTCTCATGAATTTCTCCCTCGAAGGACTTCACGATTGTATGCAGGGCGTAGCATATCAGCCACCTTTCAGTCCGCTCTTGTCCGGTCGTCAATCAGCCGTGCGATAGCGGCACGAGCGAGACCCGGTAACGCCCGATGATCCTTCGAAGTATCGGGCATCCGATAAGTCTTCATAGCCCTCGGATTTATACCGCTGGCGATCGCGAGTTCGTCCCAAGTGACGCCAAGCGACCGCGACTGCCCGCTTGGTAGACGCCGATGCGCGACGCTCTAAAACTTCGCCCGAATCCCCACGGTCGTGAGCCACTGGGTATTGGTCCCAGAATTGACGCCGTACGACCCGATCGATGCGACGGCAGGCACGAGCGCACCCGTTTGCGATAGCGTCGTGCCGCTTGCCCTTTGATAACCGGTGAGCGCATAGAGCGAAGTGCGCTTCGACAACGCGTAGTCGAGCCCCGCGTTGACCTGGTTGTAATGCGCCGATGCGGGCCCCGTCAGCGACGTGTAGTTGTAGCCCAGGCCCACTAGCACCGCGGCCGTCGGTCGATAGTTGAAAAAGGCAGCGCCCGTATTGAACTTAGCCGTCGTGCGGAAAGCCGAGAACGCATCGTCCCCGTACTGCGTATTGCTATACGAAATCCCCGTCGTGAACGGGCCGAACGCGTATTGAGCCGCCGCGCGGACGATCTGAATCGACCGAGCCGACCCGAAGCCCGAATTGATCGCCGTATTGAATAGCGTATCGGATGTACTGCTCCAGCCTCGCAATCCGTTGGTCAGCGTATTGCCGCCGTTCGCATGGAAGTAGGCCGCGGCAAGGCCCAACGGGCCGTTCGAATAGACGCCACCGAAGCTGAACGTCTGACCGTTGCCCGTGCTGCCTGCCACGCCGCCGAACGCATAGAGCGCCTCGAACTGAAATCCGGCGAAAAGCGGGCTGATGTATTTGACCGAATTATTGACACGCAAGCTGTTGTCGTAATTGTCGAGATCGCCCGGCGTCGCGAAGGTCCCGCCGAAATAAGCATCCTCTGTCAGCGGCTGAACGACGTCCACGACCGGATCGTACTGCCGGCCCAGCGTGACCGTGCCGAACGATGTGCTAGTCAAACCGACGATCGCCTTGCGGCCGAACTCGCGGCTGCCTTGGCCAAGCGTGCCCGTGGCGATGTTAAACCCGTTTTCCAATTGAAAAATCGTGGCGAGTCCGCCGCCCAGGTCTTCCTTGCCACGCAGCCCCCAGCGATTGCCATAGGTGTTACCGCTGCCAAGCTTGAACAACGAACTCTGGTTTCGGCCGTTGGGACCTTGAGCGTTATGCACATAGGCAATGCCCGCGTCGAGCACCCCGTACAACGTAATCGCGGACTGCGCATGCGCACTCCCGGCAAAGGCGAGCGCACCGATCGCCGCAGCCGCGGTGAGTTTGAGTGAGTGGTTCTTCGTCATTTTTGTAAGATCTTTTCGCGTCGTGAGTCAAAAAAAGCGCCATGCGGGTTAGAGCAGGCGTCGCCGAAGCGTATCGGGGCCCGCTTCGGGTTGTCCAACGACAAATCCGCATATCGATACGATCGCGCTAGATATTGGGGCCGGCGCGTCCGGCGCCGCGGGAGCCTCTGCGGCGAACGAGTCAATCTGTTATTAATAGGCCGCGTACCGATGGCGAGATCGTGCAGCCGCACCGCATCGTCGATGGGAAACTTGCAAGCGAGGAAACGTGCCATGAGCGATGAGCCGAGCTTTTTCAACTTGTACCGTCATAACTTCGCTCGCGTTGCCGTGGCGGTGCCGCGGTCCCACGTCGCGGATCCGGCGGCCAACGCGAGAGAGACGATTGCGCTCATGCGCGAAGCCGATGCGCGCCATGCCGCCTTGACGCTATTCCCCGAACTGGGCCTGTCCTCCTATGCGTGCGACGATCTATTCCATCAACGCGCCCTGCTCGACGCTTGTTTGGCCGCGCTGAACGATGTATTAGCCGCGTCGCGCGACATCGAGTCCGTCTGTATCGTCGGCGTGCCGCTGGAAATCGAAACCCTGCTCTTCAATTGCGCGGTCGTCGTGCGGCGCGGCCGGATCCTCGGAGTCGTGCCCAAGACCTACCTGCCGAACTATCGCGAGTTCTACGAGCCACGGCAATTCGCACGCGCCGACCGCTTGCTGCACGAGTCCATCTCCTTGCTCGGGCAATCGGACATCCCATGCGGCAACGCATTGCTGTTTCGCTTCGAGCAGCAACCGATGCTGACCTTTCACATCGAAATCTGCGAAGACTTATGGGTGCCCATTCCGCCGTCGTCGTTCGCGGCGTTGGCCGGCGCGACGGTCTTGCTCAATCTCTCGGCCTCGAACGTGACGGTCGGCAAGGCGGAGTTCCGGCGCGAACTGGTCGGCGGCCAATCGGCCCGGTGCCTCGCGGCGTATGCGTATAGCGCGGCGGGCTACGGCGAATCGACGACCGACCTCGCGTGGGACGGCCACGGTATCGTCTATGAAAACGGCAATGCGCTCGCGCAAACGCGCCGCTTTCTCGATGCCTCTCAATGCATCGTGGCCGACATAGACTTGGACCGGCTCACGAGCGAGCGGATGCGTCAAACCACGTTCGGCGACACGGCGCATGCGCACCGAGCCGAATGCGCGCGCTTCCGGACGATTCCGGTCGCGGCCGCCCTGCCGCGCACGATCCGCCTACCGCTCGAGCGCGTGTACGAACGCTTTCCTTACGTGCCGTCGGATCCCGCCTATCGCGACGAACGCTGCCGCGAAATCTACGACATTCAAGTGCAGGGTCTCGTGACGCGCATGCGTGCCGCCAAGGTATCGCGGCTCGTCATCGGCATCTCGGGCGGGCTCGACTCAACGCTCGCGTTGCTGGTTTGCATGCGCGCCGTGACGGCGTTGCAGTTACCGAACACAGCCGTTGTCGCCTGCATGTTGCCGGGCTTCGGTACCAGCGAGCGCACACTGGACCAAGCGCGCCGCCTCGTCGCGGCGCTGGGCTGCGAAGCACGTGAAATCGACATTCGCCCGAGCTGCGAACGCATGCTGCGCGATATCGGACATCCCTACGCGAACGGCGAACCCGTGCACGATTTGACGTTCGAGAACGTGCAGGCCGGTGAGCGAACGAGCCATTTATTCAGATTGGCCAACCAGGTAGGCGGCCTCGTCGTTGGGACCGGCGACCTTAGCGAGCTGGCGCTCGGCTTTTGCACTTACGGCGTGGGCGATCATATGTCCCACTACGGCGTCAACGCCAGCGTGCCGAAGACGTTGATCGAATATATGGTCCGCCGCAGCGCGCAGTGGGGGACGCTCGGAGAGCAAGCGAGCAAAGCCTTGATGGACGTGCTCGACACGGACATCAGCCCCGAACTGATTCCGCCCGGCGCGGCGGGGCAAATGCAACGAAGCGAGGAAACCGTCGGCCCCTATTCGCTACAGGATTTCAATCTCTACTACCTGCTGCGCTTCGGCTATCGGCCATCGAAGGTCGCGTTTCTCGCATGGTCCGCGTGGCATGACGTCACGCGCGGGTCATGGCCGGATATCCCCGATGAGAAAAAGCGCGCTTACGACATCGGCACAATCAAGCACTGGCTCGGCGTTCTAGTGCAGCGCTTCTTCGGCGGGCAGCAATTCAAACGAACGTGCCTGCCGAATAGTCCCAAAGTGGGTTCGGGCGGCTCGCTGTCGCCGCGCGGCGACTATCGCGCGCCGAGCGATTCGACGGCCGATGCTTGGCTCGCGGAACTCGCCGCGGTGCCGGACGAGGAAGACCGCGGCTAATCGTACGCACCGGATATCGGTGCCCAAACCACATCCACTGCCCGGGCGGCCGCGGCCGCCCCCGCCACGGCAGCCCTCAAACCACCGAAAGCGAATGCGGCGCTGCTTGCTGCGCTATCCCTGAGCGGGCCTCCTGTCGCACCGTGGGCACGACGTCGGACGTCGAGCGATGCAACCGCCACCAAACCGCCTTTCCCCTTTCCGGCAAATCTTCGAGCAGCGTCGTGCGCTTGCGCAGGATTCGATACTGGTCGTCGACCGCCCCAAGATATCCGGCTCGATTCACGAGCGTGACGTAATTGGCCGTCCCGTATTGCACGTGCGGCTCAAAGTCGCCGGCCGGCGTGACTCGCCCGTCTCGCCCCACGGCCAACTCATTCGAATACGACAGCCACCAAGTACAAGAGTCGATTCTCCCCGGCCGCCGTTCCGCCATGATGGAGCGATCGTCCAAATGGCTGACCGAAAGCATCCGCGATTGGCCTTTGTCGTCGACCATATGCAAGCGAACGCGGTCCGCGAACGCGATTGGATCGCCCCATTTGCGTTTTGCCCCAACCACCGGCAGCACCCGCCATTGATAGTCGGCGCCTGGAAACTTGTCCGGCTCGGCAACCTCCGTCGTCAATTGCAACGGGTGACGCCTACCGGCGTTTCGCGGAACGATTCCTAGGAACAAATGCTCGTCGCTTTCGCAACTTTCCAGCACGACGATATCTCCGTACCGCACTGCATCGATCATTTCTCGCCCTCGGTTTTTGTTTAATGAATGAATGCTCAGAAACCAAGTAATCGCACTATTGCGACGATGAACAACAAATCTGTATATTTGTGCGCTGCCGCATTCGCGAAAACTACGAAGTGCGGCCCGGCCTCGGTCCCGAAGGCCGAACCATCAAAACATGAGGCATAAATCGACGCGTTAGGACGGCGAGCGCGCCTTTCCGTCGTACCTCGCGAATGGGAGAAAAATATCCGTCTCCCTGGCGTAAATCGGAAGCGGGCGCCGAGGATCGGGCCGATGCAGCGCCGATCGCCGCACCCGTGCCCCGCCGCGCGCACTGCTGCGATTGCCGCGTTGCTTCGAATCGCAATACATGAGGTGCCTCGCAATCGATGCCACGGTTGCCTAGCCCAACTCGCTGCCGCGTTCACGTTCCGGGAATACGACTGCCGCGAGATACGAATGAGCCCGACTCATCTCAGCAACGGCAGGCTCTTTTATTTTTAGCGGACGGCATCCAGTACGTGATTGCGTTCATTTCGTCTTGCCCGCCACGTCATGCATCCCGATTCGCATGATCATTATCGAAATTATAACTTTAAATGGAATTTAGTAAGCGGTTGATTGCCTGTCAAGCGAAAGGACGCATTTCACCCCCTGTTATAAATCAGAGTTGCAGCGAATTTTTCCACATTTTCCAAAAGTCACGCGCGTCGAACCAACATGTGAGTGGAGTCGCTCCACGGCACGACGAGAAAAGACCCGCGAAGTCGTCTCGCGCAATATTGCGCGACTCATCCAACAAGCTGAAATTAACATTTGTTATGAATTAGACAGACATAAAACGGCGAAGCAAAAATAGTCGAACCTCGTTATCTATCGAGTCGCCGATATTTAAGAATGTTTTAGTTTCTTGGATCTCAGGATTCTCCGACGTAATTTACGGCTCGCGCTTCGGCCATTGGTCGAAGCTGCCGAAGCATTTGACCATGGGGCAAGTCGCCCCGGCTGTCGTTGCCGCCGTTCGCGAACGCGAAGGGTCGTATCCGCGCCCGATAGGAGCAGTGCGGGTAGCGGCACCGGCCTTTTTCGCCAATAATGCCCCCATCGCGATCGCTGGACGGGAGCGGCCATGGAACACCAACCCGAAGCCATTCGTACCATCGCATTGGTCGGCCACGCGGGTTGCGGCAAGACCTCGCTCATCGAGGCGCTCCTCTACCGAAGCGGCGCAATCCATGCCGCAGGCAGCATCGAACGAGGCACGACGGTCTGCGATTTCGATCCGCTCGAGCGCAAATATCGCCATTCGCTGAATTCCGCCGTCGCGCACCTCGAATACCAAGGCACGCGCGTGTATGTGCTGGACACGCCCGGCTACCCCGACTTTTCAGGTCTTTCCCTGAGTGCCTTATCGGCGGTGGAGACCGTTGCGGTGGTCATCAACGCGCGGACCGGAATCGAAATGACCACGCGCCGCATGATGGCGTGGGCCAAAGAGCGCAAGCTGTGCACGATCCTCATCGTGAACGGCATCGACGGCGAGAAGGTCGACTTGCCCGCTCTCGTCGCTCAGATCCAGGAGGCGTTCGGGAAGTCTTGCTTGCCGATCAACCTGCCCGCGCGCCAGGCGCATGCGGTCGTCGATTGCTTCTTCACGCCCGCGGGCGATGCCGACTTTTCCTCAGTCGCCTCGGCGCATGACGCCCTCATCGATCAGGTCATCGAACTCGATGCCGGTTTGATGGAGCTTTATCTGGAGCAAGGGGAAGCGGTCAAACCCGACCAGTTGCATGCTCCGTTCGAGCAAGCGCTGCGCGAAGGGCATCTGATTCCGATCTGCTTCACCTCGGCCGCGACGGGTGCGGGGGTCCAGGAACTCTTGGACATATTCGTCCGTTTATTGCCGAATCCGTTGGAGGGCAACCCGCCGCTGTTTTATCGGGACGTCGATGACCACCGGCAAACGGTACGAGCGCAGCCGGACGCCGGCAAGCACGTGCTCGCGCACGTGTTCAAGATCGTCGTCGATCCATATATCGGGAAAATGGCCGTTTTTCGCATCCACCAAGGCACGGTACGGCGCGACGGCTTGCTTTATATCGGCAGCGCGCGCCAGCCTTTTCGCGTCGCGCACTTGATGCGCCTGCAGGGAAAGGACCATATCGATATCCCCAGCGCGGGCCCCGGCGACATTTGCGCGACGGCCAAAGTAGACGAGATCGGGTACGACGCCGTACTGCACGATGCGCAAGAGGACGGCGACATCCACCTCGCCCCGCTCGATTTCCCTAATCCGATTTACGCGCTTGCGATCGAACCCGAGCGGCGCGGCAACGAGCAGCGTCTCTGGGAGACCTTGCAAAAGCTGGCGGCCGAAGATCCCTGCTTGCGCATCGAACACCCGGCCGGGACGAACGAAACCGTCGTGCGCGGGCTCGGGGAACTTCACCTGCGGCTCATGCTGGAGCGGCTGACCGACCAATATAAGCTTGCCGTAATCACTCGACCGCCGAAAATCGCCTATCGCGAGACGATCGGCGCCGCCGCCGACGGACACTATCGCCATAAGAAACAAACGGGCGGCGCCGGGCAGTTCGGCGAAGTGATGCTGCGGGTGGAACCGCTGCCGCGCGGCGCCGGCTATGAGTTCGTGGACGCGGTCAAAGGCGGAGCCATCCCCGGCCAATTCATGCCCGCCGTCGAGAAGGGCGTCCTTCAGGCGATCGAGAGCGGACCGCTAGCCAGTTTTCCGATGCAAGACGTGCGTGTCACGGTCTATGACGGGAAGCACCATCCGGTCGACTCGAAGGAAGTCGCATTCGTCGTCGCCGGTCGTAAAGCGTTCATCGACGCCGCACTCAAGGCACAGCCGCTCCTGCTCGAACCGATCGTCGATTTCGAGGTGACGGCCCCCGAAGCCGCGATGGGCGACATCATGGGCGATCTATCCGCGAGGCGCGCTCAGGTTCAAGGTTCGCGTCCGATCGGCGGCCACAGAGTGGCAGTCTCGGCGAAGGTGCCGCTCTCCGAGTTGACCGAGTATCAATCGCGGCTCAATGCCATGGCGGGAGGCGAAGGCCAGTACAGCATCCAATTGAGCCACTACGACCCGGTGCCGCCGCATCAACAAGGCAAGCTCGCGGCGCAATACAAGCGGCACGAAGAGAGTGCCGGATAATCAAACGACTGTTGACCGGCCGGCGATTGTTCGACGCGCCGCTCGCCCCAAAGCGGGCGAAATCTACTTGCGCAAAAAGACGAGCAACAACTCGACGAACCCCCACAGCATGAGCACGGAAATCGCCGCGGGGATCGTCAGCAATCCCGCCCAACCCGCCATGCTCATCGTGGCGAGCAGCTCGCCGAAATCGTGTCCGCCGACGACGCAGGGATAGATACCGGCCTCGTCGAGACGGCATCCGTGGGCATCGGCGATCGCACCGGCAATGGCAACCGAAATAAAAGGCGCGATGCCGACCAAGATGATCAGCAGCACAATCGTTAGACGGCGTTTGTTGGGTGTCATGGCGCGGTGCGCAGTGTTGGGCCGGAGCGAAGCGATGCCCTGTATCGGCAACATACTACAAGCGATTGCTTAGGTGCCATCGCGTCGCGCGCCGGGGTTCACCGGGGTGAGCGGCGACACCGTCACCGCCAACCCCCGCCCTTCGGCGCGATTGTGTAATGTAATGCGCGCGTGGTGCCGATCGGCCACCCGCTGCGCAATGGCCAGTCCGAGGCCGCTACCCTCGCCTTGCGTATCCGCGCCGCGATAAAAACGATCGCACACGCGCGCAAGCTCGTCTTCGGCAATGCCGGGTCCCGTATCCCTCACTTCGAACGAAATACCCGCCCGATCGCGGGACAGCACGACATCGACACGCCCGGCTTCGGGCGTATGCTTGATCGCATTGTCGAGCAGATTGTTCAGCAGTACCGACAACGCATTGGGTTCGCCATAAACTTCGAAGGCGTCGTCCCCGCTTGCGGGCGCTAGGACCTCCAATCCGAGGTCGATCGACTTCGCTTCCGCCAGCAGCGAAAAATCGCTGACGGCCTGCTCGGCAACGCGGCGCAACGCAACCGGGGTCAACGCCGTGCCGGACGACTCGGCATCTTGGCGCGCGAGGGTCAGCAACTGCTGCACGAGCCGGATGATGCGATTGAGCCGCGCCTCGATACTTTGCACCGTATCGCCTTCGCCTTTGATCGAACCGCTGCGCTGCGCGGCTTGCAATTGCAGCTTCAAGGCCGTCAGCGGCGAACGTAACTCGTGCGCCGCATCGGCGACGAAGGTCCGCTGCGCGCTCGATGCCGCATTGAGCCGGGACAGCAAGTCGTTCAATGCATCGACGAGCGGGAGAATCTCCACGGGCACCGAGCCCGCGAGCCGGACCGGCTCCAACGCATCGAGCGAGCGCGTCGACAACATCGCCGACAACGCCCGAATCGGCGCAAGCCCCCGTCTCACGACGAATAGCACGAGCGCAATCGTCAACGGCAAGAGCAAGCCGAGCGGCCACAACGTCCGCAATGCGAGGCGCAGCGCGAGCGCTTCCCGCACCGAGACGGGCTGCGCGACTTGGATAAAGCGCTCGGGCTGCCGCAGCCCGAAGACGCGCCAATGTTTATCGTGCCGCTCGATCGTACGAAACCCCTCGGCTAGCCATGCGATGTCCGGCGCGCCCGCCGAGCGGTAGACGAGCTGGCCCTGCGCATTCCAGACGGCAATGGCAATCCGGTCGTCCGAAAGGTCATGCATGGGCGGCCGGGCGGTCGCCGCCATGCTCGGCGGCAACGAATCCGCCACCGCGTGCAGTTCGTAGTCGAACAACTCGCTCGCCTCCTCGTGCGCCGTCCGGAAGATGGCGTAGCCCGCCCCGAAGGAGGCCGCCGCGAAACCGAAGATGAGCCAACCGAGCAACCAACGCCGAATCGACGTCATTCGATGCGCCTCAACCGATATCCGACGCCGCGCACGGTCACGATCTGCTCGGGGCCGAGCTTGCGCCGCAGGCTATGCACGTGCACTTCCACCGTGTTGCTGCCGACCTCCTCGCCCCAGCCGTAGAGCTTCTCTTCGAGTTCCGCCTTCGTATGCACTCGGGCGGGCGCCTCGATCAGCGCCCGCAGAAGCGCGAACTCGCGCGGTACGAGCGCGACGGGCGCGCCGTGCTTCGTGACTTCGTGAGCGGCGGGATCGAGAGCCAATTCGCCATGCGTGTAGACCGGCTGTTTTTGTCCCGTGCGCCGGCGCAAGAGCGCCCGCACGCGGGCGGCCAACTCGTTCAAGTCGAACGGCTTGACGAGGTAGTCGTCGGCGCCGGTGTCGAGGCCGCGCACACGTTCGTCCACGGCGTCGCGCGCCGTCAGAATGATGACCGGCGCCGCGCCGCCCGCGTCGCGATAGGCGCGCAGCACGGCTATGCCGTCCTTCTTCGGCAAGCCGAGATCGAGCAAGACCAAGTCGTATACGCCGTTGCCGAGCGAAAGCTCCGCTGCGCGGCCGTCCTCGGCCCAATCGATCGCGTAGCCGTCCCGGCGCATCGTGTCGAGCACGGGCTCCGCGATCATTCGATCGTCTTCGATCAGCAGCAGGCGCATGGTTCGTCGGTTCCGAGGTAGGGATGCGTAGCGAGCATCGCACGGACCGGCTTAACGAAGCCTTAAGCCGGCGCTAACGAGCCCCTCGGGCGCGGCGAGTGCGGGCGGGGCAAACGCCATCCATCATCAAACAGCGATCACGCAATTGCGTCCGTGCGTCTTCGCGCGCTTCAAGCGCTCGCCCGCCGCCCGCATGACCGCATCGACTGTCGTCCCGTCCGGTCCGAATTGCGCGATGCCGACACTGGCCGTCACGGAGAAACGCTCTTGGCCGCCGTCGAATTGCAGCGACTGGATCGCCGTCCGGATACGCTCGCCGATCATCAGCGCGGCATCGAGCGCGGCGCCGGGCACCACGCCCATGAATTCACCGCCGCCCACGCGCGCAATCCCTTGATGCGGACGCATGGCATCGACGCAAGCCGTCGCGACTGCACGCAAAATCGCGTCGCCCACCTGCTCGCCGAACCGCTCGTTGATGCGCTGCAGATTGTCGACATCGACGGCCAGCAACGCAAACGGCGCGCCGCCGCGGTTGGCCAATCCGACCTCTGTCTCGAGCCGTTGCACGAAGGTGCGCCGATTGGCGATCCCCGTCAACGAATCGACGGCCGCCAGCGATTCGAGCTTCTGATTGCTGCGCTGCAACTCTTGCAGCGCGCTGCTCGTGCGGGCCATTTCCCCGCGCAAACGAGCGAGCAACTCTTCCTGGCTATAGATCGTCGAGAACGAGCGCGTCGTGTGGAACGCCTGGACGATACCGTAGCTGAGCAGAAAGAACCCGCCCGCGAAGATCGCATGCGCAAGCCACCACATATGATTCCACGGTTTGCCGAGAATGAAGGCCAGCGAGGACAGGGCGAACGCGGTCACCGATATGCCGAAGATTTGCATGAGCGGGGAGCGGATCCGCCGAACGATGAGGCAAACGACGTTCAGCGCCGAGATCAGCATGGCCCCGCCTTCGAGCGATAGCCGCACGCCCAATGCGCCCGCGACCGGCGAGTTGGCGAGCACGGCGACGAGCAAATCGATCACGACGAAGATGCCGAACCATGTGCCCCACATCAAGCGGTCGCTACGGCGTTCGACGGCGTCGGCTTTCGAAGCGTAAGAAAGCAGGCCCACGAAAAGCAGAATCGCCATGACGAGGCGAGATGCGGGGCCGTACAGCAAAAACAGCCACATATTGTGGTGCGCGAGCGGCGTGAACGCGCCGTGCAAGGCGTAGACGACGACGAATCCCGTGAAGCCCAGCGTGAGCCAGCGCAAGATCGGCTCGCCCGACAGCCGATAGCACTGCCAGGTCACGTAGCTGACGAAGAGCCCCTCGAGCGTCGCGGCCGCGATCGCCACCTCGTGGAATAAGTGGTCCTCGAATGTCAGGCGGGGGTTTTGAAAGTAGTACAAATACGCGATGAGGTAAGCCGGCAGCAGCGCGAACGCTACTCGCAGGAAGCTCGCGTACCAGCGCGTGATGCGGCGCACGGCTTGGGGAGGATCGCCGGCCGGCGCGGTTGTTATCGTATTCATGGTTCGTCTCCTTCGGTCCCATGCTGTGCCGTCGGCCGCGCATCAAACGCGGCCGTGCCGACGCTTCGCATGGCACATTCTACGGAAGAATGACAACAAGCACGAGTCGCGCCGAAGCAACGTCGCGCCGGCGTCCGGCTCGGACGTTCGGCTCCGAAGTCAGCCTGATATCGTCAGCGCGGGAGCGGCGCAATGCGGGTGACACGCGGCGCTGCATCGGTGGCCGCCTTGCTCAGCGTCACCTTCCAATCGGTCATGCCCGACTTGCCTAGGCTGGCGCCGGAGCCCCCCGCGGCTAACGGTTCGGTTAAGGGTTCGGCGAACGGTAGGCGCGCGAGCGCGCCGGCGACCAAATCATCGATATCGCCGGTGCCCAGCGGGTCTCGATCGCGTTTGGCGGCGCTCACTTTATAGACCTCGCGGCCGTCCGCTCGATCGAAGAACCGCAGGGTCAGCGAATGGACGAACGCTTTCGCACCGGGCCATTCGAAGCCGGGCGCGGGGTTCGCCACGCCGCACGGCGCGCCGTCGGCGCAATCGGCATAAACGACGCCGACCCCGGCCGGACGCGTCTCGTATGACAGCGCGACCCGATAACGCGCGCCGGATTCCGGCGCCGCGCTAAAACCCAGCTCGGCCAGCCGGCGCGCGACCGCCCGCGCGAAACCATCCTCGTGCCCTGCCGCATCGGCCGCATCGTTCGACGCCGGCCCCGAAGCGTTCGCAAGCGCGTAGGTGCGAACGCCCGCGCCGAACCCCGGAACGGCTTTCGCCCGGATAGCGGTTTCGGTTGCGGCGCACCCGGAGAGCGCAGCTATACAAGCCGCAAGCAGCAATATCGTCTTCATCTGATGTGTTCGTCGCGTCGTCATTGCTCGCCTAGTCATCGCCGTTCCATCTGGGTAGCGATACGGTCACCGTGGTCCCGCGTCCCGGCTCGCTGTCCACCGCCACCTCGCCCTCGTGCCGCGTGACGACGGTTTTCACGAGCGCCATGCCCAGTCCCGCCCCCTGCGAATGCGGCTGCCCCGGTGCCCGGAAGCGGCGGAAACGCTCGAACAAGTGCGCCCTGGCGTCTTCGGTCATGCCATACCCCTGGTCGGCGATCCGGCAATGCACGTGGTCGTTCGCACCGTTCGTCACCGAGACGAGCACGACTGTCTCGGTCGGACTGTACTTGACCGCGTTGTTCAGCAAGTTCGTTACCGCACGCGTCATCAAGGAGCGATCGGCATGAATCCAGTGCGCGTCGCCTTCGAAATGCGTCTCGACGAAGATGCCTTTCGCACGGGCCTGCGGCCAGATTTCGTCGCTCGCGTCGAGCACCACGTCGGCGAGATTGACGGGCTCGAACACGTAAGCCTGCGACTCGGCGCGCGTCAACTGCACGAAGTCGTCCGCCAGCGTCAGCGCCCGGCGCGTGTAGCGTTCGATATGTTCGAGCAACGTGCGCACGCGCTCCGAACGCGTGACCGCCATTTCCTCTTCGATCAACGCCAGCACCGATGCATGGGGCGAACGCATATCGTGAGACAGCAGCCGCAGCGCATCTTCCCGGGCTTGCTCGGCCGTATGCAGCGCCGTGACTTCGGCCAGGCCCACGACCCAATAGCCCGACGCCTCGCCCCGCGCGTTGCGGCAACGCGCGTAGCGCAGCAGGAAATCGCGCTCGGCGCGATCGCGCACTTCGATGCCGCGCTTGACGATCCACACGCGTTCGAGGTCGGTCGGATCGAGCACCTCGGGCCAACGCGCGATCAATTCGGCGTCCGACACCGTCTCGGCCCCGATCGTCTTGATGAATCTCATCTCGCCGAGCGCATCGGTGAGGCGCCGGCCTTCGAGCACCGACACGCCGATACGGTCGAAGCACTCGCGCGCCGCCTTGTTGGCGACGCAGATCAAACCGTGCTGATCGGCGACCAGGATCGGCTCAGGCAAGCTATTGAGGCAATCCCAGACGAAGCGCTTCATGTCCTGCATGCGGTCGGCGGCCTGCTCGACGAGCGCGATATGCCTCTCGAGCGCATCGCCGCGGACCTGCCGCGGGCGCGCGGGGATGATCGTCATCGTATCGGCATCATCCGCCAGCCGCTGCAGTTCGCGTTGCAGGCGCCACATGGTCATCTCGAGCCGGCGCCAACTCCAAAGCGGGTACACCGCCAGCAAGGTGATCAATGCGGGGACCGGCGAAAGCCAAATGCAAGCGTGCTCGAGCAGCACCGCGCTGACGACTAGGCAAACGATCCCAAGGCCGAGCGTCAGCAGCAACGTGCGCCATGGCGAGAGAAACAGCAAGCCCGCGAGCAAAGCGGCCAGGGGGACCAGCGAAGCCGCAACGAGCCAGCGCGTGGTCACGGGGCGAATCTCGCTTTCGGTCAGCAGCGAGCTCAGGGCATTCGCGTGCAATAGCGTATCGGACGTCGGGCCCCACGTGCCCGTGATCGGCGTGGCCAAATGCGTCAACAGCCCGGATGCGGTCAAACCGATAAACACGACCTTTCCACGCAACGCCCCGGCCGGCACGTTGCCGTCGAGCAAATCGTGCGCCGAAACTTGGGCTTCGTCCGGAACGCTGCCTGAAAACGGGATCAGCACGCGCGATAGCGCATCGCCGCTCGCCGCGTCGGCGAACGTACTCGAGGTCGGAATCGGGCCCGCGTGCGCCGTGCGATAGCGCCCGGCCGCCAGAGCGATCTTTCCGCTGCGGATGTCGTTCAGCAACGGCATGACGAGGTATGGCCAACTGACCCCGGCCGCATGCTCGCGCAGCGCCACGCCGCGCACGATGCCGTCCGAGTCGGGTTCCACGTCGATATGCCCGATTCCGGCGGCAGCCGCCGCCAATTCCGGCACCGGCCCCACCGCTTCGCCCCGCGCGCGCGCATCGACGAATAGCGGCAGATAGCTGGGCGCCGAGCGAAGCGCGCGTGCGAGCTCGTCGTCGTCTTTCGTCGGCTCGGTGAGCAGAACGTTGTAGACGATCGCGGCCGCGCCGTCCTTGGCGACCGCGTCGATCAGACGCGCTTGCAGCGTACGCGGCCAAGGCCAACGGCCCAGTGCGGACACGCTGTCGTCGTCGATGCGCACGACGGCGATCTCCGGCGCGAGCGGTTCCGAACGCAACGTCAGCATGCGGTCATAGACGAGGCGATCGAAATTCTTGGCAATGCCGCCGACGGCACAAGCGAGAATCGCCGCGATGCCGAAGCAGCCGATCGCCAGCCACTCGCGCATGAAACGGTGCCACACGCTCAGCGCCGGGCGCCAGCTCCAACGTACCGGACTAGCCGAGACGAGCGATTCGTTAGGGGTCATGCACGCCCCTCACTTCGCCAGCGTGAACATGCGCACCGGCCCTGCCGTTTCGTAAAAACGCGCTTGCTCGTATTGTTCGGAGACGATGCGCCAGTAGTAATCGCCGGCCGGCAAGTCCGAAACGACAAGCGAAGTGCCGGTCAGATCCACGGCATCCACCAGGGGATCGCGCAGATCCGGATACCGCGAGAGCACGAGGCGGAACCGCGTGTCCACCCCGGTGCGCGACGCTCGCCACGTGAAGCGGTACGCATGCGAACCCGCCTGCGCACCGGCCGTCGCACTCAATTCGTTCGCGCGGCGCTCGAACGCGTACACGCGCGGCAGACCTTCCAGGCCGCTCTTGTCGATCGACGATATGCGGACGAAATAAGTGCCGTCGGGCACGTCGGAAAAAGTCGCGAAAGGCGCGAGCACGCGTGCATCGCGGATCAAATCGAGTAGATCGGCATCGCGCGCGATCTGGATCCGATAGCCTTGAGCATCGACTGCCGGCGCGACGTCGAACCGGACGAGCTTGCCGTCTTGCACCTTGCCGGGGTTCACAAGTACCGGGGCGGGCAAGAGCGGTTGCGGTGCGCCCACGGCACCGCCGTTCGGCGTCGCGCTGCCTTGGCCCGCGCCGACGAATTGCGAGGGTGCGCGCTCGCCCGCCGGCGCGCCCTGCGTCGCGCTCGCCGACGTTCCCACGGCAACCGTTCCGTCGAGGACTTCCACCGCGGTCATCGACGATAGCTGATTCACGCGAAAGCGCGTACCGCGCACGCCTGCGACGATCGACGGCGTGCGAACCTCGAAACGATCGCCGCTTTGCTTCGCATGCGTGACTTCGTTGGCGACCTCGCCCCGTTGCAAGTCGATCACGTGATCTTCGATTCCCGTGAGCGCCATCTTGCGCAAAATCGAGAGCACGATATGACTGTTCGGCGCGATGCTGACAAACGAGCCGTCGTCGAGTTCGAGCGTCGCGAAGCCGTCCTCGCCGGTACGGATCGAATCGTTTTCGCCGAGAATACGGCCGGGCAGCAGCGGTACGTCGGGCGCCGGGCGTTCACCGGCCGCGGCGCCGGAGGCGCGCGCGGTCACGAGGCCGCTCAGCGCGACGATGCTGGCGGGCATCGCGTCGCGGCGCAGCAACGCGAGCGGCAACCGCAGCGTCATACCCGCCGGCAAGCGTTTCGGCGCACTGACGTGGTTCAGGCGCGCCAATACGCGCCACCCTCCCGCATCGGTCAAGTAGCGCTGCGCTACCTCGAACAGCGTATCGCCGGCTGCCGTGATGTATGGGGCGGTTGCGCGCGCATCGATCTTCGTTTGCGCGTGCGCGGACGAAGCGCCGAGCAAAATCGCGGCCGCGAAGACCGCTAAGCCGCGTCCCACGTTGCGGTACCCGGCTTCGAAAAAATCGGGCGCCCCCTCGCGCGAAACCGTGTTGACGGCATTTGGGTTACGCATTGTCGTGATCTATGAATGCACAGTAGTTATCTAGCTCCGCGTGCATGCCGATGCAAACATGAGCCGCGCGGCACGCTGGCATCGAGCCCGCGCCTCCCGCCAATTTTTGTATACATGATTCGGTATGTGCTACCGAAGCCCGGAGCTTAACGAATTTCCCGCGATCTTGCACCGCCCAAAGAGCGGCCCCATTTAATCCGTGCGTCCGCGCTTTCCGCTATCCGCCCTCGTCTCCGGGCTGGAGCCGAGAGTGCGCAACCACATTGCAAACAAATGTCAATCTCTCACTTTTTGCCACAGTTGCGTCAATCCATTCGATGAGCTGCGGCGGTACAATTGCACGCCGACATATTTACGTCGGATGTTTGCGCGGGGAAATGCGCAAGCCTATCCGATTCGTATCCGATGCATGCGAGCGAGACCCGAAACAAATGAAGATCGCCTATCTGGAAGACGATGACGTTCTCGCCGATCATATCGGCGAAGTATTGCGTTCGGCCGGACATGAATGCGAACTGTTTCGCGACGGCAGCCAGTTGATTCGGCGCTTGAAACGCGACCGGTTCGACTTGGTTCTGCTCGATTGGTCCGTGCCGGGCGTGACCGGTCATCAAGTCACGATATGGGCTCGAGCCAATCTCAGCGAGCGCGTGCCGATCCTATTCATGACGAGCCGCTCGCTCGAAGCCGACGTCGTGACGGCCCTGTCGGCCGGCGCCGACGATTACATGATCAAACCGATCCGCACGAGCGAGCTGCTCGCGCGGATCGACGCACTGAGCCGTCGTGCTTATCCCGATTCAGGGGCCGGCGCGCAAACCACGATCGAACTGGGCTGTTATCGTATCGACCCCGTGAGCCGCACTTGCTTTTTGCACGACACGCCGATCGAGTTGACGGGGCGCGAATTCGACCTCGTTTTGCTGTTGTTCCAACATGCGGGGCGCGTGCTCTCCCGGGAGCACATCGGCGGCACGCTGTGGGGGCAGCCGCAGAGCGCGATCTCGCGAACGCTCGATACGCATATGTCGCGCGTTCGGACCAAGCTCCAATTGAGGCCCGACAACGGCGTGCGGCTCGCCCCCGTCTACGGGCACGGCTACCGGCTCGAACTCGTCACCGACCCGGCGCGCGAGCGCTCGGAGCCGTCCGAACTCCACGCGGGGCTCGGCTAAGCGTGTAGCGCCGGCGCCGGGCCGAGCGCCTCGTGCCCGCACCATCGCTCCCACATCGCCCGGTACGCGTTCTCGAGATGGCGCGCGAAGCGCGCGCCATCCATCAACGGCGAACGTTGCATGCGCGGGCGAAGCTCGGCCCGCAGCGCGGTCAACGCCTCCACATCGGCCGCGAGCGCCGACGCCATCCGCACGTAATCATCGTCGGTATGGGTCGCCAATATCTCCAAACCCAAGTTCGATAACTGACTCAGCCCGGCCCGGCCAGCCGGTGTGGTCCCGACGCGCGTGACGACGGGCACGCCCATCCAAAGCGCGTCGAGGCTCGTCGTATGGCCGTTGTAAGGGAAGGTATCGAGCGCTAGGTCGATCTCATGATAGGTCCGCAGATAGTCGGCGCGCGGGCGGAACGGCACGCATCGCACCCGTGCGGTATCGATACCCTGGATCGCCAGGCGGCCCAGCAATCTGGCGCGTGCCTGCCCCGGCGGCGCCATCACCACGAGCCGGCTGCCGGGTACGGCTTGCAACACGCGCG
Organism: Trinickia diaoshuihuensis; assembly: GCF_003390925.1. GTDB lineage: Bacteria > Pseudomonadota > Gammaproteobacteria > Burkholderiales > Burkholderiaceae > Trinickia > Trinickia diaoshuihuensis. The sequence goes on along the minus strand of NZ_QUBS01000072.1, from coordinate 41,509 downwards.
CCCATAGGCCGATCGTGCGGTCGGTAAGCTTGCACGGATTGTTCAAACACCCGAACGTGACGCCGCCCGTGCGGGCCGCCGGGGGTGTCGGCGCGAGCGGCTCGTCGCTGAGCGGGTGATAACACCAGAACGTCTCGGGCAGCCGAATCGAGCACTCGCTGTAGCGGTCGTCGCCTTGCATTCCGTCCACGGGATCGAGCCACGGATCGGTCAACCGGTAGCCGATCGCGCGGCTTCCCGTCGTCCCCGGATAAGCAAGCCAGGCGACCTGTACCGGCGCGGGCCGGCGCGCGAACAGCAGCGGACGGCCATCGGCCATATGCATCGTCAGATCGACGAGGACATCGATCTCGTCCTCGCGGATCAACTCGGCCAGCCGCTCGTCGCTGAACTCGCGCACCTCGCGCCATCGATCCGCGTGGGACGACAATCGGTTCGTCACGGCATCGGCACGCTCGACGCTCGAATAGCAGACGATCTCGAACGCATCGTGATCGTGATGCTCGAACAGCGGCACGGTAAAGAGCGATTGGCAATGGTCGCGGAAATCGGCCGATACATAGCCGATCCGTAGCCGTTTGCCCGGTTGACGGGCGTTGCGGTGCTCGGGCGCAACGGCCAGAAACGGCGCTTCGTGGCGCTGCGCCAGGCGACGGCATTCGGCCAAAATCGCGTGACCATCATCGAGTTGGAACATGAGGGCGTACGCGAGATTGCTATGCGCGACGAGGTTGTCCGGATCGCACTCGACGGCGAGCCGATAGCAATCGACGGCCTCGTCCAGCGCGCCCGTGTCCTTGAGGACGTTCCCCAGGTTGTTGTAAGTTGCCGAGCGTTCCGCGGACACGCCCGCGGCGGTACCCGCCTCGGTCGTCTGCAAAGCAAGCGCGGCGCGATAATGCGCTTCGGCGTCGTCCATGCGCCCTAGCGTACGGGCAAGGCTGCCCGCGTTGTTGCGCGCGGCGACGAAATCCGGCCGGCTGCGCAACGCTGCCTCGAACGCCGCCGCCGCGTCCGAAAACTCGCCCAACTCCTTGAGGACGATGCCGAGATTATTGAACGCATCCGCGTGCGCGGGCGCTAACGCGACGGCGGCCCGATATTGCGCGAGCGCTTCGCGGGGCCGGCCGAGCGCATGCAGCGCGATCCCGAAGTTGTAGGCGATATCGGCGCTCGCGCCATCGAGTCGCCGCGCGTGCGCCAAGACGTCGGCCGCCTCTTCGAAGCGCGAAGCCGCAGCCAGCGCGACGCCGAGATTCGCCTGATGCGCCGCCGCGGCAGGCTCGGCGGCCACGGCTTCGCGCAAAAGCCCGATCGCGTCGTCGAGCAGACCGCGAGTCTGCAACAGCGCGCCGAGGTTCGTCAGCGCGCTCGCAAAACCCGGCCGCGCGGCGAGCGCCGAGCGATAAGCCGCCCGAGCCGCATCCCAGTGACCAAGCTGCCGTCTGCAATTGCCGAGGTTGTTCAGGGCGTCGGCGTGCGCCGGTTCGTGTCGAAGCAGCGACTCGTAAGCGTGCGCGGCTTCGTTCCACCGGCCCGCCGTCTCGAGCGCCGCGGCGAGCGTCAACCACGCGTCGATCGTATCGGGCGCGTCGGCGAGCAGGCGCCGGCATGCCTGCTCGGCGGCATCGAGCCGGCCCAACGACGCCAGCACTTGCGCTTCGCCCAAGCGATACCGCGGCTGCGATGGCTGGCGGGCCAGCGCGGTGCGCAGCCGCACGAGCGCGGACTCCCCGTTGCCCATCTGCCATTCGAGAATACCAAGCCGAAACGATGCGTCATGGTCGGCCGGATCGTCGGCGAGGATCTCGTCGTATAAGCGCCGCGCGGCATCGAATTCGCCGGCTAGATGGTGGGCCTTGGCTTGAGCATGGCGGATTTCGTTCATTATTGTCATCCATCGGCTTCGCTAGCGGGGCCGCAACCTAATTCGGCGATTGTAGTGAGTCGAGCCCGTTGCGCAACCCCCTCGCGCGAACGGTTTCCGGCGATGCAGTAATAAAACGCCCCTATCCGTCCGAAAAATACGCCAACCTGTGTAATATTTCGTATTTTTTCGGGGCCGCATGGGACGCATGGAGTCGAATCGCAGGGCGATGGGCGCGGGCCGCGCCGTCATGCTGGCCTTCGCCGCCACGCTGATCGGCTCTCCAGGCGCGCATGCGCAAGACCCCGTATGCCACGCCAAAGGCGGCACCGATGCGCGGCCGTCCATCGGTCTCGTGCTATCGGGCGGCGGGGCGCGCGGCTACGCGCATTTGGGCGTGCTGCGGGTGCTGGAGGAAAACCGCATTCCCGTCGATTGCATCGCCGGGACGAGCATGGGTGCCGTCGTCGGCGGCCTCTATGCAAGCGGGATGGGCGCCGGCGCGATGCAAGCGCGGCTCGCGAACGTCAATCTCGCGGATGTCGCGTTCGACGTTGAAAAGCGCTCCGACCTGCCTCAATCGCAACGCGAAGACTCGCGGCTTTACGTGGGCAGCATCGGCTTCAGCGCCGAAGGCGCGAAGCTGCCCGCCGGGCTCGTGCAAGGCAACCGGCTGCAAGCGCTGCTGCAGGAATGGACCTCGAAGCTTCCCGCCAACGCCCCTTTCGATAGCCTGCCGATCCCGTATCGCGCCGTGGCGACCAATCTGACGACGGGCGACGAAGTCGTCCTCGATCATGGCTCGCTGCCTTTGGCGATCAGAGCGAGCATGGCGATGCCGGGGCTCTTCGCGCCGGCCGAATTCGACGGCACGGCGCTCGTCGACGGCGGCCTCGTCAATAATCTGCCGACCGACGTCGCCCGCGCGATGGGCGCCGACGTCCTGATCGCCGTCGATATCAGCTCGCCCTTGCGCCCGCTCGATGCATTGTCCTCTCCGACCGACGTCATGCAACAGATGCTCGGCATCCTGATCCACCAGAACGTGGGCCGGCACCATGCGCAGTTGGCGCCGAACGACGTACTGATCAAACCGACGCTCGGCAACCTGGGCTTTTCCGATTTCGCGCATGCGAACGAAGCGATCGACGCCGGGGCGGCCGCGGCGCGCGCCGCGTTGCCGCGGTTGCGCCAGTTCCAGCTTTCGCCGGAGCAATATGCGGCTTATCGCGCCGCCCATGTGGCCGAGGAACCGAGACCGGTCAAACTCGCGCATATCGAGGTCCGTACGCGCGGCGACGTACCGGCCGCGCGCGTGCGCAAGCTCCTTAACTTGCAGCCGGGCGACACGTACGATTCCCTTGCGGTGACGCGCGATTTGCAGGCGCTCGTCACCTCGGGTGACTTCGAGACCGCCACGCAGCAATTGATCGAGGACGAGGACGGCCCGCGTCTCGTGATCGATGCAAGGGAAAAATCCTGGGGGCCGAACTTCGTGCTGTTCGGCCTGGGCCTATCCAGCAGTTCGGAAGACGAAGGCGGTTTCCGATTGAATCTCGGCTACCGGCGCCCCTGGCTCACGCAATCGGGTCTCGAATTCCGGGCCGATGCGACACTCGGCAGCGATCTATTGCATTTCAAGACCGAGTTGCGCCAGCCGCTATCCACGGCACTCGGCTACTACGTCGCGCCCTACGTCGAATTTCAGCGCCGCTTCGCGAACATTTACGACGACAGTACGGGCGTACGGATGACGCAGTATCACCTGCAAATCGAGCGGGCCGGCATCGACTTCGGCATGCCGCTCGCGCGCCTCGGCGATTTCCGGATCGGCCTGGCGTATTCGCACGCTTACGGCTCGCCCGTCTACAACTTGCCGCTCGACGACGGCACGCTGCTGTTCTCCGATGTCTACGGCCGGGAAATCTCCGCACGCGCCAAGCTCGTGATCGATCAACTCGACGATCCCCTCTTTCCGCGTACCGGCTACTTCGCCGAGTTGCGGGCGGAGCGCTCCGTCTTCAGTCAGAGCGACCCGTTTACCGAGCTCTACGGCAAGGTTATCGGCGCGGTCAGCTTCGGCCGGCATAGCGTCAACGCGAGCATCGAAGCAGGCGGCGATATCGGCGGCCAAAACGCGGCGAATCCGCTCGGCTTTACGCTCGGCGGCTTTCAGCATTTGTCCGCCTACGCGGCCGATCAGCTTTCCGGCAACTCGATGCTTTACGCGCAGGTCACCTATCTGAACAAGCTGATGCAGTTTCAAACCGCCCCGCTCGAGGGGCTGTACGCCGGCATCAGCTTCGAAGCGGGCAACGTCTGGCAACAAGGGGACCGATTCGGCAGCAGTTCGCTCAAACGCAGCGTGACGTTTTTCACGAGCGTGACGAGTTCGTTCGGGCCCTTGTACTTCGGCATCGCGCTCGCCCCGGGCGGGCGCCGCAATCTTTACTTCCAGCTCGGCCACACGTATTGAATTAAACAGTCCGGTCACGCGGCGTACGCGCGTTTTTTGATCCACGTCAATCTCGAATACGGCCTCCCCGTAACAATCCGTATGAAGTTTTTCCGGACGGCGCCGTAGTCCGGATCATTGGGGCGAAATACGCCCTGTTCCGGCTGACTATCGCCTCGAGTCGAACATGGACGCTGCGCTCGACACTTCCCACCTTTCGCATACACCCGCCATCGATCCGTCACCGAATTCGTTGCGCAAGCGATTCGTTCACGTCAAGCTGCAAACGCTGCTGCTGATCGCATCGTTATGGCTGGCGCTCGGCGCACTGACGATGTGGGACGCGAACGCCGAGATGCGCAGCGCCCGCGCGGGCGCGACCGCGCTCGCCGATGCCCTGGCCGCTCATACCGTTCGCGTCATACGCGAGGCGGAACAGGTCGCCGCGCTCGTATCGTGGCAAGTGCAAAACGACGGGGTCTCGATCCCGCTCGCCTATTACGTCAGCTCGGGACTGCTCAAGCTCGACGTTTTCGTGCAGGTCGCCGTGATCGACTCGCAAGGCTATTTGCGCGCGTCGACCGTACCCGGCTTCACGCCGATCAACTTGTCCGACCGCGAGCACTTCCGCATCCACCTGCACGATACGAGCAACGCACTCATGATCGGCCGCCCGATCGTGGGCCGCATCAGCGGTAAGACATCGCTGCAGCTTTCGCAACGGATCAGTTCGCTCGACGGACGCTTCCTGGGCGTCGTCGTCGTGTCGGTGGATCCGAGCTACTTCACCGAGCTGTATAACGGACTGCGGATCGGCCGAGACGGCGTGGTCGCCGTCGTCGGCACGAACGACTACTCCTGCGCGCGCTGCGCTCGGGCCGCGACCGGGCCGTCGGCGCCGAGCTGCCGCGGAACGATCCGCTGCGCCGTGCGCTGGCGCACTCGCGTTCGGGCGACTTGCACACGAGCTCGTTCATCGACAGCCGCGATTCGATCATCAGCTATCGAACGTTGAGCGATTATCCGCTCGCGGTGGCCGTCGGCTATTCCACGAACGAATATCTCGCCGCTTGGCAAACGCGCAGCCTGTTGCTGCTCGCGGCCGCGGTGCTGCTGACCGTATTGATCCTCGCGACCGAAAAGCGCACGAAGTCGCTGCTGCTGAACGTCGCCGCCGCGCACGATCGGGAGATCGCCAAGGGAGCGCAACTCGAACAAGCGCGTGCCGACGCGGAAGCGGCATCGCGTGCGAAAAGCGCGTTCCTGGCAACGATGAGCCATGAGATCCGCACGCCGATGAACGGGGTGATCGGCATGGCCGAGGTGTTGACGCGCTCGACTTTGCCGGCCGATCAAAAGGAGATGGTCTGCACGATACGCGATTGCGCGTCGGCGCTGCTCAAGATCATCGACGACATTCTCGATTTCTCCAAAATCGAGGCCGGCAAGCTGCAGATCGATTGCGTCCCCACGTCGATCGAGGACGTCGTCGACAGCATGGCGTCGTCGCTTGCGACCGTGGCCGATGCGCGCGGCGTCGCCTTGCGCACCTACGTGTCGCCTGACCTGCCGTCCAGCGCGATGTTCGACGACACGCGGCTGCGCGAGATCCTCTATAACCTCGTGGGAAATGCAATCAAGTTCTCGGCGGGCCGCAGCGCAGTGCAAGGCAGCGTCGGCCTGCGCGCGACGCTCGTCGCGGGCGATACGCCCGCGGTTCGGTTCGAGATCAGCGACAACGGCATCGGCATGACCGCCGAGACGATTGCCAAGCTGTTCCAGCCGTTCAACCAGGCCGAGGCCTCGACCACGCGTCGCTTCGGCGGCACGGGCCTCGGTCTTGCGATTTGCCGGCGGCTCGTGTCGCTGATGGGCGGCGAATTGACGGTGAGAAGCGAACCCGGACGCGGCTCGGTATTTAGCGTCGAGCTGCCCCTGCATCGCGTCGAGGACGCGCAGGCGCGCAAGCTAGCGGATCTGTCCGGACTCGCATGCGTCGTCGTTGCATCGCACGACTGGCGCTGCGACGACACGGCCGATTATTTGCGTCACGCAGGCGCAACCGTGGAGATCGCGGCGGATGCGTACGACGCGCGGCAAGCCCTGGCGCGCGCCGAAGGCCCGCGCGTGCTCGTGCACGATGCGCACTGCCCGCTCGACGCGGTCGCGCCGAGCGCTTCGCGCGAAGCCGCCGCGCTCATCGGCAACGTATTGATCGCGGCGCCGCGCGGCGTCATGTTGATGACGCGCACGGCCAATACCGTCTCGATCGGGGCGCAGGCGCTACGGCGCCGCGTGCTCATCGACGCCGTCGCTCTAGCGGCGGGCCGCGCCGATACCGGCACGCTCGCCCGCGCGCAAGACGGCGACGACGCGCTGGCGCCTGCGCAGGCAAACGAGGGCGTCACGCTGCTCGTCGCGGAAGACGACGAGGTCAATCGCCGCGTGATTTCACGGCAACTGTCCCTGCTCGGCTATGCCGCGGATATGGCCGTGGACGGCGAAGAGGCGCTCGATATGTGGCGAGCGAAAACGTACACGCTGGTGCTGACCGACTTGCATATGCCCAGGCGCGACGGCTACGAACTCGCTCAAGCGATCCGCGCCGAAGAGGCGATCGATCCGCGCGCTCGCGTGCCGATCGTCGCATTGACGGCCAACGCCATCACCGGCGAGGCGAACCGCGCAAAGGCGCTCGGCATCGACGACTACCTCACGAAGCCGCTCAAGCTGGATCTGCTCGCCCACGCGTTGGCGCAATGGACGAGCCCTTTGCGCGCCGCCCCGCGCATCGAGGCGACGACGGCCAGCGCCCCGCCCGAGGCGCAGCCGGGCGCAGAGCAGTCGATCGTCGACATCGGCATATTGAAGGAAATCGTCGGCGACGACGTGGAGACCGTGCAAGCGCTGCTGGCCGAGTATGTCGAATGCTCATCCGAACTCGCCGGTCAATTGCGTGCCCGCTTGAGCACCGGCCGCGGATCGGAAGCGGCCGCGATCGCCCATAAGCTGAAATCGTCATCGCGTTCGATCGGCGCCCTGCCGCTCGGAGACCTGTGCGCCGAAATCGAAGCGCAGGGGCCGGGCAGCGAACCCGACACGCTCGCGCAGCTTGCCGCACGGTTCGACGCATCGTACCGCCGTACGATCGACCTCGTGCGAACCATGACGCTCGCGGTGGACGTTGAACGGCCGAACTGACTCGCTCGCGTCACGCTTGGCCCGCGGGCCAACTCAACTCGAAACGCGCGCCGGACAGCACCCGAGGATCGGCGGCGGCAATGCGTCCGTTATGAGCATGCAGCACTTGGCGCGTGATCGCGAGTCCGAGGCCGTAGCCGCCCGTGTGACGGTCGAGCCGCACGAACGCGTCGAAGATCCGCTCGCGCTCGGCCGCCGATACCCCCGGACCGTCGTCCTCGACGGCGATCGAGACGTTGCCGTGAGCAATCGCAAGCCGGATATCGATGGTCGAGCGCGCGTACTTACCGGCATTGCGCAGCAGGTTGCGAATCGCGTACGACATCAGGCGCTTGTCCATCGCCACGCGCACTTGGCGATCCAAGTCGATCGTCACCGTCACCGCCTTATCCGCGTGGAGCACGGCCGAATCGCGCACCTGAGCCTCGATCCACGCGGCAAGCGGCGTGGGCTCCAGATTCGACTGCAGCGAACTGTATTCGAGCCGCGCGTAGGTGAGGCTCATATCGATAAGCTCATCGAGCTCGGTGACGTCTTGCTCGATGCTCGCAATGGCGCTTTCATATTCGGCCGCCGAGCCCGGCTCGCGCAAGACCTCGAGCGCGAAGCGCGTGCGCGCTAGCGGCGTGCGCAACTCGTGCGAGATCCCGTTGGTGAGATCGCGCTGCGCGGCAATCAGCCGCTCCATGCGTTCGGCCAACGCGTTCAGCGTCCGCGCGAGCGGTCCGATGAAGACGCTATGCGATTCGCGCGCCCGGGTATTGAAGCGGCCTCCCGTGAAATCGATTGCACGTTCGCGGACCATCACGAGATCGAGCCAAACCGGCCGGATCCAGCAATACGTGGCATAAGCCGTCGCCAGACAGGCAAAGCCGCCCATCGGCAAGAGCCCGCCGGGCAGCGCCGCGACGGCCTGGCGCAGCACGCCCAGGCCGAGCGTGGACGCCAGCATGGCGAGCACGGCCGCGACCACCGCGAGCACGAGGGCGAGCACATGCAGATAAGCCCGCAGATAGAGTTTCGACCAGTTCGGGATGCGATCGGCGCGCGTATCGGTCCATGCGCGGCGAAAGCGCAGCCAACGCCACCGGCAGTATCGATACGCCGACAAAGAGGCGCCCACGCGCGCGGAGGCCGCCGTCATTCCCAGACGACCTTGCTGAACTGATAGCCCTTGCCGCGCACGGTTTTGATCCGTTGCGGATTGGTGGCATCGTCACCGAGCTTGCGCCGTAGCCGCGAGATACAACCATCCACGGTGCGGTCCAAGCCGTCGAAACCGATACCGCGCAATTCGCGCAGCAAGTCGTCGCGGCTCGCCACCTCGCCCGCGTTGCGCACGAGCGCCCACAGCAAATCGAATTCGGCCGAGGTCAACTCGGGCGTGCTGCCGTCGGGCAACACCACCGCGCGCGTGGTCCGGCTGATCTCGAACTTGCCGAACCGGTACGACTCCGGCTGCTCGCCGGCATCGCCGCCGCGGCCGGGCGCCCGGCGCAACTGGGCCTTGACGCGAGCGAGCAACACGCGCGGTTCGACGGGCTTGTGAACATAATCGTCGGCGCCGAACTCGAGGCCCAGCACCTCGTCGAATTGATCGTCGCGCGCCGTGACCATGATGATCACGCCGTCGAAACGCTCGCGCGCCTCGCGCAAAATCGCGAAGCCGTCTTTTCCGGGCAGATTGATGTCGAGTACGACGAGATGGGGGCGGTACTCGACGATTGCCGGCACCGCTTCGTTACCGTGCAAGACGGTGCGAACGTCATAACCGTGCTTGCGTAAATATCCTGCGACGAGCGAGGACAGACGAGCGTCGTCCTCGACGAGCAAAATGGAATGAGACATGACGGCGCGGCTCGAGGTCTGGTCTTGTTATCGACGGCCAAACGTCGGCCGGAAAAACTTACGAGAAACAAGGCGCAATTTTACCGTCGGCCGCGCGGTTAGTCAGCCCCGGACTGCTTAGTCTTTAATTCGGAATTGCTCCGGATCCTTGCCCTTCAGCCAACGAGGACGCGGGCCCCGTCCACCCCACGTTTCGCCTGTTTCCGGGTGACGAAAACGCGGTGCGCCGCTCGACGCGCCGCGCGACTTGCGGCGCGTGCCGAATAAATCGTCCGCGGTGAACCCAAATGCGGCGATGGTTTCGCGCACGTTCGCCAAGGCGACTTGCGCCTCCGCCTGACGCGCGCGTTCGATCTCGGCGTCGAGTTCTTGTTTTCTTGCTAGCAATTCCTTGTACGTCGCCACGGACTGAATCCTCCTTACGGTTGTCGTGGGCGCGGCAAGCCCCTCGGCCGCGAGCGAAAACCGTGTTTCCGCGGTGCTGCCGACGGCGCGTTGCACGCCAATTCTGCCATGATCCTTGGACATAGCGGGCACAGCATAAGCAATAGGCGTGCCCGCTCTTGCTAGATTTAATTTAACCGTAGATGGAACCGCGATTCGGATGACGATTCGTAATGCCTCCTATGCAAGTTCGAGGAGAAAAAGTAAAAGGCGGCGGGCCCTGTCGGGTGCCGCCGCCCCTAAACCGCGATGCGCTGGGCGCCGTCAGACGCGATGCCGCTGCTGCAACGTCCGCACGCGCGCCATCGCCGGCGCGTCGGCGCCGACCGTGTCGTACATCTTCGCGAGATCGGCCTTCAATGCCGTACGCGAACCGCCGTCGAGGTAGACCATGTGACCGGACGGATAAAAGCGCGCCGACAAGTTGTTCCGCACGGTTTGCTCGATGAGCGGCATCTGTTGCAGGTCGAGTACGGTTTGATAAAACGGCGTGACGAAGTCGTAAAAGCCGTTGGCCGACAACACTTTCAGATCGACGTTGAGCGCCATGACGGCGGCCAGATCGCCCGCGGTGTAAAGAATAATGTTGCCCTGGGCATCTTTGCCCTTTTGCGCCCCCGTCGGATCGATGTGACCGAAGTCCCAGTTTTGGAAGGCCTGGTCATTCAGGTCGGTGAACGAGGATGTCGAGGTGTACTTCAATTGCTCGTTCAAGTACTCGTTCCACATGGTCGTATACACGCCCGACACCGCCGTCATCGTCGGATCGTTACCGCCCGAGTTCGGATCGATCTGGCCGGCGATACCCGTGTCGATGGCCGTGACGCGTCCGTCATAAGCACCGAGCGCAACGCCCTTCGATTTGAGCAGCGTCGTCAAGAACAATGAATTGCCGCGGCTATCGTAGCCCGCGATATCGAGACTCCATGCCAGCAATGTCGTTTTATCGATACCCGTGTACTGCGATAGCTTTTCGACGACGGCGTCGTCCGTTTGCGGGAACTTGCGCAACGCGGCGATGTAATCGGTCCGCGCGAATTGCGCGACCTCCTCGACGAACGCGCCGAGATCGGCCGGGGTGGGCGCCACGCCGAGCCGCTTGTGGTACCACGCGTCGGCCGCGGCCGTCGGCAATGCGCCGACGGGATTGCCCGCCTGCGTGTAATCGAGGATCGACGACTGCAACGTCACGCCGTTCAGATCGATACCGTCTTCATGAAGCATATAGGCCAGCACGCAACTGCGCGCCGTACCGTAAGACTCGCCGAACAGATACTTGGGCGAATTCCACCGGTTGTTCTTCGTCAAAAAGCGCTTGATGAATTGCTTGATCGAGCGCGCGTCTTGATCGACGCCCCAAAAATCGCGGTTCTTGTGCGGTGCAATGGCGGCGGAATACCCGGTTCCAACCGGATTGATGAACACGAGATCGCTTCGATCGAGCAGGCTGTCGGGATTGTCCTCGAGCGAATACGGCGCGGGCGGCGTAAAGCCCGGCATCGAGGTCTTGATCCGCTTCGGCGCGAACGAGCCGAGCAGCACGAAGACGGAAGACGAGCCCGGACCGCCGTTATAGAAAAACGTAACCGGACGCGTCTCTTCCGTTTGGTTGTCTTCGGTGAATGCGACGTAGAACATCTTCGCGTTCGGCTTCGAGCTGGATTCGTCGACCGTGACGAGGTGGCCCGCCGTTGCCGTGTACGCGATCTTTCGGCCGTCGATCGTGATGGTGTGATGCGTGATGGCCGCGGCTTCGCTCGTGTCGGTCACGAAATCGTCGGGCCCGTTGCCGTAAGCGACGTCGTCCTGGAACGGTTGATCGTCCTGTTGGCGAAGGAATACTTGCGGCATCGAGGCCCTGCCCGGCGACGGCGCGTGAGCATTGTGAGACGATTGCGGGCTGCCGGTATCGGAATTCATCGTACTCGCTCCATCAGTAATGGCCGGCGTGCGGTCCGAGCGCACGCATGGCCGCGTTGACGAACTGCTGCTGATATGCCTGCGCCCCCCGAAGCGCGCCGGCGATAATCGTGACCGCTCCCCGGGCCATCTCCGCGCTATTGCGCGCCGCCGCCCGAAGCCGCTCCCTGCGGCGCGCCGAGCGCGGCAGCGAGCGCACGCCCCTTGGGACTGCCGAGCCCCGTACAGGCATCCCATCCGGTCGCGGCAGCATAGGTACCGTTGTTGCCGGATGTGATGTCGTTGAATGCGTTCGAGGCGCCGTAGAACTTTTGGTTGACGAACCCCGCCGGCTTCCCGGCGATCGCGTTGATGCGGGCCACCAGTGCCGCGAACAGCGGTGCGACGGCACTCGTGCCGCCGACCGGCATGGACTGCCCGTCGATCAACACCTCATAACCCGAGGCCGGCGAGGCATCGGCGGCAACATCGGGCACGCCGCGGTTCGCGAGCGAGACAGGCGGGCCATCTACACGCACCGCGCGCAACCCTTGCTGCCAAGCCGGCAACGCGAAGCGGGCGCTGATGCCGCCGCCCGTTGCACCGCCGCCCGCGCCGTCGTTCCAAACGACTTCGCTCGCGATCGCCGCGCCGCCAGGTTTCGCGCTCAGGCGCGTGCCCCCGCAGGCAAGCACGTAAGGGCTGGACGCGGGGAAATCCACGTCGTCCCCACCGCCCGGCGAACCGTCGCTCGAACCGCTATCGCCAGAGGCGGCGCAAATCGTCACGCCGAGCGCGATAGCCGATTGCAGCGTGTCGTTGAAGCTCGCGATCGCCTGGTCGGTCCACGCGCTTTCGGGACCTCCCCAACTGATCGACAACACCGACGGCTGGTTCGCGGAATCGTGCAACGCCTGCGAAACGGCATCGACGAAGCCGGCGTCGCTATTGGGCGCGAAGTAGACGGCGATTTTCGCTTTCGGCGCGACCGCGCCCGCAATCTCGACGTCGAGCGTCACCTCACCGTCGGGGCCGCTCGGATCGCCTGTCGGGCTATTGCGCGCCCCATCGACGGGAACGGATAAAACTTGCGGCGCCGGCACCCCGAGACGGCTGAAGTACGCCGACAGATCCTGCTCGCTGTAGCCGCCGCCCAACTCGATCAGGCCGATACATTGCCCGGCTCCATCGCCGTCGGGGAAATCGTAGAGCGCCGCCAGTTGTACCGGCGTGAACGCCTGCGCGGCGGCGCGCGCGACGATCGGGCCCTGCTCCGTGCGCAGCCGGAAATGCGGGCGGGCTTGCGGACGATTGTCGAGCCCCAGCACGGCGGTGACGACATCGGCGATTTCCGCCGGAATCGTGATGCAGCCGGTGCGACCGCGGAACCGGCCGAATCGCGGGTGCTCGTAATGGGACAATTCGACGCCGAACGCCGCTTGGAAATGCTCGGCCGTGCCGGAAAGCACGACCTTGGCGGCCGCGAGGTCCTGCCGCGCGATCGTGAGACCGTATTCGCGCGCGAACGCCTCGAGCTTGGCGAGGTCTTCCGGCGCGACCGCGAAACGTTGCGCGAAGGCTTCGCGCGAAAGCGGCTGTGCCTCCTGCCCGCTTGCGACGCGCTGGGCGAACTCTTCCAAATTGCGCCCGCCCGGCCGGCGCAGCGTAACGACAACGCTCAACGTCTCCTTCGGGTCGATAGGCCCGAGGCACTTCGAATCCTCAACTGCCGCACGCTCGCTACCGGCGAGCTGCTGTCTCGCTTTGGTCATCTATGACGCTCCTCACGCAGTGGACACGCGAAAAAGCTCCGACACCGGCTGACGCCGCGCAGTTCCTCGTGCCTTGCGCGCCTCGGCCGTCACGTGGCGAGCACCGCAAGCGAGACTCCATGCATTCGTCGGACGACTGCACAAAGTGTAGTGCATCGCCGGGGCGCCGCGCAGGGTTCCTTGCAACGCTGGCCAACCGGCCAAGCGTTTGCTGCGGCCGGCGATGGGCGACGTTCGCCGAAGGTTCGGCAAAGCTTGCCGCATCGGCATATCATGGCGCGCGCAGCGCGGCGCCGCGTGCCGTCCATGCGCTGCCGGGCCTGAGGCTTCAGACCCGATCGTTCGCACACGCTCCAGTATCAATAGAAGGAATAACTCGACATGTCCCTGTCCATTTACGACGCTTCAGTGCCGGTTTTCACGCGCGGGCTGACGAACCTGCGCGCCGTGCTGCAAAAGGCACACGACCATGCGTTGACGAAGCACTTCGAGCCGTCGATCCTGCTCTCGAGCCGCCTCTATCCGGATATGCACCCCTTGACGCGGCAGGTGCAAATCGCCTCGGACGCGGCGAAGTTTTGCATCTCGCGGCTGGCTGGCGTCGAGCCCCCGAAATATGAGGATTCCGAGCAAACGTTCGATGAGTTGTACGAGCGGATCGACAAGACGATCGCGTACTTGAAGGGCTTCGATGCGTCGAAGCTGGACGGCAGCGAGTCGCGCACGGTGACGCTGAACGTACCGAGCGGTAAGCACGAGTTCGCCGGACAGGTCTATCTACTTCACTTCGCGTTGCCGAACTTCTTTTTCCATCTCACCACGAGCTACGCGATCTTGCGTCATAACGGCGTGGAACTCGGCAAATTCGATTACCTCGGGCGTATGGCCTAATCCGAGCGACGGGCCGGGGGGCGGATGGCGGCCAAACGCGCCATCGTCGCCCAGACCGGCCGTCAAACATCAATCGAGGGAAAGACGCAGCGCGAAGCCGATCAACGCGGCGGAAAAAGTCCAGCGCTGCAGCGTTTGCGCCAGCGGGTACTTTCGAAGGACCGTCGAAATGCGCGCCGCGCCGAGCGCGTAAATCGCGTCGAACATCGCGCCAACGATCACGAGGATAAGGCCGAGTTCCGTCACTTGAGCGGCAACGGGCCCGTTTGCAGGGCGGATAAACTGCGGCAGCAGCACCGAGCAAAACAGCAGCGCCTTCGGATTGAGCAAATTGGTCAGCAGACCCTTCATGAAGGTCTGACGGCGCGCGCCGCCCTCACCCACGCTCTGGGCGCGCTCTTGAGCCGGCTGCAACGAGAACAGCGGCGAACGGAAGATTTGAACGGCAACGTAGGCCAAATAAAGAGCGCCGCCGTAGCGCACGACTTCATACAGCCAAGGCGCGGTTCTAAGCAGCGCCGCCACACCGCACGCGGAGAGCGTGACATGCGTCGCCCGCGACACGGCTAGACCGCCGGCGGCAGTCAGACCTTGGCGCGCCCCGCGCGCAATGCTGGTCTGTAGGATCAGCGCCATGTCGGGCCCGGGAATCGCATAGACAACGATAAGCGCGACGACGAAAGCAATCAGCAAATCCACGGAAACCACGGCAACCTCGATATCACTCGTACTGTTTGGAAGTGATATTTTGCCGCTGGAGTACGAGCGAAGTTCGGCGCATTGACGGCGGAATTCGCGGAGACATGGTGCTTTCCACTACGCGACAGCCGGCACACGCGACTTTCTGGCTCAACGTAGGTCCCGCGCGGCGCCGAAGTGTTTCGAGCGGCGCGCAGGCCCAAGGTGAAGCGGTTGCGGTCAAAGGTGGTCGATCAAACCGCGGCGACCGTCACCGACTTCGTCACGAGGTACGGTTCGAGCGCTTCCGGGCCGCCCTCCGAGCCGTAGCCCGAATCCTTCACGCCGCCGAACGGCATTTCGGGCCAAGGCGTGGCCGGCTGATTGATCCACAGCATCCCCACCTCGAGACGCTGGGTCAGCAAATGGACATTCGCAAACGACTTCGTGAACGCATAGCCGGCTAGGCCATACGGCAATCGATTCGCTTCGGAAATCGCGTCGTCGAGCGAATCGAAACCGCGAATCGCGGCAACGGGGCCGAACGGCTCGTTGTTGAACACATCGGCGTCGAGCGGCACGTTCGACAGCACCGTCGGGGCGAAGAAGTTGCCCGTCGAGCCGATTCGCTCGCCGCCGGTTTCGATGCGCGCGCCGACCGTGCGCGCATTCTCGACCACCGAGGTCATCGCCGCGAGCCGGCGCGGATTGGCGAGGGCGCCCAGCGTCGTGCCCTCTTCGAGACCGTTGCCGACCTTCAGACCCTGCGCATGCTTGACGAGCTCGCGCGTGAACGCCTCGCGGATGCTGTTGTGGACGAGGAAACGCGTCGGCGAAATGCACACCTGTCCCGCGTTGCGGAACTTGGCGCCCCCGGCCGCTTTCACGGCCAATGCGACGTCGGCATCCTCGGCCACGATCACGGGCGCATGCCCGCCCAGTTCCATCGTTGCCCGCTTCATATGCTGACCGGCCAGTGCCGCGAGTTGCTTGCCGACGGGCGTCGAACCCGTGAACGTCACCTTGCGGATCACCGGATGCGCGATCAGGTACGAGGAAATCTCGGCCGGATTGCCGAACACGAGACCGATCACGCCGGCCGGCACGCCCGCATCGACGAAGGCCCGCAGCAACGCGGCCGGCGACGCCGGCGTTTCCTCCGGCGCCTTCACGAGGAACGAGCACCCCGTGGCCAGCGCGGCGCTCAGCTTGCGGACCACCTGGTTGACAGGAAAATTCCATGGCGTGAACGCGGCGACAGGTCCAACCGGCTCGCGCACGACCGTCTGCTGCGCGGAAAGGTTACGCGGCGGCACGATCCGGCCGTACACACGCCGTCCTTCGTCGGCGAACCATTCGATGATGTCGGCGGCCGCCAGCACTTCCAGACGCGCCTCGGTCAGCGGCTTGCCTTGCTCCTGCGTCATCCACTGCGCGATCGTCGCGGCCCGCTCGCGCACGAGGGCCGCCGCCTTGCGCATCGTCGCCGCGCGCTCGTGCGCCGGCACCTTGCGCCACGTCTCGAAGCCGCGCTGGGCGGCGGCCAGCGCGCGATCCAAATCCGCGATGCCCGCATGCGACACCTTGCCGATCACCTGCCCCGTCGCTGGGTTCACGACGTCGATCGTCTTACCGCTCGCCGCGTCGCACCACTGGCCGTCGATCAATAGCTGCGTATCCGTGTAGCTCACGTTTTCCATCCGGCACTCCCTACTTTCCGCCAACAAAAAATGCGCGCTTGCCCCTTGAGCCGGCACAAGCGCCCGTCGCACAACGCCACCTATCGCCCCCTTAGAGCACGAGGTCTTTGCGCATATCGTTAAAAAGCGATATAAGATTCTACCAACGACGATCGATGTTTGCTTGCGCGCATACCGTGCGAAGCGCGGTCGTCCGAACTGCCTGAAATGACGATAGATATCGATGCCATCCACAAGGCACTCGCCAATCCCGTGCGGCGCGAAATACTCGCGTGGCTCAAGGAGCCGAGCGTCTACTTCGCCGAGCAAACGCTGCCGCTCGATTGCGGCGTGTGCGTCGGGCAAATCAATGCCCGCTGCGGGTTATCGCAGTCGACGGTGTCCGCTCACCTTGCCACGTTGCAGGGTGCGGGGCTCGTCACCGTGAAGCGGATCGGTCAGTGGAGCTTTTTCAAGCGAAACGAAACCGTCATCGAGGCATTTCTCGCAGCGCTGCGCGACGAACTTTGAGGCGAGCACCGCCTGAACGTTCGCCGGCAGTTCAATCCATCGTGTCCCTGGTTGTACCGTACCGCGGTTCCTGCGTTCGCGCGCCGCGCTCATAAGGAAAACTTGCCATGCCTACTCTGTTCGATCCGCTTGTCGTCGGCGACCTCACTTTGCCGAACCGCATCATCATGGCCCCCCTCACGCGGCAACGTGCCGGCGACGAGCGCCTGCCCAACGCATTGATGGCGCAATACTACGCCGAGCGCGCGTCGGCCGGTCTCATTCTCAGCGAAGCGACCTCCGTGACCCCGCAGGGTATCGGCTACGCCGCCACGCCGGGCATTTGGTCGGACGAGCAGGTGGCCGGATGGAAGATCGTAACCGACGCCGTGCATGCCGCGGGCGGCCGCATCTTCTTGCAGTTGTGGCACGTCGGACGCGTGTCCGACCCGATCTTTTTGAACGGTGAGCTGCCCGTCGCGCCGAGCCCGATCGCACCGGGAGGCCATGTCAGTCTCGTCCGGCCGCAGCGGCCCTTCGTTACGCCGCGCGCACTCGAGCTCGACGAGATTCGCGACGTGGTCGCCGCATTCCGCAAGGGAGCCGAAAACGCTAAGGCCGCCGGCTTCGACGGCGTGGAGATTCATGGCGCGAACGGCTATTTGCTCGACCAGTTCCTGCAAGACAGCACGAACAAGCGGACCGATGCCTACGGCGGCCCGATCGAAAACCGCGCACGCCTCTTGCTCGAAATCGTCGACGAATGCATCGCCGTCTGGGGTGCGGGCCGAGTCGGCGTCCACCTCGCACCGCGCGGCGATGCGCATACGATGGGCGATTCGAACCCCGCCGAGACGTTCGGCTACGTCGCGCGCGAACTGGGCAAGCGGCACATCGCGTTCATCTGCGCGCGCGAGTCGATCGGCGAGAACCGCCTTGGACCGCAACTTAAGCAAGCGTTCGGCGGCGTCTATATCGCGAATGAAAAATTCACGAAGGAAAGCGCGCAGCAAACGCTCGATGCGGGCGAAGCCGACGCCGTCGCTTGGGGCCAGCTCTTCATCGCCAACCCCGATTTGCCGGCCCGCTTCAAGCTCGATGCGCCGCTGAACAAACCGAACCCCGAAACGTTTTATGCTCCGGGGCCGCAAGGCTACGTCGATTATCCGGCGCTCGAAACGGCTTAAAGGCATATGGCAAGTCACGCTCATCCGGTCACCCGCGCCATCGTCACCGGGCATACGCGCGGCCTTGGCGCGGCGCTCGTAGAAGCGTTGCGCGGGCGCGGCATCGACGTACTGGGCGTGGCGCGTTCGCGCCGCGCACCGGACGACTCTCCCGCCGCATTGCCTGGCCGATTCGAAGAAGTCGAACTCGACTTGTCCGACAGCGATGCGCTCGCGCAGTGGCTGGCCGGCGATACGATTGCCGCGTTCTTGCGGGGCGCCGAGCGCGCCCTGCTCGTCAACAACGCGGGCACGGTCGCGCCGATCGGGCCGTGCGCCGTGCAGCAGCCGGCCGACGTCGGCCGTGCGGTGGCGCTCAACGTCGCCGCGCCGTTGATGCTCTCGAGCGCGTTCTCGGCGGCGACGGCCGGATTGCAAGACCGGCGTATCGCGCACATCTCGAGCGGCGCGGCCCGCAATCCGTACGCGGGCTGGAACGTCTACTGCGCAACGAAGGCGGCACTCGATCATCATGCGCGCGCCGCGGCGCTGGACGGCGAACCCGCCTTGCGCGTGGCGAGCGTGGCGCCCGGCGTCGTCGATACCGACATGCAAGGCGAGATCCGCGGCACCGACGACGCACGCTTTCCGCAACGCGAACGTTTCGCCGAGATGAAACGCGCCGGACAACTGACCTCGCCCAGGGACGCCGCGGGCAAGTTGGTCGACTACCTGCTGTCCGACGCATTCGGCCAAACGCCGACAGCCGACATCCGATCGCTGTAAGGCAACGCCGAGGGCGGGCATCGCGCCGCGCCCTTGCATCGGCGATAATCGAGGTCATCTACCCCACGCCGCGCGCGGCCCGTCCGGTATCCTTCGGCCGGCCGCACGCGGCGCCTCGTTTCGCCGTCTATCGATTCCATGAGCAAGCCCGGCAGCCCGCGCCACATCGACAATCTGCTTCGCGAAGCCGTCGAGCTTCAGCAAAACGGCGCCCTCGCCGAAGCCGAGAGCGCCTACCGCGAAATTCTCGCCCTGCGTCCCCGCCACTTCGACGCGTTGCAGCTTCTCGGCGCATTGGCCCTTCAGTCCAAGCGATACGAGGAAGGCATCGCGTTGCTAAGCCGAGCGCTCGACATCGACGCGCGGCAAGCCCCCGTGCATTCGAATCTGGCGTTCGCCCTGAATGCGATCGGCCGTCACGACGCGGCACTCGCGGCGGCCAATCGAGCGCTCGCTTTGAAGAGCGGCTTTGTCGATGCGCTCAATAACCGCGGCGTGGCGCTCGCGAGCCTGAACCGGCCTGATGAAGCCCTCGCCAGTTTCGACAAAGCGCTGGCGGCCAAGCCCGATTTTCCCGAAGCATGGAGCAATCGTAGCGGCGTCCTGCGCGATCTCGGGCTGCCCGAAGAAGCGCTCGCGAGCTGCGACAAAGCGCTCGCGCTACGCCCGAACTATGCCGAGGCTTGGAGCAACCGCGCCAACGCGCTGTCCGATCTGAACCGCCCGCTCGAAGCGAGGGAGAGTTACGAGCGCGCGCTGGCCATACAAGCGACGTTTGCCGATGCTTGGAACAACTTGGGCCTTACGTTCGTCGACATGAACCGGCACGCCGATGCCCTCGCGTGCTATGAACGGGCGTTGGCGCTAGCGCCGGATTCGGCCGAAACGCACTGGAACCGCGCGCTATGCCTGTTGCAGATGGGCGAACTGGCCGGCGGCTTCGCGGAATACGAATGGCGCTGGCAACGCAAACGCATCGCGCCGAGCCGGCGCGCGTTCGACGTGCCGCTATGGCTCGGCGATGCGCCGCTCGACGGTCAGACGATCTTGCTTCACGCCGAACAAGGCTTGGGCGACACGCTGCAATTTTGCCGCTACGCCGCGCTAGTGGCGAAGCAAGGCGCACGGGTCGTCCTCGAGGTTCAACCGGAACTCACGCGCCTACTCTCAGGGCTCGCGGGGGTGGACAAACTCGTCGCCGCCGGAGATCCGTTACCGCCCTTCGACTACCATTGTCCGCTGCTCAGCCTGCCGCTCGCGCTCGGCACGGTCGTCCCGACGATCCCGGCCGATACGCCTTACCTGTTCGCCGACCCTCGCGCATCGGCGCAATGGCGCAGCCGCATTGAAGCGGCGGCGCCCGGCGCAGTGAAGAAGGTCGGCCTCGTCTGGGCCGGCGGGCACCGCCCCCATGTTCCCGAACTGAGAAAGAACGACGCACGCCGATCGCTGAGCGTCGAGCGATTCGCGCCGATCCTCGAAACGCCGGGCGTCCAGTTCTTCAGCCTGCAAAAGGGCGAGAAAGCCGAGCGGCAATTGAGCGAGTTGCGCGAACGGCATGAAGCAAGCCGGCACGTCATCGATTGGACCGCGGAGTTGACCGATTTCGCCGATACCGCCGCGCTCGTCGAGAACCTGGACCTCGTGGTATCCGTTGACACATCGACTGCCCATCTGGCCGGGGCGATGAACAAACCCGTATGGATCTTGAACCGCCTCGATACCTGCTGGCGCTGGATGCTGGAACGCGAGGAGAGCCCCTGGTATCCGAGCGCCCGGCTGTTCCGTCAACCGAGCCTCGGCGATTGGGATAGCGTGATCGAGGACATCAGGCAGGCATTGACCGCGTTCGCCTCGACGCAGGCGAGCACCGAACATCGCTAGCAGGCCATCGCCGCCGACGCGCTCACCGAGCCGCCCGGGGTTGCGCGAATTGCTGACGATAGGCCGCGGGGCTAGTCATTGCGATACGCCGGAAGTGCCTGCGCATCGACTCCTCCGAGCCGAAGCCGGCTCGCTCCGCGATCGCGCCGATCGATAGGCGCGGACGCGTCTCCAGCATGTCCTTCGCCAGCGCGATGCGTTCGCGAATCAACCACTCATACGGGCCGAGGCCCGTTGCTTCGCGAAAGCGCCGCTGCAGCGTCCTCGCGCTCATCGACGCACGCCGCGCCAGCGATTCGACCGTATGCTCCGCCGCCGCATGCGCGCGCATCCAATCGATCAACCGAGCGAGGCGGCCGCCGTCGTCTTCGGGCGGCATCGGCCGCGGGACGAACTGCGCTTGCCCGCCGTCGCGATGGGGCGGCACGACGAGCCGCTGCGCCACGCGATTGGCCACGGCGGCGCCATGATCGCGCCGCACGAGATGCAGCAACATATCGAGCCCCGCCGCGGAGCCTGCCGACGTGACGACATGGCCCTCATCGACATACAGCGCGTCGGGCTCGACATGGAGCGCCGGATAGCGGGTTTTGAGTTTTTCGGCGTAGCGCCAGTGCGTCGTCACCGTTTTGCCGTCGAGCACGCCGGCCGCCGCCAGCACGAACACGCCCGAGCAAATCGAACAGAGCCTTGCGTCTCGACGCGCCGCCGCGCGCAACTTGCGCAGCAGCGGTTCGGGCGGCGGCTCGTCGGCGTCGCGCCAACCCGGTATGACGATCGTGTCGGCACGATCGAGCAGTTTGAGCGTGTACGGCGCCGAGAGCGTGATACCGCCCGCGGCGCGAATCGGCCCGTCTTCGGCGGCGCACACGGCGAACCGATACCACTGCACTCCGAGTTCGGGCCGCGGTAACGCGAAGAGTTCGACGACGCAGCCGAACTCGAAGGTGCAAAGCCGATCGTACGCGACAGCCACGACAAGATGAGATTGCATGGCGCGATGTTACCGGATATTGACGATCGCGCCACTGCCATCTTTCGATTCGGGTCGCGATAATGCTCATGCGTTCCAACCGATCGTGCCAACCGCCAACCGCTAACCGCTAACCGCCAACCGCTAACAACGAGACGAGGCAACCATGCAGAACTCATCGGCCGTCACCGCCGTCGCGCCCGCGCCCAGCGAAGCCGCGCTCGAACATTTCGAATCGTCGCTGCGCTTCGAGACCGATTGCGCCGACGTATACGACGCAATCGTCGCCAAGGGCCAGCAGGACTTCGTGTTGCTCGACGTGCGTAGTCCCGCACTGTTCGCGGCCGGACACGTACCGGGCGCGATCAACTTGCCGCAAGGCAAGATCATTGCATCGAAGCTCGCGCACTATGCGCCCGAGACCGTCTTCGTGACGTATTGCGCCGGACCTCACTGCAACGGCGCGACACGCGGCGCGATACGGCTGGCGAAACTCGGCCGCCCCGTCAAGATCATGATCGGAGGGGTAACCGGCTGGATCGACGAAGGCTACGCGCTCGCCACCGGCACGGACGCGCAACCCTCGTCGCGCGAATCGGCTATGCAGCCAACAGCGCAGTCAACTCCCGTGTGAGCGCGTCGCTCGCGGGCATCATGGGCGAGCGCAATTCGTTGGCAATCTCGCCTTGCACGGCGAGCGCCGCTTTGACCGGTGCCGGGTTCGGCTCGGACACCAAGGCGCGCAAGAGCGGTGCCAATTCGTGAAAAATCGCCCGGCCTTGCGCGAGATCGCCGCGCGCAAGAGCCGCATGCATCGCGACGAAGCGCTCGGTACGAACATGGGCCGTCGCGGCGATCGCGCCCGCACCGCCCATGCACATCGAGACGAACATCGCGTCGTCGTTGCCGGCCAATACTTGAAGCCGTCCGTCGAGGATCAGCGCCAGCGTCGTCTCGATGGACCCCGCACAGTCCTTGATGGCTTGAATTCGGGAATGAGCAGCAAGCGTCAGCAACGTATCGAGCTCGATGCGTACGCCGGTGCGGTACGGAATGTCGTAAAGGACGATGGGCTTCGCGCTGACATCGGCGAGCGTCGAAAAATGGTCGAGAATGCCGGCCTGGGACGGACGGATGTAGTACGGCGCCGTGATCAGCAAACCATCGATCGGCTGATCGTTCAGGCGCAGTACACGTTCACGCAGCGCCACGGCTTGGTTGCCCGCCACGCCCGCGATGACGGGCAGGCCTTCGGCGGCTTGCAAGATCGTCTTGAGTACCGCGTCTTGCTCCTCGTCCGACATCGCGGCGGGCTCGCCGGTCGTACCGAGCGCCGCAAAGCCCGCTACACCCGCCTTGCGGCAGCGCGCGACGAGCGCGGCGAGTGCGCGATGGTCGACCGCGCCTGCCTCGAACGGCGTGACGAGCGGAATCCAAATACCGGAGAAAATCGACATCCCTTCACCTCGAAACGTGACCGAATCGAATCCGAGGGAGGCGCCGGGAGGGCAAGAAAAAGAAGGCAGATGCTGTCCCGTCGCGCGTCCGACGGCACAGCGCACCGGTCAGACGTGCGACTGTTTTTTGGCTTTGGAAACGGCAAGCGCGAACGCCGCGCCGTGCGGGCGTTGAGACGCGAAAACCGGTGCGAGAGAATCGAAGCTCGTTTCCATGCGACGCAGTGTACCGTGCCGAGACGCTCAGCGGCAATACACTCGTTCGACGAAATAAGCGACGACCTCCTCTATCCCTTCAGTACGAGCGACGCCTCGGGATACTGATTGCAGATAAATTCGACGAACGCGCGAACTTTCGGCGAAGGAAGACGGCGCGAAGTGTGCAACACCCACAACGCGACTTCCACGTCCGTGACCGTCCCCCACTGCACCAACTCGCCTCGTGTCAATTGACTCCATGCGATCGACTGCGGCATCAGCGCGGCGCCCGCGCCCGCGACGGCCGCATCGCGGATCATCAGAAACGAAGAGAGCCTAAGCCGCGGGACCGGTTGCAACACCAAGCGGCCGTCGTCGAGCGTCCAGTTCGCCGGCTGAAAATTCGAGAAGACGATGCCGGGAACCGGCGTAACCGCGCCCGGGCTCGGTATCGGTACGGATGGCGCCGCGACAACGACGAGTCTGTCCTTCGCGAAGCATCGGCCCACCAAGCTGCTATCGGCGCTCGGATTGATTCGAATCGCCACGTCGAACTGCTCCTCGACGAGATCGACCATCCGGTCCTCGGCCACGAGGTCCACCGTGACTTCCGGGTAAGCCGCGCAAAACTCCGCGCAAATCCGCCCCATGGCCAGTTGCGAGAACAGCACCGGAGAGGCGATCCGCAAGCGGCCGCGCGGTGCGGACAACCCTTCGCGAGTCGCCGTCATCGCTTCGGCCACCTCGTGCATCGGCCCCTCCGTGCGGGCCATCAGCATTTCGCCGGCTTCCGTGAGTTTCAACCCGCGCGCACCTCGCTCGATAAGCCGCACGCCCAATTGCTCTTCGAGGTCGGCGATGCGACGGGACAAGGTGGCCTTCGACTTCCCGCTCGCGCGGCTGGCTTTGCCGAGGCCTCCGTTCGATGCGACCAATGCGAAGTCGGCAAGCGCGTTCAGATCCATGGTGTTCCATATTTGAAACGACGTGTCTACATTTTCGCGTCTTCGTTTTATATGCGCAACACCTTATCTTGTCCTCACCCCAACTTGATACGAGGAATTCGAAATGAACACGACACAACGCGCTGCATTGATCCGGGCTTATGGCGACGCCAGCGCCGTCGAATTGGCTGAGATTGCGAAGCCCGAGGCGGGACAGGGCCAGGTGTTGGTGCGCGTGCGTGCCGCCGGTATCAACGGCATCGACTGGAAAGTCCGCGAGGGTTACGTCCGGGACGCCTTCCCGCTCCAGTTTCCCGCGGTGCTCGGCGTCGAGATGGCAGGGATCGTCGAGGCAGTGGGCCCCGGCGTAACGCGCTTTCAGATCGGCGACCGGGTGATGGGCCCCGTTGGAGGGCTCGGCGCTTATGCGCAGTTCGTCGCGGTCAACGAGGCGATCTTGTCTCGCACGCCGCAACAACTCGACGACGTTCATGCCGCCGCCGTTCCGCTGGCCGCCGTGGCCGCCTGGCAAAGCCTGCACCACGCGGGGCCGATTCGTCCCGGCCAGCGCGTTCTGATCCACGGTGCGGCAGGTGGACTCGGTGGTTACGCGGTGCAATTCGCGAAACGAGCGGGTGCCGAGGTTTTCGCTACCGCCGCCGCTGCGGACGCTGACTATGTGCGCGGCCTCGGCGCCGATCACGTCATCGACTATCGGACGCAACGCTTCGAGGACATCGCGCGTGAGATCGACTTGGTTCTGGACTATGTCGGCGGCGAAGTACTCGAGCGTTCGTGGCAGGTGCTGACTTCGACGGGTGCGATCGTCGGTACGACATCGCCCGAGATCCTGGCGCGCACTCCAGCCGGACGCCGTGGCCTGTGGTTCATCAATCAACCGGACGCGGCGCTACTCGAACGACTCGCGGCGGAGGTGGCAAACGGCACGCTCATCGCGAAGTTGAGTGAGGTCGTCGGCTTCGACGAACTCCCTGCCGCAATCGAACGCAATCGCACGAAGCCGCACTCCGGCAAGACCGTCGTCGATTTTTCACGCTAATTGGTTTTTAACGCTTTTCTGGAGATTGAAATGAGCATTCTCGTTACCGGGGCTACGGGCACCGTTGGATCACTTGTCGTTGAACGACTCGCCGCCGCGGGCGCGGACGTCAAAGCGCTCGTTCGCAAGCAAGGCAAGATGCGTTTTCCCGCGGGTGTGACGGAGGTCGTGGGCGACCTCACGGATGTGTCGTCGATGCGCGCCGCCCTTTCCTCGGTGCGTACGCTGTTCTTGCTCAACGCGGTCACGCCCGATGAGGTCACGCAGGCGCTGATCACGCTGAATCTCGCTCGTGAAGCAGGCATCGAACGCATCGTCTACCTTTCGGTGATTCACGCCGATCGGTATACCAACGTACCGCACTTCACGGGAAAACATACCGTCGAGCGCATGATCGAAAGCCTCGATATGGCTGCGACGATTCTGCGTCCCGCCTACTTCATGCAAAACGAGCGGATGGTACAGCAGGTCATTCAAGGCTACGGCGTTTATCCGATGCCGATCGGCTCGGCCGGTGTTGCCATGATCGATGTGCGGGATATTGCGGATATCGCGGTCATGGAGCTTTTGCGGCGCGATCGGGCGGGCGCGGCGCTACCGCGCGTGACGCTGGATTTGGTGGGGCCTGAGGTGCTAACCGGGGCTTCGGCGGCTGAGATCTGGCGTTCCGCGCTTGGGCGCGAAGTGAATTACGGCGGCGACGATACGGCAGCCTTCGAACAACAGATGGCTTCGTTCGGCCAAGCCTGGCTCGCGTACGACATGCGGCTCATGATGGACGGCATTCAGAAGCTCGGCATGCGAAGCGAGGACGGCACGGCAAGCCGGCTCGAGGCGATGTTGGGACGGCCGTTGCGGAAGTATGCTGATTTTGTCGCGGAGGTTGCCGCTGCGGGGTGAGCGAAAGGCGGGGCCGGCGCTTAGGATGAATGCGCTGTGTTCTTGGCGGGCGGCGTGCTTACAAGCGCGCCGCCCAGCGAGTCGATCGATGACCAGCGCTCTAAATAGATCGGACCGCGAACGGATGACGGCGTACGACTGGTCAGCCAACAACGAACCCAACAGCCGCCCCTCAAACGGACATACCATTCGAGTCACATTCAAACGTGCCCGCGCTCCGCGGATCGGACACCTCAGCCCCATCCACCGCCGGCTCGCGCAACAGCGCGCGAATCCGCTCGGCCGTCTCGGCTTGAACCGGCGTGTACACGAGCATGCTCAAATCGGGCCGGCCGTCCACCGCAAACAGCGAGTACTCCAACTCGAGCGATCCCAATTGCGGATGCAACAACCGCTTCAGGTTCTCGCCCGTGCCATGGCTCAGCACTTGGTTTTCGCCCCACATGCGGTCGAACTCGGGACTGAGGCGGCGCAATTCGTCCACGAGATCCGCCACCTCGGTTGCGAGCCCGGCCCGTGCAACGTCCGCACGAAACGATCCGACGACGAAGCGCGCGACACTCTCCCAATCGTGTTGCCGGGAGCGAACTTCAGGATTCAGAAACAGAAAACGCAAGATATTGCGCTCGTCGGGCCTAAGAAGACTGTAATCGGTCAGCACCACGGCGGCGGCCCGATTCCATGCCACCACATTCCATGTCGCGGTCTTGATAATCGCCGCGCTCGGGTTGAGCGAATCGAGTACGCGCTGCAACCGAGGACTCACCCCGTCAACGGCGCGATACCGCACTTCGGGCGGACGCCCAAGACCCAGCAGGAACAGGTGATCGCGCTCCGCATCGGTTAGCATCAGTGCCGTGCAGATCCGCTCCAGTACCTCCGCGGAAGGCGCGCCGCCGCGGCCCTGCTCTAGCCACGTATACCAGGCCGAACTGATATTCGCCCGCTGCGCCACCTCCTCCCGGCGCAAGCCCGGCGTCCGCCTGCGGCCGGAGAACCCGAAGCTCGCCGGATCGAGGCGCGTTCGGCGGCTACGCAAAAATTCCCCCAAGGTTTGAGCGGCATTCCCTGACATAACTGACCAGCCTGTTAGTCCGTTTACTAGGATAAAGTCACTACTTCAACAGGATAATGAATGAACGCATAGTACTCCCGTCATTAACCAGGAGAGACTTTGCGATGCGTATTTTTCTGACTGGCGCAACCGGCTTCATCGGCTCCGCTCTGGTTCCCGAACTGCTCCAAGCAGGCCATCAAGTGCTCGGCATGACGCGATCGGACGCGGGCGCCCAAGCGCTCAGCGCAGCCGGCGCCGAAGTTCATCGCGGCACGCTCGAAGACACCGACAGCCTGCGCCGCGGCGCCGAAAAAGCGGATGCGGTCATCCATCTGGCGTTCGATCACGATTTCTCGAACTTCGTCGCGAATTGCGAAAAAGACAAGCGCGCGATCGCGGCGCTCGGATCCGCGCTCGCGGGTTCCGATCGCCCACTTCTCATAACGTCGGGCACGGGCGTCGGTAGCCCGGGCCATGGCGAACTCGCCACCGAAGACGTGTTTAATACGGCGCATCCGAATCCGCGCATCGGATCGGAAATCGCGGGCAATACGCTGCTGGATGCGGGCATCAACGTATCCGTGATGCGCTTGCCGCAAGTGCATAACCCCTTTAGGCAAGGCCTCGTTCGAGTGCTGGTCGACATCGCGCGCGCGAAAGGCGTGGTGTCCTACGTCGGAGAAGGACAAAACCGCTGGCCCGCCGGACATCTATCGGATGTCGCGCGGCTCTACCGCCTCGCCATCGAGAAGGCCGAGCGCGGCGCCCGCTATCACGCGGTCGGCGAAGAAGGGATCAGCACTCGCGAGATCGC
Organism: Trinickia diaoshuihuensis; assembly: GCF_003390925.1. GTDB lineage: Bacteria > Pseudomonadota > Gammaproteobacteria > Burkholderiales > Burkholderiaceae > Trinickia > Trinickia diaoshuihuensis. Next base: position 13,026 of record NZ_QUBS01000072.1, on the reverse strand, counting down.
CGAATCGCTGGGGCGCGGACTCAAACTGCCGGTCACCTCGATCACCCAAGAGGAGGCGCCCGACTATTTCGGCTGGATGGCCATGTTCGCCGGGCTCGACATGCCGGCCTCCAGCGCGCTCACGCAGGCGCGGTTGGGCTGGAAGCCGACAGGCCCCACGCTGATTTCCGATTTGGATCAAGCACGCTACATCTAGTTAGCGAATCCGCCACTAGCAGCACGCCTTTATCAAGCGACCGGAGCTTCTCGTCCGGTCGCTTTCGTTCGTGGAAGGCACTCCGGCCCCGATCTTGGCAAAGACATCACCGGCCGCGGCAATGCACCGAACGCGCATGGAATATTCCCCCGCGCCATTTCGTTTCACCAGCACGGTCGGCCCGACGCGGCCCCGCGCCGAGCGAGCCCGTTCGCGGTCGATGCATCCGATCCGCGGCACCGGGTCGGTTTGCTCGTCATCGCGATCTCCTCGGAGAATCGTTATGAGTTGCGCTCGTTTTGATTCCGAATCATCAGGTGAGGCGTCGCCGTATGTCCCCGCGACGCGCGGTAAACCGGCGGCCAAAATCGCGCGGATGACCCTGCTATGCGCGGTCATCGCGCTGACCATCGGGCGCCCCGCGATGGCCGACGGCGATCGGCTGTTGCCCCCTGCGTCCGTCACCTCTTCCACGATGCCGCCGAACGGCGATGTCAATCCGTACGGTGTCGCGTTCGTCCCGCCAGGATTTCCCGCTCACGGAACAATCGGCCCCAACGATCTGCTCGTAGCTAACTTCAACAATGCCAACAACCTTCAGGGCACCGGCACGACGATCGTCAAAATTGTGCCTAACGCCAATCCCGAGGTGTTTTTCGCGGGGCCGGCGGGGCTCGGTCTAACGACCGCGCTAGGCGTGCTGCGCGCGGGTTTCGTTCTCGTCGGCAACGTTCCGACGACGGACGGGACTTTCGCGACAATCCAACCCGGCTCGCTGATCGTTCTCAACCGGACCGGCGGCATCGTCGCGCAATGGACGCTCGCCAACGCAGGGCTCGATGGTCCGTGGGATCTGACGATTCTCGATCTGGGCGACCGTGCGAAGGTATTCGTCTCGAACGTCCTCAATGGAACGGTCGTGCGTCTGGACGTTGCCATCGACGCTAACGGCATCCATCTTCAGCGCAGCACCCGAATCGCCTCGGGGTATCCGTTCCGCGGCGATCCCGCGGCGCTCGTCGTCGGGCCGACGGGGCTCGCTTACGATCCGCACCGCGACGTCCTCTACGTTGCGTCAACCGTGGACAATGCCATTTTCGCCGTCTACGGCGCCGGCTCGACACGGTACGACGGCGGCAAAGGTGTGCTGATTTACACCGACAATCAACATTTGCACGGCCCGCTCGCGTTGGCGCTGGGTCCGAATGGCCACCTTTTCACGGCCAACGGAGATGCGATCAATGGCGACGCGAAGCAACCCAGCGACATCGTCGAGTTCACGCCGCAAGGACACTTCGTCGCGCAGATCTCGACGGATGCGGCGCAGGGCGGCGCATTCGGCTTGGCATTCTCCCAAGTAAGCAATGGGACAGTCCGTTTTGCGGCTGTCGACGACAACGTTCCGAACATTACCGTGTGGAGTCTTTCATTGGACGGCTCACGTCCATAAGACCCGCTAAGCAACGCCGGACGTTCATCCATCATCGGTTGTCGGCGCCTCGACGCGCCGCCCGGCCAGCATCGACCGCGCGGCGCCTTTTCCCCCCCTCGGCTTGACTTCCCCTGTCGACGAAGTAATATACGCATCGCGCACACCCACCCGCGCTTACTCGCCCGAGGCCCGCCGATGACCGTCCCCCAGCAAGCATTCCTGCGCGACGCGATGCGCCGCATGAACATGACGCGCGATGCGTTCGCGAACCGTATCGGCGTAAGTCGGCGAGCCCTCGACACGTGGCTTTTGCCCGAGGATTCGCAGGAATCCCGCTCGATGCCCGAGATCGTCGCGCGCTTCGTCTCCGAGATCGTCGTCAATTCCGCCCGCGAGGAAGGATATACGCAACGCGTAGATTCATCGTCGCTATCGTGCCAAATCCAGTTCGAAGGCAAACCGCAGTTGCTCTCGGTCGATCAGTTCTCGCGCGATTCGGTCGAAGCGCTGTTTCGAGTAGCCGATTTGATGCAGCCTATCGCGCGGCGGCAAAAGATTTCTCGTGTGCTCGAAGGCGCGGTGCTCGGCAACCTATTCTTCGAAGCGAGCACGCGAACGCGCGTCTCGTTCGGCGCGGCTTTCTGCCGCTTGGGAGGATCGGTCTGCGATACGACCGGTTTTACGTTCTCATCGATGGCAAAGGGCGAATCGATCTACGACACGAGCCGAGTCATGAGCGGCTATGTCGATGCGCTCGTCGTGCGGCATCCGGAGAAAGGCTCCGTGGCCGAATTCGCCCGCGCGACGAATCTGCCAGTCATCAACGGCGGCGATGGTCCTGGAGAACACCCGAGCCAAGCGCTCTTGGACCTTTATACGATCCAGCGGGAATTTTCGCGGCTCGGCAAGATCGTCGACGGCGCGCATATCGCCCTGGTCGGAGACCTCAAATACGGCCGTACCGTCCATTCCCTCGTCAAACTGCTGGCGCTTTATCGCGGCATCAAATTCACGCTGATCTCGCCGCCCACGCTCGAGATGCCCCCTTATATCGTCGAACAGATATCGCGCAACGGTCATGTGGTGGAGCAGTCGAACGACCTCGCATCGGGCCTGCGCGGCGCCGACGTCGTCTACGCCACTCGCATTCAAAAAGAGCGCTTCACCGACGAATCGTTCGAAGGCTATACCCCTGACTTCCAAATCAATCAGGCATTGGTGGATGCCGCTTGCCGGCGCGACACATTGATCATGCACCCGCTGCCCCGAGACAGCCGCCCCGGAGCAAACGACCTCAGTACGGATTTGAACCACGATCCGCGGCTCGCCATCTTCCGCCAGACCGACAACGGTATCCCCGTGCGCATGGCGATTTTCGCGGTGCTGCTCGGCGTCGATCACCTCGTGCAACATTCGCTGCGCGACACGACGTGGCGTCCTCCCGCGTACCTGGGACCGGACGATGCGGTATTTCACGGCATCGATTAAAGCCCATTGAAAGGCGCGATAGGGTTCGCGTAACTCTTTTTATCGCTCGCCGGCAGCTTTTCCTTAACCTGCTATAACACTCTGACGCGCGCTTTATCGCGCGTCACGATTCATCGTTCATTGCTCATTGCGATCGCCACTGCTTGCGCAAGAAGCACTGCGGCATTCGAACTCTTTTTGGCGGCTCACCATGCGCGGGCACCCGCCTTGCTGGCCGCAGATGACGCTCGATCGCCGCTTTTTCACGGAGCTCGTTCATCTCTCATGTCCAAGCCCGATTCCAGCCACGATGGCACGCGCGCGTCCAATCCGGGACGCCGCCGCTTTCTGCAATCGGCTGCCGCAGCCGCCACCCTGGGCGCGGCGCCTCATTTGCCCGCCGAAGGACTACTCATGGCACAGCCGCCGTCCGCGCCCGCATCCTCGCCTTCCGCACCACCCGCTCGCCCCTTGCATCTGACCATCAACGGACGGCCCTACACGCTGCAACTCGAATCTCGCGTCACGCTGCTCGACGCACTGCGCGAATACGCGGGACTCACCGGCACCAAGAAGGGCTGTGACCGCGGACAGTGCGGCGCATGTACCGTCATCGTCGGAGGCCGCCGCATCAACTCATGCTTGACGCTTGCCGTCATGCACGAGGGAGAAGAGGTCACCACGGTCGAAGGCCTCGCGACGCAGGAAAGCCTAAGCCCATTGCAACGCGCCTTCATCGAACACGACGCCTTTCAATGCGGCTACTGCACGCCGGGCCAATTGTGCTCGGCCACCGCACTACTCGACGAGTTCGGCGCGGGCGCGGCGAGCACGGTCACGCAAGACGTTCGTCACGCCCCGGCCGCGCTGACCGACGACGAAATCCGCGAGCGCATGAGCGGCAATATTTGTCGCTGCGGGGCTTATCCGAACATCGTCGCGGCGATACGCGTCGTCCACGAGCACGGCTAACGCAATAGGGAGGCGAGCCATGGAGGCAATCGCATACGAACGCGCGGCCGATATCGCCGGCGCGATCCGGGCAGCGCGCGAGCCGGGCGTCGCGTTTATCGGCGGCGGCACGAATTTGCTCGACTTGATGAAAGGCGGCGTCGAACGGCCGGTCAAGCTGATCGATATCACGCATTTGAGCGACGACGGACTCGATACCGCGCGCGCTCTGCCGAACGGCGGCGTCCGGATCGGTGCGCTCATGCGCAACAGCGACGCCGCCAATCACCCGCTCGTTCGCGAACGTTACCCGCTGCTGACTCAAGCGCTCTTAGCCGGGGCATCGGCGCAATTACGAAACATGGCGACGGTCGGCGGCAACTTGATGCAACGCACGCGCTGCCCCTACTTCTACGACACCGCATTCGCGGCTTGCAACAAGCGTGCGCCCGGCAGCGGGTGTGCCGCCATCGACGGCCATCACCGCAATCACGCGATCTTCGGTGCCAGCGAAGCGTGCATTGCCGTCAACCCGTCGGATATGAGCGTCGCCCTTGCCGCGCTCGATGCCACGGTTCAAGTGGCGGATGCGGGCGGCACGCGCGGCATCCCCATCGGGCAGTTTCATCGCTTGCCTGGAGATCGGCCCGATCTCGACACCACGCTGCAACGGGGCGAGCTGATCACCTCGGTCGACCTCCCGCCCGCGACGAGCGCGGCCGGGACGGCCTACTTAAAGGTCCGCGACCGCGCGAGCTACGCGTTCGCGCTCGTATCGGTTGCCGCCATGCTGCATATGAACGGCGATAAGGTGGAAGCGGTTCATATCGCGCTCGGAGGCGTCGCGCATAAGCCGTGGCGGGCGACCATCGCCGAGGGCATGCTCACGGGCCAGCCGCTCAGCGATAAAGCGCTGCACGAGGCGGCCGCCGCGCAAATGCGCGACGCACGGCCGCTACGCGAGAACCGTTACAAGGTCGCAGTGGCCGAACGGGCCATCGTCCGCGCCGTCAACGTGGCGGCTGGCCGCGAGCGCCTTGGCGTCACGGGAGAGACCGCATGAATATGATCGGCCAGCCGCTCGACCGCACCGACGGCGTTCTGAAAGTCACAGGCGGCGCGAAGTATGCCGCCGAATTCCCCGCAGCCCAACTGGCGCACGCCGTACTCGTGACGAGCACGATCGCGCGCGGGCGCGTCGCCGCGATCGATACAACGCGCGCCGATGCCATGCCGGGGGTGCTCCTCGTCATGACGTCGCGCAATGCGCCCCGTTTGCCCAACGGCGGCGAACCCGAGGTATCCCCGCCGGCGCAGCGCCGGCTCTCGCTGCTGCAAACCGACGAGATTCGATACGACAACGAACCGGTCGCATTGGTCGTCGCCGATACGCTGGAACGCGCGATCGATGCCGCCGATCGTCTACGGATCACCTATGCGCCGGAGTCGCCCACGTTGGACTTCGCTTCGGCAAAAGCACACGGTCATCCGCCCGCGTCGATGATCGGGGGCAAACCCGATACGGAGCGCGGCAACATCGAACATGGCTTCAGTACCGGCAGCGTACGCGTCAATGCGGTCTACACCACGCCGATGGAGCATCACAATCCGATGGAGCCTCACGCGGTCATGGCCTCGTGGGACGGCCCTCGCCTGACGCTCTACGACACGACGCAAGGCGTGGGCAACGCAAGGAAAGCCGTGGCGACGTTCCTCGGCATCAAGCCCGAGGACGTTCATATCGTCTCGCCCTTCGTCGGCGGCGGCTTCGGCTGCAAGGGCTCGGTGTGGTCGCAGGTCGTGCTGTGCGCGATGGCGGCGCGGCAAGTCGGCCGGCCGGTTCGGCTCGCGCTGACGCGGCCGCAAATGTTCGGTCCGGTCGGCGGCCGGCCGTATACGGAGCAGCATCTCGTCCTCTCCGCTCGCAAGGACGGCACGCTCACGGCCCTGCGTCACGACACTTTTTCGAACACCTCGACGTTCGAAGACTGGACCGAAACGTCGGGGGTCGTGACACGGATGCTCTACGAAGTGCCGAATCTCGCGACGAGTCATCGGCTCGTGCCGTTAAACGTCGGAACGCCTACGTTCATGCGCGCACCGGGCGAAACGACCGGCTCGTTCGCGCTCGAATCGGCCATGGATGAACTCGCCGTGGCGTTGAAAATGGACCCCGTGGCGCTCCGCCTAAAGAACTATGCCGAGATCGATCCGGAGGAACGTAAGCCCTGGTCGAGCAAGCAACTGCGCGAGTGCTATCGGCTCGGAGCCGAACGGTTCGGCTGGTCCAAACGTACCGCCGCACCTCGCTCCATGCGAGCGGGCAATACGCTCATCGGCATGGGCATGGCTACGGCCACGTATCCCGCGCGGCGCAGCGAGGCGTCCGCGTTCGCGCGGATCTTGCCCGACGGCAATGCGGTCGTGGCTTCGGGCACCCAAGATCTCGGCACGGGAACGTACACGGTCATGACGCAAGTCGCTGCCGATGCATTGGGCTTTCCGCTCGATCGCGTGAGCTTCGCGCTCGGCGATTCCTCGCTTCCGAACGCGCCGGTTTCGGGCGGCTCGCAATCGGTCGCGAGCGTTGCGCCCGCCGTCAGGCAAGCGGCGATCGCCGCGCGCGAGCGTCTGATTGCGACGGCTTGCGCCGACGCGGGCTCGCCGCTGCATGGGATGTCGACAGACGATGTCACTGTCGTCGACGGCTGGGTCGTTGCGCGGCGCGACGCGTCCCGCCGCGACCCCGCGGCCGCCGTCATCGCACGGGCCGGCGGGCAGCCGATCGAGGGACGCGCCACAGCCAAACGCGGCGAGGAGGCGCAGCGTTATGCGTTCCATTCATTCGGCGCGGTGTTCGTCGAAGCGCATGTCGATGCCGCGTTGGGTACGATTCGCGTGCCGCGCGTGGTTGGCGTCTACGACGTCGGCAAGTTGCTCAACGAGAAGACCGGCAAGAGTCAACTCATGGGCGGGATCGTATGGGGCATCGGGGCGGCGCTCGAGGAAGCGAGCGAACTCGATGTTCGTTATGGACGCTTCGTCAACGCGAACCTGGCCGAATACCATGTCCCGGTCAATGCCGATATCGGTACGATCGACGTGAGCGTTCTTAACGTGCCCGATCCGCAATTCAACGCGCTCGGCGCGAGGGGCATCGGAGAGATCGGCATCACGGGGGTGCCCGCCGCCATTGCGAACGCCGTTTATCACGCGACCGGCGTGCGCGTGCGTAACCTGCCCATCACGTTGGACAAGGTGCTCGAAGGCGGCGGCATCGTGTAAGGGATTGCGCGAGTGGACACGGGGCAATGCGGCCGAGCCCACTCCCCCATGCAGATGCCGCTTGCCCGTGGGCATGGCGCACCGCACAATTCGAAGACTCGTCCACTTCCCGCGTCAGCGACCACCATGACCTATGCTTCATCCGCCACGGCACTGTTGCTTGCCGCGGGCCGAGGCTCGCGCTTCGATCCGAGCGGCCTGCAAAACAAATTGCTGGCGCCATTGCCTGATGGCACCCCCGTCGCTTGCGCCGCCGCCCATCCACTGCTGGCGATCTTGCCGCGCGTGACCGCGGTGGTGCGGCCCGGCGCCGAAGCGCTTGCACACGCCTTGAACGATGCCGGCTGCGACGTGGTCTTCTCAACCGACGCGGAGCGTGGAATGGGCGCGAGCCTCGCCGCCGGGATTCGTGCGACGGAAGACTCCACGGGTTGGATCGTGGCGCTCGCCGATATGCCCTGGATCTTGCCCGAGACGATCGAATCGATCGCGCTTCGTATCGACGGCGGCGCTTCGGTCGTCGCTCCGATTTATCGGGGGCGCCGCGGCCATCCGGTCGGGTTCGGCGCAATGCACCGCGACGCGCTGATGTCGCTCGACGGCGACGTCGGGGCGCGGGGGATTCTGGAATCGACCGATGTTATGCCGATCGAAGTGGACGACGCGGGGGTGCTGGCCGATATCGATACGTTTGCCGATTTGCATCGGCAGCGGTAGTAGGTATCCGCTACGGAGGTGGGTACATAAGTTCTACATTCCTACCCCAAGCGCACGACAACCTTCCCAAACGCCCCATGCCTTAAATGCTCGAGCGCGTCCGGCAATCGATCGAAGTCGTAACAAGCATCGATGACGGGCTCGAGCGAGACGGCATCGACCGCACGTACAAGCTCCTCCAACGCGCGCCGATGCCCCACGCCGATCCCCTGAATCACCGGCCTAGTCAAGAACGAAGGCACGCTGGGAAACGTCATCGCATATTCGCCCAACACCCCGATCAACGAGATCCGGCCGCCTTGCCGCAGCGCACGAACGGACGACCCGAGATTGTCGCCGCCGACGAGTTCGAAAATATGGTCGATACCGCGACCGCCCGTATAGTCGCGCGCTTGGACATCCCAGGGCACGTCGGCGGTTCGATCGATGACGTGCGACGCTCCGAGTTCGAGCGCGCGGCGCCGTTTATCCTCGCTGCCCGACGTGACGATCACTTGCGCGCCATGCGCCCGCGCGAGTTGCAAACCGAACAACGCCACGCCCCCGGTGCCTTGCACGAGCACCGTCTGCCCCGCCCTCAACCCGCCCTGTTCGACAAGCGCGAACCATGCCGTGAGCCCCGCGCACGGCAACGTGCTCGCCTGGACGGCATCGAGCGAACGTGGCGCATGAACGAGCCAATCCTCGTGCAACACGACATACTCGGCAAGAACGCCCGGCAACGAGCCGCCGAGCACGCGCGCATGCTCGGGCCAATCGCCGTCGAGCCACCCGGCCCAAAACGTCCCAAGCACTGCGTCCGCTTCGCGAAAACGAGTCACGCGTGCGCCCGTCGCGACGACACGCCCCGCGAGATCGGACCCCGGCGTCAACGGAAACGGCATGCCGGTGTTCAACTCCTTCCCCTCGATAACGCCGATATCGCGGTAATTGAGCGACACGGCCTCGACGCGAACGAGCACTTCGTGCTCACCGGGCGTCGGAACCGCCGCGCTCTGCAAGATGAGATGCTCTGCCCCGGCACGCGTCACGGTCCATCGCTTCATCGTGGAATTCGTCGAATCACTCACGTTCACGCTCCTCGTCGATTGAATGGAAAAATCGTAGTGGAGATAGCGTGTCGCCAGTGACGGTAAAAATTCACCTCGTTGTAGACTTTGCGGAATCAATCAAAAGTTCGGAAAGAGAGTCATGACAGATCGACTGACGGGCATCTCCGCATTCGTCCATGCGGCGGAAGCAGGCAGCTTCGCGCTCGCCGCGCAGCGCCTCCATCTCACGCGCTCGGCGGTCGGAAAGAGCATCGCACGGCTAGAGGAACGTCTTGGCACTCGACTCTTTCTGCGCACCACGCGCCGTCAAGCATTGACGTCCGACGGACAAGCGTTTTACGACCACTGCGTCCGCGCGTTAGCCGAAATCGATGCGGGCGAAGCTGCGTTGAGCGCCTCGCGCCTCTCACCGCAAGGCCGTCTTCATGTCAGCGCCCCGGTGTTATTCGGACGGCGCTGCGTGGCACCGGTCCTGCTGGAACTCGCGAGCCGTTATCCGAAGCTCGAACTCCAAATGAGCTTTACCGACAAAGTCGTCGACCTAGTCGGCGAAAACATCGACCTCGTCGTACGTAGCGGCTCGCTGCTTCACGCACCCGCGGACCTCGTCGCACGTAAGTTGGGCGAGCAAACGATGATTTTGTGCGCCAGCCCCGGGTATCTGGAACGCCACGGCACACCGCGAACCGTGGCCGACTTGGAGGGGCATCACGGCGTGCTCTATGCAACCGGCGGGCGTGAGGCCGCATGGCCATTGTCGGACCATACGGCGTCGATGCGCACGATCACCATGAAACACCGCCTGAGGTTCGACGATCTGGAAACGATCGTCGCCGCCGTGAAGGCAGGCGCCGGGCTTGCCCGATTACCTTGTTGGTTAGTCGCCGAGGACGTTCGCGGCGGAACGCTCGAACGCGTATTGGCTGACACGCCGGGGCCTAAGATCGACTTTCACCTCGCTTGGCGGCGCACGCGTCACCTGCCGTCGCGCGTGCGCGCCGCCATCGATATGCTGGCTGCCCGCTTGCCGCCCGTCCTAACGGTCACCACCGAACCGGCCGGCGAGCGGCCGCACGCGTGAATCAATGCGCGCGTTTCATGCGCCGATTTTCGCTCAACGCCGGTGCCGTTCGTCACGCGAATGTCGGCGCAGGGCTGTGTCCGGAGGTAGGGGCGCAAATCCACTGCCCCAGGATGAAGACGAAATTGGATCCGCGCTCCGTTTACCAGGGATGGCAACCAATTGCCAACGGTTCAGGCTCGCATATCCATCTACCGGTGTCTGAATAGTCGCGCGACACCTCTGTGGAGTAGCCGGAAAGGCAGTAACAGCACCCATGACAGCAGCCTGAGCGCGAGATTGATTAGCGGGTCAAGCAACCCGCTACTACTGCGCACAGCACGCCTTCTACGCTGTACGCGTGCTTTCGCGTTACGTCGTTCCCGGTTCCCAGCCTCCATCGCTACAGCGACCGTTCTGCGGCGCTTGTCGCGGCTGTCTTCCTTCGATGTTTTCGAACGCCAGCTACCGCCCTTTAGCTTGACGTTAGGTGCGGTTGTCTTCGTGAATCGAGACATTATTAACCCCGTCGAGTTACCATCAGATGATCTATTCTGGCATTTCTATGCCTGGCTTCACTTCGTAGAACGCTACGCTGTCGCTTGCATGCTGCCGTGTACCGTACTGCATAACCGGCTGTCTGCGTCTTCGCGCAATTGCTGCATACGACCGTAGCAGGTGCTTCGCCGTCGCCTGATTCGCTTCAACCACATGTCTGCTGCCCCACTTTTTTCATTGTCTGGTTCACGTGCTCGACCGGCAATCCAGTCGTAGGGTGGCGACCTGTTGGTAGGCGTGGCGCTCAAATATGCCCACCACATTGGATTCGTCAGTCCTGAGGCTTACGAGTGCCAATCAGGGCATTGCAGATCGTGAACCGGCTTTCCTCGCGCCAATTCCTTCAGGTGATCAAGCTGCTTCACGGCATTAGCCCCAGCCACAATGTGGTAATCATTGAGCTTGCGATTTTCCAAAGCATTGCCACTGAAAACCGGCCCCGTGAGTGAAAGATCGGGCAAATACTTCAGCCCCATCTGCTTCCGAATCCGGGCCGCTGCCTCGCTTGCCTTATCCTGTTCTTGAAGGCGTTCCGGCAAGGCATCAAATGCCTCGTGGATAGCGAGGCTTTTCCAGGGGGCCGCACGCTCCGCGCTCATGTAGATTGGGTTAAACGAGCTCCAATCGTACGGGAGTTTTTGCCCATTCGATTGCTTGGCATCACGGCCAATACTAACTTGGGCGAGCCATGCATACTCACCGGCCACGCCCTCGGTAGGCAAGTCGTCGCGTGTTACATCAAGTTCGACGGCTTCGGCTACCCCAGCATCTGCCAAGTACCCAGCAGCGGACACCGCAGTTGCGAACCAATCTTCGGGTTTTGCGGATGCTGATACGCGAATTTCGGCTTGCTCAAGCGTGTACCCGTTGGTGAACTGGTCATTGACGGCCAGGCGACATATCTTGAATGGCAGAACGTGGGCAATCCTTTTTCCCTCGGCAATTGCTCGGGCCTCATCGAATTGCGCGCTCGTGTTCGGGGTGCTGGCCGCGACCTCTTGATTGCCCTTTCCACGCGAACATCCTCCGAGCGAGGCCATGACGAACACTGCGACGGAGAGCCCGATCTTTGTTCGAGTACATTTGTTCATTGATTTTCCGATCAGTCTCAAGCTAGCCCTTACCTACTTCCTTTTCCACGTCTCGCGTATCGGAAAGTCTCGTCGCCGTTTTCCGATCGGCACAAGTGTCGGAGCTGCTCTAAGGAAGCAGCCCTGTGCGCCACACAATACCCACAACGACTAGCACCAGAAGCGCCATCGCGAATACGATGGGACGCGCACGGCGTCGCTCCGCAGCGTCGTTTATTAACTTCCCACGCAAGATTTCGTAATGGCTGAGCTCGGACCAGAAGTATCCGCATAACACAACTGCGCTCGCCCCTAGTCCCGCTACCGTCACCCCCGGCGCCACCAGGGCGTTACTGACGCCTGCAATCCCGAACAGCGGTAGAAGCACACCGAAGAAGAGGGCGCCCACCGAAGCGATGATTAGCAGAAGGAATGGCAGTGAGAAATGAGAGAGCCCTATGTATATGTCCCGAGCGTCCTCATTGTCGTAGTTGAGTGCAGGCTGTCGATAGTAGCTCGCCTCGCGCTGAATGCGGAATGCCAGGAACGATCCGCAAAAGCCCGTAAGGATGGCCCCCGCAGAGATCACCGACGAAAAGAATGCTGGAGGTTGGACGGTCAAGGCTTTTTCCCCACTTTGTAGTGTTTCAGACCTGTGATTGACACAACAAGCGCGAACTCGCGCATCGGTCGCATCCTGCTGTCCATCTGTTCGAGATCCACCGTGCCCCCTCGGGATTCGAATGCGCACGATGCGCATCGCGAAACTCGCGATGCTGCTTGTATATACTGTTGCTCGCTTCGCGGACGATTTCGATCGTTACCGACGATAGCATCAATCAGAAGCTGATTCGACCGTAGCTCGGCTTCCAATTCCAATATATCGTTAACTAGGACTCGATCCGGTCTATGGCTTCCACAAAATAGCCGAGGCAATCCCGGCAGGCCTGGTTCCCTTTTTGCTCATACAGGCGGAGCCTCTGCAAGCAATCGCGCCCGGAACTTGTCCGGCTGAGCATTCGGCGTCAGGACATCTACTGCGACACCGAGCAGATCGGCCAGCTTGTGACGAATGATTCAACCTGGATCAAAGACATACCTGATTGGACGTTTTACATTCTCGGAATGTAATGTCATTTCGCGGTACTGCGGGAGCTAAAGTCGAATGTGGTGTACGGGGGAGTTGAGGCGGGAAGTTGAAGGCGGTGGAGGTTTCAGCTGAGAATCTGATTGTCGAA
>NZ_QUBS01000071.1 GCF_003390925.1 Trinickia diaoshuihuensis | reverse complement strand
GCAAGACGATCGGCCGGTTCAGCAGAAACTCGCCGCTTGAAATCGATCGCCGTCAATTTGTTCATACACCACTATTGACGTTAGCTCAGAAGCGACGGACGCTATATCCAATCCTAGCAGTCTCGGGCCGGCGCGCTCGAACGCATAGTCGCATCCCGCGAGCAACGGCAGTTCTTCTCCATAAAGCCTATCGACATTGCCCGCAGCAGCATAGTTCTCCAGCAGATACCGAAAATCCACCGCGTCCTTCGGGTTGGACTGTCCGCGGTCCAGCCACGCGATCAATTTCGTCATCACGAGGCCCGGTATCGACGCAACGGGGATATCGCAATGATCTGCGATGTGTACAGTCACGGCACTATCGAGCGCTTCGGCATAGCCCGCTACATTCATCACGATTGCCATGTCTGGCGGCCATGCCACCTGCGAGGGGGAAATCTCGACACCGCCGAACGGCACCAGATCGACCGGAAAACCCTCTCCCACTGCTGGCGAATAGTGAAGCCGATGCACGATCTTCGCGTCCGGTCGGAACGTCGGCTCCCGACTGGCGCGGTTAAGAGGGAATCCATGAAGGTGGTACATCAAAATATCTCGCGCCGTCGCACCGACAACGAAGTACCGCAGGTTCGTCAGCCGGGCAACGCGGTCCATGATTATCAGCACAGCCCGCTTTCCTTCCGGCAGCGGCGTTTTCAGTTGTATCGCCGTCACGCGCCCTTCTCCATTTGTTGGCGAATCAACGTCGCGGCCTCGACGTTTCGCGGTTCCCTCGTACGCTGGAGATCTGCATACACGAGCAAAGGTGGCGCCGTCAGTTGTTTCATTCGTGTCTCGTCGACATCACGAGGTTCGCATCCGTGAGCGCCAGAAGCGCGTTCTGTACCGAGCTCTGCGACACGGGCGTACCGACCTCGGCCGCTAAGGCTTTGACAGTCTCGGCGGCGTATAGCCCGCCCGCCGGACCGTCGCTCTGGCAGATCCGGTATACACGGCTATGGCCAGGTCGCCCAATCCCTCGACCCGGTTAATCTCGATATCGGCGGCGCACTGGCGCAACGCCTGAACGATGATGGGCAGTTGCGTGTCCGGCTCGAGATGCGCGGGGCTGTCGCGCAGCGCGATCAGGGCCTTGAGCAGTTCCTCCGGTCGGCTGCCCAGTTGCTCGAACGCGTTGACCGCCGCTGGCAAGGTTGGCGAACGATCGGCCAGTTGCTTCCTGGTCCGATCCAGCACATAGGCAACGTACTGTTCGCCCAGCAAGGGGAACGGCTGTGAAAATGCGCCCTGGAAGGCCTGGTTGCCGCGGACGACCATCTCCTGCACTTGCGCACGGTGCGACCCGGTACCGATGATGCACAGTCGCCCCGGCATGTCCGGGCGCAGATTCACCGCGTCCCTGGCGGCCTTCAGCGCAAGCAGCAGATCATTGCCGGAGGTGCTGGCCATCGCATGCTGGATCTCGTCAATGATGAGCACGACATCCGCGCGTGTCTTCTCGGCCAATTCAGTAAACACCTGAGCCAACGTCGGGCCGGCGGGCTTGCCTATCTGATCCAGCCTGAAGCCAAATGTGAACCCCGCCCCGCCTGCGTCGAGTTCAGAGACACGCTTGAGCTGCCGGCCGATTCGCCCGAACAGATCCGACGCTGGCGTTTGCAGTTCTTTGATGGTCTGCTGGAGGGCGCCCGTCACGAGATCGGCAGGGTTGGCCTGGACCTGGCTCCATAGATCGACGTACACGACGATGGCGCCCTGGTTCTGCAGCGCAGGTATGTAAATAATTCATAGTAAATCCGGCTCCGCTGTACGCCGATCCTCAGTTGAACACCCTCGCTCAAGCCGCCGCAGCCCGGCGCTCCGTTGATGGCCGCCAGCCTAGCGCGGGTGCGATGCGCGTGACGAAATCCTCGAGAATCTGCCGATAATCGTCGAACGGCAAATCGTAGGGCAATTCCAACCGAAGCTCGCGCACCTGCTCCAGTACAGGGTCCGCCAGCAGCCGATCGATGATCTCGTCGGCCGGGCCGACCAAATCCGGCAAGAACACCGTGCGCCGCTCGCCGTGCGGCGCCAGCGTCCGCGCGTGACGCGCTTCGGCGAAGGCCTGGTAGCGCCGCCGCGTCGCCGCGTCGGCGCCGTCGGTCGGCACGATCACGCGCCCCAGCGCGACGCGCGGCGCCCGCCCCTCACTCCAGTTCGAACGGAACGTTTCGATCTGGCGCAACTGCGCTTCGCGGAAATCGTCGGTGCCCTCGCCCGTCGTGATATTGCCGAGCAGCAAGTTGAAGCCGTTGCGCCCCGCCCACTCGGCCGAGTGCCGCGAACCGCCTCCATACCACAGCCGCCCCACGAGGCCCGGCGCGTAGGGCGTCACGCGCGGCCGAACCCGGCCCGCCGCCGATTCGACGAACGTTTCCTCGTCGCCCAGCCACTCCCCCTCGAGGTTCCGACGCAATCGCGTCAGGCGTGCATGGGAAAAATCGACAAGCCCCGGATCCGTGTCGAACAGCCGCTCGCCGAGCAGCTCGCCATGATTCGGCGCACCCGCGCTGAGCCCGACGTTGAGCCGGCCTCTGGAGATGATGTCCACGGTCGCAAGGTCTTCGGCCAGTCTGAACGGGTTCTCATAGCCCATCTGAATGACCGCCGAGCCGAGCTCGATACACGAGGTGCGCTGGCTAGCCGCCGCAAGAAAAGTCGAGGCGGACGACACGGCGCATTCGAGATGGCGCTGCCGCACCCACGCGCTGTCGTAGCCGAGCGCTTCGCCCACCCGAAACAGTTCGAGCGACCGCTCGAAGCCGTTGACGGGATCCTCGCCGGGATAATTTCCGGGCGTCAGAAATGCGATGTGATCAATGCGGATGGCGCACATGCCGGTTTCCTGTGCTGATGTATTTCTAGTCCTTCGATTGCCGAAAACATCGACATCGATCGATTAGGAATCCTTATAACCTGGCGGATTGGTCTCCGATTGCCGGATCGCTTCCTCCTCGAGTCCCCAGCGCGCGAGCGCCGCGCGATATTGGCCGCCGGCGATCAGGCCGTTCGTCGCCGTCGTCAGTGCCGGCGCGAGCCCGCTGCCCTTGCGCGTGGCGATGGCCACATCGGCCTTGAGCGGCCAACCGGCGTTCACCATGCCGGCGATGCGGATGTTCCCCTTCGTCGCGGCTTCGTAGGTGAGCGGCGCGTGCGGATTGAAGATCGCATCTGCCCTGCCGGACACGAGCGCGAGTATCGCCGAGTCGCTATCGTCGAAGTAGAGCAGCGAGGTTTCCTTCAAACCATGGGCCGTGTTTTGCCGGCTCCACTCGAGCAGGATCCGCTCTTGAATCGTTCCCGAGCTCGTAATGACACGCAGCCCCGCGATATCCTTGGGCTCGCGGATCGACTGGATCGCGCTCGTCACCGGCACATAGAACGCATGCAGCCCGAGACGATACGTCGTGAAATCGAACTTGCGCTTGCGCTGCTCGGTCACGCCCACGTTCGAAATGACCGCATCGTATTTGCCCGACGTGAGCCCGAGCGGCCAGTCCGGCCACGCAACCGGCACCAGCGCGAGCTTCAGGCCGAGGGCGTCGGCGAGCAACTGAGCGTAATCCGGGTCCGAGCCGATGACGGTGCGCGCATCGGTGGCGTATGTCCCGATCGGCACCGCGAACGGCGCGACGGCCACCGTAAAGGTTCCGGGCGTCACGAAATGGAAGGCGCCCAATTCATGAATGGCGTCGGGATTTTTCGGCGCCCTCAGCCGCCCGCGCTGCTCGGGACTGAAATCGAACGAATGCGTATCGGCCCGTGCGCTTCGCACCGGCCATACCGCTGCCGCGACCGCGAGCGCCGCGACGTTCATCAGGAATGTTCTTCTTTGCGTCATGAAAACCTTTCGGCAACGGTGCTAGCCCAGATACTGCAAGGCGAGAGTCAATACACTATCGACGCCCATCCCCCGAGTAAACGAAGAATTCCGCATTTGGATTTCTTCCCGAGAGGAACACGCATCGGCTTGGGCCGCGCGCGGCATCGTTAGAACTGGTAACGCGCGCGGAGATAGTAAAAGCCGCCGTCGAGGCCGATCGCCGACGTCGTGGAGTCGTACACGGTCCCCGCATACTGCGCGGCCAACGGCATCTTGTTCGGCCGCGCATCGAATAGATTCCTGGCGCCCACCGCGACCTGGAAGCGTTTCGTCACCTTGTAGCGCGCTTCGACATCCGTCGTGTACTCCACTCTGTTGGTGAAAGGAATGAACACCGAGACCGAGCCGGCATTGGGTCCCGTGCGGTATGACTCCTGAGCCGAAGTCGTACCGTAGCGCGTCTCGTGCAAAGAAAGTCCCCATCTGCCCAATTGCCAAACTCCGCCGACGACTATCTTGCTCTTGGGCGTGCCGGTCGTCAGGAAATCGATCTGCTGGCCGTTGAGCAGCGGCTGGCCGTTCGCGCCTCGCGCGAGGCGCTTCAATGCCGTGTCGTTCAGATTGATCCCGGCGTTCCAATCCACCGTGCCGAACCGGCCGAACGACGTGTGATAGGTCGCCGACAGATCGATGCCTCTCGTACGCGTATTCGCCCCGTTCGTGAAGTAGCTGGCCGAAACGGCCGATGACGGAATGCCCAGCGGAGCAGAGAAACCGGCCAAGTCGATGGCGCCGAGCGCTGCCGCCCCCACCTGCGAGCCGCCTTCGACGATGCGGTTGCGAATATCGATTTGGTACGCATCGATCGTCACATTGAGATCGTGCGACGGCGTCAGCACGAGCCCGACGTTATAGCTCGTCGATTGCTCGGGCTTCAACGGCTGCGCGCCGAGCGATGCCGCCGCCGCGGAATTCGCGGCAAGCAGCGCGAATGCCGATGTCGGCGTCGGGCTCAACGTCGTGTAGTGCTCCTCGGCGAGCGTCGGTGCACGGAACCCTGTCCCGACGCTGCCGCGCAGCGCGATCCAAGGCGCGAAATCGTAGCGGCTGGAAATCTTTCCGTTCGTGGTATCGCCGACGTCGCTATAGTGTTCGAAGCGCCCCGATAGATCGAGCCGCCATTTTTTCGTGAGGTTGGTCGAAAAATCCAGATAGATGCCGAACACGTCGCGCGTCGTATTGCTCGCGGCGGCCGGTGCTAGACCGACGAGCGCCGGCGTGCCGCCGTACAAATACGCATTGGGCTCTCCCGGGCCAACCGAATAACCCTCCGTGCGCTGCTCGAAACCGAACGACACGTTGACGGGCGCGGGCAACAGCGGGAGGTTGACCGGGCGCGTGAAATCGAGGTTATTTGTCCACTGCGTGTTCTCCTGGCGGCCAATATAGAAATTGGTCGGCGTGCTGCCCGTTGCCCTATATAAGCCGATGTTCTCCGACGACGCCTGACTGAAATTGTCGTAGTCGCCGCCGTAGGTCGAACTCAAATCCCACTTCCAGCCCAGCAGGTCGTCGCCCTTCGCCCCGACCGTGACCGAGAAATCATTTTCATTCAGAAGATCCTGCGGCATGAAGCCGTTCGAATAGATCGCCGGCAAAACGCCCGCGCCGCGCACGGTCTGATAGCTCGCCGCATTCTTATGCGCATAGGTGCCGAACCCATAGAGCCGAACGTTATCGCCGAGGTCATAACCCGCGTTGAAGCCGAAGGCCTCGCGCGTGCTCGATGGATCGCCTGTATAGGCGTTACTGACCGATCCCGCGAGGGCCCCGGTATGCGCGTAGGGATCGGTGCGGTTCGTATGGTTCTGCCGTGCGATCTCGGCGCTCAGCGCCAGAAATCCATTCCCTCCAAGCGGCAGTCCGTAATGAGCGGACTCCGTTTGATTCAGGCCATCGCCGCGATAGGTCTGCCCCGTCGAGCTCTCGATATAGCCTCCGCTGCGATCCGACTTCAAAATGATGTTGATCACGCCCGCGATCGCATCGGAACCGTACTGCGCCGCCGCACCGTCGCGCAGCACTTCGACGTGATCGACGGCGCTCACGGGAATCGTGTCGATGTCCACGCCAGTGGAACCCTGCTGCGGGCCGGGGTTTAGCGAAATAGTCGCCGTGGAGTGCCGTCGCTTGCCGTTGACGAGCACGAGTACCTGGTCGGGCGTCAGCCCATGCAGCGTCAAGACGTCGACCAGCGCGGCCTGCGCCCCGCCCATCGCTTGTCGCTGAATCGAGGGCGACAGAGAAACGAGCGCATCACGCAAATTGCTTTGGCCCGTGGATTGAAGTTGCGCGGCCGTGATCACGTCCACCGGCGTGAGGCTCCGGGCGGCCTTCGTCGCCGTACGCGTGCCGGTCACGACTACTCGGTCCTGAACCTGCACGTCGATCTGTCCGCCTTGCTGCGCGGGCGCGGCCGGCTGCCCCGAACTCTGTGCATAGGCCGCGCCGGTAAGGGCGAAGGCTGCAACCGCCGCGGGAATGGACTTCCGTCGCCATTGGACAATGGTCATGCGACGCTGCTTCGTCGCGCGTGTCTTCCGATGCATGCCGACCCCGGCCGATAGAGTAGAGAGACGCAGGATCGTCCCGGTCCTTCGATTAATAAGGAATGCTTATCATCTTTCTCGTGTTGCCGATCGGATCGAATTCGTCGAGCTCATGCGAACGGCATCACCGCGCAAAATAGTGCATGACCCGCGTGCGGGCTCAAACGAAGTAATTCGCAGGTCGTTATTCCTGCGCCGCTGAAATGCAAGCGCCCAGACGGTGCGTGCGGCGCGGTCATCGCGAGCGGGCGCAGGCTGTCCGCGCACCTCGATCGCGCACAATCCCGGAAAGCTCCTTTCTATTTCACTTCTTAATTCGTTGCCGTCGGGGTCATATAGTCATCCGGTTAGAGCGATCAAAGCTGACTGGAGACATCGATGTACGAAGACCGAATCCGTTGCGCCGCATTGCACCCGAAAATCACGACGGCGGCCGAGGCGGCGCGCCTGGTGCGCAACGGCATGCGAATCGGCGCGAGCGGCTTCACGCGCGCCGGCGACACGAAGGCCGTGCCGATCGAGTTGGCCCGCCGCGCACGCGAGGAGAACGAGCCGCTGCGCATTACGTTGATGACCGGCGCCTCGCTCGGTCACGACATCGACCGCATGCTGACCGAAGCGGGCGTGCTCGAACGCCGTCTGCCATTTCAAGCCGATCCCACCTTGCGCCGCGCCATCAACAGCGGCGAGGTCATGTTCGTCGACCAGCATCTATCCGAAACGGTCGAAATGCTGCGTGCGAATCTGCTCGGCAAACTCGATCTAGCGATCATCGAGGCCGCGGCGATTACGGAGACAGGCGGCATCGTGCCGACCACGTCGGTAGGCAACTCCGCGAGCTTCGCGATTCTGGCGGAAAAGGTCATCGTCGAGATCAATTTGTCGCAGCCCCTGGCGCTCGAAGGCTTGCATGACATTTGGATTCCGGGCCGCCGTCCGCAGCGCGAGCCGTTGCCGATCGTGCACGTTCAAGATCGCATCGGCACACCCACGATCGAGATTCCGCCTGAGAAAATCGCGGCGATCGTGATCACGAACGAGCCGGACAGCCCCTCCACCGTCCTACCCGCCGACGAGGAGACGGCCCGCATCGCCGGCCATCTCATCGAATTTCTAATGCACGAAGTGAAGCACGGCCGGATGCCCGCGAAACTGCCGCCGCTCCAAGCCGGTATCGGCACGATCGCCAACGCCGTGCTCTCGGGCTTCGCGCACTCACCGTTCGAGGCGCTCACGATGTACTCGGAGGTGCTGCAGGATTCGACGTTCGACCTGATCGATGCAGGCAAGATGGTCTTCGCCTCAGGCTCCTCGATCACGCTGTCCGGGCCGCGTCAAACACAGGTGCTCGCGGAACTCGACCGTTACCGCGACAAACTCGTGTTGCGCCCGCAGGAGGTCAGCAATCATCCTGAAGTAATCCGGCGCCTGGGGCTGATCGCACTGAACACCGCGCTCGAATGCGACATCTACGGCAATGTGAATTCGACGCACGTGGGCGGCACCCATATGATGAACGGCATCGGCGGCTCGGGTGATTTCGCGCGCAATGCCGCGTGCGCGATCTTCGCGACGAAGTCCGTGGCCAAGGATGGGCGCATCTCGAGCATCGTACCGATGGTCCCGCACGTCGATCACAACGAACACGACGTGGACGTGATCGTCACGGAACAAGGTCTCGCCGACTTGCGCGGACTCGCGCCGCGCGAGCGCGCCACGCTGATCGTCGAGCGATGCACGCATCCGAGCTATCGCGACTTGCTGCGCGACTACTATCGTGATGCGCTCAAGCTCGGCGGCCAGACGCCGCACGATCTCGGCAGGGCGTTCGAAATGTATACGCGCTACAAGGAAACGGGTTCGATGATTCCGCGCTCCAATACCGTTTAAAAACCGCGTGGCGTCACGAGGTCCGCGGCGCGCAGATGCGCTCGCTGTACGAGCGGAATTTTTACCCAGGCGAAGACGCTCATATCGCGATAGCCGGGCGACGCGCGATAGCCCACACCCGCGCCGACGATCACGTTCGGCGCAACAAGCGCGGCGATCGTCGTCGTGTCTTCGCCGAAGGCACCCGACGCGCGCCCCGTGAACAGTTGGCGCGCGGCATACCCCAGCCTGCCGCCTGTCTTGAACAGCAAACGGCCGCCCTCTTCCGACTGCGCATTGAAAACGAGCCCGGCCTCGCGATTCGATTTCGGGCTCCAATAACCGGCATAGGGACCGTCGAAGCGGTTCGCGTCATAGCGGTACGAACTGAATCTCACCTCGGGG
This sequence comes from Trinickia diaoshuihuensis, assembly GCF_003390925.1. GTDB lineage: Bacteria > Pseudomonadota > Gammaproteobacteria > Burkholderiales > Burkholderiaceae > Trinickia > Trinickia diaoshuihuensis. The sequence continues at coordinate 44,261 of NZ_QUBS01000071.1, read as the reverse complement.
CCTGCGTTGAGCCAACTCCAGCCTTTCGCCGTGAAGTCGCGTGTTACGCCGAGACTAGCGGCGTAGAACGGATTGAAGGCCGTGCCGCTCGCGGTCACCGCTCCGCCCGCGAGCGATTCGCCCACGTGCCACGCGCTGCCGCCGATGGGCTCCCGCGCAGCCATTTCGAGCGAGGACGCAATCGCCGGTCCGGGGCCCGAAGGCGTACCCTCGTAGGCACGCAAAGAGTCGTAAATGCCGTCGCGCTTCGCCGTGATGCGGAAGAACGCATCTTCGTCACGCGCGTAGCGCAGGAATTGGATTTTGCCGAGCCATTGCGTGGGCCCACGTCCCGGCAATTGTGCGCCCGCACCGGCGCTGAACTCGCCGCCTAGCCAATCGGTTCGCGCGCTCATCGCGAGTTGCTTTCCCCAAGCGTGGCGCACCTCGTCGTCGAGCCTCAGCAGCGCCGCGTCGACTTGCACGGTGAGGGTTGGCGTCGGCAGCATCGTCGCCGAGAACTGCGGCATGGTCCAGACGGTCAGCTTGTCCTGTCCGGCGGTACCCGACTTCCGGTCGAAGTCCATCATTGCTTGCAACGCGGCCTCATGGCCCTCTATCGGATGGCCCGCCACCCTACTCGCGCTTGAATAGAGCGCTAACCGCGCATCATGCTCGGCGAGCGCCTCGCGAGCAAGGGCCGGGGTGCCCGGCTTGTTCTCTCCCACCAGGGCATCGAGCGCCGCATAATCGCGTGCGGCAGCCGACGCATAAGCGAGCCCTTGCACGTATTCCTCGTTATCCGGGGCTTGCTCGTGCAAGTCGCGAAAGATCGCTTGCGCTCGCGCCGGGCGAGCGCTCGACAAGAGCGCCCAGGCCATCAGCGCACGTGTCGGCGCGTCGCTCGCCCCGCCGGTTTCATCGATAAGCGCCAAAGCGGCATCGACCTGTGCTCGATCTCCCGATGTCTTGGCGCGAGCCAGCGCGATCTGCGCGTTTAGCCTGCGCCCCGCCGGGGTCGCCGATACTCGCGACTCGGCTTGCGCTTCGTCGAGCCGCCCTTGATGGAGCAGCGCTAACGCGAGCCCTTGACGCGCGGGCTCGGGATCGCTCGCGGTTTCGAGTGCTTGCCGGAACAGTCGTTCGGCGGTTGCATCTTCATGGGCTTGCTCCTCGAGCCAGCCCGATACCTGCAGGGCCGAGGGATCCAGTTTGACCGACGGGTCGGCGCGCAGCGAACGAGAATACTCGAGCGCCGCGGCGAAATGGCCCGCCGCATTCTCGACGTACATTTGCTGCAGTTCGATGTCCGAACGCGTCTTACGCAACGCCGCTGTATCGAATGCGGGATCGGCAAGGAGCCGAGCGACATGCGCGGCAGGCAATGCCTTCGCCGCTTTCCATGCCGTGCCTTCGAGTTCGCCGGCTCCAGAGCACGTGTGCAGCAACTGCGCATAGATGCCATATGCCTCATCGATACGGCCGGATTCGGCCAGTCGCTCGGCATGTGCCCACTTCACCGGCAAGTTCGCGCAGCCGGACGCCTCGGTGCGTGCTCTGCCTTTCGCGTGCGCGGCAAGTCCGGCGCCGTGGCTTCGATGCGATGTACCGCGAACAGTCCGAGCTGGTGCCGGCGTTGAGGGCGTCGGCTGTACGGGCGGCTCGGCGAGTCGCAACGAACTTGCCGCCGCCGGGGCATTGCCCCAACCGTTTTGCGTTTCGCTTGCCTGGCCGGCCACGCTCGATGCCTGCCGCGACTCGGGCACCGGCCGCGCCGCTGACTGCGCCGCACTTGACGCGTTATACGAGGCAAGAACGGAGGCCGTAGCCGTCAGTGCAAGCACGCGCTTCATATCGATTCGTTGTTCGTTCCGATCGAAGACCTTTCGCCGGCCGCCACGAGGCGCCCCGCGATTTGCGCCTTCAACGCGAGATTGACGAAGACGAAGCTCGCCAGGAGCAAGCCCCCGAGCAATGGCCAAAAGACGAGCGGGTCGGCCAGGACGAGGCGCGCTTCGGCAAGCGGCGTACGTCGGGCGACGGCAAGCGGCAATACGGTTTGCGTCCGCGAATCGATGAGCGTCGCATGCTGCGTGAGGAGGGGCCATGCTGCCTGCCGGCGCAGTATGTCGACGGCATCGGCGACGACCGCGTTGCGCACGCCTACGATGGCGACGAACGCCTGCCCGCCGATGCGTGCCGGAAGCGACACGGCCTGTCCCGGTTGAAGCGGCGCATAGGTGGGCAGGTGACGACGCAGACTCATCGGCAGCGACGAGTCGCGCGCAAGCAATAGGTTCGCCCCCGACGCATCGGTCGAGAATCGAATCGTGAAATCGGCGACGATTCCCGTCGCCTGTGCGCGCAGCGCGGCGAACCGGAGCACCGCGCGCACGAGCGCCGGATCGTCCTCGGCGAGCGCAACGTTCATGCGTGCGGCAAGCGGCATTGCCGGGACATCGCTGCCAAGGACGCGCGCCGCGCTCGAAGGCATCGAGGCCGAGCTATCCGCAAAGAACCGGGCGGCGCGAGCGCAATCGGCATCGCTGTCGCCGGAAATCACGACCGCGACGGACCGGCCGCCGTTGACCGGATATATACCGACAAAGGGACCTGTCACGGCCCGCGCAACGGACGCCGGCAGTTCACGCGAAAGCGCGGCGCGCGTACCGACGAGCAGCACATCGCCCGCCGCGATCTCTTCTTGCGCGATCCCCCAGGACTCGGCATCGCGGCTCCACGGCGCAAGTGTTGTTTCGCTTCGGTACGCCACCATGAGGTTCGACGGCCGCATCCGTGCCGCCACGCCTTGCACGGCGATCGATGCGGCGCGCAGTTGGCCGGGCGAGATCGCGCCCTCGCCGAGATCGACGGTCACCGTACGCGGCAGCCATCCGCGCGCGTCGAATGCGAGCGGAAGTTGCGCGAGTGTAGGCGCCGGATTGTCGCGCACGCCCGCGAAATCCAGTATCAAGTTCGAGCGCGCATCGTCGACCGGCGCCGCGTCCGTTACCGCCAGAGCCGCGCTTGGCCCAGCGCCGTCCGGCACGAGCGCCATTTGAATCGTGTTGACGCCAGGGGCGAACGCGCCGGGTGCGAGCGCGAGCGTCTGCGTCACCCCGCTTGCCGCGACATCGGCCGCTAGCGCGCCGTTCACCCACACCGCGTAGTGCGATCCCGTCGGCGGTATCGACGCGCTCACGATCGCCAGGTGCGCGCCGCTCAGCACTTCGCGCGGCGCAAGCTCCACCACGAGCGCATGGGCGGCCGCTGCCGGCCCGCTCGCGGGACGCAGCGCCGTGAAAGGCCGCGCCGCCGTCTGCGCACGGATGTTCGTCGTCGCGCAGGCGCATCCGAGCACGAGCAAGGCGGCGAGGCTCGCGAGCCGGCTAACCATGAAAGACTTTGCGTCCGAGATGGCGGGCATGGGCATGGGCGCCTTTGATCGAGGCGAGAAGCATGCCCGCGAGCGAACTCACGAAATTCGCCGGTGCCTCGCGCTCCTTCCATTGCCGCAGCCAGCGCTCGCTGTCGCCGTAGGCGAGCACGACGGCGGCTCGTTCCTCCTCGGGCGAGCCCGGGGTGTAGAGGCCGACGTACTCGCCGCGGCTGCTATCCACGAACGCGCTGATACGGGCATTGAGCAAGCGCCCCGCGAATTTGACGGCGAAACGCCCGTCCGCAAGCGGCGCCCGCACCCGCACGCGCAGTCCGATTTCGTTGGCATCGACGAGCAGCGCTTGTTGTTCGCCGATCGAATCGACGACGGTGATCGATTCGCCGATGGCAATGCGCGGCCTCACGCGACGCTGGGCTTTCTCGAAGAGCGCGCCGAGGGCACCGAAGCTGAGCAGCAAATTGAAGCCGATCCAGGCCACGGCCGCGGCCAGAATGGGGCGCGCCTCGGGCTCGAGAATCACGCGTGCGATACCCCAGACGAGCCCAATGGCCGATCCGGCGAAGATGGCGTAGAACGGCAAACGGAATTCGCTGATAAAGTCGGCTTCGCTGCGCTCTCCCTTGGGCGTCACGCTGAACGTCGGCGCGTTCGGTCGCACGAGCGCGGAAACGATAGCCGGAAGCATATAAAACGCTTGCAGCGTTTCGTAGAGCTCGGACGAAAAAATCCGTCTGAAACGTCCATTCAACCGCTCGGCCGTCAGCAAGGCCGCAACCAGGTACGGCAGCGTATAGCCGATGAGGTTTTCGGCGCCGCCCGGATACATCTGCAGCTTGAAGACGATGCTGATGAGCGGCACGACGAACGTGACCAGACGCGCAAACGGAAAAAACCAAAAGAGTCCGACCGAAAAATAGCTGACGCGCTGCGCGAGCGAGAGTCCGCGGATGAACCAGGGGTTTTGCTTCATCAGGATCTGCATCATGCCCACGCCCCAACGGATGCGCTGCACGAGAAAACCCGAGATCGTTTCGGGTTGCAGCCCGGCCACCATCGGCCGGCCGAGGTAGACGGAGCGCCAGCCTCGCTGGTGAAGCTTCACCGAGGTCGATGCGTCCTCGGTGATCGAATCGGTTGAAAATCCCCCGACTTGCTCGATGGCCGTACGCCGCACGAGCGCGCCGGAGCCGCAAAAAAACGAGGTATTCCAAGTGTCGAGTCCCTTCTGCACCACACGATAAAACAAATCGTTTTCCGCCGGCATCCGATTGAACAAGCCCAGGTTCTTTTCCAGCGGATCGGGATTCGTGAAGAAGTGCGGTGTCTGCACCAGCGCCGCCTTGTTATCGGCAAGAAAAAAACCCACCGTCGAGCGCAGAAAATCGCGCGTCGGCACATGATCGGCATCGAGAATGGCGATAAGCTCGCCCGAGGTGTGGGCCATCGCCGCGTTCAAGTTTCCACTTTTCGCATGCGCATTGGTTTCGCGCGTCAAATAGGTTGCGCCGTGCCGGGCGCAGAGCGCCTTGAGCGCTTCGGCCCGCTCGGCCAGTTCGGCCCGCTGCTCGGCCAGCTTGGCCGTTTTCGAGCGCGGAAAGCCGTCGTCGAGGACGAATACGCGAAAACGCTCGTGGGGGTAATCGATTTCGACGGCGCCGCATACCGTCGGCGCGACGACGCTCAAGGGCTCCGAATAGGTTGGAATGTAGACGTCGACGAACGGCAGCCGCGCGGGATCATCGGGCAGCGGCAACGGATGCCGCTCCAGGGGCCTCGCGCTCACGAAGTACCCGAACAGCACCACTGCCATGCAATAGAGTTCGGCCGCCAACAAGGCGACGGCAACGATCTGGGACGGTAAACCGCTATGGATAGGAAACGACGCGAAGCGCCAGGCGATGTAGCGCGTAATCAGAAAGCCGCTAAAGACAAGCAATAGCGTGCGCGTGAGCGGCGTCTGCAGCGCTACCAGCACCCCGAACACGGCAAGAAAGCCGAACGCAGTCGCCATCTCGTGCGGCAGGCCGACCGAGAGCACGGCAAGCGCGAGCAGCGCGACGAGGCTCAGGATCGCCGCAGCCCTATAGATATTCAATAGCATGTTCGGCTTATCGACGGGGTCGGTCGGACATGAATTGAACGCCGCATTCCCAACGGCATCGATTGCGGCGCAAGCACGGAACGCGTACTCAGCGTTCCGATCCCATAGCAGCATAGTCGCAAGGCCGCATTCGCGCCATAACCGAACGCTGCTGAACGCGCTCGGTTATGGCGGTGCCAAGCTCACGCTCACTGACCCGGGAGCGCGTAGGCGATCACGTAATCGCCAAGCTTGGTGCCGAACGAACCATGTCCTCCGGCCGCGATCACCACGTACTGACGGCCGTTCACGGAGTATGTCATCGGCGTGGCTTGCCCCCCGGCGGGCAGACGCGCGCGCCATAGTTCCCGACCGTCGTCGACGTCGAACGCGCGGATGTAGTTGTCCGCCGTCGCTCCGATGAATGCGACGCCCCCCGCCGTAACGATCGGACCGCCCAGCATCGGCATGCCGACCTTGAATCGCAGCGGGATCGGCGAGCTGTCGCGCGTCGTGCCGATCCGCTTCTTCCAAACGATTTGGTTCGTCTTCAAGTCGATCGCCGACATGTAGCCCCATGCGGGTTGTTTGCAAGGCAGCCCGAACGGCGAAAGAAACGGATTGAGCGTCACGCCGTAGGGCACGCCGTATTGCGGCTGTACGCCGGCCTCCGTGCCGCTGCCCTTGGCCCCGGCCACGGGCTCCATCGGATTACCGGGGCCGCGCGGGATCAGGCGCGAGACGAACGGAAGCGCGATCGGATTGGCGATCGCGATCTGGCGATCGGTATCGACGGCGATTCCGCCCCACTCGAACATGCCGAGATTGCCCGGGAAGACGAGTGTCCCTTGAAGCGACGGCGGCGTGTAAATGCCTTCGTAGCGAAGCCGATGGAACATTACGCGGCACACGAGCTGGTCATACATCGTGGCGCCCCACATGTCGGCGTCGGATAGGTTGTTGGCGGGGCGGAACGTCAGGTCCGAGAACGGCTGCGTCGGCGCCACGTGATCGCCCGGCGCGGCACCCTGCGGCACGGGCCGCTCCGGCGCCGGCACGACCGGCGTGCCGGTGCGTCGGTCCAGTACGTACAGATTGCCGGTTTTCGCGGGCGCATAAACGACGGGTACGGTCTTGCCGTCCTTACCGGTGATATCGGCTACCGTCGGCTGCGACGGCTGGTCCATATCCCAGAGATCGTGATGCGTGCTTTGGTAAAACCATGCGAGCTTGCCTGTCGATGCATGGAGCGCGAGCAGGCCGCTCGCATAGCGCTCTTGCAACGGCGTGCGATTGCCGCCCCAGATATCGGGCGTCGAGACGCCCATCGGCAGATAGACCATATCGAGCGCCGGATCGTAAGCGGCCGGCGCCCATGAGTTCGGAGAATTCCACGTGTAATGCCCGCCCGGCCCCGGCATTGCGTTGGGGTCTTGCGCGCCCGGATCGAATACCCAGAGCAGCTTGCCCGTGCGCACGTCGAAACCTCGGATCACGCCCGACGGTTCGCGCGTCGAGAAGTTATCCTCGACGGATCCCGCCACGATAATGACCCTGCTCGTGACGACGGGGGGTGACGTAGGTTCGTACATGCCGGGCGTCGTCACGGGCTCGTTGTGCTGCAAATCGAGATCGCCGTTGTCCGCGAAATCGGCACAGCGCTGGCCGGTTTGCGCGTCGAGCGCATAGAGATGGCCGTCGTTTACGGGCAGCAGGATCCGGCGTGTACAAATGCCCGGGGCCGTGCCGGCGGCTGCAGGCTGTGCGGGAATGTTCGCGGCGGGGACATCGGAGGCCGCGGAGGCTTCCGAGGCCGCGGAGGCTTCCGAGGCTGACGATGCTTCGGCCGCATTGCCGCCGCTCGCCGACAGGTCGGCGTAAGACACGCCGCGGCACGTCACGTGCTGAAACGATGGATCGGCTTTCAGCTTCGGGTCGAATTTCCACTTCAGCTCGCCCGTGCGCGCGTCGAGCGCAAACAGAATTTGGTGCGGCGAGCATAAATACAGCATGTCGCCGATTTTGAGCGGAGTCACCTCGTTCGTGATCTCGACGGGGTCGTTGGGCCCTTTCATGTCGCCGGTGCGAAAGGTCCATGCAACCTTCAAGTTCTTCACGTTCTCAGGCGTGATTTGAGCGAGCGGCGAGTAGCGTGTGCCCTGCTCGGTGCGCCCGTAAGCGGGCCAATCGGCTGCGCCGGACGGGCTAGAGGCCGCGGGCGCGGCCTGAGCGGTCACGACGCCGTTCACGGTTTGCGGATCGTTGAAGACCGCGTACACGAGCACCCCGCCCCAAATGACAAGCGCCGCGAGCAGCGCACCGACCGGAATGGCGCGCGGCGGCATCAACGAGGGGCTCCCGAGCAGCAGCAGCCAAAGGCCGAAGATGGCGAGCACGTCGCAGCGCGGCACGAGCGCCCAGAAGTCAGGCCCCGATTCCCACAAGCCCCATCCGGCGGTGCCGAGCAGAACTACCGCATAAAGGACGAATGCTCCCGGATGGCGGCGCCAGATGAGCCATGCGACGACGAGCAAGGCGATGCCGGTCGCGACGTAATACGGCGATCCGCCGATCGCAACGAGCCATGCCCCGCCGACAACGAGATACAGGGCCGTAAGGCCGCAAAAGATCACGGACAACACGTCGACGACGCGCTTCGAACTGGATGAGGTGGTCATGCTGGTTTCAACCTTTCCCTCGATGACGGTTTAGAGAGCGACGCACCACGATGCGATACCCGTTGCGCCGGACTTGCTCCGATCCAGCGCAAAAATCGTTCCGGAGTCCGGCGAAGATCGACCGGACTGCCGTACGACAGGGCGGCGGCCGCGAGAAGGCGGCCGCGCAATCGCGGTCCTTATTTCGACGTAGCTTTTACCTCCAGCTCGTTTCGCACAGCCGTCACACCGTCCAGGCCTCCCACGACATCGCCGGCCTTTTGCTTCTGAGCGGCATTCGCCACATGGCCGGAAAGCGTCACGATGCTGCCGTGCGTAGCGACATGCACGTCGCCGGTGTCCAAGTTGTCGGCGCGCAGGAGCGCCATCTTCGCCCGAGCCGTGATGACGCTATCGCCGACGCCGCTCCCCTGCGACGGCACCGATAGGCTCTCCGGCGGAACCACCTGCGGCGCCATTGCCCCCGAACTCGCCTGAGACCATGCCCCGCCCGAGGCCAAGCTCAGGGCAAAACCCAGCCCCGCGACCATCAACGCTCTGCGCTTCATCGGAATCTCCCTCGTACTGAACGATCCGCTCATGGATCGGCCTCGATGAGCGCACCGCCGCAACGCCCATACCCAATCCCACGCGCCGTCGGCGCCATCTGCCCGGGGCGAATTCGCCATTCGGAAGCAGACAGAACGTTCAATAAGATGGGCTTATATCAATTGCCTTCGCATCATCAACTACTAAATTTCATAAATAAACCCTTAACAGACGATAAATACATCGGAGAAATACCACCCCTCTGATAACGCCTAATACTCGGGACGATGTGGCACCACATTTATTCATTTTATCGATTGATTTTTAAATCGATCTATTTATGATCATCACCTTTCCTTGGCCGCGGATCGGGCGGCATTCGGCGTGTACCGAAAGAAGCGGATTTGCATTCCGCGGTGAGGTACTAACAGACAGACGGGGCATTATGCAAACCATCCGAATGAATACGACAGACGTTCCGGCGCAACGCAAACGTTCGATGTCTTTCATCCTCGCCGCAATCGCGGCCCTATGCGTCATACCGGCTTCGGCAAACGCCGGGACACTTCCCGGCGGCGGACGTTTCGTTGCGGGAAGCGGCACGATCTCCGGCAACGGAACATCGATGACGATCAATCAGACCGCGCCTCGCGGCGTGATCGACTGGGATAGCTTCTCGATCGGCCAAGGCAACAGCGTTGCCTTGAACAACGGATCGGGTGCCACCCTGAACCGCGTGACGGGTGGCAGCCTTTCGATGATCCTCGGTTCGCTCACGTCCAGCGGCAGTGTCTATCTGATCAATCCGCAAGGCATCGTCGTCGGCGCCAGCGGCACGATCGCGACGGCGGGCCGCTTCGTTGCCTCCACGCTCGATACGAAGGACGACGAATTCATGAAGGGCGGTTCGCTCACGCTGAGGGGCAATTCGGCCGCGGAAATCGTCAACCTCGGCCGCATCGGATCGAGCGGCGGCGACGTCTTTCTCATCGCGAATAGCGAAGTGATCAATCTCGGTCGGATCGAGGCGCCGAAGGGGTCCGTCGAACTTGCCGCCGGGCAGAGCGTGTTGCTGCAAGATTCGTCCACGAGCCGCCAAGTCTTCGTTCAGACCGGCAGCCAAGGCACCGTGACGAACGTCGGCGCACTCGATGCGGCGCAAATCAGTCTGCAAGCGGCGGACGGCAACGTATTCGCATTGAGCGGCAATCATTCGGCCATCCGTGCGAACGGCACCGCCACGCGCGACGGACATGTGTGGCTCGTTGCCGACCAAGGCACCGTGGACATGGAAGGTAGCTTCACCGCGAAAAACGCGGACGGCACGGGCGGCACCGTCGATACGTCCGCCTCGACGTTGGCCGCGGATCCGCTCGGCGCCACCGTAGGCGCGGCCAAGTGGAACGTGACGACGCCGAGTTCGACGCTCACGCAGGCGCTCGGCATCGCGGTGACGAATAGCCTCGGCGCGGGAACGTCGGTCAACGTCAACACGACGCAAGGCGATATCGAAGTCGGCACCAATCTTCAATGGTCGAGTAACGCGTCGCTCAAGCTGAACGCCTTCGGTTCGATTGCGGTCGACCAAGGCGTCACGATCGGTAATCGAGGCGGCGGTAATCTCACGCTGCGCGCCGATACCACCGGCATCGACAATAAAGGCTCGGTGACGAACAACGGCACGATCGATTGGTCCCACGGCACCGGCATCGTCAGCGCGCTCTACGACATGAACGGCAAATACGCGCCCGGTACCGTACTGGCCAATCGAGCATGGGCACCGGCGGCAGGCAGCGGACTTCTTACTCAGATCACCGGTTACCAGCTCGTAAACTCATTTGGCGATCTGCAAGACGTTTCGCGCGACCTCGGCGGAAACTACGCGCTCGGCAAAGATATCGCCGCCGGCAGCGTAACGCCGATCGGCGACCTCACGACGCCGTTTTCCGGTCAATTCGACGGAATGGGCCACTCGATCAACGGCCTAAGCTTCGCCTCCCTCTACTCGTCCGTCGATGGGTCGCCGCTGCCGTCGGGGTTGTTCGGCGTCATCGGCGATACGGGCGTCGTGCGCAATCTAAACATCTCGGGTTCCTCGGAATCGATCGACAATCGCACTTACACGATGGCTCCGGCGGGTCTTCTGGCAGGACTGAATCGCGGCCATATCGCCAATACGTTCGCGAGCGGTTCGCTGTTTTCGTTCGATGAGATGGACCTCGGCGGTCTCGTCGGGTTGAACACGGGGCTCATCGAGCGCTCGGCCGCCGCCGTGAACGTCACGGGCCGGCAAAGCTACATGGGCGGACTCGTCGGCCAGAACGACGGCACGATCGCGCAGTGCTACTCGACAGGCGCGGTCGAGGGCATGCTGCATCCCTCGGTACCGGCCGGGTTGGTCGGTGTCAACACCGGTACCATCGAGCAGTCGTTTGCCACCGGGCAAGTCACCGGCGATTGGCAAGTCACCCCATACATCGGCGCGATTACGAGCAGCAACTCGGGCACCGTCACGGCCGATAACTATTGGAACGTGCAGACCACGGGCGTGCCCGATGGAGGCGGAGCTCCGGCCGGCAACGGCTTGACCACGGCGCAGATGAGCCGCGCCGCAAGCTTCGCCGGATGGGACTTCAGCGCGAACGGCGCCTGGGCGATGCCGGCCGGCGCATCGCATCCCGTACTGCGCTGGCAACTGGCGAACGGAGCGCCGGGCCAATGAGCCGGCACGCCGCCGAGACCTCACACGGCGCGTTCGACGCATCGATCGAATTCGTCGAAGGCCCGCCCGTCAAATGGCGGGAGGCGGCGGCTCGTTGAGCACGGCCCAAAACATTCCGAGATCGTTGATAGCGGCCATGAAGTCGTCGAACTCCACGGGTTTGACGACATACGCGTTGACACCGAGATCGTAGCTGCGCAGCAGATCCTTCTCCTCCCGCGAGGACGTGAGCATGACGACCGGGATCCGCTTGAGCTTTTCGTCCAACCGCACGGCCTTGAGCACTTCATGGCCGTCCATCTTCGGCAGCTTCTTATCGAGCAAAATGACGGCGGGATTCTCGTTGAGCCGCGTGGCGTACTGCCCTTCACGCCGCAGGAATTCGAGCGCCTCCACGCCGTCGCGCACCGAAACGACCGGATTGGCGATACGGCTTCGCTCCAGTGCGATCATCGTCAGCTCGATGTCATTGGGATTGTCTTCAACGAGCAGGATCGGTCTTAACACGTTTGTTGTCCTCAAATTTCGAATCTTTTAATACCGGCCTGAAGGGTTGGCCCTGCGAAAGCGCCGCGAGACGAGCCACCGCATCGCTGGCCGTTTCGTGATCCTCGACGACCTGCGGCTTGAATTCGCGCGGCAAGGAGAAATAGATCGTTGCCCCCCGCCCTACTTCTCCGACGGCCCAGGCCCGGCCGCCATGACGTTCCACGATTCGCCTCACCGTCGCGAGGCCGATCCCGGTGCCCTCGAATTCCTCGTAGCGATGCAGTCGCTGGAATACGCCGAAGAGCTTATCGACGTAGCGCATATCGAAGCCGATGCCGTTATCGCGTACGTAAAACACGTCTTGATCGGCCAGTACCCCGTCGCCGGGCTTGTATCCGATCTCGATGAGCGTATGTTCGCGCGGTTTGCCCGGCTCGCTTTCACGCGTGAATTTCAGCGCATTGCCGATCAAGTTTTGCAACACGACCTTGGTCAACACGGGATCGGCCACGACCGCGCGCAGCTCACCGATTTTCCACTCGATCGACCGGTCCGCCGCATCCTTCGATTCCTCCGCGATCACCGCATCGACGAGCGAGCGCAGCTCGAAGCGTTCGGGATGCAGCGCCGAGCGCCCGGTGCGCGAAAACGCCAATAGGTCGTCGACGAGCCGTCCGCCGAAACGCGCCGCGCTGATCACGCGTTCCACAAAGTGTTTGCCGCGCTCCGAGAGCCGATCGCCGTCCAATTGATAGAGCAAGTCCGCGAATCCGACGATATGACGCAGCGGCGCGCGAAGATCGTGGGAGACGGTGTAGGAGAATCCTTCCAATTCCTGGTTGGCGCGGCCCAGTTGCGTCGCCAGTTGCGCAAGCTCCTCGGCGCGCCGCAAAACGATCCCGAGCAGCGCCGTGCGGAATTCGACGGCGATTTCGAGCTCCGCCGTCAGCCAGCCGGGCGAGCGCCCCCGGACTGTCCCGGTCCACGCATCGAAGCTCTCCCGCGACTCGCCCGCCCCTTCGATCGTTCGTGCGCGTTCGGCACGAAACCAAATGATGTAATTGCGAAAGAGCTTCGAAAACGACAATACCAGTATGCCCGCGTTATCCGGATCCACGGGCTTGCCCCATGCCGCCGCAAGGCTGTCCGTCGCGAAGACGTCCTCGCTTTTCCCGTCGAGCCAGGTCACGAGATCGTTCACCGTCTCGGCCCGAGGCGTCGTACCGATCGTGACCGTGTGCCCGTCGAACACGATCGCGGCGCCGCTCGCGCGCATCAGGCCGAGCAGCGCGGACGGGTCCTGCGCCAACGCATCGACGAAATTCACCGAGTTGGCCATCGCTGCTAGCAGTGCGGATAAGCGCGTGCGCAATGCGAGGCGCCGCTCCGCCTCCTGCTGGTCTTCCTTGGCCTCCACCTGCAGCGAGAGCACCTGAGCGATGTGTTCACACGCCGTTCGCACCTCGAAAGAAGGCACGCGCGGCGTGGCATGGTGGCACGAGATCAAGCCCCACAGCTTACCGCGCACGACGATCGACATGGACATGGACGACCACATACCCATGTCTTTCATGGACTGCGTATGCAGCGGCGAAACGCCGCGCAGCGACGCGTACGTCAAATCGGTCGGCTTACCCGTTCGAGGGTGAATCGCCGGAATCAGACGTGCCGGCGTATAACCGGCGTCGGCGATTACGCGCAGGCGATTGCGCACGTACAGCGCACGCGCCGGGGCCGGAATATCCGATGCCGGGAAATGCCGGCCCAAATAAGAGTGGTAGCCCGGCAGTAGCGCCTGTGCCAGCACCGCGCCGTTACCCTCCTCGTCGAAGCGGTGCACGAGCGTACGGCCATAGCCTGTAATGCGCTGCACCTCCTGGGCGGCCAGCTCGGCCAGCTCGATCACGCCTTGCGCCTTCTGCAAGTTGCCGACGAACGTTCGCACCAGCGGATACATCGAGAAAAATACGTCGTCGGTACCGCGTGCGGGCTCCAGCTCGATCAACGCGACGCCGTCGAATCGATGGACGACGATCGCCAGTGGCGCAGCGTGCGCGAGCGCCTCGCTGCGCGGGTGTTCCATCGATCCGGCGTATAACGGCACGCCTTCCTCGCGCAATTGGCCAAGCGCGGCGGCGATCGCGGCTGCCGGCGACTCACCCAGCACCTCGCGTAAGGAGGCGCCGAGAATCGTCTCGAACGTCCCCCCGGTCAACTCCGCGGCATTCTCGCTCGCCTGAACGATGACGCCGTTCTCTTCGACGCAGAACAAAAAGCCATGCGGCTGAATGCCGCCGGGAATATGAATGGGCTCCGTTGCGCAGATCGCAATTCGTTCATCGACGCTTTGGGGTGCCGCGGTGGCCATGCATGCTCCGTAAGCTCAGTCCGTGACATATGAATTGGACAAGCCGTCATGTTGCCAGATTTATGTCCTCTTCGCTGCCAGCCATTGCCCCGCATCCGAAAATAGAACATCGAATTTTCGGTACATTTTTCTCAAATCGAAAAGCATTGCACACTCAGCTTCGGCATTTAATTCTGATATTAAGCACGCGCGCCTTCCGCGCGTGCTTGCGCCGCTAAAGCGTGCTTTGTGCGGAGCACAGCGCGTGCCTAAAGTGCGTTCGGCGCCCCGCACGATGCACTTGAGCGAATGGTGCGATAAGCGCTAGTCTTGCATGTTGCCGTGAACGCGAGCCTCCGGCGATGAAATACGCCTCGAAGAAGACGCAGTGCGAGGCAAGCCCTGGCACGATCGCCCTTTCAGGAATTCGCATGCAAGTTTATATGCCCTCTACAACTTCGGAAAACGATTGGGATACCGGGCCGCTAATTGTTTTCGACCTCGGGCTACGCGTCGTTAGCGCAAAGAACATTGAACCGACACCTGTGATCGGCATGCATTTGAGTGAAATCGGCGAATCGCTCGGGCATCCCGCCTGGCTGCCCGACGTCGACAAGCTCCACCAGGCGATCGAGGCGGCGCTGCATTCGGGACGGGCTCAGACGGTCAGCGTCGAGGCGGCGCTCTCGTCGCCCTCGGTGTCGATTTATCCGCTCTGGGGCAACGGCGAACGCACGATCGCATGCCAGGCGCAACCGCAATTGAAGCGAGGTCCCGCCGGCAAGGACCGTCCAAGCGGCGAGTCGGAACTAGCGGCGCAACGCCGGTGGTTCAGCCGGGTACCGGGCAGCGCGGGCAATCGACTGCTGCTCGAAACCGCGAGTCGTCTCGAGATGGCGGTCGAGGCTGCCGATATCGGCACGTTCTACGTTCCCCTGCCGATGAGCCGCATCTATTGGAATGCGCAGTGCGCCGCGCATTTCTGGGTGCCGGCCGATGCGAGAATCGATTTCGATCTGTTCTACTCGCGGCTGCACCCCGACGACCGCGAGCGTGCCCGAGCGGCCGTGAGCGGAGCCGTGTACGAGGGACGCCCCTACGATATCGAATACCGGGTACTCTCCCCTCAAGGCGAAATCAGATGGATACGCGCCAAGGGCGCGGTGCGCTACTCCGCGCAAGGCGTTCCGACGCGTTTCGACGGCATCACGATCGATATTTCGGCGCAAAAACGGGCTGAGGAAGAGCGCGACCGACTGTTGCAAAACGAACGGCTTCAACGTATCGAAGCCGAGCGCGAGAGCCGCATGAAAGATACCTTCATCGCCACCGCGTCGCACGAGTTGCGCACGCCGCTCAATGCGATCCAGAACTGGATCGAACTGCTCGAGCGCAAACCCGGCGATCCGTCGTTCGTCAATCAGTGCATCGCGGTGGTGAAGCGCAACCTTTTGAGCCAGACGCGCCTGCTCAACGACCTGCTCGACGCGAGCCGCATCGCCGCCGGCAAAATGGAAATGCGCGCGGACCGCGTGAACCTGACCGACGTTCTCGGTGCGGAATTGCAGGCGCTACGCCCACTCGCCGACCGCAAGGAGGTGCGCGTCATCGCCGACTGGATGCCGCAAGCTTATATCCTCGGCGACGAGACTCGGCTTAGGCAGGTATTCGGCAATATTCTCGGCAACGCACTGAAGCACACGCCGGCCGGAGGCAGCATTGCCGTCTCGCTAAAATCGCGGCGCGGCGAGTTCGCTGTCGAAGTGACCGACACCGGAGAAGGCATCCCGCCGCAGTTTCTCGAAACGATCTTCGCCTCTTTTGCCCAGGTGGACGGTTCGTCCACGCGCAAACACGGCGGCCTCGGCCTCGGGCTCGCGATCGCCCGCAAGCTCGTCTCGCTTCATAACGGGCGCATCGAGGCATTCAGCGAAGGCGCCGGCAAAGGCGCGACGTTTACCGTATCGCTGCCGCGCCTGCAAGCCACCGGCGACCAGCAGGACCAAGATTCGGGCAACGACGAATGGGCCGCGGATAAGCACGACGACTTCAGCGGTTTGAACGTCCTGCTCGTGGAGGACGACCGCGACTCGCTGGAGGGCTTCCGCCTCATGTTGATGGGTTTGGGCGTCGAGGTCACCTCGGCGATGTCTGCCCAGGAAGCGCGCGCTGCCCTAAGCCGGCGAACGTTCGACGCGATCTTTTCCGATATCTGCATGCCGGACGAGGACGGCTACCAGTTCATGAAATCGGTCAGAACCGACGGCGTGACCGTTCCGGCGTTCGCGGTCACCGCTCTGGCACGCGACCAGGATATCCGGCAGGCCGTCGCGGCCGGCTACGACGACCACATTCGCAAACCTGTCGAGAGACTGGCGATCGTGCAAACCCTCGCCCGCGTACGCGCGCTCTCGAATGCGAGCGCGCAAGCCAGGATCCAGCCTTGAACCGATCCCACATTACGCGCGCAACTGCTCACGCAGGAGATCTTCGGTCCGCGTCCGCCGCCGCGCGCGCACCGCATCGGCAAGCGCCTCGAACAGATAGCCGGTGTCCTCCAGCGACACGCATGCGTCGGTAATGCTCTGCCCGTACGCGAGCGCGGTGCCCGGAACGACGTCTTGCCGTCCCTCCTTGATGTTCGATTCGATCATCACGCCGACGATGCGCTCGTCGCCGCGCGCGACTTGATCGGCGACATCCGCGCATACGCTCACTTGATTGCGGTACTGTCGCCGGCTATTCGCATGACTGAAGTCGATCATGACGCGTGGCGCAAAATGCGCCGCGGCGATACGCTTGCAAGCCGCATCGACGCAATGCGCCTCGTAGTTCGGCTCGCTGCCGCCGCGCAGCACCACGTGCGTATGACGATTGCCGGATGTGGACAACGCGCACAGCCGGCCTTGCGCATCGATCGACATGAAGCGATGCCCGCGTGCCGCGGCCGACATTGCGTCGACCGCAACCTGCACGTTGCCGTCGGTGCCGTTCTTGAAGCCGACCGGTAGCGGCAACGCGGAGACCATCTCGCGATGAATCTGCGATTCGACCGTGCGCGCGCCGATCGCCCCCCACGCGATGAGATCGCTCAGAAACCGGATCGATAACGGGTCGAGAAACTCCGTGGCGGCCGGCATTTCCCGATCGTTGATATCGCCGAGCAGCGCCCGTGCGGTGTAAAGGCCCACGTCGATCCGATGACTGTTGTCGAGCAGCGGATCGTTGACGAGTCCCTTCCATCCCACCGTCGTGCGCGGCTTCTCGAAATACACGCGCATGACGATTTCGAGTTCCTGGGCGAAGCGGGCGCGCTGCAACGCGAGCCGTGCGGCGTAATCGCGCGCGGCGACAGGGTCGTGGACGGAGCACGGCCCGACGATCACGACGAGCCGATCGTCGGTACCGTTCAAGATATCGACGATTGCGTTCCGGGCTTTTTGAACGGTACGTAATGCGCGAGGCGTCGCCGGCAGTGCCTCCGACAATTCGGCCGGGGACGGCAGGCACTGCACAGCCTCATGGTCTGTCGACCACGATTTCGATTGCATCGCACTTCCTCCTTTCGGTAAATCGACGAGATCGAACCAGCACGGACTCTATTCAGATCGCGCCGTTCATGCAACTAAGATATCTAGCAGTTCATTCACTTAAAAATGGAAAATCAAACGAAAATCACAGCCAGATCACGAGAGATCTATTTAACGAATTTCTTTCATCATTATTTAATATATCTCAAGTTCTCCACCGCCCATGATCGCGACAGCAGATCCCCACGCGAAACGTCCTACTAGATCTTGCAGTCTCCATCCTGCCGCTGTCTCGTGACAAATGACTGACTCCCAGTCATAATCAGGCTATCATGTACCCAAAGTGCTTTGCAACAAGCTGTTTTCGCAATGATCGTCACATCATTGACGCCATTTATTGCCTGAATTTTCTGCATCACTACCTTTTCTTGTAGCGATCACGATGCGTCAACCGGACGATTGATGCGATATCGAAAGAGATAATTGATTCAAATGCGGTTTACTTATATGAGTCCAGTGAATAGATTTCGGCACCGAGAAGAAGGCGAAAAACGTACGAATAGGCACATTGAAATGACGGCATTCGACTTAATCAACCGCGACCAAACGCGCACGGCCGCATGTGCCATTCTCATTTCGGAGCGAACGATATGTCGGAGCAATTGATCGGTGTCGAAGACCGCGGCGCCGGGAGGGATCGGTCGTTGATGGTTCTCGGCATGCATGCGACAAGCGCCGACCGAATTCGAAAACTGCATCCCGATGTTGTCGATGTGCTGACTCGGCATGGTGTCGTTCGTCATTTCGTTCCTCGCGCGTTCGGCGGAGCGCATGGGTCGTTCTCGGAGCTGATGCCTACGATTCGCGCACTAGCGATGTACTGCACTTCCGCAGCTTGGTGCGCGGTCGTGTACGCGGTTGCGGCTCGCATGGCGGCCTATTTGCCCGTGCCGGCGCAACGCGAAATCTGGCGAGACGGGCCCGATACGCGCATCTGCGCGTCGTTTCGCCCGACCGGCCGCGCGGCACCTGCCGTTGGCGGCTGGGCCCTATCCGGGCAATGGCACGCGCTATCGGGCATCGATTTCGCCTCCTGGGCCTTGCTTTGTATCGAGCCGAGCGGTCGTGACGGCGCGCCGCGCTATGCGGCCGTGCCCTTGTCGTCGCCGCGCGCCCGCGTGATCGACGATTGGCACACCCTCGGCATGCGAGGAACCGGCAGCAAATCGCTGGAGCTCGACGGCGTTTTCGTGCCCCACCATATGACGCTTCTAAAAAGCGCGTTATGGGACGGACGCTCGTCGCACGCGCATGGCCCCTGCTATCACGTTTCCCCTATCGCCGCCGATCCGCATCTGTTCACAGCCGCGGCACTAGGCGCCGCGGTGGCCGGTCTCGGCTTTTGGGGCGCGGCCTTCGGCGATAGCCCCCCTGCCGGAGAGCTGGCTGCCGTCTACGCCAGATCGGCGGGTGAGATCGACGCAGCTCGCCTGCTCGTCGAGCGCGGATGCCGAACCGCCGATCGAGGCGGATTGCCGCCCGCGCTCACGGCACGTAATGCGCGCGACGCATCGCTTGCGGCGGACATGGTGCTGACGGCCGTGAGCCGTCTGTTCAAGTGCGGCGGGAGTCAAACGCATTTCGAGCACAACGCGTTGCAGCGCGTTTGGCGCGATATCCAAACCCTGAGTTCGCATATCGCGCTGAGGCCGGATATGAATTTCGAACACTACGTTCGAAGCGCCTGGACCACGGACCTCATTGGTCACGCGGAATTGAAATTATCGTGGGAAGCGGCTTGGGCTTGCCCGAGCGCCGACCCGATTTCAACCTAACCGGTGTTCTATGCAAACTATCGATGAAACCGTCGGCAACGAATCGATTTTCAACGATTCACCCGAAAACCCGATCACGGCAGTGCGTTCCTGGTACGCCGACGCCATCGCCCGCAACGTCTCGGAACCGGGCGCGATGGCGGTCGCGACCGTCAGTGCGCAGGGCGTGCCGTCGAGCCGGACCATCCAAATCCTCGAGCTGAGAGACGAAGGCTTCGTCTTCGCGACGCATGCGCAGAGCCCCAAAGGCAGGGATATCGCCGCAACCGGATGGGCCTCGGGCGTCTGGTATTGGCGCGAGACCAAACGCCAAGTCATCGTCACGGGCAAGGTGACGCCGCTCGCCGATCACGAGTCGGACGCACTGTGGGCGTCCCGCCCGCACGAATCGCATGCGATGTCGACCGTCAGCCGCCAAAGCGCGCCGTTGGAGGACGAGCACGCACTGGCCGAGCAGATCGAGATGGCCAGCAAGTCGGACACGCTCGTGCGGCCGGATGGATGGCTCGGCTACATCCTGCGCCCGAGCGCCGTGGAATTCTGGGAGTTCTCGCCCGACCGTATCTATAAGCGACTGCGATACGAAGAGTCCGGCGGCGCCTGGTCGAACCATCGGCTGCAGCCGTAATCGAGCCTTCGCTCGCCGCCGCACCGCGCAAGCATCGCCCTTCGAAGATGCTTGCGCGGCGGCCGGCGAGCCGTACAAGAACCTGGGAGATATCCATGCCTGGCATTCCGACAATCGCTCCATATCAAGTTCCCGGCACGACCGACGTATGCGCGAATATCGCGGGCTGGCATCCGCAACCCGAACGCGCCGCGCTACTCGTGCACGACATGCAACGCTTTTTTTTGCGTCCGCTACCAGTCGACGCCATCGCGCGACCACTCGTCGAAAACGTGACGCACCTCGTCACGCGCGCGCGTGAGCTGGATGTACCGATCGCCTACACCGCGCAACCGGGCGGCATGACGCCCGATCAGCGCGGGCTGTTGAAAGACTTCTGGGGCCCCGGCATGGCCGTGGCGCCCGCCGATCGAGAAATCGCCGGTACGCTCGCGCCGCGCTCCGGAGATTGGGTCTTCACCAAATGGCGCTATAGCGCATTTTTCAAGTCCGATCTGCTTCGCTCGCTGCGCGAGGCGGGCCGCGACCAACTGATCATCTGCGGTGTCTACGCGCACATCGGCATCCTCGCCACGGCCATCGACGCCTTTTCGAACGATATCGAAACGTTCATCGTCGCGGACGCCGTGGCCGACTTCAACCGGGACGACCACTTGATGGCGCTGAACTACGCTGCGCGCTCATGCGCGGTGGTTACCAGAACCGAGGAGGTTTGGCAATGAACGATTCGCTCCTATCGTCGCTGCTGAACGAGCCCGGCCGCGTCGGGCCGTTCGCCCTGCTCGTGCGTGGCGATCGCACGCGCGAGCCCGTGCTCGAAATTTATGCCGGGGATGCTTTGACGTGCGCCCGGCTCGAAGACATCCCTCTGCCGGCGCCTGGCCGGACGGGTCGATCGGCGCTCGCCGTGGTGCCCTACCGGCAGCTTGCCGAGCGCGGCTACGCCGCCGTGGATGACGGAGAACCGCTACGCGTGATCCGCATCGAGCGCGAACAAAGCGTTCCACTCGACGCCGCGCTGCGCGCCTGGCCCGACGCGCCGATCGATGTTTCCGGCGGCCATTTCGACGTGGAGGATGCTGCCTACGCCGAACAAGTGAAGCGGATCGTCGCCGACGAAATCGGCGCGGGGGAAGGATCCAATTTCGTTTTGAAGCGCACTTTCCGCGCACGCTTGGACAACTACTCGCTCGTCACGGCATTGACCGCGTTCGGCCGCCTCGTGCGCCGCGAAGTCGGCGCCTATTGGACGTTCCTCGTGCATACCGGCGATCGGACCTGGATCGGCGCGAGCCCGGAGCGCCATGTCAGCGTAAGAGCCGGGACCGCGAGCATGAACCCGATCAGCGGAACGTACCGCTATCCGCCGAGCGGTCCGACGCTTG
Organism: Trinickia diaoshuihuensis; assembly: GCF_003390925.1. Lineage (GTDB taxonomy): Bacteria > Pseudomonadota > Gammaproteobacteria > Burkholderiales > Burkholderiaceae > Trinickia > Trinickia diaoshuihuensis. The sequence continues at coordinate 22,660 of NZ_QUBS01000071.1, read as the reverse complement.
ACGGCATCGTCGAATTCCTCTCGAACAAGAAGGAAAGCGACGAGCTTTACATGGTCGTCGACGAGGAACTGAAAATGATGGCGCGCTTTTGCACCCAAGGCGCCAAAGTCATCGGCCCGAAGCTGAAGGAAATGTCGCGCCTCGCTCATACGGAGTACGTTTTGGAGGGGCAGACGCAGGCCGATCCGCGTGACATCTTGAGGGAGACGCTGTTTTCGCCGGCGGTGACGGGCAGCCCCATCGAGAACGCGTGCCGGGTCATCGCGAAGTACGAGGACGGGGGACGCGGCTACTATGCCGGCGTCGTGGCATTGTTCGGCCGCGACGAGCAAGACCGGGCCGAACTCGACTCGGCGATCGTCATTCGCACGGCGGATATCGACAGGGATGGGGGCCTGCGCGTCTCGGTCGGGGCAACGATCGTGAGGCACTCGGAACCCGAGTCGGAAGCCGCGGAAACGCGAGCCAAGGCGCAAGCGATACTGAACGCGCTGGGCCAACCCTCCTCTGAACACTTCTCGACCCACCCGCGGGTACGTTCGGCGCTGAGCGAGCGCAACGTCGGCATTTCACGATTTTGGCTGGCGGATGTCGACAAACGCAAGGAGACCATCGCGGGACTCGACGGCCGCAAGCTGCTCATCATCGATGCGGAAGACGCCTTTACCTCGATGCTCGATCATCAATTGCGCGCGATGGGGCTGACCGTCTCGCTCGCGCGCTTCGACGACGAGCGCGTGCGCACGGGCAACTGGGACTTGGCCGTCTTCGGCCCCGGCCCCGGAGATCCGCGCAGCAATAGCGATATCCGCGTGCGCACGCTGCGCAAAGCGCTGTCCGATGCCCTCGCCAACCACAAACCGTTCTTCGCGGTATGCCTGAGCCATCAAATGCTTTGCCTCGAACTGGGCATGCCCATCGCACGCCGCCATCAGCCGAACCAAGGCGTACAGCTCGAGATCGACTATTTCGGCTCGCGCGAGCGTGTGGGCTTTTACAACACGTTTAGCGCGACCTACGCCAGCGATGAACTTTGGTACGACAACGAACGCGTGGAGGTTTGCCGCGACGCCCGCACGGGTGAAGTCCACGCATTGCGCGGCAAAGGATTCTCGTCGATTCAATTTCACGCCGAGTCGGTACTGACCGAACGAGGCATCGACATCGTCTCCGAAGCGTTGCTGAGCGTGCTGTCCACGCAGCTTGAATCGGTCCACTGAACCGCCCTTCGCTTGACTTCGAGATCGTCCAATGAGCGCTTCCGAGTTTTACGACTACGTCGTTGCCGATGCTTTTACCGACACGCCGCTCTGCGGCAATCCGGTCGCCGTGTTCACGAATGCGACCGGACTCACGGCGCGAGACATGCAGCGCATCGCGCGCGAACTGAATCTGTCGGAAAGCACGTTTGTCTTTCGCCCCAAAAGCGATGGCGATTATCACGTGCGTATCTTCACGCCGGTCAATGAGTTGCCGTTCGCCGGCCACCCCACTTTGGGCACCGCCTTCGTGTTGGGGCGCACGCACGCGGGGCCGCAACTGGTGATGGAAACGGCGATGGGCCATGTACCGTTCGCGCTCGAGCGCGATAGCGGCGGGCAGATGATCTCGGCGACGATGACGCAACCCGTGCCCACTTGGTCCTCGTACGAATTCGAGGACACGCTGCTCAGGGGGCTCGGCCTCGATGCCTCGACGTTGCCCGTCGAGGTCTATCGCAACGGACCACGCCATGTGTTCGTGGGCTTGCCGAGCCTATCCGCGCTATCGGCCGTCAAGCCGGATCAACGCATCCTCGCTCTCTTGCCCGACGTCGCGGCGAACTGTTTTGCCGGCAGCGGCCATCAGTGGCGCCTGCGAATGTTTTCGCCGGCCTACGGCGTCGCGGAGGATGCGGCCACGGGTTCGGCCGCGGGACCACTGGCATTGCACTTGATTCGTCACGGTCTACTTGATTTCGGCCAGCGGATCGAGATCGAGCAAGGGGTGGAAATGGGACGCCGTTCCGTGATGCGGGCCGAGGTACACGGCACGCTCGGGGAGTTGGGCCCGATCCGCGTATCGGGCAGCGCGGTCATCGTCGCCAAAGGGCAGTTCGTTCGCTGGTAATCCGCATGGGGCCGTCGAGCCCCGACATCAACCGTAACAGGAGAAAACATGTCACAGGACGTTTCGGCAGTTGAGGTCGAAGACCAAGATTCGGAACTGCGCCGCCGCAATCGAGCCGTGGTGGAAGATTATATGAGCCGCCGCGGGGAAGGACGCCTAACGCGTTACGAGCTGTTCGCCGAAGACGGCGTCGGCGGACTATGGACCAACGATACACTCGAGCCTATCGTGGCGCGCGGGCACGAAACGCTGAAAAAACACGCGACTTGGTCATTGAAGTGCTTCCCGGACTGGCAATGGACCGATGTGAAGATCTTCGAAACGCAAGATCCGAATCGTTTCTGGGTCGAATGCGGGGGGCATGGAAAGATCTTATTCCCCGGCTATCCGGAGGGCCACTATGAAAACCATTTCATTCACAGCTTCCTGCTCGCCGACGGCAAGATCAAGGAGCAACGCGAATTCATGAACCCGTTCCGGCAAATGGTCGCGCTCGGCATTCCGATTCCGCGGATCTTGCGCGACGGCATTCCGAAGGACTGAACGCGCCGGCCTCAGCCGATAAAACCGACGCTACGCAACGCCAACGTCTCGACCGTGCGAGCCAAGCTCGCACGGGTCATGCGATTTTTCGTGCGGGACAAGTGGTCGACCATGCTGTGGATGCCGCCGAACAAAAACACGGCCGTCATGCGCGTATCGTCGATCGACCAAGCGAGTGAGCGCTTGCCCTCTTCGAGCAGCCGTTCGAGATCGTCCACCACGCAGTTGTTCAGTTCGCCGTCGTGAGGGTGTGACCATGTTCCGCTGAAGACGGCGTCGTGCACGCGTACCGACGCGAGATACCCCGTGGCATAGGCTTTCGCCCAAGCGGCGAGCTTATCTCGCCAGTCGCCGTCGATGCGCCGGGTCGCCTTGTGAATGGCGTCGAGCAACTGCTCACCGAAGCGGGCGCCGAGCGCGGCCAATAATTCGTCCTTCGACGTGAAATATAAATAGAACGTCCCTTTCGCCACCTCGGCCGCGGCCGTGATGTGGTCCACCGTCGTGGCGGCCACGCCATGTTCGACGAACAACCGCTGCGCGGCATTCATGATGTCGTTGCGCCGGGTCTCCGGCGGCTTGGTTCTCGCACCCGGCTTAGCGGCGACAGGCATCTTCGGTCAAGCTCCGATTTTTTATAGGGACGATGCATGGAGCATAGCGTACCGGTTCGGGAAATGGCAACAGATCGGGATTTCCCCGCCTCGCATCGGTTTGCCCGAATCGGTTTGCCTGAATCGACTTTGGAAATCTTGGGTGTCCGAGCGCCGTGAATACGTCGCAGGGCCGAATACCTATGAATACTCATAGCGCGGCCGCAAAAGCCCCCTCTTATGCTTGTCTCCGCGACGTTTGAGTGCAGGCGAACTCCGGCTGGACCATCGTCGCGACGCAAAGCCGCGCGACGGCTCCCAATGTGCCCTTTACCGCCGTTGCCGCCATTCAAACTATCGAGGCCAAACTGATGAACGGTAAGATATTCGCGACCATGTTCGTTGCCGCCGCCGCCGCGGCGCCGCTTCTCGCCTGCGCCGGCGACGCCCCCACCGACGTGCCTTTCGTCGTCAAAGAACCCGTCGACAAAGCGCCGCCGGCTTTCCCGATGTGTAAGAGCATCGCGCGCGCAAGGTGCTCGGCGGACTCGAAAGGCTATCCGCCCAGCACAACCTGCGACGTCGTCAAGTACGAAGGGTTGACCTATTGGCCCATGACATTCGACGACAACCGTTATGCGATCGTGGCTGCCGGCTACGACGAAAAGAACAAGCAAGTCAAAACCGTCTATGCCGCCGGTACTCGCTACATCTGGAAAACGACCGTCGAAAACAATGAACGCAAGGTGACGTTCTGGGGGCAAGGAGATACGAAAGCCGCCGTGCCATGGGACCATCTAGCAGCGGGGACTGGAAGCGTGAGTCCTTGTCAACCGAATGCCGCGAACAATACGTCGAGCGGCGATCAGCATTAGTTTGTGAAGCCGCCGTCGGTGCACATGCCACTCCTTGGCTCCGTCGCTGGCTACGTGATCCATTAGGTCAAAAGGGAGCCCAAACCGATGCCATTGGCGCCGACGCTCACACGAACGGCGCGAGCACATCCGGTGAAATACTGAGACTCCCGTAATCCCTTAGCTTAAGTTGGCCAGTTAGCGATCGACCAATGTTTTTGATATCCCCGTCCCTGTCCAGCCACCAACCCGGCACGTGCAAGCCGGTCACCTCATCGCGCGAAACGTCGTCGAGACGCTCCATGATGAGGAATCGCCCCGACTCGCTCCATGCTGATATACGGCCGAGAAACGAATTATCGGTCACATTTTGGTAGACAACAATCTCGGTCCAATTGTTCACATAACGCGAAGCACTAGACACTTTCATTATTTTGTCGGCATGAGATGGCACCGCGTATGCTTCGCGGGTTCTGCCGCATCCAATCATGCGACCACATCTCGTCAGCAGGTTTTCAAATTCCACGTCTGGCGCGCCCGATTTTGGAATGTCGATCGATCCCATCATCCCTCCCACGAATTCATTCATTGTAACGGCGCAATCAACACAAGAGGGGCATTTTACAAGCCTCTCATAGTCACCGTCCATATCTTATCGATACAGCATCGAATTACCCAAGATATGAGGCGATCAACCATTAGAGCAAAAGGACACAAACCAACCAAAAAACTGATGACAAAGCGACATTCCCTGTAACTATTTACAGCTACATCGAATGAAATCATGTCTAATATAGCCATACGACGACCCTCAAGCACACCATAAAGGCACTGAAAAATGGAATCCACGACCACTTGCCCATACAATTGTGCAATGAATATCGACTTGGACAACAAGTCGATTAATGCAGTTTATGCGAATGGAAAAAACGAAATTAAGGTCACCACCCAGTACGAAATCTCCCTTATCGCTTCAGGAGAAGACGCCAAAACCCAAAATTCGGCGACGGTAGAACTTATCAATTTCCTCAATGGACAAAAAATCCCGTCCTACAACCCTACGGATATTCCGCCCGGCACGGCGACCGGATGGAAATACTGGACGGAAGCGGGTAAATATGTTAACCCCTTCTCGCCTCCGGCCGGAACAAATTTCGTCGAATCAGGCGATATCCAATCAACAAGCAGCCCCGTCGACACAACCGGCCCGCAATACCGATATTTTTGGCTATACAACGACTCCGGGGTTAACGATCCGTTAAGCGTAGCAATGTCCGTTAGTTGGACCGATCCCGATGGAAATCCGTGGACCTTCACGACCGCGCAATCCAATAGCAACTCCGCGGCCTCGGTGGCAGTCACCGCCGTGAGTCCAAAGATTTACGGAATTGGAAATACAAACGGCGACAATCTCGATCACAAATCCACTGCAAGCGGCACCTTGGACTCCGGGCCATCGTGGTATCAAACGAATTATTTTTTTAGAATCAAGGATGCCAATTTTTACATTAAAGACGCCACAATAACCAGCAATCCAGACACCGAACAGAAGAGCCCGTTTGCGATAATACAAGACCATGACACTTGTTTTTTATATTATGCATGGGATCTGGGCGCCGCAGATACCGCAACGATATCACCGCTAAACATCTCGGTCGATTACAACGAACGACAAGGGCAATTATGCATAACGCAAATCATGGTCCCATTCGATTATTCTGAAACCGCATGCTTCAACAATACCACAGCGACTATTCTCGACAATTATGCAAACGGAACCACATTTAACATCACGATAGTCGACTCAGGGCGCACTCCTCAGTTCACAAACAATAATTAGAAAGTTTTTGATTTATTTCGAGCCCGATACGTCATCGAAAAAATTAAACGAACCCTCAAGGACTTTTCCCATGAAAGACGAATCCTCCTTCTATCAAATCAAAAGCGGCAGCGGCACAAACTCATCGCGATCGTATCAAATCACAATTAACAATACGAGCGACTCGGATCTCAAATTCAAGACCCAAACGATAAGTTCTGGAAAATGGAGCGACGGCGGCTCACCCACTGACGTCTCCGCAAATTCGAGCGGAACTTTCACCGCGGAATCGAAAGGATTGTGGACGGGGTGTATTGGAACAGCGACTTGGACGATATCTAGAGAATCATGGAATAACTCTGAGTTTTATCTCAATTTTAGTGTTCCATATTCATCAAGCACGAGCGTATCGTGGACCATCACGCAATCCGGAAGCGTCTACTCTGCTAGCCCGACCTCTTCGAGCGCAACATCATCATCCGACAACCCATCTGATTACGTAACCTTCCAAGGAAAGAATCAATGAATGCCTTAATCAATCTCTCAACCCGTCAACATCGAATCGATACACACTACTGAAATTGACTATTATGCAAATTAACGCAAAAATCCGCAGATCGACGGTCGATTCGATTTTTGAGGGTTCTTCCGATGACAACTGGATCGGCAGCATCTCGACGTCGAGCGAATTGCCCATCGAATTTGATGGAGAATATATTCCGGTCGTAGCAGACAAAAATCGATACATCATTGGTTTCAACAAATACTTCATCTATAACCACGATCTCGATATTTACAGCTACGAGAACAATTTCCTAAAAACAGAGAAAGGCGCATCATTCATTCCGGCTCAAAATCATCGATACCTCGGCGTTTCCATCATCGATCAAACCAACGGCGAAATTGTATCGACATCGCCCATTTGCACGGAAACAAATCCCGAACATCACGTTATCGACGAGACCTTCGTCAAGGTATTCTACGCAGCCATCGATCATTTCCATCTCGCGCATCCGGAAATAAAACAATATATTTTCGAGGGAAGCCATATCGCTCAGATCGTCAAGCAAATCGAGCAGAAGATCAATACAGTGCCGAACCCGAAGTTGCAACTAACTACGTTGAGCGCCTTGGCGGCGCCGCATTATGTTTTTGAGGTAAGCAGGCCAAGCGCTGTTGCACTCGATTCATCCAACACATCTGCGGCCCACTGACGCCCGATCGGCGCCATTTCGACACGATGGCTCTTGCATCGTCGCCCGCGAAAGACACGATTGCAGACCCTTTGTAGGGAATGACATCCATGCAACAAACGGAGAAGCGAGCGCCACACTTGACAGGCGATGCCGGTCGGGACGATGCACGCATAGCGATCGTCGGGATGGCGTGCCGCTTTCCCGGTACCGCCGTTTCCGTCGACGCTTATTGGAAAGCGTTAGTCGACGGCGTGAATGCCGCCACGGCCGTACCGCCGGATCGGTGGAGCCTCAGGCGTTTCTTTCATCCCGAGCCCGATACCCCCGGGCGCGCCACCGTGCACCGGGGCAATTTCCTCACGCAACCGCTCGATCAGTTCGACGCTAGCTTTTTTCGTCTCGCGCCTCGCGAAGCGATGTTGATGGATCCGCAGCAACGCCTGTTACTCGAGGTCGCGTGGGAAGCGTTGGAAGATAGCGGCTTGGCGGCGGAGAGCCGAGGCTCCGTTACGGGCGTATACGTCGGTGGTTTCATGCTCGACCACCTGCTGCAGTTGCAGAGCCCGCTACAACGGTCGGCTATCGATACGCATACGGCCGTCGCTCATACGATGTCGATGCTATCGAATCGTCTGTCCCACGTATTCGACTTGCGCGGTCCTAGCCTGTCCGTAGACACGGCGTGCTCATCTTCCTTGGTCGCGCTTCATCTGGCTTGCCAAGCACTGTTGAACCAAGAGTGCGACACCGCGCTTTGCGGCGGCGTGAACGTCATGCTGCGACCCGACACCATGATCACGCTTTCCAAGGCCGGATTGCTCTCACAGGACGGTTTGTGCAAAACGTTCGACGCCGCGGCGGACGGATACGGCAGAGGCGAAGGCGCCGGCGTCGTGGTCTTGAAGCGCTTGGCCGATGCACTACGGGAAGGCGACGACATCCGTGCGGTGATCGCCGGCACCGGTGTCGGCCAAGACGGCCGCACCAACGCCATCACATCGCCCAGTGCCGAAGCGCAGATCGCCTTAATGCGCCGCGTGCAGCGGGACGCCGGTATCGGCCCCGACCAGATCCAATACGTCGAGGCGCACGGCACCGGGACGCAGGCCGGCGATCAAGCCGAAGCCCATTCCATCGGTACTTGCATCGCCCAGCGCCGTCAGAGCGACCAGCCGTTGTGGATCGGATCGGCCAAGACTTCTATCGGCCATCTCGAGGCGGCGGCCGGCGTCGCAAGCATCATCAAGACAGTGCTTGCCCTAGAGCACCGCACGATTCCTCCCCATCTGAACCTCCACAATCCGAATCCTGCAATCGACTTCGAGTCATTACGTTTGCGCATTCCCGGCGAACCCATGCCGTGGCCCGCGACTAGCGGCCCAGCAGGCGCCGCGGTCAACGCGTTCGGCTATGGCGGTACGAATGCGCACGCCGTTTTGCTCGAGACGCCGTCGCGCGAGCGCGCTCCTTTCGAACCACGAACGCGCCCCGCGGTATTTCCTGTATCCGCCGAGAGCCCGCGAGCGCTTTCATCGCGCGTGCGCCAATTGGCCGATTGGTTAAAAACCAGGCCCGACTTGGACTTGAACGAGATCGGTTACACACAGGCACGCTATCGCCCGCATTATGCGTATCGAATCGCGGTTGTCGCTCACGACCCCAGGCAGTTGCTCGACGAACTTGAACAACGGGCGCGTACGGCTGAATCGCTAAGTATCCGCGAAGGCGATTCTTCGCTCGGCGGCCCACGTAAGGTCGCGTTCGTCTATACCGGTATGGGCATCCAGTTCGGAGGCATGGGAGCTGAACTAATTGAACAGGAGCCGGTTGCGCAGGCCACCCTCGCTCGATGCGAGACGATTTGGCGCGAACTCGGTGGCGCACCGTTCTCTGAATTGCTTACGGTCCGCACGCTTGATCCGATCACGCGCCCCGAGCAAGCACAAGTCGCGAACTTAGTCCTGCAGATCATATTGACGGAGGTGGCTGCAGCATACGGGCTGCAGCCGGATTGCTGCGTCGGCCATAGTGTCGGCGAAATCGCGGCCGCCTATGCTTGCAATGCGCTCAGTCTCGAAGAAGCGCTGTCCATCGTCTATCACCGCAGCACGTTGATGAAACGCGTCGCCGGGCAGGGGGCCATGCTCGCGGTAGCATTGTCATCGGTCGAGGTCGCCCCGTACTTGACGTCCGCAGCGGGCCGCGTCGTGATCGCCGCCTTCAACGGCCCCCATTCCGTCACATTGGCGGGCGATACAGACGCAATCGATCGTTTAGGCGATGAACTCACGCGCGGTAACGTATTCAATCGTCGCCTCAGCACCGACGTTGCATACCATAGTCATCACCTCGACGCTTTGGAGGACGAATTCAAGGCGGCGCTATATTCGCACGTCGCCCGTCCGCCCGCCTCGCCGCTCTACTCCACCGTCACGGCAGCTCGCATCGAGTCGCGCTCGCAGGATGCGCATTATTGGTGGCGCAACGCGCGAGCGCCGGTGCGCTGGGGCGAAACAGTAGCCGCCATGCTGAACGACAACGTGAACGTATTCGCCGAGGTCGGCCCCCATCCAGTACTGGCACGGACCATCGCGGATTGCGCTCGGCAGGCGGACAAGCAGGTCATGAGCTTCGCCCTGCAGCGGCGCGACCAAGAAAGCCTTACCGCCTTGCTCGGCGGCATCGCTCAGCTTTATGCCGCCGGCACGCCCGTTGACTGGCGCACGCACTACGCTTGCGGTCGCCGTATCGGATTGCCTCCGTACCCATGGGATCGGCAACGCCTTTGGACCGAAACCGACTTATCGCGCGCCGACCGCCTCGATACGCCGTGCCATCCGTTGTTGAGCGAGAAAATCGGCGAACCGCAAGCCAGTTGGGACGGCGACATGGCCGCCCACCTTTATCCCTACTTGCCCGATCACTGCGTCGCTGGCGAAGCGCTCCTGCCCGCCGCCGCCGCGATCGAGATGGCTTTGCTAGCGCATCCCAATCGCGATGGCGTCCGCACCATCGATCGCTTGTCTTTGCATTACGCATTGGCGATCGAAGAGACCCCTCTCGTGCGTGTGCAGGTGGATAGCGACGGTAAAGGCTTCGCTATGTACAGCCGCTCGCGCGCCTCCGACGCGCCGTGGAATCGATATGTTTCAGGCAGTTTCGGTACGGCAGTCGAAGTAATTGGCCCGACACGCTTGGACGGTGCGGCCTGGTTCGACGCCTCGCACGACGAAGCCGATGTCGAAGACTTTTACCGGCGAGCGGAGGCGCTCGGCTTACGGTATGGCACGGCGTTTCGCTGCCTCCGTCGCATTGGCATCGGACCGGACGAGTGCATCGGGGCGATGGAATTGGCAGACGAGCAAGCAGCGGACGCAATGGACTATTTCGTTCATCCGTGTTTGTTGGATGGGGCGCTCCAAACTCTGCTGGCGCTGGTTCTAGAGCAGCCCGCGTTTGCGTCGAAGCTGTGTCTGCCCGTTTCGATCCAGCAAATGCGCTGGTATCGAAAACCGGGCGCAAGAGCACTTTGTCGTGCTCGGATCGCGGAGTGGCATGACGCGTGGGCCGTGGGATCGCTCGATCTGTACTCATCGGACGGAGAGATCTGTGCAACGTTGAGCGGTATCTCGGTGCGTGTCCTGCATGCGCCGGACACCGTCGCCACGCCACTCGCCAACGATTGGCTCTATGAGACGCAGTGGGAGCCCGAGCCGGCGCTCATGGGTTCTCCGGCGGACACAGCAGAAGACGGGCAAACATGGCTCGTATTTACCGATACCGGCGGCATTGCAAACGCATGGGCTGAGCGCGCCCGCGCGCACGGAGCATCCTGCATTCACTTATATATGGGTTCGGCATACCGGCGATGCGACGACGGCTCTTTTATTGTACGGCGGGGCTGCCGCGAGGACATCCAGCACGTCCTAACCGCGATCGGTCCAGCCCACATCTGCGGCATCGCATACTTCTGGGCACTCGAGCCCGACCGCGTGATCGATCCGCATGAAGCGACTGGCCTCACAGACGTATTGGACCTCGTCCATATATCGCAGGAACTCGAACGCACCAGCCGGCAGGACCATGTCGCCGTCGTGCTGGTCACCTACCGAGCACAGGCCGTCCGCGCGAACGATGCCGACGGCGGTCCCAGGCAGCAAGCTCTCATTGGACTCGCGCGGACGATGCGAGTCGAACGCCCGGCATGGCGGATCAGATCGATCGATATCGATACGCTCGACGCGGCCGACGCCGCCGGCGTCGTGTTCTCCGAGTGCAATGGCTATCAAACGGACAGCGAGGTCGCCTTCCGCGCGGGACAGCGATACGTTTCGCGAATCTTACGCGCCGATTTGCCTCGCACGAATCGCGTATCGACGCAGTTTTCTCCTTCTCTTGTTCAAGCCGACGGCGCCTACATGGTGACAGGCGGGGCCAGCGGGCTAGGACTGATGACCGCGGCTTGGTTGGCCGAGAAAGGCGCGAAATACATCGCCATTTTGAGCCGTCGCGGGCCGACAGACGAGTTTGCGCACCAAACGCTAGCGAAACTCCAAGCAAGCGGTACGTCAATATGGATCGTCAAATGCGACGTCGCCGATATGACTCAGTTGCAACGATCGCTGGAAAAACTAAAGACAGTCATGCCGACCATACGCGGCGTGATTCATGCCGCAGCGGTCGTGGAGGATGCTAGCCTCAGTACAGCGGAGGACACGGCAATAGCGCGCGTCTTTCAAGCCAAGGCGATCGGCGCGTGGAATCTGCATCGCGCATTCAACGATAGTCCGCTCGACTTTTTCATCACGTACTCGTCCGTCAGCGCGCTGCTCGGCAACGCCGGTCAATCGGCTTATGCCGCCGCGAACGGATTTCTCGAGGGCTTGGTGCAATGGCGGCGGGCACATGGACTGAGCGGCGTCAACGTGCTGTGGGGTGTCATCGGCGATATCGGAATCGTTGCGCGAAATGCAGTCGTTCAAGCGGCATTGGAAGGCCAAGGATTACGTCCGATCTCGGCGGCAGGTGGGTTGGCCGTATTGGATCGAGCACTGGCAAGCGATTGGCCGAGCCTAGGCGTATTCGATATCGATTGGTCGCGCTGGCAAAACTCACTCGGCGCTCAACACTATGACAAACGTCTCGCCGATGTGCTTCGGCCGGCGGCCGACGACCGGCGACTCGAGAACGACGATACGGGATCGCTAACGCGGCAATTGCAACGAACACCACCGGACCAGCATTGGCAATTGGTTTACGAATCGGTCACCGCGAGCGTGCGTACGGTGCTCCGAATCGAAGACTCCGCCCGCGTGCAGGGAAGCAGCCGCCTGAACGAGATGGGCCTCGATTCCTTGATGGCGACTGAGTTGGCTCGAACACTGAACAGGCGCACAGGAACGGCGGTTTCGCCGCTCGCGCTTTTGCGAGGCCTGAGTGTCGCCGAATTGTCCGAATACGTATTGAAGCATGCAGGCGCTACGGCGTGACGGTCGTCTAGCCGTCTGCGCCAATCCTCGACACAGTCGTCCTTCAATCGTGAATATGGAGGCAGTAGAAGATCATGGCAAATTCCACCAGCAGTTTTGTTACGCACGCGACCAACTTTCTCTCAGCAATTTCGGGTGCCGTCGATCCTCGCACGGGGCTATACGGGGTGAACATCGATCTCGGGAAGTTCGTCGGTAACAGAGCGCTTGGCCCTGCTCTTCCCCTCTCGCTGCGATACTCCCCGCTCGAAACGATGAACTTCGGTTTCGGGAAAGGCTTCAAGTTGAACACGACGTTCTATCGCAGAGGCGTCGTCGCCCAACCCCGAGCGCTGCTCTTGTCCACCGGCGAACAATACGCCGTAGCGGAAGGTAATGGCGACGTGGCCGTACTTCAACAGCGTCTGAAAAGCTTCACCTTTGCAACCCAAAGAAATAGCAATAGCGACGTGACCGGGTATCTCGTGGCACATAAATCAGGGAGTCTCGAATTTCTCGGCGCCAGTCCAACCCTTTGCCTGCCCAAAAAGATCTACACGGGTACTGGTCAGTGGCTCGAACTCTCTTGGACGGTAGCGAACGATGTCCCGAACTTACTGGCGGTGACCGACGGCTATGGCACACCATTGCTGTCGGCAACGTATTCAGATGTCTCCGCCATCGTCGACATTCTTCCTGGCAATGCTACGGAGGGGTACCGTGTCGTGTTCACTGTTCAAAGCGAAGTGCTGACGGACATCGTCGCCACCGGGAACGACGGAGAGTTGAAATGGAGCTTCCCTAGCGCACCGGTGGGTGACGGTACACAGGGCCGGTGGATCACCGGCATGACCGCACCCGGCGGCTACTCTGAAAAAGCGACGTACCCCAAGAACGGGGGGCATGCGTTCGCCAAGAACGGCCCCTCGTCACTGCTTCCGTTTGCCACGCAATTCGAACGTCATCCCGGCGGCGGGCAACCGGTCGTAACGTCACAGTATAAATTTTCCAATACGAATTTTCTTGGTGCGTTCTCGGGCAGAAATTGGATCGCCACAGAAGATTGCCTGCTGAACGGGCCTTTCGATTCGAATTACAACTATACGAGCCAAGAAACACAGTTTCACACCGAGAACAACACGCCGCGCAATACGATCATTCAACGCGCTTATAACTGCTATCACCTGCAAACAGAAGAAACGACAACGTGCGGCAAGATCACACACACCGCCGCGACAAGCTATTATCTCCAGCCCGGACAAACTTTAGATCAGCAACCGGCCTACTATCAATTACCGAAAAGCAAAGCCATCACTTGGGACAACGGCCAAGGTAAAACGCATACCGAAACGACGCAGACCACGTGGGATGACTGGGGCAATCCACTGCAAAAAATCGATCCGGACAACGTCATTACCACGTGGTCGTATTACTATGAGCGACCGAGTGATCAGAGCGACGACAATCTTCCGGATGATCCGAATTGCCCCAAGGATCCGAGCCATTTCGTACGTTTCCCGAAATGGAAGCGGGTGGATCCCACACAGGTTTTATCCGGCTTGACCGACGCCCCGATTCACCAGATCGAGTATCATTTTTCCAATTTTTCTCCGGCGCAGAACGATCTCATCAGCAGGGTGGTGCTCAAGAGCTACGAGTCGCACACGAGCGGCGGCTCCGTGAATAACGGCAGCCTTGTCGGCGCAACGTTGCTGTCCGAAGCGAGCTACGACTATTACGGCGGAGGCGACGCCGGTCGTCTAAAAACGCATACCTTCAAACATTACCCGAACGGAAAAAGTGTCAATCCATACATATCGACCGAATCGTTCAACTACTCCAGCGGCAACGGCCCGATAACCACCACGCATACGCTGACGTCCTCCGACAACCAGACCATTACAGACAACAAGACCACGTCGGCTTTCACAGGACGCATGCTAAGTACGACAGACCTGCAAAACAACGTAACGACCTATACCTACGACAGCTTCGGCCGGCCAAAAACGCGGACATTGAATTCAGGCTCCCAAAAGGGCTTCCAAAATCAGTGGACCTACACCAACAACGTGAGCAGTGCGGACCAAACTGGCAACCACGCGGGCAGCTGGCCATTTCAGATCATTCAAGAGGATGGGAAGCACAACCGTATCTGCTATACCCTGGACGGGCACGGGCAAGTTCTATTCATCGACATCAATGATCGGGACAGCACGGATTCCGACACATATCACACGACCGAAGCGCGCCAGTACGACGACATGGCGCGCCCCCTGGTTTCGACGGCATTCGATTACGATCTTATCAACGGCAAAACATACAGCCTTGCCAAGACCCTGACCTATGACGATTGGGGCAACGCTTCGTCCGTAGCCTACTCCGACAATACAGTTGAAACTACGCTACATGACTTTGCGACGCAAACGGTCAGTGTTACGAAAAGTGGTCCGAACGCCAAAGCAGGGACCGAAGTTACGACCTATGACTACAATTTCAGCAAAAAGGAAATCAAACTCGAGCGGTACCTCATCAACAAGACACCCGGCGTGGACGCGCCTTACAGCACGCAAACCAAAGAGTACGACGGCCTGCACTTGCTGCGCAGCGAAACCGATCAATCAGATGCGACGGGCACGACGTTGAACCTCAAGACTCAATACCAATACGATGGCTGGGGAAGATTGATACAAACTCAATTACCGGATAACACGATAGTAATAAAAAAATATAGCGATAACTCACCCGACAATCATGTCGACAAAATTACGGTTTCCCAAAAAACGATCGGAACACGCGTATTCGACGGCCTTGGACGGGTGACGAGCAAGACCGTCTCAGGAAAGCAAACCCAATATTCTTACAAGAGGCCCGCCGATACACGGCCGCAATACGAAATTACGCCGGACAAGAACCAATTGAACTATACGTATTACTCTGAGTTATCGGAGGCGCTTTGGACGGTCTCCGTAGGCGAAACGCTGAGCCAGACATACGAATACGAACCGGTCAGCGGCGTGCTGAACTATGCGGCATCGACGGCGGAGAACGGAAGCACGCTGACAAATATCGGGTTGTACGATTCCGGTCGCCTCAAAAGCGAGACGATCACTTACGACGACGTGGCCGCACCCAAGCCCACGTTCTATACGTATACCGTCGCTGGGTCGCTCATTAGCTATCAGCATATCGACAACGCGATTTCCAATATATCGCGCAACCCGCAAGGGCGAATCACGAGCATTGCCGACGACAACATTTCCGTGGTGCCGAGCTACGACGGACTAGGACGCATGACAGGGTGGACTGCCGCTGAGCTGGTCAACGGACATCCATCGCACACATTGACGACGGTGATCCAGTACGACGACTTCGACCGAGAGACCAGCCGGACAGTCACCGACAATCGAACAAACAATGCTTGGACGACTACCCAGCAATGGTATATCAATGATCTATTGAAGTCTCGGGCAATTACGAAGGGAAAGAGCCGGCCGACGATCTATGTCTACAGCTATGACAACAGGAATCGTTTGATCGCGTGGGATGTCTCCAAATTAGATAGCGCAGGACCCGCGCGTCCGATGGATAGATACGGCAATGAAATGTTGCATCAAGACTTTGTCATCGATAGCTTCGGCAACATCACGTCCGCGACGACAACGCTCGTACCTACCCAAACCCTTCGGTCCCCGCGTAAAAACGTCGCGACGTTCAGCTACGACCAAGAGCACCCCTGCCTGCTCACGAGTGTCACGAATACCGATCCTACTTATAGCAAGGGCGGCGCGGTGCAATACGACGACGCGGGCCGAATCACGTTCGACGGGATGGAAACACATCTCACCTACGATAAGCTAGGTCGCGTATCGACTGCGAACAGCACCCTGACGAACTTGAGCGGAGACTATGCGTACGATCATCACAATCGTTTGTATAGAGAAAAGCGTAAAGATCAAAGCGACCCCGTCTACTTTTACTACAAACACGAGGGCAAACTCGATCAGTTGGTGAATTTGATACAAGGCGAGAATCGACAACGGCTCTTTCGATCGCCCTCTTCCGCACCGGCGGCACAATTCAATACCGGCACCGATGCGGGCGCGTGGTTGCTCGGTGCGGACATGCTTGGCTCGGTGGTCAACGGCAGCGACGGTCAAAACACCGAAGAGCGATCCTACTCGGCCTATGGCGAAGAGTCGGCCGTGACGGCCAAATAGGCTCTCAAGCAGCATTGGCATGCAATCGACATTCTGGCGGCCACGCTTGCGGCATGGCCGAAGGAGAAACGCATTGTGAATTCGATACTCGCGCAGGGGTTTGCCGACGCCTACCAAGACCCAGTGACGACCGCATACCCGTTGGGTAACGGTTACCGATTCTATCTACCCGCCTTGATGCGGTTCAGCGCCCAGGACGCTTACAGCCCATTCGGAAAAGGGGGCGTGCATGCCTACGGTTATTGCGCAACGGATCCTATTAATCTCAAGGATCCTAGCGGCCATGACTTCCTAGGCTCGTTTCTCAGTCTGCTGGATCCTGTGCATGACATCAATCAGTACATCCTCAAGCCGCTCGGGGTGAAGATGCCGCAATGGGCTAAAACGGTGGAGCGGGTGACGCGGGACGTTGCGTTCACGGCAGTGGCCATTGCAGCTCTACCTGAAACGGGGGGTGCCAGCGCCGCAGTGCTAGCCGCTAACGTGTTAGACATCACCGCCATGGGCCTTTCCATAGGTGCCGACATTTCAAGTACGTTTCAAACCGGCAGCGCTCAGCTCGTGACCGAGGCCCTTTCGTATGCCTCGGCGGCGACTGGCGTCGCAGGCGTTGACGTTCGGGCAGTACGGTCTTTCGTTAATCGCGCCTATACCGGTGCATCGTTGGCACGGGAAGCGGAACGAGGACTCGTAACTTCCACCGAAGAAGGAGCAGAAGATGCACTGCGTTCGACGACGAAAATCACTTCGCGTTTTTCGTCGCTTCCCAAGCGGGTTATGCATTTTGCAGGCATCGCAGGCGTAGCGAACACATTAACCGCTGCGTCGCTCGCGGAGAGATTCACAAACGAACCTCCGGCGCGCGTCGTTGCTCCAGAAGTCCAGACACGGTCCCCCGAATTGCCGGGCGGCGATCCCGGAGGCTCAAGCAATCCGGATAGTCAGAAACCAAACAGGAAGCAAAGAAGAATACTGACAGGCTCAGGTCAGAGTTGAGCCGGCCAGAGGGAAAGCGTCGTAGCAGAGATGCCAAAGGATGCCGCACATGAGCGTTGATCTTGCTCTTGGATACGCCGGAGAACGTCCGGATCGCGCGACGGCGGGATACCCGCTCGGTACCGGCTATCGATGGTATATGCCTAGCCTGATGCGCTTCAATGCCGCCGATACGTGGAGCCCCTTCGGCCGCGGCGGCATCAATCCTTATGGTTATTGCGCAGCCAACCCTATCACGCGCATCGATCCTAGCGGACACACGTGGGGTGGAATCGAGGAAATGGATACCATCGCCTCGGGCTACTCCCGAGAGGACCTGGAGATTCAGGGCATTTTGAGCAACGGTGCACTTCACTTCCCTACCTCGCCCATAATGAGCACGCCCACTACGACGAGTTCGGCGTCCGATGCGATTGGAGCCGCCGTTGCGCATGGGTCCTCGCATGGATCCCCTTTCGGAGAGCATTCACTTAGCACACCTATTGTCATGTCCCCTGCAAGCCCTATCGCGTGGTATATGGCCTACTTGCTAAATAGGAAAACGCCGGACGGATGGGCGTGGCCCGAAGGCGAGGGGTCATCGGCCATAAGGCCGTCGACGCAGGCCCCTGCGTCCCCCTCGGCTGCGATCGCCGGCCATGCCCCACTACCGTCTTTCGACGAAGTGTTCGACGCCTCCATCCGTCGCCGCGCCGGTATTTCTCGTGACGAGTTGTACCGTCACTGGCCGACGGCAAAAATGGCTGCCGACTTCGAACCGGTACGGAATCTCTTTGCTTTGGTCTCGGAGCTTCGGGCGAGAAAAGTGAATGGCCGTCAATTGAGTGGATTCCCTACCATGAATCGCTTATCGCTTCGACTGAAATACGGCAGAACGATGCTGCATCGGACGCGATCCGAATATGATCCAACACGCTCATCGCGCAAAGATCGAGATGTCATGCAATGGCTATTCGACGAAGAATGACGCTTTCTCGGCGCCCGGTTAGCGAAGCGCCGATCGTTCGAGCATACGCACCTAGCGGCAGCGCGGTGTCGATGCGACGCACAACGCCTCACCCGCGGATGGAGGACGTCGATGAGCAGTGCTTTAACGCTCCTATATACGGGGCTCAACGAGGATTCGATCACCGGGGGATATCCACTGGGCAACGGCTATCGCCTCTATTTGCCGTCCCTGATGCGATTTACCGCGCTCGATGCGTCGAGCCCTTTTGACGAAGGCGGCGCCAACCCGTATGCCTACTGCGAGGAGGACCCGATCGACCGACGCGATCCAACCGGCCACTTCTTCTTGCCGGTCGGAATTGCAATCGTCGCCTCGGCGACCATCGCATTGAAGTTGGGCTTATCTCTGCTGGTGCGCAAATACGGTCAGAGCGCCAAAGACTGGATCGAGAACTTACCCAAAGACGAAAATATCGGCGCATTCAACGCTGAACATGAGGCGGCGATCGGGACGGATGCGGCTCGCCAGGTATCCTCGACGGGCGTTGGGGCCATCAGCGCGACTCAAGCCGCGCGCCTTCGAAAAATGCAGTTCGTCGTCAGCGAGCAACTGGATCGCGTCGAGAAAAGCCTCGCGGCGGCTCAAGGATATCGCGAGCGAAGGCAACTGCTCCGCAAGGGTGCGATGAGTAGCCACGATCCTTCGCTTGCGAGGCACCTGGCGTTCACGGAGAAGGAGAATGGTTTCCAGGAGTTGGACTCGGCACGAAACCTTATCAATACCATCAAGAGCCACAGAGACAGTCTGGACCCTGAACTAAAGCGCAGACTGGATTTCGCCGATCGCACCCAAGGAAAGCTCAGGCGCGATTTCGACAGAACATTCCTTTCCAATCGCTCTGGGGACTAAATGACATTTCGCACAACTTCCTGCGGGCTCCCATGACCCATCGCTCCATTCTCGACTTTACTGGCGCATTCCGCGATTCGGTTTGTGCAGGCATAGCGCTCGGCAATGGATACCGCTGGTACCTGCCTGCCTTGATGCGCTTCAATGCCCCGGATAGCTTGAGCCCATTCGGCGCGGGGGGCGGAAATCCGTATGCGTATTGCCATGACGACCCGATCAATCGCAACGATCCGACCGGTCATATCGGTTGGTTCGCGGCGACTAACGACACGAGGATGTTTGTTACGCGCAACGTGGAGCATAACGAAGAGCACGCCATTTCAGCGAGGGAAGCGAGCGGCGCGGCGAACCGAACGGTCGCCTCGGGACATGAGCCAGCGCCTCAAGTTCGTCGACACGCCGTACCGGCACCGGGCAGCGCTGTGCCTCATGTGGAACGGACGATGATCGCGGCTAAGAAAGCACTTCCCTATTACTTCTATTTTGTCCTGGACCAAGCCGAGACGATCCAAACACTCGAAGGGCCCAGACAGGCGGAAGTTGGCGATGTAGTTCTCACCGGCATCAAGGGGGAGCAATGGCCGATGCGGTTTAGCGAGTTCAATGCGCGATACGATTTTGTGGGGGCGGCTGGCGTCGCTACCCCTAGCGCCGTGCCCACTAAAGTCAAGGCTGAACAAATGAGTGGCCCTTTCACGGTCACGCCCCCATGGTCGGAGACGCCGCTTTTCTTGAATACGGGAGACATCCGAGTCGCCGTATTGGGTGATTCGCGCAACGTCTGGGGCGTGGATCACGACATCTTTTTCGAGACCTACGACATTCTCGAGGGTTAGAGCGACGGCAACGCGCTCACGAGAGCGCGCGCTGTCTTCTTGCCGTATGCCCAGGAGCAGGCCCCAATGAAACCTATGATTGCGCTCAATTACACAGGTGCCCATCGCGATGGAGTCACTGCCGCCTATCCCCTCGGCAACGGCGCGCGGTGGTATATGCCCGGCTTGATGCGTTTCAACGCGCCGGACACGCTGAGTCCATTCGAGGCAGGAGGCCCCAACGCCTATCTTTACTGCGACGACGACCCGCTCGATCGCGTGGATCCCACCGGGCATCTGAATTGGTCCATGGTGGCTAGAGCGGTGAGGAGACTTCTGACTCGTTCGGGCGCGCGAGAAAAGAGCGGCTCGATTTCCGGGAAGCTCGCGATCGAAAACACCGCCGAAAGCGCTGACCAGGTAGTCGAACAACAGCTTCATTCGACCGCCACCGTTAAGCGGCCGTCCACCCATTTCGTGGGTCTACCAGAGCCTATCAGCGCATGGCTGCCTCAGCGGAGAGAGGAGTCGATCTTTCACGTTGTCCGCACCGCCACGTTGCTCGACAAGATGGGCGTACCCGAGCTAAACGATCAGCTGCTCAGCGAACACGTCATCATTAGATCGGCATCCGGAACACAGGTCCTTATGTCGAGCGCGGTGTTCGAACAAACCTTCTATGCCGACGGCAAGCGCAGCGTTCAAGGTCTGCAAACACTCGGGCT
This sequence comes from Trinickia diaoshuihuensis, assembly GCF_003390925.1. Classification (GTDB taxonomy): domain Bacteria; phylum Pseudomonadota; class Gammaproteobacteria; order Burkholderiales; family Burkholderiaceae; genus Trinickia; species Trinickia diaoshuihuensis. The sequence continues at coordinate 1,467 of NZ_QUBS01000071.1, read as the reverse complement.
GCCGCAAGCACTGCCAGGTGACGCGCGAGTCAGCACTGCCCTTCCTGTCGAGCCTCCTGGGCCGCTCTGGGCACTGCAGAAGGATAGCGGCATCGCCGAGCCCGCGGCAGGCGGCTCACGGCATCGCCTTCTTTACCTGCCAATCGATGGGTCGGCACCGTGAGCAAACTCATTGCAATGGGCTACACAGGTAGCTACGAGAACTCAAGCTCCAACGTCTATCTATTGGGCGCCGGCTATCGACTTTATAGTCCCGCGCTGATGAGATTTGTGTCGAGCGACGACTGCAGGGGCGCGAGATCCGGGACGACGATCTTCGAAAGCGAGGCGGCCCGAGAAGCTGCCCTCGAAGGCATCCGTATGCAAGGGGGCGCGGCGATCGGGGATTTCTTCTTGCGCGTAACGCCGTCGGCACCAGGGTCCGCGGCAGAAAGGGCCATCGCTACCCGCAGCCGTTATTGAACGGCTGCTGGATCGGATCCGGGAGGATCGCGATCGTCGAACGTGAGGTATTCCAAGAGAGAGAAACCATGCCGGCTCGTTATGCATCAAGGTTCGCCGGGACGCATATCGACCCGGTGATTTACGCCTATCAGCTCGGTAACGGCTACCGCGCCTATCTTCCCTCGCTGATGCGCTTTAACGCACCCGACAGCCTGAGCCCCTTCGGCGCCGGCGGTCCTAATCCATATGCCTACTGCGACGGCGAACCGGTCAATCGAGTGGACCCCTCCGGGCATATGGAGCTCGATCCGGCGTCTTTGGAAACGTTGCAGCGCGCCCTCGCCAATGCAAGTGAGGATGCAACGCCGGGCGTGTACCTACCCCATGTCGTTTCGCCCGGCACGGACCAGCCCATCGGTACCGCCCACGCCGCCGAGAACGCCGCGCCCTCTTCCTCAGGTCCGAAGCCACGTTCGAATTCGATGCCGATTCTAGGCCGGGCTCAGGCCAAGCCGTCCGTGGCAGACGCTAACAACGTCGATTCCGTCGTCGAATGGCGCCGAAAAATATCGTCAACGGAAAACCGCGAACGCAGAGAGAACATCGCCGCCGCTAGGGCGCTGCTCTACAAACCGCGTCCATACGAGCTAGGCCCGTTTTTCAAGGTAGTCCCGCCGCACGCTTGGGCACAAAGAGGTTATCGCGAAACCGTAACGATCGGATGGGAGGAAAACGTCGGACTCCGGACCATCCAAATATTCGCTCATGTGCACTACAGCTGGAACCGGGGTGTCTGGACAAAAATTCCCGGCAATGCGTGGATACCGGGGGTCAAGAATTGGCAGCACCCTACGACACCGGCCGTACTGAACTTGGCCCCGTTCCCGCCGGATCGCGGGCCCTGATAGCCCTGACGCGAACCCGCGGCAAAGACAGGTGTCACCTTCCGGCATAAAGGAGCCGGGTATTTCCGGCATATAGGCGCCAGTAGAAGTGGGTAGAAACGAGCATCTTTGCGGTTCA
>NZ_QUBS01000070.1 GCF_003390925.1 Trinickia diaoshuihuensis | reverse complement strand
GGATTGCCCGTGTGAAAGTAGGTAATCGTCAGGCTCCTCATGCTAAGAACCCCCGTCAGCCACCGCGCTCTCGGGGGTTTTTGCTTTTACTCGCGCGGCAAACCACATCGCCTGCCAAGCCCCCGTCGCCCTTTGCGCCCACTAGCCTCCGGCTAGCGAGCGCATCCTTTCATTACTTCTTGATCCCTTCCGCGAGATACCGCTCCGCGAGTCTCACCCAGTACGTCGTACCGACCGGCAGCAGTTCATCGTTGAAGTCATAGCTTGCGTTATGGAGCATGCATGGCCCCGCGCCGTGGCCCGCATCGCGATGGCCGCCGTCCCCGTTGCCGAGGAACGCGTAACATCCGGGCTTGGCCTGCAGCATGAATGCGAAGTCTTCCGCACCCATGGTCGGCTCCGTATGCGCGTCGACATTTTGCTCACCCACGATTTCCCGCATGACCTCCGCGGCGAAACGCGTCTCGTCGCCGCTGTTGATCGTCGGCGGGTAATTGCGGTTGAACGCGACTGTTGCCGAGCAATCGAACGCCGATGCCGTCGCTTCGACGATCTTCGACATCTTCGACTCGATCAAATCCAACGTCTCCGTCGTAAACGTACGCACGGTCCCGGCGAGCCACGCGTCGCTAGGGATGACATTGACCGCATCGCCGGCGTGGATCTGCGTAATCGAGAGCACGGCCGTATCGATCGGTTTCTTATTGCGCGTAATGATGCTCTGCAGTGCGTTGCCGATTTGAATCGCCGCGAATACGGGATCGCGGCCGTTGTGCGGCATGGCCGCGTGCGCTCCGACGCCTTTCACGTCGATCCTGAACTCGTTGCTCGACGCCATGATCGGCCCCTCGGTCACACCGAAGGTGCCCGCCGGCATTCCGGGCCAATTGTGAATGCCGAAGACCGCGTCCACTGGGAATTGCTCGAACAAACCGTCCTCGATCATAGCGCGCGCGCCCGCCCCGCCTTCCTCCGCCGGCTGAAAGATGAAGACGATCGTGCCGTCGAACCGGCCATGCAAAGCCAGGTGCCGTGCGGCGCCCAACAACATCGCGGTGTGTCCGTCGTGCCCGCAAGCATGCATTTTCCCGGGGGCCTGCGAGCGATGCTCGAACGTGTTGATTTCCTGGATCGGCAGGGCGTCCATATCCGCCCTCAGCCCGATCGCTCGCGTGCCGCTCCCTCGCTGGAGCACGCCGACCACACCGGTTTTGCCCAATCCGCGCTGTACGCGCAGGCCCCATTTTTCGAGTGACTGAGCCACAAGCTCGGCGGTGCGTGTTTCTTCGTACCGCAATTCAGGATGGGCATGGATACTTCGTCGGAGCGACTGGATCTCGTCGCGCGCGGCCAAGACTTCAGGAATGAGTTTCATGATGCGTTCGACCGTGGAATGGGGTTCTACAACTAGAATAAGTATCGGTATCGAACGAATCATTCTACGCTCAACGGCGTCCCGACAATTTGGTGCGGGCTCGGGCACGCGAACGTACTAAAATCACCGGCCTACCGCAACGCCACCCCTCTTACCGAACGCAGCCATGAATGCGCCCACCGAATTTGCCCGCGCCGTTTGCCCTCACGATTGCCCCGACACGTGCGTCATGCGGGTCACCGTCGTCGACGGCAAGGCCATCAAGGTCACCGGCGAGCCGAACCACCCGCCGACCCAGGGCGTACTCTGTACCAAAGTCAGCCGCTATGCCGAGCGCACGCATCACGCGCAGCGCTTGACCACGCCGCTAAAGCGCGTCGGCCGCAAAGGCGAAGGGCGCTTCGAGCCGATCAGTTGGGACGAGGCGCTTACATTAGCCGCTGGTCGCTTATCGGAAATCGTACGCCGAGAACCGCAGGCCCTCCTCCCGTATAGCTATGCGGGCACCATGGGTCTCGTTCAAGGCGAAAGCATCGCTCAGCGGTTCTTTCACAAGCTCGGCGCGTCGCGGCTCGATCGCGCGATCTGCTCGGCAGCCGGTATGGCGGGACTCAAATACACGTACGGCGCAGCGGTGGGCATGCATCTCGAATTTTTCGAGGAAAGCGAGCTCATTTTGATCTGGGGCTCCAATCCGATCGCATCGAGTCTGCATTTCTGGACCCGCGCGCAAGAGGCCAAGCGGCGCGGCGCCCGCCTCGTCGCAATCGATCCGTATCGCTCGCTGACAGCGGAAAAGTGCCATCAGCATATCGCCTTGCGCCCGGGCACGGACGGCGCATTCGCCCTCGGGATGGTGCACGTGCTGATCGCCGAGGACCTGATCGATCACCGCTATGTCGCGGATCATACGGTCGGGTTCGAGGCGCTCAAGGAGCGTGCATCCGCCTATCCGCCGGCGCGCGTTGCGCAAATTTGCGGTATCGAGGAACACGAACTCGTCGAGCTCGCGCGGCTCTACGGCAAAACGCGCAAATCGGCGATTCGTCTGAATTACGGCATGCAACGCGTTCGCGGCGGAGGCAACGCCACGCGTGCGATTGCGTGTCTGCCGTCGCTGACCGGAGCGTGGCGCGATCGCGCGGGCGGCTTGCTGCTGTCGACGTCGGGATGGGTGCCGTTCGATACCGCGGCGTTGCAGCGCCCCGATCTCATGCCCGGCTGGCCCGAGAAGCTGCCGCGCGTCATTAATATGAATGCGATCGGCGACGCATTGCTCCATCGAGGCGACGACTCGTTCGGCCCCAAGATCGAAGCGCTGGTCGTCTACAACTCGAATCCCGTGGCCGTGGCGCCTGATTCGGCGCGCGTTGCCGCCGGCTTTGCGCGCGAAGATCTCTTTACGATCGTACTCGAGCATTTTCAGACGGACACCGCCGACTATGCGGATCTGGTGCTGCCCGCCACGACTCAGCTCGAGCATTTCGACGTCCATCGCGCATACGGCCATACGTACCTCATGGTCAACGAACCGGCGATCGAGCCGGTTGGCCAAGCGCGACCGAATACGGAAATTTTCCGCGGGCTCGCACGCCATATGGGCCTCGACGAGCCGGCGCTGTTCGAAAGCGACGAGACCGTCGGGCGCAGCGCATTTCGCTGGGACGATCCGACGCTCGAAGGCCTCGATTGGGACAAGCTGAGCGAAGCAGGGTGGGTCAAGCTGAAATTGCCCGACGCGCCGTTCGCGGAAGGCCGTTTTCGCACGCCGTCGGGAAAGTGCGAATTCGCGAGTTCGTTGTTGGCCGCCCAGGGCAAGGATCCGCTACCCGACTATCTGCCGCCATATGAATCACGCGACGGTTCACCGGAGCTTGCGGCGCGTTACCCGCTCGCGATGATTTCGCCGCCCGCCCGCAATTTTCTCAATAGCTCCTTCGTCAACGTGGATAGCCTGCGTCAGGTCGAAAAGGAGCCGCATCTCGACATTCATCCTATCGACGCGGCATCCCGCGGGATCGGCGACGGCGACATGGTCCGCATTCGCAACGATCGCGGCGCGTTCGCGGCGCGCGCTCGCGTGACGGATCGTGCTCGGGAAGGGGTGGTGGTCGGCCTATCGATTTGGTGGAAGAAGCTTGCCCCGGACGGGTGCAATGCAAACCAGGTAACGAGCCAAGCACTGACCGACCTCGGCGACTCGGCCACCTTTTACGATTGCCTCGTCGAAGTCGAGCGTTTCGATGTCTGAGTGTTGTGCAAGCGGTTTTCTTGCAGTTCGAATTCGATATCTAATCCGGTTGTTTCTACCGGAGCGACCGGCTAGGATGCATTTTTTAGCACGACCATTCGAAAAGTAAGGGAGACGCCGCATGGAAAAAGTTTGGTTGAAGTCATACCCGCCCGGCGTCCCCGCCGAAATCGACCCGTCCGCTTACGCGTCGGTCGGCGAACTGCTGCAAGAGAGCTTCGAGCAATATCGGACTTCGCCGGCGTTTGCCTGCATGGGCAAAACGATGACTTACGGCGAACTCGATACGCTCTCGCGCAAGGTGTCCGCCTGGTTTCAGTCGAAGGGGCTTGCTCGCGGGGCGCGCATCGCGATCATGATGCCCAACGTGCTGCAATACCCCGTCGTGCTCGCCGCGGTGTTGCGTGCGGGTTACGTCGTCGTGAACGTCAATCCGCTCTACACGCCGCGCGAACTCGAGCACCAGCTCAAAGACAGCGGCGCCGAGGCGATCGTCCTGCTGGAGAATTTCGCGGTGACGCTCCAAGCGGTGGTGCGCAGCACCGCGATCAAACATGTGATCGTGGCGTCGATGGGCGATTTGATGGGCGCCAAGGGCTTCATCGTTAATTTCGTCGTGCGGCGTGTCAAGAAGATGGTGCCGGCTTGGGATCTCCCGGGCCACGTCAAATTCAACGATGTCGTGGCCGAAGGCGGCCGCTTGCCGTTCGCCGCCGCGGCTTTGACGCGAGACGACATCGCGTTCCTACAGTACACGGGCGGCACGACGGGCGTCGCCAAGGGCGCGACGCTTACGCATGGCAACATCGTCGCGAACGTCCTGCAATCGGCGGCGTGGCATGAGCCGGCTCACGCGCTGCACCCGGACGTCGACCAAATCGTCAACGTGATTGCGTTGCCGCTCTATCACATTTACGCGTTGACGGTCTGCGCATTGCTGACCATCCGAACGGGCGGCCTTGGCGTTCTGATCCCCAACCCGCGCGACATCGGCGGCATGATCAAGCAGTTGCAAGGCTATCGCATCAACACGTTCCCGGCCGTCAATACGCTCTATAACGCGATGCTGAACCATCCCGATTTCGGCAAGCTCGATTTTTCGAAGCTGCTCGTGGCCAATGCCGGAGGGATGGCATTACAAGAAGCGGTCGCCAAGCGGTGGTACGAGCGCACGCATGTGCCCGTCATCGAAGGGTACGGCTTGTCGGAAACGTCGCCGAGCGCGTGCTGCAATCCTGTTACCGCAACGCAGTTCAGCGGTACGATCGGCCTGCCGATCCCATCCACCGAACTGTCCATTCGCGACGACGACGGTAACGAATTGCCGATCGGTCAGCCTGGCGAAATTTGCATTCGCGGCCCTCAGGTGATGGTGGGCTACTGGAACCGTCCGGACGAGACGGCCAAGGTCATGACGGCCGACGGTTTCTTCAAGACCGGCGACATCGGCATCATGGACGAACGCGGCTACTTCAAGATCATTGACCGCAAGAAGGACATGATTCTCGTCTCGGGATTCAATGTCTATCCGAACGAGATCGAAGACGTCGTGGCCAAACATCCGGGCGTGCTGGAGGTGGCGGCGGTGGGCGTGCCCGACGAGCACTCGGGCGAGGCGGTGAAACTCGTCATCGTCAAACGAGACCCCGCGCTCACGCAGGCGGATGTCGTCGCGTTCTGCAAGGAGCAACTGACAGGCTATAAGCGGCCGAAGATCGTCGAGTTCCGTACCGAGCTGCCGAAGACGAACGTCGGAAAAATCCTGCGCCGCGAACTGCGCGACGCACCTGCCGCTCGGCCCGCCGCCGCGGTTGTCCCGGAGCGCAGCGCATAAGTGCCGCGGCGCGGCAAAAAAGCGCCGATGCTATATGCATTGCACAACATCGTCTAAAATGCACGATTAACCGCGGTTTTGCTCTGAACTAAGCGCGCGCCACATCTTGGGCAGCGGGCAGCCGTGGGGACGTGCCGCACGGCCTGCCTTTCGTGGCTGCCAGGTCGCCGCACCGCAAGGAGAAAGTGCAATGACGTTGGACGAGTTGATTACCGAGTTCGACCGCGGGCTGCGTTCGATCGCCGGCGTGAGCAGAATGAGCCGGCCGGTGCCGCAGCCCGAATCCGAACCGGCGGCTCCCCCGGCACCTGATATGACGCTTGCCGAACGTGCGCATGCCGCGGGACTCATGCGCGTGAATCACGTCGGAGAGATTTGCGCGCAGGCGCTCTATCAAGCGCAAAAGCTGGCTACGCGTACCCCCTCGCTCAAAGAGGCGTTCGAGCACGCGGCACGTGAGGAGGAGGATCATCTCGCGTGGACGGCGTCCCGGCTGCGCGACCTGGATTCGCGACCGAGCCTGCTCAATCCCCTGTGGTACAGCGGCGCGCTTGCGATCGGTTTCGCGGCCGGGTGCCTTGGCGACAGGGCGAGTCTTGGTTTCATGGCCGAAACCGAGCGTCAAGTCGAACGGCATCTCGAAGGACATCTGAGCACACTGCCCGAAGCGGACCGCCATTCGCGCGCGATCGTCTCGCAAATGCGCGACGACGAGCGGGCACACGGCCAATCGGCCACGGATGCCGGCGGCGTGCAATTGCCGGTGCCCGTGAAGGCATTGATGCGCGCGGCCTCGAAGGTCATGACGCAAACGGCTTACTACATTTGATTTTGCAGTGGGAGCGGCGCGCTCGCGCCGCCCGTCGACTTATCTCCATTCGCTTGGCTTTCTCATCCCGCCCTTGATCGCGCCGAGCGCTTGCCGCGCCGGTGCCCGCCGCGAGCTTTTCACGTATCACATTCACAAAATGCAGTAGTTCATTCTTTTATAACGTTTTTCGGTTTCTTACCTTGCATGAAGGGACTCACGTAAGTCCTTGTTCTTACAAACAAAATTCGTCGAAAAAACGGCTTTCTCCCTTGACCGGCCTGGGGCGTTACTCTAAAGTGGGAGACAGTGTGAGAAAGTGTATTTTTGTGGATTGATCGGATCATTCCGGGCCGTTTTCGAGGGATGGAGCGTCGTGCTCCGAAGGGGAGAGAAGGGTGTTTCAAGGGGCGTCGGCGCTGACGCTCGATGCGAAGGGGCGGATGTCCGTGCCCTCTCGGTATCGCGAGGCGCTGCAAGGCGAGGCACAAGGACGGGTGACGCTCACGAAGCACCCGGACGGCTGCCTATTGCTGTTTCCCCGTCCCGAATGGGAAGTCTTTCGCACCAAGATCGCCGCATTGCCGATGGACGCGCATTGGTGGCGGCGCATTTTTCTCGGTAACGCTTCCGACGTCGATCTCGATAGCGCGGGACGGATTCTCGTCTCGCCTGAATTGCGCATGGCCGCAGGGCTGGAAAAGGAAATCATGTTGCTCGGCATGGGAAGCCACTTCGAACTGTGGGATGCGCAGACCTACGCCGCCAAGGAACAGGCGGCCATGGCGCAGGGGATGCCCGATGCGCTGAAGAATTTCACGTTTTGATCGCGGGTTGAAATAGGGCGCTGCGATGGGAAACGAATTGCAGCATCGCACGGTGCTGCTGGAAGAAGCGGTGGATGCGCTGGTCACGCGCGTGGACGGCGTCTATGTCGACGGCACGTTCGGACGTGGCGGGCATAGCCGAGCGGTACTCGCGAGACTGAGCGAGGCCGGGCGGCTGATCGCGTTCGATAAGGACCCGCAAGCGATTGCGACGGCACGCGAGATTGGCGATCCTCGCTTCACGATCGTGCATGAGAGTTTTGCGTCGTTGGCGCCGGCGCTGGCGACGCGGGGTATCGAGCGTGTTGCCGGCGTATTGCTGGACCTGGGCGTGTCGTCGCCGCAACTGGACGACCCCGCGCGCGGTTTCAGCTTCCGCGCGGACGGCCCGCTCGATATGCGGATGGACCCGACGCGTGGCGAATCCGCGGCCGAATGGCTCGCGCGGGCAAGCCAGCAGGAACTGACGGAGGTCATTCGAGATTATGGGGAAGAACGGTTTGCTGTTCAGATTGCAAAGGCGCTTGTTGCTCGCCGGGCAGAGTCCGACCGTCTTGGGCCTCTCTCAAGCACGGGCGAGCTTGCCGAAATCGTGGCTCGCGCAGTCAAGACCCGTGAGAAGGGCAAGGATCCGGCCACCCGCACCTTTCAGGCTATACGGATTCACGTCAATCAAGAGCTTGCGGAGTTGCAAGTCGTTTTAGAGGCGGCATTTGCGTCGTTGGAGCAAGGGGGGCGGCTGGTGGTGATCAGCTTTCATTCGCTCGAGGATCGAATCGTGAAGCGATTCATGCAGGCTCACGCGAGTGGGCCTGCGATCGACCGTCGCTTGCCGATTCGTGCCGTCGATCTGCCCGCCGCTCCTTTGCGAATCATTGGCCGCGTATTTGCCGGCGCCGCCGAACTCGAGGCCAATCCGCGTGCCCGCTCGGCGGTCATGCGCGTCGCGGAGCGCGTCGCGCCATGAGCCGTCTCAACATTTTCCTGCTCATCGTCGTTCTCGGTTGTGCACTTTCCGTCGTCAATGCCACGAATCAGCAGCGGCAACTGTTCGTGCAGCTCGAGCGCGCGCAGTCGGAAGAGCATCAATTGCAGCAGGACTATGCGCAGTTGCAATATCAGCAAAGCGCGCTGTCGAAAACGTCGCGCATCGAGCAGCTCGCGACCGACACGCTGAAAATGCAGCCCGCGTCGACGGGCGAAACGCAATTTCTGACGCTCGCGCCCGGAGCGAACCAAGCCGAGAACGCCCCGATCCCCACGCTGCCCGCGAGCGCACCGCTCGCGCGCGCCGGTAAAGGAACGGCCAATGGCGCGGCCGGCGCCGCTCGTCGAGGAGGCGCGCGATGAAGCACGCCGCCAAGACGAAGGGCGTGACGTTCTCCTCGAGCCCCGTCCTCTCGGTACGTTTGCCGATGTGGCGCTCGAAACTCGTCGTCTTCTTGCTGTTCACCGCCTTCGTCGCTCTCGCCGCGCGCGCCTTCTGGATCCAGGGGCCGGGCAACGCCTTCTATCAGAAGCAGGGTGAAAGCCGCTACGAGCGCACGATCGAGTTGCCCGCCACGCGCGGCAAGATTCTCGACCGCAACGGCCTCGTGCTCGCGACGAGCTTGCCCGTGCGCGCGATCTGGGCGATTCCGGAGTCGGTGCCCGAGGACCTCGATCAGAGCAAGCTCGCCGCGCTCGGCTCGCTGCTGGGCATGACGCAAAAGGAGCTGCGCGCGAAGCTATCCGAGGACAAGACGTTCGTCTACGTGAAGCGCCAAGTGCCCGTCGATATCGCCGCGAAGGTCGATGCGCTCAAGATTCCCGGCATCTATCAGCGTGCCGAGTACAAGCGCTTTTACCCCGAAGGCGAGCTCACGGCCCACTTGGTCGGGTTCACGAACGTCGAGGACGAAGGCCAGGAAGGCGTCGAGCTGTCCGATCAAAAGATGCTCTCCGGCACGCCGGGCATGCGTCGCGTGATCAAGGACCGGCTCGGGCATATCATCGAGGACGTCGATGAGCAGGTCGTGCCGCATAACGGCCAGGACGTCGAACTGTCGATCGACAGCAAGATCCAGTACATCGCGTACTCGGACTTGAAGGCTGCCGTGGAAAAGTCGAAGGCGAAGGCCGGTGCGGCCATGGTCATCGATGTGCGCACAGGCAACGTGCTCGCGCTCGTCAACTATCCGACCTACAACCCGAACGATCGCTCGCACCTCACGGGCGAACAATTGCGCAACCGCGCACTCACCGACGTTTTCGAGCCGGGCTCGATCATGAAGCCGTTTACGGTGTCGCTCGCGCTCGATTTGCACCGCGTGACGCCGAATACCCTCGTGGATACCGGCAACGGCCGCTTCACGCTCGATGGCGCTCCGATTACCGACGACAGCGCCAACGGCGTGCTGACCATCGGCGGCGTGATTCAGAAGTCGAGCAACATCGGCGCGACGAAAATCGCCATGACGCTCAAGCCGGAAGAGATGTGGAATATGTATACCAGCATCGGCCTCGGGCAAGCGCCGAAGGTCGGATTCCCGGGTGCGGCCGCCGGCCGGCTGCGTCCCTGGAAGAGCTGGCGCCGCATCGAGCAGGCGACGATGTCGTACGGCTATGGTTTGTCGGTCTCGCTGTTCCAACTCGCGCGCGCCTATACCGCGATCGCGCACGACGGCCAGATCATGCCCGTGTCGATTTTCAAGACCGATCCGGATCAAGTGGTTACCGGCCCGCAGATCTTTTCGCCGACGACCGCGCGCCAAGTGCGCACGATGCTCGAATCGGTCGTCACGGCCGAAGGCACGTCGCCCGAGGCGGCCGTGCCGGGCTATCGCGTCGGCGGCAAGAGCGGAACCGCATACGTCCATGCGGGGCACGGCTACGACCGGTCGAAGTACCGGGCGTCGTTCGTCGGCATGGCGCCGATGCCGAACCCGCGCATCGTCGTGGCTGTCTCGATCGATCAGCCGACGGCCGGCAGCCACTTCGGCGGCTACGTGTCCGGCCCCGTCTTCTCCGGCATCGTCGGCGACACGCTGCGCGCGCTGAACGTGCCGCCCGATATGCCGATCAAGCAACTCGTCGTCTCCGACGATGCGGCCGCGGCCAAACCCGCCGCCAACGGTAAAACCGCCAACTTCGCGCCGGCGCGGCCGATGAACGTGTCGGCGGCTACCCAAGCTCACCCGGGAGTCGTTCGATGAGTGCGCCCGAAAAACAGGACGCCATGCACCGGGACATCGCCGATGCGCTCGACTGGCTGCGCGCGCATGCGCCGGCCGGCGCGCAATTGCACGGCGACACGCGCACGCTCGCGTCCGGCGATATATTTTTCGCGTACGCCGTGGACGGCGCCGATAGCCGGCCCCATATCGCGAGCGCCTTCGAGCGCGGCGCGGCCGTGGTCCTCTATCAGCCCGAAGGGTTCGCGGGCAATGTCGACGCCGCTCGTTCGCACGCGGTGCCCCACCTCGATCGTCTGGCCGGCGAGATCGCGAGCCGCTGGTACGGCGCGCCGAGCCAGTCGATGCGCACGATCGGCGTGACCGGCACCAACGGCAAGACTTCGTGCTCGCAATGGATCGCCGCGGCGCTGACGGGGCTCGGGGAACCGTGCGCGGTCATCGGCACGCTTGGCACCGGTATGTGGGGGCATCTCGTGCATACCGGGTTCACGACGCCCGATGCGCCGCAAACCCAGCGTTCGCTCGCGCAATTGGCGGCGGCGGGCGCCCGCGCGGTTTCGATGGAAGTGTCCTCGCATGCGCTGCATCAGGGGCGCGTCAACGGCACGGCTTTCGATATCGCCCTGTTCACGAATCTGACGCAAGATCACCTCGACTATCACCGCACGTTCGAAGCGTACGAGGCCGCCAAGGCGAAACTGTTCGATTGGCCGACGCTCAAGACGGCGGTCATCAATCGTGACGATGCCGCCGGGCGCCGGTTGATCGAGCGGACGCAGGCGCGCATGCCGACGATCGTCTACGGCATCGGGGCGACGAGCGATGCGCCGAGCGCCCATGCCGCGCTCGTGGCGACGAACGTGCGCGCCACGGCCACCGGCACCGCGTTTCATTTGTCGTCGGATTGGGGTGCGGCCGAGGTCGAAGTCGGCACGCTCGGCGAATTCAACGTCAGCAACCTGCTCGGCGTGCTCGGCGCCTTGCTGGCCGCCGATGTTCCGTTGAGCGATGCGCTGGCGCAGCTCGCCAAGCTCGAACCCGTCAACGGCCGCATGCAGCGTCTCGGGGGGCGTATCGCGAGCGACGAGCCGCTCGTCGTCGTCGACTATGCCCATACGCCCGACGCGCTCGAAAAGACGCTCGCCGCGCTGCGGCCGATGGCCCAAGCGCGCGGCGGCCAGCTCGTCTGCATGTTCGGCTGCGGCGGCGATCGCGATGCGACCAAGCGTCCGCTGATGGGGGCGATCGCCGAGCGGCTGGCCGATGCCGTCGTCGTCACGAGCGATAACCCGCGCAGCGAGGATCCCGCGTCGATCATCGACCAGATCGTCGCGGGCATGGCGGACCCGGACCGGGCGCGCCGGATCGAGGATCGTGCGAACGCGATCTTGCAAGCGGTGCGCGGCGCGGCCCGCGAGGATGTCGTACTGCTGGCCGGCAAGGGCCACGAAGCCACACAGGAAATCATGGGCAAGAAACGCGTGTTTTCGGACCAAGATCACGCGCGTCTCGCATTGGCGGCGCGTGCGACGCATCCGCGGGGAGCCGAGCAATGACGATGCTTTCGCTGGCCGAAGCCGCGCAACTGATCACAGGCGCCACCGTCCATGGCGATGGCGCGACCGTCTTCGAACGGATCGGCACCGACAGCCGGACCACGGGCCCCGGCGAGTTGTTCGTCGCGCTGAAGGGCGAGCGCTTCGACGCGCATGACTTTTTGTCCGACGTTCGCGCGCGCGGCGCGAGTGCGGTGCTGGCCTCGCGACTGCCCGAGGATTGGCGCTCGCCGGCACTCGTGGCACCCGACACGCGCGCGGCGCTCGGCGAGCTCGCGCGCGGCTGGCGCCGCCGCTTTGCGTTGCCGCTCGTCGCCGTGACGGGCAGCAACGGCAAGACGACGGTCAAGGAGATGATCGCGTCGATTTTCGCGCAAGCCGTCGGCGAATCGGCGCGGCTCGCGACGGCCGGTAACTTCAACAACGACGTGGGATTGCCGCTGACGTTGCTGCGTTTGAATGCGGCGCACCGGCTCGCCGTCATCGAAGTCGGCATGAATCATCCGGGCGAAACCGACGTCCTCGCGAAGATCGCGCTGCCGACGATCGCCCTCGTGAACAACGCGCAACGCGAGCATCAGGAATTCATGGCCACGGTGGAAGCGGTCGCGCTCGAACACGCGAGCGTGATCCACGCGTTGCCGGCCGAGGGCATCGCGGTGTTCCCGGCCGACGACGCCTATGCCGGAATCTGGCGCATCGCGGCGACAGGGAACCGTATCGTGGACTTCGCGCTCGAAGACGCTTCGCAGAATGGAACCGCGGCCGGTGCGGCGGTGCGAGGCGTGCTCGAAGGCAACCGTTTGCGCGTGCGCACGCCCGCGGGTGCGTTCGAAGCGGCGTTGCAAGTGCTCGGCGAGCACAACGCGCGCAATGCGTTGGCCGCCACGGCCGCGGCCGTCGCCGCCGACGTGCCGCTCGAGGCGATCGCGCGCGGGTTGGAAGCGTTCACGCCCGTGAAGGGGCGGTTGCAAACGAAACGTGCGATCGCCGGCTCGCTCGCCGGCGCGGCCGTCATCGACGACACCTACAACGCGAACCCCGACTCCATGCGCGCTGCGATCGATGTGCTGGCCGCATCGCCGGCGCCGCGCGTGCTCGTCATGGGCGATATGGGCGAAGTGGGCGATAACGGCACCCAATTTCACCGCGAAGTGGGCGCCTACGCGCGCGAACGCGGCATCGACGCGCTCGTTGCGCTCGGCGACGCGACGCGCGAGTCGTGCGCGGCCTTCGACGCGGGGGCGGGCAGCGGCGCGGCTCAGGCCGGCGCCCGCCACTTCGAGGACGTGGCTGCACTCGTCGAGTATTTGTTGCAGGCGGGTTTTGGAGCGAGCGCGACGCTGCTCGTGAAAGGCTCGCGCTTTATGCGGATGGAGCGCGTCGTCGAGGCGCTGACCGTCCAATCGTCACCCGTCGTGCCGGGCGCCGCGCCCCGCACGCATTGAAAGAGAAGGACAAGCATGCTGCTGGTGCTGGCGCAATGGCTGCAGAACGACGCAAGCTTTTTGCGCGTATTCGGCTATCTGACGTTTCGCGCGGTGATGGCAACCATCACCGCGCTCGTGATCGGGCTCGTCTGCGGGCCGTGGGTGATCCGTAAGTTGACCGAAATGAAGGTGGGCCAGGCCGTGCGCACCGACGGCCCCAAGACGCACCTCGTCAAATCGGGCACGCCGACGATGGGCGGCGTGCTGATTCTGATCGGCATCGCCGTTTCGACGCTGCTGTGGGCCGATCTGACGAATCGCTTCATTTGGATCGTGATCCTCGTCACGTTCGGCTTCGGCGTCATCGGTTGGGTGGACGATTACCGCAAGGTCGTCTACAAGGATCCGCGCGGCATGTCGTCGCGCGAGAAGTATTTCTGGCAATCCGTGATCGGTTTGTTCGCCGCCGTCTATCTGGCCTTCAGCGTCTCCGAGGCGAGCAACGTGCGCGTATTCGACCTGTTCATGGCTTGGGTGCGCAGCGGCTTGTCGATGGGGCTGCCCGCGCGCGCCGACTTGATGCTGCCGTTTTTGAAATCGATCAGCTACCCGCTGGGCGTGTGGGGCTTCATCGCGTTGACCTACTTGGTCATCGTCGGAGCGAGCAATGCGGTGAATCTGACCGACGGTCTCGACGGCCTCGTGATCATGCCCGTCGTCCTCGTCGGCGCTTCGCTCGGCGTCTTCGCCTATGTGATGGGCAGCTCGGTCTATTCGAAGTACCTGCTGTTTCCGCATATTCCCGGCGCGGGCGAGTTGCTGATTTTTTGCTCGGCGATGGGCGGGGCTGGGCTCGCCTTCCTCTGGTACAACACGCACCCCGCGCAAGTTTTCATGGGCGACGTCGGGGCGCTCGCGCTCGGCGGCGCGCTCGGGACGATCGCCGTGATCGTGCGCCAAGAGATCGTGCTCTTCATCATGGGCGGCATTTTCGTGGCCGAGACGCTCTCGGTGATGCTTCAAGTCGTGTGGTTCAAATACACGAAAAAGCGCTATGGCGAAGGGCGGCGCATCTTCAAGATGGCGCCGCTGCACCACCATTTCGAGTTGTCCGGCTGGAAGGAGACGCAAGTCGTCGTCCGCTTTTGGATCATTACGTTGATGCTCTGTCTATTCGGGCTCTCGACGTTGAAGCTGCGCTAAGCGCCGCGCGGCAAACGCAAAGGAAAAGGGAAAGCAAGCGATGTTCGGCGAGATGTTTCGTGATCGGCAAAGGCCGATGGTGCTCGTGCTGGGGCTCGGTGAGTCGGGCCTTGCGATGGCGCGCTGGTGCGCGCGCCAGGGGTGCCGTTTGCGCATCGCCGATACGCGCGAGGCGCCGCCGAATCTGCCGGCGCTCGCGACGCACGGACTCGACGCTCAGTTCGTTGGCGGCGCGTTTTCGCCGGCGCTGCTCGACGGCGGGATCGAACTCGTCGCGCTGAGCCCGGGCTTGTCGCCGCTCGCACAGGACCTCGTCCCGCTCATCGCGAGCGCGCGCGAACGCGGTATTCCGGTCTGGGGCGAACTCGAATTTTTCGCGCAGGCGCTCGCGCATCTCGGCGAAAGCGGATACGCCCCGAAGGTCGTCGCGATCACCGGCACGAACGGCAAGACTACGACGACGAGCATGACGGGGCTGCTATGCGAGCGCGCCGGCAAAAAGGTGGCGGTCGCCGGCAACATCAGCCCGTCGCTGCTCGACCGCTTGATGGATGCCATCGATGCGGCGGCGTTGCCTGAGGTGTGGGTGCTCGAGCTGTCGAGCTTCCAACTCGAGACGACCGTCTCGTTCGCTCCCGACGCGGCAACCGTGCTCAACATCACGCAAGATCACCTCGACTGGCACGGCGGTCTCGATGCCTACGCCGCCGCGAAGGGCCGCATTTTCGGGCCGAATACGGTGCGCGTGCTCAATCGCGACGATCCGCGCACCATGGCGCTCGCTCCGCGTGCCGATGCGGCCGGGCAAACGCCGGCGCCGTGCATTACGTTCGGATTGAACGAGCCCACGCGTCTGGGCGACTACGGGCTCGTGCTCGAAAACGGCATCAATTGGCTTGCGCAGGCGCGCGAGCGCGAGCCGTCGGACGAAACGGCGAGCCCGCGCCGTCGCAAGCAAGAAGCGCCCGCGCCCGCGGATCTCGCCATGACGCGCTTGATGCCCGCCGACGCACTGCGCATCCGCGGGTTGCATAACGCCGCGAACGCGCTGGCGGCATTCGCTCTGGCGCGCGCGATCGGATTGCCGGCCGCGCCGTTGCTGCACGCCTTGCGCGAGTATCGCGGCGAGCCGCATCGCGTCGAGTTGATTGGGTCCATCGACGGCATCGACTTCGTCGACGACAGCAAGGGCACGAACGTCGGAGCGACCGTCGCCGCGCTCGACGGCTTGGCGCAGCGCGTCGTGTTGATCGCCGGCGGAGACGGCAAGGGCCAGGATTTCGCGCCGCTCGTGCGCCCGGTCGCGCGTTGGTGCCGCGCCGTCATGTTGATCGGACGCGACGCGCCGCAACTTCGCGCCGCGCTCGCCGAGACGGGCGTCGCGCTCGTCGATCAGCCCACGCTCGAAGCGGCGACGCATGCCGCTTTCGCGCTCGCCGAGCCGGGCGATGCCGTGCTCCTCTCGCCGGCCTGCGCGAGCCTCGATATGTTCACCAACTATGCGCACCGCGCGGCCGTGTTCCATGACACGGTCGAGGAGATTGCGGCGCAGCGGGGGACGATGCTATGAGTTGGCTCGATCGGTTCGGCCCGGGCCTGGCGCCGCAGCGCGATAGCGCAGGCGGCGCTAGGCCGGCGAAAACGGCCGGCGTCGCTTCCTCGGGGGCGGGTGGCCTCGCGAGCGCGGTCAGCGGGATGCGCCCCGTGCGTTCGCGCATGCTCGATTACGATCACGCGCTGCTGTGGGTGGCGATCGCGCTGCTCGCGCTTGGCGTCGTGATGGTCTACTCGGCGTCGATCGCCATGCCCGATTCGCCGAAGTATGCGGCTTATCACACCTATGCATTCTTGATGCGCCACACGATTTCGCTCGCCATCGCTTCGATGGTCGCGATCGTGACGTTCAGGATTCCCATTTCGGTGTGGGACAAGTATGCGCCCAAGCTATTCTTGCTCGCGCTCTTCGCGCTGGTGATCGTGCTCGTGCCGCACATCGGCAAGGGCGTAAACGGCGCGCGCCGCTGGATTCCGCTCGGCCTCATGAACATGCAGCCGTCGGAGATCATGAAGCTCGCCGTCACGATCTACGCGGCGAACTACACCGTGCGCAAGCAAGAGCACATGCACAGTTTCGCCAAGGGCTTTTTGCCGATGGGCTTCGCGGTCGGCGTCGTCGGCGCGCTGCTGCTGCTCGAACCCGATATGGGCGCGTTCATGGTCGTCGCGGCCATCGCGATGGGCGTGCTCTTTCTCGGCGGCGTGAACGGCAAGCTATTCGGCGGCCTCGTCGCCACGGCCGTCGGCACGTTTTCGATATTGGTCTGGGCGTCTCCCTGGCGGCGCGAGCGGATCTTCGCCTACCTGGACCCATGGGACGATCGCTACGCGCAAGGCAAGGCGTATCAATTGACGCACTCGCTGATCGCGTTCGGCCGCGGCGAGTGGTTCGGCGTCGGCCTCGGCGGCAGCGTCGAAAAACTCAACTATCTGCCCGAAGCGCATACCGACTTCATTCTCGCCGTGATCGGCGAGGAGTTCGGTTTCGTCGGCGTGCTCGTCGTTATCTTGCTGTTCTACTGGATCGTGCGCCGTGCGTTCGAGATCGGCCGGCAAGCGCTTGCGCTCGATCGCACGTTCGCGGGATTGGTGGCCAAGGGCATCGGCTTGTGGTTCGGCGCTCAAACGTTCATCAATATGGGCGTGAACCTGGGTCTGCTGCCGACCAAGGGGCTCACGCTGCCGCTCGTCAGCTACGGCGGTTCGGGGATCGTGCTCAACTGCGTTGCGCTCGCGGTGCTGATGCGGGTGGACTACGAGAATCGCGTGCTGATGCGTGGGGGGAAAGTATGAGCAGCACGCCGCAACACACGCTCTTGGTGATGGCCGGCGGCACCGGGGGGCACGTGTTCCCGGGGCTCGCGGTGGCCCACCGTATGCGCGCGTGGGGCTGGCGCGTCGTCTGGCTCGGCAATCCGTCGGGCATGGAGGCATCGCTCGTGCCCAAGCATGGCTTGCCGATCGAATTCGTCCGTTTCGGCGGGTTGCGCGGCAAGGGGCTCAAGACGAAGCTCATGCTGCCGCTGAATTTGCTGCGCGCCTGCTTGGAAAGCGCACGGGTGCTCAAACGCGTGCAGCCCGATGTCGTGCTCGGGATGGGCGGGTATATCACGTTTCCGGCGGGCGTCATGACGGCGCTGACCGGGCGTCCGCTCGTGCTGCACGAACAGAACTCGGTGGCGGGGCTGGCGAACAAAGTGCTCGCCAAGCTTGCCCGCCGCGTGCTGGTCGCGTTCCCGGACACGCTGCCCGGCGCCGAGTGGACTGGCAACCCGCTGCGCGATGAGCTGTGCCATGCGCAAGAACCGAAAGCTCGTTATGCGAGTCGCACCGGACCGCTGCGCGTGCTCGTCGTCGGCGGCAGCCTCGGCGCCGCGGCGCTCAACGAATGCGTGCCGCGCGCGCTGGCTTTGCTTGGTGCGCACGAGCGTCCCCACGTCGTTCATCAGGCGGGGGCGAAGCATATCGACGCGCTGCGCGCCAATTACGTCCAAGCCGGCTTCGAACCGGGCGAGGCATTGCGCCTCGTGCCGTTCATCGACGACATGGCCGCCGCATACGGCGAAGCCGACCTCGTCATTTGCCGCTCCGGCGCGATGACGGTGGCTGAGGTGGCGGCCGTCGGCGTGGCGGCGCTGTTCGTGCCGTTCCCGTACGCGGTGGACGACCACCAAAGCACGAACGCGCAGTTCCTCGCGTCGCAAAACGCGGCCGTGCTCGTGCAGCAACGCGACTTGTCGCCCGAAAACCTCGCGGATTGGCTGCGCAGCCAGACGCGCGAAACGCTCGCCGAGATGGGCGAGCGCGCGCGCTTGCTGGCCAAGCCCGAAGCCACCGATCGCGTCGCGCAAGTTTGCGCGGCCGTGGCGCTCGCGCGCCGAGAAGGAAGGTCATGAAACACATCGTCAAACATATTCACTTCGTCGGCATCGGCGGCGCCGGCATGAGCGGTATCGCGGAGGTGCTCGTCACGCTCGGCTATCGCGTGAGCGGATCGGATCTCGCCCGCAGCGCCTCGACCGACCGGCTGGCCTCGCTCGGCGCACGCATCGAAATCGGCCACGCCGCCGAGCACATCGGCGATGCGGATGCCGTCGTCGTTTCCACGGCCGTGCGCAGCGACAACCCCGAAGTGCTGGCCGCGCGCCGCAAGCACGTGCCGATCGTGCCGCGCGCCGTGATGCTGGCCGAACTGATGCGGCTCAAGCAGGGCATCGCGATCGCCGGTACGCACGGCAAGACCACGACGACGAGCCTCGTCGCGAGCGTGCTCGCGGCGGGCGGGCTCGACCCGACGTTCGTCATCGGCGGACGCCTGACGAGCGCGGGCGTCAATGCGCGTCTGGGCACGGGTGATTTCATCGTGGCCGAAGCCGACGAGTCGGATGCCTCGTTCTTGAATTTGCTGCCCGTGATCGAAGTCGTCACGAACATCGACGAAGATCACATGGACACGTACGGGCACGACTTCGCCCGGCTCAAACAGGCGTTCATCGAATTCACGCACCGGTTGCCGTTCTACGGGATCGCCGTGCTCTGCGTCGATTGCACGAACGTGCGCGAGATCCTGCCGTTCGTCTCCAAGCCCGTGATTCGCTATGGGTTCGCGCCCGATGCGCAAGTGCGCGCGATCAACGTGCTGGCCCGCGACGGCAAGATGCATTTCACGGCGGTACGCGAAGGCGCGGCGCCGCTCGACATCGTGCTGAACATGCCGGGCACGCATAACGTGCAAAACGCACTGGCCGCGATCGCGATCGCGACCGAACTCGAGATCGCCGATGCCGACATTCAGCGGGCGTTGGCCGAGTTCACGGGCGTGGGGCGGCGCTTTCAGCGCTACGGCGAAATGCCGGCGGCCGGCGGCGGGCACTACACGCTGATCGACGACTACGGGCATCACCCCGTGGAGATGGCGGCGACGATCGCTGCCGCGCGCGGGGCATTCCCGGGTCGGCGGCTCGTGCTCGCCTTCCAGCCGCATCGCTATACGCGCACGCGCGATTGCTTCGAGGATTTTGTCGGCGTGCTCTCGGGCGTCGATGCGCTCGTGTTGACGGAGGTGTACGCGGCCGGCGAATCGCCGATCGTGGCGGCCGACGGTCAAGCGCTCGCGCGCGCGGTGCGTGCGACGGGCAAGGTGGATCCGGCATTCGTCGCGACGATCGACGACGTGCCGCAGGCGCTGTCGACGCTCGCGCGCGACGGCGACGTGGTGATCACGATGGGCGCGGGCTCGATCGGCACGGTGCCGGGCCGCCTCGTTCAAGAACTAAAGGTTAGAGATGAGTAGCATCGATCCGAAACGTTTCGGCAAAGTGGCCGTCTTGCTCGGGGGCGAATCCGCCGAGCGCGAAGTGTCGCTCAAATCCGGCTCGCTCGTGCTGAAGGCGCTGCGCGACGCGGGCATCGACGCACATCCGTTCGATCCGTCGGAGCGGCCCCTGTCCGCGCTCAAGGACGAGGGCTTCGCGCGCGCGTTCATCGCGCTGCACGGCGGTTATGGCGAGAACGGCCAGATCCAGGGCGCGCTCGACTTTTACGGCATCCGCTACACGGGTCCCGGCGTGCTCGGCTCGGCGCTCGGTCTCGACAAATTCCGCACGAAGCTCGTGTGGCAACAGCTCGGCGTGCCCACGCCGCCGTTCGAGGCGGTCATGCGCGGCGACGACTACGCCGCGCGCGCCGCTCAGATCGTCGCCAAACTCGGCTTGCCGCTGTTCGTGAAGCCCGCGAGCGAGGGGTCGAGCGTGGCCGTCACCAAGGTGAAGAGCGCCGACGCGCTGCCGGCCGCGCTCGAGCAAGCCGCGAAGTTCGACAAGATCGTCGTCGTCGAAAAGAGCATCGAGGGCGGCGGCGAGTACACCGCATGCATCGCGGGCGACCTCGATTTGCCGATCATCAAGATCGTGCCGGCCGGGGAGTTTTACGACTATCACGCGAAGTACATCGCCGACGATACGCAGTACCTGATCCCGTGCGGCCTGCGTGCCGAGGAAGAAACGCGCCTGAAGGCGCTCTCGCGCCGCGCTTTCGAGGTCCTCGGCTGCACCGATTGGGGCCGCGCCGACTTCATGCTCGATGCGAACGGCAACGCGTATTTCCTCGAGGTGAACACGGCGCCGGGCATGACCGATCATTCGCTGCCGCCGAAGGCGGCGCGTGCGGTCGGCATCAGCTATCAGGAACTCGTCGTCGGCGTGCTCGCCTTGACGCTTTCGGACTGATCGCCGGCCATGTGGAACAACGTACGCCAACTGAACCTCGCCGCCAACGCGCTTTATGCGCTGTGGGCGCTGGTGCTCTTGGCGGCTGGCGCGTATTGGCTGATGCAGCGCCCGGCGTTCGCGCTGCATACGATCGCGATCGGCGGCGACACCGAGCACATCAACGCGCCGACGGTGCGCGCCGGCGTGGTGGGGCATTTGAAGGGCAATTTCTTCACGGTCGATCTGGACAGCGCGCGGGCGGCATTCGAGCAGATGCCGTGGGTGCGCCGCGCGAGCGTGCGGCGCGTCTGGCCCAACGCACTCGCGGTCACGTTGGAGGAGTACAAGCCGCTCGCCACCTGGGGCAGCGATCAGCTCGTCAGCGTCGACGGCGAGCTGTTCACGGCGAACCAGGGCGAACTCGATCAAGACCTGCCCGCGTTCAACGGACCGAACGGGACCGAGAAGGAAGTCGTCGCACGCTACTTCGATTTCAAGAAGTGGCTCGCGCCGCTCGGAGCGACGCCCGACGAGGTGACGCTCTCGCCGCGCTATGCGTGGACGGTGAAACTGTCGAACGGCACGCAGATCGAGTATGGCCGGGAGCGCAACCCGCAAACGCTGGCCGAGCGCAGCCATCGGCTCAGCGCGGCATGGGGCGCGGTCACGGCGCGCTGGGGGAACGATATCGAATACGCTGATTTGCGTTATCCGAACGGCTTTGCGATTCGCGCCGCGGGGATGCGCTTCATCGGCAATGCGACCGCGGGCAAACCCGCGGCGAAGTAAACACACGCAATGAGCACGCTATGAGTAAAGACTACAAGGATCTGCTGGTTGCCCTGGACATCGGTACGGCCAAGGTCGTCGCGATTGTCGCCGAGTTGCGCGGCGAGGGTCACTACGAGGTGATCGGGCTCGGGCAAAGCGAATCGAAGGGTCTGAAAAAGGGCGTCGTGGTGAACATCGAGGCCACGGTGCAGTCTATTCAGCGCGCGCTCGAGGAAGCCGAGTTGATGGCCGACTGCAAGATCACGAACGTTTTCACGGGGATCGCCGGCAG
Organism: Trinickia diaoshuihuensis; assembly: GCF_003390925.1. Taxonomy (GTDB): domain Bacteria; phylum Pseudomonadota; class Gammaproteobacteria; order Burkholderiales; family Burkholderiaceae; genus Trinickia; species Trinickia diaoshuihuensis. The sequence goes on along the minus strand of NZ_QUBS01000070.1, from coordinate 26,951 downwards.
CCACATTCGCAGCTTCAATTCGAGCGGCATGGTGGCGATCAAGGACAAGGAGGTGACGCAGGCCGACGTCGCGCGCGTGATCGAGACCGCCAAGGCGATCAACATCCCGACCGATCAGCAAGTGCTGCATATCCTCACGCAGGAATTCATCATCGACGGCCAAGAAGACGTGCGCGAGCCGATCGGGATGAGCGGCATTCGCCTCGAAGTGAAGGTGCACATCGTGACGGGCGCCGTATCGGCCGCGCAGAACATCGTCAAATGCGTGCGCCGTTGCGGGCTCGAGGTCAACGACCTGATCTTGCAACCGCTCGCCTCGTCGCTGGCTGTCTTGACCGAGGACGAGAAAGAACTGGGCGTCGTGCTCGTCGATATCGGCGGCGGCACGACCGATATCGCGATCTTCAGCGAAGGCGCGATTCGCCACACGGCCGTGATTCCGATCGCGGGCGACCAGATCACGAGCGATATCGCGATGGCCTTGCGCACGCCGACGCCCGATGCCGAGGACATCAAGGTCAGCTACGGCATCGCGAAGCAGGCGCTGGCCGATCCCGATGAAATGATCGAAGTGCCGGGGCTCGGCGAACGCGGTCCGCGCACGCTGTCGCGCCAGGCGCTCGCGGCGGTGATCGAGCCGCGCGTGGAGGAGTTGTTCTCGCTCGTGCATCAAGTCGTGCGCGAGTCCGGTTACGAGGAACTCTTGAGCTCCGGGATCGTTCTGACGGGCGGTGCTTCGATGATGCCGGGCATGGTCGAACTCGGCGAAGACATTTTCCTGAAACCGGTGCGCATCGGCGTACCGGAATATGCGGGCGGTCTGGCCGACGTCGTGCGCAATCCGCGCTATTCGACGGCGATGGGCTTGCTCGTGGAGGGCTCGTCGCAGCGGATGCGCGGGCGCAAGGTTGCGGTGCAGTCCGGCTCGATGGGGCAGGTCTTCTCGCGAATGAAGGACTGGTTTTTGGGCAATTTTTAACGATCGAAAACGGCCCAACGCGCGTCGCTGCGATGCGCTTCGGGCAGGCAGTGAAAGCGCGGGTGCCGGCGGCTCGCGTGCGGCAAGGGGTTGCCCGATTCCTTGTCGAATAACGGCCGATCAGCAGGATTATTTCTTGACGGAGGCAATATGGAATTCCAGATGTTGGAAACGGAAACCAACGGCACCATCATCAAGGTGGTGGGCGTTGGCGGTGCGGGCGGCAATGCCGTCGCGCACATGATCAGCAAAGGGGTGCAGGGCGTCGATTTCGTCGTCATGAACACCGATGCGCAAGCGTTGTCGCGCTCGCGCGCGCCGAACGTGATTCAGCTCGGCAACACCGGTCTAGGCGCGGGCGCGAAGCCCGAGATGGGACGTGCGGCGGCCGAAGAAGCGCGCGAGCGGATCGCCGATGCGTTGCGTGGCGCGCACATGGTGTTCATTACCGCCGGCATGGGCGGCGGCACGGGTACGGGCGCGGCGCCCGTGGTCGCGCAGATCGCCAAGGAAATGGGCATCTTGACCGTGGGCGTCGTGAGCAAGCCTTTCGAATTTGAAGGCGGCAAGCGCATGCGCGTGGCGGAAGCAGGTTCGCAGCAACTGGAGGATCACGTCGACTCGCTGATCGTCGTTCTGAACGACAAGCTGTTCGAGGTGATGGGCGATGACGCCGAGATGGACAAGTGCTTCCAGTGCGCGGACGACGTTCTGAACAACGCGGTGGCCGGCATTGCCGAAATCATCAACGTCGACGGGCTCGTGAACGTCGACTTCGAAGACGTGAAGACGGTGATGGGCGAGCAAGGCAAGGCGATGATGGGCACGGCCACGGTGGCCGGCGTCGATCGCGCCCGCCTGGCTGCGGAGCAAGCCGTGGCGAGCCCGCTCCTCGAAGGCGTCGATCTGTCGGGCGCGCGCGGCGTGCTCGTGAACATCACGTCGAGCCGCTCGCTGCGTCTGTCGGAAACGCGCGAAGTGATGAACACGATCAAGAGCTACGCCGCGGAAGACGCAACGGTCATCTTCGGCGCCGTCTACGACGACGCGATGGGCGATGCGCTGCGCGTAACGGTGGTGGCGACGGGTCTGGGCCGCGCCGCCGCGAGCGCCGCGAAGAAGCCGCAAGCGGCGCCGATGACGCTGCTGCGCACGGGCACGGACAATCAGCCGGTGATGCAGCACGGCTACGCGCAACCGGCGCATGCGAACACGGCCGACTACGGCGCGTTCGATACGCCGGCCGTGTGGCGCAATTCGCGCGAAACGGCGGCTTCGCACGTGCAGGCTCTGCAGGAAAAGGGCGTCGACACGTACGACATCCCCGCGTTCCTGCGTAAGCAGGCCGACTAAGCGGCGCGTTCGCCCGCGCGCGCTTCGCGCGTCGCGTGAGGCGTTGGAAGGCGACATGAACGGCAACGGCGTCAGGCGGCTTCGTCCTGTCGGACGACCGGGCGCGGCCACCGCTCGCAGCGCGCAAGCGACGCGGGTGGATCGGCTGTCGGCGCGCCCGAGACCGGGCGGCGCGGCGCGCGCGAGGGCGACACGTCCCGCGCACGGATGCGCTCTAACGGTCTGCGACAGACGGATCTGGCAGCGAGCAAGCCGCTGACCGCGCTGCGCCGCGTCAAGTCAGGGCCGCGGGCAGAAAGAGCGGCGCCGGCATTGACCGCGCGTTGGCGCGGCCGGGCGTTCGGGGCATCGCGGGCAAGATGTTCCGGACAACGGCTTCGTCGAAACGAGCCGAGCGATGACGCTCGCTTGGCCGGGAGCCTTCGCGCCGCCGACACGGCGTTGCGCGCGGGCAACGCGTGCGCCGCGCATTTTGTGACGGTCCGTTACGGGCCGGCGGCCGGGAATGCCTCCGTTCCGGCCGCCGGCTTTGTTTTGTCGATTGCGGTAACCGGGGGAAACAGATTGATACGTCCGCGGAAATGAACGCATCCGCCGGATGCGGTATAATTCGCGCTATGGACTAAAAAATACCGATTGAGAATAGCAATCGAACCGACGGAATCATGTTGAAGCAACGCACCATCAAATCGATCGTCAAGACGGTCGGCATCGGCTTGCACTCAGGGCGCAAGGTCGAGCTGACGCTGCGCCCGGCTGCCGCCAACACCGGGATTGTGTTCTCGCGCATCGATTTGGCCACGCCCGTGGACATTCCGGCGCGGGCGCTGTCGATCGGCGACACGCGCCTTGCCTCGGTGCTGCAAAAAGACGGCGTGCGGGTCTCGACGGTCGAGCATTTGATGTCGGCCTGCGCGGGCCTCGGCATCGACAATCTATATGTCGACGTCACGGCCGAGGAAATTCCGATCATGGATGGCAGCGCCGCCTCGTTCGTGTTTCTGATCCAATCGGCCGGCATCGAAGAACAGAACGCGCCCAAGAAGTTCATCAAGGTCGTCAAGCCCGTCGAAGTACGCGAGGGCGACAAATTCGCGCGCCTCGATCCGTATTTCGGCTTCAAGCTCAAGTTCACGATCGATTTCAGTCATCCGGCCGTCGATAAGACCGGCCAAGCGCTCGAAGTCGATTTCGCGACGACCTCATACGTTCGCGAGATCGCGCGGGCGCGCACGTTCGGCTTCGCCCATGAAGTCGAAATGCTGCGCGAGCTCGGCTTGGCCCGGGGGGGGACGTTGGACAATGCGATCGTGCTCGACGACTACCGCATCTTGAACAATGACGGTCTTCGCTACGACGATGAGTTCGTCAAACACAAGATGCTCGATGCGATCGGCGATCTTTATGTCGTCGGCCACCCGTTGCTGGCGTCGTACACGGCGTATAAATCAGGGCACGGCTTGAACAACGCGCTGCTGCGCGAATTGCTCGCCCACGAGGACGCCTACGAAGTGCTCAGTTTCGACGACGTGCGGCAGGCGCCGCGCGGTTTCGGCTACGAGGCGCAGACGGCGTTCGCCTGATCCGCCCCGACGGCGCGCCGGTCGTCATACCCATCTAGATGATGTCTACGCTAAGCGGCCTGCGGGCCGCTTAGTCGTTTTGGTCGACCGGTTTGCCGTGGCGCGCGGCCATCTTCGCGAGCGCGGCCTGGAGCGGCGAGGGCGCAAGCGTGCGGCTCAGCGCTTGAAGGGCGGCGGCGCCGGCCGGCGTCATCCGGGCTTGCTTCGGCGCCGGCGGCTCGGCCATCGGCCGGGGCCGCACTTTGATCGCGAGCGTGCGCACCGGCCAGCCGCGTTGCTGCAACTCCGAAAGCAGCCGCGGTTCGACCTGCCGCAAACGCGCCGCGAGGGCACTGTGCGCCGCGAACAGGGTCAGCGCGCCGTCCTTGATGAAGCCGGGTTCGACGTTGGCAGAGAGATAATCGGGCAGCAATTGCGCCAAGTCGCGTTCCAACGCCGATATTTGCTCGACGCCCGCGCGCAGCGCCGCGAACGCATCGGTGCGGCCGAGCAGTTCCGAGACGGCCTGCGGCCTGCGCGGCGCGGCAAATTTGGAAAAAGACGAAAAGCGGCTCATGGCGCGATTGTACCGCCCGCGAGCACGCTGCGGACACGGTACATTAAGGCCCGCGTGCTAAAATGCGCGATTCGAATTCACTCATGGAATAAGCCGCCGAGGCTATCCGAACCCGGGCGTCCGCCGTGTCTCTTCAGAGACCGCGGCCGCCCGACCGAAGCCGCGACGCATACTCGACCCGATGACCACCGGTTTTCTCCAAAAGATCTTTGGCAGCCGCAATCAGCGTCTCGTCAAGCAGTATCAAAAGACCGTCGCGGTGATCAATGCGCTCGAGCCGCAAATCGAGCAATTGACGGACGACCAACTGCGCGCGAAAACGGATGAATTCCGCCAGCGCGTGGCGAGCGGCGAGTCGCTCGACAAACTGCTGCCCGAAGCGTTCGCCGTATGCCGCGAGGCGAGCCGCCGCGTGCTGAAGATGCGTCACTTCGACGTGCAGCTCATCGGGGGCATGGTGCTGCATTACGGCAAGATCGCCGAAATGCGCACGGGCGAGGGCAAGACGCTCGTCGCCACGCTGGCCGCTTACCTGAACGCGCTGTCGGGGCGCGGCGTGCACGTCGTGACGGTGAACGACTACCTGGCGGAGCGCGATGCCGAGTGGATGGGGCGGCTGTATAACTTCCTCGGCCTGTCCACCGGCATCAATCTGTCGCAGATGGACCACGAGTCGAAGCAGCAGGCGTACGCCGCCGACATCACTTACGGCACGAACAACGAATTCGGCTTCGATTACCTGCGCGACAACATGGTCTACGAGACCAGCGCGCGGGTGCAGCGTTCGCTGAACTTCGCGATCGTCGACGAAGTCGATTCGATCTTGATCGACGAAGCGCGCACGCCGCTGATCATTTCCGGCCAAGCGGAAGATCATACGGAGCTGTACGTTCGAATGAACGCTCTGCCGCCGCTGCTCGAGCGTCAAATCGGCGAAGAGAAGGCCGACGGCACGGGCATCGAAAAGCCGGGCGACTATACGCTCGACGAAAAGGGCCGGCAGGTCTTCCTGACCGAATCGGGTCATGAAAAGGCCGAGCGTCTGCTCGCCGAGTGGGGCCTGATCGGCGAGGGCGAGAGCCTGTACGCCGCGCAGAACATCACGTTGATGCACCACGTCTATGCGGCGCTGCGCGCGCATACGCTGTTCTTCCGCGATCAGCACTACGTCGTGCAAAACGGCGAAGTCGTCATCGTCGACGAATTCACGGGCCGCTTGATGGCGGGCCGCCGCTGGTCCGACGGCTTGCACCAAGCCGTCGAAGCGAAGGAACACGTGAAGATTCAGAGCGAGAATCAAACGCTCGCCTCGATTACGTTCCAGAATTACTTCCGCATGTACGGCAAGCTCTCGGGCATGACGGGCACGGCCGATACGGAAGCGTACGAATTCAACGAGATCTACGGGCTCGAGACGGTTGTCATTCCGACGAACCGTCCGCCGAAGCGGATCGACCGTCAAGACCAGATCTACAAGACGGCCAAGGAACGCTACGACGCCGTCATCCGCGACATCCGCGAATGCTACGAGCGCAACCAGCCGGTGCTCGTCGGTACGACCTCGATCGAGAACTCCGAGCTGCTGTCGTCGCTGCTGACCAAGGCAGGCTTGCCGCACGAAGTGCTCAATGCGAAACAGCACGCGCGCGAAGCGGCGATCGTGGCGGAAGCCGGGCGGCCGAAGCGCATCACGATCGCGACGAACATGGCCGGCCGCGGTACCGACATCGTGCTCGGCGGCAACGCGGAGAAGCAGGCCTCGCTGATCGAAGCGGACCCGTCGATTCCGGCCGAGGAAAAGGCGCGGCGCATTCAAGCGCTGCACGACGAATGGCAAGCGCTGCACGATCAAGTGAAGGCCGCGGGCGGCTTGCACATCATCGGCACCGAGCGTCACGAGTCGCGCCGTATCGACAATCAGTTGCGCGGCCGCGCGGGCCGTCAAGGCGATCCGGGCTCCTCGCGCTTTTATTTGTCGCTCGAAGATCCGCTGCTGCGCATTTTCGCGGGGGACCGCGTGCGCGCGATCATGGATCGCCTGCGCATGCCCGAGGGCGAGGCGATCGAGGCGGGCATCGTCACGCGTTCGATCGAATCGGCGCAGCGCAAGGTCGAGGCGCGCAACTTCGACATTCGTAAGCAACTGCTCGAATACGACGACGTCGCCAACGATCAGCGCAAGGTCATCTATCAGCAACGCAACGAGTTGCTCGAGGCGCACGACATCACCGAAACGATTACGGCGATGCGCCATGCGGTCATCACCGACGTCGTGCATGAGCACATCCCGGCGGGCAGCATCGAGGAACAATGGAATGCGCCCGAGCTCGAGGAAGCGCTACGTAAAGATTGGCAGCTCGACCTCGCCGTTCAGGAGATGATCAACGAATCGCAGTCGCTCGATGCGGACGATATTCTCGAAGCCGTGATCGCCGCGGCGGACGAAGCCTATGAGGCGAAAGTCGCGCTCGTCGGCCGCGAGGCGTTCAGCTCGTTCGAGCGCTCGATCATGCTGCAGACGCTCGACCGTTGCTGGCGCGAGCACCTGGCCGCGCTCGACCACTTGCGTCAGGGCATCCATCTGCGCGGCTATGCGCAACAAAACCCGAAGCAAGAGTACAAGCGCGAAGCGTTCGAGTTGTTCGAGACGCTGCTCAATATCGTGAAGACGGAAGTGACGCGCATCGTCATGAACGTCCAGATCCAATCGCCGGAACAACTCGAAGAGGCCACCGAGCAGTACGAAGAACAGGGAAGCCATCTCGAGAACGTGGAGTTCCGTCACGCCGAGTTTGCCGAAGCGGGCGCTGCCACGGCCGCGACCGAGTCGGCGGACGCCGCCGCGGCCGATATGGTCGGCCAAGCCATGAGCCATGGCGCGCATGCGGCCGGCGCCGCGGCGACCGCGGCCGTGGCCGGCACGGGCGGCGTGCCGAAGGTTGGCCGCAATGATCCCTGCCCGTGCGGCAGCGGCAAGAAGTACAAGCAGTGTCACGGCAAGCTCGCTTAACCGGAACTCCAGACCATGGCCGTCAATTTTCCCTCGATCGATCCCGCTCAACTCCATCCGGTCCCCGGCGTGACGCTCGGCTACGCGGAGGCGAACATCCGCAAGCCGAACCGGAAGGACGTGCTCGTCATTTCCGTCGATGAAGGCGCGACGGTAGCGGGTGTATTTACGTCGAACCGCTTCTGCGCCGCGCCGGTCACGGTGTGCCGCGAGCATCTCGCTCTCGCGCGGGAAGCGAAGGGGGCCAAGGGGATTCGCGCGCTCGTCGTCAATACGGGCAATGCGAACGCGGGCACCGGCGAACCGGGCCTCGCACATGCGCGCGAAACCTGCGACGAGTTGGCGCGCCTGGCCGGTATCGCCCCGCAGCAAGTCCTGCCGTTCTCCACGGGCGTGATCCTCGAACCGCTACCGGTCGATCGCCTCAAAGCCGGTTTGCCGGCCGCGCTGGAGCGCCGCGCGGCGGCGCACTGGTATGAGGCGGCGCAAGCCATCATGACGACCGATACGCTGCCGAAGGCGGCATCGGCCAAAGTCACGATCGACGGCCACACGGTCACGCTCACCGGTATCAGCAAGGGCGCGGGCATGATCAAGCCGAACATGGCGACGATGCTCGGTTTTCTCGCGTTCGATGCCGCACTCGCGCAGGACGTCCTCGATACGCTCGTCAAGGACGTCGCCGACCGGTCATTCAACTGCATCACGATCGACGGCGATACGTCGACGAACGATTCCTTCATCTTGATCGCTACGGCCAAGTCGAGCCTGCCGGCGATCACGTCGATCGATGCGCCGGCCTACGCGGCGTTGCGCGATGCGGTCGTGCGCCTGGCGCAGACGTTGGCGCAACTGATCGTACGCGACGGCGAAGGGGCGACGAAGTTCATGACCGTGCAAGTCGAAGGCGGCGCGAACGAGGCCGAGTGCCGGAAGATCGCCTATGCGATCGGCCACTCGCCGCTCGTGAAGACGGCGTTTTATGCGTCCGACCCGAACCTCGGGCGGATCCTGGCCGCGATCGGTTATGCGGGCATCGACGATCTCGATGTCGGCAAGATCGACCTCTATCTCGGCGACGTGCACGTCGCGAAGGCCGGCGGCCGTCATCCCGATTATCGCGAGGAGGACGGACAGCGTGTCATGAAGGAAAGCGAAATCACGATTCGCGTGGTCCTCGGCCGTGGCAATGCTCAGGCCACGATCTGGACTTGCGATCTATCGCACGACTACGTTTCGATCAACGCCGATTACCGTTCCTGATCCGTGCGCGGCCGCGTGCTGGCGGCTGCGCACCGATCAACGCGGCGCGCGTCGGCGCCCGATGCTTCACCGCTCATCGCTCATGGACAAACTCGAACAGTTTTTGACGCGCGCCGAGGCATTGCTCGGCCGTCTTGAAGGCATGCTCCCGCCGGCGGCGCCGGACGTCGACTGGTCGGCTGCCGTCGCGTTCCGTTGGCGCAAACGCCAAGGCCGCGGCTATTTGCAGCCCGTCCCGGCTATTTCGTCGATCTCTCTGGCCGATTTGCAAAACATCGATCGCCAAAAGGCCCTAATCGAACAGAACACGCGTCAGTTCGTGAACAAGCATCCGGCGAACAACGTGCTGTTGACGGGGGCGCGCGGGACCGGCAAGTCGTCGTTGATCAAAGCCTGCCTGAACGCCTACGCGAAAGACGGTCTGCGCCTGATCGAGGTCGACAAGGACGATTTGCACGATCTGGGCGACATTACCGAGCTCATTGCATCGCGGCCCGAGCGGTTCATCGTGTTTTGCGACGACCTTTCGTTCGAGGAAGGCGAATCGGGCTACAAGGCATTGAAGGTTGCGCTCGACGGCTCCGTATCGGCGCAATCCGATAACGTCCTCATCTATGCGACGTCGAACCGCCGGCATTTGCTGCCCGAGTACATGAGCGACAACGAGACGTACAAGCACACGTCCGACGGCGAGATTCATCCGGGCGAGGTCGTCGAGGAAAAGATTTCGCTCTCCGAGCGCTTTGGCCTGTGGGTTAGCTTCTACCCGTTCAAGCAAGACGATTACCTGACGATCGTCGGCCATTGGCTGCGCCATTTCGGCTGCAGCGACGAAGAGGTCGCGAATGCGCGCGGCGACGCGCTCGTCTGGGCGCTCGAGCGCGGATCGCGCTCGGGTCGTGTGGCTTGGCAATTTGCCCGCGATTGGTCGGGCCGTAGGACGCCGGCATGAGCGCGAAGCCAAACGGCATGGAAGCTGCCGCCGATCGCGCGCCCGACGGACGCCCTGTGACCGAGGTGGCCGTAGGCGTCGTCGTCCATCCCGACGGACGGTATTTGCTCGCGCAGCGGCCTCCCGGCAAGCCTTACGAGGGCTATTGGGAATTTCCGGGCGGCAAGCTCGAACGGGGTGAGACCGTCGAAGCGGCGCTGTCGCGCGAGTTGCATGAGGAACTCGGGATCACGCTGACGGCTTGCCATCAATGGCATACGCTCGAGCACGATTACCCGCACGCCTACGTGCGGCTGTACTTTTGCAAGGTGACGGGCTGGACCGGCGAGCCGCATGGACGCGAGGGCCAGGCGTTTAGCTGGCAGCGTCTGCCCGTCGAGGTGGCGCCGCTGTTGCCCGCGGCCATCCCCGTGCTGGAGTTGCTCGCGGCCGAATGACCGGGCGGCGGCCGCCGCTCAGTTCAGATCGCCGTGCTTATCCTCGTCCGAGGGCGGATCCTCGTCGGTGCCGCCGATGCGGTACTTCTCATTGGCCCACGCGCCGAGGTCGATCTGCTTGCATCGTTCGGAGCAGAACGGCCGGAAACGGTTTTCGGGCGTCCAGCGGACATCTTTCCCGCAGGTCGGGCATTTGACGACGGTAACCATACTGTCAGGCAATCATGAGTAGGCTGCCGCGCACGGGCGCGGCAGCGACGAATTTCGCGCGATGAAACTTGCCGCGCATTCGATCAAAGGCTGCACAGCGTCAATTGGAACGGCACGTCCACATCGACGGCGCGCGGACGCAAATCCCCATCTTGTACCGTGAAGCGCACCCACAGCATGTACTTGTTGGCACTGGCTTCGGGAATGACACGCAGCTCGGGCGACACGCGCACCTGCATGAGCTGGTAGGTCCGGCCCGATAGCATTTGCTGGTAGCTGCCCTGCATCGCCATGACTTTCGATGCTTGACCCGACTCGCGGGCGAGCCGCAGTACGATCGAGGCGGCATCGCGCAGCGGCAGCAGCGGCGTGATCCATTTGGCGATGTCTTGGCGGCGCTGGTCGGGATGCAAGTGCTGCCACGCGTAGTACGAGGGCAAGTCGAACTCGCAGGTGCCGCCGGGGATGATCGCGCGGCTGCGGATGCTCGCTAGCCACTCGTTATCGGTCAGATGCTGACCGGTCTTGCCCTGCATCTGTGCCAAACCGGCGAGCGTCTGCTCGATTTCGCCCAGCACCGCCTCGAGGGCGTTCTGCTCGATCCCGGGATTGCCGCGGAACGGCGCGAGGGTTTGCCGCTGCCGCTCCAGTTCTTTCATCAAGTCCGACTTGAGGTCCGCCCGGCCGGTGACTTCTGCGATTTCGAACAGCGTCGTCAGTGCGACGTGGTGCTCCCGCGGGTCATCTTGATTCAAAAAGAACGTAAAGCGCTCGAACAAATCTTCGAGACGCAGCAGTGTGCGAATTCGCTCGTTGAACGGATACTCGTAAAGAATCAAGCGGGCTCGCCCCTGACGTCGTGGGTGGTGGGATTGCAGCACATTCTAATGCCCCGGATTGACCCCGGCAATCACGGAATCGGGCACTTTTTACTGGTTTTTCGTTAGATTGAACCGTCGGCGAACGTATACGGCGTATCGTCCCGCGCGTTCGAGATCTTGGGTTTCGAACGTGCCTCGTGTTCTACCCGCGGACCGCTAAGCCGGTGCGGCGCCGGCGAGTGACAAATAGTGCCGGTGAAGGACGTGCACTTCGCGTGCCAGGGCGTCGAGCGGCGTCGCGTCGTTCACGATGACGTCGTCCGCCGCCGCAAGGCGTGCCTCGCGCGTGGCCTGGCGCGCGATGATCGCGAGTACTTGTTCGCGTGAAAACGCGTTGCGCCGCATGACGCGTTCGATTTGCGTCTCCACGTCGCAGTCGACCACCAGCACGCGATCGACGCGCGAGCGCCATGTGCCCGATTCGACCAGCAGCGGCACGACGACGATGACGTAAGGGCCGATTGCCGCTTCGCGTTCGCGCTCGGTTTCGGATCGAATCAATGGATGGGTGATGGCCTCGAGCCGGGCTTTGGCCGTGTCGTCGGAAAACACCAAGGCGCGCATTCTGGCGCGATCGAGTGAGCCGTCGGGCGCGACGAATTGCGGTCCGAACGCTTGCTCGATCGCACCCATCGCCGCGCCGCCAGGCGCCGTGATGCGATGCGCGATCGCATCGGTGTCGACAACAGCGACGCCGTGCGTGGCGAACAGATCGGCGATCGTGGATTTGCCGCTACCGATTCCCCCCGTGAGTCCGACGGCGAACATAACGGTCATCCCCCCAGCAGATGAAAAATCGGCGTACCCGCGAAGAGCGTCACGACGCCGCCCAGCGCCAAAAACGGCCCGAACGGAAGCGGCTCCTCGAACCGCAAGCGTCCCGACCACATGGCAAGCAAACCCGCGACGGCGCCCGTGACGGCGGCGATGAGAACGATTTGCGGCAGTGCCGCCCACCCGAGCCAGGCGCCGAGGGCCGCGAGCAATTTGAAGTCGCCGTAGCCCATGCCTTCCACGCCGCGCGCGAACCGGAACAGCCAATAAATCGACCAGAGGAACACGTAGCCCGCAATCGCACCGGCGACGGCCGCGTGCAAGGTCGCGAAGGTGTCGCCGAAATTGACGATGAGACCCGCCCAGAGCAGCGGCAACGTGAGCGAATCGGGTAACAGCCGCGTTTCGGCGTCGATCGCGCTCATCGCCAGCAGGGCGGCCGTCAAGCCGAATGCCGCGAGCGCCTGTCCCGTCGGTCCATAGAAAGCGAGCGAGGCCGCCGCCAGCGCCCCGCCGGCGAGTTCGACCAGCGGATAACGCGGGCTGATCGGCGCCCGGCATGCCGAACAACGGCCGCGCAGCAGCGCGTAGCCTAGGACGGGAATGTTTTCATGTACGCGCAGCACGTGACCGCAATGTGGGCAGGCGCTGCGCGGCACGCACAGGTTGTAGCGCGCGGGCAGCGCATCGCTCGGCGCGGCTTGCCCCGTTGCCTCGCTGATCTCCATCCGCCAGGCGCGCTCGAGCATGATCGGCAACCGGTGGACGACGACATTGACGAAACTGCCGATGACAAGGCCGAACATGACCGCGAAGGCGAACTGCAAGGCGGGCGGCAAGCCGCCGAACGCGGCGCCGATATCGATGGACACGCGCGAAATCGGATTGCTGAAGACAGAGGCGTACACGGAGGATAGGGTAATCGTGGCCGAATGGCGAATGGGGGGCATGCTACACCACGTTGCCGAGTTCGATGACAGGCAGATAAAGCGCGACGACGAGTGCGCCGACGGCGAGCCCAAGCACGATCACGATGAACGGCTCGGCGCAGGCGCTCGCGAGCGCAAGTGCCTCGTCGATTTCACGTTCGGCGAGCGCCGCGCAGTCGAGCAGCATCGCATCGAGCGCACCCGATTCTTCCGCCACGGCGATGGTTTCGACGAAAGCGGACGGGAAACACGCGACGCCGCGCATTGCCTGGGCGAGCCGTTCACCGCGACGCAGCCGCGCTTCGATCTGCGCGCTTGCCGCGTCGAACACCGCATTGCCAGTGACGCGCGACAGCGCGCGCAGGGCGTCGGAGAGCGGGATGCCGGCGGCGAGCAGCGTGCCGAGCGAGCGCGACCAGCGCGCGGCAGCCGTCGCGCGCAAGAGCGGACCCGCCAGGGGTATCGAGAGCAGCGCGCGATCGCGCGCGGTGCGGGCACGGGGCGAGCGTCGTACAAGATGTATAACGACGAGCAGCAGACTTGCCGATGCGGCCAGAACGAGCGGGCCCCAGTATGTGACAAACTCGGAAAGCGCGATGACCGCGCGCGTCGGACCGGGCAGCGCGGTACCGTAACTATCGAACACATGACTGAACGTCGGCACCACGAATGTCAGCAAAGCCGCGGTGACGGCCCCGGCGAGCAGCACGACCGCGCAGGGATAGGCAAGCGCGGAACGCAGCTTGCCGCGTAGGGCGCTCGCGCGCTCGCGGTGCTCGACGATGCGCGCGAGCACGAGCGAGAGCGAGCCCGTGGCTTCGCCGATTGCGCACAGTTCGAGATAGAGGCGATCGAACTGGGCCGGATAGGCGGTGAGCGCCACCGCGAATCGCTCCCCGTTCGAGATGCGCCGCGCGAGCGCGCCTGCAACGTACGGCATGGCGTCGCGCCGCTCCGAACGTGCGATGAGATCGAGCGCTTGAACGAGCGCGAGCCCCGCGCCCAGCAGGCTCGCCAACTGCCGTGTGAACGCCGTGACCGCGCGCGGCGTCGATCTGCGCCGCTTGTCGGCGCCCATGCGAACCGTCGCGCTGACGCGGCGGTCGAGGTTGCCGCCGGAGTTGCCGCTCATACCGGATTCGGATCCGTGGCCGCGAGGACTTCGGCGAGACTAGTGGTCCCGTCGAGCACCCGTGCGAGCGCCGCCTCGCGTAGCGACCCGATGCTCTCCGATCGCGCCTGTTCGACCATGGTCTGACCGCTCGCCTGCGTGTCGATGAGATCTCGCATGGCGGACGATATGGGCATCACTTGATGGACGCCGATACGTCCCGCGTAACCTGCGCCGTGACAGGCCGCGCAGCCGGCAGCGGTGTACGCCGTCCAAGTCGATTCGGCTTCGTGTGCAAAACCGGCGGCCGCGCGGGCGGCGGACGATATCTGCTCCGGCGCACGGCAGAGCGGGCATAGGCGCCGCACGAGCCGCTGCGCGGTGACGAGCCGCAAGGCCGCGGAAAGGCTGTACGGCGCGACGCCGATATTGATCAGGCGCCCGATCGCACTGGGAGCATCGTTCGTATGCAGCGTCGCCAGCACGAGGTGGCCGGTTTGGGCGGCCTTTAACGCGACGTCGGCTGTTTCGTGGTCGCGAATTTCTCCCACCATGATGACGTCCGGATCTTGCCGAAGCAGTGCGCGCAATGCTGCGGCGAAGGTCAGCCCCGTTTTCTCGCGGACGCTGACCTGGTTGACGCCCGCGAGTTGGATTTCCGCCGGGTCTTCCACGGTGCAGATATTGCGCGATGGCTCATTGAGCAGATGCAGGAACGCATAAAGCGAAAGCGTTTTACCGCTCCCGGTCGGCCCCGTCACGAGCACGAGCCCGTGCGGCGCGCGAATTGCCGCTTCGACGATGGGGCGCTGCCGCGCGTCGAACCCGAGCGAGGCAAGCGATAGGTCGGCCGGTAGTGCTTCGAGGCGCCGCAGGGCGAGTTTCTCCCCGTGCGTCGTGGGCAAGGCGCTCACGCGGTAGTCCTCGGTCCTGCCCGGCGCGACGGTTAGCCGTAAGCGGCCGTCTTGCGGGACGCGCCGCTCCGCGATATCCAGCCGAGCGAGCACCTTGACCCTTGTCACGACCGCGTCGCGCAAATGGGCCGGGGGAGCCGGCATCTCATGTAATGCGCCGTCCACGCGCAAGCGAATGCGCCAGCCGCGTTCGCTCGGCTCGATATGAATGTCGGAAGCGCCGCGCGCGGCCGCTTGATCGAGCGTCGCGGCGAAGAGCCGGGCGGCGGGGCCGTCATCGGCCAGGACGGGTTCGGTCGGTAAAGGCGGTGATAAAGGAGCGGGCATCGAAAAGCGGCGCTACGCCGGCGTGGTACGCGATCCGTCGATCATCGCCCACGGCGCTTCGGTGCTCCATTCGTCCGATCGGCCAACGCGATCGATGCGGCCCGCCCGCCGCGATCAGACTTGCGGCTTCGCGGTTGCGCGTGTGCGCGGCTTGAAGAGCTTGACCGTGCGCACGGCTTGGTCGTCGCTTTGGAGCACTTCGAGTTGGACGTCGCCGATTTGCAGACAGACGTCGCCTTCCGGGATTTCTTCAAGCGTTTCTAGAATCAGCCCGTTCAGCGTTTTCGGACCGTCGGTCGGCAAAGTCAGTTGCAGCCAACGGTTCAACTCGCGCAGCGGCATGCTGCCGGCGACGATGCATTCGCCGTTTTCCGTCCAGCCCTTGCGCGTGCCGGCGCTGCGCGGGATCGACGTCGTAAATTCCCCGATCAACTCTTCGATGATGTCCTCGGGCGTCACGAGTCCTTCGAGTTCGCCGTATTCGTTCACGACGAGCGCCGTGCGTTGCCGCGTTTCCTGGAAGTATTGGAGCTGCTGGAACACGGGCGTGCCCGAGGGGACGAAGTACGGGTCCGTCAGCAATTCGTGCAGCGTCTCGCGTGTGAGTTCCTGCTTATGCAGGGCGGCGAGCGTTTTGCGCACGTGCAACACGCCGACGACGCGCTCGATGTCGCCTTGATAGACGATCAGCTTGTTGTGATAGCAGGTTTCGAGTTGATGCAAGATGTCGTCGAAGGGCGCATCGAGATCGAGCGATTCGATTCGCCGGCGCGGGATCATGACATCGTCGACCGAAATGTTTTCGAGGTCGAATAGGTTTAGCAAGATGCTGCGGTGCTTGGTCGGCATGAAGCTGCCCGATTCGAGCACGATGGCGCGCACTTCCTCGGTGGTGAGACGTTGCTCGCGTCCGCCTTTCGTATTGATGTGCAGGACGTAAAGGATCGCGTTCGAGAACAAGTTCACGAGCCAAACGGCGGGCTTGAGCACGCGCATCAACGGCGCGATGACGACGCTGGCGGGTAGGGCGATTTTCTCCGGGTAAGTCGCGCCGACGATCTTCGGCGTGATTTCGGCGAAGACGATGATGAGGAAGGCGACGATACCCGTGGCGATCGAGAGGACGAGATTGTCGCGGCCGAACGTGCGCAGCGCGATCGAGGTCGTCAACACGGGGATGATCGTGTTCAGCAGGTTGTTGCCGATGAGCACGACGCCGAGCAACTGATCGGTCCGTGCGAGCAAGCCTTGGGTCGTCTTCGCGCCGAATGCCCCCTTGCCGGCGAGGTACTTCAACCGGTGCCGGTTGAGGGCCATCATCGCCGTCTCGGAAATCGAGAAAAAGCCGGAGAACAGGAGGAGGACGAAAACGGCGCCAATTTGCGCCCACAAGGGAATTTGGTCCACGCGTCGTGCTGAAGTGGTAATGAAAGGGATGGCAAGAATATAGCAGAGCGGGTGGGGCGGGCTGGGGGGGGATGGCTGGGGTGAACGACAACACGAAAGTACAAAAGAAAATGGCCCGTCAAATTTGACGAGCCATTCAAAATTCTGGTCGGGGTGAGAGGATTCGAACCTCCGGCCTCTACGTCCCGAACGTAGCGCTCTACCAGGCTAAGCTACACCCCGAATTGTCACTGCTTGGACTCTTCCGGCAGATCAGTCTCGTTCAAGACTGGCGGGCCGTCGAGTAAAAACATAATTCTAGCAGGCTTTCTTTGTAAATGGAATCCGGGAACGAAGAAATTGCATCCGCGGCCGCCTGCGCCTCGCGCTTCGCGCATTCGAGCGTGTGATCGAGCGCGCCCGAAGACGAAATCGCTTCGAAGATCGTCTCGAAGCGGTCCGTGCCGCCTTGCTCGATCGCCTCGCGCGCCAGCGCCGATTGTTCCGGCGTGCCGCGCTCGATCAAATAGATCAGCGGCAGCGTAGGCTTGCCTTCGCGCAGATCGTCGCCGGCGTTCTTGCCCATCGATTCGGCCGTGCCCGTGTAATCGAGCCAGTCGTCCATGATCTGGAATGCCGTGCCGATGCGCCGGCCGAACTCGGCCGCCGCGGCCTCCGTCTTCGCGTCGACCCCCGAGATCACGGCGCCGAGCTGGGCGGCCGCCTCGAACAGCTTCGCCGTCTTGTAGCGAATGACCTGCATGTAGCGCGCTTCGTCCACATCGGCGTCATGCATGTTGAGCAATTGCAGCACTTCGCCTTCGGAGATGATGTTCGTGGCTTCGGCAAGGATTTCCATGATGCGCATCTTGCCGATGCCGACCATCATCTGGAACGAACGGGAGTAGAGAAAATCGCCCACGAGCACGCTCGCGGCATTGCCGAACAGCGCGTTCGCGGTCTGGCGGCCGCGCCGAAGATCGGATTCGTCGACCACGTCGTCGTGCAGCAGCGTCGCCGTATGGATAAACTCCACGATCGCCGCGAGCTCGTGCCGGTGGCCCGTCGCGTCGCCGAGCGCGCGCGCCACGAGCAATAGCAGCGCGGGGCGCAGCCGCTTGCCGCCGGCGCCGATGATGTATTCCGAGATCTGGTTGATGAGCATCACCTCGGAGGCCAAACGTTGCCGAATGACGCGATTGACTTGCTCCATGTCCTCCGAAATCGGGGCGAGCAAGTTGGCGGCGCTGGGGGAAGAGGTGGCGGTCGACGACATGATGAGAAAATGGTGTGATGCCGCGGATTATAAAGGTTATGCGGCTGCCCGAGGGGCCAGGCGGCGCGCCCGGGCGCGCACGCACGCGCGGCGGACGAACGCCTGCTTTGACCGCGCCGCTAACTCCATGTATAATCACGCGTTTTCACGCACGGTGCGTGGAAAAGAAGAGCAGTAGGTAGGTTTGAAAAAAGCGTCGGCGCAAAGTGCGCGCGGCGCACACAGAGTGAGGTTCTCAATGTACGCGGTCATAAAAACCGGCGGCAAGCAGTACAAAGTTGCTGTCGGCGAAAAATTGAAAGTAGAACAGATACCGGCAGACATTGACGCTGAAATCACGCTCGACCAGGTTCTCGCGGTAGGCGAAGGCGAATCGATTAAGTTCGGTACGCCGCTGGTGGGTGGGGCTTCCGTCAAGGCTACCGTCGTATCGCATGGGCGGCACGCCAAAGTGACGATCTTCAAGATGCGTCGCCGGAAGCACTATCAGAAGCACCAAGGTCACCGCCAGAACTATACCGAACTGCGCATCGACGCGATCAACGCGTAAGCGCACCGGTTCAGGAGCTATCAGATGGCACACAAAAAAGCAGGCGGGTCTTCCCGCAACGGCCGCGACTCCGAGTCGAAGCGCCTCGGCGTCAAGGTGTACGGCGGCCAAGCGATCAACGCGGGCGGCATCATCGTGCGCCAACGCGGCACGCGCATGCATGCTGGCGATAACGTCGGCATGGGCAAGGACCACACGCTGTTCGCGTTGGTCGACGGCCACGTCAAGTTCACGACGAAAGGCGCCGACAAGAAGCATACGGTCGTCGTCCTCCCGGCAGCGGTCTGAGATCGATCAGACACGGGAGCGACACAGTAAAAAGGCCCCGCGTGGTTGGCGGGGCCTTTTTTCTTCTGTGCGCCGGTTTTTATGCGCGGCCAAGGTGCGGGCGCGCTAGCCAAGCGGCAAAATACGGTAAACACGGGACGGAGCGATAGATGAAGTTCATTGACGAAGCGCGGATCGAAGTGATCGCCGGCGACGGCGGCGACGGCAGCGCGTCGATGCGCCGCGAGAAATTCGTTCCGTTCGGCGGCCCCGACGGCGGCGACGGCGGCCGAGGGGGCAGCGTCTATGCGGTCGCCGACCGCAATATCAACACCCTCGTCGATTACCGGTACGCGAAGAAGCACCAAGCGCGCAACGGCGAAAACGGCCGCGGTTCCGATTGCTACGGCAAGGGCGGCGACGATATCGTCCTGCGCATGCCCGTCGGCACCGTCATCAGCGATCTCGACACGGGCGAGCTCATCGCCGACCTGACCGAGCATGATCAGAAGGTGCTGATCGCTCAAGGCGGGGCCGGTGGTCTCGGCAACTTGCATTTCAAATCGAGCACGAACCGCGCACCGCGTCAGAAAACGGACGGCAAGCCCGGCGAGCGCCGCATGCTGCGTCTGGAACTGAAGGTGCTCGCCGACGTGGGCTTGCTCGGCATGCCGAACGCCGGTAAATCGACGTTCATTTCGTCGGTCTCGAACGCGAAGCCGAAGATCGCCGATTACCCCTTCACGACGCTTGCGCCGAATCTCGGCGTCGTCCGTGTGGGACCCAGCAAAAGCTTTGTCATCGCGGATATCCCGGGCCTCATCGAAGGCGCGGCCGAAGGCGCCGGGCTCGGGCACCAATTCTTGCGCCATCTACAGCGCACCGGTTTGCTGTTGCATCTCGTCGACCTCGCACCGTTCGACGAGACCGTCGATCCCGTTGCCGAGGCGAGGGCGATCGTCGCCGAGCTGCGCAAGTACGACGAGGCGCTTTATCAGAAGCCGCGCTGGCTCGTGCTCAACAAACTCGACATGATCGCCGAGGACGAGCGCGATGCGCGCGTGGCCGATTTCCTCGCGCGGTTCGAGTGGACGGGGCCCGTCTTCCAGATCTCCGCGCTGACGGGGCTGGGCTGCGAGAATCTCTGTTACGCCGTCTACGATTACCTGTCCGAGCATTCGGACGCTCATCGCGCCGAGCAGGCGGAGGACCTCGCGGCGGACGTGCGCTTTCGCGACGCGCCGCAGCCGGGCGATACGCCCAAGCACGAGGCCTGACGTTTTGCCCAGGGCGCCGGCAGCGGCCGGCGCTCACCGCCGCCCGACTGTTGACGGCGGGCTCACCGATCATTCATGGAGACTTTCGCACGATGCGCTCTGTCATCGCGGATTCGAAGCGCTTGGTGGTAAAGGTGGGATCGAGCCTCGTGACGAACGAGGGGCGCGGCCTCGATCAAGCGGCGATCGGCCGCTGGGCGGCGCAAATCGCGCAGTTGCGCGAACGCGGCAAAGAGGTCGTGCTCGTCAGCTCCGGCGCGATCGCCGAGGGCATGCAGCGTCTGGGCTGGACCAAGCGTCCGCGTGAAATCGACGAATTGCAGGCCGCCGCCGCGGTAGGCCAAATGGGACTGGCTCAGGTCTACGAAAGCCGCTTCGCCGAGTACGGCATACGGACGGCGCAGATTCTTCTCACGCATGCGGACTTGGCCGACCGCGAGCGCTACTTGAACGCGCGCTCGACGCTCTTGACGTTGCTGCGCTTGGGTGTCGTGCCGATCATCAACGAAAACGACACGGTCGTGACCGACGAAATCAAATTCGGCGACAACGACACGCTAGGCGCGCTGGTCGCGAACCTGATCGAAGGCGATGCGCTCATCATCCTCACCGATCAGCAGGGCTTGTTTACGGCCGATCCGCGCAAGGATCCGGCGGCCGAACTCGTCGGCCAGGCCGATGCCGGCGCCCCCGAGCTCGAAGCGATGGCCGGCGGCGCGGGGTCGGCCATCGGCCGCGGCGGCATGCTGACGAAAATCCTGGCGGCCAAGCGCGCGGCCGGCAGCGGCGCGAACACGGTGATCGCGAGCGGCCGCGAGCCCGACGTGTTGACGCGCCTCGCCACGGGCGAGGCGATCGGAACGCAACTCGTCGCCCGCACGGCACGGCTGGCGGCGCGCAAACAGTGGATGGCCGATCATCTGCAAGTGCGCGGACACGTCGTCATCGACGACGGCGCCGTGGAAAAGCTGACCGTCGGCGGCAAGAGCTTGCTACCGATCGGGGTCGTCGACGTGCAAGGCGCATTCGCGCGCGGCGAAGTGATCGCTTGCGTGAGTTTGACCGGCCGCGAGGTGGCGCGTGGGCTGACGAACTACAGCAGTGCGGAGACCATGCTGATCAGGCGCCGCCCGAGCACCGAGATCGAATCGATCCTTGGCTATATGCTCGAGCCGGTGTTGATCCACCGCGACAACTTAGTCGTCATCTGAGGCGGCGCTCAGTCGCTGTTCGAATAACGCCCGCATGCTCCGTTGAGCACGCGGGCGTTTTCATGCGCGGCGATGCCAGCGTAGCCAGACGCCGGCGTCCAACGTCATTGCCTGATCGACGTGGCGGTGCGATTGAATCGCATATTGTTGACGATCGTCTTCGCGTTGCCCGTCACCATTTTGCTGGCGCAGAAGTAGTCCTGATAGAGCGACGCTTGATAGGCGTTGAGGTTGCCGTTTTCGATCCGCGTCCAGTCGTTGGCGACGGAGCGATCCCAGCCGTCGTGATCGGCATTCAAACCGGCGTAGAGCCGCCACTCGTACGTGTCGCAGCGAATCCCCTCGTAATTGACGTTACGCGCGCCGCTCGGGCTCGTGATGACGACCGTATAGCGCACCACCCCGTCGGAGCCGACGTTCAGCGACTTCGCATCCACCGCGTAATGCAACGGTGAGTTTTGAGATACGTCGAACGCGATCAAATCATGCTCGCTCGGCAACGGCGGCAGCGTTTCGACCTTGTCTTCCTTCCATTCCGACTTACGGTCGAGCAAGTACTGAAACGTGGAGTCGTCTTTGGGGTTGGCGGGCATGTGCGAGCAGGCGGCCAGGATGCCGCTGCCGGCCACGCAGGCCAGTGCGAGAGCGATCGCTTTCAATGTAGGTACCTCGGTGATCGGGCACAAAGATTGTGAGACCCGAATGATAGCGCCCGCGCGCACGCTCGCGCGAGCGATATGCGCGGGGGCGCCGCTTGGGCGGCGGATCCGGTTAGTCGGGCAGGATGAAACTCGGCGTGGAGTAGGGCGATGCGTCCGCGCTGCCGTTGGTCGCCTGCAAGGGCGTACCGCCGGCCGCCGGAAGTTGCGCCGAGGGCGACATGCGCGGATAACGCCCGCCGTGCTGCGGTCCGCGCGGCTGCTTTTCCGTGCGCGGTACGGCGCGCCGCAGAAAGCGCGACAGTTCCGTCAGCGCCAATTGATAGACATCCCGCTTGAACTCGATCACGGCGTCGAGCGGAACCCAATACTCGTTCCAACGCCAAGCATCGAATTCCGGGTGATCGGTGGCGCGCAGGCAGATGTCGCAGTCGCGCCCGACCATCCGAAGCAAGAACCAGATTTGTTTCTGGCCGCGGTAGTGGCCGCGTACTTCGCGCTTGATGAACTTGTCGGGCACCTCATAACGCAACCAGTCGCGCGTGCGACCGATGATCTTGACGTGTTCGGGGCGCAAGCCGGTTTCTTCGTGTAACTCCCGATACATCGCTTGCAAGGGGGTCTCGCCATACTTGATGCCCCCTTGCGGAAACTGCCAGGAATGTTCACGCAGCCGCTTACCCCAAAACACCTCGTTGTGCGCGTTCAAGAGGATGATGCCGACGTTCGGGCGAAAGCCTTCGCGATCAAGCATACAACCACCTTCGAATCCTTTAAAATTGCTTTGATTATAAACAGATAACGAGCCTTTGGCATCGGCATGCACCATAAGGGTTCGGACACGGCAACAATCGTGCCCTGGCGCGCCGATGACTTGTCTGATGAATCGCGTCGCGCGTCGGTTATGAAGCCATCTGCGCGGCGGCTCCGGCCGATGCCCTACAATCACTCGTTCCCTTCTTTCGGCGGCTCGCTGCGGGCTGTCGCTTTTGGAAAATCGTTGAATGAAAGCCTCACGTTTCTTTATCGGCACCCTGAAGGAAGCTCCGGCGGACGCGGAAGTCGTCAGCCACAAGTTGATGTTGCGCGCGGGCATGATCCGGCGCGTCGCGGGCGGCATCTATAGCTACCTGCCGGTCGGACTGCGCTCGATTCGTAAGGTCGAGGCCATCGTGCGCGAGGAAATGGATCGCGCCGGCGCGCTCGAACTTCTCATGCCTGCCGTGCAGCCGGCCGAATTGTGGCAGGAGTCCGGGCGCTGGGTGCAATACGGGCCGGAACTGCTGCGCTTCAAAGATCGCAAGCAAAGCGAGTTCGTGATCGGACCGACGCACGAAGAGGTGGTCACCGACATCGCCCGCAATCAGATCAAGAGCTACCGGCAGATGCCGGTGAACTTCTATCAGATCCAAACGAAGTTCCGCGACGAGATTCGGCCGCGCTTCGGGGTGATGCGCGGGCGCGAGTTCACGATGAAGGACGCCTATTCGTTCGACAAGGACCAGGCGGGACTGCAAGAGTCGTATCGCAAGATGTTCGACGCCTATGTGCGGATCTTCACGCGCATCGGGCTCGAGTTCCGCGCGGTGAACGCCGATAGCGGCTCGATCGGCGGCAATCGCTCGCAGGAATTTCACGTGATCGCGGCCACGGGCGAGGACGATATCGCTTACTGTCCGGCATCCGATTTCGCAGCCAACGTCGAGGCCGCCGAGGCGCTGCCGTTGTACGCCGAACGTGCCGCGCCGCGGGAGGCGATGCAAAAGACGGCGACGCCGGGCAAGGCCAAATGCGAAGCGGTCGCGGAGTTTCTCGGCATCCCGCTCGAACGGACGATCAAGTCGATCATCCTGGCGACGGACAACGAAGGCGCCGAGCCGACGATCTGGCTCTTGATGCTGCGCGGCGATCACGATCTGAACGAAGTAAAGGTGGGCAAGCTGCCCGGGCTGGCGGGTTTTCGCTTTGCGACGGAGGCTGAAATCGTGGAGTGGTTCGGCACGCCGCCGGGCTACCTCGGGCCGATCGGCACGAAAAAGCCCGTGAAAGTGGTGGCCGATCGCACTGTGGCGAACATGAGCGATTTCGTCGTCGGCTCCAACGAAGTGGACTACCACACGACCGGCGTGAATTGGGGCCGCGATCTACCCGAGCCCGAGGTGGCCGATATCCGCAACGTGCGGCCCGGCGATCCGTCGCCTGACGGCAAGGGGCAGATCGAAATCTGCCGCGGCATCGAAGTGGGCCACGTGTTCCAACTCGGCACGAAGTACTCGGAGGCGATGGGCGCGACGTTCCTCGACGAAAACGGCAAGCCGCAGCCGATGGTGATGGGCTGCTACGGCATCGGCATTACGCGCATTCTCGGCGCGGCGATCGAACAGAATTTCGATGATCGAGGCATTATCTGGCCCGAGGCGATCGCGCCGTTCGAGGTGGTGCTGTGCCCGATGGGGTACGACCGCAGCGAGAGCGTTCGCGAGCAAACCGATAAGCTTTACGCCCAGTTGAGCGAAGCCGGGGTCGACGTGATTCTCGACGATCGCGGCGAGCGCCCCGGCGTCATGTTCGCGGATTGGGAACTGATCGGCGTGCCGCATCGTCTCGTGATCGGCGATCGCGGGCTCAAGGAAGGTAAGGTCGAGTATCAGGGCCGGCGCGATGCCGAGCCGACGCTCGTGCCGATCGAACAAGCGGCGGGCTTTGCCGCCGAGAAGATCCGCGCAGCGCTCGCGCGCTGAGCCGGCGCAGCCGTAAGCGCGGCTGAAGCCGCCCCCTCGCCGGGGGGGCGGCTCAGGCGCCTTCGGTCAGCGCCCGGATCGTCGGCAGGTTGCGCCAGTAGCCTTTTGCATCCATACCGCACCCGAATACATAGCGGTCGGGCACTTCGAAACCGCAGAAATCGGGACGCAGCGGTTTGGCTTTCGAGATGCGTTTCTCGCAGAGCACGGCGCTCAAGAAGCGCTTCGCCCCCATCGCCAAGATCCGGTCGCGGATCGCGGCCATCGTCTCTCCTTCGTCGAGAATGTCATCCAACACCAGTACGACCCGTTCCTTCACCGATTCGGCGGGCGCTACGCGCCACTGCATATCGGTGCTGCCTTGCGTCGTATTGCGGTAGCGCGTCAGATGGATGTAGTCGAACTCGAGCGGGAAGTCGAGATGCGGTAGCAGCATGCCCGTGAAGACGGCCGCGCCGCCCATGACGGAGAGCAGCAGCGGGAAGTCCTCGCCGATCTCGGTTCGGATGGCGCCGGCCATCGCCGCGATCGATGCGTTGACCTCCGAGGCCGAGACGATTTCCTCGGAGTGGCGAAAGATGTGAAGGGCTTCTTCGCGATTCATGGCGTTGTGCCTGCGGTGACTAACTGTATACAAGGAGTGTGATGCGGCGCGCGCTATCGCGCCACGGCATAAACCCCCGCACGCTTAACGCATGCCTGGGAGCATCCCCTTCATGCCGCGCATCATTTTTTGCAGGTTGCCGCCCTTGAGCTTTTTCATCATCGTGCGCATCTGCTCGTATTGATTGAGCATTCGGTTCACTTCCTGCACCTGCACACCGGCTCCCGCGGCGATGCGGCGCTTGCGCGTCGCCTTGATGAGCTCCGGTTTCGCGCGTTCGGCCGGCGTCATCGAGTTGATGATGCCTTCCATCCGGCGCATTTGCTTTTCCGCCTGGCTCATGTCCGCGCCGGCAGCGGCCTGTTGAAACTGCGCGGGCAATTTATCCATCAGCGTGGACAAGCCGCCCATGTTCTTCATCTGCGAAAGCTGGGCGCGGAAGTCGTTCAGGTCGAAGTCGCCGCCCTTTTTGACCTTGTCCGCCAGCTTTTGCGCGGCTTTGACGTCGACGTTGCGCTGGGCTTCCTCGACTAGGGCGAGGATGTCGCCCATGCCGAGGATCCGGTTCGCCATCCGCTCCGGGTAGAACACTTCGAGTCCGTCGAGCTTCTCGGCCACCCCGACGAACTTGATCGGCTTACCCGTCACGTGGCGCACCGATAGCGCCGCGCCGCCGCGCGAGTCGCCGTCGAGCTTGGTCAGCACGACGCCCGTCAGGGGCAGTGCATCGTTGAACGCCTTGGCCGTGTTCACGGCGTCTTGGCCGAGCATCGCGTCGACGACGAACAGCGTTTCGACCGGCTTGACGGCCGCATGCAGCGCGGCGATCTCTTGCATCATCGCCTCGTCGATACCGAGCCGGCCGGCCGTGTCGACGATCAAGACGTCGTGGTAATGACGCTTCGCCCAGTCGAGCGCGGCGAGCGCGATATCGACAGGCTTTTGATTCGGCTCCGATGGGAAGAAGTCGGCCCCCACTTGTTCCGTCACCGTCTTGAGCTGGGCGATCGCGGCGGGGCGATACACGTCGCACGAAACGGTCAGCACCTTCTTCTTGTACTTCTCGCGCAAAAGCTTCGCGAGCTTGCCCGAGGTCGTCGTCTTACCCGCGCCTTGGAGGCCGGCCATTAGGATGACGGCGGGCGGCGTGACGGCAAGATTGAGTTCCGCGGCGCGGCCCTCGTAGTCTCCGCCGATGACCGCCGTGAGCTCGCGCTGCACGACCGATACGAGCGCTTGCCCCGGCGAGAGGCTCGACAGCACTTCTTCGCCGAGCGCCTTTTCTTTGACTTTGGCGACGAAATCGCGCACGACGGGCAGCGCCACGTCGGCTTCGAGCAGCGCGAGCCGCACTTCGCGCAGCATTTCCTGCGTATTCGATTCGGTGAGGCGGGCTTCGCCGCGCAGCGTCTTGACGACGCGCGCCATCCGTTGGGTGAGTGTGTCGAGCATGGGAGCCGTAGGAAGAGCTGAGCGGCGGCAGCCCGGCCCACGCTTCTCTATTGTCTAGCGGGGCGGGTGCGGCGGCCTAGTGTAAACTTGGAACATGGATATTGTACTGTATGCCCTCACCGCGCTCCTTTACGGCGGCCTCGCGGTCGCCGGTTGGCGCGCCCATCGCGTCGAGGGCGGCGCGTCGATGCTCGCCAGCGTGCCGCCGATGCCCGCCGCGCGGCGCGAGCCGCCGTCCGCTCGCGCGCC
>NZ_QUBS01000069.1 GCF_003390925.1 Trinickia diaoshuihuensis | reverse complement strand
GCCGTGGGCGGAGCCGACGGCGCGGCCGAAGGTGCGGCAGCGGGTGCGGAAGGCGCCGTCGCCGGCGCAGAGGGCGGCGCAGCCGCCGCCGATGGCGTACTGGGCGCGGTGGCCGGCGGCCTCGCGGCAGCAACGCCGATACTGGCGGTTGGCGCCGGCATCGCCGGCATCGCGGGTATCGTGATGGCCATCGTTCAGGCCGTGCAAAAGAAACACCATCAGAACGAATTCGCGTCTAACGTGAACCCGACGCTGCAGCAGTTCGGCATTCCGCTCCCGAAATGACACCTACCGAAGCGAGGTGAAGCGATGCGTCGCGTTCTATTCGACCGGAGCGAAGAAGTGATGGCCTTTGTCGCCCGCATGACGGGGGAAAGCAGGTACGACGACTACTCGACGATCGGACTCGAGAAAGACGGCGAGATCGTGGCGGGGGTCGTCTACCAAGGGCACAACGGACCCAACGTGCTGATGCATTTTGCGCTGAACGGCTCGCGCCATCTGATCACACCGGCCTTCGTGTGCGCCGCATTCATGTATCCGTTCCAGGTGCTCGGCTGCCATCGGGTAACCGGGCTCGTGCGGACAGACAATATCGGCGCTCAGTTGCTCGACGAGAATCTCGGATTTGTCCGCGAAGGCGTCATGCGGGAAGGCGCCGGCGATCGAACCGATTTCATCGTGTACGGCATGTTGAAGCACGAGTGCCGGTTCCTGAGCCGGCGCTATTCCGCAGCGCTTGGAAGGGAGTTCGAGCGCAGCGCAATCGCGACTTGAACCTGTCGATGAATTCAATCGAAATAAGGCTCCAACACGTTCTCGATCCAATTCATAAACGCCCGAACCCGTTGCGAAAGATTTCGCCGATGCGCCACGACGAGCCACGCGTCCAACGGCTTGGGCCTCAGATCCGGAAGAACCTCGACCAGCGCGCCGGATCGAATGTATTGCGCGAGCCCCGGATACCCCGCTTGGATCAAGCCGATGCCCGCAAGCCCAGCCGCGTGATACGCCTGCACGTTATTGACGTGCATCAGGCCGGGCAACGGAAGTGACGCATAGCCATCGCCGTGCGGATATTCCCAACCGGCAAGCTTGCTGCCGAATGTGCGCGTGTAGTGCACCATTTGATGCCCTTGAATGCGCAAATCGTCCAGCGTATGCGGCACACCATACCGTTTCAGATACCCGGGGCTCGCCGCATTGACCATGCGCAGCTTGCCGAGTGGCCGAGCAACCAGCGTCTCGTCGACGATCGGACCCAATCGAATCACACAATCGAACCCCTCCTGAACGAGATCGACGCGCCGATCGGTGCTGGAAAGCTCCAACTCCAATTCAGGATGCGCCGCAAACCATTGCGGCAGCGCGGGCACCACGACATTGCGAGCCAATTCGGTCGACATGTCCACGCGCAGTTTTCCCCGCAGCGGCGCGCCGCTATCCGCGAACATCGACTGCAATTCCTCGACTTCCGCCAGCAGGTCGCGCGCGCGTGCATAAAAGGCTCGGCCATCCTCAGTCAGTTGCACGCTCCGCGTGGTCCGGTGAAAGAGCGTCGCTCCGACATCGCGTTCAAGGGTGCGAACCACCGTGGAAACACGCCCCTTCTGGATGCCCAAACTCTCGGCAGCCCGCGTGAAGCTCGTCATTTCGGCAACTCGGGCAAAGATCAACAGCGCATCAAGATTCTGCATTGTTCACCGGAAGAGGAACGGTACGTTCAATTGGGCCTCATTTATAACTCAGTCGCGGCTCAATAGACTAGTTTTCCGCGTCCTCCATCAGGGGGAAGTTAAACGAAAGGGAACAGTCACGACAGCAGGCCAACTGAATCCGGCCGCGCGGGAAGTCGCGAACGGCGCCTCAGCGCTTATCCCCCAAGATCACGTAGGGAGTCGCCATGAAATACAAACAGCTCGGCCGCACCGGTCTATATGTCTCCGAACTATGCTTAGGCACGATGACGCTAGGCGGCAACGCCGACGCCGGCATGTGGCGCGCCATCGGCTCGGTCGGTCAGGAGGAAGCGAATCAATTGATCGCCCGCGCGCTGGCCGAGGGCGTCAATTTTATCGACACGGCCGATATCTATTCCTTCGGTCAATCAGAACGCTTAGTCGGGCAAGCGCTCAAGGACCTCGGCGTGCCGCGCAGCGACATCGTCCTTGCGACGAAGACAGCGGGTGCAATGGGCCCCAAACCCAACGACCAGGGCGCGTCACGCGGGCATATCATGGATTCGGTACAGAGAAGCCTGGAACGGCTCCAAGTCGATCACATCGATCTCTATCAGATCCATGCCAACGACTCCGTCACGCCCGTCGAAGAGACGCTGCGCGCCCTCGACGATCTCACGCGGCAGGGCCTCGTCCGTTATGTCGGCGTATCGAATTGGCGCGCGGGCAAGATCGGTAAAGCACTGGGCCTGAGCGCGGCGCTTCATGCCACGCGCTTCGAGACGCTTCAAGCCTACTATTCCATCGCCGGGCGAGATGTCGAGCGCGAACTGGTACCGCTCGTGACCGAAGACCAAATGGGGCTGCTCGTTTGGTCGCCTCTCGCAGGCGGTTTGCTCTCCGGAAAGTTTGGCCCCGGCGCATCGACCGAAGAAGGTTCTCGGCGAACGCATTTCGACTTTCCGCCGGTAGATTTGGAACGGGCGTGGCCGTGCGTGGCTGAAATGCGGACCATCGCTGACGCCCGCGGTGTTTCCGTCGCCCGGATCGCGCTTGCGTGGCTGCTCGCCAAACCTCATGTCACGAGCGTCATTATCGGTGCCAAACGAGTCGAACAACTCGAGGACAACCTGCGCGCAGCCGATATCCTCTTGACCGGCGAAGAGCTTTCGCGCCTCGATACCGTGAGTGCCCTGCCCCCTTCCTATCCGGGCTGGATGGTCGATCGTCAAGAGGCAAACCGGCGCCCTCCACCGTTTAAGCCCGTCATATCCGCTTGAAAGGATTGTTCGTCAAACCCCTCAAGTTAATTCGTCTCGAGCCGCTTTTTCCATCCACCGCGACTGTCTACATTCAGTCTAACGCGGACCGGCTAGCCTAAGCGCAGCCGGTTCCTTTCAATCTGATCGATTCGATGGGAGAAATGGATATGGGTAAGCTCGCAGGCAAAGTGGCCGTTGTCACCGGTGCGTCGAAGGGGATTGGCGCAGGTATCGCCAAGGCGCTGGCGCGCGAAGGCGCGTCGGTGGTCGTCAATTATGCAAGCAGCAAGGCGGGAGCCGATGCCGTCGTCGCCGAAATCACGTCGGCCAACGGTAAAGCGATCGCGGTTGGCGGCGATGTGTCCAAAGCCGCGGATGCGCAAGGCATCATCGACGCAGCCATCGAAAGCTACGGGCGTCTCGATATTCTCGTCAACAATTCTGGCGTCTATGAATTAGCGCCGATTGAAGAATTCACTGAAGAACAATTCCACCGGCAGTTCAACACGAACGTACTCGGGGTGTTGCTCACGACGCGGGCCGCGCTGAAGCATTTTGGCGAGGGTGCGAGCGTGATCAACGTCAGTTCAGTGGTAACTACGATCACTCCGCCGGGATCCGCGGTCTATTCGGGTACGAAAGGCGCCGTCGATGCCATCACAGGTGTCCTAGCACGCGAGTTGGGGCCGAAGAAGATCCGCGTCAATGCGATCAATCCGGGCATTGTGATCACGGAAGGCACGCATGCGGCCGGCATCGCCGGATCGGACTTCGAAACGATGGCGGTCAGCCAAACGCCGCTCGGACGCGTGGGTCAGCCTGACGATATCGCTTCGATTGCCGTATTTCTCGCATCCGACGACTCAGGTTGGCTCACGGGCGAACGGATCGTTGCCAGTGGCGGGATGCGCTAAGCAAACTCATAGGCAACGCCTGTCTTTTCTGACGAGACAGGCGTTTTCTCTATCGCTTAGGCACTCGTCATCTCAACGTCAAATCCATTGATCGTTGGCGACGGTGCGTTCGCTCGTTGCGCCGTCCCCCGTATTCACCACACCACGGGGCTCGATGAGCAGCAGTTTGACCTCGCCCTGCGCCCAAGGTTTATGTTCGACGCCTTTCGGGACAACGGCCATCTGACCCGCACGCAGCACGATCGATCCGTCGCCTTGAGGGCTGCCCCGAAAGTCGATCCGCAGTTCGCCGTCCAGCACGATAAACGTTTCATCCGTATCGCTATGCTGGTGCCACACAAACTCACCGAGCAGCTTAGCGACTTTGAACTGGTAATCGTTCATTTCCGCGATCACGCGCTGCTGCCAGTGGCCGTCGATCAAGCTGACCTTACCCAGCAAATCGATGGCTTCGCATTTGCCACGCGCGGCAGGCGAGGCTTGGGAATGTGTTGATGCCGACATCGTTCTCTCCGTACAGGTAGGATGTACTGACGAGAATACGCAGCCGCCCTAGCACCGTATTGAACGATCGTGGGAAAACGTTTAGCGGCCTCGTACAGCATTTACGACTTGCAGCCAGTGCCCCGGCGTCTGTCCGAACGTCTTCAAAAAATGACGCGTCATGTGGCTCTGATCGGCGAATCCCGCATCGGCCGCCGCGCTCGAAAGCGACATGCCGGCAAGCATCAAGCGGCGTACCGCGTCGAGGCGGCGCATCGTCAGATAGCGGTATGGGCTGGTGCCATAGTAAGTACGGAAATCGTGGGACAAACTCCAGCGGTCTCGACCTGTTGCGATTTCCAATTCATCGAGCGTGACTGTGCGCGTGAAATTCGCGTAGAGATAGTCTCGTGCGCGACGTGCCGCGAGGTAATCGCCGTTGCCTCGCGAACGAGGTGTCCCCGCGACCGCGGCCAACGCGTGCGCGAGTTCGGACAGCGCGTCGCTTTGCTCCAGCGGCTCAATCGTTTGCCCGATTCGTTGCAGTAGCGCTTCCGTCGCCGCTGCGATTCGCGGATCGTTCGTCACGCCGCCTTCGATGAACGGCAACGCACGACCGCCGAGTGCGTCTTGAAAGAGCACCGGCTCCACGTAGATCATGCGATAGCGGAAACCTTCTTGCGTACCGGCTTGCCCGTCGTGCGCTTCGTCGGGATGAAGCACCATCGTATTTCCCGGGAGGCTGTCGCGCCGGCTACGGCGATAGTTGAAGCTTTGCACTCCCGCCAGGGTACGGCCGATCGCATACGTGTCGTGCCGATGCATCGCATACGCGTTGCCTTGAAACCAAGCCTCGATGCGCTCGATGCCGTCCGCGGTCTTGGCGTGTGTGATCCAATCTTGGCG
This sequence comes from Trinickia diaoshuihuensis, assembly GCF_003390925.1. Lineage (GTDB taxonomy): Bacteria > Pseudomonadota > Gammaproteobacteria > Burkholderiales > Burkholderiaceae > Trinickia > Trinickia diaoshuihuensis. The sequence continues at coordinate 38,452 of NZ_QUBS01000069.1, read as the reverse complement.
CACGGGGACGGGCTTTCGAGGCATGGTAGGTCGCGGGAGGTAGGGAAATGGATCCGGAGCGAGATGTTGAATTGCGCTCGCTCAAGGATGCCACAGTCACGCCATTCGCGCAGTCCGCGTTCGAGCCCGCCAATCGAGAACCGATGATCAGGGATGGCTTGGCGCCCGCCCGCCGTTGAAGCGGCCGAAATGGCGTGCCGAAAAAAGTGAAATAAGAAGTGCACCCACGCCGACCGCAACGATGTCCGCGGTACTCCTCAATTGGAAATCACCGACACGGCAAACCAACAGATAACCGATAGCCAGATTGAAGAATCCCCACAGCACGTTGACGCTCGAAGAAGATAGCCCCTCTCCGGGCGGTTTCGCGAAGGGGCTCTGAAACGGCCGTCCCATCACGCCGCTTACGACATGCGGCACAGCGTTCGCCAAAAAGAAGCCGCCCAAGAAATATGCAAGCAGTGAAAGCCACGGCATCGAACGCTCCTTGTTGAACGGAAACCGGGCCCGCTTGGCTGAACCCTCGGTTCTCATGGCGACACTATATTTAACGAAAGTCAAACTTGCAAGTTTACCTTTCATATACGCTCAACTCGGACGTGCCTAAAGGATGTCGTCTAGCGTGCGCGCGCTTGAATCAAGCGAAGCCCCCAACCTGTTTGAAGCCGGCCGTCACGGTCCAGCATGCTAGAGGTTTCCGCAATGAGCGCATCTCTTAGCTTGCGGCGCGCAGGGGTGCAGCGGGCCTAATAAAAAGGTGCGCCCGACGATTCCGGCAAGCTTCCCGCCAGAAACGAGAACGCGATGTATCTCCGAAAGCACGCTCTCAATGTCGTCCATGAGCATCAAGGCCATGTGCGATACGACAACATCGATCGACTCGCTGGCCAGTGACATCTGTTGCGCACGCTCTCTTAGCAACAGCACGTGACTCGGCAGCGTGCGTCTAGCGACGTTCAGTTCGCCATCACTGAGATCTACTCCGATGAGCGTTGATGAATTCGACGCCTTATCGAGAAGACCGAGAAGATGTCCATCGCCACAACCGACGTCGAGCACCGTGCTCGGGAGTGGCAAGTCACGCACGACAGCGGCCAGCACCTCATAGGAGGATTTGTAAGTACGCGACTTCGTCGTGGCCGGTAGCGCGGAAAACGCCGCGCTGGTCGCGCCTGGCCGGCGCGCATGAAAATCTTGTAGATATCGTTCGGCTGGCGAGAAGAGATCCATCGTTCAAAAGCTCTCCACCCAAGGCCGCACTTCGATTTCCCACGACCAGGCGCTGCGATGCTGACGCAAAAGATCGAGATAGGTTTGCGCGATAGCGTCCGGATCGAGCGTGCGGTCCGACGCGTCCGCTTGGCCGTTCGCTCGCACGCCGCCGTCCACGATTACATGGGCGACATGGATGCCTTGGGGCGCCAGTTCGCGCGCGGCACTTTGGGCCAATCCCCGTAGCGCGAACTTACCCATCGCAAACGGCGCGGATCGAGCAAACCCCTTGACGCCCGCGGTCGCGCCGGTCAATAGGATCGCACCTTTTCCCACGGGGACCATGCGCTTCGCGGCTTGCTGTACCGCGTGAAATGCGCCCATTGCGGTCACGGCCAGCGCCTGTTCGACTTGTTCCGCGTCGAGGTCGGCGATAGGGCCGCGGACGATCCTGCTGGCGTTGTAAATGACAATCTCGGGGACGCCGATTCGCGCCTGCGTCTCCTGGAAAAGCCGCTCGACTTGGCTTGCATCCGAGGCATCGGCTTGCAACGCGACGGCATCGGTCTGGCTCACCAGCGGTGCCAGCTTGTCCACGTTACGTGAGGCGATGACAACGGGAAGGCCGGCGGAACGCAGCGCGCGAGTGAGCGCGCCGCTAATCCCAAAACCAGCGCCGATGATTAGGGCATTACCGTAAGGAATATCGTTCATGGCTTCCGTGATAATCGAACGCGGGGGATGAGGTCTGAGCATGATTCCACAGTGCGCCACAGCCGTAGTGGAATTTTAGTTGTCTTGCTAACCGTTTTGCGCTTTAATGACGTCATGTTCGATCACTGCCTTTACTTCAACTCCTCGGCGCTTGCACGTCTTGCCGAGCGCGAATGGTCTGCTGCGTACGCGCCCTTCGGGCTAACGCCGGCGCAGGGATTCGTGCTGCGCGTGGTGCTTGCCTCGCCGGGGTGCCTTAGCAGCCAAATCGCGGACGTACTGGGGATTGCGCGCCCCACCGCTACCCGGTTGATCGATAACCTCTGCCAGAAGCAGTTGGTCGAACGTCGTCAGGCTGAATCCGATGGCAGAGAATGGGGCGTTTACCCTACTCGCGCAGGGAAGGCGCTTGACCGGCCTATCAACGACGCGAGTGCGCAGATCGCGAAAACGCTGCGCGAAAAAGTTGGCACGGATTTGTTTCAATCGGCTGTCTCCAGCATGCACGGCATCAGGAAGGCACTTTCCTAAGCGCCGGTTTTTCGCCTCAAATGATTGTCTTGCTAACCAAACGGAGCAACGAAATGAAAAATGGATCGACGCAAGCAACGGCCCCGCTGCAATCTTCGCGGCGGCAATCTTGGAAACCGGTCGAAGCAATGCGATGGATGGTGGCCGCCTGCGTGACGCTTGTAGCAACGGCAGCGTTCGTGGCGGCTATCATTTATGCGCCTTCGAGCATTCGCACAAATAACACCGAATGCCTGCGGCAAATCGCAAACGACGAGCACACGAGTCTCGAAGCCTTCTTTCTAAATCCTGCCGAACAAGACGCGTTCGTACAGGCCGTTACGGCCTGTACCCGCTGAACGGCACCCGGCGGACGAACGTCAACGCCCATCCAGATTGTCAATTACCGCCTGCGCGCCGGCTTCGCTATACATCTCGTCAAACGCCGCGTTGCAGTGCACGGAAATGCGCTCGGCGCGATCGAGCATCACCTTCTCATACTCGCGAACGGCTTGCCGCCAATCGACGCTGCCTATTAGTGCTTCCGCAAGTTCGGCGGCATCGAGCATCGCTAGATTGACACCTACTCCGAGCGGCGGCATGACATGAGCGGCATCGCCAACCAACGTCAAACCATCGCGTTGCGGCCAACGAAGCCCCGGGGGCAAGCTAACGACAGGCCGCACAGCCACGATTGCATCGGCATCCGTTATCAGAGAGACAAGTGACGGCGCCCACCCGGCGAAGCGCGCACGCAGTGTGTCTTTCGTGACGTTGCTCAACGATACGGTTGGCCACCCCCCTTCTCCAGGCGTCGTGCGAAACGCGGCATAGACCCGAATCGTCTCGTTGCCGTTGCGCTGCGCGATGATCCCCGCGCCATCGTGCAAGGAAATCATCATCCCATGCCCGACGAGTGCCGAATGGTCGGGATGCAGACGGTCCACGTCGCTCAGCCATAGCTCGGCGAATGCAACGCCGGTATCGTTCGGGCGCACATCCGTGAGAGCAGCGCGAACCTTCGAGTAAGCACCGTCCGCACCGATCACGAGGTCGAACGGCCCCATCACTCCCGTCGCGCTGTGAAGCATGTATCGCCCGTCCGGCTGCGCCTGCACTTTATTGATCGGCGCATTCCATCGAACGCTGCCTTCAGGAAGCAGTTCAAGCAACAGCGTTCTGAGCAGCAACCGATCGATCTCCGGACGATCGCCCTTTCCGGGCTCCGGAATGATTTCGCGAATGAGATGGGCGGTGCGGTAATCGTAGACGCGCTGCTCCTGATCTTCATGGCGAGCGACGGCAAAAAATGCGTCCAGCAACCCGGCTTTTTCGAGCGCAAGCTGCCCCTCTTGCGGATGGAGATCGAGCGAGCCTCCCTGATCGCGCGCGCCGATCGACTGCTCCACTTCGAAGACCTCAAAGCGCCAACCTGAACGATCGAGCACGTTCGCCGCGGTCAAGCCCGCGGGACCGGCGCCGACGATCGCGATCGAGGGGCGTTCAATCATGGTTGTCAATCCTTGTTCTGGTGAGGTTGCGCTAAAATCTATCACTGATAAGTTTAAATCTATCACTGATAGAGAGTCAACGCATGGCAAAGATTCGACGCGAGGAAGTGGTGAGCGCCGCCCTCGAATTGCTGGATGAAGTGGGATTGGACGGTCTATCGACTAGGCGGCTGGCGCAGAAGCTCGGCGTCGAGTCCGCATCGCTCTATTGGCATTTCCGCGACAAGGCCACGCTGCTCGGCGAAATGGCTTCGTTGGTGCTGGCCCGGCATCACACTTTTCGGATGCCCGAAGAGAGCACGGATTGGCGCGCGTGGTTCGCGGATTTGGCGCGCAGCTTCCGTCGTGCGCTCCTGGCGTATCGCGACGGCGCTTTGCTGCACGCCGGCACGACGCCGAATCAAGAGGAAATCGCAGCGATGCAACCCATGGTTCAGTCGCTCGTGCGAGCGGGCTTCAGCGAAGCCGATGCTCATATGGCGCTCTTGAACGTGAGCCAATACGTCGTTGGCTGCGTATTGGAACAGCAGGCGCGGCCCACGCGCACGGTTTCGCCCCCCGAGCGACAGGCACCGACCGAACGTGGACCCAACGATAGGGATTCGAGCTCTGAATTCGTATTGACCCCGATCGATCCCGACGACGCTTTCGAGTTCGGCCTAGATCTATTCGTCAGCGGTCTAGCGGATCGATTGACGATCGACCCTAAGCGAGATTGAACGGCACGCTCCGCGTTGCGCCGAGCGGCAGCGGCTAGGCACGCGACATCACCGATAACGCAATGTCCCTTTGCGGCTCGAGTTCCTCGAGCTGCCTAACGAGCGATGCGCGAATCGATTCATATGCCGACCGGCCCAGCGCCAGACGCAGCGGCGGGGCCGCGCTATCGATCGTTGCGATGACCGCATCGACTGTCTTTCCCGCATCGGCAAATTCGAAGTAGCCCGCATCGAGCGCCCGACGGATTTCACCGACGCTCGTCTCCTCGTACACCGGCAGCGGTTCGGCGCGATCGAGGCCCGCGCCGAAGTTCGTCCGCGTCGCACCGGGTTCCACTATCAAGAAGTCGATGCCGAACCCTCGGACCTCTTTTGCAACCGCCTCGATAAAGCCCTCGATGCCCCATTTGGTGGCGTGATAGACGCTAAAGGCAGGGTATCCGATACGCCCACCCTCCGATGACGTTTGCACGATTCGCCCGCCGCCCTGCTCCCTTAAGCGCGGTAAAACCGCGCGAATGAGTTGGATCGAACCGGTTAGATTCGTCGCGATCTGCCGATCGATCTGTTCGTCGCGCAATTCCTCCGCGGCTCCAAACAATCCATATCCCGCGTTGCTAACCACAACGTCGATACGCTCGCGCGACGCGAACGCCTGCTCGGCCGCGGCCCGAATCGTCCCCACGCGCGTCAAGTCGCATTCGACGACATGCAGACGATCGCCGTATTGCTCGAGCAAATCGTCGAGCGCACCGCGCTTGCGCAACGTCGCGACGACGTCGTCGCCGCGCGCTAGCACTCGCTCCGCCATCCCGCGTCCCAAACCGCTCGATGCGCCCGTTATCAACCAATGCTTCGCCACGTTCGTGCTCCTCGAAAGATTGAGTATTCATCGTAGAGCGCTATGATTCGTGGCAGAAGTACCCCTAATCGGTATCTCTTGTTGAGGGAAATTCACCAATGGGCCAACCGACGCTCGACGATTTGCGCGCCTTCGCGATGGTCGCCGCGCGGCGCAGCTTCGTTAAAGCCGCGGGCGAACTGGGCCTATCTCGCTCGGCGCTGAGCCACGCGATGCGTGGACTCGAAGACGATCTGGCCGTGCGCCTATTGCATCGAACCACGCGCAGCGTATCGCTGACTGAAGCCGGTGAACGGCTATTGGCGCGACTGCGTCCGGTGCTCACCGAGCTCGATCATGTGCTGGACGACATCGCGCGCGACGACAAAGCCGTGCGCGGAACGCTACGGATCAACGGTAACGACGGCGCAATTCGCGCGCTGTTGCAAAGTGTCGTGCCGCGCTTTCTAGCGAAGTACCCGCAAATGGAGCTCGATCTCGTCTCGGAGGGGCGGTTCATCGATATCGTCGCCGAAGGTTTCGACGCGGGCGTGCGGCTCGGCGAAGCCGTCCACAAAGACATGATCGCGGTGCGTGTCAGCGAAGACCTACGGTTTCTTACCGTCGCATCGCCGCGCTATTTGCGTCAACATGGCAAACCGAACTCGCCGGAGGAGTTGCATTCGCATCGTTGCATCCGGCAACGATTGCCCGGGGGAAAGCGCTATCGCTGGGAATTCGCCCGCCACGGGCAAGCGTTCACGATCGATCCTCCCGGCGCGCTCACGCTCGATAACAATACGTTGATGACGGAAGCCGCGATCGACGGGCTCGGCATCGCTTACGTGCCCGAGCCTTATGCACGCGATGCGCTCGCGAAAAAGCGACTGGTCGCCTTGTTAGTCGATTGGTGCCCGGTCATTCCCGGGCTCTTTCTCTATTTCCCCGGCAATCGGCACATTCCCGCGGGACTACGCGCGTTCGTCGAGTTACTGCGAGAAGAAACGAATGACACTCGACTGAAATGAAGCCGACGTTCAGATCCTTAGCCTTCGAGAAACGAAATTCACCATTGCCAACATCGCGATTAATGGCCGGCCTTCCCTTTCCTAGAATTGATAAGTTAAACCAGGAGGACGATCATGAACAAGACAATCGGCATACTTATCGCAGCAGTCGCGGCACTGGCGTCGTCGGGCGGCGCTTTCGCACAAGCCAATAACACGCTCGCCACCCCTAGCGTCAAATCGCCGGCAGCGGCAGATACGTCGAGCGGCTACGGCACGCCCGGCTCTCCCGTTTCCGATAGCGGCGCAGGCTGGCAAAATTCCGGGCAACAGAACGGCGCGAACATGAATACAAATTCGACGGTCGCGACGCCCGCGTATGGAGCAAACAATACGCTCGCCACGCCAAGCACCAAGTCGCCGGTGGGTCAGTAATAGAATCGGCCCGCTCAGGGCCCCGCTTGAGGCCGGCGCAGTCGCGCTAGGTCCTCTCCCCGCAATCCACGTCGCGATGACAGAACCGCTGCCTTCCTCGGGCAGCGGTTTTTTTTGCGCCCGGATCTGCGTTCCGCCCGTGATCCTATCGTTCCGCCGGCGGAGTCTTATATAAGATATAAGATATTTGACGATCCTCGCCATCGCGCATAGAATCGCGTACGGAGCAGCGTCCCGGGCGTACAACGCCCTCGGATCGCCTGACAAACCGCCCCTGAAACGCCATACCAGCAGGTCCCCCATGCTTGAAAACTTTCGTGCACACGTGGCCGCACGCGCCGCGCTCGGTATCCCTCCCCTGCCGCTCACGGCTCAACAGACCGCCGAGCTGATGGAACTGCTGACGAATCCGCCCGCCGGCGAAGAGCAGGCGCTGCTCGATCTGATCACGCACCGCGTCCCCGCGGGCGTGGACGAAGCAGCCCGCGTGAAGGCCGGGTTCCTGGCCGCTGTCGCCAAGGGTGAGACCGCCTGCCCGCTGATTTCGCGCGCACGCGCCACCGAACTGCTCGGCACGATGCTGGGCGGCTATAACATTCAGCCGCTGATCGAGTTGCTGTCCGACGCTGAAGTGGGTGCCGTGGCCGCCGACGCGCTGAAGAAAACCCTGTTGATGTTCGACCAGTTCCACGACGTCAAGGAACTGGCCGACAAGGGCAACGCCAACGCGCGCGCCGTCATGCAAAGCTGGGCCGACGCCGAATGGTTCACGAGCCGCCCCGAAGTGCCGCAAAGCCTGACGATCACCGTTTTCAAGGTGCCGGGCGAGACGAACACCGACGATCTCTCCCCGGCCCCGGATGCCACCACGCGCCCCGACATCCCGCTGCACGCACTGGCGATGCTCAAGAACGCCCGTCCCGGCATTACGCCGGAAGAAGACGGCAAGCGTGGTCCGGTCAAATTCATCGAATCGCTGAAGGAAAAGGGCCACCTCGTCGCCTACGTAGGCGACGTCGTGGGCACGGGGTCGTCGCGTAAGTCGGCCACGAACTCGGTGCTGTGGTTCACGGGCGAGGACATCCCGTACGTGCCGAACAAGCGCTTCGGCGGCGTGTGCCTCGGCGGCAAGATCGCCCCGATCTTCTACAACACGATGGAAGACGCCGGCGCCCTGCCGATCGAACTCGACGTCTCGAAGATGGAAATGGGCGACGTCGTCGAACTGCGTCCGTATGAAGGCAAGGCACTGAAGAACGGCGAAGTGATCGCGCAATTCCAGGTCAAGTCGGAAGTCCTGTTCGATGAAGTGCGCGCCGGCGGCCGCATTCCTCTGATCATCGGCCGCGGCTTGACAGCCAAGGCGCGCGAAGCGCTGGGTCTTGCACCGTCCACGTTGTTCCGTCTGCCGCAGCAACCGGTCAATACCAACAAGGGATTCTCGCTCGCCCAGAAGATGGTCGGCCGCGCTTGCGGTCTGCCGGAAGGCCAAGGCGTGCGTCCGGGCACGTACTGCGAACCGAAGATGACGTCGGTCGGCTCGCAAGACACCACGGGCCCGATGACCCGCGACGAACTGAAAGACCTGGCGTGCCTCGGCTTCTCGGCCGACCTGGTCATGCAATCGTTCTGCCACACGGCTGCCTATCCGAAGCCGGTGGACGTGAAAACGCACCAAACGCTGCCGAACTTCATCAGCACGCGCGGCGGTATCGCGCTGCGCCCGGGCGACGGAGTCATCCACTCGTGGCTGAACCGCATGCTGCTGCCCGACACGGTCGGCACGGGCGGCGATTCGCACACGCGCTTCCCGATCGGCATCAGCTTCCCTGCAGGCTCGGGCTTGGTCGCCTTCGCGGCCGCCACGGGCACGATGCCGCTCGACATGCCGGAATCGGTGCTGGTGCGCTTCAAGGGCAAGATGCAACCGGGCGTCACGCTGCGCGACCTCGTCAACGCGATCCCCTTGTACGCCATCAAACAAGGGATGCTGACCGTTGCGAAGCAAGGCAAGAAGAACATCTTCTCCGGCCGCATCCTCGAAATCGAAGGTCTGCCCGATCTGAAGGTCGAGCAGGCATTCGAATTGTCGGACGCTTCCGCCGAGCGCTCGGCCGCCGGTTGCACGGTTCATCTGAACAAAGAGCCGATCATCGAATACCTGAACAGCAACGTCACGCTGCTCAAGTGGATGATCGCGCAGGGCTATCAAGACCCGCGCAGCCTGCAACGCCGCATCGCCGCGATGGAGCAATGGCTGGCCGATCCGCAATTGCTGTCGCCGGATGCCGACGCCGAATACGCCGCCGTGATCGAAATCGATCTGGCCGATATCCACGAGCCGATCGTGGCTTGCCCGAACGATCCGGACGACGTCAAGACGCTGTCCGAAGTTGCCGGGGCCAAGATCGACGAAGTGTTCATCGGCTCGTGCATGACGAACATCGGCCACTTCCGTGCGGCGTCGAAGCTGCTCGAAGGCAAGCGCGACATCCCGGTCAAGCTCTGGGTGGCACCGCCGACGAAGATGGACCAAAAGCAGTTGACCGAGGAAGGCCACTACGGTGTGTTCGGCACCGCCGGCGCGCGGACCGAAATGCCGGGCTGCTCGCTGTGCATGGGCAACCAGGCACAGGTGCGTGAAGGCGCAACGGTCATGTCGACGTCGACGCGTAACTTCCCGAATCGTCTCGGCAAGAACACGAACGTGTATCTCGGGTCGGCAGAACTGGCCGCGATCTGCTCGCGCTTGGGCAAGATCCCGACCAAGGAAGAGTACATGGCCGACATGGGCGTGCTGACCGCCAACGGCGACAAGATCTACAAGTACATGAACTTCGATCAGATCGAAGACTTCAAGGAAGTCGCCGACACCGTGCAGGCGTAAAGCACGCCATGGCGCTACGACGGTTGTTCTCGTCGTAGCGCCCGTCTCGAGTACCTCACCCTAGCTTACGGCGCAATCGTATAGCGCTGTATCCGCTCCCGCGACGATTCGAGCAAACGTGTCATCGCAGCCGACGCCTTATCGGCCTCGCGCGCCACGATATGCCTGCGCACCGCATCGTGCAGTTCGAGGTCCTCGCTCGGCTGTGCTGCTTGACGCTGCATCATTTCCGACGAGACGCGCAATGCGGCTTTAATGGCATTGCCGATCGTAATAAACATCCCGTTTTGCGACGCCGTGATAATCGCGAGATGAAATTCGAGGTTCGCGTCGGCCGCGGCGCGAATATCGGAAGCGCCATGCTGCGCCGATTGTCCGTAGGCCGCCGCGAGTTCCAGATAACGCCGCTCGATGATTTGAAACGTCTCCTCCTTACCGTGACGCGCGGCTAAAAAACTCGCACGCGGCTCGAAACACAGTCGCATTTCGAAAATGTCTTCGACGATCTTCGAATCGAACTGCGCGTTGAGCCGCCACGCGAGCACGTCGCGATCCAATAAATTCCAATCGGAGAAAGGCAAGACACGGGTGCCGATTTTTGGCGAAACCGCAATGAGCCGTTTGCCGGCCAGTTGCTTGATCGCTTCGCGCAACGTCGTTCGACTCACGCCATACGCGCTGCATAGTTCGCTTTCAACCGGCAGCGCATCGCCCGGCGCGAACTCGCCCGAGACCACGCGCATGCCGATTATCTTCGCGATCTGCGTCGTAATATTGCCAACGATCGGTTCGCGCTCGAACATCACTTCCCCTTCATAGGCATCGCGCACCAGGGCGTCCGTGCCGCGTTATCTTGCGGTCGTCACAATCACGTTCCACGAGCCCGGCTTGAGCTTCGCTCTGACGCGCTCGCCATCGACCGACACGGCGGTGTTGATTGTCGGCGCCACCGTCATCGGCGCATCCACCGTGTTCACCGCTTTCATGTTGGCATGATACAACTCGATCGCCTGATCGAGCGCGCGCTCTCGACCGAGACCGCGCAACTCGATATCGAGTTCCATATCGTCGCTCAGATGTCGATTCAGCGCGAATACCACCGTCTTGCCCGTGGCGCGATCGTCTACCACCGCGGCGCACAGATATGGAATCTCAGGAAAGGTTTCCGCCTCGTAAGCCGGGGATTCGATAACGGGCTTGAGCACGCGCCCGTGCCCGAATTTGGACGCATGCGAGAACGGATGAAAGATGGTCTGCCGCCACGCGCGGCCGCCCGGCTCGGTCATGATCGGCCCGATGACGTTGACGAGCTGCGCGAGGCAAGCGCTTTTCACTCGGTCCGCATTGTTCATCATCGTGATCAACGCGCCTCCGACCACAATGGCATCTTCGTGGTTGTAGACCTCTTCGATGAGGCGCGGAGCCTCCGGCCAACCCGGCTTGCGCAAATCATTGATGGTGCGTGCCTTGTACCACACGTTCCACTCGTCGAACGACAGCATGATCCGCTTGGATGAATGCTTGCGTGCCGCCACGCTGTCCGCCACGGCCGCGATTTCCTTGATGAACAGGTCCATGACTTCGATGTTGCCGAAGAATTCGGCCGTCGAATCGCGCCTATTCTCGAAGTAGGTGTGCAGCGAAATGAAATCGACTTGCTCGAAGCAGTGATCGAGGACACGATCCTCCCAGATACCGTAGGTCGGCATCTCGTGCGTGGAAGAGCCGCAAGCCGCGAGTTGAATCGTCGGGTCCACCGAGCGCATCACCTTGGCGGTCTCCAGCGCAGCGCGCCCATATTCCTCCGCGGTCTTGCGGCAGATCTGCCAGGGGCCGTCCATCTCGTTGCCGAGACACCAGAACTTGATGTCGTGCGGTTTTTCATAGCCGTGCTCGCGGCGCAGATCGGACAGCGCCGTGCCGCCCGGATGGTTGCAGTATTCGATGAAGCGGCGGGCCTCGTCGGGCCCTCGCGTGCCCAGATTCACGCCGTACATAGGCTCGATATCGAGCGCCCGGCACCACTCGATGAACTCATTGGTGCCGAATTGATTCGTTTCCGTCGAATACCATGCAAGGTCGAGACGGCGCGGGCGTCTTTCGCGCGGCCCCACGCCGTCCTCCCAGTTGTAGCCCGAGAGAAAGTTTCCGCCCGGGTAACGCACGATCGTCGGGCCGAGTTCACGCGTCAGCGCCATGACGTCCTGGCGAAAGCCGCGTTCGTCGGCTTCCGGGTGCCCGGGCTCGAAAATACCGGTGTAGACGCAGCGGCCCATGTGTTCGACGAAAACGCCGAACATGCGCCGGTCAAGCTCGGAGATCACGAAGTCGCGATCGACGATAAGACGGGAAGCGATCATGGTGTTCCTCTATCCATCCTTTAGCGATGTGGAGTGGCGCGCGAGGCTTCAATCACGTTATCGCGCGAGCAAGGCGTTGGTGCGTTGTTCGGCTTCCTTTTGGACGTCGGCAACCGGCTTGCCGGTCGAGAGCATGTTGCTGATCTCCTCGCCCACGATCTGCTGAATCGCGAACTGCCGGGGGACCGTATTGGGCAGCGCGTAGCCGGTGGCGGAGATTTCCTTGATTTCCGAGCGATGCGGTAGCGCGTTGAACGAGGCGCTCGTGATGACCGACTGCCGCGCCGGCAAATGTCCGGTACGGGCCCAGTCGGCATCGTGGTCGTATAGGAACTTGAGGAACACGAACGCGGCATGCCGCGTTTTCTCGTCCTTCGCTCCGCCCTTGAGCATGACCCACGAATGCCCGTCGGCCCACACGGCCTTCTTTTGGAAGAGATTCGGGAACGGCACGACGTCGTAGCCGTCCGCCAGCGCCGTACCCGGTTTTTTAGAAAGATTCGTGAAATCCTCGATCACCCAAGTGCCGCACATCAGCACACCCGCCTTGCCGTTCTCGAATGCCTGGTTCGCCGCGCCGTAGTCCAATCCTGGTGTGATATCGCCCGCTTTCATGAGCTTGTCGTAAAGCGTAAGCGCATTGGCGGCGGCCGGCGTATGCGTGTCGATCTTCGTCGGACCGCTAGGAAACAGCGTACCGTTTTGCTGATACACCCACGTGTAGAAGCTGCGGGTTTGCGCAGCCGACTCGTTGGCGATCGGCACCGCGAAGTACGGAAGCCCCGTCTTCTCCTTGAACTGTTTCGCTTGCGTCAGCAGTTCGTCCGGTGTTTTAGGCAAGACGGGCTTGCCGCTCGCATCGACGAGCCCTGCCTTCTTGAAAAGATTCACGTTGATATGCCAGAGCCACGAATGCGTATCGAACGGCAATGCATAGGTCTTGTCGCCGAAGGTGATGGCGCGGTGCGCTTGACTCGTGAAATCGGCTTTGTCGATGCCCACCGACTTGAAGCCGTCATCGAGCGGCTCGACCAGATTGCGCTTCACGTAGTCGCCCAGCACGGCCTCGTGCATGACCGAGATCGTCGGCACGTCGCGGCTCAAGATGCGCGCGTCGAGCTGCGTATAGTACGGCGACCATTCGATGATCTGAGGCTTCACGACGATATCTTCCTTGTTCGTCGCATTGAACGCGTTCACGATCGTCGTGATGATCCCGCACTCTCCCGACGCCTTGCTCACGTCCGTCACCTTGCCGTATTCGGCGTCGCAAGCCCCGAAAAAACGCGAAAGCGTAATTTCCGTCTTCGCTTGAGCCGGCGCAGCCAGTGTTGCAGCGATTCCGAGCGAGGCAAGCGCGAGCGCGCGGCGCACGAACGATCTATTCATCTCTGTCTCCTGGAAAAACCGGCGGCATGCAGGCTTCACGCGCGCGCCTTTTCTTTAATTAGGACCTCTAATCGACAACGATCGATCTATTTGAATCTAACCGTCCGGATACGCCGCTGGATTACCGCGCGGCGGTCCCTGACACGGCTGCGACGATGTACTTCTGGAAGAACAGATACAACACGAAGATGGGAAGTCCGGCGAAGATCGCCTGCGCCATGAGGTACCCGATGCCCTCCGACTGCGCGAAATTGCCTTGAGTGGATGCGAGTCCGATCGTCAACGTGTACATCTCCGGCTTCGACGCCGACACGAGCGGCCACAGGTAATCGTTCCATGCACTGAGGAACGTGAAGATCGCCAGCGTGGCCTGAGCGGGCAGCGACAGCGGAAGGACGACGCGCCAAAACACCTTGAAGCGCGAGGCATTGTCGAGCAACGCCGCCTCCTCGATCTCGATCGGTACGGCCTTGAAGTATTGCGTCATCAAGTACACCCCGAATGGGGATGCAAGCCGAGGCAGGATCAGCGCGCCGTAAGTATTGTGCCAATCGAGCGCCGCGAAAATGTGGTGCAGCGGAATCACGAGCGCCTGCTCGGGTACGGCGAGGCCGCAAAGGCAAAGGATGTAGACATAACGCCGGCCAGGGAACTCCGTGCGGGCGAAGCCGTAGCCTGCGAGCGAGGCGATGACGAGCGTCAGCAACGTCTGGCCGACGGAAGCAATCAAACTATTGACGAGCCATCCGCCGACCGCCGACGTATGGAGGATGTTCGTATAGTTTTGCAGCGTGAAGGGCGGCGAGAAGAGGACGTCGGTATGCTGCTCGAGAAATGCGTTGGGCTTGAACGAGAGGCACAGCACCCAGAGCAGCGGCGTAATCCAAAGCAGCGCGAGCGCAATCACCGCGCCGAGCATCAAGCGATCGCCAAGGCGTCCGCCGATGGCGCCGCCCGCACGTGCGTCGAAAGCCAGTGTGCTCATGCTCTCTCCTTCTTACGCAGTAACCAGGCTTGCACGGCCACGCCGATCAGCATCAACGCGAAGAGGACCTGTGCCGCCGCCGCGGAATAGCCGAACGACCATTGGCGGAAGCCCGTTTCATAGATGAATTGCACGAGCGGCCGCGTGGAGTTGTTCGGCCCGCCATCCGTGAGCAACTGAGCCTGGCCGAACAACTGGAATTGCAATACGGCCTCGACGACGGCTACGAGCGCGACGGTTCGCCAAATCGACGGTAGGGTGATTTTCGTGAAAATGCGCCAGCGTGTCGCGTTGTCGAGCGCGGCGGCTTCGTACAGCTCGGGTGGAATTTGCTGGAGTGCGGCAAGGAACAGCATCATCGGCAGCCCCATGATCCACCAGAGCGTCACCACCGCAATCGCCGGTAATGCGGTGGCCTCATGCATCAGCGGCAGGAATTCCGGTAGATGCAACGCACGGCTTACGTCCGCGAGCAAGCCATTACCGGGCATCATCACCAGCTTCCAAACCAGCGTGACGATCGTGACGGACAGCACCGAAGAGCCGAAAAACAATGCGCGCAATGCGGCGCCCAAGCGTCCCGGGCGATTCAACACGAGGGCCAAGGCGAGGCCGAGCGCCACGAAGACAGGGACCGTCAACAGCACGAAGTAAAACGTATTGCGCATCGCGCCGCGAAATATCGGGTCGAGCGCGAGGTCGAGATAGTTGCGCAAACCGATGAATTCGCTCGTGCCGGCCAGTAGATCCACGCGTTGAAGACTGAGCCACCAGCCGAAGCTTAGCGGCACGACCAGCAGTAGCAAGTACACGATCACGAACGGCAGCACGAACAAAGCGTTCGACCACGGAGCGCGCAGATCGCGCCGCCGATGCTCGCGCCCCTTCGGCAGCGGCATCGACAAGGAGCGGTCAGAGGCCATGCCAAGCCTTCCCGGTTTCGTCGAATAGATGCAGATGAGCGGCATCGAGGCTCATCCGAACGGTATCGCCGATTTGGATCTCGAGCTCGGACGCGCGGGGCAATTCAGCCACGAGCAATTGACCGTTAGCCATGCTGATATGCGCGAGCGAGCGGTCGCCGAGCCGCTCGATCACTTCGGCACGGCCGGCGAGCGGCCCTTGCGGATCGAGCACAACGTGTTCGGCGCGGACACCTAAGGTGAGTTTGCCTGCCGGCAAGCTCGAAGTGGAAATCGCGGTCGGTGTTCGCACGCCGTCGAACGGCAGCTTAGCGATGAGCCGGCCGCCGTTTTCGCCCGCGCGCTCGATATCGATGAAATTCATTGCCGGGGCGCCGACAAAGCCCGCAACGAAGCGCGTCGCGGGTCGTTTATAGATCTCGAGCGGAGCGCCGATCTGTTCGATACGGCCTCGATTCATGACCACGATTCGTGTCGCCAGCGTCATCGCCTCCACTTGATCGTGGGTGACGAACACCATCGTGGCATGCAAGCGCTGATGGATTCGCGCAAGCTCCAGCCTCGTGCGCGTGCGCAATGCGGCATCGAGATTGGACAGGGGTTCGTCGAATAAAAATGCTTGGGGTTCTTTAACGACGGCCCGGCCTATTGCCACGCGTTGCCGCTGCCCGCCCGACAACTGCGCCGGACGCCGCGTAAGTAGAGCACCGAGTTCTAGCATGCGGGCGGCTTCGGCAATGCGCTGCTCCACGATGCCCGCGCTGACGCCCGTATTGCGCAAGCCGAATGCCATGTTGTCGTACACGGTCATATGCGGATAAAGCGCGTAATGCTGAAACACCATCGCCACGCCGCGCTTGCCCGGCGGCTGCTCGTTCACGCGCCGGTCGCCAATGCTGATCTGCCCTTCGCTGACGGTTTCGAGGCCTGCGATCATCCGCAGCAACGTGGACTTTCCGCAACCGGAAGGGCCGAGAAAGACGAGGAACTCTCCCGAGTGAATGTCGAGGTCGAGGCCGTTGATGACCTCCGTTTCGCCATACCGCTTCGTTACGCCGCTCAATCGGATGCCCGTCACGGTGCCTCCTAGGAGTAGTCTCGTACCGCCGCAAATAGTATGTTGATATTATGAAAAGAAATGCGTGATCACCCATCCGTGTAAACACTGACGCGCGTCGAATGCCTACGGATGCGCGCAGCGTCGGACGTTCATGCTGTGCCTATCCGTTCGATCAAGGCCTGCGCGAACTGCTCGATCGCGGGCGAGAAAGTCCGGCCCTTGCGCCAACGCAGCGCGCCGATACGCGTCAACCCGCCATCGGCGATCGGCGCCCAGGCGAGTCGCGTGTCGCGCGGCAATGCGAGGCGGCTCGCAATCGTCGCGTGTTGCCCAGTCTCCGCGAGCCGCATCAGAGAATCGACATTCGTGGCTTCGACACGCACGTCGAGCGCAATGTTTGCCTTCGCGAAGACGGCATCGATTTGCCTGCGCATGGCGAAGTCCCCGTTCAGCAACGCAAGGGGATGCCGCGCCACCGTCTGCAATGGCACCTGACGCTTGCGCCCGCCCGACGGCGCAAGCCAAGCTAGGCCCAGCTTCTCCTCGAATAACGTGCGCTGGTCGATCTCGGCGCTCGACAGATGCGAAAACGCGACGCCCACATCGAGTTCGTTTTCCGACAGAGCTCGATCGATTGCGGCGGCCGGCAACTCACGTACCGACACACGCAATTGCGGATGCCGAGTGAGCACCGCGGCAATTGCCGGAACGACGAGCGAACGCGCATACGTTTCGATGGCGCCGATACGTAACGCGCCTTGCACCAAATGCGTCTGATCCACCGCATCGGTCAGGACGCGATCGATTTGAGCGAGCAGCGGATCGAGCTGTGCGTATAGCCGCTCACCGGCATGGGTAAGCGCAATGCCGCGGCCCACGCGGTCGATCAACGCTACGCCGATGAGTGCCGTCAATTCGCGAAGATGCTGCGACAGCGCCGGCTGCGTCAAATGCAATTCGGCCGCGGCTCGCGTCACGCTGCCGGTTCGCGCGACCGCGATGAAGCTACGCATGAGCCGCAGATCGATCGCCGCCGTATTCATAACCGTTCCTTATCTGTTGTATCGACAAAGATAAATATACACGACGGTTCTTCGCCCCTATGCTTCGGCCATCCTGACGAACCCGAGCGTGATCGATGCCACACCTCATATATGAAGCGACGCCAGCCATGCGGCGGGCGATAGACTTCGCGCAACTGGCGCGCAAGGTTCATGAGCGCCTCGCTGCCACGGGTCACGCGGTGCTCGACGAACTCAAGAGCCGCCTATACGCCGCCGATGAATTTCTCGCCGGAGACGATCCAAGCGGCGAATTCATCGTCGTTCGACTCCTCCTCTCGAAGCCGAGGTCTCCTCACGTTAAGCAATTAATGGGTGAAACCGTACACGACGCGGTCAGAGAAGCCGTCGCGAACGACGTCGGCGACGGCTGGTGGCAGTGCTGCGTATTCGTCGTGGACGCGAGCGCCGAGCCCTATCTCAAGTCCGTTTCGGGAAGACACCGGGGCGCCCTGGCGGACGTGGTTTGAAACGGCGGGCCATGAGCCGTGAACCCGCGGCTCGGCCAATAGAACAAGACAGGAGACGACTGTGAACACCATCGATGCAATGAAAGGCGCTGTCGCGCCCCTTCCTCCCGAGACGCAAACGGCCGCGCCGGACGAGAAGCTGTACCGGCGTATCGTCTGGCGCCTCATGCCGCTGCTCTTGGTCGCTCAAGTGCTCGCGTATCTCGACCGCGTGAACGTGGGAACGGCCAAGCTCCAAATGGCGGCGCAGCTTGGCTTTAGCGAAGCCGTGTACGGCTTCGGCGCGGGTATCTTCTTTGTCGGCTACTTCCTCTTCGAAGTGCCGAGCAACTTGATGCTGCATCGTTTCGGAGCGCGCCGTTGGATCGCAAGGATCATGATCACTTGGGGCATCGCGTCCGCGGCAGCGGCGCTCGTACAGACGCCCGCGAGTTTCTATCTTCAGCGCTTCTTGCTCGGCATGGCGGAGGCGGGATTCTTTCCAGGCATCGTCCTTTACCTAACGTATTGGTTTCCGGCGCATCGGCGCGGTCGCATGACCACGTTGTTCATGAGTGCCACGGCGGTCGCCGGCATTTTCGGCAACCTGCTTTCCGGCTGGATCATGGCGAATCTCGACGGCTTCGCGACCCTCGCGGGCTGGCGCTGGAATTTCATCGTCGGTGGGCTGCCGACGATCGCCGTCGGTATGACGATCCGCCTTTTGCTGCCGGATGCGCCCAGCGACGCGCGCTGGCTCTCGTCCGCCGAGGCGCAAGCCGTGCGTCGCGCACTCGTCGACGACAATCCCGCGGCTGCAGTCCTCCCGGGTGTCGGAAGGACTTCGTTCATCGACCTCCTACTCCTCTCTTCAATCTACTTTCTGCTGCTTGCAGGGCTTTATGGCCTCGGCTTCTGGTTGCCGACGCTAGTTAGGTCCGCCGGCTCGTCCAACCTCGCGGCGATCGGTTTACAAAGCGCGATTCCGTACGCGACCGCCATCGTCGCCATGAACCTCTGTGCGCGCCGCGCCGACCGCCACCGCAGTTGGCTCATCTACGTCGCGGGCGGGGCCGCGATGGCCGCGATCGGTTTTGCGCTGATGGCGCTCGGAAATCAGAGCTTGTCGTATGTGCTCATCGGCGCCTCGATCAGTTGCGCCGGCACGCTCACCGCCCTACCGCTGTTTTGGAATTTGCCCACTGCTCGGCTTTCCGGAACGGCTGCCGCGGCCGGTATCGCGGCAATCAACAGCATCGGCAACCTATCGGGCTTCTTTGGGCCGTTTGCCTTCGGCTGGTTGAAGGATCGTTTTCACGATGCCACCGTTTCCACCGCGTTACTGGCATTGAGTGCGTCGGCGGCCGCGCTGCTGACACTCGCTTGGCGCAACCGTTCGCGCCGCTAGAGGCGGCCAACGGAGCGCTTTCCTGTATGGCTTGAAAGTCTGTTCATCGCAAGCCCAATTCTCGAATCGTCTCATCGGCCGGAGAATCTTTTCGGGACTTGCGAGCGCTTCTCCAAGAATCTCTACGACTTCGTCGCTCAACCCATCAAGCGTCCCGAGGATACCGACATGCCCATGAAAGAAAACGCCGCACATCACTCATTGAACGAACAGACGCCGAGTACGCCTAGCCGGCGCGCATTCATGGCCCAGGCGGGCCTAGGCGCGGGTGCCCTCGCACTGGGCGCCGTCATGGCGGGCCAAGCCTCCGCGCAAAGCAATCCACTCTCCGCCGGCACCACCGCCGCCCCGAAGCAAGGCGAGTTTTGGCCCAACGGGGCACGCCTCGTCATTTCCATTTCCATGCAGTTCGAAGCAGGTGGCCAGCCGCCGAAGGGCGCGGACAATCCCTTCCCGAAAGTGGACTTTCCGCCGAGCGTACCGGCTGATCTGGCCGGGCAGACTTGGTTTGCCTACGGCTATCGCGAGGGTATTCCGCGGATGCTCGATCTATGGGACCGTCACGGCGTGAAGGTGTCGTGTCATATGATCGGCGAGGCCGCCAAGCGCCATCCCGAACTGGCTCGCGAGATCGTCGCGCGTGGACACGAAGCGACGGGTCATGGGCCGCGCTGGAGCTCGCAATATGCGATGACGCCGGCGCAAGAACGTGAGTTCCTGATCCAAGCGCAATCGATGGTGGAAGAGGTCACCGGGCAGCGGCCGATCGGATACAACTGCAACTGGCTGCGACGTGGACCGAACACGCTCGGCCTTTTGCAGGAGCTAGGCTACGTTTATCACATCGACGATCTGAGCCGCGACGAGCCGTTTATCGAAAAGGTCAACGGGAAGGACTTTGTCGTCGTCCCCTACACGCTGCGCAACAACGATATCTTGCTGGTGGAAGGCCGCAATTACTCGCCGGACAAATTTCTCGAGCAAATCAAGTTCGACTTCGACCAACTCTATGAAGAGGCGGGATCGCGCCGGCGCATGATGTCGATCAGCGCGCACGATCGCATCAGCGGGTCGCCGCAGATGGTGCGCGCGTGGGATCAATTCCTGCGCTATGCGAAGAGCCATCCCGGCGTGGCGTTCATGCGTAAGGACGATATCGCACGCTACGCACTGCAAAGCCCCATCACGGTGCGTGAGACCGAGACCATCTAACGGCTGGTTCGGTCGATATGGCAGGTGTAGCGTTGCACGGCGGCGGGGCGATCCGGTAATGTAGCGAGTCCCCTCTCGCGGTGCCTTAAAAACATGATCACGATCCGTCCGCTATGCCCCGACGATGCCGAACGTTTCAAATCATTGCGCGTGCTCGCCGCTGAGACCGCGCCGGCATCGATATGGCCTACCCCGGACGAGGAGCTGGCAAGGCCGATCGAACACATGCAAGCGCGCATCGAGACCACGCCGGTCCAAACCGTCTTTGGCGCCTTCGACGGTGAGGTACTCGCCGGTATAACCGGGGTTCGCCGCGAGCCATTGCTGAAGGTCAGCCATAAGGCCACGATATGGGGCGTGTTCGTGAACCCCGCATATCGTGGCCGCGGAATCGCGCAGGCACTGCTGACGGCTGCGTCCAATCATGCATCGGAAAGCTGGCACGTCGTTCAACTCATGCTCTGCGTGAACGCGGAAAACGTGGCGGCAAAGAATCTCTACTTGTCGCAAGGCTTCCGGACGTTCGGCGTAGAACCGCGCGCGATGCGGGTCGGCGATCGGTTCTATGACGAGGAGCATATGTGTAAGCCGCTGCGCTAGACGACGACTGGATTTCTGGCGAACTCAGGCCCCCGCCCAAATCGGCGGCCGCCGTTTCGCCCAGGGCCTCGCCGCTTCGAGTTGCCCCGCCAGTCTCAGCAGCATGTCCTCCCGTGCGAAGCCCGCCGCGAATTGGACGCCTATCGGCAGCCCCGACTCGGGATGCACTTCGAGCGGCACCGACATCGCCGGCACGCCCGCGACGTTCATCGGCGGCGTGAAGGGCGCATGGCGAAACACATGTTCAGTCCATTCAAGTCCGTTCATGTGCTCGGCGCCGGCGCTGTATGTACCGATCGGCGGCGGCATACGTCCAAGCGTCGGGGTAAGCAGCACGTCGTATCGTTCGAACCAAGCGCCGATCGCGCGCGTGACCGTGTTGCGCGTAACCAATGCGCCCGCGAAAGACGAGGCGTTGCGGTCCGAGCCATAGCGAAAGCACGCCAAAGTGGCGGGCTCGAGGGTCGTGGGATCTATCGGCCTGCCTGTCGCGGCCGCCAGCGCTTCGATCCAACCGACCAGTGTCGCGGTCCAAATCGTCGCATTCATGTCGACGAACGCCTCCCAGGAAACGCCCAAGTCCATCGTCGCTTCGTGCACCTCGTGCCCCAAGTCCTCCAGAAGCGCGATCGTCGAGTGCGTGGCCGCGACGATTGCCGGATCGGTACGGTCGCCGCTCCATGGATCGGTCATGAACCCAATCCTGAGCGTGCCGGGGTCGCGGCCGACTTCGGAGACAAAGCTCCGTTCAGGCGCCGCCGTGACGTAGGGTTCACCGGTCGCGCCGCCTTGTACCGCGTCGAGCAACGCCGCGCTATCCCGCACGCTTCGGCTCACGCCCAATTGCACGCCGAATCCGGCGAACACCTCGTCGAGCGCCGGGCCGTTAGAGACGCGGCCACGCGTCGGCTTCAAACCGAAGAGGCCGGTGTAACCAGCGGGAATGCGAATCGAGCCCGCCGCGTCGGTGGCGTGCGCGAGCGGCACGATGCCCGCGGCCACCGCGGCCGCTGCGCCGCCGCTCGAACCTCCGGTGCTCGACTCGGGTTGCCATGGGTTGCGCGTCACGCCTTGCAGCGCGGATTCGGTCGTAGTGCTAAAAGCAAATTCCGGCGTGGTGGTGCGACCGATCGTGATCAATCCCGCCGCGCGGAACCGGGACATCAGCCACGAGTCGGCGGGCGCGACGAGACCACGGGCAAGCCGGCTCCCGAGTTCGAGCCGCTTGCCCTGCATGGATAAGGCAAGATCCTTGACAAGAAACGGCACGCCGGCGAGCGGCCCTGTGCCGTCGCTTGCACGAGCGCCGGCCTCGGCAGCCGGCCAGTGTTCGATAACAGCATTGATCTTCGGATTGACGGTCTCGATCGCCGATCGCGCCGCCTGCACGAGTTCCTCGGATGAGACCTCCTTCGCCGCAACCAATTGCGCCAACCCGATTGCGTCGTACCGCGTGTATTCGCTCAAATTCATGCTCGCCTCCGTTTGAATGAACGTGACGATAAGCGCGATACGGCTTTTCGATTAGTCCTCGAATTCAACATGGATTGTGCCGTATGCCGCACAATCCATCTGTTAGCTTGCGGCTGCCGCAACACCGTTCAAACGTTCATACCGATGCCGATGACAAGGGACCTTAACGACACGCTCGTTTTTCTTCGCGTGGTGCATTCGGGTAGCTTCACCGCTGCCGCCGCAGCACTGCGGATGCCGAAGACCACGGTAAGTCGAAGAGTGCGAGAATTGGAAGCGCATCTCGGTGCGCGGCTTTTACATCGCACGACGCGCAAGTTGCGCCTGACCGAAGCCGGCGCAGCCTATGTCGAGCGGTGCGGCGGTATCGTCAAGCAACTCGAGGACGCGGAAGACGCTGTCCAGCGCATTCGCGGAACGCCAGGAGGATGGTTGCGTATCACGCTGCCTTTCTCATTCGGCGCGACGTGGATCTCGCCGCTTATCGCGGGTTTTTGCTCGCAATACCCGGACGTACGTCTCGACATTCTCGCGACCCACGTGCCGCTCGATCTATACGATACCGAGATCGATCTCGCGCTGCGCCTCGGATCGCTTCCCGATTCGAGCTTAGTGGCGCGACGCTTAGGCAGCTTTTCGACGGCGCTCTACGCGAGCGCCGCTTATATCGAGCAAAACGGCGCCCCGCAAACGCCCGATGATCTTCGCCGCCATCGGACGCTCGCGCTCCATCAGGCCCGCAGTGAGAGCGGATACGCCTGGCCGCTGCGCACGGCCCGACGCAAACCGCGCCCGTATGCGGTCGATCCCGTCATCGTTGCGAGCGATCCCGCACTGGTACTCGATGCCGCGCGCGCGGGCAAGGGCATCATGCTGGCCATGGACGCCAGCATGATGCCTGAGCTCCAGGCAGGGCGCCTGGAAAGGGTGTTGCCCGAATGGATCGGACCGCCGCAGGAGTTGAATGCGCTATACCCTCACGAGCGAGCGCCCTCCGCTAAAGTCGAGGCGTTCGTGCGTTACTTGAAAACGCAGCTTCGGGCAGGGATAAAAGCGGACTGACTCGTCCTACTCACGCATTCGATTGCACGAAGTTATAGTGCCGGGCCTGCTTCAATACGTAGTAAGAGCCGCTCTGCCGCACGGCTTGTTCGAAGGCCGAGAGGATGTCGTTATGGTTCGCGCCGAACAGCAACAGAATGCTGTTCTTCGTGTTTTGCGCACCGGCGGCGACGCATGCCGCAAGATACCCCGCCACGGCAATCGATCGTTGCGCAACCGAGAGCCCTTGCCAAAAGTTCGGATTCGCGTTCGGCTGCGTGAGGTTCTCTTCTCTCACCACGTTGACGCCGGCAGCCGTCGGCGCCGCATAGGTACCGGACATCCCACGCTCGAAGACGACCATATTCACGCTCAACGCCGGTGCCGCCGCGGAGATCGCCGCGATCGCGGCATTGCCGCGTGCGGTGTCGGCCGCGTTTCCATGCGTTTCTCCGAGCATAATCACGTTCGTCGACGGCGTGCCGCTACCGTTCAAGAACGTCTGTAAATTCGCAGCCGTCGTACCCGCTGGGCTCGTGACGCTCGTGGATGCTATATCGTCGCCCGTCGGCTTGTTCGTGGCCGGATATTTCTGCGTCAGACCGGCGACCGTCTGCAGCACCAGCGACATGAAGTTACCCGGACCGCTCGGATTCGGCTTGTAAGCACTCGTATATAGCGAATAAAGCGCGGTGGCATATTCCGCCTGGGGCAGTGCGATCATCGTAATCACCTCGGTTAGGTTGGGGCGAACCGCTGAACGGATTGGTCCGCGCGGAAAACTGAATTCAATCTATTACCGAGTACCGCAAGCCGAAATGGGGCGATCGGGCCGCTCGAAGCGACGGGAATGACGTCATGGGCAACGAGGCACCGCTGCCCCCTAGTCGATCGTCCCTCAATCGATAACGATCGGCGCTCGCTGCGCACCTTCGCACGTAGGCCGCCCGCCACCGAGCCGCCACCGGCACAATGCAGCGCCGATCAAAAGCACCGCGACGGCCATCGCAATCGAAACATGCATACCGGCCATAAAGGCGCGCGTGCTCGTATCGCGCACGAGATAGCCGAATACGGCCACGCCGAGCAAGCCGCCTACCTGGCGCGCCGCATTGAGTACGCCGGAAGCGATGCCCACACGCGTCGGCTCCACCGACGATAACGTGACATTGATCAACGTCGGCACGATCAGCGCAATCCCGCTCGCCGCCAGCAACATCGGAAAGATCAGCCAGCCATATGCGCCAGCGGCCTGCACGGGCAGCAGCAGCAGATAACCAAGCGACGCCGCGATCAGTCCGAACGTCATGAGCCCGCGCGCACCCATTCGCGTCACGAGGCGTCCGGCCAGGATATTGACGAGCGCGAGTACGACGGTCATCGGCAGAAATGCAAAGCCGGTCAACTGCGGCGAGAAATGCTGCTGAAGTTGGAAGTACAGGCTGAAGACAAAAACCAACCCGTAGTACGCGAAGTTCACGATAACGCCGCAAATGGAGGCAACGGCAAAACCCGGTGCACCGAACAGGCTGAGCGGCAACATCGGCGAGCGGGCACGCATCTCGACCGCGATAAATGCGGCAATAAGCGTCGCGGTAAACGCCCAGCCAGCGAAAATCCACGCATTATCCCAACCCACTCTGGCTACCCCCGCCAGTGTCGCCGTGACCGTGGCGAGCGAAGCTATCGCGGCGAATTGGCCGAGCCAATCGAGGCTTCGCTGATGGCCTATGCCATCGTCTTGCACATACCGCAATGTCAAGCTCATGCAGATGAGCCCGATCGGCACGTTGATCAAAAAGATGCTGCGCCAGCCGAAATGCGTCACCAACGCGCCTCCCACGACAGGGCCAGCCGCCAAAGACATCCCTCCGAAGGCGCCCCACCAGCCGACCGCGCGGCTGCGCCGCTCGGGATCAGGGAACGCCCGTTGCAACATCGTCAACGAATTGGGCACCAATAGCGCCGCGCCCACGCCTTGCAGCAATCGCGCGGCCACCAATATTCCGAATTGTCGAGCGGCACCGCAGCCGATGGAGGCCACGGTGAACAAGACCAGCCCGCAAAGAAATACGCGGCGCGGTCCGAAACGATCGCCCAACGCCCCGCTTGTTAAAAGCAATGCGGCGAAAACCAAGGTATAGGCATTGATCACCCATTGCAGATCCACCACATCGATATCGAAGCGCCGCAGCAGCGCATCGAGCGCCACGTTGACGACGCTCACATCGAGCAGTACGACGACAAAGCCCAATGCCGCAGCCAGCAACGTACCCCGCGGCGAAACAGATCGCCCGTTCATATCGCCTCATTCGAAGAATCCAGATAGCCGCGATAGTGGGGGACGGCCCTCCGTGCGTAAATTCGGTAAGATCGCACATCATCTATGAAAAAATGCACAGATGGCCGATTGGGAAAATCTTCGTTATTTTTTGGCGTTGGGCCGCGCGGGTACGTTATCGGGTGCGGCTCGAGCATTGAAGGTCGATCACGCCACCGTCAGCCGCCGTATCGCGGCGTTGGAAATCGAACTGCAGATGCCGCTGGTGGAACGGCTGCCGCGCGCTTGCCGGCTAACGGCCGCGGGACTGCGCGTGTTCGAGCAGGTCAAGTCGATGGAAGGCGCCGCGTTTGCGATCGACCGCGAAAGCCACGCGCAACAAACGATGCAGCACGGCCGGGTCAAGATCAGCGCTTCCCCTGTACTGACTTCGCACTTTCTTGCGCCGAGGATGGCCGCCTTCCGGGCGTTACACCCCAATATCCAACTCTCGGTCATGTCGCAAGCCCGTCAAGTCTCGCTCAATCGGGGCGAGGCCGATATCGCGCTGCGTCAAGCGCGGCCCACCGAGGCCAGTAACGTCGCGCGCAGGATCGGCCGCATGCCCTTCGCCTTATATGCGAGCCGCGATTACGTGGCGCTCGCCACGCCCGAGCACTGGCGTTTCATCGTCTACGACGAACAATTCGCAGACATGCCTCAGCAACACTGGCTGCTCGGCGTTGCGAACGGGCGGCCGGTCGCGTGCGAGTTGAGCGACATCAGCAGCCATTTGATCGCGGCCTACACCGGCGCGGGCGTCGCGGGCTTGCCGTGCTTTCTGGGCGATGCACATGGGGGTCTGGTCAAACTCGAGTCGGGAGGGAGCGCATTCTCACGCGATATTTGGCTCGTGACGCATCGAGATTTGAAACGCTCGAGCCTCGTGCGCGCGGTGATGAACTATCTGGCCGAAGCGGTCGCGGATACCCCAGGGCTTGCGCTTCAATAGCGGATCCATATACCTTCGACGTCGCGCGACCGCCCAACTCGCACGAGGTTTTCACCCAAAATTCTCGCGACGTCTTTATCATGTTCGACGTTGAGCTAAAGAGATGGGAGACCTCCATGGCCCTCGCGACCGTTGCATCGAAGCCCGCATCCGGGCATACGTTCTGGCGCGACGAACGATTGCCGTTCATCGAGGTTCGCTGCGTCGAGGACGGCCGCAAGGTTTGCTATGCACGGCACGCGCACGACTTCTTTTCGATCGGCGCCATCACCGTGGGCCAAAGCATCTATATCAACGGCACGGCGCGCGAGCGCACGAGCGCGGGTACCGTCGTCCTAATCAACCCGGAAGATGTGCACGCCTGCAATCCTATCGACGATCAACCGTGGTCGTACATCATGCTGTACGTCGACACACATTGGTTGGCACAGATCCAGCATCGGTTGGCCCCTACCCATCGCCAAGCGTTTCGACCGTTTCCCGTTCGTTTGACGACTCGCCCCGATGTCTACGCGGGCCTGAATCGCCTGTCCACGATCCTGATGGACGAGCAGGCCGATACGCTCGTTAAAGCGAGCGCGGCGCAGGGGTTCTTTTCCGACATTCAACTGAAGCTGGGCGAGACGCACGTTACCCCGGTCGAGACACCGAATCCGAAACTAACGAGAGCGGCCGATTACATTCGGGCTAACTTCATGCGCTCGCTGAAGCTTGAAGAGATCTGCGCGGCCACCGATCTCTCCGCGTCATATCTCATTCGCGCGTTCAAGGAGCGATATGGGATGACGCCTCACGCCTATCTCGTCAATTGCCGTATCGAATACAGCCGGGCTCAACTAAAGCGCGGACGTGCGATTGCCGACGTTGCCCTAGAAGCCGGGTTTGCCGATCAAGCTCACCTGCAACGCGTGTTCCGTCAATTCACGGCCGCGACGCCTCGTCAGTATCGTGGCTAACGCACCGGATGGCCGGCGGGCGGTTAAGCCCGAATCAAGTAAATGGCGCTTCCCACGAGCAATAACGCCATCGAGCGGTTGAAGAACCGCACACGCTTGGGGTCCCGGAAATGGCGTTGCAACTGCGATCCAGCGTACGCCCAGCAGGCAATCGATGCATAACAAATCACGAAATAGATGACGGCGAACTGCACGATCAGCCCATTGTCGCCGTTTGTCGCGTAGGCGCCCATACCGGCAAGCGAGGCTACCCACGCTTTTGGATTGAGCCATTGCATGGCGGCGCCCGTGGTCAACGAGGGCCCTTTCGTCATCCGCTCGGTTCGAAGCTGGCCGCCATCGGCTGCCAGCTTATAGGCCATGTATAAGAGAAACAACACACCGGCCCATTGAATCGCTTTGGTGAAAGTCGGCCAGCGCGCGAGGAATGCGTGCAGGCCCAATCCGCTCAACAAGAGCAGCAACGTAAAACCGACGGTCGCGCCGGTTACATGCCGCATCCCTGCCCGCAGCCCATACTGCGCACCGGCACCGAGCGCGACGATGTTGACGGGACCGGGCGAGATCGAAGAAGCGAGCGCGAATGCGCCCATTGAAAGTACGTCGCTCATCTAGTGCCCTCGGTTCGCATGTCGGAAGATCATGGGTTCCGAAGGTACAGCGCAGTGCCTCGCCGGTATTGAAGGAAATTACCCTGCCCGTCGATATGGAAAACCGGACTAGTTCGTTGTCGTTTCAGGTATCAAGACGCCGTCGCCTCCAGCCGTCCCGATCGCCTTCGGTAAATACTCCTCGAGGATCTTTACGACGATTTGCGTCTTGGACGGTACGGGCCGCACCAACGGTAGCAACGCATGCAGGTCGAAGCCCGGCACGGTGTAGCCGGGCAGCAGCCGAACCAGCCGCCCCGTTTTGAGCGCCTCGGTGCACACCGGCTCTTGGAGCACGCCGATCCCGGCGCCGCTAAGCAGCAATTCGTACACCGGCCGCCAATGGCTCGTACTGATGACGATATTGACCGGCGTGGGCCTCACCGATTTCGTCCGGTTGACAAGCCGCAACTGACCATCGTTGAACAACCCGGTCACCCGGATGAACGAGTGCCCGACGATATCTGTAGGCTCCTCGGGCAGCCCGTGCTTTTCGATGTACTCGGGCGATGCAACCAGCACGCGCCGCACGTAGCCCAACCGTCGCGCCACGAAATTCCCGTCTCCGATTTGCCCCAGCCTCAAGGAAATATCCACGCCCTCGGTCACGGGATCGGTAATCTCATCGTTCAAAACGAGATCGATATGCAACTGCGGGTTATGCTCCCGAATCGTGGCGATGATTTCAGGAAGCACCACTTCGCCGAGCCCGTGCGGCGCCGCAATCCGGATTCGGCCGCGCACCACCTTATTGCCCAGCGTCACTACGGCGCGCGCCTCGTCAGCCGCATCCAAGACGACCTTGCTCTTTTGATAAAAGAGCGATCCTTCATCGGTACACGAAACGGCTCGCGTACTCCGCAGTAACAAGCGCACGCCAAGGTGTCGTTCGAGCCGCTCGATGCGGTCGCTAACGGCTGGCTGGCCGAGCCCGAGGTCTTTCGCTGCCCGCGACAAGTTGCCTCGCTCGACGACACGCACGAAAATGCGCATGGCAGCCAATAAATCCATAGGTTCGCCACGTTTCTAAAAACAGATTTTAACTATCGGCACAAAAAATGCGCCCACTCACCAACTATTTTTGGTAGCGCATTACCGGAAAAATATCGACCGAGCTCCCCTGGTCAATATCATGCGATTGCATGCTAGCGCCGTAACCATTTTGCAATATTACAGCATACGACGCACCGCATGGAAGACATGTTTAATAGTGAATGGAGCCAAACGATTTAAAAAGTCAACCCACGACCGGAATTACTCGCCCGATCGAACGGACGGACGGGGGATGATGGCGAGCAAAATCGAGCCGGCAGCCATGACGGCAACCATCAGCAATAAACTTCCACGAAAACTTCCCGTTTCGGTTCGCAACCAACCGATGACCGCGGGGCTCAGGAAGCCGCCCAGCACGCCGATCGTGTTGATCAACGCGATGCCTCCCGCGGCCGACGGTCCTCTGAAATGTGCCGGTGGAATGGCCCAGAACACGGTATAGGACATCCACATCGCGGCCGTCGCGATCGTAATGCATGCGAGAGAGAGGTTAAACCAGCCGCCTGTAGCAACGACTCCCGCCAGCGAAATCGCGCTAACGAGTGCCGGTATGGCGCTAAACCAGCGCCGTTCGTTGCGCCGATCGGAATACCGGCCGATCGCGATCATCCCGATCGTCGCCGCAATGAACGGAATTGTGGAATAAAAGCCCAAGCGCGTCGGGTCCGACACGCCGCCCGCTTGCAGAAAACCAGGCAGCCAAAAATTGATGAGGTAAATGCCGCAAATAAGGCAGAAATAGGCAGCCGCCATCAGATAGATGCGCGAGTCCTTCATGATTGCCGGGAATGCGTGATGTCTCGTCCGCGCAGGTGCGGTCGCCATCGTCAATTCACGACGCTCATCGGGCGAGAGCCAGTTCGCCGTCTCCGGGCGATCTGACAGGAGCACCCGCGCCGCCAAGCCGAGCACGACGCACGGCAGGCCCTCGATGACGAACATCCATTGCCAGCCCGACAACCCCAACGCACCCGAGCAAGCCGTCATGATCCACATCGAAACCGGCCCGCCCACGACTCCGGCCAGGGGACCGCCGATCATCACCGCGGCAATCGCATTGGCCATTCTCGATGGCGGATACCAGTAGGTCAGGTAAAACAAAATGCCCGGCGTGAAACCCGCTTCGAATACACCCAGAAGCAGTCGCAGCAAATAGAACGAACGAACGTCGTGCACCGTCGCCATGGCCGCCGACGTGAGCCCCCAAAGAACCAGAATTCGGCTGATTGCCTTGCGTGCGCCGGTTCGAGGCAAGAGCAAATTCGACGGCACCTCGAACAACGCATAACCGATGAAGAAGATTCCCGCGCCGAGCCCGTATTGCGCGTCGGAAAAGCCGAGATCGGCTTGCATCTGGAGCTTCGCGAGGCCAACGTTGAGCCGGTCGAGGCAAGCGAACAAATAACAAACGAGCAGAAACGAAAGCAGACGTCGATCCAGCCGGCGATACAGCGCCGACGCACGGCCGACATCCTGCGACGAAACGACGGTAGACATGCGTCCCTCCTGGCTCCGAGCCCGAAAATGCGTCCGGGCAAAGCCCGGACGTCACGCCAACACGTCCCGCATACTCATCATGCCGCTTCGAAGATCTCCTGCGATGCGCCTTCCGCCTGATATTGCTGCACGCGAGCGCGGAACGCGTCCGAAAGCGGGACGGTTCGTTCGGTCTCGTAGTCGTATGCGACGTGCGTCGAGGCACCGCGTGCAATTACGTCCTTCTCGTTACCGGCCAGCGAAATGACGTAGTCGATGTCGAAGCTCTTCGTCCCGAGACGCGTAATCAGCGCGCTTACCTGAAGCGTCTCGCCCCATTTGGCTGGGCGCACATATTCACAGGACGTCTTCAGCATGATCTGCGGAATGCCTCGATCAAGCGGCACGTCTAGCAGTTCATGGGCGTAGGCCATGTACGCGTTGAGCATGTATACGTAGTACACCGTCGCACTCACGTGACCGGCCGGGTCTTGATCGCGGTACGTCACATCGAATTGAAGTTTGAAAGCCCGTGGCATATCTGCACCTATGAGGATTTGCCCGCCGCCATGAAGATCGGCGGGCCGGTTTAGAAAAATGGACGTATTCAGGCAACGAAGGGCGGCTCCCTAGCGCAGTACGCGCTGGTCGCGATACGGCTTGCCGCCGTGCGCATGCACGACGGCTCCGCCCCGCATTTCAACGATAGGCAGCGCGGCCAACGCATTGACCACGTGCGCCATCGTGGGCAAGTCGGACCACGTACATGCGTTGAAGCGCAAACGTGCGCGGCCGGCGTGGCGGCGTTCGACTTTCACGTAAGGATCGTGCAACGGCGTAAGCGTGACCTGGCATAGTTCCGCTTGCCCCCAGTCGCCCGTGCGTGGCGTGTACTTGAGCATCAAGGTGCCGTCCGACCTCGCGCTCTGCGGTGACGGCGCAACCTCTGAGGCCGCATCTTCGTCGCTCGACACGCCGATTTCCAGAAAGCGAAACCCCATCCACGAGGCTTCACAGATATGCTCCGCGCCGAAGCATCGAGGCGGGGGCACCTCGGCGTAGAGCTTCGGATGGCCGATCTCGTCGCGCCCCGTGATGATCGGGTCGGCAAGGTTCTCCCACACCGCGGCGAGAAACTTGCCCGTGGCCGCGTCCTCCTTGCCCTCGAATCGCGCCGGCCAACTGACGTGCACCATCGTGTAGCCGCGCCCGGCGAGCCAGTCGATCTGCGTCAAGTAATGGAAGTCGATGGTCACGACAGGTTCACCGACTAGCGAGAAACCGGCGGGCAAATGGCGCTCGAGCTTCTCGGCATCCGTCAAAAACGATGCGGAGACGGTCAATCGCTTCGGGTGCGCGTGCGGATCGGCGGCGATTTCGTCGGGTAGTTGCCTCGGTCCCGGTGCCGGACCGAAGTGCGTCGGCATCCGGTAGATGCGGTCTTTCTCGAATATGTAGGTCAACTCACACCTCGGTTGGATAGGACGAGCGCGGCGTGCGCTGTGACGAGACGAGCCGCGATCGTCGAGCGAGTAGAAAATCGACAACGAGAATCGACGTCAACGATGGATCGCGGATCCTGTGCTGGCGTAGATCAACTGCGGCTTTCCGTCGATTTCGCGCATGAGGTTGCCCGAACTCGCGTTCTGCGGCAGATTCTGCAAGCGGTACACCACGAGCGGTTCCTCCCCGTCTCGATTGCCGATTGCGTGGTGGCACCAGGCCGGCACGAATACCGTATCGCCCTCTTCGATCCGCTCGGGCGACCCCGCCTCGCCAAATGCGATATGGCCGGTCCCTGAGCGCACGATGTACAGGTGCCAAAACGAATGGCGATGCGGTTCGGTCTGGTCGCCCGGCCGCAGGACTTGAATGACGAGCGAGAGGCCCGGAGCTACGGTCCCATGTGCGTCGACTTCTCCGCCGGACAGCGCCAGCGTCCCCTGCGGGTTGGGCGACCGATTTTCTTTCATCGATTCGATCG
The DNA here is from genome assembly GCF_003390925.1 of Trinickia diaoshuihuensis. Classification (GTDB taxonomy): domain Bacteria; phylum Pseudomonadota; class Gammaproteobacteria; order Burkholderiales; family Burkholderiaceae; genus Trinickia; species Trinickia diaoshuihuensis. Next base: position 5,264 of record NZ_QUBS01000069.1, on the reverse strand, counting down.
CCTGCCATTTCCAGACCACGGGATCCGCCGGCGGCTTCGACGTCAACTCAAGATATTCCGAGAATGGGAGGAGGTCCCCTTCGATCGTCTGCATATTCACTCCTTATTGCTTAAGCGTGGGTTGGGATTGCACATGAATCAGGATGAGCGCTGCGGAACGCTTCAATGTGCATGCAGCGCTCAAAAATCCGCGAGATGGACGGGAACGGTTCGAGCGCAACACCCGCGGCGCGCGCCGATACGACCTGCGGCACGAGCGCTATGTCGGCGAGCGAGGGCCGATCGCCGTGGCAAAACTGCCCCGTGGCAGGATCCGCCGCCAGCATGGTCTCCAGCACGGTGAACGTCTCCGTTATCCAATGCCGCTTCCAGCGGCCCACCGTCGCATCGTCGCAGCCGAGCGAGCCCTTCAAATAGCGCGCGACACGCATCCCAGTGAGTGGGTGCGTATCGGAAGCGATCATCTGAAACAATGCGCGCACCCGCGCCCGGCCGCGTGTCGTATTCGGCAGCAGCGGCGGATCGGGATAGGTTGCGTCGAGGTGTTCGAGGATCGCGGCCGACTGCGTCAGTACCTGCTCGCCGATCTCGAGGGCCGGCAACAGTCCCTGTCGATTGATCTCGAGGTATTGCGGCGAACGATGCGCACCGGCGTCGAGATCGTGAACGACCGCCCGGTAGTCGATCCCTTTCAGCTTCAATGCGATGCGAATGCGGAAAGACGCCGATGAACGATGGAAGTCGTGCAGCACGATCATGCCGGGTCTCCCTCGAAAGCCGTCGCCATATCGCGGTCCGCGTCCGTGTCGGTATCCGCCCTCGCCGTCGAGGCGGCGTGTGCCGCGATGCTTTCGAGCAATGCGCGCACGCAGACATCGGCGTCGCGCGTTTGCCGCGACGCGATGCCCGGCCGGGGCAGCGCATGCGTGTAGAAGTGCGCCCCTTCCACGGGAAACCCGATCGCCCAAAGACGCGGTTGCGCCTCTCCCTTGCGATCCAGCGGATGCAAGCCAGGGTCGATGTCGATACCGCCCGGGTGATAGTCGCCATTCCGGTACGGCCGCACGAGGCCGCGATCGAGCAACGCGGCGGACAGCGGCGACCCGTCGGACACCGGTGAATACGGATCCAACCGTGCCGCGATGAGTACATCGGCGTATCGACGCTCGGTGCGCTCGCCGAACTGCGTGGCGATGCAGAAATGCCCGGTGGACTCGTCGGCCGTCACCTTCGCGCCCGGTCCGCCCCCCAGATCGAGCACGCCGGCGGCATGCAGCGCGAGCCATTCCTGGTTGCGGCGCAGCGGCGGGCCGAACGAAACCCTATTGGTGATCGCATTGAATTCGTCGACGAAATATCGATGCGAATCGGGCGTCAATCCGCCGAACTCGACCGCCGAACGCAGCGCTTCCCGGGTGTCGCGCAGAACATCGGTGGCCGCTTTGACGGGGCTCGTCACGTTGCCGAGCAGCGCGTGGCATAGATCGTCGCGTACGAGCTCGAGGAAGAAGCCGCGGAACGCATCGAACGAGGCGAACGACTGCCCCTCGAGCGGCCAAAGAATGCGCCGAATCGCTTCTAGCTCGTCCTGCGTCGGCTTGAACGTTTCCGGTGCGATGAGTCCATCGGTGGAGGCAAGCCGATAAGCGTACGCCATCTCCTTGATGATTAGCGGCAACACGTCCGCGCGGAAGTCAATGCGATAGTCGCCCGTGCGCGCGAACGTCGCCGCACGCACATCCGCAACGGCGGACGGGGTAAAAAACCGCGCTTCGTGCCGGCCCGTCAGTCCCTTCTGGTTGATGCCGCGGGCGGCAAACGGCAGGCAATTGCGCGAGACCAGCAAGAGGGTCGGCTCGAGTCCGGACCGAACGTAAGCGAGCGCTCCGTCTCGCTCGACGAACCGTCCGCCGCGACCCAAGGTCAGCGCCGAGACCACGTCGTGCGCGGTCAGTCCGAAGCCCTGCACCGCGATCGTGGCCGTCGGCGCGATGCTGTCGAGATTTTCAATGGGGTAGGGACTCGAGAAATAGTTCAAGTCCGCGTTATGCGTGCGATGCCGGCGGACGAACTCCGCGAACTGCGCATCGCTTTGCGTCGGCTTGCGGTTGCCGTGCCCCGTCGTCAGGATCGCGTAGTGCGCGAAAGTCGGCGCGCCGCCCTGGACGCGTACTTCATACCCGTTCGGCACCGGCGCCAGATCGATGGCGGTGGCGCGGCGATGGGTAATCGTGACATTGTGCGGTAAAGCTGCAACGACCTTTCGATACACCCATGACAGGTATTCGCCGAGTAAGCTGCGCGGCAAGTGATCGGCGGTATTGATAGCGCGGCCGGTTAGACCGTCCGCCTTGATGAACCGTCCGCCGACGAAACGATAACCCGCTTCGTGGGCCCATTGCACGAGCGAGCGAGCGCCGCTATCGTGCATCACGCCCACGGGCGCGAACATCGTAACTTGGGAGGCAACCGTATTGATCAGCAGATGATCGGGCTGTTGGGCGCGATGCACGCCTTGGCCGCATTCCCCCGTATCGAACACGGTAATGGCCAGCTCGACGCCTTCCGCTATGAGCGGCGCGTGTTCGACGAGACGTTCGAGCACCGTCAAGCCGCGCGGGCCCATGCCCACGATTGCAATCGAGATTGTCTCTTTCATTGATCCCCTCTGTTTAGAGAGCGAGAGCGGGGGTCGCGGCGTACCCAACTGCGCTCGTCGCGGCGACAGGCGGCAAATGCAACGCGGTAATGTCCGGATGACCGCGCCAGCGCGGAAAACGCAAGCGAACAGCCGGATCGTGCCCGGGGATGATGTGGTCGGGCCCATCGGCCAGCGCTTCGATCGCGCGATGGCCGTCGAGCATGCGCGGCACGTCTTGAACGATCGGAAAGGGACGCTTCGATCGCACATGGTCCCAGTAGTGGGCGGCATCGCTCGCCAGAACCACTTGACCTCGCGCGGTTTGGACCCGCACGACCTGCAATCCGGCGGTATGCCCGCCGATCAAGTGAACATCGATGCCAGGCGCGATCTGCCGGTCTCCGTTCGCGAATTGCACCCGCCCCGCATGCAGTCGTTCGATCGCCGCGCATACGTCGAGCGTCTCGAACGGCTTGCGCATGGCCGCGTGGCACATGCAGCGGCCGGTGCAATACTGCATTTCGGCCTCTTGGATATGAATCGTGGCGTTCGAAAACGCGGACAGGTTGCCGGCGTGGTCGTAATGCATGTGAGTGACGATCAAATCTTGGACGTCGGCAGGATCGATGCCGAGTTCACGCAGCAGCGAGATCGGCGAATGCAGATAGCGCCGCTCGCGCCGTTGCGCTGTGGCGGCATCGCACCCGGTATCGACAAGCACGATGCGTCCCGCTCCGCGCAGCACCCAGCAGTAAAAGTCCAGCGGCATCGCGATGTCGTCGTGCGGGTCGTCGCCAAGATAGTTCTCGCCGCTGCGCCGATCGCAATGAGTGGCGTAGCGCAGCGCGTACACCTCGTAGACGGAGCCCTGCGCATCGAAATAGCCGTTCATTTGACCGCCTCCATCGAGTGCGTCACCGGAATGACGTGTAGCGGCGTTTCGTGGCCCGCGCCCATTTCGGCGAGTTCTTTTTCGAAAAAGAACTGCTTTTCGCCGAACGCGGGCACGAGCTCGTCGTACCAGGTCGCGTTCGGATCGAACTTCGCATAGAACGGGCGCCGCACCCAATCGGGGTTGCGCCCTTGCAGCAGTTGCAGCGCGAACACTTTTTCGCCGGCCAGCTCGACGATGCCATCGACCATGACCTTGCCCGGAAACGCGCTCATTGACGGCCCGCGTACGGTCCGCGCGAGGCCCGAGACGGTCCGGTATGCGGCCTGGAAAATTTCGTAGGCGCGCGCGAGCGGCAGCTTGAAGTAGTCGCTCGGGCCCGTATCGCGCTCGACGAACATGTAGTACGGAATCGCGCCGAGTCGCACGCCCGTCGTCCACAGCTCCGACCAGCCGGCCGGATCTTCGTTGATGTGACGAATCAGCGGAGCCTGGATGCGCAGGCTCGCGCCCGTCGCGACGATGCGCCGTGCCGCCTTCTGCGCGATCGGATGCTGCAGTTCGCGCGGATGGTTGTAATGGCCCATGACCGCCAGGTTTCGGCCCGATGCCACGACGCGTTCGAAAACGCGCAGCAGATCGTCGGCGTCCTTGTCGCTGACGAAACGGTGCGGCCAGTAGGCGACCGATTTCGTGCCGATGCGAATGTTCTGGATATGGCCGAACTCGGGCTTGAGCAGCGGCTCGAGATACTCGGCGAGCGAGCGCGCATTCATTACGAGCGGGTCGCCGCCTGTGACGAGGATATCCGTCACCTCAGGATGCAACCGCAAATAGGCGACGAGTTCTTCAGACGTGCGCGCATCGAATTTCAATTCATCCATGCCGACGAATTGCGGCCATCGAAAGCAGAACGTGCAATAGGCGTGGCACGATTGGCCCGCACTGGGAAAAAACAGCACCGTCTCGCGATACTTGTGCTGCAACCCATTGAGCGGCGCCCCGTTCAAGTAGGGCACGTTGTGCGTCAACTGTCCCGCGGGATGCGGATTCATTCGCATCCGGATGCGGCGCACGACCGAATCGATCTGAGCCTCGTCCGCCCCGTTACGAACGAGATCGCGAATCGCTGAGTATTCATCGTCTCGCAGCATGTCGCGATGCGGGAACGTGAGCCGGTAAATCGGATCATCGGGGATGTTGTCCCAGTCGATAAGTTCGGCCAGAACGTAAGGATTCACCCGGAATGGCAAGACGCGCGAAACGACATCGACGGCCTCCTGTTGCTCGGCGGCCAGCAGGCTCCACTGCGGCGCTTGGGTGATCGTATGTCTCGTATAAGGCTTGAACTTCCAATTTTGCTCTTGGTTCATGATGCCTCTCTCAATTGACTACACGCTGTTCCGAACACGTCGTACCCGCTGTTTTATCGACGCGACACAATGAATTTAGGACTACGAATTAACGTAGACAAAGGCTTCTCGCGCGACTATCGCGCGCTGTCCAATGCGCTATGCGACTGCGTGGAGATCGAGCGGTGCGCTCGTTTTTGCAGCTATTTCTCGTGCACTGACACCGGGCGCAAGTTCCATTACCGTGAGACCCGCCGGCGTGACGTCGATGACGCCCAGGTCGGTGATGATTCGATTGACCACGCCCACGCCCGTGAGCGGCAGCGTGCACTCTTCGAGGATCTTGTGCTGATCGCCCTTGGCCACATGCTCCATCAGT
>NZ_QUBS01000068.1 GCF_003390925.1 Trinickia diaoshuihuensis | reverse complement strand
CGGCGATTGCTGCAAGCGCGGCCCCGGCCGTGGCGGTATCGAGCAGCAAGTCGGACGACGACTGGGAAACGTTTTGAGGCGACGGCGCGCCCGTAAGGCGCGCCGCCGGTAGGAAAGGCAAAGAGTATGTGGCGTTTCGGCACCCCGCCCGCGATCGGGCCATTCGATGCGCCGCGCGGGCCCACGCGCGGACGGGGAGCGGCAAATGCAGGGCGCGCGAGCGTCCGTTCCGGTGACCCGTGCATCGTTGCACCGGCTGGCGCCGGCCATCACGAAGTGAGAGAAGCAACATGACGACAGCGCGCGCATTTTCCCGGTCTGATCGAGCCGAGCCCAGCGGCCTCGGCGATCGTGCCGACGACCGGCCCGGTCTCGGCGATCGCTCGGGCTTCGCCGATCGCGATTTCGAGTTCACGTCCGCCGACTTCGCGCGGATCCGGGAACTCATTCATCGCCGCGCCGGCATCTCGCTGTCCGAACACAAGCGCGACATGGCGTATAGCCGGCTCGCGCGGCGGCTGCGCGCACGCGGCTTGGACAGCTTCCGCCGCTATCTCGACCTGCTCGAAGCGGAGAACAGCCCCGAGGAGTGGGAAGCGTTTACGAATGCGCTGACGACGAATCTGACGGCGTTCTTCCGCGAGTCGCACCACTTCCCGATCCTCGCCGAATTCGTCAAACGCCGTCAGCAGCCGGTCTCGATCTGGTGCTCGGCCGCCTCCACGGGCGAGGAGCCGTACACGATCGCGATGACGCTCGTGGAAGCGCTCGGCGAATCGCAAGCCCGTCAAGCCACGATTCTTGCGACCGATCTCGATACGCAAGTGCTCGCCAAAGGCGAGGCGGGCGTTTATTCGTTCGATCAGGTGAAGCAACTGAGCCAGGAGCGTCTGAAGCGCTTTTTCCTGAAGGGCACGGGGCCGCATGCCGGCCTGGTGAAAGTGCGTCCCGAACTGCGCTCGATGATCCGCTTCGCGCAACTGAACCTGACCGACGCCGACTACGGACTGCGCCAGCCGTTCGACGCGATCTTTTGCCGTAACGTGATGATCTACTTCGACAAGCCGACGCAGTCGCAAGTGCTCTCGCGTTTCGAGCCGCTCGTGAAGCCGGGCGGGCTCTTGTTCGCCGGTCATTCCGAGAACTTCACCTATGTCACGCAGGCGTTCCGCTTGCGCGGCCAGACGGTGTACGAACTTGCGCGCGACGCGCAGGCGGGCGGTCGCGGATCGCGCTCTCAGGCTCACCAGGAGGTGGCGGTATGAGTGCCTTGCCGATCGCGACGAATCTGTATTTCGACAATCACTTCGGCCGGCGCGGCGTGAAGTTGTTGCCGAACGAGTTCTACACGACGCGCGAGGACATGGTGCTCGTCACCGTGCTCGGTTCGTGCGTGGCGGCTTGCATTCACGATCGAACGGCCGGTATCGGCGGCATGAATCATTTCATGTTGCCCGACGACGGCGACCAGCCGAATCAGCCGGCATCCGAATCGATGCGTTACGGCGCGTACGCGATGGAAGTGCTGATCAACGAACTGATTAAAATGGGCGGCCGCCGCGAGCGTTTCGAGGCGAAGGTATTCGGGGGAGCGGCCGTGCTCGCGGGCATGACGACCATCAACATCGGCGACCGCAATGCCGAATTCGTCCGTCGTTACCTCGCGCTCGAAAAGATCCGCATCATCGCCGAGGATTTGCAGGGCGTGCATCCGCGCAAGGTCGCGTTCATGCCCACCACGGGCCAGGCGATGGTCAAGAAGTTGCGGTTGCAGCAAGATCCGACCGTGGCCGAGCGCGAACAGGCGCTCGCCAAGCAAGTGGAGCAAGCGCGAGCGGCCCGTCACGCCCGCGCGGCGCGCGCGGGCGGCCATGTGGAATTGTTCGCGCAAAACGGCCAGACGCAAAAGCCGCGGATCGAACTGTTCGGCACCAACGTACGCGTCGGAGCCTCGATCAATAGCGCCAAGACAGTAGAGGAGGCGTAGTTTCTGTGCAGAAAATCAAAGTATTGTGTGTCGACGACTCGGCGCTGATCCGCAGCTTGATGACGGAGATCATCAACAGTCAGCCCGACATGATGGTCTGCGCGACGGCGCCGGACCCGCTCGTCGCGCGCGAACTCATCAAGCAGCATAACCCCGACGTGCTGACGCTCGACGTGGAAATGCCGCGCATGGACGGGCTCGATTTCCTCGAGAAGCTGATGCGGCTGCGGCCGATGCCCGTGGTCATGGTGTCGTCGCTGACGGAGCGCGGCTCCGAAATCACGCTGCGAGCTCTAGAACTCGGCGCGGTGGACTTCGTGACGAAGCCGAAGGTCGGCATTCGCGAAGGTATGCTCGACTATGCCGAAAAGCTAGCCGACAAGATCCGGGCCGCCGCGCGTGCGCGGGTGCGGGCGCGTACGGCCGCGCAGGCTCCGGCCGCCGGCGGTAACGTGGCACAGGCGGCGGCCGCGCATGCGCCGATGTTGGGCAATCCGCTCGTCAGTACCGAGAAGCTGATCATCGTCGGCGCGTCGACGGGCGGCACCGAAGCGATCCGCGAGGTGCTCGTGCCGTTGCCGCCCGACGCGCCGGCCGTCCTGATCGCGCAACATATGCCGCCCGGCTTCACGAAGTCGTTCGCGCAGCGCTTGAACGGGCTGTGCCGGATCACGGTCAAGGAAGCGGAGCACGGCGAGCGGGTATTGCCGGGCCACGCGTATATCGCGCCCGGGCATGCACACCTGTTGCTGGCACGCAGCGGGGCGAATTACATCGCGCATCTGTCGGACGATCCGCCCGTGAACCGGCACCGGCCCTCGGTGGACGTGCTGTTCCGCTCGGCTGCCCAGCATGCCGGCAAGAACGCCATCGGCGTGATTTTGACGGGAATGGGGCGCGACGGTGCCGCGGGACTGTTAGACATGAGAAATGCAGGCGCATACACTCTCGCGCAGGATGAGGCGAGTTGCGTCGTCTTCGGCATGCCGCGCGAGGCGATCGCGATGGGCGGCGCCGATGAGGTCGCGCCTTTATCGGAAATGAGCCGCAAAGTCATGACGAGACTGGCGGCGATGGGCGATCGCGTGCAGCGCGTGTAACCGGCAATCCGGTTCTTGCGCCGGCCAATTAGGGTTAAAGGGAACAAAGATGGACAAAAGCATGAAGATTTTGGTCGTGGACGATTTTCCGACGATGCGCCGGATCGTTCGCAACCTGTTGAAAGAACTCGGCTACTCGAACGTCGACGAAGCCGAAGACGGCGCGGCCGGCCTTTCGCGCCTGCAAGGCGGCGGCTTCGACTTCGTGATCTCGGACTGGAACATGCCGAACATGGACGGCCTGGAGATGCTCAAGCGCATCCGCGCCGATGCCGCGCTGTCGCACTTGCCCGTGCTGATGGTGACGGCCGAGTCGAAGAAGGAAAACATTATCGCGGCGGCGCAGGCCGGCGCGAGCGGCTATGTCGTGAAGCCGTTTACCGCCGCTACGCTCGACGAAAAGCTCACGAAGATCCTCGAAAAGTTGGCGAAGACCGGGAGCTGATGTGACTCAACCCAGCAATGTGCCATCGGAAGGCTCGGATAGCCCCGATTTGACGGCCGACCGCATCCTCGCGAGGATCGGCCAACTCACCAAGACGCTGCGCGATTCCATGCGCGAGCTGGGCTTGGACAAGCACGTCGAGCAAGCCGCCGAAATGGTACCCGATGCGCGCGACCGCCTGAAGTATGTCGCCGACATGACGGAACAGGCGGCGGAACGCGTGTTGACCGCGATCGACATCGCCAAGCCGCTGCAAGAGAAGCTGCAAGCCGATGCGGCCGAACTCGATAGCCGCTGGGAACGCTGGTACGCCGCCCCGATCGAGCGCGAGGAAGTGCGCACGCTGATGACCGACACCCGCGCGTTCCTCGCCCGCGTGCCCGACGCCACGGTCACGACGAACCAGAAGCTGCTCGAGATCATGCTCGCGCAAGACTTCCAGGATCTGACCGGCCAGGTCATCAAGAAGATCATGGATGTGGTCTACGTGATCGAGCAGCAATTGCTGACGGTGCTCGTCGAGAACATTGCCCCCGAGCGGCGCGAGCAGTTCGCGCAAACGGCGGCCTCGCTCGTGGCCGATCCGAGCTCGATCGCCACGCCCGATCACTTGCTGAACGGACCGCAGATCAACCCGGAAGGACGCACCGACGTCGTCCAGGATCAGGCGGACGTCGACGATCTGCTTGCCAGCCTTGGGTTTTGACGTTTCTTCGGCGCGCCGTCGCTGACATTCGGACGAGAGGTCGCCTGCGCAATCGCAGGCGGCCTTTTTTCGCTTGGGCCAGCGATGCGCGCGTATCAAAGGCTGTACCGGCAAGCCCGCGCCGAGGGGCGCGATAAAACCAACCAAAAAAGAGGGGTTCTTTCCTGATGTCGAATCGGATCTTGCATGCCGCGATTTGCGCGGCGATGGGATGCGTCGCGCTCGGCGCTGCCGCGCCTGCGTCGGCCGCGCTTGGGGCGGCACCTACGCCGCCCGCTGCGGGCGATGTCTCCATTTCGCTGACGCCCGTCGTCCACGCCGCGTCGAGCGGGGCGAGCGCCGCTGCTGCGGCGGCGTATAGCGTCACGCAAACCACGTTATCGACCGGCACGGTCGTGCGCGAGTACGTTTCGAGCGCCGGCACGGTGTTCGGCATCGCCTGGACGGGCCCCGTCATTCCCAATCTGCCGCAACTGCTCGGCAGCTACTTCCCTCAATACGACAGCGCGCGCGCGGCGTTCAAGGACGCGCAACCGGGCCGCGGTCCGCTGAACCTCGCCACGCCGGGGCTCGTGGTCCGCTCCGGCGGCCATATGGGCGCTTTCTCGGGCCAGGCCTACCTGCCGCAATCGCTGCCGGCCGGTGTGACCGCGGGCGACATCCGATAACAAACGAGAACGAGGGGAAACATCTTGGGTATCAACGGAAAATGGCTCTGCGCCGCGGGTTTGGCCGCGGTGATCGCGCTGGCGGCAGGGTGCGGCGGGGGCGGCGGCGGTAGCGGCGGGACCAGTTCGAGCAGCACGAGCAGCACGAGCAGCAGCGCGTCCAACGGTCCGTCCAGTCCGAGCGTAAGCGTCGGCGGAGCGGCCGCGAACAATCAGGTGAGCGTGACCGTCTCGTCGGGACTGAACCTCTCGCTGAAGGCGCCGAATATGCCGATGGTGAGCGTCACGCTATGCGCGCCCGGAACGAACAATTGCGCGACGATCGATAACGTCCAACTCGATACGGGCTCGTACGGCTTGCGTCTCACGAAAGATGCCGTGGGCGGCTTCCTCTCGTCGCTGCCGGCGCAAACCTTGCCCGGCGGGAAAACGCTGGCCGAATGCGCGGGCTTCGCCGACGGTTTCAGTTGGGGCTCGGTACGCCTCGCCGACGTCAAGCTAGGCGGCGAGACGGCGTCGAGTTTGCCGATTCAGATCCTCGGCGACATCTCGCAGTCGGCGTTCGGCAGCGGCGCCGGCGCGACCTCGAGCAACTGCGCCAGCGGCACGCTGAACGACACGCCGTCGCGGCTCTCGGCGAACGGTATCCTGGGCGTCGGTACGGCGCGCTACGATTGCGGCTCCAATTGCGTGACCAACGTGACGAACGGGATGTACTACAGTTGTTTCAGCACGCCGAGCTGCACCGATACGACGGTACCGTTGAACCAGCAAGTGGCCAACCCGGTGCGCTCCTTCGCAGCGGACAACAACGGCATTTCGCTGATCATGCCCGCGGTTCCGGCGACGGGGGCCGCGACCGCCACAGGCCTATTGACCTTCGGCATCGGGACGCAAACCAACAACGCGGAGCCGACCTCCGGATTGCTGCGATTCCAGACCGATATCTTCGGCGACGTGCCGAAGGCCATGATGACGAGTATCGGCTCGCAGACGTACGCTTTCTTCGACTCGGGATCGAACGGGCTGTTTTTCCCCGACAACACGATCACCCAATGTTCGGGCAGCAGTTTCTTCTGCCCGGCATCGACGATCTCCCGCGTTGCGACCTTGACCGGGTATAACACGACGAGCAGTCCGGTTACGTTGAACATCGCCAACGCATCGACGCTGATTACGAGCGGCGGTTTCGCGTTCAACGACCTCGGCGCGTATCTCGATCCGGCCACGAGCGGCATTTTCGCGATCGACATCGGTATGCCGTTCTTCTACGGACGGACGCTCTACTTCGACTACGACCCGGTCGGCATGGGCAACCAGGGTTTCGCATCGAACACGTACGTGTCGTTCTAACCAGCCGTTCTCCCGCACAGCGCTAGGCGGGCCGCCCGCTCGCCTAGCGCCGCTTGTCTCTCGCCGGTCTCCGCCGGCGCCTGTCTTTCCTCTTGCCCCGTCCTCGCGCGAGTGGCGCGACGCCGGCTCGTGCTGCGCCGCACTAGGCCGACACTACGCGATTCGGTACGAACTTTGCGCGTCATTCGAACTCATACAGCACCGCCGGATGTACTAGATTTCTAGAGCGGCAATGTTCCATCGACGGCGTGGCCTCGCGCGGTCCTTGTCCACGCGCTCGAAAAATTCCAACTAGGGAGGCACCGATCGAATGTCGAATCGTCCCGTATCTCCTTTGCGCGCTTGTGTCCGAGCGGCTCTCGCATCCGCGCTCGCCGCGTTGACGTTGCCCGCCTGGGCGGCGCTCGGCGGCGCACCGATCAACACCCCCGCCGATGCCATAACGACCGCCATAGCGGCGCCCGTGGCGCGCGCCGCGTCGACCGCCACGGCGGCCTCGGGCGCGGCCGCTGCGGCTCCATACACCTTACGGACTACTCAGTTTTCGAGCGGCACGACCGTGCGCGAGTACGTCGGCGCGGACGGCAACGTCTTCGCCATCGCCTGGAACGGTCCGTCCATGCCCGATCTACAAGCGCTCCTCGGTACTTACTTCTCGCAGTACGCAAGCGGCGTCAAGGCGCTGCATGCGGCCCGTCGCAGCCGCGGACCGGTCGCCGTCGAGGCATCGGATCTCGTCGTCCATTCGGGCGGACATATGGGCTCCTTCTTCGGGCAGGCGTGGCTCCCCGGCGCGCTGCCCGCGGGCATGACCGGCGCCGACATCAAATAACCGAACGAACAAGGAGAACCATCTTGCGTACTCACAGCAGAGTCGTTCGGGCGCTCGGCGCGCTCGGTCTAGCCGCCTTTGCCTCGCTGCTGGCTGCCTGTGGCGGCGGTGGGGGCGGGAGTAGTTCGACCGGTGGGGCGGGCGGAGGCGGCGCGGCCGCCGCCAATCAGGTGACGGTCACCGTCGCTCAGGGCGTGCAGCGCGTGGCGAACATTCCAACCGTCAGCGTGACGATCTGCAAGCCCGGTTCGAGCGTCTGCCAGACGGTGGACAACGTGCAAGTCGACACCGAGTCGTTCGGCTTGCGGCTGGCCAGTTCGGCGATGAGCCAAGTGCTGGGATCGTTGCCGCAGGAGACGGTCGCCGGCGTGCCGATCGCCGAATGCACCGGGTTTGCCGATGGCCACACCTGGGGCAGCGTGCGCACGGCCGATGTGAAGATCGGTGGGGAAACGGCGGCCAGCTTGCCGATCCAGGTGATCGGCGACTTGTCGCCGAGCGCCGTCGTGACCGGCGGCTGCGCCTCGGGCGTGCTGGAACTGACGCCCGCCGACCTAAGCGCGAACGGGATTCTCGGTATCGGCGTGGCAACGAGCGATTGCGGAACGCGATGCGCCGTCGCGCCGGTGAGCGGCAGCGATTATTACGCGTGCCCCGGCAACACCAACTGCGCGCAGACACTCGTGCCGATCTCGCAGCAAGTCACCAATCCCGTGCCGAAGTTCGCCTCCGACAACAACGGCGTCATGTTGTCGATGCCGGCCATCGGTCCGAGCGGCCAGGCGACGGTCACGGGAACCCTCACGTTCGGCATCGGCACGCAATCGAACAATGCCATGCCGGGCACGGTGACGAAGCTGACGACGAACCCGTTCGGCGACGTCAACGCGACTTTTGCCGGCAGTGCGACCACGGCGTTCTTCGACTCGGGATCGAACGCGTATTTCTTTACGGACAGCACACTGCCGATTTGCTCGGGCTCCGCCTCGTCGTTCTACTGCCCGGCCTCGACCGTGACGCGCACCGTGAACGTCGCGAACTATAACGCCGCCGCTTCGGGGGCGCCAGGCGGTCTTCCCATAGCGATGGCGGTCGGCAACGCGCAGACGTTGCTCTCCAACGGCAACTTCGGCCTCAACGACCTCGCCGGCGATCTCGGCGCGGGGCAGCAGTTCGTCGACATCGGCATGCCGTTCTTCTACGGCCATAACGTCTATTACGGGCTCGACCAGTCCGGTTCCGGCGGTCCCGGGCCGTTCGTCGCTTTCTGAACGAAGCACGGCCCCGGAGGATTCGGGGCCGGATCGCTCGAATCTTCCTTCGTTTGATCCCTCTACGCGGAGCGCCGCCGACGCGGCGCTCGCTCGATTTGGCGGGCTCGATCGCCGCCCGTCGCCCGCGCGCCCGGCCGGGGCCCCGATCAGTCGAAATGCACCCGTTTCCCCCGCCTTATCCGTCGATCGTCCATTGACCCATCCAGGAATAATCGCTCTCACTGGATAACGGCATGCCGCCGTTTTTCTTGCGGAGAAATTTCCTGTGGCAGAGGACAGCGACCTCGACAAAACCGAAGCAGCAACCCCCAGGCGCCTGGAAAAGGCGCGCTCGGAAGGGCAGGTCGCGCGCTCTCGGGAGTTGGCGACGTTCGCTTTGCTGGCCGCGGGTTTCTTCGGCGTCTGGGGCCTGTCCGGTCCGATCGGGATGCATCTGCAGCATTTGATGCGCGGCGCGTTCACGTTCGACCACGCCACGCTGCGCGACACGAATCGTATGTTGATCGGCGCCGCCAACGCGGGCCGCGAAGGCTTCATGGCCGTGATGCCGATTCTCGCCTTGACCGGCCTGGCGGCGGTCGTCGCCCCGATGGCGCTCGGCGGCTGGCTGCTCTCGCCGAAAGTGTTCGAGGTGAAGCTAGAGCGCCTGAATCCGGTTGCCGGCATCGGCCGCATGTTTTCGATCAACGGCGTGATCCAGCTCGGCATGTCGCTCGCCAAGACGCTGCTCGTCGGAGTGATCGGCGGCGCGGCCATGTGGCAGCGCAAGGATCAGATCCTCGGGCTCGCCGGTGAACCGCTCATGCGGGCGCTCGGACACGGCATGTCCATCGTCGCCGTCTGCTGCGCGACGACCGTGGCGGGCATGTTTCTGATCGCCGCATTCGATGTTCCTTATCAACTTTGGCAGTACCACAAGAAGCTGCGCATGACGAAGGAAGAAGTGAAGCGCGAACACCGCGAAAGCGAAGGCGATCCGCACGTGAAGGGCAAGATTCGCCAGCAGCAGCGCGCCATCGCCCGCCGCCGCATGATGGCCGCCGTGCCCAAGGCCGACGTCGTCGTGACGAACCCGACTCACTATGCCGTTGCGCTGCAATACGCCGATGGCGAAATGGGCGCGCCGAAGGTCGTGGCCAAGGGCGTGAACCTCGTCGCTGCCCGGATCCGCGAAATCGCGACCGAAAACAACGTGGCGCTGCTCGAGGCGCCGCCGCTGGCTCGCGCGCTTTACCACAACGTCGAATTGAACCGGGAAATCCCGGGCACGCTGTACAACGCGGTGGCAGAAGTGCTGGCCTGGGTCTATCAACTGCGCAAGTTCCGCGAGGAAGGCGGCGACGTTCCGGCTGCGCCGACCGAACTGGAGGTACCGCCCGAGATGGACAAGAAGGGCCCGATTTCCGAGGCCGACGAACGCGAAGAAGCCGACGAAGCGCTCGGCGACGCAAATGAAGGAGCATCGGCATGAACGCGCGCGTCGGAAGTCTTTTCGGCAAGGGGCAAGTACTGAGCGGCACGAACCTGCGCGCGCTGTCGGGTCCGATCCTGATCTGCATGATCCTCGGCATGATGATTCTGCCGTTGCCGCCGTTCCTGCTCGATCTGCTGTTCACGTTCAACATCGCGCTGTCGGTGATGGTGCTGCTCGTCAGCATGTACACGCAAAAGCCGCTCGATTTCGCGGCGTTCCCGGCCGTGCTGCTGTTCTCGACGCTGCTGCGCCTGTCGCTGAACGTCGCCTCGACCCGCGTCGTGCTGCTCGAAGGCCACACCGGCCCCGGCGCGGCGGGCCAGGTCATCGAATCGTTCGGGCACTTCCTCGTGGGCGGCAACTTCGCCGTCGGTATCGTCGTGTTCGTGATTTTGATGGTCATCAACTTCATGGTGATCACGAAGGGCGCGGGCCGTATCGCCGAAGTGGCCGCGCGCTTCACGCTCGATGCGATGCCGGGCAAGCAGATGGCCATCGATGCCGACCTGAACGCGGGCCTCATCGACGAAGCCGGTGCGCGCAAGCGCCGCCAGTCCGTATCGCAGGAAGCCGAGTTCTACGGCGCGATGGACGGTGCCTCGAAGTTCGTGCGCGGCGATGCGATCGCGGGCCTCATTATCATGGTCGTGAACGTGCTCGGCGGGTTGATCGTGGGCGTCGTGCAGCACGGCATGGACTTCGGCTCGGCCGGCAAGACCTATACGCTGCTCACGATCGGTGACGGCCTCGTCGCGCAGATCCCCTCGCTCGTGATCTCGACTGCGGCCGGCGTGATCGTCTCGCGTGTGGCGACCGACGAGGACATCGGCACGCAACTGACGGGGCAACTCTTCACGAACCCGCGCGTGCTGATCATCACCGGCACGATCATCGCGGTAATGGGCCTGATCCCCAACATGCCGCACTTCGCCTTCCTGCTGCTCGGCGGCGGTGCGATACAGCTCGGCCGCACGATGAAAAAGCGTGCCGAAGCCGCCAAGACCGGCGCCTCGCTCGTCGATGTCGCGCCGGCCGTCACGGCTCCGGCAGAGAACAACGAAGCAAGCTGGGACGACGTCACGCTCATCGATACGCTGGGCCTCGAAGTGGGCTATCGCCTGATCCCGCTCGTCGACAAGAACACCGACGGCGAATTGCTCAAGCGCATCAAGAGCATCCGCAAGAAGTTCGCGCAGGAAATCGGCTTCTTGCCGCCCGTCATCCATATCCGCGACAACCTCGAGCTGCGCCCGAACGGATACCGCATCGCGCTCAAGGGCGTCGAAGTGGGGGTGGGCGAGGCCTACCCGGGCCAATGGCTCGCGATCAACCCGGGCCAAGTCTCGGCCGCCTTGCCGGGCCAGCCCACGCAAGATCCGGCGTTCGGTCTGCCGGCCATCTGGATCGATACGAATTTGCGCGAGCAAGCGCAGGTGTACGGCTACACGGTGGTCGATGCGAGCACGGTCGTGGCGACGCACTTGAACCATCTCGTCGTGCAGCACGCCGCCGAATTGCTCGGCCGCCAGGAAGTGCAGGCGCTGATCACGCGCACCGCCAAGGACGCACCCTCGCTCGTGGAAGACCTCGTGCCGAAGACGCTGCCGCTCACGACGCTGCAAAAGGTCCTGCAAAACTTGCTCGAGGAAGGCGTGCCGATTCGCGACATGCGTACGATCCTCGAGGCGCTCTCCGAGCACGCCGGCAAGGTGACCGACGCGCACGATCTGACCGCTTGCGTGCGCCTGGCCCTGGGCCGCGCGATCACGCAGCAGTGGTACCCGGGCGCCAGCGAAATGCAGGTCATGGGTCTCGATTCGAACCTCGAGCGCGTGCTGTCGCAAGCGCTCGCGACGGGTGCGAACCCCGGGCTCGAGCCCGGCCTCGCACACACGCTTCTGACGGCGACGCAAAAGGCGATCAACCGTCAACAAAATGCCGGGCTGCCTCCGGTGCTGCTCGTGCAGCACGCGCTGCGCGCGATGCTTGCGCGATTTCTGCGCCGCAGCCTGCCTCAATTGAAAGTGCTCTCGTACGCCGAAGTGCCCGAGACCCGCACGATCAAAGTCGTTAACCTCATCGGGGGTCTAGCTTGAACATTCGTAAATTCATCGGCGCGACGAGCCGCGACGCGCTGCGTCTCGTACGCGAGGCCCTCGGAGCGGACGCGGTCGTGTTGTCGAACCGGACCAATGACGACGGCAGCGTGGAAATCGTCGCGCTCGCAGATACCGATTTCGCGCAGATCACCCCCGATGCCGGCGACACGGCTTCGATGGGCACGCCGCCCGGCCTGCCATCGCCGTCGACCAATCCCTACGCGGCACCTAGTGCCATGCAGCCGGCCCCCTCGTATGCGAGCGCGGCGCCGGGCGCAATGGCCTCGAATCCTTATGCGAACGGGATGCCGGACGTGTTTTCCGCCGTGTTCGGCGCGAGCCCCGAAGTGGGCGCGGCCGCATCGGACGAAAGCCGCGCCCCGCTGACCGACGCCGCCTCGATCGCGGCACCGCGTCTGCCCGAGCGCGAACGCGCGAACTTCGCCGCGCGCGCGGCCGCGCCGAATATGCCGGCGGCAACGAACGCGCCCGGCGGCTCGGCCGCGAGCGCCGCCGACGCGCAAGCATCGCTGACGATGGCGGAGACGAATCCCTGGCTGATCGATCATGCGCGCCGGATCGCCGCGCAAAACGAGCGCGCCGCCCATAGCTCGCGCGCGCATTCGATGACGCCCGCCGCGGCGGCCGCCAAGGGTCTCGGCGCAGCGGGCCGCGTGCTCGCGGACGAAGAACTCGATGCGGCTCAGTTGCCCGATTGGGCCCATGAAGCCGCCCGCGTCGCGGCGCGCCGCGCGGTGCCGCGCGTGAAGCCGGCCTTCGAAGGCGCGAGCGAGCAAGAGGCGCAAGCGATGGCCGACGCCGTGCGCTCGCGCGTCGAGGAAATCGTCAACCAAACGGTGATGAGCGAGTTGTCCGCGATGCGCGGCATGATGGAAGAGCAGTTCGCCGGCTTGATGTGGGGTGAGCGCCAACGCCGCAGCCCCGTCAACGGCGAAGTCACGAAAGCGCTGTTCTCGGCGGGTTTTTCCGCGCAACTCGTACGGATGGTCGTCGAGCATATGCCCGAAGTCGAGAGCCTCGATGCGGGTATGGACTGGGTGAACCAGGTGCTCGCCTCGAACCTGCCCGTGCTCGAAAACGAAGACGAATTGATGGAACGCGGCGGCGTGTTCGCGCTGATGGGCCCGACGGGCGTCGGCAAGACCACGACGACAGCCAAGCTCGCCGCGCGCTGCGTGATGCGCTTCGGCGCGAGCAAGGTCGCGTTGCTCACGACCGACAGCTACCGGATCGGCGGCCACGAGCAACTGCGCATCTTCGGCAAGATCCTCGGCGTGTCGGTGCATGCCGTGAAAGACGCGGCCGATCTGCAACTGGCGCTCGCCGAGCTGCGCAACAAACACATCGTGCTGATCGACACGATCGGCATGAGCCAGCGCGATCGCACCGTGTCGGATCAAATCGCGATGCTGTGCGGCGCGGGTCAACCGGTCCAGCGGCTGCTGCTGCTGAACGCGACGAGCCACGGCGACACGCTCAACGAAGTCGTGCAGGCCTATCGCAGCGCGCCGGGGCAACCCGAGCTGGCCGGCTGCATCCTGACCAAGCTCGACGAGGCGACGAACCTCGGCGGCGTGTTGGATACGGTCATCCGCTACAAGCTGCCCGTGCATTACGTCTCGACGGGGCAGAAGGTGCCCGAGAACTTGTACGTCGCCACGAAGAAGTTTTTGATCAAGAGCGCGTTTTGCATCCCGCGCGACGGCTCGCCGTTCGTGCCGCACGACGACGATATTCCCGCCTTGCTCTCGGCGCTGTCGAGCCGCTCGAGCGCCGAACTTCACGAGGTTCGCTTTGGGTAAACAAGTCACCGATCAGGCAGAAGGGCTGCGCCGGCTGCTCGCGAAGAGCGGTTCGCGCGTGGTGGCCGTCACCGGCGGCCCCGTGGGCGTCGGCTGTACTTCGACGGTCGTGAATCTGGCGGCCGCGCTGGCGGCGCTCGGCAAGGACGTGCTCGTCATCGACGAACGCCTCGGCAGCCGTTCGGTGTCGACGATGCTGGGCGGCGTGCATGGCGCGGGTTCGCTGCGCGCGTTGATGGACGGCGAAATTGGGCTAGACCAGGCGTGCGCCCGTCATGAGTTGGGGTTTTCGGTGCTCGCCGCTTCGCGCGAGAACTGCGCGGGCTACAGCGCGGCGCAACTGGGATTGTTGCTGTCGGGACCGGCCGACGTGGTGCTCGTCGATGCGCGGCTCGACCGCCAAGGCGCGCTCTCGCCGCTCGCGTGCCAAGCGCACGACGTGATGATCGTCACGCGCGTGGCGGCCAGCGCGATCACCGAGGCCTATGCGTGCATGAAGCGCTTGCACTTCGAACATGCGATCGCGCAGTTTCGCGTGCTCGTCAATCACGTATCGAGCCTCGCCGATGCGCACACGACGTTCGAGAACCTCGCCGAAGTGGCGGCGCGCTATCTGACCGTGTCGATCGAGGATGCCGGCTGCGTGACGGCCGATCCGCTGATGGAGCGGTCGCTGGAATTGGGGCGGTGCGTCGTCGATGCATTCCCGTCGGCTCAGTCGGCGCGGGATTTTCGGCACGTTGCCGCGGAAATGCTGTATTGGCCGATGCGCCCGGCGATGTATGCGCCGCGCGCCGAAGTCACGGTGCGCTCGGCTGTGCCGGCGTCGGCGCTCGCCGACGCGGGCGTTGCCGAACGCCAACATGCTTGAAACGTTAGGGACAAGGAGAAGGGGGCCCTCGATGTACAACGCTCAGGGGAAAATGTCCCAGACGGATGTATTGACGCAATACGCGCCGCTCGTGCGCAGATTGGGTTTGCAGCTCGTGGCGAAAATGCCGGCGAGCGTCGATTTGGACGACTTGATTCAGGCCGGCATGATCGGCTTGCTCGATGCGGCGAGCCGCTACAAGGAAGATCAAGGCGCGCAGTTCGAAACGTATGCTAGCCAGCGCATTCGCGGCGCGATGCTCGATGAGCTGCGCAACAACGACTGGTTGCCGCGCAGCTTGCGCAAGACGTCGCGCGAAGTGGAATCGGCCGTGCACCATGTCGAGCAGCGGCTCGGCCGGTCCGCGAGCGAGACCGAAGTCGCCGATCATCTGGAGATGCCGCTCGAGTCTTACCAGTCGATGCTGCAAGATCTGCACGGCAGTCAGCTCATCTATTACGAAGACTTCGATCGTTCCGCCGACGACGAGCCGTTCCTCGACCGCTACTGCGTCGATCACGCGGATCCGCTTTCGGCGCTGCTCGACGAGAGCTTGCGCGCGGCGCTGGTGGAGGCCATCGAGAAGCTGCCGGAACGCGAGAAGCTGCTGATGTCGCTGTACTACGAGCGCGGGATGAATCTGCGCGAGATCGGCGCGGTGATGGAAGTGAGTGAATCGCGCGTTTGCCAGCTACACAGCCAGGCCGTTGCCCGGCTGCGTGCGAAGCTGCGCGAAATGGCCTGGGCGAGCGTCGACTGATTTTGCCGCGGTCATTTCGAAGTTTCCGGCGGCGGCCTACGCCCGCCCGCTCCACACGCCAGGCATGAAAGCGATCGACCCGCGTTTGACGTATCCGCCGCGCACGTCCGATCGAGCCTCGCGTTAAGATCTCCCGCATTGCCGCTTCGTTCGAGAAGCCGGTGCCGCCGCGGGAGCATTGCATGCCTGTTACGGGCTTTAGTCACTACAACCTACGCGCCGATCGAGCGACGCTCGAGCGCTTGCGCGATTTCTATATCGACGTGGTCGGCTTGCAAGCCGGGCCGCGTCCGCCGTTTAGCAGTTTCGGTTATTGGCTCTATATCGGCGAGCGAGCCGTGCTGCATTTGTCCGAGGCGAGGCCGCTGGAGCGGCGCGCGCCGCAAGGCAGCGGTACGTTCGATCATGTTGCCTTCGAGTGTACGGACTTGCCCGGTTTCGAGACCCGTTTGCGCTCGCTCGGCGTCGATTTCCGGCGCGGTCATGTTCCGGTGCTCGATCAATGGCAGCTTTTCTTCGTCGATCCGGCCGGTAACGGCGTCGAGTTGAACTTCGCCGGTACGGAGGGACGATAGCCGATGAGTCCCCTTGCCGAGAACGCCGCGCTCGTCGTCATCGACATGCAAAACGGCATCAACCGGCCGACGCTCGGCCGGCGCAACAATCCCGCCGCCGAACAGAACATCGAAGCCTTATTGACCGCCTGGCGCGCAACGCGCAGGCCGGTCGTGCACGTCCGTCATATGTCCCGCTCACCTGAGTCGATCTTTTGGCCCGGTCAAAGCGGCGCCGAGTTTCAGCCTCGGTTTTCGCCACTGGCGCATGAGCATGTCGTCGAAAAGAACGTCCCGGATGCTTTTGCGGCAACGGGGCTCGAACGATGGCTGCGGGTGCGGGGTATCGGTCAGCTAGTGATCGCAGGCGTGATCACGAACAACTCCGTCGAAGCGACGGCGCGCAGCGCGGGGAATTCGGGTTTCGAGACGATCGTGGCGTCGGACGCAGCCTTCACCTTCGATCTGCGCGACCTGAGCGGGCGGCTCTGGCCGGCCGAGGACGTGCACGCACTGTCATTGGCGAATCTTGCGATGGATTATGCGGTGGTGCGGACGACGGAGGAGATCGTGGGGGCGGCGGCCCGTTAACGTGCGTTGGTCGACGTGTGCGTTAGCCGGAGCTTCCGGGCGCAATATCGTTTTCCCGGCATGTCTGGAGGAACGCGGCTAGGGATTTCGCTCCCTCTGCTTGTAGAGAGACGAGGTCGGGAGCATAAAATTCGGCGCCACCGTTTAGACCGATAAACTCGCCCCTCAACAACTTTGTATCGGGATCGTAGCTCACTACTGCGCGCAGGTCGCCTATGGTCAAGAGATTCATGGTTTCGCCCCATTCGACTCGAGCCATGTATAGATGACGGCTACTTCACTGCTGTCGGGGTGCGGCTACGAGACCGGCAATGATAGAGCCGATGGCCGCATGACACGCGGGTTCTAAAAAAACATCGGACGCCCAGAAGCGTCCGATATCTTTCCGTCCTACCTAAAGCGAGTCGACTCAAACGGTCGCCATGCGCCCATCCGGCCCGTACACGCTGGCCGTCTGACGCGAACCACCGCCGCGCAGGATCGCCAGCGCGCTCTGGTTGTAATTCATCCGAATGCGGATCATCAGGCCGTTCGTCGCGTTCGCGCGGCGCGCGCGCTGCACGACGTCCTGCAAAAGCTTCCACTGCTTGGCAAGCCGCGGATCGTCGGCGATCGCGAGCTCCATGCCTTTCCAGCCGGCGGGCATCCCCATCTGACGCAACTGCTCGTCGCGCGTCTTCTCGAGCGACGCGAGCTTTTCGGTCAGTTCGGTTTTTTTCTCGACGATGCCGGGCAGCGTCTCGAGCGGCGATACCGCGGCGAGCGCTTTCTCCTCGTACATCAACAAGGACGCGAACGCTTCGAGCGTCGCGTGTTCTTCGGTCACGGTGGCAAGTAGGGCGTCTCTCATCTCATCCGCCAAAAACTCAGGGGCGCGTGCGCGCGTTCAAACAAAGCCGAACCAGCGCACACGACAACCCAATACCGCCGTGTTCAGCCGCCAGTCGACTGATTTTTCAACAGTTCGCGAGCCGTCGCGAGAATACCGTCCGCGATCTTGCCCGCATCCATCGTCAACGTACCGTCGGCGATCGCCTGCTTGATCGACTCGACGTGCGCGACGTCGATGTCGGCCTCGCCCGACGCGGCGAGCGAACGCAATTGCGACGACAGCCCCGATAGGCTGACATTGGAATCCCCGCCGGCGCTTTGAGCCGGCGCGGTATTGCCGCCCGTCGGCGCGGCGCTGGCCGTGGCTTGGCCGCCTTGACGGGCACCCTGCACTCCGCCCTTGGGCGAAGTCAGGTTCGAAGTGGAGGTGGAATCGACTTTCACGATGGCTTCCCGAACGATTTCGATTTGAGTGTGATAACGGCGACACTCGACGAAACTTTAGCGCAATCAGGAAGAACACCTGTCGACGCCGGCCGCGCTTTTGGGGTCGATCCACCCGGCGCCTCCACGCGCCGGACCTCTCGGCCCAAAACGGCCCGGTCAGCCCGTCACATCTGGACCTGCACGGTCGCGCCATCCACGACCGTACCGGAAATGATCTGTCCCCCAGCCATCTTGACCCGCACCTGCTGTCCCGGCGACGCATTGTTCATGACGCTGCCTTCCGACGAAATCGAAAAACCCGCGCCTTGCGCGACGACCTTGACCGTTTGGCCGATCGTTACCGCGCTGGCGCTCTTGAGTAAGTCTTGACGCAGCGGCGTTCCGGCGCCGATCCGCACGATGGCCGTGGAGCCGACCGCCTGCGAGGGATCCGTCACGATCGCGCGCGGCAGATTCGACAGGTCGCCGTTGCGGGCGAGGAGGTCTTGGGCCGTGATGACGCTGCCCGGATCGATTTGGCGGGCCGCCAGATAGTAGGTTGCCTCGATGGCGATGCGCGCTTGCAAATAAAGCGTCCACGGCTTCGCGCCGGCGCAGCGCACGCCGACCGAGGTCGTGCCCCACAGGCGCGCGCCCGTCGGCATGAACGGCTCGAGCGTCGTACAGGCGGCCAGCCCGCGCGGGAAGCTGGGCGCCACGGTGATATTGATCTTGCCCGGCAGTCCGACCGTTTGCTGTTGCAAAAAGGCGAGCGCGGCGCGCCGGATCGTTTCGCCGTCTTCTTGGCCGGCCGGTGCGTTCGACGCGGGCTCAACCACCGCGGCCGTTTGGGCTGCCGGCGGCTGGGTCGCGGCGCCGGCGCTGGCCGAGGGATTCGCTACGGCGGCGTTCAAGCGGGTGTTGGCCGGCTTTGCCGGCTGCTCGACCGCGATCGGCTGGACTGAGCGAATGGCGCGTTGCGGCGCCGTGACGACGACCGGCATGGCCTGGCCCGCCGCGGGCATCGTTGACGGCCGTGGCTGCGCGGCGGCACGGGGCAAGGCGGGGACGGAAGGGGGCGCGGCTGCGGCATTTGCCTCGCCGGCCCCCGGAATCACGATCATGCCATTCGGTGCCGCGCCGGCCGTTGCCGCGCCGGCCGTTGCCGCGGCGGCGGGAGCCCGCGCTTCGCCGGGGCCCGGGATCGAAATCATCGTCCCGCTGGGCGCGCTCGCATGCGATTCGCCCGGGCCGGGAATATAGATCTGTCCGCTCGCGCCCGCGCTTTGCGCCTGCGCGGCGCCGAAGGGCGCGAAAGCCGCGGCCAGCAGCAAGCCGGCCGCCGCGCGCGCGAGGCGCGCATGCCGCTGCCCGAGGGCGCGCGGGCCAAGGCGGCGCGCTGGATCGGAAACGGCGGACACGGACATCGATTTCTCCATCGGAACAATTCGAACGACGAATCGAATTCTAGGGCTCGCGCGAGGTGCGCAAACGTTGAATAGAGGGCGGCTTCCCTGGTTATTCGTCCGATTGGCTCTTGCCTGCCGCCCCTAAGATGCACGTCATGCAAAAAAGCCTTCGCGGCGCACCTTGTCCCGAACCAGGGTGAGGCCGAGAAGCGGCACCAAGCGGCCGACGCTTGAGTTACGGAGAAACCCGATGCTGGACAAACTCGATGCCGAATTTGCCTTCGGCCGCGAGGCGCTCGATGTACGCGCCTATCGGCAGGAGCTGCTCTCGTCGAACATCGCCAACGCCAATACGCCCGGCTACAAAGCGCGCGACGTGAATTTCGGCGCGTCGCTCGCCGTCGCCTTGAAGCGCACCGGCGCGGCGCAAGGCTCGAGCGCGGTGGCCAGCTCGGGCGCGGTGGCCAGCTCGGGCGCGGCACCGCTGCCGATGGCCCAGCCGGCCGGCGTGACGAGCGGCATGACGATGGTCTCCACCGAGCGCGGTCATATGACGGGCAACGTGCAGCTCATCCCGACGGGCGGTCAAACGCAGGATTACGGCACGCTCGCCTACCGGATCCCGACCCAGCCCTCGCTCGACGGCAACACCGTCGATCTCGACGCCGAACGCGTGCAATTTGCCGACAACACCGTGCATTACCAGTCGGGCATGACCGCGATGACGCAAGAGATCAAGCAGATGCTCGCCGCGATCACCTCGGGCGGCTGAGCGATCCGCGCCCCCTAATGTTTTTGTTTACACGTTTTCGAACCGTTCAAGCGTCAATCGAAAGAGGCAACTGAAGCCATGGCATTGATGAACATTTTCACCGTCGCGGGCTCGGCGCTGTCAGCCGAATCCGAACGGCTCAACGTGACCGCGTCCAATTTGGCGAACGCGAACAGCACGACGGGCCCGGACGGGCAACCGTACCGCGCCAAGCAAGTCGTTTTCGGGGTCAAGCCCGTGGGCGGCGCGAAGACCGCGAGCGGCCAGCAAGTGGGCGGCGTGCAGGTGACGAACGTCATCGACGATCCCACGCCGATGAAAACCACCTACGACCCGAGCAACCCCGCGGCGGACGCGGACGGCTACGTGAAGATGCCGAACGTCGATCCGGTGCAGGAAATGGTGAACATGATCTCGGCCTCGCGCTCGTACCAAGCCAACGTCGAAACGCTGAACACCGCCAAGAACCTGATGCTTAAAACCCTGACGATCGGTACCTGAGGAGATTTTTCGTGACGTCATCCAATACGACCATCGGCAGCGGCGGCACCGTTTCGCAGCAACTGCTCGATACCATCAACGGCACTTCGTCGAATTCGGCGTCGCCGAGCTCGTCGTCTCCCAATTCGCCCAGCTCGTTGCAGACGACCTTCCTGAAGTTGCTCGTGACGCAGTTGCAGAACCAAGACCCGACCAACCCGATGGACAGCACGCAGATGACCTCGCAGCTTGCCCAGATCAACACGGTGACGGGCATCAGCCAACTGAATACGACGCTGGCCTCGCTGGCTTCGCAACTCTCGGCCGGCCAAAGCTCGCAAGCGTCGCTCTTGATCGGGCAGAACGTGCTCGTGCCGGCCGACTCCACGGGCGCGACGACGACGGTGGGCAATGGCGCCTCGACGGGCTTCGGCGTGTCGCTGTCGTCGGCGGTCTCCGATCTGAAGGTCACGGTCAAGGACAGCTCGGGCAACATCGTCAACACGCTCGATCTGGGCGCGCAGCAGGCGGGTACGGTTCCGGTCAACTGGAAGCCGGTGGACTCGTCCGGCAAGACCCTGGCCGACGGCACCTACTCGATTTCGGCCGTCGGCACGGGCAGTAACGGCGCGGCAGCCACGGTCACGGCGCTCACTGGCGCGCAAGTGCAAAGCGTCGTTCAGCAAAGCGACGGCAGCACGGGCCTGAAGCTCAATAACGGCAACACGGTCGGCATGACCAGCGTGTCCGCCATCCTGTAACTGTAACGAACCAACGAATTCATCCGAAGGGAGACCGCTAAATGGGCTACCAACAAGGCTTGAGCGGCTTGTCCGCATCGTCGAACGACCTCGACGTGATCGGCAACAACATCGCCAACTCGAACACCGTCGGCTTCAAGCAAAGCACGGCGCAGTTCGCCGACCTGTACGCGAACACGATCGCGAGTTCGGTCAACGACCAGATCGGTATCGGCACGCAGCTCGCCGGCGTGCAGCAAGATTTCAAGCAAGGCACGTTCACGACGACGGGCCAAGCGCTGAACGTCGCGATCAACGGCACGGGCTTTTACCAGATGTCGAACAACGGCACGCTGACGTATTCGCGTAACGGCGTGTTCCAGCTCGACAAGAACGGCTTCATCACGAACGCGCAAGGCCTGCAATTGATGGGTTACGCGGCGAACGCGAACGGCGTCATCAATTCGGCGCAAACGGTGCCGATCCAGGTGCCGACGACGAACATCGCGCCGATCGCCACGCAAAACATCACGGCTCAGTTGAACCTGAATTCGCAGGATGCCGTTCCCACGGTGACCCCGTTCGTCGCGACGAACTCGCAGACGTTCAACTACTCGACGTCGATCCAGACCTACGATTCGCTCGGCGGCTCGCAGCAGGTCAACATGTACTTCGTGAAGACGGCCGCGAACAACTGGGACGTCTACTCGGGCCCGGCCTCGGGCGCGATCAGCAAAGTGGGCTCGGTCGGCTTCAGCACGTCCGGCGCGCTGACCTCGACGACGGCGACGGCACCGGCCACCTCGCCCGCGACGGGCCAGATCTCGTTCACGATTCCGAACACCGACGGCAGCGCGACGCCGCAGCCGATCACGCTGAACCTCGCCGGCACGACGCAATACGGCGGCTCCGACGGCGTGAACAACCTGAAGCAAGACGGTTTCGCCTCGGGCCAGCTCACGAACTTCTCGATCGGCGCGGACGGCACGATTTCGGGCACGTACTCGAACGGCCGCACGCAATCGCTCGGCCAAATCGTGCTCGCGAACTTCAACAACCCGAACGGGCTGCAAAACCTCGGCGGCAACGAGTACGCGGAAACGTCGGCTTCGGGCGTGCCGCAAATCTCGGCCCCCGGCAGCACGAATCACGGCACGCTCACGGGCGGCTCGGTGGAAAACTCGAACGTCGATCTGACGAGCCAGCTCGTCGATCTGATCACGGCGCAGCGCAACTACCAAGCGAACGCGCAGACGATCAAGACGCAGCAGACCGTCGACCAAACGCTGATCAACCTGTAAGCGCGCGAAACCGTCAGCACCGCAGAACAAGGCGAAGCATGGACCGACTGATCTATACCGCGATGACGGGCGCCTCCGAGGCGCTCGAACAGCAGGCCGTCGTGGCCAACAACTTGGCGAACACGTCGACGACGGGTTTTCGCGCGCAACTCGCGAACTTCCGCAACGTGCCGCTCAGTTTCGGCGACGGCACGACGGTGAACAACGACACGACGCGCACGTTCGCGCTGACGGCGACGCCGAGCTCCGACTTCGCGTCGGGCCCGATCGCACAGACGGGCAACCCGCTCGACGTCGCGATCACCGGTCCCGGCTGGCTGTCCGTGCAAACGGCGGACGGCAACGAGGCTTACACGCGCGCCGGCAATTTGCACACCGACGAAAACGGCCAACTGGTCACGGCGACGAACCAGCCGGTGCTCGGCACGGGCGGCCCGATCTCGATTCCGCCGGGCGCGACCGTGACGATCGGCAGGGACGGCACCGTCTCGGCGCTCGGTGCGGGCGATTCGCCCTCGCAGATCGTCGTGCTCGATCAGCTCAAGCTCGTGAACCCGGATGCGGCCACGATGACGCGCGGCGACGACGGCCTGTTCCGGACCGCCGACGGCCAACCGGCCGACGCGGATCCGACCGTGACCGTGGCGCAAGGCGCGCTCGAGGGCAGCAACGTCAATTCCGTCGCGGCGATGGTCTCGATGATCACGAACGCGCGCCAGTTCCAGATGCAGACGAAGTTGCTGCAGACGGCAGACCAAAACGATCAGACGGCGAACCAACTGCTGTCGTTCACCTGACCGGTACAAGGCTGACGCCTAAACCGGATTGCAATTACCAGGAGATTCACCATGAACCGCTCGCTTTACATCGCCGCCACCGGCATGAACGCGCAGCAGGCGCAGATGGACGTCATCTCGAACAACCTCTCGAACGTGAGCACGACCGGCTTCAAGGGCTCGCGGGCGGTGTTTCAGGACCTCATCTACCAAACCCTGCGCCAACCGGGCGCGAACTCGACACAGCAAACCGAGTTGCCCTCGGGCCTGCAAGTCGGCACCGGCGTGCAGCAAGTCGCGACCGAACGTCTGTACACGCAGGGCAACATGCAGCAGACCGGCAACTCGAAGGACGTCGCCATCAACGGCAACGGCTTCTTCCAAGTGCAGATGCCCGACGGTACGACGGCCTATACGCGCGACGGCTCGTTTCAAACGAACGCGCAAGGCCAGCTCGTGACCTCGAGCGGCTACCAGGTCATGCCGCAGATCACGATTCCGCAAAACGCGACGTCGCTGACGATCGGCACCGACGGCACGGTCAGCATCAAGGTGGCCGGCTCGACGAACAACCAAACGATCGGCACGATCCAGCTCGCCACGTTCATCAACCCGGCCGGCCTCGAGTCGAAGGGCGAGAACTTGATGGAGGAAACGACCTCCTCGGGCGCGCCGAACGTGACGACGCCGGGTCTGAACGGCGCCGGCACGCTCAACCAGGGCTATCTGGAAGCGTCGAACGTGAACGTCGTGCAAGAACTCGTGAACATGATCGAAACGCAGCGCGCGTACGAGATCAACAGTAAGGCGGTCCAGACTTCGGACCAAATGTTGCAGACCTTGAGCCAGATGTCGGTTTAAGGCTCCGGTAGGACTGTAGTCGTACTTTGATGAGCAGGCGGTAGACGAAGATGTTGCAAACGAGTCGAATTCCCTTTCGCGTGCGCGGGTTGCGCGCGGCAGCCACGCTGGCCTATGCGAGTGCGCTCGCAGGGGTGCTGACGGGCACTTTCGCCGGTTGCGCGCAGATCGAGCACCGCCAGCCCATCGTGCAGCAGCCGATGACGGCGGCGCCGCCGGTGCCGCCGCAGTTGCAGCCGCCGGGTTCCATCTACAACCCCGGCTATGCGGGCCATCCGCTGTTCGAAGATCAGCGGCCGCGCAACACGGGCGACATCCTCACGATCGTCATCGCCGAAAACATCAACGCGACCAAATCGTCGGCCGCGGCGGCCGGGCGCAACGGCACCACGAATATGTCGGTGCCGACGGCGGGCTTCTTGAAGGGCTTGTTCAATCACGTCGATCTGAGCGCCTCGGGTGCGAATACGTTCGGCGGCTCGGGCGGCGCGAACGCGTCGAACACGTTCAACGGCACCATCACGGTGACGGTGACGAACGTGCTGCCCAACGGCAACTTGGTCGTGAGCGGCGAGAAGCAAATGCTGATCAACCAAGGCAACGAGTTCGTACGCTTCTCGGGCGTGGTCAATCCGAACACCGTTTCGGGCGCGAACACCGTGCTTTCGACCCAGGTGGCCGATGCGAGAATCGAATACTCGGCCAAGGGGTACATCAACGAAGCGGAAACGATGGGCTGGCTCCAGCGTTTCTTCCTGAACATAGCGCCGTGGTGATCGCGATGACGACTTCGCTCATGCGCGCCCTGCGCAAATTCAGCCGTAGCCTCGCGTTTGCCGCGTTGCCTTTGATGCTCGTATGCGGCGGCCCCGCGCATGCCGAGCGCCTGAAGGATCTCGTTCAGATCCAAGGCGTACGCGATAACCCGCTGATCGGCTATGGTCTCGTCGTCGGCCTCGACGGCACGGGCGACCAAACGACGCAAACGCCGTTCACGACGCAAACGCTCACGAACATGCTGGCTAATCTCGGCATTTCGCTGAATAACGGTCAGGCGGGCGGCGGCAGCTCCGCATCGAACATGCAGCTCAAAAACGTCGCGGCCGTCATGGTCACGGCCACGCTGCCGCCGTTCGAGCGTCCGGGCGAGGCGATCGACGTCACCGTCTCGTCGCTCGGTAACGCCAAGAGCCTGCGCGGCGGCACCCTGCTGCTCACGCCGCTCAAGGGCGCCGACGGGCAAGTCTATGCGCTGGCGCAGGGCAACGTCGCCGTGGGCGGCGCCGGGGCCAGCGCCAACGGCAGCAAGGTACAAGTGAATCAGCTCGCGGCCGGCCGCATCCCGGGCGGCGCTATCGTGGAACGCGCGGTGCCGACGCAAGTCGCGCAAGCGGGCGGCACGGTGCAAATGGAGCTGAACGATATGGACTACGACACGACGCAGCGAATCGTGGCGGCGGTCAACAACGCGTTCGGCGCAGGCACGGCGATGCCGCTCGACGGCCGCACGATCCAACTGCGCGCCCCGATCGATCCGAGTCAGCAAGTCGCCTTCATGGCGCAGCTCGAAAACCTCGACGTGCGTCCGGCGCAGGCGGCCGCGAAGGTCATCCTCAATTCGCGCACCGGCTCGATCGTCATGAATCAGATGGTGACGCTGCAAAGCTGCGCCGTGGCGCACGGCAATCTCTCGGTCGTCGTCAATACGCAAACCGCGGTCAGCCAGCCCGGCGCGTTCTCGAACGGTCAGACGGTGGCGACACAGCAGTCGCAGATTCAACTGAAGCAGGACAACGGCTCGCTCAAGCTCGTGACGGCGGGGGCGAATCTGGCCGACGTGGTCAAGGCGCTGAACGCGCTGGGCGCGACGCCGGCCGACTTGATGTCGATCCTGCAAGGCATGAAGGCCGCGGGCGCGTTGCGCGCGGATCTCGAGATCATTTAAATAAGGTCAAGGTCTCCCGATGAACGCGAACACGACCTATAGCGGCAAAGTCGATACCGGCACCGACGTCTCGCAGCGCTTCGCGCTCGACGTCCAAGGCTTCGACGCGTTGCGCGCCCAGGCGGGCGCCGACCCGCAAAAGGCACTGAAGTCGACGGCCAAGCAGTTCGACGCCGTCTTCATTCAAATGATGCTCAAGAGCATGCGCGATGCGACGCCGGCCGACGGCATCCTCGATTCGAACGACGGCAAGCAGTATCAGTCGATGCTCGACCAGCAGCTCTCGCAGCAGCTTTCGTCCAAAGGCGTCGGCGTGGCCGATGCGCTGATCAAGCAGCTTTCGCGCAACCTCGGCGGCGCGAACGCCGGCGCGGCGGCGGGCGGCGCGGGTTCGCCGGCGGCGCTCGGCAACTTGTTCGGCGGCGGGGCGGCAGGCGCGGCCGGTGGCGGCGACGAGGGCGATGCCGCCATGATGAGCGCGCTGGCCCGCGCTTATTCGAATGCGCAAGCGAACGGTTCGCTCGCCTCGGACAAGGGCTACACGGCTCAGAGCGCGTTGACGCCGCCGCTACGCGGCAAGGGCGATTCGCCGAAGGTCGATGCGTTCGTCGAGAAGATGGCGGCGCCGGCGCAGGCAGCCAGCGCGGCGACGGGTATTCCCGCGCGCTTCATCGTCGGCCAGGCCGCGCTCGAATCGGGCTGGGGCAAGGGCGAGATCAAGAACGCGGACGGCTCGCCGAGCCACAACGTCTTCGGCATCAAGGCCACGAGCGACTGGACCGGCAAGACGGTCTCGACCGTGACGACCGAATACATTCACGGCGTGGCGCACAAGGTCGTCGAGAAATTCCGCGCGTACAGTTCGTACGCCGAGGCGATGACCGACTACGCGAGCATGTTGCGCGACAACCCGCGCTACGCCTCGGTGCTCTCGACCTCGCACGACGCGGCCAGTTTCGCGCACGGCATGCAAAAGGCCGGGTACGCCACGGATCCGCATTACGCGAAAAAGCTGATCTCGATCATGAAGCAAATGGTTTGACCGGCGCCGATCCACGCCGGGACGACGGATATAACACGGGGAGCGCGATAAAGCGCGACGGGGCCAAGCGAGAAATAGACGGTACAAGGCCGGCCGCTCGATCGAGCAGCCGGCCGAGCCGCGATGGACAGAGCCGCATCAGGCGCATCATAATGACGCCGATCGTCGGCGCGAGCGATAGAGGGACGGTTGCCGGCGCAAGCCGATAACCGAGCGTTTGCTCGAAAACTAAAAAAATATTTCGAGAATACCTCTAAACTTTGCACGTCCGATGCCGCTAATCAGACGAGACCCTGTTCGGATTGCTGTAATACGTCCGAAAGCATTGGCGCCGGCGCGTATGTCGCGCCACGCAAGTTTGCATACCCGAGCCCATGGATACCAATCAGTCGAATGGCCCGACGGAGGATTCCGCCGAAAGCGATCATGATTTCGGCCGCCGCAATCCGCTCGAAATCGGCGTTCAGCTCCGCAATTTGGCCAATCGCGGCGATTTTCTGACCGTTCAATACAAGAACGGCCAACTCGTTACGAAAATTCTCGATGTCGACGTGCGAGCGCGCACGTTCTCGTTCGATTGGGGCGCGTTGCCCGAGCAGAACAAGGGCGTACTCGCTTCGCCCAGTTGCACGTTCCGCGCGTCGCCCGACGGTGTGCGCGTCGAGTTTTCGACGGTGACGCCGCAAGAAACCCGTTTTGAGGGATTACCCGCATTCGAGGCGCCGTTCCCCGAAGTGCTGTACTACGTGCAGCGGCGCGAGTACTTCCGCGTCGATGCGCCCGTGCTCGACCCGTACTTCTGCCGCGGCAGGCTACCCGAGGGCGACACGTTCCGCTTCGAGGTGCACGACATTTCGCTCGGCGGGATCGGTCTGCGCACGACGGACGAGCGCGTGGCCGAGTTGCCGATGGGCGTCATGCTGCCCGACGTCGAAGTGCACCTGAACGGCCACGGCATGCTTTCGCTCGATCTCGAACTCGTTTCGATGCGCGCGACCGAACTGCCGAACGGCGGCCGGCGCTTCCAGCTCGGAATGCGTTTCGTCGCCCTGCCCGGCAGCGCGGAAAACACCCTCCAGCGCCTGATCACCCAACTCGAAATGCGCCGGCGCTCGCTCGTCAAAGCGTAAAAAAATAATAGGGGCCGGGGCACCGAACCCCCTTAAATTTCCGCGCGGGCGGCCGTTATACATGTGTTCCCTCAACGAGGCGGGGCGCCCCATGGCGTCCGCCCTTCAGGAAGACGCATGTCCAACGATATTTTCAACATCGGGTTGTCCGGGCTCAATGCCGCCCAATGGGGCTTGCAGACGACCAGCCAGAACATCAGCAACGCATCGACGCCCGGCTACACGGTCGAGAACCCCGTTTATGCGGAGGCCAGCGGCCAGTACACCGGCTCGGGCTACCTCGGCAACGGCGTGGACACGGTCACGGTCCAGCGCAATTACAGCCAGTACCTGAGCACGCAGCTCAACACGGCCACGTCGACCAACAGCGCGCTGTCGGCCAACTACGCGATGGCCTCGTCGCTGAGCAACCTCGTCGGCAGCCCGACGGCCGGTATTTCGGCGGCCATCAACGCGTATTTCACCGGTTTGCAGAACGTCGCCAACACGCCGACCAGCCAGGCGATGCGCCAAACGGCGATCAGCAGTGCGCAAACGTTGGCCACGCAGTTGAACGCGGCCGGCGCGCAATACGATCAACTGCGCACGAGCGTGAATCAGCAACTGCAGACCGCCGTTGCTTCGGTCAATACGTATTCGTCGCAGATCGCCAAGCTCAACGGCCAGATCGCCGCGGCCTCCGCGCAAGGCCAGCCGCCCAATCAATTGCTCGACCAGCGCGATCAGGCGGTGGCTAACCTCTCCAAGCTCGTCGGCGTGTCCGTCGTGCAAAGCGGTGGCAGCTACAGCGTCTTTATCGGCAACGGGCAACCGCTCGTCGTCGGCACCAACAATTTCCAGTTGGGCACGGCTACCTCGCAAAGTGATCCGAGCGAGCTGGCGGTGACCTACACCGGCCTCGCGGGCGCGACGACCCCGCCGCCGGTCGAATACCTGCCGTCTTCGGCGATTCCCGGCGGTACGATCGGCGGTCTGCTGCAGTTCCGCAGCCAGACGCTCGATCCGGCCGAATCGCAACTCGGCGCGATCGCGACGAGCTTCGCGAACCAGGTCAATGCGCAAAACGCGCTCGGTATCGATCTGGCGGGCAACAAGGGCGGTAACCTGTTCACCGTCGGCGGGCCGACGGCCTATTCGAACCTCGCCAATACCGGCAACGCCCAGTTGTCGGTCGCCTTCGCCAACGGTTCGCAGCCGACGAGCGACGATTACGCGCTCTCGTTCGCGGGCGGCACCTATACGTTGACCGATACGACGACGGGCACGGTGGTCGGCACGTCGCCGACGCCCCCGAACGGCACCGGCGCGATGGGCGGGCTGGTCTTGAACATCACGTCGGGCGCGATGAACCCGGGCGATTCCTTTACGATTCAGCCGACGCGCGGCGCGCTCGATTCGTTCGCGCTCGCCACGACGAATCCGTCGTCGATCGCGGCGGCTTCGCCGGTGCTTGCCACGGCCCCCAGCTCGAACACGGGCACGGGCTCGATCTCGCAAGGCACGGTGGGGGCCGGTTATCAGCTCACGAGCACGACGACGCTGACCTACAACTCGGCCACCAATACGCTGAGCGGCTTCCAGGTCGGCACGACGGTGGTGCTAGCGGGTTCGCCCCCGACCTCGATTCCGATCACCTCGGCTGCGACGACCGTGCCGTACAACCCGTCGCAAGGCGCGACGATGACGATCAACAGCACGACGACCCCGACGCCGGCCGGCATCACGAACGGCGTCACCGTCTCGCTCACCGGCACGCCGGCGAACGGCGACACGTTCACGATCGCGCCGAACACGGGCTCGTTCGACGGCCGCAATGCGCTGGCCATGTCCAAGCTCGTGTCGAATGCGTCGCTGAACGGCGGGACGTCGACCTTGACGGCCTCGTACGCTTCCTACGTGAACAACATCGGCAACGCGGCGAGCCAGCTCAAGGCCGCCAGCACGTCGCAATCGGCGCTCGTGACGCAGATCACCTCGGCGCAGCAAGCCGTATCGGGTGTGAATCTCGACGAAGAAGCGTCCAATCTGTTGCAATATCAGCAGGCTTATCAGGCGAACAGTAAGGTCATCCAAACGGCCGAAACCATGTTCCAGACCCTGATGGGCATCTTCCATTAAGGTGTGAGCGATGATGCGCATCTCGACTTCGCAGTTCTACGAACAGAACATCCAGACGATGGATAACCAGCAGAGCCAACTGAGTACGTACTATCAGCAGCTCTCGAGCGGCACGGCGCTGACCACGCCCGCCGACAATCCGCTGGGTGCGGCCCAGGCCGTCCAATTGACGATGGTCTCGGCCACGATCACGCAGTACCAAACGAACCAGACCACGGCGCTCTCGTCTTTGGGCCTCGAAGATAAGACGCTCTCGAGCGTGACCAACACGCTCGACAGCATCACGTCGCAGATCGTGCGCGCGGGCGACGGCACCTTGAACGATTCCGACCGAGCTTCGATCGCTCAGGCGCTCCAAGGCTATCGCAATCAGCTCCTGAACTTGGCGAATGCGAGCGATGGCGCCGGCAACTATTTGTTCTCGGGCTTTCAAGCGACGACGCAGCCGTTTACGAACAATCCGGCCGGCGGCGTGAACTACCAGGGCGATAGCGGCATCCGCCAGATTCAGGTGGCCGATACGCGCCAGATCGCGACGAACGATAGCGGGGCGAACGTGTTCATGGCCGTGCCCGCGACCGGTACCTCGGCCGTCTCGGCCGGCGCGAGCACGAACACGGGCACGGGCGTGATCGGCACCGCATCGGTCACGAACCCGTCCGCGACGACGAACGCCGATCACTACTCGATCACCATCGGCGGCACGGCTGCCGCGCCCACCTATACGGTGACCGACAACACCGTGGTTCCGGCGACGACGACGGCCCCCGCCGCGTTCAGCGCGAACAACCCGATCTCGCTCGGGGCCGGCATGCAAGTATCGATCTCCGGCGCGCCGAACCCGGGCGACACGTTCACCGTGACGCCGGCAACGGCCACGCAAAATACGAGTGTTTTCTCCTCGCTCGATTCGATCATCGCGGCATTGAAGCAACCGGCGGACAACAATCCGACTGCGATGGCGACGCTGAAAAACGCACTGACGTCGGGTCTCACGCAAGTCCAAAACTCGATGACGAACGTGACGGTCGTTCAGGCGTCGGTGGGC
This sequence comes from Trinickia diaoshuihuensis, assembly GCF_003390925.1. Lineage (GTDB taxonomy): Bacteria > Pseudomonadota > Gammaproteobacteria > Burkholderiales > Burkholderiaceae > Trinickia > Trinickia diaoshuihuensis. The sequence continues at coordinate 12,274 of NZ_QUBS01000068.1, read as the reverse complement.
GGCCGCGAGCAGGAACTGCAAGCGCTGCAAACCACGACGCGGACGAACTCCGTGCAAACGCAAAGCGATCTGGCGACGCTCACGGGGGTCGACATGGTCACGGCGATCAGCAAATTCGAGGAAACGCAAAGCGCGCTGCAAGCGGCGCAACAGACGTTCGTGAAGATGCAAGGGATGTCGCTGTTCCAATACATCGGCAACTAACGTACCGCCGCACGTTCGACGATTGACGAAGCCACACGCCCGCAAGGGCGCGTCATCAGGCCGAAGCCCCATCTCCTCGGGACTTCGGCTTTTTTTTGCCCAGCGTTGGCTGGCGCCGGTCGGCTACCGCAACCCCGCGGCCACCCGCCCCATCTGATCGATACCCGTATCGACGAGGTGCGCGAAGAACGGAATCATATTCGGCAGCATCAGCATCAAGAGCAGCATGCCGACCATGAGCGTCACGGAAAAGCCGATTTGGAACACGCCGATTTGCGGGGCGGCGCGATTGAGAATGCCGAGCGAAAGGTTGGCCACGAGCAGCGCCACCACGACCGGCAGCGAAATGAGCAGCCCCGCCATGAAGATGGACCCGCCCCATTGCGCGAGCGTGCGAAACCCCGGCGGCCCCACCACGGTCGCTGCGATCGGCACCGATTGGAACGACTCGATCAACGCCGCGATGACCTGGGTGTGCCCGTTGTAGGCGAGGAACGCAAGCATCGCGATCATGTTCAGAAAGCTCGTGATGACCTGTGAGGACGCGTTCGACGTCGGATCGAAGAACGTCGCGAAGCCGAGCCCCATCTGCAGCCCCACGAGCGTGCCCGCCATTTCCACGGCCGTGAACACGAGTTGCATCGTGAAGCCGAGCGCCGCCCCGATCAGGAACTGCATGACCATGACCCAGACGCCGGCGGCCGAAAAAACGGTCACCTGTGGCATCGCGGGCAGGGTGGGGGCGACGATCACCGTTGTAAAAGCCGCGAGCGCGATCTTCACGCGCGCGGGAATCGACCGGTGGCCGAGCAGGGGGGCGGCCGCGATCAGCGCGGCGATGCGCGCGAACGGCCAGAGAAAGGCCGTGAGCCAGGCGTTCAGTTGCGCATAAGTGACGGTGAACATCGACGGGCCGGGGCGCGAGCGGGCGAGCGGCGCTATCCGGCTAGCGAGGGAATGCTCGTCAGCATCTGCCGCATGTAATCGAGCACGATGGAGAGCATCCAGGGACCCGCGATCACGAGCGTGATCGTTACGGCCATCAGCTTCGGGATAAACGAAAGCGTGGACTCGTTGATCTGCGTGGCAGCCTGAAAAAAGCTCACGAGCAGGCCCACCACCAGCGAGACGATCAGCGGCGGGGCGGTGAGCAGCAGGGCCACGTACATCGCGCGGTGCGCGAGCGTGAGAACGGATTCGGGCGTCATGGCGAAGCGCTTACTCGGTAAGGTTGGGCGGGCTCAGGTAAAGCTCTGCGCGAGCGAGCCGATGAGCAATTGCCAGCCGTCCACGAGCACGAAGAGCATGAGCTTGAACGGCAACGAAATCGTGATGGGCGACACCATCATCATCCCCATCGACATCAGCACGCTGGCCACGACCATGTCGATGATCAGAAACGGAATGAAGATCGTGAAGCCGATTTGAAACGCGGTCTTGAGCTCGCTCGTCACGAACGCTGGCACGAGCAGCGACAGCGGCACGTCTTCCGGGCCTTGCAGCGGCGGCGAATGCGAGATCTTCGCGAACAGGGCGAGGTCCGATTCGCGCGTTTGCTTCAGCATGAATTGCTTGAACGGCGCGAGGCCGCGCGAGACGGCCGTCTCCATCGGAATCGTGCCGTCCGAGAAAGGCTTGTAGCCGTCGTTGTAAGCCTTGTCGATAACGGGCGACATCACGAACAGCGTCAGAAACAGGGCCAGGCCGACGAGCACCTGATTCGGCGGCGTCGTGCTCGTGCCCAGCGCTTGGCGCAGCAGCGACAGCACGATGATGATGCGCGTAAAGCTCGTCATCATCAGCACCATTGCCGGCAAAAACGACAACATCGTGAGCAGCAGCATCGTCTGCACGCTCAACGAGTAGGTCGTCCCCCCATTGGGGCCGGGGCTGGTGTTGAACGCGGGCAGGCCGTTCGGCGCCGCTTGCGCGAGCGCCAGTTGCGGCAGCAGCGTGACGATCAGAAAGGGCAGTGCGGGCGCCGCGGCGCGCGCGAGCCGCACGATGGGACTGGACGACATTTACTTGCCTCCGCCCGAAGGCCGAGAAAACCGTTTTTTGGCTTCGCCGCCGAGTGCCGAGCGAAACCGCGCGCCGAACGTACCGGGCATCGCGCCCTCGGGCGAATCGATTTCGCCGCCGGGGGCGCCGGCGTTCGCCGCCGGCATCGTATGGAGCAGCCGTACGCTGCCGGGCGCCGCGCCGAGCACGAGCCAGGTATCGCCGATCTCGACGACGGCCACGCGCTCCTTACCGCCTAGCGACACCCCGCCGACGGTACGCACGAGCTGGCCGCGGCCGGAAGGCTGCAGACCTAGGCGGCGGGCGAGCCACGCGCAGGCAAAGACGAGCGCCACGACGACGGCCAAGCCGACGAGCGTTTGCAATACCGCGCCCACGCCGACGGACGGCACGGCCGTGCCCGCCCCCACGCCCGAGGCGATTTTCGCGGCATTGTTGACCGCGTTCATGTCGGCGGCCGCGGCCAGGGGCGCGAAAGCCGAGAATGCGGCGGCGGCCGTGGCGGCCATGGTGATGCGTGCCGCGAGGAGGATTGCTGCCACGCGCCGCTCGAGCGGCGCACGGTGCAAGCGTGATTTCATCAACGGTTCAGTTTTCGAATGCGTTCGGCCGGCGTGATGATGTCGGTCAGCCGGATGCCGAACTTGTCGTTGACCACGACGACTTCGCCCTGCGCAATCAAACAGCCGTTCACGAGCACGTCCATCGGCTCGCCGGCCATCCCGTCGAGTTCGACGACGGAACCCTGCGCAAGTTGCAGCAAATTGCGGATCGCAATTTTCGTGCGCCCCAGCTCGACCGTCATCTGGACGGGGATGTCCAGGATCATGTCGATGTCGTTGCGCGTCGTGGTCGATTCGACTTTCGACAGCGGCTGGAACACGCCGGCCGCGGCGGGCGCGGGCGTCGGATTCGTGTTCTGCTCGGCCAGCGCGGCCGCCCAGTCGTCCAGGCTCGCTTCCTCGTCGGGGGCGGGGGCCGTGCTTTTGACCGTCTCGGCGGCCATGGCGGCCATTTGCGCGTCGAGTTGGGCCGAGCCTTCGCCCGGCGTCGCGTTCAGATCACTCATAATCCGTTTCCTTAATCGTGTTTTCCGCTGCGCTGATCATTTTTTGCACGCGCAACGCATATTGACCATTGAAGATTCCGTAGCCGCATTCCATGACGGGCACGCCGTCGACCTTGGCAACGATGTTTTCTGGAATATTGATCGGCAGCACGTCGCCCGCGCGCATGTTCAGGATGTCCTCGAACGTCACCGGGATCTGCGCCAGATCGGCCGTCAGCTCGACCTCGGCCGCCTGCACCTGTTTCGACAGCACGCGGATCCAGCGGCGATCGACTTCGAGCGCTTCGCCCTGGATCGGCGAGGTCAGCACGTCGCGGATCGGCTCGATCATCGAGTACGGCATGCAAATATGCAGCGTGCCGCCCGTCGGGCCGAACTCGATCGAGAACTGCGTGACGATGACGATTTCGTTCGGCGTGGCCACGTTGGCGAACTGCGTGTGCATCTCCGAACGCATGAACTCGAACTGCAGCGGCCGCACGCTCTTCCAAGCCGTCGTGTAATGCTCGAACACGAGATTGAGCAGCTTGCCGATGATTCGCTGTTCGGTCGCCGTGAAGTCGCGCCCTTCGACGCGCGTATGGAACCGGCCGTCGCCGCCGAACAGATTGTCGACGACGAAAAACACGAGATTCGGATCGAACACGAACAGCGACGTGCCGCGCAGCGGCTTGACGTGCACGAGGTTCAGGTTCGTCGGAATCGGCAGATTACGTGTGAATTCGCTGTACTTCAGTACTTTGACCGGACCGACCGAAATTTCGGCGGTGCGGCGCATGAAATTGAAGATGCCGAGACGCAAGAGCCGCGCGAAGCGCTCGTTGATGATCTCGAGGCCGGGCATCCGGCCGCGGACGATCCGCTCCTGCGTGGCGATGTTGTACGGGCGTACGCCCGCCTTCTCGCGACTCTCGGTGTCGGCATCGGATTCGCCGGTTACGCCCTTGAGGAGTGCATCGACTTCCTCTTGGGACATGAACTCTTCGTGGCCCATCGCTTTGCTCGTCCCTGTATTGCGGTTGTGAGTAACGCCTAAAGTGGCACGTTCGGTCCGGCGCCGGGCCGGACCTTGCGCACTACTGGACCACGAATTCCGTGAAGAGCACTTCTTGAACGTGGACCGGCGGCTCGCTCGCGTCGGTCGGCTTTTCAATCAGTGTCTTCAACTCTTGCGCCAGCGCGCGCTTGCCGTCGAGCGTCTGCAGATCTTCCGGATGCTTGTTCGACAGGTCGAGCAAGATGCGGCTGCGGATCTCGGGCATGTGCAGCGTGAGCGCCTCCTGGATTTTCGCGTCGGAAAGCTTCAGCGACAGGCCGACGCGCAGGTAATGCTGGCCGTCGTCGGACAGCAGATTGACCGTCATCGGGTCGAGCGCGAAGAACACCGGCGGGGGCGGCGGGGGCGGCGGTACGGGTTTGCCGTTGCCGACGCCGTTCTTGAGCAGAAAAAAGTACATGCCCGCGGCGGCGGCGCCCGCCGCGACGAGCGCGATCAAAACGATCACGATGATGCGTTTGAGCTTGCCCTTTTTCGCGGGAACGTCGACGGTCTGCTGAGCTGCGGTCGTGGATGCCATGACAATGCTTTGCGTAAGTGCGGTAAGGTGAATTGTTGGCTATACCGGGCTCTAGCGATAAGCCGAAAAGAAGGGACATTCGACGCCATCTCATCCGTTTAAGCCGGAAGCAAGCGCGCCGGGGCGGAAAAACGGGGTGCGATAGGCTGGATCCATGGGACGGATCCGGAACGCGCGAGGGCGCCCGCGCGCGGATGGCCGATTCTTGCCCGGGCCGAGTGCGGCGGGCACGAGCGCGCCGCGCCCGGCGGTCGGCCGCCGAGACGCGAATCGGCGCGCAGCCGCGTATTTAAGCGAACGTATCGACGAGACCGACCGTGCGTCGCGTGGCGATCGACGCCGAGGCGGTCACCGTCGCGTCGGCGCCGCCGTCGCCGGAGCCGGATCCCGTCCGCCGCCCGTTGCCGCCGCCGCTTTGATTGCCGGCTTGCTGCTGGCTTGCCTGACGGGCGAAACCATCGCTGACGCTCGCGCTGCCAAGACCGAGGCCGCCGGCCTCCAGCGCGTCGCGCAGCTTGGGCAGCGCGGCTTCGACCGCTTCGCGCACCTGCTGGTGCTGCGAGACGAACAGCGCATGGGCGTGGTTGTCGGCCACTTGCAGCACGACCTGGAGCGGGCCGAGATCGGGCGGATTGAGTGTGAGCTCGGCGCTTTGCTGGTGCGCGTTCGAGAGGAACACGACCTTTTGGCTCAGCGCATCTTCCCAATCGGGCGTGCCCACTTGCGGCGCGAGCGAGGCCGCCGCTGCCGCGGCGTTCGGCGAGGTCGCCATGGCTTGAGCGCCGGCGCTGGCCATGCTCGCGGCCGAGCCTGCCTGCGTGGCGGCGAGCGCGCTGCGCGCCGCCTCGGCGTTGTCCTTGAGCGTGGCGAGCGCGGCGGTTGCGTCGCCGCCGCCCGCGAGCGCTTGGGCCGTGGCGAGCGCCGCGCTGTCGGGGGACGCCGTAGCGCCCGCGCCGGCTTTGGCCGCTTGCGAGGCGGCCGCGCTGATCGCCTGGGCGGTGGCGTTCTTGCCGTCGCCCGTCAGCGTACCCACGAGCTTGGCGTTGAGCGGCAGCGAACCCGTGCCGTTGGCGAGGTTGCCCGTCGCGCCCGTGTTGCCGTCGTTGCCGAGCACCTGCGCGCCGCCCGCTCCCGCTGCAGCGCCGCTGGCCGCCGCGCCTTGCATGCCCATCTGGGCTGCGAGCGCCGCTTCGAGCGCCGCGCGCACCGTCTTCGGTTCGGCGGATTTGCCCGTTGCGCCCACCGTACCTGTCGTGTTCGTCGAGCCATCGGCGGGGCTCGGCGTGGCCGTGCCGGCGGCGGCCAGCGCCTGCTGAGCCGCGGTTTGCGCGGCGGCTTGGGCGGCGGCCGCGGCTTGCGCTTGAGCGCTGCCGGCCGCGGCGGCTGCCGCGTTTTGATCTTGGTCGCTTTGCTGCTGCGCGTTCGACGACGCGTCGCTGCTCTTCGTGCCCGTGCTCGCTTGCGAGGACGGCGTGCCGTCGCTCGCGGGCGCGTTCGACGAGGCATTGGCGGCACTGTCGGCGCCACTCGACGCACCGCCGTTCGCCGCGTTCTGAGTTGAAGCTTGCTGAGATGCGGCGTTGTTCTGAGCGCTAGTCGATGACGACGCGTTCGCGCCGGACTGCGCCGACCCGGCCGGCTGGGCGGATTGAGCCGATTGCGCCGCTTGTTGCTGCGCGTTTACGCTTTGCTGCAAGGTCTGCGAGAACGGGGCGACGGCCGGCGTATTCGCGCGGGCGCCGCCGGACGAGGAGCCCGGCGTACCCGTGAGAGACCCGAGAAGAGAGATGGGCGACATGGCTATGCCTTTGTGTGCGTCGGCCAGGCCATGCGCTCGTGCGCGGGCCGGCCGATTCGATTCCGGTTCAGTTCAAACTTTCGCGACGCATCCGCAGTATCTTGGCCGCGTGTTCATCGGCGTCGCGCTGCTCGCGCCGCGCGGCGACACGTGCCTCGGCTGCTTCGCCGCGGGCCTGCAAGACTTCGTACGAGCCGAGCTTTTGCTTTTGACGCTGCCATTCGGGCTTTGCCGCCTCGACTCGCGAGGTGGCTGCCTGAAGCAGGCGCCGCTGTTGTTCGATCGCCGCGTCGAGCGTATCGATGAACGCCTGGAAGTTACGCCAGTTGCCGGCGGGCATGCCGGCCTGGGCCGAAGCGGAGAAGTTCGCATGATACTCGTCGCGATAGCGCACCAGCGATTCCAATTGCGCCTGTACGTCCGCGCGCTCGCGTTGCGCGCGGCCCAGTTGCTTGGCCGCCGCATCGACGTCGTTTTGCGCGAGGTCGATTAGCGTTTTGATCGGAAAATGATTCGCCATCGCTTAGCACTCCTCATTGGAACAGCGCATCGAGCATGGTGAGACTTTCGTCGAACGGTGCACATTCGCGAAAGCCCTGCTGTAAAAACGCCTCGATGCGCGGATACAGCGCGATCGCCCGGTCGAGCAGCGCATCGCGTCCGCTCGAATAGGCCCCCACGTTGATCAAATCGCGATTGCGCTGATAACGCGACAACATCTGCTTGAACAGCCGTACGCGGTCCAGATGCTTCTCGTCGATGAGCGCCGTCATCGCCCGGCTGATCGAGGCTTCGATGTCGATCGCCGGATAATGGCCCGCCTCGGCGAGCGCGCGCGACAGCACGATATGGCCGTCGAGGATCGCGCGCGCCGAGTCGGCGATAGGGTCTTGCTGGTCGTCGCCTTCGGTGAGCACGGTGTAGAACGCCGTGATCGAGCCGCCGCCCGCCGGACCGTTGCCGGTACGCTCGACGAGCGCGGGCAACTTGGCGAAGACGGAGGGCGGATAGCCTTTCGTCGCGGGCGGCTCGCCGATCGCCAGCGCGATCTCGCGTTGCGCCATGGCATAACGCGTGAGCGAATCCATCAAGAGCAGCACGTGCTTGCCTTGATCGCGGAAGTACTCGGCGAGCGAGGTGGCGTACGTTGCGCCTTGCATCCGCATGAGCGGGGAGACGTCGGCCGGCGCCGCCACGACGACCGAACGGGCGAGCCCGTCCTCGCCGAGGATTTGCTCGATGAATTCCTTCACTTCGCGGCCGCGCTCACCGATGAGCCCGATCACGATCACCTCGGCGCTCGTGTAGCGCGCCATCGTGCCGAGCAGTACCGACTTACCCACGCCCGAGCCGGCGAACAAGCCCATGCGCTGACCGCGTCCGACCGTCAACAGCGAGTTGATCGCGCGCACGCCGACGTCGAGCACTTTGTGAATCGGCTCGCGCTGCAGCGGGTTGATCGACGGTGCCGACAGCGGCGCATCGGCGCCGGTGTCGAGCGGACCGAGGCCGTCGAGCGGACGGCCCGACGAATCGACGACGCGCCCGAGCATGCCCCAGCCGACGGGCAGGCGCTTGGCGCCCGCGAGCGGATCGGCGACGGGGGCGCTTTCGCGCGGATAGACGCGTGCGCCGGGCAGCAGGCCCGCGAACTCGGTCGTCGGCATCAGAAAGAGGCGGTCGCCCGCGAAACCCACCACTTCGGCTTCGGCCATCGGCGCGGTGCTGCCGGGCGGCAATTCGATCAGGCATTCGGCGCCGACGGCCATGCGCATGCCCACGGCTTCGAGCACGAGCCCCGCGGCGCGCGTGAGGCGCCCGCACGTCGATAGCGGCCGCGCTAGCGCGCTGCGCTCGCGCAACGTATCGAGACGCGTGCGCCAAGCGGCCAGATGGCGATTGTTCGCCAAGGCCGGATCGGGCGTGAACGGAACGGGCGCAGCGGATGCGCGCGAGGCGCTCGGCTGCGGCGTGTGGGCGGCAGCGGGCGCGCTCTCCTGGGCCGCCGCCTTGGTGATCGCATCGATCGCGTCGATCGTCGCCAATTCGCCGGCGGGGTCGAAGCTCGAGCCGCCTTCGCCGGTATGCGTATCGGCGGCCGGCCGCGTTGGCTGCGCGGCCTCCGGCCCGAACGACGCCAGCGCGAGTTCGATTTCGAGCGGCGACAGCCCGCTTGCGCGCAGCGATTCGACGGTCGGAGCGGGATTTACCATTGACTCACCTTGCCGAGCGCGGCGACGACACGCTGCCAGCGCGTGCCGATCGTGGCGTCGATTTCACCGGTGGCTGCCTGCGCGCGGCACCCGCCGCGCTCCACCGCCACGTCGGTACGGACGTTCCAGCCGAGTGTGTCGAGTTCGTCTTTCAAATAGGCTTCGACGATCGGCAAGTCGGCCGGGTTGACGATCAGTTGCGGCGCGCCGGACAGCGCCGGCTCCGCGGCGAGCACCTCGCGGGCCGCGGCGATGACGGCGGCCGGATCGTGCGCGACGTGCTGGCGCACGACCTGCTGCGCGATGTCGATCGCAAGCGCGACCAGCGATTCCGCCATTTCGGCTTGGGCGCCGTCGAGCGCGGCCTTGAACGCATCGGCCAAACCCGCGAGCCGCGCGGCTTCGGCATGCGCTTCCTGCCGGCCTTTTTCGAGCCCTTGCGCATGACCTTGGTCGAAGCCGGCTTGGTAGCCGATCGCTTGGCCGGCGACGTGCCCGGAGGCGAGTCCTTGCTGATGGGCGGCCGCACGAATGCGCTGGATTTCCTGCGCGAGCTTGTTTTCGCGGACGGGATCGGGCGGCGGCGGCGGGTCGAACGAAGCCATCTCCCAGCGCTGGTACGCCGAGACGGGCTTCTTGTCCGAACGGCCTGAATCAGACATATGCATCTTCCGCCTTTCCACCGATTACGATCTGGCCGCTTTCGGCCAGGTTGCGCACGATCTGCAAGATACGGCGCTGCTGCGTTTCCACTTCCGAGACGCGCACCGGACCGCGTGCGTCGAGATCTTCGGCGAGCAACTCGGCCGCACGCTGCGACATGTTCGAGAGGAACTTCTGACGCAGCGCGGGCGGCGCGCCCTTGAGCGAGATGATGAGCGCTTCCGACTCCACTTCCTTGAGCAGCAACTGAATCGCGCGGTCTTCGAGGTCGAGCAGGTTTTCGAACACGAACATCTGATCGATGATCTTTTGCGCGAGATCCGCGTCGTACTGGCGCACGTTCTCGAGAATCGATTCCTCGTGCACGCTCGGCATGAAGTTCAGGATTTCGGCCGCCGTCCGGATACCGCCCATCGGGCTGCGCTTCAGGTTGTCGCTGCCCGAGAGCAAGCCCGTGAGCACATCGTCGAGTTCGCGCAGCGCGGCGGGCTGAATCCCGTCGAGCGTGGCGATCCGCAGCAGCACGTCGTTGCGCAGCCGCTCGGTGAAGCAAGCGGCGATTTCCGAGGCTTGGTCGCGATCCAGGTGCACGAGGATCGTCGCGATGATCTGCGGGTGCTCGTTCTTGATGAGCTCGGCCACGGCGGGCGAGTCCATCCACTTGAGCCCTTCGATGCCGCTCGTGTCGCTGCCTTGCAAGATCCGGTCGATCAGCACGCCGGCCTTGTCCTCGCCGAGCGCCTTGGTGAGCACGGAGCGGATGTAGTCGTTCGAATCGAGCGACATCGCCGTGTGCTGCTCGGCTTCCTTGACGAAGTCTTGCAAGACGTGTTCGACCTGCTCGCGCGTCACGTTCTTGAGCGCGGCCATGGCGGCGCCGATCTTCTGCACTTCGCGCGGCGCGAGAAACTTGAAAACTTCAGCGGCTTCTTCTTCGCCGATCGACATCAGCAGAAGCGCGCTCTTCGTAACTCCTTCAGCGCTCATCGGACACCCAATTCTTGACAACAGTCGCTACGATCTTCGGATCCTTGCGCGCGATGGTCCGCGCGTAGTCGAGGTTCCGTTCGAACTTGTGCTTCTCGCTTTCGAACGCCAGGAGGTTTTGCTCCATGTCGTTGTCGAGCTCGATCGCCGTCGTGACCGGCGAGGGCGAGCCTCCGTCGAGCAGCACGGGCTCGCCGGGGCCGTCCAGCATGCCGCCGGCGCCCGAGCCGTCGGCCGCTTGCGTCTCGGCCGGCGGGGGGAACGCGCGCCGCATCGCGGGCTTGATCATGACCAGATACAAAACCAGGGCGACGAGGCCGATGCCGAGCCACTTAGCGGCGGTGATCGCGAGCGACATGATCTGCGGCTGCTTCCACCACGGCAGGTTTGCCAGCGGGTCGGTTTCGGCCGTGAACGTCGCGTTCACGATGTTGACCGAGTCGCCCCGCTTGACGTCGTAACCCATCGCGTCCTTCACGAGCTGAGTGACTTGCGCGAGTTTCTCGGGCGTGAGCGGCTGCATGCTCGCGTGGCCCTTGGCATCGACGACGCGCTGGTAGTTGATGACGACCGCCGCCGACAGACGCTTGACGCCGCCCTTGGCCTGTTCGACGTGGCTCACGCGCTTGTCGAGCTCGTAGTTCGTCGTGGCGTCCTTGCGCTCGCTGACCGGCGTCGTCGTCACGCCCGTGGCTTGCGCGCCGCTCGCCGCGACGATCGGGGCGGAGGCCGGCTGCGGCGGGGTGTTCGACAGCGCGCCCGGCACGCCCGAGGCGCCGCTTTGCGTCATGTCGGTCGCTTGGCTCGTTTGCTGGCTGCGGATCGCCGCCTGCTGCGGGTTGCCGTTCGGACCGTAGGTTTCGGCCGTTTGTTCTTGCTGCGAGAAGTCGATGTCGGCGCTCACTTGCGAGTGGGCATTGCCCGCGCCGAACAGCGGCGCCAAAATCGCGTCGATCCGCTGCTGCGTGTTGTGCTCGACTTGCTGGACGTATTTCAGTTGCGTGGCGTCCAGGCCCGAGAGCGAGGCGGCCTGCGTCAGCAGCGTGCCGTCCTGGTCGACGATCGTCACGTTCTTGACGGGCAAGTCGGCGACGCTCGATGCCACCATATGGGTGATTGCCGAGACTTGGCCTTCGTCGAGCATCCGGCCCGGATAAAGGTTCACGAGCACCGACGCCGTGGGCGCCTCGCGATCGCGCACGAAGACCGTGGGCTTCGGAATGGCGAGGTGCACGCGCGCTTGGCGCACGACCGAGATCGATTGAATCGTGCGTTCGAGTTCGCCTTCGAGCGCGCGCTGATAGTTGACTTGCTCGGCGAATTGGCTGATCCCGAACTTTTCGTTGTCCATCAGTTCCATGCCGACCGACCCGCTCTTGGGCAGGCCTTGCGAGGCGAGCTTCAGGCGCACGTCGTTCACTTGCTCGGACGGCACGAGAATCGCGGAACCGCCTTCCGACAGCTTATAGGGCACGTTCGCTTGCTGCAGCGCGGCAATAATGGTGCCGCCGTCTTGGTCGGACAGGCCGCTATAAAGAACGCGGTAGTCGGGCGTGCGGCTCCAGAGCACGAGCGCGGTCACCAGGGCCACGACGATCGCAACGGCGACGATGAGCGGCGCGCGCGGATTGCCGCGCATCTGCGAGAGCGACGAAAGCCGCTGAGCGAAACCACCGAACTCGGCGCCGCCGGCCGAGCCCGCGCCGGCGCCTTGCAGCGCGCCGGCCGCGGCTGCGCCGGG
>NZ_QUBS01000067.1 GCF_003390925.1 Trinickia diaoshuihuensis | reverse complement strand
GTTCGAAGCACCTAGCAGTTCGAAGCACCTAGCAGTTCGAAGCACCTAGCAGTTCGAAGCACCTTGCAGTTCGAAGCACCTAGCAGTCACGAGTACCTGATGGGCAGCACCGTAGTTGCAGTATGGTAATGGCAGTACCCGCAGCACCAGCAGCACCTCACCTCGGAATAGCAGCACCTAGCAGTTGCAGCACCCCTGTAGTAGAAGCACCCCTAGCAGTAGATTCACCTCACCTCGAAGTTGCAGTAGACGGGCCCTGCCTCTTCCCTGGGTAGGGCCCTACGCATTTCCGCGCTCTACGCCGGCGAACAGTTTAGGGTATCCCCCGCTTCCCGCCGCGGCGCCGCGGTGATTCGATGATCGACCATCGAATCACGCCGCCGACGAAACGCCGGCCACCGGCCATGACGACAATTCTTTGCGGGACCGCCGGATGGGCGGACAAATCGCTTATCTCCTGCAAACGCTTCTATCCGCGCGGCTGTTCGACCGCGCAAGCGCGGCTTGCCTACTACGCATCGATTTTTTCGCTCGTCGAAGTCGATTCGAGCTACTACGCCCTGCCCTCGGTCACGAATTCCCAACTCTGGGCAGACCGCACGCCCGAGGGATTCGTCTTCAACGTGAAAGCCTTCCGTCTATTGACCGGCCATCAGACCGGACGCGAGGCATTGCCCCCGGACATTGCGCTTCACTTCCAAGAGACGGCAAAAAGAAACCTCTATTACCGCGACGTCCCACCGGACATACTCGACGAAGTTTGGCGCCGCTTTTTCGACGCACTGATACCGCTCGATCGAGCGGGTAAGTTAGGCGCCGTGCTATTCCAATTTCCGCCTTGGCTGACGAGTTCGCCGCAAGGCCGGGCCCATCTCGAAGAGTGCGTCGCGCGCACGGCCGGCCATAGAATGGCGATCGAATTTCGCAACCCGTCCTGGCTCGACGGCAAACATAAATCGTGGACGCTCGGTTTCGAACGTGAGCACCGCATAACACACGTGGTCGTCGATGCGCCCCCCGACGTGACTACGCGAGTACAAACGGTCTGGGAATCGACCAATGACGATCTGGCCATCGTCCGACTGCACGGCCGTAACGCCGACACATGGAATGCACCCGGCGCATTGGCATCGGGCCGCTTCAACTACGACTACAGCGAAGAAGAATTAGTCGAGTTGAGCGTGCCGATCCGAACGCTCGCCAAGCAAGTGACGACCACGCACGTTATTTTCAACAACTGTTTCGAGGACCAAGGGCAGCGCAATGCGCGTTCGATGATGCAACTGCTGCAAACAAAAACATAGAGACCGGCGCGCCCGCGGCGATACATTCAATGCGAAGCTCTGACGCCAAAAGCGTGATCGTTCGCCGTAACCGGTCCAAACCGAAATAACGACCGATCGCGTTTCGCGGCATACATCGCCGCATCGGCGACGTCGATTAAATCCCGTATCTGCGCCACGCGGTCCGGATACGTCGCGATGCCGATGCTTAATCCGATCTGGAACCGCCCCGCATATTCGACTTGTGCAACCGCGCGTACTTGTTCGATCAAACGACGAGCAAGGCCTCGTAGATCGTCGTCGCCGTAATCCGTCACCAGCGCAACGAATTCGTCGCCACCCACGCGCGCCAGCAGATCCTCGCGCCGCATCACGGCCGATAGCCATTTAGCGACCCGGCGCAAAAACGCATCGCCCGCACTATGGCCAAGTGCATCGTTGATGCTCTTGAACCCATCGACATCCAAATAAAGCAGCGCTACTTTGGATGGCCCGGACGCCGGCCCCGCAGCCAGTGCATCCACCGCGGCGAGCAACCGCCTCCGGTTCGGCAATCCCGTCAATGGATCGCACGCCGCTTGTCGGTCCATTGCTTCGGAATACGCACTGATATTGGCGAACGCGCGGCGCTGCACGACGAGTGCATAGGCGAGCAAGCCGCCGACGAACACCGCCAAGAGCGCGAGCGCACCGGCGCCGAAGATCACGCGTTCGCGCGCGTCTCGCGCCGCCGCTTGCCGGCGCGTTTCCCAAAGCCCTCTCAGCCGGTTGAGTTCGATGCGAAATACGTCCATCGCACGCTTGCCCTCGTCGGTCTGCACGAGTGCGATCGCCTCCCTCCAGTCCCCGCCACGGGAAAGGTCAAGGGTCCGAGCCAGCTCATCGAGTTTTTGCCGCTGAAGCACATCGATTCGCCTCACGATAGGGATCGATGCGGCATCGCCGTCGATAACGCTATGCAACTCGCGCATTGCCTCCGCGATGTCGCGCGTGCCGCGCTCGTAGGGTTGCAGGTAAGCGGCCGAGCCCGTGAGCAAATATCCGCGCTGCCCCGTCTCGGCGTCTTGCAGGTCGTCGAGCACCCGGTTCGTCGTGCGCAGGACCGTGAAAGTGCGGTCCTCGAACGCCCCGTTTCTGATGATCACCCGAGCTTCGTAGAGGAATGCCCCGGCTGCGATCAGCAAGCCGAGTACGAGTAATACATACAGTGCGACGAAACGATTGCGATCGTTACGGGCCGATCTGAACAACCGCGTGGGCAAGGCGTCCTCCCGGAAACAGAACGTGTGATCTCATGGAGTCGATCATAATCGAGCACGATGGTCATACCATAAGCGCGAATATGCTCGTCAGCCGGGTTGCGCCAGCTTTTCGTCGGACTCCCCGTGCGACGAAGCCATAACGACGCAATCGCGTCCCAAGGCCTTTGCGGTGTATAGCGCGGCGTCGGCACGTGCCAATACGCGAGCAAGCTTCTCGCCCGGACCGAATTCGTCGACGCCCGCGCTAAATGTGTACGGCGTCTGACCGCAAGGATGCGCCGCAATCGCCATGCGCAAACCGTTCGTGAGCTGCAGCGCTTGTGCTTCGTCGGTCGCCGGAAACAGCACCGCGAATTCCTCACCGCCCAAACGGCCGAACAGGTCACCCGGGCGAAGCGTTTGCAGCATCGTGGACGCGAAGTGCTGGAGTGCGAAATCGCCGGCCGCATGACCGTACTGATCGTTGACCGCCTTGAAATTGTCGAGGTCGAGAATGGCGAGCGCCACCGAGGCTCCGCTCGCCTGCGCGGCGGCAACGGTCGCCGCCGCGCGCTCCATGAACGCACGCCGCACGAGCGCTCCCGTGAGCTCATCGACGGTCGCCAGCCGTTCCATTCGCTCGGCTAGCCGGTCATGCGCAAGCATGACCATCCCAATCGACATAAACGGAAAGCTCAGAATGCCGAGCCCCAAGAACGCAATATTGAGCGGAGACGGATCGAGGAATGCGGTCTGATGATTCAGCCCGAGGCCGTATGCCGCCGAACGCGCGATATGAAGCGCCGTGCCGACGAATGCGGCGATCGCCAGAAAGTAATAACAGTATTGAGGCCGCTGCCGGGGCCGGTACCGAAGCACGGTCCACCCGACCGCACCGCGCACATACGCAAAGTAACCCGAACTTACCGCGACGCGCGCATCGAGATTGGGTTTGACATAGATGAAGTAGAGCAACACCGCATAGACGCCGATCACAACCGCATATTCGGAGAACGTTGCTTTGCGTCTGCCGAAAAACTCGCGCGCCCCTTGGAGGATGGCCAAGCTCGCGACCAAAAACAATCCATGCGCAACCGCAACGCCGAGCCAGCGCGGCACATGCGTACCGGCGAGGATCAACACCATACCGACGGAAATAATTCCGCAAGCCGCACACCAACGCGCCACTCCACATACGTCGGCGCGCAGCAGCGAGCCGAGCACCGCGGCGCTCATCACGCAGGACATGAGCGCGATACTAAGAAGCGCAACCGTGCTGGGCATGATTCAAGTGAGTTCGTATTCTTTGTATGGGCATGGGACTAGCCAGTCCCGCGCGCGACAGCAGGCTGACTTTCCGCGATATCGTATCGCACTCCCTAGTCTGACTAAACCGTGTGTTGCGAAGCAGCACCTATATCAAAGATTGCGCAGTTCCATGCGGCCTATCGCGATCGCATGCCGACGACCGTGGCAATAGGGGCGCCGGCTTCGAATTTGGCCCGGCGCATCGAGAAGAACGTGCGGACATTGCGAACGTTCGACGATTGCGTAAATAGCCTGCGGGCGAATTCATCGTACGAAGGCATATCGGGCAACTCGACGATCACAACGAAATCGGGCCCGGGCGAGACGCGATAGCACTGTGTCACCGCGGGTTCGGAGCATATGTATGATTCGAAGGCGTCGTAGTCTTCGGTGGCCTGACGATCGAGACTGACTTCGATAACGGCCGTCACCATCGATGCAATCTTCGAAAGATCGAGCATCGCCACCTCGCGCTCGATCAGCCCCGCCTCCTTCAATTTTCGGACGCGGCGCAGGCACGTCGGCGCCGATGCGAGCGCTCTTTCAGCGAGATCAATGTTCGAGAGCGAGGAATCTGCCTGCAGAATCGCCAGGATTCGCAGATCGAGTTCGTCTAGTGGCAGTCCTTCCATGGATCGATATCTCGGTTGGCTCTAGCGTCGCCAATGAAATTTAATTTCAAAACATCATCTATGGATTGGATTATTTCATATCGGATCAAACTTTGAAATAACATTTCACCTCGCCGCCGCTACGATCGCCCCACTGACCTGCTTGCGGGTCGAACCAACGGAGAGAGCGAATGTGTGGAATCGTCGGCGGGGTTGCCCAGCGTAACGTCTTGCCTGCTTTGATCGACGGATTGAAGCGGCTTGAATATCGAGGCTATGACTCTTGCGGAGTCGTCGCGTATCAAGACCGCAAGCTCGTGCGCGCACGCAGTGTCGCGCGCGTCGCCGCGTTGCAAGCCGATGTCGAATCGCTGCGATTGTCGGGTTTCACGGGGATCGCGCATACGCGCTGGGCCACGCATGGCGCCCCTGTCACGACGAATGCGCATCCGCACTTTTCCCCGAGCGATGACGACGCTCGTATCGCCCTCTCGCATAACGGCATCATCGAGAATTGCGATACGTTGCGTGCCGAACTGGAACGGCATGGCTATATATTCGCGAGCCAGACCGATAGCGAGACCATCGTCCATTTGATCGACCATCTCTACGACGGAGACTTATTCGAGGCCGTCAAGCGCGCGGTCGCTCGGCTGCAAGGCAGCTACGCGATCGCCGTCATGTGTCGCGACGAGCCGCACCGAATCGTCGGGGCGCGGGAAGGGATGCCGCTCGTCGTCGGGCTGGGACAGGGAGAAAACTTTCTGGCCTCGGACGCTATCGCGATTTCGAACGAGACGGATCGGATCGTCTATCTGGAAAATGGCGATGTCGTCGATATTCAATTGCATCGCCATTGGGTGGTGGACCGCGAAAACCGTCGCGTCGAGCGGCCCATGCACACAGTCGCCGCCCATAGTGGCGCGGCGGACCTAGGCGGATATCGCTATTACATGCAGAAGGAAATCTTCGAACAGCCTCGGGCGGTTGCCGACACGTTGCTCGACGTCAACGCCATCATGCCCGAGCTCTTCGGCGATAACGCCTATCGTGTATTCAACGGCATCGACTCCGTCTTGCTACTCGCATGCGGCGGCAGCTATCACGCGGCGCTGACGGCCAAGTATTGGCTCGAGAGTTTAGCCGGGCTGCCCACGGCGGTCGAGATTGCGAGTGAGTTTCGCTACCGCGACAGCGTGCCGAATCCGAAGACGCTCGTCGTGGCGGTCTCGCAAAGCGGAGAAACGGCGGATGTATTGGGTGCGGTGCATGTCGCCAAACGGGCCGGCATGGCCAACACCCTTGCCATTTGCAACGTGCCGACGAGCGCACTCGTGCGCGAATGCGCGTTGAACTTCATCACGCGCGCCGGCATCGAGATCGGCGTGGCGTCTACCAAAGCCTTTACGACGCAACTGGTGGCCCTCTTCCTATTGACGTTGACGTTGGCGCAGCTACGGGGACGATTGACCGATGAAGAAGAGCGGCAGCATTTGCATGCTTTGCGGCATTTGCCCGACGCCATGGGCAAGGTGTTGGCGCTGGAACCGCAAATCATGGCTTGGTCGGAGACGTTGACGCGCAAGGAAAACATCTTGTTTCTCGGCCGCGGCATGCATTATCCGATCGCGCTCGAGGGCGCGCTGAAGATGAAGGAGATTTCGTATATCCATGCCGAGGCTTATCCAGCCGGTGAACTCAAGCATGGGCCGCTCGCGCTGGTCAGCGAGGAGATGCCCGTTGTGGCCGTCGCGCCGAACGACCGGCTGCTTGAAAAGCTGCGGTCGAATATGCATGAGGTCAGCGCGCGTAACGGGCGGTTGTTTGTGTTTGCCGATGTGGATTGCGGGTTGTCTTCGGGACCGGGGTTGAATGTGATTCGGCTCAATGAGTACTACGGACCGCTATCGCCGATCTTGCATACCATTCCGATGCAGTTGCTCGCGTTTCATGCGGCGCTGGCTCGGGGGACCGATATCGATAAGCCTAGGAATTTGGCCAAGTCGGTTACGGTGGAGTGAATCGCAAACGCCGGTGCGTTTGTATTCCTCGACGCCGAAACATCCTACAATATCTCCCGTCGATAGCATCGCATTGACATGCTAGCCTTATAGAGACTGAGTGCGGCCGAGATAATCCGCATCGGGGACCATGCCTGTTTTGCGTCAGCACAGAATAGTGCCTCCACGATATGACGACAGAAACTAGCGTATTTCTCATCGAAGACGACGAGGTCATGCGATCGGAGTTCGAGCGGATGATCGATGCGCATTCGGCCCTAAAGCTTATCGGACGCGCGGGCACCCTCGCCGAGGCTCGGCGCCAGTTGCAAAGGATACGGCCGGACGTTGCGATCGTCGACCTCGGGTTGCCGGATGGCGATGGTACCGAGCTCATCGGCTTGCTGCGCGAACGGTCGCCGGATACCGCCGTACTGGTTAGCACAGTGTTCGGGGATGAAGCCCATGTCGTGCGCGCGCTGGAGGCCGGTGCGCGCGGGTACCTGTTGAAGGATACGACACTCGAGGATTTCGCCGATTCGATTCTGCTCGTCAAGAACGGCGATGCGCCGCTCTCGCCGCGCATCGCGCGCTATTTGCTTAAGCGGTTCGAACCGCGGAAGCAACCCGCACGCAGGGAGACCTGGGGAGCCGAGGTGCAAGCTAGTCTCACCGCACGGGAAATCGATATCTTGACGAGCATTTCTTCCGGGTTCTCGGTCGCCGAAACGTCCGCCAACCTTTGTCTTTCACCTCACACGGTAAAGACACATATCAAGAATATCTACGGGAAGCTGTCGGTCAGCAGCCGGATCCAGGCGGTGAACGAAGCGCGTCAGAAGGGCTTCATAGCTTGAGGCGCGTCGCCGTCTTCCTTTTGCTAGCCTGGATCGCAATCGGTGTTGGCAGCAGTGCATCCGGCGAAGCTTGGCCTGCTGTCACGCTGCGCGACGCACAGTTTGTCGCCACGGATAGCGCGGTCCCTCCCCATGCCGGCTGGCAACCGATCGCACTACCTGATAGCTGGCGGATCAATCATCCTCAGCTGAGCGGCTACGCGTGGTATCGGATTGCGTTCACCCTAAAGAACGTACCGACCGAACCGCTCGCCCTGTATGTGCCGCACGTCTCGCTCGTCGGAAGGCTTTGGCTCAACGGATCGTTGCTCAATCCCGAGGCGGTTTTCGATGCGGCCGACGGCAAAATGGGGTCGTCGATGAGCGACGTTCCGCTCTATCTCGTGCTTCCATCCGGGCTCTTTCATCCGGGCGAGAATGTGCTCGATATCCGATTGGAAGGTAGCAGCCGTGTTCGCAGCGGTATTTCAGCCCCGGTGTTGGGAGCCGTGGCTGAATTGGAACCCCGATGGCGATTGCGATATACGCTGCAAGTCACGATTCCGAACGTGCTCCTCGTCGTTATGGCAGCCGCGGCTTGTTTTTTCGCGGCCCACCTGCATCACCAACGTAGATTGCATTTGTTCCAGCTAGCTGCCCTTGCCGCGTTCGTCAACGCGGTGCTGTACCTGAGTATGCAGCTTCCTATCGGGCGTGAAGTCCTTCTAGTGCTACGCGTCGCGGGAAACATCGTGCTGCATTGGGCCGTGGTCGTAATCGCATGTCGGATGGCCGGGGAGCGCGGTAAAAGGTTCCTGCGGGTCTGGCATATCGTCACCTTTCTGACAGTCGTCGCAGTGGCAGGATACGGCGCCACGGGGGTGGTTACCGATCGCATCTGGATGCTCACCTGGCCTCATCTTCTTCTGCGATTCGTTGCTGTTTATTTGATCCTCGAAAGAGCGTGGCGCGAGCGCTCGGTCGTGCTGGCCGCGCTGGCGATCACGGGAGCGATTTGGCTACTCAGCCTCGCGCAGTCGTACCTACTGTTGATGGAGGTCTTTCCCTGGGACCACTTCCGCTCCAGCCCTTCGGGTTCCGCGCCGTTCGGGATAGTGCTGATTTTCTACTGGGCCGGTCAATTCATCCTCGACCGGCAACAGGCAGCCGTAGCTCAACAAGGCGCCATCAACGCAGAGCGCGGCCGCATCCTTCAGGAGATGCACGACGGTATGGGCGCTCATCTCACGGCGGCGCTCCATCTCGCTCGCCGGGGCGAGGCTGCACAGCAAGAATTGATCGGGTCGATTGAAGAGTCGCTTCAGGACTTACGCGCTATCATCGACTCGTTGGATCTATTCGACGGCAATCTCTTGCCGCTACTCGCCAATCTTCGCTTTCGCATCGAACCCCGCCTGAAAGCGCTCGGGATTCAATTAACCTGGGATGTCGCCACGCCGTTCCCGCGAATGACTGGATTAACGCCGCAATCGGCATTGAGCGTGCTGCGGATCGTGCAGGAATGCATCAATAACGTGCTGAAGCATGCGAAGGCGCGTTTTATTCACTTCGCTGCGCATCCGGAAGGGGTGCAGCTATGCATCACGGTTCGTGACGACGGCTGCGGATTCGATCCATCGCGAACGGGAACCGGCGGACGCGGGCTGAACGGCATGCGTGTGCGAGCAGAAAATTTGAAAGGCACACTCCACATCCGCAGCTATGACAGAGGCACAACTGTCGAGTTGCGAATTCCTCTCTGACAGCGGGTAAGCGGGAGAAGCCGAACTTCGGCGTGAGTGCAGTTACAAAGATACCGACGCTACTACCTCGTTCGTGGTATTGCTTATCGTATTGTAGCAGACCAGAATGCTCGCAATACCCACGACAGTCCTATGAAATGCGCGAGGCAAGTTTTGCCAGATTTATAGAGACCAAAACCACAAGGAAGGAGAAAACCAGGAATCAAATAAACAAGCCACGCAGAGAGCAGCCGACACTAGAATTTTCGATCAGACGTATTTACGAAATAAACATATAGAGAGGATTCGTCATGGCCATGCGTTTCAACGCCAAACCCGGCGACATCATTACTGTCGAGTCGACGCACAGGCTGAATGAGCCACCGATCGTAAAGCAGGGATGGACTCCGCTCGCCGTTCTTACGTACGCAATACCTGCATCGCATAGAAACATAGACCGACCAGTACGCATTTGTTTTTCCTGTGACATGAACAACTCAAATATTAGCGCAACGCGATTCAATAAATCCGCCCCGCAACGCAACACAATTTAATAATTGATAAAACGATTCATTTAAAACGGATTTTCTCAGCCAATGATGGAAAGCTTCATAATCCACCAGAGAAGCTGGTCATACGCCTTTCGACCACAGGTGTCTTTACCGCCCCCTCCAAGGAGAAGATAATCATGACCGTATCCAATCTCGTTCGTTCGACGGCCGCAGGTAGGCAAAGCCTGGCCCAAGCCATTGCCAAGGGCCTTCCGAGCTTCGTTGATGCCAATATGAACTATCTGCAAAACGTCTGTATCGTGAACACCTATGTAAACAATGTGATGAGCTCGACTCTGCCGGTGGTGCCGGTGCAGCCGAAGGATTGGGACAAATATGTCAGTGCATGGGAGCAGGCGGACGGCATTGCTCTCCAATGGGTGAACACTTGCATGGCGCGACTGCTTCAAGTGCCGCAGGAGGTGCAGGGTTATAACGGGGCGATTACGAATCTGCTGCAGGATGCGATTACGCAAACCAACGCACTCATCGTCAATCCGAATAATCAGGCCGCTAAGATTGCGCTCAACCAAGATCTGACGGCTCTGCCGCAGCAATTGCAGGTGGTTGAAAGCTTTATATCCGGCGCGATCACCGCCCTCCAGGGATTCCAGGACCAACTGCCGACCATGGCAGCGCAACTTACCCAGCTGTCCAACCTGGCTATTGCCGACAATCAGGCTGATCAGCGACAGATTCAGCGGCTACAGCAGGACATCGAGCAATTGCAGAATGATATCGACTCTCGGACATCGACGATCATCGGGCTTGCGATCGCCGATGGCGCCATATTGACACTCGGCGTCGTCTCCTCGATTGTCTTTTTTCCGGCAGGCTTGTTGACCTGGTTCGTGCTCGGCCCAGCGGTCGCAGTCGCCACGACCGTCATCGCGCTCGATGCTGAGCAGATAAAAGCGGACAAGGCCCTGATCGGTCAAGACCAGTCACAGATGAACGAGCTAACGGCGTCATGCGCGGTGCTTGCGATCATGTCCACCACTTATACAACCTTTGCCAACCAGTCTGAGCAGATCCAGGCAGCGCTGCAAGCTGTTCTAGCCGAGTGGCAAGCCCTTTCCAGCGATATAGCCACTTCGATCACCGATATCCAGACCGCAGTGAACGATGAGTGCAACAACAACTATCAAGCCGTGCTAACCGACCTCAACGGCGCGGCTGAAGAGTGGGAAGCGGCCGATACGCAGGCCGCCTCGCTGGTGTTGACGCTCAATGTGAATAATGCGCAACTCCAGATCGGTATGTCACAGAACCAGGTACAGTCGGCGCTTGCCGGCGGTCAAACCTATGATGTGATTACCTATTTCAATCAAATTGCGGCGTAGAAATGACAGGGTAACGCCCGGAACGCACCGCGGCCGGTTGAATTACCGGTTCGAACAATTGAACGTCTGTGAGGCAATGCCATCCTCAGCCGTTTCGGCAACCCAACTGTAAGCAACACTTCGACCGGCCGAGAGGCCGGCTTTTTCACGCTTGCCCCTGTTATCTCTCGTCTGCGGGCTGAGGCTCACTCACTTCATTGCGCCCGCGCTTGGGATGTTATCGCACGAGCAAGTAAGAAGCATCGTCAATTAGCCGCGCGCATAGTGCATTCGGAAAACGTGCCAGCCCTCCTTGATGGCCCTGCAAATGGCCCCATCTTCCGTGAAATGACAGCAATCAGATAAGGTGGCCTTTCGTTGAAATCGTGGATATCGTGACACGTCTTTGCACAATTAAAGTTCATCATGATTCCAGACGTCACGCTCATACCGGCGATACTGTAGGTCCGTCGCAACGGCTCCGGTTTACCGATACCTTCGAACGGCGAGAGCTGCACGTCCTTGATAAGCTGCTTGATACGCCCTAATGTTTTCTTGTCCTGCCCGTGCCAATAGACGTAATCGTCCCAAGCCTCGACAGTCCACATGAGGTTCAATGCGCCGCTCGTTCCGTATCGTCAGCTAACTTTCGGGGCTTTACCTTGCCTGCACGTGCCTGCGCGATCGAGCGCTCCAAATGCGCTACGTTTGCGGGGGAGCGGAGAAGATGGATCGTTTCCATCAAGCTGATGTAATGCTTCTGAGACATGAGAACCGCATTTGGTCCGTCGCTGCGGGTAACTAGCGTCACGTCCGCATCGTCAACGACTTGGTCGATAATGCGCGCGAAATTTGCGCAGGCGTCGGTAAGCGAGATCGCACGCATTTGTCCTCCTTTGTGGCTAACCCTAACCGATAGAGGCACAACTCTGCCCTACCCGGAGGAACATGTACAGAAAATCGCCCGCGCCCCGACTGCAAACAACCACGTGCCCCTCACGTCGTCAACCGCCGATAAGCGCTCAAGTGCCGCAGCAGCCCCTGCCGATCCCCGCGCGTCTCCAACAGAATCGCCAGATTATGATGCGCATCCGCATATTTCGGATCGAGCTGCAGGCACCGCCGATAAGCCCGCTCAGCATCGTCGAACCTCGCAAGCTCCTCCAAAGCGATCGCGCGATTGAAATGCAACACCGCATCTTCGGGAAAATGCGAAAGCGCTTCGTCGAAAACCGTTAGCGCATCCTCGCAACGCGATCCGACTTCGCACAGTAACGCTCCGAGGTCCACGTAAGCAGCATAGTGCGGCTTCGGAGAAAGCGCGATCGCCTTCTTGTACGCCTGCTCCGCGCCATTCACATCGGAGGTTCTGAGCTGATCGCCAAGCTCGTACCACTCCTCGGCTTGATGCGCCGCGTCTTTTCCGCCCGGCGCCGTCTCTAGGAAAACCACATCGCCTTTCACCTGCGCGACTTCGAAGTCCAACAGCAACTGACCGGTAATTGCATCCCATTGCGACGGCCCCGTCTTGACGACCACATCGCTGCCGACGGCCGATACGCGAATACCGGTCAGCGGCAATTCGTCCGGCAACGCTGCCCGCAATTGCGACAAAGCAAGTATGATCTTACGAGGCGGGATGCGAGCGGCGCGCAATTGCAACGCCGTGCGCAGTAATACGACGTCCTGAAACGTAAATCGATATTCGCCCCTCGCACCACGCGACGGCGTAACGAATCCGGCGCCGATCAAGCCGGACACGACGCGGCGCGACACCCCAAGCGTCGCCTCCAACTCCCGCATCGAAATCAGGCGTGAAACGTTCGATGTCACTTGCGTGCCCGCACCTTCGCCGGTTCCTTCGTTGCGGTTTTGGCTGCCCGAGTCGCGGGCTTACGGGCCCTCGCGGGAGCCGCCTCTTTTTCCGCCTCCGGTTCTTCGCTTTTGCGTCGCGTCGCACCCGCGGCTTTATCCTGCCCCCCGCCCTTGAGACTAGCTCGTAAGGCTTCCATGAGGTCGATCACCTTCCCGCCGCCGGCTGTTGCCTCGACGGCCTCTTGAACGACCACCTGCTTGCCCTCGATCTTCTCGTCTATCGCGGCCAGAATGCGCTTCTTCTCCTCGTCTTCGTACGCGGCGGGATCGTAGCTGTCTTGCGCACCCTGCTCGATGATTTGAAGCGCGAGTTTCAACTCGGTTTCGGATATATCGACCACATCGATATTGAGGTCCTTCAACGAACGCACTTCGTCGGCGTAAAGCAGTTGCTGAAAGACGAGGCCATCCTCTTCCGGCCGAATTTGCACGATTCTGGTCTTCCCCTTCGACGCCCACTTGGCCAGCGCGCAACGCCCGCTCTTCGCAAGCGCCTGCTGCAGCAAGCTGTACGGCTTGCCGCCTCGCTTGTCGGGCGCAATGTAGTACGCCTTGTCATAGAAGACAGGATTGACCGCCTTCTCCGGGATGAATGCCATGATCTCGACGACATGGCTCGCAGCGTCCTCCAGAGCCTTCAATTCATCGCTAGTGAAAACGACGAACTGATCCTTCTCGAACTCATAGCCTTTTTTCATGCTCGAGCGTTCGACGACGGCCCCGCTCTTTTCCGAAACGTATTGCTGCTTCACGCGCGACCCGTCTGGTGCGAGCAGATGAAATCGAACGTCCGACGAACTCTCCGTCGCCGTATAAAGCTTTACCGGGATGGAGACGAGGCCGAAAGAAAGCGATAAAGAAGCAATGGAACGGGCCGGCATGAGCATCTCCTCACGAATAGCTGGTCAGCATATTCTGCAATGCCCGTGCCAAGCAGCGGCAGGGTCCGCTTGGCCGCCAGCGATTTGCTTCATTTTAGGAGCTTTATCGCCGGTGCCAACGATTGGGGAGTCGAACCGTAGTCCGCCCATGGATCGCCGGCCCGAAAGCTCAGGTACTCTCGCGCCGTTTCTACAGTCCACTGCGCGCCGCTTTTCAGTTCGGACAACTGCTCCCACGACACGGGCATCGACACACCCATCCCCGGCCGCGCGCGTGCCGAGAACGCGGCCACCGTGGTTTGGCCTTTGCCATTACGCAGGTAGTCGACATAGATTTTTCCGATGCGATTCGATGCGCCCGATGTCGCGGAAAATCGTTCCGGAATGACTTTGGCCAGATGCCGAACGAACGCCTGCGAGAACGACTTGACCGCTTCATAGTCGAGACTGGGTTCGAGCGGCACAACGACATGCAGCCCTTTGCCACCGCTGGTTTTCAGCCACGCCTCCAGTTTTAGTTCAGACAATAGCGTTCGCACGAGAAGCGCAGCCTCTTGCACCTGCGCCCACTTGACGCCCTCGCCCGGGTCCAGGTCGAAAACGACTCGATCGGGCGCATCGACCCGCCCCACGACGGAGTTCCATGTATGAAATTCGATAACGTTCATTTGCGCGGCCGACAATAGCGCATCCTCGGTATCGACCGAGAGCAGCGGCGGATGCTTCGGCCACAGCTCGCGGTCATGTTCCGTGAGCCCGGGCATCCCGGTGCGGTCCGCGTGCTTCTGGAAAAACAGCTCAGACTCGATGCCGGAAGGCGCCCGCACGAGCGAGACGGGGCGATCTTTCAAATGAGGCAGCATCCACTGCGCGACGCTGGCGTAGTAGTGCACGAGGTCGGCCTTGCGTACGCCGCTCGCAGGATCGACGATCCGCTCCGGGTGCGTGATCTTCAGGCTAGGCGACGGCTTCGGCATCTCCGTCTTCCCGCCCTCCCGCACTACGCTGCTCGCCGGCTTATCCAAGCGTAACCCTTTGAACGATGCCTGCCGGACATGCCCATCGTCGGACCATTCGGCGAATTCGATTTCGGCGACGAGCTTCGGTTGGACCCAGCGTTCGCTGCCGGCAGTACGCCTAGCCCACCGGCTCGATTTATCGACAACTACCTCGAACGGCGGCGCATCCACTTCGAGCGGGATCAGGCGCTTCCAAAGATCACGCCCGGTTCGAGCGTCCCATCCCGTTCCAACGTTACCCGCCGCGCGAAGCCGGTTGCCGGCGTAGTAACCAAGGAGCAGACTGCCGATTTCCCCGGCCTTACCGCCGCGCGGAGTAAAGCCGCATATCACCAACTCCTGTCGGAAACGGGCTTTCGCCTTCAGCCACGTGTGTGTGCGTCCGGATTCATACGGCGCATCGCGCTGCTTCAATAAGAGACCTTCGAGACCTAGCCCCGACGCCGCTTCAAATACCTGCGCGGGCGGTGCGTCGAAATCCTGGCTGAATCTAATTCGTTCGCCGGCGCCGCCTAGGAGATTCGCGAGCAGCGCTCGCCTCGCCCATAACGGAACGCGCCTTAAATCTCTTCCGTCGAGGTACATCAGATCGAACACGAAGTAGACGATGTCCCGATCGCTACTGCCGTCTATCGCATCTTGCAGCGCGGCGAAATTCGGAATGCCGTCTCTGAGCACCGCGATCTCGCCATCGAGCCACGCAGTCGAGAGCGGTAGCCTGGCCAGATCCGCGGCAAGACCCGCGAACTTCGTCGTCCAATCATGGCCCCGTCTCGTGAGCAACCGTACGTGGCCTTTCTCGAGGCGGCAGAGGATACGGTATCCGTCGAGCTTGGCCTCGGTTATCCAATCGCCGCTCGTTGGCAGCGTCGCCGCGAGCGTAGCGAGTTGCGGCTCCAGCTTGGCCGGCAAGGGAGCCTGCACCGCGGCGGACAAATCGATTTCCACCTGTTCGTCTTGCCGCAACGAGTGTTTCGGTTCGCGCGCTTCGATACGCCCCAGGGGGTGCGTCACGACGCTATCGGGAAGCGCCTTGATGACATCGTATTCGGCGATCGGACGAGCCCATTCGTCGCGCTTTTTAAACATCATCCACTGTTCCTGCGGCTCGTCCGGCTTCGATATCTTGACCAATTCCCAAAGGCCCGCGAGCTTCTCGCCGTGGAGCCGGAAGACAAGCTTGCCCGCTTTCATGCCGGCACGAGGATCGCCCACCGGCTCCCAATCTCCACGGTCCCAAACCAGGACGGTCCCGGCCCCGTATTGCTTCGGCGGAATCGTCCCTTCGAAGGCGGCATATTCAACCGGATGGTCCTCCACGTGAATCGCCATTCGTTTTTCTTTCGGGTCGTAGCACGGGCCCCTCGGAACGGCCCACGAAAGCAGCACGCCGTCGAGTTCGAGCCGGAAGTCGTAATGGAGCCGGCTGGCCCAATGTTTTTGCACGACGAACGAAAGCGGCTGATCGCCGGCAGACCGGCTTGCGGCGGATGGCGCCGGTTCCGGCGTCACCTGAAAGTCTCGCTTCTTTCGGTACCGCGCGAGGACAGGAGAATCTGGGGAGGGAGTCGAAGCCATTGCACTTGTCGGCGGCAAATCCACGATATCCATTGTTCGCATCAGCGGGCCTTTTTGCAACGCACGTGCCGCCGGTGGCCGGTCTCGGCATGGTACTCGCGCCGACGAACGAACCGGATGACACCTGTATAGATATACAGTAATATGCATCCCGTTCGCCGCAAGCGCCCTGGTTGTCGCACGGGTTGCGATGGCGCCGGTATCGGTATTCATAACCGATACAGGAAGCTGACTGAGTTCGCCTTGAAGGCAGGAGATGAGATGTTGCGCGTTTCGACCGTGATGCTACTGATTTGCACCTGGGCCGGCACCGCCCACGCCGGCGAACACTATCGCGAAGTATGGAATCCGCCCGAGGCGCGACATGCAACGCACGTCAACCAGCATACGGCGCACCGGCCGGCAACAGCTCACCGATTGTCCGCAAAACGTGCAACGAAATCAAAAACGTCGCGCGTTACCGTCAGTGCGCTCAAACAGGCGAAGCGGCAGCATCCCGCGCGACCCGTTTCCCTCAATGCCGCCCCGCGCGTCGAGGCCCTTCCACCGCTACTGACTCCGGAAGGCAATATACTTCGAGTCAATTCACGCGGCACACGAACGGAAGTCATGCGCTGATGGACGCCGAACGCTACAAAGGGTATTCGATATGGGGACACGCCATCCGGCAGGGCCACGAATACGCGGCGAGCGGCACTATCACGCAAAATAACAAGCTGATCGAAACGTCGGGCGTGCTGGGTACGTTCGAAAGCGAGAGCGAAGCCGAGTTGGTGGGACTCGATTGGAGCCGCGCCTGGGTAGACAGTCACGGCTGAAGCCTCGAACCGCCCGCCCGGCAATCGCATTCGCCGCGACAATCGCAACGACCGAAGGATAAGAACATGGCAGTATCGAGCACCCGCCCTGTACTCGAGGAAGCGTGGATCGCTTTGCAGTTTCAACTTGCCGGGCTGAGGGCCGGATTCGACGGCGATATTCCCGAGGCGGTATTGAACGCGCGCGACGACGCCTACGGGATGATCGAGGCGGAGTATCGGGGCTTGCCGTCCATTTATCCGGGACAGCGGGATGTCGAGATTCCTGCCTACGACATCTGCGAGCGAGAAGACGAGCTTCAAGAATCCGAAGGACGCCTAGTGGTCGCGATCTCGTTCGTCAGCCCCTACGACTTTACGGATGAGGCCATTGCAGAACTGAAAGCGCTGTGCACCGCGAAATTCGCGGAAGCGGCGGCCACTCACGGAATCGAATGCGTCTTCGCAAGTGTGGAAGGCTGGCGCCGCTTGTCGTATGTCGAGCGAATCGTTATCGAGGTTTGACCGCGCCGCGCGGGACGTTCGACGCTTACATTCGGTCGGGCACGGAAATGCCGAGCAAATACAACCCCTGCGCGAGCACGCGTAGGCACAGCGTGCTCATAGCTAGCCGGGAACCTTGCAATGCCGCGGTATCGGCGGCCAACACCGGACATTCACTGTAAAAGCGGCTAAACGCTTGTGCCAAACCAAACACATAGTCCGTTAGTTCGTTCGGCGCGAGATTCGCGGCCGCCGACTTAACCACCTCCGGAAACCGCGCGCATTCGAGCAATAACGCACGTTCGGCAGCATGCTCCGGCAGCATCGTCCCGATCGATATGCCTTGATCCCGTGCACGTGTGAGGATGGATTGAATGCGCACGCAGGCGTACTGGACGTACGGCCCCGTCCTTCCCTCGAACGACACCATGCGGTCGGGATTGAACATGTAGCCCAATGTCCGAAAGCTCGAGAGGTCCGCAAACTTGACCGCACCAATCCCCACTTGCCGTGCGAGCTTATCGAGGTCGGCATCCGTTGCGAGCGTCTCAGGACCCGTACCGGCATCGATCTCGGCCGCGTCCGTTTTCGTGCCGGCTCGAATCGCGGCGAGCCGCTCGCGAGCCTTGTCGATCGCGGCGTTCAGCAAATCCGACAATTGCGCCACCCCACCCTGCCGTGTCTTATACGGCTTTCCATCGGGTCCGTTCACGGTACCGAAACCGGCGTGAATCAGTTCGATATTGCCCACAAACCCGGCACGGCGAGCCGCCCTAAACACTTGCTCGAAATGCAGCGCTTGCCGCTGGTCAACCACATAAACGATCTTCGCTAAGCTCGGTTCGCGCGCGCGAGCGACGATAGTGGCCAGGTCGGTCGTCGAATACAAGGCCGCGCCATCCGATTTCGCTAAGATTAGCGGCGGCAACGGACTCGCGTCGCCGGCCTCGGCGACATCGATGACGAGCGCCCCCTCGCTTTCCACAGCGATCCCCCGCTCGCGCAGATCGGCCACCATACCGGGAATCAACGATTGGACGTCGCTCTCGCCCAGCAGGAGATCGAAATGCACGTCGAGCGCATCGAAGTCGCGCTTTTGTGCATCGATGGATATCGTGCGAATCGCCTGCCAAAGCATCGTATAGCCGGGATGACCGCCCTGCAGTTGGGCCGTTGCTTCACGTGCTTCGTTCATCCGCTCCGGGTCCGCCTGGCAAGCTGCCGCCGCGCGCGGATAGAGTTGCTGGAGGTCCTGCATATCGAACGGAAGCGCCGCTTGATCGAGGCTGGGCGAGGCGCCGAAGCATGGCAAAGCGGGAAATAGGCGGCGAATCTCGGCGATCAGCATGCCCATTTGCAAGCCCCAATCGCCAAGATGAACGTCGGAAATCGTCCGATGGCCTTGGCAGGCGAG
Organism: Trinickia diaoshuihuensis; assembly: GCF_003390925.1. Lineage (GTDB taxonomy): Bacteria > Pseudomonadota > Gammaproteobacteria > Burkholderiales > Burkholderiaceae > Trinickia > Trinickia diaoshuihuensis. The sequence continues at coordinate 21,312 of NZ_QUBS01000067.1, read as the reverse complement.
AATGCGCCGCACACTCTCTCCGATCACGAGCGAGCGAAGATGACCGACATGCAACGGCTTTGCCACGTTGGGCCCGCCGAAATCGAGCATCACGACTTGCGTGGCTACGCGCTCGATTCCTACCCGCTCCGAATCGAGTTGATATCGCGCGTAATCGGCTAACAGCGCAGCCGATAGCCGCAAATTGATGAAGCCTACGCCCGCCACCTCGACGGAATCGAAGGCCGCGCTCTCTTGCAGCTTGGCCGCGACGGCCGCGGCAAGATCGCGTGGGTTGCGCCTCAACGACTTCCCGAGCGCCATCGCGCCATTGCACTGCATATCACCCAGCTCGGGGCGCGTGGCACGAACTGCGCGAGCACCTTCGACTGGTAAGCCGCACGAGAGAAAGGCCTCACGAAGCAAGCAGTCAACTCGCTCGTTCAGGGTACCCGAGGGGTTCGGCATCTCGTTTCGATCCTTATTCGTTGTCCGTGCCGCATGCACGGCATCGAACGCACTTCGCTTTTATTCGCGTCTATTCGCGCCGCTTACGCCTGACCTTCGATTAGAAATTTGGAGCGGTCTTTTGCGTCCGCCAACCACGCCGGCGCGCGCCCGCGTCCCGACCAGGTGACACCCGTCTCCGGATGCCGGTATTTCGCCGGTTGCGGACCGCGAACGTAATCGCCTTGCCTTTTCGTTTCCCCGGCGACCCCGTTCAATGCGCCGGATGCGTGGCCGTCGACGAGGAACTTATTCCGATTCTTGACCTGCGCGATCCAAGCCGGCGCTCGCCCACGCCCCGACCAAGTCGCCCCCGATTTAGGATCCCGGTATTTCACCGCAGCCGGGGCATGGCTGATAGAACCGTTGCTCGCGGCACGCCCGCCGCGCTTCTTGCCGCTAAGATACGTCTCGATATCGGAAACGGTCACTCCGCTTTTCCGCATCAACTCGACGATCCGTTCGAGGCTGGCGACAGCTTGTTTCGTCCGAATTGCTTCAGCCTGTTCTTGCAGGCGCTTGATCTTCATTTCGATCGATTCCAACGTAGCCATGAGTTTCTCCATTCATTCGAATGGGACGCACTATGCCACGACTAGAAGCGCGCTGCTACTCGTACATCGAAATTCGTAAGCCGCGACGACGGTCCGCGTTAAGGAAACCTCAGTATTGAGGGCGAATTGCCACGAGGAATACAGTTCTGTCGGATCGATATTCGTATGCGCGATCGGGCAAAAACAAATCGGATATCTCGAAAGCTATTTGAATCGCACTATCGCTTTTCGCTTTCCGGCACACGAGGTGCGCTATGCAGACCGCCGAAATCCAGCATGATCGCTATCGCATCGACGGCCGCTTCGGTCGTCTGCGCACTCGTATCGATCGATAAATCGGGATCTAGGGGAATTTCGTAGACATCGCCGATGCCCGTCAAATTCGTAATCTCTCCCGCCCTAGCCTTGGCGTATAACCCTTTTGGATCACGCGCCTCGCATACCGCAAGGGGCGTCGAAACGAACACTTCGACGAATCGTTCCCGACCGATTGCCCGCCGCGCCGCCTCGCGGTCGGCACGATACGGCGACACCAGCGCCGCGATCGCCACGACCCCGGCGTCATTGAGTTCTTGGCATCGCTGCGCCACGCGCCGGACATTTTCCTTGCGATCCTCGGGCGAGAAACCCAAATCTCGGCATAAGGTCTGCCGGACGACATCGCCGTCGAGCACTTCGCTCATAACGGATCGAGTCTCGAGCCATGCGGCAAGCGCATGCGCTAGCGTGGTCTTGCCGGCCGCGCTCAGGCCGGTGAACCATACGGTACAAGGAAAGCTGTTCATGGATGGCCTCGATCGCCGCGCTTGCGTAATAGGGAGGCCTACTATACGAGTTGCTTATGAAAAAACGTTGTCCCGCAAAACGCGCCATCGGGCATCAACGCATAATTCGGCACCGTCCCGACCTTTAGCCACCCCGCGCGTTCGTAAAGACGCTCCGCATCCCCACCCGTCACCGTATCGAGCAAGAGCACGGATTTACCCGCCTCGCGTGCATGCTCATCGACAGCCGCGAGCAAACGCTGCGCGATGCCCTGCCGCCTGGCGTCGCGATGCACGAGCATCTTCGCGACATCGGCGCGATGCGGCTGATTCTCCGGCTGTGCCGTAATCAATTGGACCGTGCCCAAGATGCGCCCCGCCTCGTTTTCGGCGATCAGCAAGATGCGTTCGCCGGACGCGACGCCCTCGGCCACACGCCGCCAAAACCGCATCGCGGTATCGCGCGATATCGGCAACATGAAGCTCACCGATGCCCCGCCCTCCACACAATCGATCAATACGTCCGCCAACGCCTCCACGCATGCCATCGCCTCGTTGGTACCCACACGCCGTATCGTCACGGTCTCGGTCGTCTTCATGAGTGGCTCCGCGATTCGTTGGAGGACGGCTTGCTCAGCGCGACCAGATAGCGTGCGTTCTTGCGCGAGGTATTGCGAAATACGATCGGGCAATCGAGCTTCATCGCCAGGCAATCGCCGGCTTCCAGACGCCATTGACGCTCCCCCACGGTCACTTCCATTGCCCCGTCGATGATCCACACTTGCTGATGAATATCGGCATCGCGCAGGCCGGTCTCGTAAGCGACTTGCTTACCGGGCGGGAATTGAACCTCGACTAATTGAATCGGCGACCAGGCGGGCGGCGACAGATTGCGCCGGACATAACCGGACTCGGGGTCGGTCCACTGCAATTGCTCGTGACGCGAGCAATGCGGCGACGGCTCGGCAATCGCCACTTGCTCCGTCGGCTCGAACAGCGCCGCCAGCGAGACGCCGAAAGCCATCGCAAGCTTGTCGAGTACGATCGCGGTAGGGCTGCTTTGCCCCCGCTCGATCAAGGAAATATTGGACCGGCTGACCTTGCTGCGCTCGGCCAGCGCATCGAGCGACCAGCCCTTGGCGTCGCGCAGTTCGCGAACGCGGCGGGCGATCGTGTCATGAACGTTCATAGCATCTAGTTTTATGGAATTCAATGTCCAGTAAACTAGATGCACCAAAATGCCTTGTCAACATCGACGCCCTTCTCAAGTATCGCGCCGCCGCGTGCGCGCTATTTAGCGATGTGCACGCCAAGCCCGGCCTGCCCCGGCAAGATATCCTCTTTCAGCGTGCATTCCGGGATCTCGTAGTCTCCGGCATTCTGCCGCCGATACGGAATCGGCCTCGTGCTCCAGAGTTCGTCCAAGCGCCGCCCCAATGCATCGCAGGTTTGAGCGAACCGGGCCGCGTCCATCTTGCTCGTTCGATAGACGACGAACGGCGGCAGGACGTCGAAGCCCGGATAGAAGAGCACGCCGTGATTGATCGGGAACAAGATGTCGTCGATCGGCCCGTTGATTCCGCGCGGACCGTAATGCGGCTCCCATCCGCCGGCCGTGACGACGAGCATCGCGCGCTTGCCGGCCAACGAGCCTTCTCCATATCGGTCGCCCCAGCGCTGATCCGAATGCTCACCGACGCCATAGGCGAAGCCGTACGCATAGACGCGCTCGACCCATCCCTTCAGGATCGCCGGCATCGAAAACCACCAGAGCGGAAATTGGAGAATCACCGCATCGGCCCATTTCAGCTTGTCTTGCTCGGCGGCGATATCCGCGCTTTGCGTGCCGTTCGCGAACGCCCGCTTCGATTCGAGCGACGCATTGAAGGCGGTCCCCGGCACGTGCTCGGTGCTGTCGCCGGCATCGACCACGGCCTTCCAATTCATCGCATAGAGATCGGAGACGCGCACCGCGTGCCCCGCCGCTTCCAACCGCTTTACCGAAAAATCCCGCAACGCGCCGTTCAATGACGTCGGTTCGGGATGCGCATAGACGAGCAATACATTCATGACATCGATCTCCTGTGTGACTGACGACACAGCGTAGAGCGCGCCGCGTTATATTAGAAATGAATTGCTAGAATTCGAGGTATAGCCGTGGATAATCGCCTCAGACGTCTCGATCTCAATCTGCTCGTCACGCTCGACGTGCTTCTAACGGAGCGCAACGTCACGCGCGCGGCGCAGCGTTTGCACTATTCGCAACCGTCGGTCAGCGTTCAACTCGCGAAACTGCGCGACATATTCGACGATCCTTTGCTGTTGCCGGGGCCTCGCGGAATGTTGCCGACCAAGCGCGCGGACGAGTTGCGCGAGCCGTTGCGCGAGGCACTCGATGCGCTTGGGCGCACGGTCGCGCCGCAGCAAGCATTCGATCCCGCGTCGGCGAGCGAAACCTGGCGGCTCGCCGCGACCGATTACGCCGAATCGACGATCGTGCTCCCGGCGCTGCGCGCACTACGCCCGGCGTCGCCGAATAGCCGGCTGGCCGTCGTCGAAATGGTGCCGCCGCGCTTCGAGAAGCAAGCCGAGCAAGGCGAGATCGACCTCGCGTTTCATACGGCCGATGGAGCGCCGCAATCCATGCGGCGGCGCGTCCTGTTCGCCGAACGCTACGTAATGGTCGGCCGGGCCGATCATCCGCGTTTGAAGCGGCGGCCCACGATGGCGCAGTTTTGCAAGCTGGAACACGTCATCGTCTCGCCCGACGGGGGCGGGTTTCATGGCGTCACGGACGAAGCGCTCGCCGCGATCGGACTCACGCGACGCGTCGTGCTTTCCGTCCCGCACTTTCTATTTTTAGTGTCGGCGGTCGCAAGCACGGACCTCGTAGCCATGGCGCCGTTGCGGCTCGTGCGGGGCAATCCGGCGCTGCGCGTGGCCGAGCCTCCCGTCCATGTGCCCGGCTACGAGATGTGCATGCTATGGCATGAGCGGGCGCACCGCGATCCCGCTCATCAATGGCTGCGAGAACATATCGCCGCGTCGGTGTAATGCTTCTTCGGGGTAACGCGGCCGCCTTCGCTTACCGCGGCCACAACCGCACGGCCAGCGCGGCGAGCGAGGTCGTCACGGCCATCGCGATCACTCCGATCCACCCCCACTGCGCGAGCATCAAACTGCCGACGGCAGCACCCGCCGCCATACCGATGAACATGCCGACGAACAGCACCGCGTTCAGACGGCTGCGCGACGCGGGATCGATACCGTAGACGATCGTCTGATGAGCGATCAGGGTGGTTTGCACGCCGAGATCGAATCCGACCGTCGCCAAGGCCAACAGCACCAACTGCGCGTGGGGCGTCATGAAAGAGCCGAGCGCCATCGCCGCGAACGAAATCGTCGCAATGCCGATACCCAGCCGCGTAACGACCTCCGGCCCGCGGCGGTCGGCCAAGCGCCCCGCGATCGGCGCGGCCAAGGCGCCGGCCGCCCCGGCCAGGCCGAAGCCGCCGGCCACGGCGCTGCCGAAGTGAAACGGCGCGCCGTGCAGGAACACGGCCAGCGTCGACCAAAACGCGCTAAAGCCCATCGCCAGCAAACCTTGCGCAATCGCAGCACGGCGCAGCGCCCGTTGGTGCCACCAAAGATGCCCGAGCGAGGCAATCAACGCGCGATACGAAAGATGCGTGGTGGGCTTGAAGACAGGCAACCCCCGTTGCGCGGCCAAGCCGATCGCGGCCACGCTCATGGCCGCTGCGACGAACATGACACGCCAACTGTAGTGAGCCGCCACCAAGCCGCTGACGACGCGCGACAGCAAGATACCGAGTAAGAGTCCTGTCATCACGGTGCCGACCACCTTGCCGCGATGCGCGTCAGGAGCAAGCACGGCAGCCGCGGGCACGACGTCTTGCGCCATCGTCGCCGACAAACCGATCGCGAAGCTCGCTGCCATCAGCAAGCCGATCGACGGTGCGACAGCCGCGAGCAGCAGCGCGAGGACGAGCGCCGTTGCTTTGGCGAGAATGACACGACGCCGGTCGTAGCGATCGCCGAGCGGAGCCAACAGCAAGATCCCGACGGCATAGCCGAGTTGCGTCAGCGTCGGCACCATGCCGACTGCGCGCGCGGATGCGCCCATATCGGATTGGAGCACGCCGAGCATCGGCTGGCAGTAGTACAGCGGCGCGACGCCGAGTCCGGCGGCCGCGGCCAACAGCAAGACGAGGCGCGGCGACAAAGAAGCGGCAGCAGCTCCCGCCGATTGGGAATGCGCTGGCGACGCGCTGGCGGGCGTCGTCTGCAAGGTTTGCGTTGTGGTCATGACGGTAGCGTCCAGACAGAAATCGAAGGAATGGACGGCAGTTTGACGCAGTGCGTCGAACACCGGTAGTACCGTGCCGCGCACATTTGTTATACGCTCGGCGTATGAACAAAAAAATTCGCCCATCCCGCGTCCGTCCTGGCACGGCAAACGCCGCCGATTCCTCGTTGGAAGGCGCGAGTCAGCGTTTCCAGCTTATGGAGACGTTCGTACGTATAGTCGAATCGGGCAATTTGTCAGCCGCCGCGGCGCAGTTGAACACCACGCAACCGACGGTCAGCCGTCGCCTGCAAGCGCTCGAACGCTCGCTCGGCGTGCGCTTGCTGCACCGCTCAACGCATACCATGCGGCTCACGGTGGACGGCGAGCGGTGCTTCAACCGCGCCAAGGAGCTGCTGGCCAGTTGGGCCTCGTTCGAAGCCGAAGTGCGTGGCGCGCAAGAGGAACCCGAGGGACTGTTGCGCGTGGCCGTGCCGCATGCGTTCGGTCAGCAAAGATTGGTGGAGCCGCTTGTCCGGTATTTGAAGGACTATCCGCGCGTTCAGGTGGAGTGGCTGCTGCAGGACGACGTGCGCGACTTCATCGCCAAGGGGATCGATTGCGCGATCCAGGTGGGGGAGCCGAACGATCCGGCCGTCGTGGCGATCCGCTTATCGAAGGTGCCGCGTATCGTGGTGGCCGCCCCCTCGTTGCTCGAAGACGGCCGAGTGCCGCAAGAGCCCGACGAGCTCGTCGGGATGCCGTGGATGGCGTTGCGCACCTACTACCGCACCGAGTTGACGCTCACGCATGAGGAAACCGGCGAAACGCGGCGGATCCCCATCCGCCCGCGAATCAGCACGGATAACCTCTATGCGCTGCGCAGCGCGGCCCTGCTGGGAATGGGCGCATGCGCAAGTTCGGCTTGGCTGCTGGCCGAAGACCTGGCCGGCAACCGTTTGGTCCAACTCGCGCCGAAATGGCAGGCGCAGGCGCTGCCCGTGTACCTGCTCTATCCGCACGCGCAGCATTACCCATCGCGGCTACTGCGGTTCATCGCCCTGATGCGAGAAGCGGTGTCCGTCGCGATGGGAGGTGCTTAGGGCACCTCTGCGTTACGCGTACTCGTAGACGCCGCGCCCCGTCTTGCGGCCCAGGCGCCCCGCCGCGACGTACTCGCGCAGCAGCGGGCACGGACGGTACTTCGGATCGCCGAAATCCTCCACGAACACCTCCATCACGGCGAGGCACACGTCGAGTCCCACCAGATCGGCGAGGGCCAGCGGGCCGATCGGATGATTGGCGCCGAGCCGCATGCCGGCATCGATCTCTTCCGCCGTTGCCACGCCTTCGGCCAGCAGGAAAAACGCCTCGTTGATCATCGGCACGAGGATGCGGTTGACGACGAAGCCCGGGCTATTGCGCACGTTGATGGGCGACTTCTCGAACCGCGTGACGAGCTCGGCCACCGTCGCCGCCGTGGCGTCGCTCGTTTGCAGGCCGCGAATGATCTCGACGAGCGGCATCAACGGCACCGGATTGAAAAAGTGCATGCCGATGAAGCGCGCCGGCTCGGCCAGCGTCGCGGCGAGCGCCGTGATCGAGATCGAGGAAGTGTTCGACGCGACGATCGTGCTCGGGGAGACGATCGTTTCGATCTGCTTGAGGATGCGCGTCTTGAGTTCGAGATTCTCGGTGGCCGCTTCGACGACGAGATCGACGGCCGCGAGGCGTTGATAATCGGTGGACGTTTCGATCCGAGCAAGCGCCGCGTCGCGCACGGCGGCATCGAGCTTGCCTTTCGCGACGAGCCGCTCGAGGCTCGAGCCGACGGCCGCCATGCCTTTGGCCAAGGCCTGCTCGGTCACGTCGATGAGGACGACCTTCAATCCCGATACGGCCGCCGTTTGCGCGATACCGTTGCCCATCGTCCCGGCGCCGATCACGCCCAAAGTTTGAATCGTCATGGCTATATCCGGACTCACAGCAGGTTTTCGAAAATCGCGGCGATGCCTTGGCCGCCGCCGATGCACATCGTGACCAACGCATAGCGTCCGCCGATGCGATGCAACTCGTCGATCGCCTTGACCGTGATCAGCGCCCCCGTCGCGCCGATCGGATGGCCGAGCGAAATACCGGAGCCGTTCGGGTTCACCTTGGCGGGATCGAAACCAAGCTCGCGCGTGACCGCGCAGGCTTGGGCGGCGAAGGCCTCGTTGGCCTCGACGACGTCGATGTCGCCGACGCTCAGTCCCGCCCGTTCGAGTGCGAGCCGCGTCGCCGGCACGGGGCCGATACCCATATGCAGCGGGTCCACGCCCGCATGCGCGTACGCCACCAGGCGCGCCATCGGCTTCGCGCCGTGGCGCTCGGCCGCCTCGCGCGACATCAAGAGGACCGCCGCGGCCGCATCGTTGATGCCCGACGCATTACCCGCCGTCACCGTCCCGCTCTCGCGATCGAACACGGGTTGCAGCTTCGAGAAGTCTTCGATCGTCGCCTGCGTACGCAGATGCTCGTCGGTGTCGAACACGACGTCCTTGCCCTTCACTCGACGCGTAATCGGCACGATCTGCCGCTTGAACCGCCCTTCGGCGATCGCGCGCTCGGCGCGCCGGTGCGATTCGAGCGCGAGCGCATCTTGGTCCTCGCGCGAGATGCCGTATTTACGCGCGACGTTCTCGGCCGTGATCCCCATCGGCACGCCGTGGAACGGATCGTTGAGCGCGCCCAGCATCATGTCGATCAAGCGCATGTCGCCCATGCGGGCGCCGAAGCGCGCGTCGGTCGCCACATAGGGCGCACGGCTCATGTTTTCCGCGCCGGCGCCGATCGCCACTTGCGCGTCGCCCAGCAAGATCGTTTGCGCCGCCGACACGATCGCCTGTAGGCCCGAGCCGCACAAACGGTTCACGTTGAACGCGGGCGTGGTTTCGGGAATGCCCGCGTCGATGGCGGCCACGCGCGACAGATAGAAATCCTTCGGCTCGGTGGCGATGACATTGCCGAACACGACATGATCGACGTGCTTGGGATCGACGCCGGCGCGCGCCAGCGTTTCGCGCACGACGATGGTTCCGAGCTCGGTCGGCGCGAGGTCCTTCAAGCTGCCGCCGAACTTGCCGATGGCGGTGCGCACGCCGCCTACAACGACCACTTCCTTGTTCATACCTTCTCCTCAATGATCCGTCTGATCCTTCCGATTCGCCTGCTGCCGCACCGCTACATATTCGAGTAGTTGGGTCCGCCGCCACCCTCGGGGGCCACCCATACGATGTTTTGCGTCGGGTCCTTGATGTCGCACGTTTTGCAGTGGACGCAGTTTTGCGCATTGATTTGCAGCCGTTCGCCGGCGGCTTCGTCCACGACGAACTCGTAGACACCGGCCGGACAATAGCGGCTTTCCGGGCCCGCATACGTCTTCAGATTGACTTGCACGGGCACGCTCGCATCTTTGAGCGTCAGATGCGCGGGTTGGTTCTCCTCGTGATTCGTATTCGACAGAAACACCGAAGACAGACGATCGAACGTCAACTTACCGTCGGGCTTCGGATAATCGATCGGCTTGCAGCGCGACGCGGCTTGCAGCGTCTCGTGATCCCAATGCCGATGGCGCAGCGTCCATGGCACCTTGCCTCCGAACAGCTTTTGTTCGAGACCGACCATCAACGTACCGACGTACAAGCCCTTGCTCATCCAAGGTTTGAAGTTGCGGCCCTTGTGCAGCTCCGCATGGAGCCACGACGTGGCGAACGCTTGCGGATAGCCGCTGAGTTCGTCGCCCTGCCGTCCGGCCCGCAACGCATCGAAGGCCGCATCGGCGGCGAGCATGCCGGTTTTGATCGCCGCATGGCTTCCCTTGATGCGCGACGCGTTCAAGAAACCCGCTTCGTCGCCGACCAGCGCGCCGCCCGGAAATACGAGCTTCGGCAGCGATTGCAGCCCGCCCGCGGTAATCGCCCGCGCGCCGTACGAGACGCGCTTACCTCCTTCCAAGAAGGCACGAATCGCCGGATGCGTCTTGTAGCGCTGGAACTCCTCGAACGGCGAGAGATACGGGTTCGTATAGCCGAGCCCGACGACGAAACCGACGACGACCTGGTTATCGCCCATGTGGTACAGGAACGAGCCGCCGTACGTTTGCGTGTCGAGCGGCCAGCCGGCCGTGTGGATGACGAGGCCCGGCTGATGCTTGGCGGGATCGATGTCCCATACCTCCTTGATGCCGATGCCGTACACCTGCGGGTCCGCCCCGTCACGCAGCTTGAAGACGTCCTGCAGTTGGCGGCCGAGATGTCCGCGCGTGCCTTCGCAAAACAGGGTGTATTTGGCATGCAACTCCATGCCGCGCTGGAAATTATCGAGCGGCTGCCCGTCCTTGCCGATCCCCATGTCGCCCGTGGCGACGCCTTTGACGCTGCCGTCCTCCGCGTACAGGATTTCGGCTGCCGCGAAACCCGGGAAGATCTCGACGCCGAGCGCCTCGGCCTGCTGCCCGAGCCAGCGCGTGACGTTCGCCAAGCTGATCACGTAGTTGCCGTGATTCTTGAAGTTCTCGGGCAACATCCAATTCGGAACGGAGGTCGCACCCGTCTTCGATAAGAACAAGAAGCGGTCCTCCGTGACCGGGACATCGAGCGGCGCTCCCTTTTCCTTCCAATCGGGAATCAACTCGTCGATCGCGCGCGGATCCATGACGGCGCCCGAGAGGATGTGCGCGCCGATCTCGGAGCCTTTTTCCAGCACGCAGACGCCGATCTCGGCGCCCTCTTGCGCCGCGCGCTGCTTGAGGCGAATCGCGGCGGATAGGCCCGCTGGGCCGCCGCCGACGATCACCACGTCGTATTCCATCGATTCGCGTTGCGTGGCGCTCGTCGTCATGCTCGTGATTCCTTCGTGCTCAGTGGTGCTCAGTCATGCTCAGAATTGTTCGACGTCGAAGGCGAGCCAGCCTTCACCGCCCTTCGCGGTGACGATCGACGTTTCCAGCGCGGCAGCCTGCGGCAGCACGTGCTCGGCGAAGAATTGCGCGGTCGGGATCTTGGCGCCGAAGAACGACGGATCCTGCGCTTTGCGTTCGGTCGCGATCAGCGCGGCACGCGCCATCTGCCAGCCGCCCAGCACGATGCCGGCAAGTTTCAGGTAAGGAACGCTGCCCGCGAACACCGCGTTCGGATCGGTCTTGGCATGCTTCACGACGAACTCGACCACACGTGCCATCGCCTGCCGGCCGGACTCGAGTTGTGTCGCGATGGAGCGCAAGGCGTCATCGTTCCGCGCTTTCAAGGCTTCGATGGTGCCGTCGATTTCGCGCAGCAGCCCCTGCGCCACCGCGCCGCCGTCGCGCAGCGTTTTGCGCCCCACGAGGTCGTTCGCCTGAATCGCCGTCGTGCCTTCGTAAATCGGCAAGATGCGCGCATCGCGGTAGTACTGCGCCGCGCCCGTCTCCTCGATGAAACCCATCCCGCCATGCACCTGTACGCCGAGACTCGTCACCTCGAGCGACATCTCCGTGCTCCAGCCCTTCACGATCGGCACCAGATATTCGTAGACCGCCTGGTGTTCGGCGCGCACGTGCTCATCCGCGTGGCGATGCGCGATATCGCTATGCGCCGCCGCCACGTAAGCGAGCGCGCGCGCCCCTTCCGTCAACGCGCGCATCGTCGCCAGCATGCGCCGCACGTCGGGATGATGAACGATCGTCACGGCCTGCTTGGCCGAGCCGTCCACGGGCCGGCTTTGCACGCGCTCCTTCGCGTAGGCCACCGCCTTTTGATAGGCGCGATCGGCCACTGCCACCCCCTGCATGCCCACCGCGAAACGCGCCGCGTTCATCATGATGAACATGTATTCCAGCCCGCGATTCTCTTCGCCGATCAAATAGCCGATCGCGCCGCCGTGATCGCCGAACTGCAGCACCGCCGTCGGACTCGCCTTGATGCCAAGCTTGTGCTCGATCGATACGCAGTGCACGTCGTTGCGCTCGCCGAGCGTCCCGTCTTCGCCGACCATGAACTTCGGCACGATGAACAGCGAAATGCCTTTCACGCCTTCGGGCGCGTTCGGCGTGCGGGCCAACACGAGATGGACGATGTTCTCGGCCATGTCATGCTCGCCCCACGTGATGAAGATTTTCGTGCCGAACAACCGGTACGTGCCGTCGCCTTGCGGCTCGGCTCGCGTACGCACGAGCGCGAGGTCGGAGCCCGCCTGCGGCTCGGTCAGATTCATCGTGCCCGTCCACTCGCCCGAGATGAGCTTGGGCACGTAGCGTTGCTTCTGCGCCTCGCTGCCCGCCGTCAACAACGCTTCGATGGCCCCGTCCGTCAGCAGCGGGCACAGCGCGAACGACAGGTTCGCCGCATTGAGCATCTCGATGCACGGCGTTGCGATCAGCTTCGGCAGGCCTTGGCCGTCGTATTCGGCCGGATGCTGCACGCCTTGCCAACCGCCCTCGACGAACTGACGGAATGCCTCCTTGAAGCCGGGCGTCGCGGTAACCACGCCCTCCTTCCAACTGCTCGGGTTGCGATCGCCTTCCACGTTGAGCGGCGCCAGTACTTGCTCGCATAGCTTGGCCGATTCTTCGAGCACGGCTTGGGCCGTGTCGAAGCCGGCCTCCTCGAAACCGGGAAGCCCGGCCACGGTATCGAGGCCGGCCAACTCTTTCAGCACGAACAGCATGTCCTTGATCGGAGCGGTATAGCTCATAGCGCACAGTCCAAATGAGGGAGGGAAGCGCGGCGTGGCGCCGTATGACAAATGCAGCCACGTCACGATGGTTTGAACGTGATCGTAACGATAAATGGTTGCCGCGGGCTGTCCAAACAGGACCGGCTACTGACAAATCTGGCCAGAAATGCGCCGTGAGGATGGCTTCGAACTTAAGCGCGGCGGCGGTAGGTGCCGGGCGTACTGCCCGTCCAGTGCCGGAACGCGCGGTGGAACGCGCTCGGATCGTCGAAGCCGATATCACCCGCGATTTTCGTGATCGTCTGATCCGTTTCGGTTAGCCGTTGGATCGCAATATCGCGGCGCAGTTCGTCCTTCAACGCCTGAAACGTCGTCTCTTCCGCCGCCAGGCGCCGGCACAGCGTTCGCACCGAGCAATGCAGGTTCGCCGCGGCTTGCTCGATCGTCGGCGAGTCGGGCAATTGCGCCGCCAGGTATTGACGGATGCGGTGACTGATCAGTTGCTCGCTGAACGAACCGAAGATCCAATCGCCCGGCGCACGCGCTAGAAACTTTCCCAAGTTGCGCTTGCTTTGCCGAATCGGCAAGTCGAGATACGCGGCGCTAAAGCGCATCAGCGTCCCATCGCAATCGAAGCGAACCGGCCCGGAAAAAAAGTATCGGTGATCGAGCGCGTGGGCCGGACGCGGACACGCCAGATCGACTTGCAAAAGCGGAATGTTCTGCCCGATGAGCCAGGAGGCGACACCGTGCACGAGCTTGAGCATCAACTCGTGTCCCAACGGCCCGATCCGATGAAATACGGGATTCGGGCGCAACGTGAGTTGGCCGACCGCGCCGCTGCGCCGCGACTCGAGGCGGAAGTCGTCGAGCACGATATGAAAGAACTGGCAAAAGCGGTGCAGCGCCGTCTCGAGGCTGCGCGCATCGAGCAAGCTCAAGCAAAGAAACTTCAACGTTCCGCTACGCAGCGGCCGGCTAAAGAAGCCCGGCATCTCGTCGTCGAGCGCGATCGCGATCGTTTGATAGAACGTCGAGAATTGCTCCTCGGTCACGCGCGCACCGGGCTCGGCCAGCAACTCGGGCGCGATACCGGCCTCTTCCAAATAACGATCGATGGTTTCCGGCCGCGCTTGCGCACCCGCGAGAAAAGCCTTCACGAGGGAGATCGGCACCGTTGCGCTCGGCGGCTCGGCGCAGGCCAGCCGCGTGGCTGAGCGTGACTTGTCGACGGAAGTGCGATGCATGACCGTGAGGATACCAGCGGCGCACGCCTCCTCTCGCGTGGCAGGCATCGCAGTTGGTTGAGTATGCGAACATAACGGTCGGTATGGAACGGATTTCGCCTGATGCGCCATTACTGGCCCGACACCATTCTCAAAAAATCTTTGGTCGGTATAGTTCGCGCGGCTGAAAGCGATGTACCCGCCGGCTCCAGGCTACTATAGCTCAGTACATCGCTACCTTTAGCGGGGCCGGCGACAACGACGTAGATATCGCCGGATGACACCGAAAAGCGTGCACCCGTTACGAGATCCGTCGTACTGAGATGCGCCCCATGCTCGTGGTCAGCGAGCCTGGACGGCTGCCCGCTGAGCACGTGGGACAGAGCGGCATCCAGCGCACACTCGCGGTGAATCGCACGTATCTTTGCCACTTCTAACGATGTAACGACCTCCGTTTCACCGCTCAGCTTGTATACGTAATCGGTATAGTCTTTGTAGTACGTATCTTCAATCGCTTTTACGATGATGGGTGCGGTTTCTTTCTGATAGATATCGGCGTTGAGCGCTGTCTTAGACCCGGACGTTATAGTGGCGCCCGCGGTCAACGCATGAACTGTCGTGAGAGGGTGAAACGCCGTAGCCAGTGCCGAGAAGATCGTTGTGCCGACGTCTAGTACGGAATCGCTGGTCCGCGCCGCAGCCGAAAGTGACCCAACGAAGAGATGGCACTTCTGCTCGGATTGCGATAGAACCTTACCGAGGTACTGCTTTTCCTTGCCGTCAACCACGGTGTCCATGTCATCCGTAACTAGCGGTGCCGCGCCCGTAAGCAGTTCCTCCGTCTTATTTATAGACGTCAGGGTATTGGCGCACCCCGTCAAGCCAGCTGTCAGCAGCATGGCAACAACAGTCCCCCGAAAACGCGCACTCATCTTCTTCTCCTTAATTTCTTGAATGAGTTTCGACGCCGTCGACCCCGAACTCGCGGCGTTGCTATGAATTAAATAACAATTCTTTTTCGATTGCTAGCCGATTTAGGCCACCAACTGGGAGAGGACTACTTGCTGGGCTTACTTAATTATCGTCTGCGGCCTCGCCAATAGGTCATCGACCACGCCGACCGGCGCACGTTCAATTTGGCGCCCAGCTCAGCCCGATAAGGTCGACGTGCGCGGTGGCAACTCAGTCGGCTTGACGCTGACAAGCCAGTGAAGGTTGGCAAAGCGAGCCGATCCGCGCCTGCGGCGTAAAGCCCAGCGATTCGTATAGCCGGATCGCATGGTGCTGCTCGTCGGCCACGATCACGAGGCGATCGCGAGCGGCGGCGGCCCGCTTGACGACTTCCATGAGCAAGGTGCGGCAAACGCGTTTATTGCGCTGGTCCTCGCGCGTCATGATCGACTGAAACCGCCCGATACGGCCGAAGAAAAAGAGGCCTAGGCTGCCGACCATCTCACCGTCGATAAACGCGCCCCACCAATTGCCCCACTGCCGCTCGATCAGTCCTCGATAAGCGGAGCGCTGGAACTCGACGCAGCGGCGAGACACTTCGTTTTCGGGATCGGGCATCTCGGCCAGCGACATGCGCAGCCAATCGTCCCAATCGCGCTCCGTATCGCCGTTGAACAGCCTGACCTCGACGGCCTCGTTCACTTCGAGCGAACGCACGGCATTGCGGTCGGCCGCGAGTACGGTGAAGGCGGCCGCTTCATAGCCGCGACTGACATAGGCGTCCAAGTCGCGGACGGCGCCCTCGGCCTCCGGCCACGCGAACGACCGATGCAACATCCGCGGCGGCGTACCGATCAAGCGCGCGAAATCCTCCTCCAGACGTTCGCGTTCGTCGTTGCCGGGAGGTGCGTCGAGGACGAGCATGTTGCCGGAAAAATACTCCGGCGCCTGCGCGGTGCGCATGATCGCGTAACGGCCGTCATGCGAGACGGAGCCGATTTGCGCATGGAGCAATAAATCTGTCGCCAGCCCTAGGTTTTCTTGTAATTGTCGATGCATACATGAATCAATTCATTGCAGGGGCGACGTCAATGCATGCCTTCGAAATCCGCGGCGGCGGCCCTGAACCGGAAGCCATGATAACGGTTCGCCGCGGTTCTCGCTCGTTATTGCCGATCTGACGCAAACGTGCTCAAGATCCGATACGCGGCGCGCACACGCTCGTCGATCGGGAAGTTTTTGTTCGCCAGCAAAACGATTCCCAACCGCTGTTGCGGGACGAAAGCGACATAGGCGCCGAAGCCGCTCGTCGAACCTGTCTTGTTGATCCACACGTTCTTGATGGGCACCTGAGGCGGTTCGATCGGCTGAACCGGCGTCGGGTTCAGGATAACGGCCGCTGAATTGCCTTGCAGCAACGCGTCCAGCGTCACGGGATACGCGTATTGCTCCCAAATCAGATCCTGCGTCATCGGTCCCACGCGATAGTAGCCGGTGTGCGTCTGCGTGACGGCGCGCTGCCATTTGCCGTCGAGCTTGGCGAGATTCATGTTCGCTTCGAGAAAGCGCAGCACGTCGAGGACCGTGGCCTTGACGCCATAGGCCGGTGCCGAAAGCATGCCGGGCGACATCCGAACCGGCGCGCCACGCTTGTTGTAGCCCTGCGCGTAATCGGCTTCGCGCGCCGCGGGAACATCGATGAAGGTACTGTTCATACCCAGCGCGGGAAATAGCCGCTGCTGCATCAGCGACGCAAAGTCGCCATCCAAGCTTTTCGCCGCGATCATGCCGAGCACGCCAATGCCGACGTTCGAGTAGGTGCGATACGTACCCGCTGCGTAGGTGGGCCGCCAAGCCTGCAGATAACGGATAAGGCCGTCGTCGTTTTCGATGTCGTCGGGCACCTGCAACGGGACACCGCCGGGCGTGTGCGTGCCGAGATTCACGAGTTGTGTTTCCCCAAACTTCGTATCGCGCAATGCCGGTAGGAATCTGCTCACCGGATCGGACAACGAAAGATCGCCGTTCGTGGCCGCATAGGAAACAAGTGTCGCCGTCAGCGTTTTGCTGACGGAGCCGAGTTCGAACAGCGTTCGCTCCGTGACGGGCCGGCCTGTGTCGACCGATGCCAAGCCGTAGTTGAATACATATTGCTTGCTGCCGTCGACGACGCCGACGGCCATTCCGTTGATGCCGTCTTTTCGCATGAGCGGTTCGATGACGGCATCGATGGTTTTCTTAACGGCATCGTTCTGACTTTCGGCGGCGTGACTCATCGCGGCACTTGCACAAGCGGCAAGGGCGACCGTCGCGCACAGGCCAATGACTTTACGCTTCACGGGTCTTGTTCTCCTTTCGGCATCAGTTCGGTGGGCACGTTGCCGCCTCGATGGCGGGAGTATCCCCTCGTCGCCGCGTGGCGGACAAACGACGGTTATTTCGGGCAAGGTAAAGAAAAACTATGATGTATGTATGATAGAAATGATATATGATAGCGATATCATGTTAGGAGTTACTGCCATGAGTCGAATCTTGATCGACCTCCCTGAGGAGCAGTTGTCCGAGCTCACTGCACTCGTTGAGGAGGAACAACGTCCACGGGCCGCGATCATCCGCGAGGCCATCGAAGCGTATATCGCGTCGCACAAACGCGGCCTTGGCGGCGATGTCTTCGGTCTGTGGAAAGGCAAGAGAATCGACGGACTCGAGTACCAGCAGGAGCTTCGTTCGGAATGGTGAAAGCGCTTTTCGATACAAACATCCTCATCGACTATCTAAGCGGCATCGCGGCGGCCAAGAAGGAACTGGCACGGTACGAGCAGCGTGCAATCAGCATTATTAGCTGGATGGAGGTGCTCGTCGGCACCTCCCCTGACGATGAGGCGGCCATTCGGAGATGGCTCTCTTCGTTCCACGTCATTGGGCTCAACGGTGACATCGCGAGCCGAGCCGTGGAAATCCGCAAGCATCGGCGCATCCGCCTGCCGGATGCCATCGTATGGGCATCCGCCGACATCAACTCGATGTTGCTCGTTTCTCGCAATACGAAGGATTTCCCCGCCGACGAACCGGGCGTGCGAGTGCCCTATAAGGTTTAGCGGCGCAAAGGCGCCACGGCATCAAACGGACCGCTCCCGAATGAAGTCGATAAAGGCGCGTAGCGGCGCCGGCACGTGACGGCGGCCCGGGTAGTACAGAAACGGACCGGTGAATGAAACCTGCCAAGGTTCGAGGATCACCTCCAGCGCCCGGCGATCAATGTAGGGCCGCAGCATCTCCTCGAACAAATGAACGACGCCGCCGCCGGCCGCCGCGACGCGTATCGTGAAATCGAGCGCCAGCGCCGGTTTGACGAGCAAGGGACCCGGCGGATCCAATTGGTAACGCTCCTCGCCGCGTTCGAAGGACCAAGTCACCATCGCGCCCCCGGAAAACTGAACGCGTAGACACGCATGCTCCAGCAATTCGCGCGGATGCTCAGGTCTGCCACGCGCATCGAGATAAGCCGGCGCGGCCGCCGTGACGAAGCGCTGCATGCGCGGGCCAATGGGGACCGCGATCATGTCTTGCTCGAGCCGCTCGTCGTAACGAATGCCCGCGTCGCAGCCGATCGAAAGAAGATCGACGAACCCGTCCTCGGCCAGCACTTCCACGCGCACGCCCGGATAGCGTTCGATAAATGCACTGACGAGGTCCGGCAAAAACGTGAGCGCGGCGCTCGACGGCACGTTCAGCCGTAGCGTCCCGGTAGGCGTATCGCGGAATGTATTCAATACGTCGAGGGCTTCCTGCATCTCCCCGAATAGCGGCATGAGCCGATTGAGCAAATGCGCGCCCGCTTCCGTGGGCGAGACGCTGCGCGTCGTACGGTGGAGCAGCCTCAAGCCTAGCTTGGCCTCCAAGCGTTTGACCGCGGTGCTCAAACTCGACGCCGATACCCCGCTCGTCCGCGCGGCGTCGCGAAAGCCTCCCGCTCGCGCCACCGACGCGAACGCTGCAAGGTCATTGAAATCCATTGCGCACTGTTCCTGATTTTGAACAACCCGTTCAACTTAAATCGGATTATCGAACAGCGCAATCGCTCTCATACTCGGCGCCGTTAACCCCTTTTACGGAGAACGTCATGTCGGCACCCACCATCGAAACGACCTTTTCCTTCGCGGGGCGCACCGTTCGCCGCCTCGGCTACGGCGCCATGCAACTCGCCGGCCCCGGCGTATTCGGTCCCCCGCGCGATCGCCAAGCGGCGGTGAACGTATTGCGCGAAGCGATCGCCGCGGGTGTGAACCATATCGACACTAGCGATTTCTATGGCCCCCACGTCACGAATCAAATCATTCGCGAAGCGCTCCACCCTTACCCTGAATCGCTGCTGATCGTGACGAAGGTCGGCGCCGTCCGCGGCAATGACGGCGCCTGGCTCAAGGCGCATGAGCCGGAAGATTTGCGTCGGGCCGTGCACGACAATCTGCGCAACCTCGGCCTCGACGTGCTCGACGTCGTCAATCTGCGCTTGATGTTCGATACGCACGGCCCCGCCGAAGGATCGATCGAAGCTCAGATGACGGCGCTTGCACAGTTGCGCCAAGATGGGCTCGTGCGGCACATCGGCATCAGCAATGCCACGCCGACGCAGATCGAGCAAGCGCAAAGCATCGCGCCGATCGTTTGCGTCCAAAACCACTACAACTTGATGCATCGGCACGACGATGCGCTCATCGATCGATTGGCCGGCCAAGGTGTCGCCTACGTTCCGTATTTCCCCTTGGGCGGATTCTCGCCCATTCAGTCAGCGGCGCTGTCGGAGATCGCGGCGAAGTTAGGCGCGACGCCTATGCAAACAGCCTTGGCGTGGCTGCTGCACCGGGCCCCGAACATCTTGCTGATTCCGGGGACGTCGTCGGTCGAGCATCTGCGCGAGAATTTGCGCGCCGGTGCACTGCAACTGTCCGAGGAAACGCTGGCCGAACTCGAATCGATCGGCCAGCCGGCGCCGGGAGTCTAACGCCTGTTGTCTAAAACCCGTTCAGCGCCGGTTCGCGGCCGGCTCAGCGACGCATCTGGTCAAGCGACATCCTTTGCTTGCCCTGCTCGTCGAAATTGTCGGCCGCGAGCCACGCCTTGAACGCTTGCTTTTGCATGGGCCATTCGGAATCGAGTATCGAGAACCAGGCCGTGTCGCGCGTGCGGCCCTTATAGACGAGCGCCTGGCGAAAGATCCCCTCGAACGTGAACCCGAGCCGCTGCGCCGCCGCCCGCGAGGGCGCGTTCAAACTGTCGCACTTCCATTCGTAGCGCCGATAGCCCAGTTCGTCGAACACGTACGACATCAACAAAAACTGCGCTTCGGTGGAAATAGGCGTGCGTTTGAGCAGCGGAGAAAACGTCACGTGTCCCACCTCGATGATGCCGTGTGCCGGATCGATGCGCATCAACGCCAACGTGCCCACAGCCTTGCCGGTCTTACGATCGATGACCGCATAGTGTCGCGGGTCGGTGCTGCGCGCGGCCGCTTCGGCATGTTGCTGGTAGGCGGCTTCGTTATCGAACGGGCCTACGCCCATGTAGGTCCAGTCCCGCCCATCCGGCGCCGTCCGATAAGCGGCAAATAGATCGTGCGCGTGACGTTGCGCGTCGAGCGGTTCGACGCGGCAGTATGTCCCCTCCAGCTTGACGGCACCGGGCAGCGGGCGCGGCGACCAGCCAGGTACGGGTGCGCCGATCGGTTGGCCATATTCGTTGGTATGCGTGGTCATGGGTTCCCCCGATTGGTGTGGTCGAGCGAAGACTTTAGAATCGTTCGTGGCTTACGAAAAGAGCCACAAAGAAACTATTCGATGGTGCCACGGAGCCCCGTCGTTCACGGAGCCCATACACCGCATGCTTGCCGTCGACGCGTCCGCCGATCCTGTCCTTGAACTTTTGCTCGAAACGCCGCTCGTCAAAGACCGAACGGGTACATCGTTGCAAAGGCAACTGCATCAGCGAATCCGCAGGGCGATTCTAGATGGGCGCTTGCCGTCCGGCAGTAGATTGCCGGGTTCGCGCGCGCTCGCGACGGCACTTGGGATCTCGCGCAACAGCGTGACGGCGGTGTACGAGCTGCTCGGCGCGGAGGGCTATATCGCGCCGAGCCGGCAAGGCACGCGCGTCAGTCTGCTCGAACGGCCTCGCGAACGCCCCGATGCGGCGCGGCAAGCGGCCGCCCCCGCGCTTGCGCGGCGGCTCGCTCACGTGCGTGAGAGCTGTCACCTTCCGGCATAAAGGAGCCGGGTATTTCCGGCATATAGGCGCCAGTAGAAGTGGGTAGAAACGAGCATCTTTGCGGTTCA
>NZ_QUBS01000066.1 GCF_003390925.1 Trinickia diaoshuihuensis | reverse complement strand
GGAAACGAAGTGGCTCCTTTATGCCGAAAACGCCCCGGCTCCTTTATGCCGGAAGCCCGGTGGCTCCTATATGGCGGAAGATGACAACAGGTCGATACGACGAGCGGCAACAAGCGATTCGAGCACGCTCGATACGAGCAACACACATTCAGACGCTAGCCATGAAAAACCCGTTTGTTTTTACTTACACAGGAAGCTACGAGGACCCTTGCACACGCTATTGCATTCTCGGCAACGGCGTTCGATGGTACAGCCCGGCGCTCATGCGCTTCACGTCGGACGACGACTGGAGTCCTTTCGGAGCCGGCGGAATCCATCCCTACGCCTACTGCGCCGGCGATCCTGTCAACTTGAGCGACCCTTCGGGGCATGCGCCTTGGAGTTGGCTCGGCAAGATGGTGAGACGCCTGAGCCGAGAATCCGGGCGCAGCCGATCGATAAGCGAGGAACAAGCCCCGCTGATAGCCACGTATCGTGCCGAGCAGGAAGCCGCCGACGACGAGGAACAACGTCGCGGTGCCGATGAGCAGGCTGCGCACGCGTGGACAAATCGAATGGCGCATGTTCCCGCACAAGCCGCCATCGCCGCAGTGGCCGCCGACCTTTACGAAGCCGTCGCCCGTACGGAATCGGAACGGCGCCTCGAGTTCGTCTCGAACAGTGCGCGGGCGAGACTGACTGAGCTTGCCGACTCAAGG
Organism: Trinickia diaoshuihuensis; assembly: GCF_003390925.1. GTDB lineage: Bacteria > Pseudomonadota > Gammaproteobacteria > Burkholderiales > Burkholderiaceae > Trinickia > Trinickia diaoshuihuensis. The sequence goes on along the minus strand of NZ_QUBS01000066.1, from coordinate 35,532 downwards.
CTGCCACGACGCCGTTCGCATTCGTTGTACGGTCGCCGCTTCGACACTGACCTCGACGGCCGGGGCCGGCATACGCGATGGGATGAGCGCTTCGAGTTTCTCATCCGCAGAACGCGCAGCACCAACACGAGCTGGATGAGCGAACAAGACCGGCTGGCCATGCCGGCCCGCATCCGAAGCGATATGGCGGACACCCTCATGAGAATGATCGACCAGCCCCCGCGGCCATCCGCTCCAAGCGCGCAAACGCACTTGAATACTTTTTACCCTATTGAAAGAGGCAGCGCGCCGAGTGACCACGAAGGACCGTTCTCATCGGGCACCGGCTACCGATCGCTACGCTGCGATCGATATCGAGCGCAAGCCTCGCCCTCATCGTCCCGGCTAAGCGTCACCAGCCTCATCCCGATCCGTTCCGCCACCGCGCGCGAAGCCTTATTCTCCGGGTGGATGTCGGCGATGACTCTCGGCAGCTTGACCGTGTCGAACGCATGGGTCGCGAGCACGCGCGCAGCCTCGCTCGCGATGCCCCTTCCCCAAGCGGCCCGCACCAATCGCCAGCCGATCTCGACCTCCGGCCCCACGCCGTGATCGGGAATGAGCATGACCCACCCTAAGAAGACCTCGGGTGCCGCTCGTTCGCGAATCGACCAATACCCGAGCCCCGGCGGATAGGGCCGCGTGATCCGAAATTCCAAAAAGCGCCGGTGCTCGACCGGGTCGTTCCAAGGCCCTTTGATGTAGCGTGTCACCTCCGGATCCCGGTCCATCGCGAGACACGCCTCGAGATCGTCGAGCGTGCGTCCACGAATCAGCAAACGCGGCGTATCGAGCGGGGGCAAGGCAGCGCCGGGCCCCACCGTCCCGGGCGTACCGCTTGCTCGCGCTTCATTCTCCATATTCATCTCAATGCCGCCCTTTATATCGCCTTTCAATTACCAAACGTTTTGCCGTCAGCCGTACGCCGCATGCCTGTAAGGCCTAGGGATTAGCCCGTAGAGCCCATTTCCGAACCCTGCGTTCGTTTAAAGAGCGCGTACACTTCGATCACCCACGGGACGATGCCTGCCGTGCGCCATAAGCATGCGAGTGGAGCAACCGGCACGCAAGACCTGGAGACCCAAGGAGAGACAATCAAATGAAGTGGACCAAGGAACAACGTAATGTGACGATCGCGGCCTACCTAGGCTGGACGCTCGATGCATTCGACTTCTTCCTCATGGTGTTCGTGCTCAAGGATATCGCGACCGAATTCCATACCAAGATCCCCTCCGTCGCGCTCGCGATCACATTGACCCTGGCGATGCGCCCCGTCGGCGCCATCATCTTCGGCCGTCTTGCCGATAAATTCGGCCGCCGCCCGACCCTCATGGTCAACGTCGGCATCTACTCGCTGCTCGAATTGCTGTCCGGCTTCTCGCCGAACCTCACGACGCTGCTCGTGTTGCGCGCGCTGTTCGGCATCGCGATGGGCGGCGAATGGGGCGTCGGATCGGCGCTGACGATGGAGACGATTCCGCCGCGCTCGCGCGGCATCGTATCGGGCCTGTTGCAAGCCGGCTATCCCAGCGGCTATCTGATCGCCTCGATCGTCTTCGGCGTCCTTTATCCGTACGTCGGCTGGCGCGGTATGTTCTTCGTCGGCGTGGCCCCGGCGGTGCTCGTGCTGTACATCCGCGGCAACGTGCCGGAGTCGCCCGCGTGGAAGGAAATGGCTCGCGTGCAACACAAGCGCGCCGGCTTGCTCGCCACCATCGGCAAGAACTGGACGCTCGCGCTGTACTCGATCATTCTGATGACGGCGTTCAACTTCTTCTCGCATGGCACCCAGGATCTGTACCCGACGTTCTTACGCGAGCAGCATCACTTCGATCCGCATACGGTCTCGATCATCGCGATCGTATTGAATATCGGCGCTATCGTCGGCGGCCTGCTGTTCGGCACGATCTCGGAGAAGATCGGCAGGCGCCGCGCCATCTGCATCGCGGCGCTCATTGCGCTGCCGGTGCTGCCGTTATGGGCCTATTCGAGCGGTGCCGTGATGCTCGCCGTCGGCGCGTTCCTCATGCAAATCTCGGTGCAAGGCGCATGGGGCGTGATCCCGGTTCACCTGAACGAGATCTCACCGGACGAAGTGCGGGCCACGTTCCCCGGCCTCGTCTATCAGCTCGGCAACCTGATCGCATCGATCAACGCGACGATGCAGGCATCGGTGGCGGCCAACTCGGGCAACAACTACGCCTTTGCGCTGGCCGTCGTCGCGGGCACCGCTTCGGTCGTGATCGCCGTGTTCATTCTGTTCGGCCCCGAGCGCCGCGGCATCGATATGACACGCTCGGCGCAGCAAGTCGCCTCGTCCACATCGGCTTAATTGTTCACTGCTAAGCAGCAAAAGAAAGGCGCCCCGGCGCCTTTCTTCCTTTCCGCCCCCGTACTATGCTTGATCTGCTGCGCCGCAGCGCGATTCGACTCTTGGGCGCGCTCTAGAGGAGTCCATCGATAAACAACGCTTGCCGCGATTTCTTCCCGTTTTTATCGTGCTAAAAATAAGCAAATTTCAATCAGAGACTTGAATCGCTTGTTCGCGGCCGGGTAACCGGCATGGGAGGCGCACATGGCAAATCGGACATCGAGCCGGAGCACCGGCGACACGAAGGCACGCATTCTCGACGCGGCCGAAGACATCTTCATCGAATGCGGCTACGAGGCCATGTCGTTGCGACAGATCACCTCGCGCGCCGACGTCAATCTCGCAGCAGTCAACTACCATTTCGGGAGCAAGGAAGCGCTGATCCACGCGATGCTCTCGCGGCGGCTCGATAAGTTGAATGTCGAACGATTGAAGTTGCTCGACCGATTCAACGCACAACTCGACGATCGCTTGACCTGCGAGCACGTACTGGGGGCCATGTTCATCCCGGCCCTGCGCCTGTCGCGCGATACGCGCGCCGGAGGGCCCGCGTTTCTACGCTTGCTCGGCCGCGCCTACACGGATCCTTCGGCGTTCATTCACGATTTCCTCAACGGGCATTACGCCGATGTGGCGGAGCGGTTCTTCGACGCGTTTCAGCGCGCATTGCCGCATTTGCCGCGCGAGGAACTGGGCTGGCGGCTGCACTTCGCGATCGGCGCACTCTCGGGCGTCCTCGCGGGCGCCGACACCGATAGCCTCATCGCCGAGTTCTCGAAAGGGCAAACGATCAGCGATTTGCATCTGATCGCGCGGCTCGCGTCGCTCATGGTGGCGGCGCTCAAAGCGCCGCTGCCCGATGCGGCTCAGCTCGCCGCATTCGCCGCCGTGCTCGGCGATGCGGGCGACGGTTGCGATGCCGCCCAGGGCATCAGCGCTTGCGGCCCGCTCGACGCACCGCTGTCCGGCCGGGGCGTCTCCGACCCGGATGAGCCCGACCGCGCGGGCGAGACCGCGCCCTCGCCGCTCATCGCGGCATCGAAGCTGCAGGCCGCCGGCACGCCCCCCGCGCAACTGCAGGAAGGCGTGCGTCCCGCACTCTAAAAGGCAAGGCGCGCGCGCCGCTCGCAAGGAACGCTCAATGGCATGGCTCGTCGTGGCGCTCGCCGTCGCGGGCGCGATCCTGATCTATACCGAGGCCGCCGCACTGTGGTGGCTGGGTACGCTCTGCGTCTGGCTCGCCACCGTCGCGCTGACGGACGCGGCTGGCATCGCCGCGTGCGCCGTGCTCGGCATCGCGCTCGTCGTCCCCGCGTTGATTCTGGCTTTGACGCCCTTGCGTCGAGCGCTCGTCAGCCGGCACGTGCTTGCACTCTTCCGAAGTGCATTGCCCGATATGTCGCCGACGGAGCGCGATGCGATCGAGGCCGGCACGGTGTGGTGGGATGCCGAATTGTTCACGGGGCGGCCGGACTGGGATACCTTGCTCGCGCATGGGCCGCCGCTGCTGTCCGACGAGGAGCGAGCGTTCGTCGATCGCGAATGCGCGACGCTCGCCGAACTCGCCAACGATTGGGAGACCACCGCCCATTGGCAGGATCTTTCGCCGCGGGCCTGGCGCTACCTCAAGCAACAAGGCTTCGTCGGCATGATCATCGATCGGGATCATGGCGGCAAAGGGTTCAGCGCCTACGCACACTCGCAAGTGGTCATGAAACTCGCGTCGCGCTGCTCCGCCGCCACGGTGTCGGTCATGGTCCCTAACTCGCTGGGCCCCGCCGAATTGCTGCTGCACTACGGCACCGAGGCGCAAAAGGCGTACTACCTGCCGCGTCTCGCACGCGGCGAGGAAATACCATGTTTCGCGCTGACGAGCCCCTATGCCGGTTCGGATGCGGCGGCCATTCCCGATACCGGCATCGTCTGCAAAGGCGAATTCGAAGGCCGCGAAACGCTAGGCTTTCGCGTGAGCTGGGACAAGCGCTATATCACGCTGGCCCCGATCGCCACCGTGCTCGGTTTGGCGTTTCGCGTTCGCGATCCGCAGCATTTGCTCGGGAGCGACGACGAGCCCGGCATCACGTGCGCGTTGATTCCGACCTCGCACCCGGGCGTCATCATCGGCCGCCGTCATTGGCCGCTGAACGCGGTTTTTCAAAACGGGCCAACCTCGGGCAAGGACGTCTTCATTCCGATCGATTGGGTGATCGGGGGGGCCGCGCAAGTCGGTAACGGCTGGCGCATGCTGATGGAATGCCTCGCGGCGGGCCGGGCAATCTCGCTGCCCTCGGCCGGCGTCGGCACGGCCAAGCTCGCGGTGCGCGGCACCAGCGCCTATGCGGCACTGCGCCGTCAGTTCAAAACGCCGATCGGCAAGTTCGAAGGCATTCACGAAGCGCTCGGCCGCATGGGCGGCAATCTCTACGTCATGGATGCGATGCGCCGGCTCTGCGCGCAGGCGGTCGATCTCGGGGAGAAGCCCGCCGTGCTGTCGGCGATCGCCAAGTATCACGTGACCGAGCGATCGCGCCAGGTCATCAACGATGCCATGGATATCGCCGGTGGCAAGGGCATTTGCATGGGGCCGTCGAATTTTCTCGCGCGTGCCTACCAGCAATTGCCGATCTCGATCACAGTCGAAGGCGCCAATATTCTTACGCGCTCGCTCATCATCTTCGGACAGGGTTCGATACGTTGCCATCCGTATTTGCTCAAAGAGATGACAGCCGCGCGCGACGATGACGACGAACGTGCGCTGATCGCGTTCGACCATGCGCTGTTCCGGCACGCGGCGTTTTTCGCGTCGAACGCGCTGCGCAGCTTCGTGCACGGCATCACGTGCGGCGCGTTTCTGAAGAAACCGTCCGGCGCAAGCCCCGCGCTGGCCAACTACTATCGGGCGGTCACGCGCGCGTGCATCGCGTTCGCTTTCGTGGCCGATGCGTCGATGTTGTTGCTCGGCGGCGCGTTGAAGCGGCGCGAGCGGTTATCGGCACGCCTGGGCGACGTCCTGTCGCAACTCGTGCTGATGTCGGCCACGCTGAAGCGGTTCGAAGACGAAGGCGCTCACCCCGAGGACCTGCCGTTCGTTCGATGGGGCGTCAAGGATGCGCTGGTCAAGGCCGAGCAGGCATTCGAGGGGCTCTTCGCGAACTATCCGAATCGATTCGCGGCCGGGCTTATCCGCGCGCTCGCCTTCCCGTTCGGATTGCGCCATCGGCCGCCTTCCGACGGACTCGTCAGCACGATCGCACTGATTTTGCAAACGCCGTGCGAAGCGCGCGAACGGTTGCTCGCCGATTCGCACGTGCCCGCGCAACCCGATTCGAACGATCCGATCGCTTGCGGCGAGCGGTTGCTCGAACTCGCTCAACAAGTGGCCGAAATCGAGGCGAGACTACGCGACGCCGTGCGCAGCGGCCATGCGCGCCCGATGCCTCAAAGCTTGGCCGAATTGCCGCTGTGGGCGCGTATCGCCGAGGAGCGCGGCTGGATCGAGCCACGCGAGCACGCGTTACTCGATCGCTATGCACGCGACGGCGCCGCGTTGATTCGCGTCGACGATTTCCCCACCGATTTCGATCGCTCCGTAAGCGAGCCCGGTGCCGGCTCACAAGCCGCGCATGATGCGGGCGCTGAACCGCCGCCCGGACGCGGCGGCGAGCGGCCGACCGGCGCGCCCGCACGCGCCGATCTTTGAATCAGCGCCGATCGTCTCGATCGGTTTTGATCGCCGCGGCATACGCAGGCATGCCGCCTGGATCGTCGCGGCGTCGACAACCCAGGGAGAGAACAATATGGATCAACCCGTTGCCCCGCAGACGGCATCCGACGCGTTAGGCGCGCTCGGCCGAACGCCCCTCGATGCGCCCAATACGGACGGCGTCTGGTATGCCTCGTATCCGCCCGACGTCCCACGTGAAATCGATGTCGGTCAATATGCGTCGGTCGCTCACTTCTTCGACGAATGCACGTCTCGATTTCGAGGGAGAACCGCATTCGTCAGCATCGGCTCCGAAATGTCGTACGACACGCTCGCACGCAAGGCCACCGCGTTCGCGGCCTATCTGCAAGGGATCGGCATCGAGCGCGGCGACCGCGTCGCCATCATGCTGCCCAATACTTTTCAATATCCGATCTCTTTGTTCGGAGCTCTAAAGGCCGGCGCCGTCGTCGTCAACATCAATCCGCTCTATACGCCGCGCGAGCTCGCGCATCAACTGAAGGACAGCGGCGCGAAGGCGATCGTCGTTTTCGAGAATTTCGCGAAAACGCTCGAGCAAGCGTTGCCGGGCACCGCTATCGAACATATCGTCGTGACGGCGTTGGGCGATCTGCTGGGTGAGACGATCAATGCGAAGGGACGCGCGCTGAATTTCGTCCTCAAGCACGTCGAAAAAATGGTGCCCGCCTATCGCCTGCCGAACGCGGTGCGATTGCGCGCGGCGCTCGCGCTGGGCGCCAAGTCCACCTTCACGCCGATTGCCGTGACGCACGACGACTTGGCGTTTCTCCAATATACGGGTGGCACGACCGGCGTCGCGAAGGGCGCGATGCTCACGCATCGCAACATCGTCGCCAATTTGCTGCAAGCCAAGGCTTGGGCGGAAAGCCAATTGAGCGGCGATGTCGAGACGGTGCTGACACCGCTGCCGCTCTATCACATCCTCTCGCTGACAGTGAACGGATTGATCTTCCTCGGCCTTGGCGGCCGCAACATTCTGATTGCCAATCCGCGCGACATGAAGCGCGTCATGCGAATTTTGCGCAATCAGACGTTCTCCGGCATCCTCGCGATCAACACGCTGTACAAGGCATTTCTCGATAACGAAGAGTTCTGCAAACGCGACTTTTCCAATTTGAAACTCGCGATGGCCGGCGGGATGGCGACGCAGCGAGCGGTCGCCGAGCGGTTCAAAGCCGTGACGGGAAAGCCGATCGTCGAAGGCTACGGCCTCACCGAGTGCTCGCCGATCGTCGCGTTGAACCCCGTGGATCTAAAGCATTTGCGCGAATTCGATGGTTCCGTGGGCTTGCCCGCGCCCTCGACGCTCGTGCGCTTTCGCAAGGAAGACGGCACATGGGCCGGCATCGGCGAGGCCGGCGAACTGTGCGTGAAGGGGCCACAAGTGATGAAGGGCTATTGGATGCGGCCCGACGAAACGGCGAAGGTACTCGATGCCGACGGTTGGCTCGCCACGGGCGACATCGGCATCATGGACCGCGCGGGCTTTATCAAGCTCATCGACCGCAAGAAGGACATGATTCTGGTGTCGGGCTTTAACGTCTATCCGAGCGAAATCGAGGACGTCATCGCCATGCACCCGGGCGTGCGGGAAGTCGCGGCCATCGGGATTCCCGACGAAGCCCAAGGCGAACGCGTGAAGGTTTTCATCGTGCCGCGCGCGGCCGGACTCACGCGCGACGAGATCTTGCAGCACTGCCGCCAGCATTTGACCGGTTACAAGATACCTAAGCTGATTGAGTTTCGCGACGGATTGCCGCAAACGAATGTGGGCAAGATACTGCGTCGTGCGCTGCGTGATGAGGAGCTCGCCAAGCTCGGCAAGTTGCGTCCCGCGGTGGGGGCAGGCACAGGCACCGACGGTACCGCCGCGACGACGGCCGCAGGTTGACTCGACCGAGTGCCTCGGCCGGCGCGTCCCGGCGCCCCAGTCACAGCCGGGACGCGCGCAACATGGGGCCGATTTCGAACGCGAGCACCCTAGCCGACGCGGAACTCTCGCCCACGTCCGCGCCGGCCGCCATCGAACGCCAGGCCCGGCCGTCGGCGAGCGATAAGTTTCGGAGCACAAAGCAATCCGAAGGACGCAATACCCCCTTCACAGGCCCGCGCCAATCGCATAGCCGCTCGTACCAGAGAACGCCCATATCGCTTCCGGCTGCGAGGTAGCGCGCACCCTCGCCGCACTGCGACGTCATATACGATCGGCTGCCCGGCAGCGCCGAATCGACGACGAACAGCGTGGGCTCGAATGCGCGGCAAGGAGCCGCAAGACAATACGCCTGCGGCCACGCCCAGCCGGCAGCCGCCGCCAAGCTCGCCGTCAGAAACGTGCGCCGGTCCATCGCCGATATTCCTTCAAGGCCGTACCGCCCTCAGACATCGCCACGTTTCGCTCGCCAAGCACGAGGCCAAATGCCGGATTTTCCCGGCGCAAGAATGCCGTCGGGATCCACTGCGTCCTTGATCGTCTCGGACATTCTCAACAGCGCCCCGTCGTTGAAATCGTATTGGGAAGCGGCGAAATCCATCGTCGCCAAGTGAGTACGATACACCCCGTATCCCTCCGAACGCGCATCGCTCATCAGCACGCGCTGCAAGTCGGCTGCGGCCTCGGTTTGCTTCGGATCGTCCCGATCGAAAATGGTCGCGACGATATGGTGCAAGTACCGCTCGCCGGCCGTAAACCCTCCGTAATAGTCGAATCCGTATTCCGCCAGCCGCGCCTTCGCCACGGAGTACTGCCGCATCGCGTCGCCGCCCGTGAACGGACAAATCGGAGAGAAATCGACATGCGCGCCCGCACCGCCGCGCCAGTCGAGCATGCGAAAGGCGCTCATCGCGGGGATGCCGGCCATGTTCCCCTCGCCGCCGCCGTTCGGCACCTCGCCGGCCGCGTACCGGCGCGCCTCGATTTGCGCACCGGGCACGCGTGCGAACGCCCGCTCGGCCGCGCGCCAGCGCGCGTCGACGATATCGGGCTCGCCATAGAGCGCGAGGTGAACATTCCAGCGTCCGATACCAAGCCGCGAAACAATCTCGTCGACGACCGATTCCGGTAACGGCCCCGCTCCCTCGTACCAATCGGCGCGCGCCGACACGCCCGCGGCATGACGGATCGCGCCTTCGATCACCGCATGATTGCGGATGATTTCGCTCAACCTCAACGGCCTGAGCGTATCCACCGCCGCTTCGAGATCGTGCTCGCGCGGCAGCTTCACGTGGGCCATCAGATAAGCGGGCGGCTCGGGCATGAGCCAGAGACCCAGCTTCGTGACGATGCCGAAATTCGATTGCATGAACATCGCATCGTACGACGGGCCGAACCCCGCCTTGTACAACTGCCACGCGCGACCGATCTCGATCGCACCCATCCCCGTGCGCACGAGTTCGCCGCTCGCCAGCATGACCTCCATACCGCATTGGCTGGCCGCGTGATCGCCGTACGCCGTGTAACCGAAGCCCCGCTCCAGGGCGTTGCCGAGCACGCTGCCCCAACCCGCGGCGGCGGGGTCGACCCATAGCTTCATGCGATGCCGGCGCAAATGCGCATATAAGTCGAAGTACGTGACGCCCGGTTCCACGAGCGCATAAGCCAGCGTCTCGTTCACTTCGACGATGCGATTCATGCGCTTCAGGTCGAGCACGACCGAGCCCCTCAAGCGCGGGGCCGCGCCGCCGTAGGCGAAGTTGCGTCCCGTCGAAACGGGCCAGAGCGGCAAACGATACGCCCGCGCAATCTTCAAGACCTCGCGGATGTCATCGGTCGAGCCCGGCAAGACGGCGGCCGATGCGGCGAAATGCTCGGCCATCGGTTGCGGCGCGAACGGATCCGCATAGTCGAGCAGACGATCGGGCGCGCTGTACACGTTCGACGCCCCAACCACCGACGCCAATTCGCTCAACGCCCGCAAAAAGCGCGTTTCGGACAGGTTGGGGGGGCGCACGCTCGTCATCGGCCGCTCGCTCGTCGGTAGGAAAAATCGCTCAAATGCGGCAACGCGCGAACGGCGCGATACCGTCCGAATTTTCTTCATTCGTGATAGGCAACGCAGACAACGCTTCAAGAAAACGTGCGTGGGAAATGCCGCTTTTCGAGAGCGTCTGTATCGCGCATCGGCGCGATGGACTGAGAGATGCGGGCCGAGCAGTGCGAAATATCGGCGAAAAAGGACGCCGCGGCGCATGTATACGGACGATCTCAGCCAAATCGATACGCGCTTCGCGCGCCCGGGGTAAAATCCCGGCCAATCGTGAATCGTGCGCGCACCGTCGCGCAGCCGCCAACTAACCGTGGAGCAGCCGTCGCTGCTGTACTCGCAATGCCGAATCCGTCCGAATCGCATCCGCAGAACGACTTCATGAACGCCGCGCGCAAGGAGCGCAAGCGCGTCGAAATCTATCTCGTCAACGGCATCCGCCTGACGGGATGCATCGAGTCGTTCGACCAATACCTCGTTATGCTGCGTACGCCCGTCGGGCTGCAAGGCATCTACAAACGCGCCATCTCGACGATACAGATCGACACCGGCACGCGCCCCGGTCCGCGCGGCCCGCGCCCCGGCGGTTACGGCGAACGTCATGGCCCGCGCGACGGGTCGGGGCCCCGCGAAGGCCGCGAATCGAGAGAGCCGCGCGAGCCGCGGGAAGGATATGGATCGTCCTCGAGCGGGGAACACCGTTCCTCCGAGGGCCCCGTCGTCGTTACGCGGCGCCGCCGTCCGTTCAGCACGCTGCAAAACAACAACCCGTCCACGGATACGAACGGCTCCGATCACCGCGACGAATAATCGCCGCGGCGAGTTCGCCCGCCGTCGATTGTTCGATGGGGGCGCCTCATCGTGCGGCAGGCAACGCCATTATTCCGATCTTTGCTCCCCGGCTGCCGCATAATCGGCGTCCCTGCTAGCCGTTGCCCCTCTCCCTCCCATCGATGCAAGGACGTCCGTATAACGCGGCGTCGCGGCATCGTGCTCTCTGTCGAGCCGATGGTTTGGCATACCATTATGCCGGTCCACTAGAGGCTAGCCCATGCAAACGAAGATCGATTCGACGGCCGATGTCCTGGCGCAATCGTTGCGCGCGGCGATTACGACGGGCGAATTCAGCGACGGGATGCGGCTCGTCGAGCGCGACCTCGCCGCACGATTTGCCGTCAGCCGCATCCCGCTGCGAGAGGCGTTGAAGAAGCTCGAGGCCGAGGGCCTCGTCGAAATCTACCCGAACCGCGGCGCCGTGGTTCGCGCGCTTACGCCGGCCGACGTCGAGGAAATCTATGCGATGCGCACGCTGCTCGAAGGCGATGCGATCTTTCGCGCGGTCAAGCTGATGGACGAGGAAACGCTCGTGCGGGCGGAGCTCGTCCACCGGCTGCTGGGCAAGGCGAAAACGGCCGACAAACAAGGGGAGCTGAACCGCGAGTTTCACGAACGGCTATACGCGCCGTGCGGTAATGCCCGGCAGTTGAAAGCGATTCGCGAATTGCGCGGCCAAGTCGAGCGCTACGAGCGGCTACAAAGTACGCTGCTCGCCGATACGGCCGCGTTTCAGCACGAGCATGCCGCCATCTTGCAGGCATGCCGCGAGCGCGACGCGCGCGGCGCACGCGCTATGACGGTCACGCACTTGGCCAGCGCAAAGCGCATCGTCGAACAGGTTCTCGCGCAAACGCACGGCGAGCGGCAAGCGCCGTCGGGCGCACAAGGCATCCCGCGTTCGGCGGTCTAAACCGAGCGCGGGCCCCTGCTTGCCCACGAAAGCGTATCGAATCGCATGGAGTGCATCGGGCGCGTCGCCCGATGCAGGACGCGCATCAATGTTTGCGACGATGCGAATGCGAATGCGGATGCGCAGCGGGCAGGCCTTGCTGGTTTTCACGCTGCAGCAGATGGATCTGATGCTGCATCGCGCTCAGTTGCTCCTGCGCGGCCACCTTTTGCGTCTGCAGCGCGGCCGCCTCCTCACGCGCTTGCTTCTGGCGGCTCGCGACGAGCGCTTGCTGCTTACGCGCCACCTCGAGATCCGCTTGCAGACGATCGGCGCGCGCTTGCGCCTTCGCAAGCAACGCTTCGGTATAAGCCTTTTGCGCAGCGAGCACCGTGCGCTTGATCTCGACGTCCGCAAGCTGCGCACTGCGCCGCACGAACTCGGCATACACCGATTCCGCGTAGTCGGCGTTCGTCGTCTTGATCACGCGCCAGAAATTCTTCTGCTGAAAGAGGACGGCGTAGTACGTCATGTCCTCGCCGTGCAGCAGCAGGCTCGCGCCATACGTCCCGTTGTAGGCCGTGCGCAGTTCCGAGAGCTCGTTACCGCGCATCAATTGTTGCAATTGCGCAACATCGCCCTGACCATCGCCCCCTTCGTCAGCCGCCGATGCGGACTGATCCGGCGACGTGACCGGGCTCGACAACTGCGTCGATGCGACCGTCGAAGCGGTCACGGCAGGTGCCGCCGGTGCGGCCGGAGCCGCTGCCGCCGGTACGACGTTTGCAGTGTCGTCAGCGGCCGACTGCGCTGTGGCGCAGCCGTTGATACCCAATCCCCCGATTGCGATAAGCGCTGTCAGCGCGGTCCCCCGCATACGCGAATAGTGGCTCATGTGTCGTTTCCTGCTGGAATAGTTCTGCTTTTGAGACAGCTTGACTCAAGCGCGCCATTATCCCTCACTTTCCCGCGTTTCGGGCTCCTCATCGAATATCTGGTACTTGCGCATTTTTTCCCACAAGACTTTCCGGCTGATCCCGAGGTATTGTGCTGTGTCTTGCCTGCGCCACGCGTTCGATGCGAGCGCGGCGAGCACGCGCTCGCGCTCGGCCATGTCCCATTTGCTGCGATCGACGAGGGCCTGCGCCACGCTTTCGGCCGGTGCGGGCTGGGCATTGCGCGCATGCGCGATTAGTCTGCGCAAACGCGACGCATCCCACGCGCCGATCTGGCGCACGGTTACGCCGATCCGCTCGGCTAGGTTGCGCAACTCGCGTACGTTGCCGGGAAAGTACGTATCGGCCACGGCATCGGCGAGCCAGTACGGAATCTCGGGCAGCCGCGCGAGCCGCTCGGCGCCGACCACCGCGGCGATGAAGGCCTTGAAGATCGCAATCTTCTCGACCGCGCCGCGCTCCTCCAATGAAGGAATGCGCAACTCGATCACGGCCAGCCGGTAGTAGAGATCGGCGCGGAAGGCGCCGTCCTTCACGAGTTGTGGCAGATCTTTGTTCGTCGCCGCCACCAGCCGGAAATCGACCTTTACGGGCATGGCCGATCCGATGCGCGTCACCGCGCTATCCTCGAGCACGCGCAGCAGCTTCACCTGCTGATAGAGCGGCAAGTCGCCGATCTCGTCGAGAAACAGCGTGCCCCCGTCGGCTTGTTCGAAGTAGCCCTTGTGCGCGCCGACGGCGCCCGTGAACGATCCCTTGGCGTGCCCGAAGAACAGCGACTCGAACAGGCCGTCGGGAATCGCGCCGCAGTTGACCGCGACGAACGGGCCGTCGCGATAGCGGCTGTGTTTCTCGTGGAGCAGTTGCGCGATGCGCTCCTTGCCTACCCCGGTCTCGCCGCGAATCAGCACGCTCGTGTCGCAATCGGCGAACGTATCGACCTCGTGCAGCAACGCCTGCATGCACTCGGATTGGGCGACCAGCACGCTTGGCTCGAGCGCCTGCGCCGCGTGCGCGCGCAGTTGCGTCAGCAGCTTCGCCACCATGCCGCGCAACTCCGCGCACGTGAAATCGAGCGGCAGCACGTGCGAGTATTCGGGCGGGTACACGGCGGGGTCGCGCTCGCGCGGCAGTGCACCCACCCAAATCACAGGCATGCCGGTATGCGCCTGCCAATCGCGCAGCTTGGCGCCGCCGCTCGATATCACGCTGACGCTGATGACGGCTAGGGAGGCGCGCGACGCATTGCCCTCGGGGGCGCTCGTCATGTCGTCGGCGCGGATCACGTCGACGTCGAAGCTGGACATGCAGCGCACCACGCGCTCGACGATGTCAGCCTTGCCCTCCCAGACATAAATGTCCAGTTCCTCGATCGTATGGCTGGTTCTCATCGTTATTAGAAGTCCTAAACATCAATAAACCAGTTTCGACGCGCCGCATGAGAGCGAGAGGTCATGCACCGTCGCCACGCCGACTTGCACGCCGAGCAACTGCAACAACGGATCGACGGCCGCATCGATCCCCGAGAGCAACTGACTCAGAGCCGGCTGAAGCACGGTCAGCAGCGTGTCCGCGAATGCGCCGACCGGCAAGGACAGGCCGCCGAGCAGCGTGACGTCGAGCGAATCGGGCTCGGCGAGCGAGGCGGCAAGGCCGTCGAGCGCATGGGACAACACGCTGCCGACGGCGTTCGAATCGGCGCTTTGATAGGACGAATCGCCGGCCGGCGCCGCGCCCGCAAACGTCAGCGTCGCGGCCGACGACGGCGGCACGACCGCCGGCAGCGCCGCGTTTGCCGTCACGGTCACGACGTGCGCGACATTCACGAGCGTTGCCGGCCGCGTGCAGGAAAAAGGCTGGGAGGCCGAGAGGTCCACGGGCGGATCGCCTAGGCAAACATTCGCCAACCCGGGCTGGACGCCGATCGTCGACGTGCTGGCCGCTTGCGTCGGCGCGCAGTTCGTAGACTGCAGCCACGCCGTGCCGGGTGCGCCTTCGAGCGAGAGCGGAAGATGCAGGCCGACATTACCGACGACGGGCAGCGCCGGCGTGCCGAGCGCGACATCGAGGTAAAGACGTACTTGCGCCGTGTTCGCCTGCGTTCGCCACCGATGCCGGACCGGATCGATGCCCGCCTCGCCGACGGCGAGCACCGGCGGCTCGACGATTTGCACTTTCAGCGTCGCGCCGAAGCCGGCGATTTGAAGTCCTGCCGCGATATCGATGGGGGGCTGCCCCGCCCGCGCGATTTCGGCCGCGACCAGTAGCGCGTCGAAAGGGCTGAAGGTCGCATCGAGCGCGCTTTGGCCGTCCGCCGCGTCGAGCGCGATCACGCCGCGGCCGCCCGGTCCGTTGCCGAGCGGAAACGAGACCGCGCTCGCGCTCGAGCCGCCTGCGATCGCCTGCAGTGTCGCGACATCGGTTTGCAAGTTCGCATCGGCGATCGACGTGGACGATAGCGCCGCAATCATCAAGCGGGCCAATTGTTCGATATCGACCTGCGTTGCCAATAACTGATCCACCGTACCGACGCCCGCCGCGGCCACGACATCGCGCACGCGCACCCGCGCATCGGCCAGCGACGCGTACGAGGCGACGGACAGATTCAAGTTCGCGCCGAGCAACGCGTTGAGCAATGCGCCGGCGAGTCCGCCTTGCAGTTGCGCGAGCGTCGTGCCGACCGTGAACGCGCCGAGATTCGTCGCCTCGGCGGTGGCGCTGGCGCTGATCCGCCGCGCGGGCCCGAGGAAAAAGTACGGGACGTTGCGTGTCGCCGTGACCTGCACGGCGTTCAGGGGCGTGGCCGTGTTCGACGCGACGAAATAGCTCGGGCCGGCATTGGCGCTCGTGTCCCAACGGCCGCAAACTACGTTCAGCGATTGTCCCGCCGCATCGGCCGAGAAGCCGTTGGCCGCGGCGTTCGCACGAGCGATCGCGGTCGGCTTGACGCACGCGTCGTCCATCGTCTGCGCCGCGGCCAGCGCCGCCAGATCGACAGTACGCTGCAATGCGCGGCGCGCGAAGAACGCATTGCCCACGTCGAGCGCGCCGGGCGATGCGATCAAGACCGTCATGAACAGCGCGACGATCGGCGCGATCGTGCCGCGCTCGCCGCGAAGCGCCGGCGGTATACGGGTAGCCGGTGGACGATCGAGAGCACGGCGCATCGAGTTGCTCGGCACGATGAAGGTTTGCTCAGTTGACACCCGGCGGCTGGGCCGCGCCGGAACCCGCGCTCCAACGATCGACGCGCCCCGCCCCGCCCTCGCCCGAGAGCGTCGAGCCGAACGATTCGGGAATCCTCGTACGAAACGAGTTCATGTATCGCTCATAGGCCAACGTCGCTTGGGCGCCCGGCATGGGCAACGCGGGCGCGGCCGCGGCGTTCGTGCGTTGCAACTCGAGCCACGCGCGCGTGCTCCGGCCGATCTCGGCTGCATCGTCTCCGCTCGTCGTTTGCGCATTCACGCCGGTCGTTGCGCAAGCGCCGGCCAGCACGAGGGCCACGGTCACGGCCCGCCACACCACCTGATTCATAGTCGGCTCGTCTCGGTGCATCGCTTCCTCGCTCGTTCGTTCTACGTCGCTCATTGATCGTTGCCCTCGGAAGATGTCCGCGCATCGAAGCCGTCGTGTGCCGACCCCGTCCCTATCTTGAAGGCGCGGGCCGCCTGAGCGACTCGTCCCGCATCGTCGCGCACCGCCGCACGCACGGCAGGCGTGAACTGCCGCTCGTCCATCAACGTGCGCGCTTGCTTTGCGCGGCCCTGCGCCAGCAAGAGCAGGACGACGTTCGCCTGGACTCGCGCGCTCTTCGGATCGAGTTCCGCCGCCTGCATCAAGGGCACGCGCGCGCCCGCGACATCGCCCTCTCGCAGCCGCGCATAACCGAGATCGGAAAGTGTCGCGGCGTCGGTCGGGGCCAGCGCGGCCGCTCGTTCCAACGCTCGGCAAGCGCCGCGAAAGTCTCCGGCGGCGCCCGCCAGCAAGCCGAGCCCGTGATACCCCTGCGCGGCGAGCGGCGTGGCGAGCAACGCTCGATACGCCTCGGCGCTCGCCCTCGCCTGCGCCGTGTCTCGCAACGCCTGGGCACGCAGGAACGTCGAATCGGGCGTGACGCCGTACTGCTTTTCATAAGCATCGATATGCGCGAGCGAGGCGTAATAGAGTCCTTGGCGCTGCATCCGGTCGATCAGGGCGAGGTACATGCCCGGCGTGTCGGGCGCGCTCTCTTTCTCAGCCGCCGCCTGTGCCGCCGCGCGTTCCGCCTGTGCGAGCGCGCCATAGCCCGACGGCTTGAACGCGCAGGCCCCGCACGCGAACGCAAGCGCGACGGCTACGCTTGGGCGCACCCTCCCCATCCTCGTTTTCATCGATGCACTCCCGCCAGCGACCGGATCACGGCGAGCAAGCCCGGACCGGCCGTCACGATCAAGAGGGCGGGCAGCAGCGTCAGGATCATGACGCCCGTCATCTTGACCGTGACTTGTCCTATCTTTTCGCGCAATCGCGCGCGCCGCGTCTCGCGCAACCGGTCGCCGAATTGTTTGAGCGGCTCTTGCACCGCGCCCCCGTGCCGATCGACCTGAATCATCAGCCGCACGACCGCGCGTAGATCCTCGTTGTCGAAACTCGCCGCCAAACGCTGCAACGACTGCTCGCGCGTGCGCCCCGCCACGAATTGACGCTGCGCCAGTTCGAGTTCTCCCGCGAGCACGGGCAGCATGGCGCGAAAGTCGTTGATCGTGACCTGCAGGCTTTGGTCGAGCGACAAACCCACACCTTGCAGCAACCGCAGCAGATCGACGAGCACCGGCATCTCGTCCGCCACCGCGCCGCGGCGCCTCGCGGCTCGACGCCCGAGCACGAATTTCGGCACCATGAAGCCGGCCGCAAAGGCCCCCACGACGAACGCGACGCGGTACGGACCCGGTATGCCGGCGCCCCAAAGCCAAGTCGCGATCGGCGGTGCCGCGGCCGCGCAGACCAGCCGCGAGAGCAGAAAAAAGCCGCGCGCGTTGATATCGACAAAACCGCATTGCTCCAGCAGACGCCGGTCCTCGGCCGCGACGACTTGCCTGCCGAGCGGCGTCTCCAGCCAACGCGCGCCGGCCTGGCCGCACCGCGCGCGCCATGAGGCGAGGCGCCCCACCACGATCTTGGGCGAAGCCGCGACAGCGGGCGCGGCGGACGTCTCGCCATGCTGCCCAGGCGCGCTCGGCGTCATGTATCGCGCCTGCGGCACCATACCGGTATCGAACCGCATGCGCGTAGCCATGTCGCCGGGGGTCGCGGCGCTCGCGGAACTCGCGGCCGCGCGCCTGTCGAGCGCGTTCTGTAACGTCCGGGCCCCGCGCCGCGCGAGCTTGACCCGTTCGAAGGCGACGTAAGCCAGCAATAGGCACCCCAGCGCGCCCAAAGCCAGTGCCAACGCAATGATTCGATCGGCTCGCATCGATCACGCCCTCAGCCGCGTCATGCGATACAACAGATAGCCGCCGATGGCCTGCAAGGCAAAAGCGAGACAAACGAGCCGGCGCCCGTCGGCATCGCCCCACATCGCCTCGAAGTACGACGGGTTCGTCGCGATCAGAAAACCACCGATCAAGAGCGGCAATGCAACCAGCACCCAGGCCGAAAGCCGGGTTTCCGCGGACATCGCCGACAGCTCTCGCTGCGCCTGCTCCAGATCGCGCATGAACGCCGACATTCGTTCGAGCATGACATCGGCACGCCCGCCGTATTTGACCGACAGACGCAAGACCGCGCCGACGAATTCGAATTCGCGCGTCCGATAGACGAGCGCGACATGGGCCAGCGCGCGATCGATCTCCGCGCCGGCGCGCATCATGCGCGAGACATGATCCAGGCATTCGCGCAGCGGCGCCTCGGTGGTTTGCAACGCGGCCTGAAACGCGGCGGGCACGCTATTGCCCAGCGTCACGAGCCGCACGATGCCGTCGAGAAACGCGGGGAGCTGGGTGACGACCGCTAGGCGCCGCCGTTGCGCCCGTGCCGTCACCGCGAGCGCGGCGGCCGCGCCCGCTGCGATCGCTGCGGCGCACGCCGCCACGATGCCCATGCGCGCCGCGATCCAAACGACGCCGAGCACGAGCACCGCCAATGCGATCGTCATAAGTTTGCCCGCGCTGGCCAGTCCCGCCCGCACCGCAATATGCTCGAGTGCTTGCGTTAAGCGCGAGACCGCCTCTTGCCTCGCTCTTTCCGTCTGCACGGGCAAAGGCATCGGTTTGAGCGTTGGAGGCTGCGCAACAGCCGATAGCGGTCCGGAGCCGGCAGCGGCCAAGGCCACGCGGCGCTCGACGAACCGTTCGACGCCGCGACTGCGCTGGCCGCGAACGGAGCGTTGCCAAAGCAAGAGCCCGAGCGCGACGCAGGCCAGCGCCATTGCGAGCAACCATGCCACGCCCTTAGACACGGAACCCTCCTTGAGAGAAACCGTCCCCGAGCACGCTTCTGAACCGGGCGAGCTTCGGCGAGTGCGGATGGATACCCAGCGAAACCCAGTGGTCCAAC
The DNA here is from genome assembly GCF_003390925.1 of Trinickia diaoshuihuensis. Lineage (GTDB taxonomy): Bacteria > Pseudomonadota > Gammaproteobacteria > Burkholderiales > Burkholderiaceae > Trinickia > Trinickia diaoshuihuensis. The sequence goes on along the minus strand of NZ_QUBS01000066.1, from coordinate 16,178 downwards.
TCTTCCCCGTCGGCCCCGGCAACCGGTTCGTACCGGTACAGCTCCTGGGTGGCGATGATCGTATCCGAGAGACCGGTGACCTCGGTCACGGATAAGATGCGGCGCCGGCCGTTGGAGAGCCGGCCGATTTGGACGATGAAGTCGATCGCGTTCGCGATTTGCCGGCGCAGACTCGATTCCGTGCCTTGAAATCCCGCGAAGCCCGCCAGCATCTCCAGCCGATACAAACACTCGCGCGGCGAACTCGCGTGAACCGTGCCCATCGATCCGTCGTGTCCCGTGTTCATCGCCTGCAGCATTTCCAGCACCTCGCCGCCCCGCACCTCGCCGACGATGATGCGGTCGGGCCGCATCCGCAACGTATTGCGCAAAAGATCGCGAATCGTGACGAGCCCCGAACCGTCGAACCCACCCGGCCGGCTTTCCAGACGCACGACGTGAGGATGGTTGAGAGAGAGTTCGGCCGTATCCTCGATCGTCACGACGCGTTCGGGTTCGGGGATATGAAACGCGAGCGCGTTCAACAGCGAGGTCTTACCCGAGCTCGTACCGCCGGAGACCAACACGTTGCAGCGCGCCGCCACGGCCGCCTCGAGCAGCGCGCCGATTTCGGCGTTGTACGTCCCGTTGGCGAGAAGATCGGCCGGCCGCAGCGGATCCTTGCGAAACTTGCGGATCGAGACGACCGGTCCGTCGATCGACAGCGGCTCGATGACGACGTTCACGCGCCCGCCGTCGGGCAGGCGCGCATCGACCATCGGATTGGATTCGTCCAAGCGCCGGCCGATCGGCGCAAGGATGCGGCGCACGATGCGCAGCAAGTGCGCGTTATCGGCGAAACGCACCGGCATTTTCGTCAAGATACCGTGGCGCGACACGTATACGTCGCGATAGCCGTTCACGAGGATGTCTTCGACGGCAGGGTCGCCGAGCAAGTCCTCGATCGGCCCGAAGCCTGCCAACTCCTTGGTCAGCGCCTCGGCGATCAGTCTTACCTCGCTCTCGTTGATGGGGATGCGGCGCAGCCGCACGAAGCTATCCATCTCCAGATCGACGAACTGGTTGATCGCCGTGCGCGACCAGCGGCCGAACTCCGCGCCGAGTTCTTCGATACGCGTGAGCAGATGCTCGTGCGCCGCGTTCTTGATGTCTTGAAACTGCTGCGTGTGCGCGAACGAGGACGCATCGTCGGCAAATTCGATTTCGTTTGCCATCGTCTATGACCGCTTCCGTGGGAGGTGGATGAATCGAGCCAAACGCGCGAAGCGCGCCGGCGCCGCGGCGTTCCCGGGTACCGCCGAACTGCCGGCATACCCGTATTGCCCAGGCGCAATGCGTTCGGCAAGCGCTTCGAGCGCGCGCACGTACGGGTCGCGCTCGGCCGTATCGGTTAGCAACTTGCCTTGGTTGGCCGCTTGCAGCAGGGGCACGCGCCGCGACGGCAGCGTAGCGACGAGCGGCAAGGCAAGCCGGGCTGCGATTTGCTCGGCCGTCAACCCGAGGCGCGCATCGTACTTGGTGACGACGATGCCGATACGTCCCGTATCGAGGGCAGCCGCCTCTAGTCCGCGCAGCAACTCGACGGCCGACACGAGCGACGCGATCGCCGGGTCGCACACGAGCCAAACGTCATCGGCGGCCTGGGCCACCTGCGCGACGAATTCGTGGTTCGAAAAGCCCCCAAGATCCACGATCTGATGGTCGAAGAATGTCCGAAGGCGCGTCAGCAAAGCGACGGCCGATGCGTAGGACACGGTTCGAAGCGCCGCCAAATCGGGCGCGAGCGCCGTCAACGCGAGCCCGCTCGAGTGGCGCGCGAGGGCCGTGTGAACGAACGTCTCGTCGAATCGGCCGAGATTGCGCACTGCCTCCACGAAATCGAATTCGCTTGGCACGTCCAAATAAAGCAGATCGTCGCCCGCCGGCAAGCCTAGATCGATGAGCGCGGCTTGCCGCCGCTCGGGTGTGCCGCGTTTTTGCACGATCACGCCGAGGTGGGCCGCCAGCGTCGAGACGCCGACGCCTACCCGCGCCCCGAGCAGCACCGTCAGCCGGCCGTGGCGCGCCGGTATCCGCGCCTTGTTCTCCAGTGCCTCGCGCGCGATTCGCGCAGCCTCGTGCGCATTTCCCGCGAGATCGATGAAATCGCGCACCCCCGCGCGCAGCGCGGCCACCGCCCCTTCCGGTTGCGCGAGCCTGCCTACCGCGATGATGGGCGCTTGCGGCGCCGAGGCGCGCGCGGCCTGCACCGCGCGCGCGGCGGATTCGATCGACGCGCCCGAAAAATCGACGAACACGATCGACGGCCGCAGCACGGCGATGCGTTGAGCGAGCATCGCGGGTTCGAGCGGCGCGCGCTGGACCTCGCCGATCGTAGCGAGGACATCGCTAAGCCAGCGCACGCTCGCCTCGTCGCTCGATCCGAAGAGGAACGGCAAGGCGAGCGTGCGCGCCGCTTCGCTAGGCAATGGGGCTCTTGCGTTCATGGTGCGCTCCTCGTCCGTCATCGCGAGAACCCGGGCCCGGCGTCGCCCGATAGCGCACCGCCCAAATACGATCGCCACACCGGCCCGCCGCGTTGCTCGGATTGCTCGCCGGGCGCGGCCGGCAATGCCGCGTCTTTCGCCAGCGGCGAGATCAGATGCGGCGTCACGACGATCACGAGCTCCTTGTCGTTTTGCTGGTAGTTCAATTGCTTGAAAAACGCGCCGATGACGGGCAGATCGCCGAGCAACGGCACCTTGCTGACATTGGACATCGTTTCGCGATCGATGAGCCCGCCGATCACGAAGCTTTCTCCGTCGCCGAGCTCCACGGTCGTATCGGCGCGGCGCGTCGTGATCGCCGGCACGGATACCCCGTTGATCGTGACGGCATTCTGGAAGTCGAGCTGACTGGCCTCCGGCGCGACCTTCAGCGCAATACGTTGCGCGCTGAGCACGGTCGGCGTCAGCGTCAAGCCGACACCGTAGGGTTTGTAGTCGATCGAGGTGGTGCCGAGCGCCTGTGGCACCGGCACGGGGATCTCGCCGCCCGCGAGGAAGCTCGCGCTTTGCCCCGATAACGCGACGAGCGTGGGCTCGGCGAGCACGCGCGCGAGATTGTTGCTCTCCATCAGACTGAGGTCGGCGAATAAGCCGCGGCCCGCGGAATTGAGCACGAGGTTGAATGCCGATGCGATCGGTACGGTACTCGTGACCTGAAAGCTCGACGTACTGCCTCCCGACACCGAATTCAAGCCTGACGGCGCAAACGTGCCGAACGAAAAACCGTTGCTCTGCTTGAACAAGTTCAGCCCGGCTTGTTTGAGGACCGTCCGGCTGAATTCGACGACACGGACATCGACCTGCACTACGCTGCGCGTCGCGACGCTCGATTCGTCTACGATGTTGCCCGCCTCGAGGGCGCTCGCCTTGCCGTCTCCCGCGGGAGCGCCCGCCGCCGCTTGCGCATTGCCGCGCAGCCCGTTCGCACGGGCGCTTGCATTGACCGCGAGCCGGGCCAGATCCGTGCCGCGCCGATGCGTCTCCATCGTCGGCGTATCGCCCGAGACCACGACATCGCGCCCATAACTCTCGACATTCGGCGCGCCCTTGCCTGCAAGCGTCGCCGCCGCACCGGGCTCGACGACGAGCGTAACGGCGCGCGGCGCCGACCGCCCCTGCTCCCACAACAGCAGGCTCGTGCGCCCCGGCGCCTTGCCGATCGCGAGCACGCCCCCGCGGCCGTCGCCGTCGCGAATCACGAGCACGTCGGCGACGGCGGGGTCGGCTACCGCCACGCGCGCGAGCCGCACGCGGGGTTCGAGCTGCCGTTGCTCGCCGACCGCCAAGGCGATCGTCGCGGGGCTGCTAGGCTCGGCCGCGCGCACGCGATCGCCTGCCGCGAACGCAATGCCCGCCGCGCCGTATAAGAGCAGCGCGGCGCAACACGCGCCTACCCACGCCGTTGCGCGCCAATTTGCCAATGCCGTTACTTTCGCCATGTAGTCGATGGGCCTCGTCCTGGGCCTTGTTGGGAGTGCCGATCAATTGCCGAGCGTTTGCGCTTGGCCGCCTCGTATCACCTCGATGCCCGTGCCGGCATACGTGCGTGTTGCATGTACGGCATGTACGGCGTGTCCGCGTGCGGGCACGGGCGCAAATGCGCTTTCACGCGATAGTTCGCTCAGCGAAACGCCGGCCGCCGCTTGCGCCGAGGGCGTCTGGCCGACGCCGAGCATCGTGCTCGCGCGTAACGTTCCTTGCCCTGCCCCCGCGCCGGTGGGCGAAATCGCCTCGTCGTCGCGAGGATTGCGTAAGGCCAGCAAAAGGTGGCCCGCACTGTCGGCCAGCGCGAGCCGATCGACTTCGGCCGTCGGCACGGCCAACACCGCCGTATGCGCACTCACTCCGAACTGTGACGGATTGCCCGCGCCCGCCGCGGTGGTCCCGAACGCGAGGACGCGTACCCGCGAGAGCAGCAAACGCGTTTGCGATTGAGCGACTTCCGCGTGCGGCCCCGCACTCATGCCGTCGCGCTTGAGCGTCAAGAAGACATCGACGAAATTGCCCGGGCGCACCCGTTCACCGACCGAACTCGCCTCGTCGACGTGGATCGCCACTGCGCGTTCACCCGGCGCGACCTGCTCCGCGAATCCCGACGACAATTGAGCCTCGAGCACGGGCACGTTCGCGCCGATGTCGGTGAGCGGGACGCGCCGCGCGACGAGCGAGACATCGGCAAACGCACCGCTTGGGCGAACCGGCAGCATGACGACGCGCAGATCGTCGCTCGCGATCGCCGCGCCGGCCGGCAGCACATGCGCGGCGATCACGACGGGAAACGTCGAAGGCGCGACGGGGGCCTTGACGACGGCGGGGGGCTGATTAGGGTGGCGGCTCAATGCCCACGCGTAAAACGCGAGCATCGCCGCGGCCGCGATCAATGCGACCGCCACCATCTTTGTTAGGTTCAGATGCTTCATGCTCCCTTCCTAGGGGACTTCGTACCCGCGATACGCAGGTGGGCCCCGTTGCGCTCATCGACACGCTCTTGCGATCGACCGTCGCTCACAGCACGTTCTCCGGGTCGATCTGTACCGTTGCGGCGCTAGACAACGTTTGCGGCAAAGCGAGACTCAACAGCGGCAGTGTCGGTACGAGCGGATGATTCGCGTAGTCGTAGGTCAGCGTGATCCGCATGCACGACATGGCGTTGTCGTAGCTGCAGTTCTGTACCTGCGAGGCGCACTGCGCGTAAGCGCCGAGCCAGCCGCTCGCCTGGCCGGCGACCGTGCAGGCGTTGCTGCCGCGCGCGGCCAGCGCCGCGGCGATGCTGGCCGCGCTCTGGTAATTGAGCGCCGCGCGCGCGCCCTCCTCGGCGGCTAGGGTCAAATTCTGTTCGGCGACGAAGAGCACGCTGTAAGTCACGATGCCGTAAAGCACCAAGAACAAGAGCGGAAAGACCAGTGCGAACTCGACGGCCGCCGTGCCGCTGCAACGCCGGCGTATCCGCGCCCCATCGGCGGCGCGTTTCAATGGACCGCTCCGTGCCATGCTCGCGCGAGCAGCTCGAGCGATGCCGCTGCCACCAGCAAGGCCGCATAGGGCGTCGCGCGGCGAGTGCCGAGGGCGAACGTGGGCTGCCCGTTGCGCCACGGCAACCAAGCCGAGTTCGTACTCGGGCGCATCCGTTCATACGCGAGCAGCCAAAGCGCGTGCAAGGCCGATGCGAGACTCGCGGCCACCCATACGTCGAGCAGCGCCCTCGCGCCGCACCATGCGCCGAGCACGGCGAACACTTTGACGTCGGCGGCGCCCATTACGCCAAGCCCGAAAAACGGAAGCAAAGCGATGAAGCCGACTAGGGCGCCGAGGACGGCCACCGCCGACGTGACACCGAACGGCGCCGCATGCAGCACGGCGCATGCGATGGCGGCCATACCGCCCACCGCGACGAGCAGGTTCGTCACGCGGCGCGTGCGGCAGTCGAACCAAGCGACGAGCGCGGCCCAAACGGTAAATAGAGCGCTTGAAAGCGACATGCTTAATATCGAACAGCCCGAAAATGACAGAATCGATCCCTGCCGATTGCGCAACGCAATCGGCACATCGAAACGCTCTAGAGAAAAGCGTAAATCGGCGATTTAATATTTCGTTACAAACCGCGCCATCAAGTTTTGATAGCGGCGGCGACGGTGGTGAACACCGCTTGGATATTCGTACTGACAGAGCCGACCACCGTGGCGATAGCGGCTGCGATGAGCCCGGCGATCAGTGCATATTCGATGGCGGTTACGCCGCGGTCTTCGATAAGGAAACGCTTGACGAGCTTGTTCATGATGCCCCTCGAAAAATCGACGAACGTCGCGCGGGATTCACTCGCCGGCACGCAACGAAAGGCCGGAGCAAACTTCGTTGCCCGACTGAGTGTGCTTCGTGATAAGGCTTCGCTGACTTGCCGTTGGCCCGCAATGCGACTATGGCGTTGCGTTTTAGTAATGAACTGCAAGCGATGAATCGATAGCGTCCTCCTGTCCTTATCGGCATTGTTTTTTGTCTTATAGCCGATGCGAGTTGACGACCCGTTTTCACTACACGGCGACTCTACCCTCATCGACGGCGCCTTGTGATCGCTTTTGAGTTAGGGCAAACGATAGTTTAGATTAGGTCTACTAATTTTCGACGTCTCTTTAGATGCGATCGACGCGGCTACCGTATCGAGCTTCGAACGATGTCACGTTACGGCCGCGCGAGTAACAGCCCGGCCCGCTCGTTACGTTACGTTCGCCGCTCGCCGCATCGTATCCCGGGGCCGGGGCCCGCTTCGCCCGTGCGCCTCGCTCGCCTGCTCACCTAACTCTCATCGGCCTTTGACCGCGGCGCGACCAAACGGGCAGCGCCTGTGTGCGTACGTTGGCATAGCCATTGCAGAGCTTGCGCCCGCAACGAATCCGATAAACCCAAAGCGAGGAGCAGCAATGGACACACAGAAACGAGGCGGGGGTTTGCACAAGACGTGGGGGGCCGCGGCCGTGGCAACGATGCTGGCGCTCACGGCCTGCGGCGGGTCGGGCACGCTGAGCCAAGGCCTTGGATCGGGGAGCGGGTCGGGCGGTGCGCTTGCTTCCAGCGGCGGCGCCACGGGTGGCGCCACTGGATCGGGCGGAAGCGGTACGACGAGCGCGAGCGGTGGCGGCACCGCCTCGGATGGCGGTACCGGCGGCACGGGCAACGGCGGTGGCAACGGCAGGGGCGCCTCGGGTTCGGGCGCGACGGCAAACGCAATCGGCCAAGTGCTGGGAAGCGGCGGCGATGTGGTCGGCGCAACGGGCTCGACGATCTCGAGCCTCGGCACGCAAGTCGGTCAGCAGTCGTTGCCCGGGGCGAATCCTCAAAGCACGCAAGCGGCCGGCGCGGTCGTTCAAAACGTCGGCGCGGCAGTATCCACGCTGGGCATCGGCATCTCCCAAGGACTCGGGCAGCTCGGCGCCACGAGCAATCCGATCGGCACGACGCTTTCGAGCGCCGGGCCGGCGGTGTCCCAGCTCGGCAATGCCGTCACGAACGCAGGCGCGCTCGCGACCAGTCTCGGCGCGAGCGGACCGCTCTCCGCCCTCGCCCCCTTGACCGCGCCGCTTGGCGGTGCGCTCGGCACGCTCGGCAACGCCGTCTCCTCCGGGGGTGCGGCGCTCGGCGGCACGCTCGCGAGCGGGGCCGTGCAGCAAATCACTCAACCGCTCAGCGGCGCAATCGTCCCGATCACGTCCACGCTGGCCTCCACGACGCAAACGGTGGGAATGATGACCGGCGCGGGGCCGCAATTGGCCGGACTGCTCGGGACCGTCGGCGGCGGTCTGAAGCAGGCGGGCAGCGCGGTCGCGACGGCGGGCGGCAACCCCGTCACCGGCGGCCTCGGCAATGTCCTCGCATCGAGCGGTACCGCAACCACGGCGCTAGGAGGACTCGTCACGGGCACGAGCGCCGGGGGTGCGGGGAGCCCGGCAAGCGCTGGCGGCGGCAATCCATTGGCGCCGGTGACGGGTTTGCTCACGGCCGTCACGGGCGCGCTGACCGGCGGCGCGAGTGGCGCCGCCGCCGGCTCGAACCCGCTCGCCGGACTCACCTCGCTCACGAGCGGACTCGCCGGACCACTCACGAAGAAATAACGCCCAGCCCACGAGGAGCACACCATGTCCAAGAAACAGCAACGCTTGATCATCGAAGCGGCCCGCACCAACGCAACGACGCTGCGTGCGCCGTTCACGGCCTTCGCCGTCGCCTACTTGCTATCCGCGTGCGGCGGCAGCGGATTGACGGCGCCGCCCGCCGCCGCCTCGGCAGGCGGTACCGTCACGCCGACACCCTCGCCCAACCCCACACCGGCGACATCCAACGCCACCTCGGGCGCGTTGACGACCCTGGGTGCGACGGCGGGCGATTTCGGCGAGACGATCTCGTCGACGGCAATTCCCGGCGTCGATCCCGCGGTCGCGCAAGGCGTGGGCGGCACCGTATCGGCGACGGGCGGCGTCATCGACGCGGCGGCCGACGCCGTGAGCAACGGCCTCGGACAAATCGGCTCGACCCCGGACCCGGTCGGCACGACCGCGGCAGGGCTCGGCTCGATCGTCGGGGCGACCAGCGGCGTCATCGCCGGCGTCGCGTCCACGGTGAACGCGCTCGGCACGGGCCCGCTGGCCCCGCTCGCGCCGGTCACGACGCCATTGGCCGGTGCGCTCGATACGGCCGCCAACGGCGTGAGCGCCGGCGGCCAGGTGCTGGCCAACACGCTGGCCTCGTCTGCCGTTCAGCAAGTCACGCAGCCGCTCAGCTCCGCCATCACGCCACTCGTCGTCACGCTGGGACAGCAAACCCAGAACGCCGGGACGACAACCGGCATCGGCGCACCGCTCTCGGGAGCGCTCGGCCAAATCGGCGGGGCCGTGCAAAGCGCCGGAGCGCAGGTAGCGGGCACCTCCGCGAATCCGTTGACAGCCGATGTGGGGCATCTCGTCTCGAGCGTCGGCAATACCGTCACGAATGCGGGCGGTCTCGTCAATCCGAACGGCCCGAACGGCGCGGCGCCGATTCCCGGCCTGATCACGGGCCTCGTGGGCAGTTCGACGAACTCCGTGCAACCCGGCGGGGCATCGGCCGGCACGGGCGGCGCCGGGCCGCTGTCCTCGCTGACCGGGGCGCTCGGCGGTACGAGCCCGAGCTCCTCGCTGACGGGTGCCATCGGATCGAACGGCGGCGCGGCACCGCTCTCCGCATTGACGGGTGCATTAGGCTCGGTCGGCAGCGCCATCGGCGGCACGACCACCGCCGGTTCACCGGCGAGCGGCGCGGGCTCGCTGCTCGGTGGAGCGCTTCCGCTCGCCGGCAAGCTGCCGTAACGATCGCGTCGCCATCAGGGCCGCACTTGCGGCCCTTCGCATGGCGCGAGGTTAGCGGGGGAGACCAGAAACAAATAAGAGACGCGAACGAAAGAGGTGATCCGGCCAGGCTCGCCCATCGACGGCCAACGAGGACGAAAAATGATTACGAGAACAAACCATTGGCTTTGGCTCGCCATTGCCGCGACTGCGGCAAGCCCGGCCACCGCGCAGACGAAAGCGAGCGCGAGCGGCAACCCGCTCGAAGGGCTCCCGCAGATTCAAACGCCGCGCCAAACGCCGAACGTCAGCGTGCGAATCGAACCGAAGGCGACGCAGTTGCAGCGCTTGCTCGACACGCACCTGACGCCGCGCGCGTTCCGGATCGAAGGCGTCAAGGCCGTCGAATTCGCCGAGGTAGCGCGCTATTTCTCGCCGCTCGCCGGGAAGGACGTCACCATCGGTCAGCTCGTCGCGGCGGCCAATGACGTGACGCGGCTCTACGAGCGCCACGGCTACGCCCTATCGTTCGCCTTCGTTCCCGCTCAGACGTTCGAGAACGGGATCGTACGCATTACGGTGGTCGAAGGTTATATATCGAGCGTGAATGTCAAAGGCAACCCCGGGCGCACCGAGCATAAGATCCGCGAAATTGCCGAGCATATCCGCAACGAGCGCCCGCTCAAACGCGCGAGCTTCGAACGCTACGTCAATGCACTAGGGCTGCTGCCCGGCGTCAAGATCGCCGCGACCGTACAACCGCCGACCTCGACAGACGGCGCAACGTCGCTCGACTTGGACGTAGAGCGCAAGGCGTTGAACGTCGCCACAGGCATCGATTTCCATCACCCGGGCGTGCAAGGACTCGTCACCGTGACCGAGAACGGTCTTGCCTCGCTCGGCGAGGACATTAGCGTCTCCGCGCTCGCGCCGAAAGGACGCGACAACCAGACCTACTACGCCGCCAACGGCGCCTTGCCGATCGGCAGCGAAGGGTTGCTCGCGAAACTGAACGCCTCGCACTATCACGGCAATCCCGTCGACAATCCCGGATTGCCGGCATATGTAAAACGCACGGTCGTGGCTGACAAACTCGGCCTCGCGGCGGCCTATCCGCTTTATCTCAGCAATGCGCGCAGTGTCCTCGGTACCCTTTCGGCGTACGCATCGCACGACGAGAACCGATACGAAAACACCTTGACCGGCGCCGCGATTGCTTTGCGCTCGCAGGTGCGCGCGGTGCAAGCCCAGATCGATTATGTCGACACGCGCCCTGGGCAGACGCGCCGCGCGAGCTTCAACGTCGCCAAGGCGTTCGATTTGCTCGGCGCATCGAAGGCAGGCGAGACGAACGTGCCGGGCTTCGTGCAGAGCAACCCCGCTTCGCTGACCTTCGTTCGCACAGGCGCGAGCTTTTCGCAAACCAACGATTGGCCCTTTAAGCTCGCGACAGCGATTGCGTTCACGGGCCAGTACAGCGCCGATTCGCTGCCGACCTCCGAGCAGATAACCTTCGGCGCACAGCGTTTCGCGCTCGGCTACGAGCCCGGCGAAGCGTCCGGTGACTCCGGTTTCGGCGCCTCGTTCGAGCTCAATCGCGCGATCACCGTGGGCGCGCGTTACATGCAGACGTTCACGCCTTACGCCGCGTGCGACATGGCGCGGGTCTACCTGCATACGGGCACGAGCGCCCCCAGCAAGCTCGCGTCCGTCGCACTTGGATTTCGCATCACGGACAACAAGCATTACAACGTCGATCTATCGATCGCCAAGGCCGTGGGCGACGCGCCGATCGAAAGCCCATCGCGCAGCCCGCGTTTAAACGCGACGTTTTCGTATCAGCTTTATTGAGTGCGGGGACGCCGCGCTGCCGGATCGGTGCGGTCCATCTGATTAGAGGTACCACTATCAAAAGAGCCGCGCTTTTCGCGCGTATCCTGACCGGATTCTCACAAGACGCGGCTCGCCGCCGCGCACCGAACGACAGACGGTTCATCATCAGGAGGAAAACATGACGCACTTCTCGACGCCCAAGCGGACAGCCTGGAACACCCTCAAACACGCCACCGTGGCCGGCGCTTTGCTGGCGGCGGCCGCCGCCGCATTCGCACAAGGCCCCGATACGCCGGTAGGCGTATGGCAGACCATCGACGACAGCACGCATCAGCCGAAGGCGCTCGTGCAAATCTCGCAAAGCGACGACGGCACGCTGAGCGGCAAGGTTATCAAGGGCCTCGATCCGCACGACAAGCCGGGCAAGCTCTGCACGGCGTGTACCGACGAGCGCAAGGATCAGCCGATTCTAGGCATGACGATTATCAAGAGCATGAAACAGGACGGCGACAAGTGGGACGGCGGCAGCATCCTCGACCCGGAAAACGGGAAGGTCTACAAATGCAACATGCATCTCGAGAACGGCGGGCAAAAGCTCGTCGTGCGCGGCTACATCGGTATTTCGCTGCTTGGCCGCTCACAAACGTGGATCCGCCAAGACGCCGCGCAGGCGAAGAACTGATCCGTGCGATGCGCGACGGGCTGCGCCCCGGCGCGCCATACACCGCCTAAGCCGCGCGGCGCAGCGACGCAAGATACGTCAGCCTCGGCAAATCGACGGTGACGAACGCCGGCGACGGCGCCGTGCGTGGCTTCGGGGGGCGCTTCTCGCGCATCCGCGCCTTGATCGTATCGCACAGCGCCACACCGGCCTCGCCATACAATTTCGTCAGCACCTGCTTGAACACGCCTGCCGAGTACCACGTCATAAAGCGCCGGTGACAGGTTTGATAGGCGGGATAGCGCTTGGGCATCGACGCCCAAGCCGCGTTGCTATAGATCACCCATAGCACGCCGTTGAGCACAGCGCGCGTATCGGTCACGGGACGCCCCCGGATCCGCCCGCGAGAGCAGAGTTCCGGGAAGAGCGGCGCGATACGCGCCCATTCGTCGTCGGTAATGTCGCAATGTGGGTTCATCCGCGCCTCCTTCTCCAAACGAGAAAAGGCACGATATGCCCCCAGGCACGCGCTGCCTATCGGAATACTCCGAAAGTGCAACGCGCGGCACGGCGGCGTTACGTCAGCGTCGCATCGACGATCCTGCGCGGCGTCTCCAGATACTCCTTCGACTGCATCTCCACGAGACGCGAGACGGTCCGGCTGAACTCGCCCGCCATCGGGCCTTCCGTGTACAGCGCTTCGGCGCGCACGGCCGCCGACATCAGCAGTTTGACCTTGTGGTCGTAGAACACGTCCACGAGCCACGTGAAGCGGCGGGCTTCGGAGGCCATGCGCGGCGACATCTGCGGAACGTCCGAGACAATGACCGTGTGGAAGCGCGTCGCCAGTTCCAAGTAGTCGTTTTGCGAGCGCGGTCCGCCGCACAGCGTGGCGAAGTCGAACCATACTACGCCGTCCGCGCGTCGCAGCGCCTTGATTTCGCGCTTTTCGATATGCAGGATCGGACTCTCGTCGGGCACCGCGGTCAACTGGGCATAAGCCGCGCGCAGCGCGCGATCGGCCTCGGCGCCGAGCGGCGTGTGATAGACGCTCACCTGCGCCAGCGTGCGCTGGCGGTAATCGACACCCCCGTCGACGTTCAGTACGTCTAGCTTGGACTTGATGAGTTCGATCGCGGGCAATAGCCGGTCGCGATGCAAACCGTCGGGGTAGAGCGTATCGGGATGGTAGTTCGACGTCATCACGAACTGCACGCCGTTCGTAAAGAGGCGGTCGAGCAAGCGATACAAGATCATCGCATCGGCAATGTCGGACACATGGAACTCGTCGAAGCAAATCAAGCGATATCGCTTCGCCATGCGTCGCGCCAATTCGTCGAGCGGATCGGCCTGCCCTTTGAGCTCTTCGAGTACGCGGTGCACGTCGCGCATGAATTCGTGGAAGTGAATCCGCGTCTTACGCTGCACCGGCACGACCGCGTAAAAACTGTCCATCAAAAAGCTTTTGCCGCGGCCCACGCCGCCCCACATATAAACGCCGCGCGGCAACTGCGGATGGACGATCAGCTTGCGCAACGCCGACGAACGACGCGCCTTATAGGCGACCCATTCCTCGTAGCACTGCTGCAGGCGATCGACGGCCGCGCGCTGCGCCTCATCGGAAGCGTAACCGCGCGTCTTGAGCTCGTGCTCGTAGTATTCGATGACGTTCATCGTGCAGATACAAAAAGAAGAAGGCGGGAGGGGTCTGCCCTGCCCGCCTTCATCGTGGCGTCTCGCTGCCGGCCTATCGAGGAGCGCGCGGCCGGTGCGTGAGCGTTACTTATTGAGCGAGCGTTTATCGACGTCGAGCGCTGCTTCGCGCATCACTTCCGACAGCGACGGGTGCGGATGGCAGATGCGGCCGATATCTTCGGAGGCAGCCTTGAACTCCATCGCGACGACGGCTTCGGCGATGAGGTCCGATGCGTTCGCCGCGATGATATGCACGCCGAGCAGTTCGTCCGTCTTCGCATCGGCGATCATCTTGACGAAGCCGTCCGACTTCGCGATGCCGAGCGCGCGGCCGTTGATCGAGAACGGGAATTGCCCCTTCTTGATCTCGCGGCCTTCGGCCTTCAGTTGCTGCTCCGTCTTACCCACCCAAGCGATTTCCGGCTCGGTGTAGATGACCCACGGAATGCAGTTGTAGTCGATATGCGGTTTTTGACCGTCGATAACTTCCGCCACCAGCACGCCTTCGTCTTCCGCCTTGTGCGCGAGCATCGGCCCACGCACGACGTCGCCGATCGCATAGACGTTCGCCACGCTCGTGCGGCAGTGATCGTCCACGTCGATGAAGCCGCGCTCGTTCGCCTTCAGGCCGATCGATTCGAGACCGAGGTTATCGGTGTTCGGCACACGGCCCACCGAGACGATCAAGCGATCGGCTTCCAACGTCTGCGCGTTGCCGTCCTTATCCGTGTAGGCGATGCTCACGCCGTCGTTGGACGTCTTGACTTCGCCGATGCTCACGCCGAGGTGAATGTCGAGGCCTTGCTTCTTGAAGACCTTCGCCGCTTCCTTGGCCAGGGCTTCGTCGGCCGCGCCGAGGAACGCGGGCAGCGCTTCGAGTACGGTCACTTGCGCGCCGAGACGGCGCCACACCGACCCCAGTTCGAGGCCGATGACGCCCGCGCCGATGACGGCAAGCTTCTTCGGCACGGATTCGAATGCGAGCGCGCCTTCGTTATCGGCGACGATCTTGTTGTCGACCGGCACGTTCGGCAGGTGACGCGCCTTCGAGCCCGTGGCGATAATGACGTTCTTGGCCGAGACGACTTGCGTGTCGCCTTCGCCGCTGACTTCGATCTGCACGCCGCCGTCGTTCTTGCCGACGAACTTGCCGTGACCCTTGAGCCACGTGATCTTGTTCTTCTTGAACAGGTACTCGATGCCGCCCGTCATCTTTTCGACGATGCCGTCCTTGCGGGCCATCATCTTCGCGACGTCGATCTTCACGTCGCCCACGCTGATGCCGTGCACGTCCAGATGATGCGAGGCGTTCTCGAACTCCTCCGACGAAGCCAACAGCGCCTTCGACGGAATGCAGCCCACGTTCAAGCACGTGCCGCCGAGCTTGAGCGCGCCGGCCGGGTTCTTCCACTTCTCGATACAAGCGACGGTCTTGCCGAGTTGCGCCGCGCGGATCGCGGCGACATAGCCGCCCGGGCCCGCGCCGATCACGACGACGTCGAATTCTTGAGACATGACAATCCTTTTGAATGCGCGGCGGCGTAAGGCTCAGTTACGCGCCGCCGCGGTTTCGATCATTGCGACTGGGGGCGCCCGCTCGGGAATGAGCGGGCGCAAGCGGCGTTACAGGTCGAGCAGCAGGCGCGCCGGATCTTCGAGCGCGTCCTTCATGGCGACGAGCGAGAGCACGGCTTCGCGGCCGTCGATGATCCGGTGATCGTACGAGAGCGCCAGATAGTTCATCGGACGGATGACGATCTGGCCGTTTTCGACGACAGGGCGCTCCTTCGTCGCGTGCACGCCGAGGATGGCCGATTGCGGCGGGTTGATGATCGGCGTCGAGAGCATCGAACCGAATACGCCGCCATTCGAGATCGAGAACGTACCACCGGTCATTTCCTCGATCGACAGCTTGCCGTCCTTCGCCTTTTGACCGAACTCGGCGATCTTCTTTTCGATATCGGCGAGCGACATTTGGTCGGCGTTGCGCAGGATCGGCACGACGAGGCCGCGCGGCGAGCCGACGGCGATCCCGATGTCGAAGTAGCCGTGATAGACGATGTCGTTACCGTCGATCGACGCGTTCACGAGCGGGAACTTCTTCAGCGCATGGACGGCAGCCTTGACGAAGAACGACATGAAGCCGAGCTTGACGCCGTGCTCCTTCTCGAACTTGTCCTTGTACTTGTTGCGCAGATCCATGACCGGCGCCATGTTCACTTCGTTGAACGTCGTGAGAATGGCGTTCGTTTGCTGCGACTCGAGCAGACGCTCGGCGATACGCGCGCGCAGACGCGACATCGGCACGCGCTGCTCGGGGCGGTTTTGCAGCCACGATTCGGCCGAAGCCGGGGCCTTCACATCGGGCAACGACGGCTTGGCCGGCTTGGCGGCCGGGGCAGCGGCGGGCGCGCGCGCGGCGGGGGCGCCCGCCGAGAGCACGTCGCCCTTCGTAATGCGGCCGTCGCGGCCGGAGCCTTGCACTTGGTCGGCCGACAGGTTCTTTTCGGCCATCAGCTTGCCGGCGGCGGGCGAAGCGACGCTCGACGACGCCGTGGCGCTTGCAGCAGCGGGCGCTGCCGCGGCCGGAGCGGCGGCAGCGGCGGCGGGAGCAGCGGCAGCGGCCGGAGC
>NZ_QUBS01000065.1 GCF_003390925.1 Trinickia diaoshuihuensis | reverse complement strand
TTCGACAATCAGATTCTCAGCTGAAACCTCCACCGCCTTCAACTTCCCGCCTCAACTCCCCCGTACACCACATTCGACTTTAGCTCCAGAACATACTTTCCCCTGAAATTACAGAATCTCATTAGACAAAGAACGACAGCATGAGTCTAGCATCCGAGCTTAAATCTCTCGTAGACGAGTTAGATCGCGTACATAGCGGAGCATCCCCTTGGTCGGAGGAGGTCGGCATTCCTGAATTCGTCACGGCCGAGAATGGACTGCAACGATACTTCACTCGAAAGGCTAAGACTGCCCTATGGCAGCTCTCAACAATCCTCCACGAAAATCGCCCACCTAGCTCACTAAAGATCGAGCTAGACGAGTACGAGAAGATCGTGCGCCAGGCTGTTGCCGACATGCACGCCGCGGACGAATTCTCAGGTTTCGATGAAGTTGACGAAAGCAACCTAATACCCAGGCTAAAGATTCTAGTTGAGGAGAGATTGGCGAGCATTACTCCAGAATACACGCACTATTTTCCTGCCTGGACTATTGGCGTGGAGAGAAGTTCCCCCTTCACCATTGGCCCAGTGACGATCTTTAATCGGTTCGACTGGATAGATTCCGTTGACTTTCCCCAAAGGGGAAAAGAGCAGTATCTCAACCAGCCGGAGGCGAACAGCCGTTGGAGAGAAATTCTCAAAGAAGCACTACAGAAGCCCAGGGACGACACCCCCTTAGAAGGATTAGCCAACACGGTCTATAGCGCGATTTCTGAATGCCCGGCGTTGGTCAAAGTCACTGTTTGCGGTTATGAAAAGAGCTTTTCGCGCAAGCTCGCAAAATTGACCGCGAAAACTGCTCTCGATGCCATTTCATTGGGATTTGGCGTGCCGGAGTCCTTTCAGCAACAAGCGCTGCATGAGGAGCGCTTGCCCCCGATAGGAACCAATAGCTTGGTTGAAACTAAGGGGTTCCTTTGGCTTCCCGGAAGTTCGCTCGGAAAACGAATTCCATCGCTGCCGCCCAGCCGGGTGAAACAAGCATTGATTGACCTTGCCTCAATTCTCCCGGCGTTTGGAGAAATTCTTGATGGTCTACTCACCCCATCCAATCACAAACATCCCAAGCTCGCCAATAGATGGGCTACTGCATTGGATTGGTACGGCGAAGGCTGCCGGGAATCAAGTGATGCCATCGCGTTGGCAAAGTTGGGAACCTGCTTAGATGTTCTGGCCTGCGGGGGAAAGAACATCGGCATTAGAGATATGGTCGTACATCTGACTGGCACCAGCGAAAGTACGCAGGTGGTAAGCGGCAGCCACCCCCGCACATTGGGGCAGCTAGTCAAGGACATCTACGATTCTGGTCGATCCAAAATACTGCACGGCACGCACTACGACAGACTAGAATCATTTTCCGTTGAGCGGAAGCAGGCAGCTTATCTAGCGCGAATAGTGCTTATAGAAACGGCAGTGCGCCTACAAAACTACAATGGATCGGATGACGACAAGGCATTTAGAACGATTTGAGCAGCCCCGCTTGCACTAAATTGAACAGAGACAAATCCTTCCTCTTGCTTCATGTCAATGACAACGCGAGGTGAATGCGCATCGGGTTCGCTGGACTACGCCACAGCAAGTTGCCCCGATAGGTACTGAACTTCACCATGTCTCCATGCAGCGTACTCATGGAGTTCGACGTGGAACAGCTATCGCAAACATCCAATGCGCTCCCCTTGCCGGGGACGGAAGCCTACGAGGAGCTGCCGCAATTCCCAAAGCGCAGTCCCCTTCCCTTCCGGCGCACCATCCGCCGGCAAGAACTGCGGCTGATCGTCCCCCTGGCTGAAACGACGATCTACGAGATGGAGCGCCGCGGCGAGTTTCCGCATCGCTTCAACCTGACGCCGCGCTGCGTTGTGTGGGACTTGGCCGAAGTGGAAGCCTGGATCGAGCAACGCAAGCAAGCACCTCGCGGCCGCGTCTCGAAGCCCGATGTCCACCAACGAAAAGCCCGCCCTGTTCGGGCGGGTTCGAGTGAAGAATGAAGCCGCCGCGCAGCGGCCTTTCATCCGATCAGGCCACCGCGCTCAACGCCGGCACGACGACGTTCTTCGGCAACAGCGTTGGCACGTAGGTCTGCCCGCCGCCCCAGGCATCGACCAGGTTGGCCCACTCTTGCAGCATGTGACGCCGCTGCTCGGCGTACTCAGCCTTGTTGTAGACCGAGCGCGAGGAACGGCCGTCCTCGTGCGCTAGGCACTTCTCGATCCAGTCGCGGTTGAAGCCGATTTCGTTCAACAGCGTTGAGCCGGTACGGCGCAGGTCGTGGACGGTGAACGGTTGCAGCGGCAGCCCCTTGGTCTTTGCCGCCTCCGCGATGAGCTGCGTGACCCGATTCAAGGTCGCATTGGACATGAACCGCTCGGCGTCGTAACGAGAGGGAAAAACGAACCTAGAGCCTGCCGCGCAGGCGTGCAGTGTCACGAAGATGTCGAGCGCCTGGCGCGACAGATAGACCACGTGCGGGTTGCGCCCCTTCATTCGCTGCTTCGGGATCGTCCAGGTCTTGCTCTCGAAATCGACCTCATCCCAAGTGGCCTGGATCAGTTCGCTCTTGCGCACCAACGTCAGCAGGATCAAGCGCAACGCCAGCTTGATGGTCGGATAGGTCGCCACCGATTCCATCTGTTGCACAAACAGCCGGATCTCCAGCGGCGACAAGGCCCGGTCCTTCGGTACGAAGGTGGCAATCGACGCTGCGCCCACGCTGTCGGCGGGGTTGTCCACCTTTTCGCCGTGGGCGATGGCGTAGACGTAGACCTGCTTCACGATGTCCCGAATCTGGACCGCAGTGGCGGGCGCCCCGCGTTCCTTGACCTTGTTGCACAAGGCTCGCAGGTCTTCGGCCTGGATCTCGGTCAGCAGGCGGTTCTGGAAGACCGGCAGGATGTCCCGGTCGATGATGTGCTTGCGCATGGCGCGCGTGCTGTCGGCCAACCTCGCGTTGGCCAGCCACGTCTCCATCGCCGTGCCGAAGGTCTTGATGGCGACCACCCGGCGTTTCTCGCGCTGCTTTTCGAGTGCGGGCGAGGTGCCCTTGAGTACGGCTTTGCGCGCGTCCAGGAGCAGTTCACGCGCCATCGCCAGTGAGATGCCGCCGGGGCCGTAGCGCCCGAGCGTCAGCGTCTCTCGGCGTCCGTTGAGGCGGTAGTCGTATCGGAAGGTGACAGTGCCGCTGGGCGATACCGTCACGTACATCCCGTCCCGGTCAGAAGCCTTATAAATCTTGGACTTAGGCTTCAGATTTCGTAGTGCAGCGTCAGTAAGCATCGAGGTTTCCTCCGGCTTGTGACGGCTTTACCGTCAGGTTTTACCGTCAAGGACCTGGAGACCTGCTGATACCCGGAAAGCCGCATAAAACAAGCATTCCCGAGAAGGCTTTTACCGTCAAAGACGGTAAAAGTCTGAATAGTGAATAGGAGTGTCTTAATCCAGCCTCGATTTTTACCGTCAGCTCTACCGCCAACTTTTTCTACTGGCCGGCGATAGCCACCGATAGTTTCCGCGACGCATTTCTTTCTAAATCAACACGTTAAGTCAGTTTTTCGATAGCTGGCGATAGTCCTCGAAGGACGTCAATTCACTCCCACTCAATCGTCGCCGGCGGCTTCCCCGAGATATCGTAAACAACCCGATTAATCCCGCGCACTTCGTTAATGATCCGGTTCGACACCTGCCCGAGCAGCTCATGCGGCAGATGGGCCCAATGCGCGGTCATGAAGTCGAGCGTCTGCACGGCGCGCAGCGCCACGACATACTCATACGTCCGCCCATCCCCCATCACGCCCACGCTCTTGACCGGCAGAAACACCGCAAACGCCTGGCTCGTCAGGTCGTACCACGACTTGCCCGTTTCCTTGTCGATCGTATTGCGCAGCGTCTCGATGAAAATCGCGTCGGCACGGCGCAGCAGATCCGCGAAATCGCGGCGCACTTCCCCGAGAATCCGCACGCCGAGTCCCGGCCCCGGGAACGGATGGCGATACACCATCGCATGCGGCAAACCGAGCTTCACGCCCAACTCGCGCACTTCATCCTTGAACAGTTCGCGCAGCGGTTCGAGCAGCTTCAAGTTCAACGTCTCGGGCAAGCCGCCGACGTTGTGGTGGCTCTTGATCGTATGGGTCGCCTTCTTGCCCTTACCCGCCGATTCGATCACATCGGGATAGATCGTGCCCTGTGCGAGCCACTTCGCATCGGTCAGCTTGCCCGCCTCGGCCTGGAACACTTCCACGAACTCGGCGCCGATGATCTTGCGCTTTTGCTCGGGATCGGTCACGCCGGCGAGCTTCGAAAGGAACGCTTCGCTCGCATCGACATGAATCACACGCACGCCAAGGTGATCGGCGAACGTCGCCATCACTTGCTCGGCTTCGTTCAACCGCAGCAAGCCGTGATCGACGAACACGCACGTCAATTGATCGCCGATCGCGCGATGCAACAGCGCCGCGGCCACCGACGAATCGACGCCACCCGACAAGCCTAGAATCACATGCTCGCTGCCGACTTGCGCACGAATCTTCTCGACCGCTTCGTCGATGTAATGCCCCATCTCCCAGTCCGCTTTCGCGCCGCAAATCTGCAGCACGAAACGCTCGAGCATCGCCCGCCCCTTCACCGTATGCGTGACTTCCGGGTGCCATTGCAAGCCGTAGAAGCGGCGCGCCTCGTCGGCCATCGCGGCGATCGGACACGATTCGGTCGAGGCCATCAACGCAAAGCCTTCCGGCATCTGCGTGACCTTGTCGCCGTGGCTCATCCAGACCTTGAGCATGCCGTGGCCTTCGGGCGTCACGAAATCCTCGATCCCCTCGAGCAAGCTCGTATGGTTGCGCGCGCGCACTTCCGCGTAACCGAATTCCCGCACGTGACCCAACTCGACCTTGCCACCCAACTGCTCGGCCATCGTCTGCATGCCGTAGCAAATACCCAGGACCGGCACGCCAAGCTCGAACACGGCCTGCGGCGCACGCGGCGCATCGGCCTCGGTGACGGAACTCGGGCCGCCCGACAGGATGATGCCCTTGGGGGCGAAATCGCGGATGAACGCGTCGTCGACGTCGTAGGGATGAATTTCCGAGTAGACGTGGGCTTCCCGAATGCGGCGCGCAATCAGTTGAGTGACTTGCGAACCCATATCGAGGATCAGGATCTTGTCATGCATGGCAGGCACGGATCGATAGTAAATAAAGACGGTCGCAGCAGCTATCGCGCCGCGGATGATTGATCAAATACGAAGGCTCGCGCGCGGCGTGCGCGCTCAACCATGAAACGGAGGCCTCGGCGCGGAAGCAGGCTGGGCGGCGGCCTCGACAGTCTCGACGTGCGAAGCCGTACTCACCGTATCCGGACCAACGCCCACCGGCTGTTTGCGCTTGGCGGTATCGGCCGCAGCCTGCGCGGCCTTGCCGATCTCGCGCCGCCGCACGGCCCCGGCGAAGCGCGCTCCGCCCAGCCCGACGACGACCAGCAATCCACCGACCAACAGATTCGGCACGATGCCGAGCGCAGGCAGCCACAGCGCATGCGGCCCGATCGCCCACGCCAGTACCAACGCACCGGCTAGCCATGTCACATGGCCGACGATCTTGGCCACACCCACCGTCATGGCGCCGTCGAGCGCGCCACGCAGCGAGAGCCACGCCAACCCCAGCAACGCGAGCCCGAGCATCTGCCCCACCATCGCGGGCTCGATCGCGGCCAGTTGCAGCGCGCGCTGCACGCCGGGAAGCGGCGACAGCAGCAACGCGGCACCCGAGCTCAAATAAAGCCCTGTATCGACGATGAGGACAGCGCGCAGCAGCGGTTTCATCGGCGTTTAGTCGATGTGGTAGTTCGGCGCTTCCTTCGTGATTTGAACGTCGTGCACGTGCGATTCGCGCATGCCGGCAGCCGTGATCTGCACGAACTGCGCTTTCTCATGCAGTTCGTCGATCGTGCGGCAACCGCAATAACCCATGCTCGCGCGCACGCCGCCGACCAACTGGAACAAGATCGCGCCGACGGAACCCTTATAGGCCACGCGCCCTTCGATCCCCTCCGGGACGAGCTTGTCGATATTCGCCGAGTTGTCTTGGAAGTAGCGATCGGCGGCGCCGTCCTTCATCGCACCGACCGAACCCATGCCGCGATACGACTTGTACTGGCGGCCCTGGAACAAGAACACATCGCCCGGCGCTTCCTCGGTGCCGGCGAACATGCTGCCCATCATGACCGCGTTCGCGCCGGCTGCCAGCGCTTTGCTGACATCGCCCGAGAAACGCACGCCGCCATCGGCGATGACCGGCACGCCCGTACCCTTCAACGCCTCGGAAACATTGGCAATCGCCGTGATCTGCGGCACGCCCACACCGGCCACGATCCGTGTCGTGCAGATCGAACCCGGGCCGATGCCGACCTTCACGCCGTCCGCGCCGTATTCGACGAGCGCGCGCGCCGCGTCGGCCGTCGCGATGTTGCCGCCGATCACCTCGACATGCGGGAAGTTCTTCTTGACCCAGCGCACGCGCTCGAGCACGCCCTTGCTGTGCCCGTGCGCCGTATCGACGACGATCACGTCCACGCCGGCCGCGGCCAGCGCCGTCACGCGCTCTTCGTTATCGGCGCCCACGCCCACGGCCGCGCCCACGCGCAGCTTGCCGTGCTCGTCCTTGCACGCGTCCGGGTGTTCCGTTTGCTTCGTGATGTCCTTGACCGTCATCAGGCCGCGCAACTCGAACGCGTCGTTCACGACCAGCACGCGTTCAAGCCGATGGCTATGCATGAGCGCCTTCGCCTCGGCCAACGCCGTACCTTCCTTCACCGTCACGAGCCGCTCGCGCGGCGTCATGATCGTACGGACCGGCTCGTCCAAGCGCGTTTCGAAACGCAAATCGCGGTTCGTCACGATGCCCATCAACTGAGCGCCTTCGACCACCGGGAAGCCCGAGATGCCGTGCTGCAGCGACAGCGAGATGACGTCGCGCACCTTCATTTGCGGCGGAACCGTGATCGGATCGCGCACGACACCCGATTCGAACCGCTTGACCTTCGCCACCTCGCGCGCTTGCTCGTGGGCCGTCAGGTTCTTGTGGATGATGCCGACGCCGCCTTGCTGCGCCATGGCGATCGCGAGCCGGGCTTCCGTCACCGTATCCATCGCGGCGGACACGAGCGGCATATTCAGGGAGATGTTGCGAGTCAGCCGGGTTTTGAGGCTGGTGTCGCGCGGCAGAACGTCGGAGAACGCCGGGACGAGGAGCACGTCATCGAACGTGAGTGCTTTTTGGATCAGACGCATGGCAAATCCTATGGGCGCAAAAGCGAATTATACGCGATACCTCCCTGCTTTTTCACTGTGCGAACAGCGAGTTAGCGTTTTTTCTGTTCCGGACGGGCACCGCGTTTCGCTTTTGGGTTCGAGCGGTGTTCGCTCAAGTTTCGTTTGCCGCTCGTGCGCGTTCGCGCGGCCCGCCCATTCAAAACAGAGGAAAAGCAAGTCCTGAAAGGGGCGCAAACGACGTGCCGGCCATTGCAGTATCGAACAAGACAGCACGCCGTTTCCCACTCTAAGCTCCGGGCATTCAACCATTTTCGAGGGGAACGAGCATGCGGCGTGGGGTGATGTACGGGGTGATGGCGGGCGCGATTTGGGGCACGGTCTTTCTCGTGCCGCGCTTGCTGCCCGATTTCGCGCCGTTTTGGCTCGGCGCAGCCCGCTGCATGATGTACGGTCTCGTGTCGATCGCCGCGGCATTGCCGATGATGCGTCGCCTCGCGGGCAAGCTCACGCGCGAGGACGTATTCGCCGTCGGCAAACTGGCCTTCGTCGGCAACCTCGTCTACTACGTCTTTTTGACCGCCGGGGTGCATCGGGTCGGCATCGGCCCGACGTCGCTGATCGTCGGCATCCTGCCCGTCACGGTAACGCTGGCGGGACGCCGCGACGCCGGCGCCGTGCCGCTTACGCGCCTTTATTGGCCGTTGCTGCTCGTGGCGGCGGGGATCGTCTGCATCAACGTGGACGTCTTCGCGACCGCCGAGTCCGCCGCGGGCACAGGGGGCGTGTTCGACAAGCTCGTGGGCGTCGCGTGTGCGAGCGGCGCGCTGCTGAGCTGGACGTGGTTCGCCGTCGAAAATACCCGCTATCTGAGGCGCAATCCGCATTTCGACGGTAACGAATGGTCGGTCTTGCTCGGTCTCGCGACCGGCCTGTTCGGGGCGATCGCGTGGATCGGCTGTCTCTTGACGCCGGGCGGCGCCCACGCCGCCGTTCATCCGGAGGCGCGCTGGACCGTGTTCTGGATACTGAATTTGGGATTGGCCGTGGGCCCGTCCTGGCTCGGCACGGGCCTGTGGAATGCGGCATCGAAGCGGGTCCCGTTGACCCTCTCGGGTCAGTTGATCGTCTTCGAGACGCTATTCGCCCTGCTTTATGGCTTCGTCTACGACTGGCGATTGCCGCGCCCGCTCGAAGCCGCCGCGATCGCGTTGCTGTTGGCGGGCGTCCTTTGGTCTGTCCGGCGGCACGACGATGGCGCCGGACGGGCGGCGCCCCTCGAGGCCCAGCTCAGCGCGAATCCTTAGGCAGCCACTTGCGTCCTTCGATCGAACCGGCGCGCCGCGTTTTTTCGACGCGGCGCTGACGGGCCAGCTTCGGATCGACGATCAGCGGCCGATAGATCTCGACCCGGTCGTGATCGGCCAGCGTCGTATCGAGCGACGCGAGCTTGCCGAATACGCCGATCTTCGCCGCCAGCGGGTCGATTTCAGGATGCTTGAGCGCGATTTCGCTTACGGCGATGGCGTCGCGCACGGTCGCGCCGGCAGGCAGCGTCAGCGCGATCAGCGTCTGCGCGTCGGCCCGCGCGTAGCACACTTCGATGGAAAGCGTCGCGCTCATGGCCGGCCGTAGCGCTCGTCGGCGCGCTTGACGAACGATTCGACGAACGTATTCGCGATGTGATTGAACACCGGGCCGATGATCTTTTCGAGAATGACGCTCGAGAACTCGTAGTGCAGCGCGAACTCGATCTTGCAGGCGTCGCTCCGCAGCGGGGTGAAGCGCCAGTAGCCCGTGAACTTGCGAAACGGGCCGTCGGCGAACTCCATGTCGATACGTGTGGGCCGCTCCTGCGTATTGTGCGTCGCGAAGTGCTGCTTGATGCCCTTGAAGTTGATGTCGATGCGCGCCTCCATCTCATGCTCTTCCTGCCGGCGTATTTCGACACCCCCGCACCAAGGCAGGAAGTTGGGATAGTCGGCCACGTCGGTGACGAGATCGAACATTCGCTCCGCCGAGTGGCGGATCAAGACGGTTTTCTGAACATCTGCCATAAGGAGCACTGCGCGCGGCGGAAGTGGAGCGAGCGTGGCGGGCTCGTTGGGCGCCGCTTTGCTAAAATCGTGATTTTAAACGAGTTGGGCGCCTTCCATATTCATGAGCATCATCGACAACAGAAAAGCCTTCTTCGATTACTTTATCGAGGAACGGTACGAAGCGGGGCTCGTGCTCGAGGGATGGGAAGTCAAGGCGCTTCGCGCCGGGCGCGGCCAGATCAAGGAAGGCTACGTCGTCATTCGTGCCGGCGAGCTCTTCCTGATCGGCGCGCACATCAGCCCGCTGCCCGAGGCATCGACGCACATCAAGCCCGACCCCGTGCGCACGCGCAAGCTGCTCTTGCATGCCGACGAGATCAAAAAGCTCATCGGCAAAGTGGAGCAGCGCGGCTATACGCTCGTGCCGCTGAACTTTCACTACAAAGGCGGCCGCGTCAAATGCGAAATCGGGCTCGCCAAGGGCAAGAAGCTGCACGACAAACGCGAAACCGAGAAAAAGCGCGACTGGGAACGCGAGAAAGCGCGAATCATGCGCTCCTAGTACCAAACCCAGGCCGCCCCTGCGTCAATCGGCCACGCGCTCGTGCGCTCGCACGCTCATCGCGCGTCGGCCACCGCCCCACCCTTGCCGCGATTGACGATCGCGAGCGCCGACGCCACCATCGAGCCCAAGTCGGAGAGATTGCCCGGCACGATCAACGTATTGCCGGCTTTGGCGAGGTTGCCGAAGGCGTTCACGTACTGCTCGGCTACTTTCAGGTTGACGGCGTCCATCCCACCCGTGGATTGAATCGCCTGCGCGATCTTCTGGATGGCCTGCGCGTTGGCCTCCGCTACCGCCAAGATAGCCGCGGCTTGCCCTTGCGCCTGATTGATGGCCGCCTGCTTCTCCCCCTCGGACTTCTGGATGGCCGCCTCGCGCCCGCCCGAGGCGATATTGATCTGCTCCTGCTTACGCCCCTCGGACGCCGCGATCAACGCGCGCTTTTCGCGCTCCGCCGTGATTTGCGCCTGCATCGCATGCAGAATCTCCTTGGGCGGCGTTAGATCCTTGATCTCGTAGCGCAGCACTTTCACACCCCAGCTCGAAGCCGCCTCATCGAGCGCGGAGACGACGCTATGGTTGATGAGGTCGCGCTCCTCGAACGTCTTATCGAGTTCGAGCTTGCCGATGACCGAGCGCAGCGTCGTTTGAGATAGCTGCGTGATCGCCTGCACGTAGTTGCTCGACCCGTACGATGCCTTCATGGCATCGGTCACTTGGAAATAAAGGACGCCGTCGACTTGCAGTTGCGTGTTGTCCCGCGTAATGCAGATTTGACCGGGCACGTCGAGCGGGATCTCTTTCAACACGTGGCGGTAGGCGACACGATCGACGAACGGCAGCACGATGTTCAAACCCGGCACCAGCGTTGCATGGTACCGGCCGAATCGCTCGAGCACCCATGCATGTTGCTGCGGCACGATCTTGATCGTCTGCGCGGCGATGGCGATCACGACGATGAGCAGCACGAGCCCGACGATAGTCATATCCATTATTCACTCCTTTGTTGTCGATACCGGATGATGAGGGGCTCGCCCTCTTGCGACCAAAACGAGACGATTGGCCCGAACGGCCGCGATTTCGTAGACGCCCGCATCCTCGCGTTCGCCGGGGGCAAGCTCGACATCCCACTCGGCGCCGCGATACGGTACGCGCGCGCGCCCATCGCGCCAAGCGCTCACTTGCACGGGTGCGCCCACGTCCAGCACGACATCGGGATTGCTCGAGGCATCGCGCCGCTGGCGGCGTCCGAAGCGAGAGCGGCGCAGCAACATGACGGCGGCAAGCGCGATCACGGCCGCCCAGACGCATTGCGCGGCCAAGCTCGCGCCGTAGAGCTTAGCCACCGCGCCGGCGAGAAAACCAAGCGCGATCATCAGCAAGTAGAACGTGCCTGTCAGCAGCTCGGCCACGATCAGCGCCCCCGCACCGATCCACCAGAGAAAATCGTTCGGCGCCATCTCGGTCTCCTCGAAAAAAACGCCCCGGGTTACACCGGGGCGTTATAGCACGAAGCGGGGCCCGCCTTGGTGGGCGGCCCCTCAACATGGGACGGTTACTTCGCCGATTTGGCCAACGCTTGCCACGTATCGATGATCGTGTCGGGATTCAGCGAAATGGAGGCGATGCCTTCGTCGGCGAGCCACTGCGCGAAGTCGGGGTGATCCGACGGGCCTTGGCCGCAAATACCGACGTATTTGTCCATCCGGCGGCACGTTTCGATCGCGCGCTTGAGCAAGAACTTGACGGCTTCGTCGCGCTCGTCGAAGTCCACGGCCAGCAACTCCATGCCGGAATCGCGGTCGAGACCGAGCGTGAGCTGCGTCAAGTCGTTCGAGCCGATCGAGAAACCGTCGAAGTGCTGCAGGAATTGCTCCGCCAAAATCGCATTGGACGGCACTTCGCACATCATGATGAGCCGCAGGCCGTTCTCGCCGCGCTTCAGGCCGAACTTCTCGAGCAGACCGACCACGCGCTCGGCTTGCTTCACCGTACGCACGAAGGGCACCATGATCTCGACGTTCGTGAGGCCCATGTCCTCGCGCACGCGCTTGAGCGCCATGCATTCCATCTCGAACGCTTGCGCGAAATCCTGCGCGATGTAGCGCGAGGCGCCACGGAAGCCGAGCATCGGATTTTCTTCATCGGGTTCGTAGCGCGAACCGCCGATGAGCTTCTTGTACTCGTTCGACTTGAAGTCGGACAAACGCACGATCACGGGTCGCGGATAGAACGCCGCGGCGATCGTCGCAATGCCTTCGGTCAGCTTGTCGACATAGAACGCACGCGGCGATGCATGCCCGCGCGCCACGCTTTCGACGGCCTTCTTCAAATCTTGATCGACGTTGGGGTACTCGAGGATCGCCTTCGGGTGCACGCCGATGTTGTTGTTGATGATGAACTCGAGGCGCGCGAGGCCCACGCCCGCATTCGGCAATTGCGAGAAGTCGAACGCGAGTTGCGGGTTGCCGACGTTCATCATGATCTTGACGGGAATCGACGGCAATTCGCCGCGCGAGACTTCCGTCACTTCGGTTTCGAGCAGCCCGTCGTAAATCTTGCCCTCGTCGCCCTCGGCGCACGAAACCGTCACGAGCGAGCCGTCCTTGAGCACGTCGGTGGCGTCGCCGCAACCGACGACGGCCGGCACGCCGAGTTCACGCGCGATGATCGCCGCGTGGCAGGTGCGGCCGCCGCGGTTGGTCACGATCGCCGACGCGCGCTTCATCACGGGTTCCCAGTTGGGATCGGTCATGTCGGCCACGAGCACGTCGCCCGGCTGCACGCGTTCCATTTCCGACGGATCGTGGATCACGCGAACGCGGCCCGCGCCGATCTTTTGACCGATCGCGCGGCCCGTGGCGAGCACTTGCGATTGGCCGCGCAGCTTGAAGCGCTGCTCGACCTTGCCTGCGCCTTGGCTCTTCACCGTCTCGGGACGCGCTTGCAAGATGAAGATCTTGCCGTCGCGGCCGTCCTTGCCCCACTCGATGTCCATCGGACGCTGGTAGTGCTTTTCGATGATGACGGCGTACTTAGCCAGTTCGATCACGTCTTCGTCGGTGATCGAGAAGCGATTGCGCTGCTCGTGCGACACGTCGATCGTCTTCACGCGCCCCGGCTCGCCCGGCTTCGTGAATTCCATCTTGATGAGCTTGGAGCCGATCGAGCGGCGGATGATGGGGTACTTGCCCTGTTCGAGCGTCGTCTTGAAGACGTAGAACTCGTCCGGATTCACCGCCCCTTGCACGACGGTTTCGCCCAAGCCGTAGCTCGACGTGATGAAGACCGCGTCCTTGAAACCCGATTCGGTGTCGAGGGTGAACATGACGCCGGCCGCGCCGACATCGGAACGGACCATGCGCTGAACGCCGGCCGACAGCGCGACTTCGGCGTGCGTGAAGCCTTTATGGACGCGATACGAGATCGCGCGATCGTTGTAGAGCGACGCGAACACGTGCTTCATGCGATCGAGGACGTCCTCGATGCCGACCACGTTCAGATAGCTTTCCTGTTGCCCGGCGAACGACGCATCGGGCAAGTCCTCGGCCGTCGCCGACGAACGCACGGCGAACGATAGCTCTTCGGGCGAGCTATTTTGGAGCGTCTCGAATTGGGCGCGGATTTCTGATTCGAGGCGCGGTTGCAGCGGCGCATCGACGATCCACGCGCGGATTTCCTTACCGGCGGCCGCGAGCGCCTTGACGTCGTCGACGTCGAGCGTTTCGAGGCGAGCGGCAATCCGTTCGGTCAAATTGTTGTGCTGGAGGAAATCGCGGAACGCGAGCGCGGTCGTGGCGAAACCCGTGGGCACGCGCACACCCGCTTCAGCCAGTTGGCTGATCATCTCGCCGAGCGACGCATTCTTGCCGCCCACGATCTCCACATCGGTCATCCGTAGCTGTTCGAACGGAATTACATACGCCTGATCCTTCGCGATGTTTGCTGCGTTAGTCATACAAGCCCCTAAGTGTGAAAAAAATACTCGGTCGCGCGTGTGGGCTTGGTGCGCGCGGGCCATTGGAACCCGGTGCGCAGCACGTGCAACCTGTTGGAGAAGCAATCGCCTGGCGAAACCGATTGCAATTGCTTATCCAACAGGTTGTCGCTATTCTACCCTGCTTCTATCGCGGCGCTTGTTACTGCGCGACCGCGACCTGACAAAATGACTCGCACGGCACCATTGGGTCCGAAAAAGCGGCACAATCGCGTTTTCGCCCTTCCTAGCGTCCACTGTTCAAGACGCGCTTGCCGATGCCGCCTACCGTATTCATCGTCTCCGACGGAACGGGGATCACTGCCGAGACCTTCGCGCACTCGATCCTGTCCCAGTTCGACCAGAAGTTCCGCCTCGTGCGCGTGCCGTTTGTCGATTCGGTCGACAAGGCTTACGCCACGATCGAAAAAATCGCCGAATCGGCCGAGCTCGACGGGCGTCGCCCGATCGTCTTCACGACGCTCGTCGACAGCGCCTCGAATGCGATCGTGAAGAACTCGAACGCGCTCGTACTCGATATCTTCCAGCAATTCGTCGAGCCGCTCGAGCAAGAACTCGAGATGAAGTCGACCCACGCGATCGGTCGTGGGCACCAGAACGCCGACACCGACGAGTACAAAACGCGGATCGAGGCGATCAACTTCTCGCTCGCGCACGACGACGGCCAGTCCAATCGCAACCTCGCCGATGCCGACGTCATCCTCGTCGGCGTCTCGCGTAGCGGCAAGACGCCGACGAGCCTATACCTCGCCATGCAATACGGCGTGAAAGCGGCGAACTATCCGTTGATTCCCGAGGATTTCGAGCGCGGCAAGCTGCCTACGCCGCTCATCGCGCATCGAGAAAAATTGTTCGGTCTTTCGATCGATCCGCAGCGCCTCTCGGAGATCCGCAACGAACGGCGCCCCGGCAGCAAATATGCCGCACCTGAAAACTGCCGTTACGAGATCAACGAGGCCGAGGCGCTCATGCGGCGTGAAGGGATCAAATGGTTGTCGTCGACGCATAAATCGATCGAGGAGATCGCGACGACGATCCTGCAGGAAATCAAGCTCGACCGGCCGACTTATTGAGATTGCGCGGCGCGCTGCTGGCGGCATTGCTCGAACAAGCAAATCGCCGCCGCGGCCGCCACGTTCAGCGACTCCATTCCGCCCGGCTGCGGAATCGTCAGACGATGTCGGACGGCCTCGCGCCACGGCGCCGACACGCCCGCGCCTTCGTTGCCGAACACCCAGGCGATCGGCCCGGTCAGATCGCAGTCGTAGAGCGCCTGCGGCGCGTGCGAATCGGTGATCGCAATCGGCACCGCTAGGCGCTCGATCAGCGTGGCCGCTTCGACGTCTTCGTGAATATCGAGCAGAAAATGGGCGCCCATGCCCGAGCGCAGCACCTTCGACGACCACGTGTAAGCCGTGCCAGGCGCGCAAAAGACGTGTTTCACGCCGGCTGCCGCCGCGCTACGCAAGATCGAGCCGACGTTGCCCGCGTCCTGCACGCCGTCGAGCACGATAGCCGTTTCCTCGATCCGCTCGGGCAGCGCAACGGCTAGCTTACGTACGACGAGCAGCATGCCCACGCCGTGCACGACGTTCGACAATTGCCCGAACAAAGCATCGGGCAGTACGACGACGCGTTCGGCGTCGATCCGCGTCACGATGGCCTGAGCCTCGTCATGCCGCAATGCGCCTTCCGTCACCACGCAGGTCTCGGGCTGCCCCGCCACGTCGAGATAAGCACTGGCCAGATGAAAACCTTCCAGCAATGCTTGGCCGCCCTTCTTTTGATGGTGCGTGGATCCGGCTAATGCCTTGAGACGTTTGTAGAGCGGGTTGTCACGCGAGGTGATCGCTTTCACCATGCGTCCCCGCCGATCTCGACCTCGAACCCGGCGGAGCCCGCCCCTGCCGGCAACGCGGTTATAACGCTACCGGCGCCAAGCCTAGCGAACGCCTCGCGCACGGGCGCGAACGAGCGCCGATGATGCTCGCATGGCCCGTGTGCGGCCAGCGCCGCCAAATGTTGCGGCGTGCCGTAGCCGACATGCGCATCGAATCCGTACACCGGAAACTGCGTGTGCAACTCGAGCAGCATCCTATCGCGTGTGACCTTGGCAAGAATCGAAGCCGCGGAGATGGCCGGCACGAGCGCATCGCCGCCGATGACCGCTTCGCTGCGCACGGAAAGCTCGGGGCACCGGTTGCCGTCGATGCGGGCGAGCGTGGGCGTGAGAGCCAGCCCTTCCACCGCCCGCTTCATCGCGAGCATGGTCGCGTGCAGGATGTTGAGCCGATCGATTTCCTCGACGCTCGCGGATGCCACGCAATAGCTCAGCGAGCGTTCGACGATCTTCTCGTAGAGCGCCTCGCGTTTTTTCGCGCTGAGCGCTTTCGAATCGTCGAGCCCGCGGATGCGGCGCTTCGGATCCAAAATGACAGCCGCCGCGACGACGGGACCGGCGAGCGGACCGCGCCCCGCCTCGTCCACGCCGCAGACGATATCGAGCGGCGAATTGAAATCGAGCGCGCCTTGCGGCGACACGCTCCCGCGCTGAGCGCGACGGGGACCGGGCGAGCGCGCGCCGGGTTCATCCCCGGCGGATGCGGGCTTGGCGCGCGGCAATCGCGAACTCGTCATAGGCGCGGCTTCCTTGCTTCGATGACGCGCGCAACCGCCTCGGCCGCGCGTTCGGCCGTGTTTCTGCGCAGCGTCAAATGCATCTGCGTGAATACCTCGGTGAGCGTGCGCCGATTCGCGTCGTCGTGCAACTGGACGAGCGTTGCGTCCGCCAGCGCTTCGGGCGTGGCGAAGTGTTGCAGCAATTCGGGCACGACGAAGCGTTCCGCCAAAATGTTGGGCAGCCCGACGTATGGCAGATAGCCTTGCCGGCGCATGATCTGCCCCGTCAGCCACGGCACCTTGTACGAGATCACCATCGGCTTCTTGAGCAGCGCCGCTTCGAGCGTCACGGTGCCGCTCTTGACGAGTACGGCGTCGGCCGCCGTCATCGCCCGCTGCGCGTCGCCGTCGGTCAGCGTGAGCGCAAGCTCCGGATGCGCCGCGACGAGCGGCTGCAGCAACTCGCGCAGCGCGGGCGTCGCGGCCGGCATCACGAA
Source organism: Trinickia diaoshuihuensis (assembly GCF_003390925.1). Lineage (GTDB taxonomy): Bacteria > Pseudomonadota > Gammaproteobacteria > Burkholderiales > Burkholderiaceae > Trinickia > Trinickia diaoshuihuensis. Next base: position 17,886 of record NZ_QUBS01000065.1, on the reverse strand, counting down.
CCGCAGGCCCGGCTCGCGCTGTTGCATGATCGCCATCGCCGCGAAAAACGTCGGGCCGATGAGCCCGATTTCCGAGCGCCGGCTACCGGGCAATACGGCGACGATCGGTCCCGTCGCGGGCAGGCCCAGGGCGGCACGCGCACCGGCGACGTCGGGCTCCAAGGGGATTTCATCGGCTAGCGGGTGCCCCACGTAGGTGGCCGACACGCCCGCTTTTTCAAGCAACGCCGTCTCGAACGGAAACACGCAGAGCATGTGATCGACGGACTTCACGATCGTCTTGATGCGGCCGCCGCGCCATGCCCAGATCGACGGGCAGACAAAGTGAATCGTCGGAATGCGGGCGCCGCGCAGCGCCCGCTCCAGCCCGAAATTGAAATCGGGCGCATCCACGCCGATGAATACGTGCGGCGGCTCGGCCAGCAACTGATGCTTGAGCTCGTTGCGGATACGGAGGATTTCAGGGATGTGCCGTAGCGCTTCGACATAGCCGCGCACGGCGAGCTTATCGATCGGCCAATGGGCTTCGAATCCCTGAGCCGCCATGCGGGGCCCGCCGATGCCGTAATAGCGCGTGGCGGGCGGCAAGGTGCGCGTCAGACCGCCAAGCAGCGAGGCCGCCAGCAAATCGCCCGACGGCTCGCCCGCGACCATCGCGACGCGCAACGGATTCGATTGCAACGTCATCGCTTAGCGGATGATGCCGCGCTGCGACGTTTCGATGAACGCGATGAGCTTGCGCACGTGCTCGTCGCCGTCGCCGCCCGCCGATGCGAGATCGGCAAGTTGCGTCTTCGCGTCCTCGAGCGACAAACCGTTTTTGTACAGCAGCCGGTAGGCGCTGCGCAGCGCCGAGATCGCATCGGCGGAAAACCCGCGGCGGCGCAATCCCTCGACGTTGATCCCGTGCGGCTCGGCCTTATTACCCGCGGCAATCACGAAAGGCGGGATGTCTTGCACGAGTGCCGACGCGCCGCCGAGCATCGAGTGCTCGCCGATCTTGACGAACTGGTGGACGCCCGACATACCGCCGATGATCGCCCAGTCGCCCACGATGACGTGCCCCGCCATCTGCGCGTTGCTCGACAAAATGACGTGGTTGCCGACATGACAATCATGGCCGATGTGCACATAGGCCATGACCCAGTTGTCGTTGCCGACCGTCGTCACACCACCGTCTTGCACGGTGCCCGTGTGGATCGTCGTGAATTCGCGAATCGTATTGCGGTCGCCGATCTCGAGCCGCGTGGGTTCGCCCTGGTACTTCATATCCTGCGGCCGCCCACCTACGTTCGCGTAGTGGCCGATCCGATTGTCGACGCCGATCGTCGTATGGCCTTCGATCACGCTATGGGAACCGACGCTCGTGCGCGCGCCGATCTTGACGTTCGCGCCGATGATCGCGTACGGCCCGATCTCGACGTCCTCGCCGAGCTGCGCGCCCGGCTCGATGACCGCTGTGGGATGAATCCTGCTCATGCGCTTATCGCCCTTCTCTATGCTCAGTTGCGACGTATCGGCCGCCTCGGTCGGCCTTCGATCGAGGCCTGGGCCGAGACGTGCGCCCGCGGCCGGCTGTGCCGGCGCAGTCTCGTCACTCGTTCGTCTGCTTCACCGTGCACATTAGCTCAGCTTCGGCGGCAGTGGCACCGTCGACTTCGGCGCGTGCCTTGAACTTCCAAATGCCGCGCATATAGCGCTCGAACGTCACGTTCAGAATCAGTTGATCGCCCGGTTCGACGACGCGCTTGAAGCGCGCCCCGTCGATCCCGACGAAGTAATACAGCGTCGTTTCCGGATCGTGCGGTTCCTCGGCGAACGTCAGCAAAGCCGCCGTCTGCGCGAGCGCCTCGAGAATCAGCACGCCAGGCATCACGGGACGTTGCGGGAAATGCCCCATGAAGTACGGTTCGTTGATCGACACGTTCTTCAACGCCTTGATGCTCTTGTGCGGCTCGAGCTCGAGCACCCTGTCCACGAGCAGGATCGGATAGCGATGCGGCAGCAGCGTGAGGATCTTATGGATGTCGAGATTGATTTTTTCAGTGCTCATGGTGTGTCTGCTCCACGCAATGGTCTCGCGCGGGTGATTGACTGCGGATGCTGATTGCGGCGCCATGCGCCACCTGCCGGGGCGACGCCTTGATCAGCGTTGCCCCGACGCCTGCTCAAGCGTTGCCTCCCCGCTCGGCAAGCGTTGCTTCGAGTGTCTTGATGCGCTCGCGCATCTTGTCCAGATTGCGCACGAGCGCGGCGCTCTTGTTCCATTCGGCATGACCGACGGCCGGAAACGCGCTCGTATAAATGCCCGGCTTGAGGAGCGACTTGGATACGCCCGACTTGGCCGTCACGATGACGAAATCGCCGAGCGTCACGTGCCCCGCAACGCCGACGGCGCCGCCGATCATGCAGTGGCGGCCGATCGTCGTGCTGCCCGCGATCCCGGCGCAACCGGCGATCACGGTGTACGCGCCGATCTTGCAGTTGTGGCCGATCTGCACGAGGTTGTCGATTTTCACGCACTCCTCGATGATCGTATCGGCCATCGCGCCGCGGTCGATCGTCGTGTTCGCGCCGATTTCGACGTCGGCCCCGATCGTCACGCCGCCCACCTGCGGAATCTTGACCCAACTGCCCGTGCGGGCCTCGCCCTCGCCCACGAAATCGGGCGCGAAGCCGAAACCGTCCGAACCGATGACGGCACCGGCGTGGATGATGGCACGCGGCCCGATCTTGCACCCATGATAGACGGCGACGTTCGGATACAAATGCGCATCCTCTCCGATGCGCGTGCCGCGCCCGATCGTGACGTTGGCATCGATCCGCGCGCGCGCGCCGATGACGGCTCCCGCTTCGATCACGGCATGCGGGCCGATCACGGCGTCCGGCGCCACCTGCGCGCTCGGGTCGATGACGGCGCTCGGATGCACGCCCGCGGCGACCTTCGGCGCGGCCAGATCGATGAATAGTTGCGCCACGCGCGCGAAATAAGCGTACGGGTTGGGCGTGACGATGAAGTTACGCCCCTCGCGCGACGCAAGTTTCGCGAGATCGCCGGGCGCGATCAGAATGGCGCCGGCCTGTGTCGTCTCGACTTGCGATAAATATTTCGGATTGGCAAGAAACGCCAATTGGTGCGGTTGCGCCTGATCGAGCGGCGCCAGCCCCTCCACCTTCAAGGCTGCATCGCCTACGACCTCGCCGCCGAAGCGCTGCGAGATTTGCTCGAGCGTCAATGCCATTCGCGTACCACTCCGTCGTTCAGTTCGCCGAGCTTGCGCTCGAGGCGGCCAGCGCCTTCAGCACCTGGTCGGTGATGTCGATGCGCGGGCTCACGTAGACGGCTTCCTGCACGATCAAATCGTAATGCTGCTGCTCGGCGATCTGTTTGATGACCTTGTTCGCCCTATCGAGCACCGCCGCCAGCTCTTCGTTGCGGCGCTGGTTCAGATCCTCGCGGAACTCGCGCTGCTTGCGCTGAAACTCGGTGTCGAGATTCGCGATGTCGCGCTGCTTCGCCGCGCGATCGGCGGGCGACATCGATGCGCCGTTCTTATCCAACTGATCGGACATCGACTTTAGCCGGCCGGCCATGTCTTGCAGATCTTTGTCGCGCTTCGCGAATTCCGCCTCGAGCTTGGTCTGGGCAGCCTTCGCCGCCGCCGATTCGCGCAGGATGCGATCGGAGTTGACCGCCGCGATGCGGGCCTCTTGCGCCTGGGCGACACCCGCGACGAGCGCCCCCGTCAGCGCCATCGCGCCCATCACGTGTCTGAAAAACGTACCGGTTTGCAAAATCTTCCTCTCGATGCTGGACAGGGTATGGCGCGCCGTCAGAACGCCGTCCCGATCTGGAATTGGAATTTCTGGTATTGGTCGCCCGTATGCTTCTGAACCGGGAAGCCTAAACTGATCTTGAGCGGGCCGATCGGCGAAATCCACGCGAGACCCAGACCGTAGCCGTAACGCAAGCCGTTCGCGCCGCTGCTCGAGCCCTCCGTCCCCCAGACGTTACCGCCGTCGAAGAACGTGAACACGCGCAGCGTGCGGTCATAGCCTGTACCCGGCAGCGGGAACGTCAACTCGATATTGCCCACGACCATCTTCGAGCCGCCGATCGGATCGTTCGTCGACGAATCGCGCGGACCGAGCGAGCTCGGCTGGTAGCCCCGCACGGAGCCGATACCGCCCGCGAAGTAGTTCTTGAAGATCGGGAACGGTTTGCCGCCCAGACCGTTGCCGTAACCGCCCTGGAAGTTCAAGCCCAGCACGAAACCACGCGCGAACGAATAGTAGTACTGCGCTTGCACGTCGGCCTTGTAGTACTGCGCCGCGCCGACCGGCGTGCCGTATTCGGCATTCGCCTGCGTGAAATAACCGCGGCTCGGCACGAGCGCGCTGTCACGCGCGTCGCGCGACCAGCCGATCGTGAACGGCACGTTGTTCGACACGCGGCCGAAGTTGGTGACGTAGTCCTTGTAGACCTGCGGCGTCGTCGAATCGATATCGAGACGGTTCTGCTCGAAGCCCGCGCCGAAATACACGGTATCGACTTCGGAGAACGGAATCCCGAACTTCAGGTCGCCGCCCGCCGTGATGATGCGGAAGCTCGAACTCGTCGAGTAATACAGCGGCTGCGTCGTGCGGTAGTAAACATCGGTGATGCGCTTGATGCCGTCGACCGTGAAGTACGGATCGACCTGCGTGACGGTCAACGTGCGGTACGAACGCGCCGTGTTCACGTTCACGGAGAGGCTCGTCCCCGACCCGAAGACGTTGTCTTGCGAAATCCCGGCCGAGAGCACCACCTTGTCCGTCGACGAGAAACCGGCGCCGAGCGTGATCGCCCCCGTCGGCTTTTCCTTGACGTTGACGTCGACGTCGACTTGGTCGGACGTGCCGCCAACCGGCACCGTCGTCACATCGACGTCGGTGAAGTAGCCGAGACGGTTGATCCGGTCTTTCGAGAGCGCGAGGCGGCTCGAATCGAACCACGAGCTCTCGAGCTGGCGCATTTCACGGCGAATGACTTCGTCACGCGTGCGCGTATTGCCCGTGACGTTGATGTGGCGCACGTAGACGCGGCGGCTCGGATCGACTTGCAGCGTCAGCGCCACCTTGTGATGCACTTGATCGATATCGGGCTGCGCGTTGACCGTGGCGAACGCATAGCCGTACTCGCCGAGCTTGTTGACGATCGCCTTCGTCGTCGCTTGCAGCTTCTCGGCGGAAAAGCGCTGCCCCGGCTTGATCGTCACGAGCTTTTGCAGCTCGGCTTCGCGATCGAGCAGGTTACCGGCCAGCTTGATGCTCGACACCGTGTAGGGCTCGCCCTCATGCACCGTCAACGTCAGGTACATGTCCTTCTTGTCGGGCGAAATCGAGACCTGCGTCGATTCGATATTGAATTCGAGATAGCCGCGATTCAAGTAAAACGAACGAACGTTCTCGAGGTCGCCCGTCAGCTTGTCCTTCGAGTAGAGATCGTTCTTCGTGTACCAGGAGAACCAGTTCGGCGTGGACAACTGCATTTCGTCGCGCAGCGCGCTCGTGCTGAACGCCTTGTTGCCGATGAAGTTGACCTGGCGAATCTTCGCGCTGGGGCCTTCGTTCACGGCGAACAGGATCGACACGCGGCTGTTGTCGATCGGCGTGACCGTGGTCGTGACTTCGGCGGCGTAAAAGCCGCGCGTCAGATATTGGCGCTTGAGCTCTTGCTCCGAACGATCGACGAGCGACTTGTCGTAGTAACGGCCCGGCGAAAGGCCGACGCTCTTGAGCGCTTTGGTGAGCGCGTCCTTGTCGAACTCGTGCAAACCCGAGAAGTCGATCTCGCCGATGGCCGGGCGTTCGGCCACGTTGACGATGACGACGTCGCCGTCCGTCGCGATGCGTACGTCGCTGAAGAAGCCCGTTGCGTACAAGGCGCGGATCGCCTCCGACGCTTTGTCGTCCGTGAACGTATCGCCCCGTTTGATCGGCAGGTACGAGAACACCGTGCCGGGCTCGACCCGTTGCAAGCCCTCGATCCGGATGTCTTTCACCACGAAGGGCGCCGTCGCAGCGTGAGCGACGAGCCCGTGAGCGGCAACCGCCGCGATGGCAACCGTCTTAGGAACAAAGCGATGAGGTTTGAACAACGTGCATCCCCAGAGTTTTTAGCTACATCTGTCCGTCGCGGCCGCGCACTTGCGTACCGCCGAACACTTTAGAAATGGATTAAACGAGCCAGATCGTTGAAGAGCGCGATCGCCGACAACACGACGATGCACACGAGACCCGCCCTTTGCAAAACGAGCTGCCAGCGTTCCGACACGGCTTTGCCGGTTGCGGCTTCAACCAAATAATATAACAGATGCCCCCCGTCCAATACCGGAATTGGCAATAAGTTCAACACGCCGAGGCTGATGCTGACCAGCGAGAGAAACGAAAAAAACGGCGCCCAGCCGAGTTGCGCGCTCTTTCCCGCATAGTCGGCGATCGTCACGGGACCCGACAAATTCTTGAGCGACGCCTGGCCCGTCAGCATGCGTCCGAACATGCGCACGGAGTATACGGCGATGTCCCAGGTGCGCCGCGCGCTGCGCGCGACGCTTTCGGCCAGGCTGTAACGGACACGCGCGGTTTGCACGTGCGTCTCGAGCGCGGCGCCGATGCGGCCGGAGGCCGCGCCCGTTTGCGCATCCTCGCGCGCATCGGGCACGACGGTCACCGTCAGCGGTTGCGCGGGGGTGCCCCGCTCGATGCCGAGCGCGATCGGGCGGCCCGCCCGCGCCTTGACATAGGCGATGAACGCCTGCGCGCCGTCGATCGGCGCCCCGCCGGCCGTGCGCAACGTGTCGCCCGCTTGCAGCCCGGCGCGCTGCGCGGCGCTGCCCGCCTCGACGGCGGCGACCGTGAGCGTCCCGCCCTCATCGAAGCCGAGCTTCGTCAGGAAATCGTCGTCCAGATCATTTCCGCGCACATGGCGCAGGTCGACTTGGAAGTCGTATGTGCCGCGGCCGTCACGCGCTTGCAGCACGATGCGGCGATGATCGAACGCGGCATCGAGCAATTTCCAGCGTAGATCCGACCACGAGCGCACCGCCTCGACCTCGGCGCCGTGCTCGTCGCCGATCGCGACGACCGTTTCCCCGCCCTCGAAGCCCGCGCGGGCCGCCACGCTACCCGCCGGCGGGGTGGCGAGCGTCGCGACGGGCTCGGTCACGCCCGTGGCGAACACGATCGAAAACAGCGCGATGGCCAGCACGAAGTTGGCCAGCGGGCCCGCCAATACGATGGCGATCCGCTTGGCCACGTGCTGACGGTTGAATGCGTACGGCAGATCGGAAGGCGCGATGCCGGGACCGGGATCGCGCTCGTCGAGCATCTTGACGTAGCCGCCGAGCGGCAACGCCGAAATCGTCCACTCCGTGCCGGTCTTGCGTCCGACCCAACTGACGAGCGGCCGTCCGAAACCGATCGAAAAACGCAGCACCTTGACGCCGCAAAGCCGCGCCACGCTGTAGTGGCCATACTCGTGGACCACCACGAGCACGCCGATCGCTACGGCGAATGCGACGACTTCGATCAGCAGGTTCATCGAACGCTCACTGCACCGCGCGATCGACGGTGCCGGCGCGATGTGCCGCCGGCGCGACGAACGCGCGCCCGGCGATGAACTCGTTCGCCGCGCGGCGTGCATCGGCATCGGCGGCGAGGACGTCGTCGAGCCCGCTCGGCGTACTGTTCGACAAGCGATCGAGGACCGTATCGACCGTGCGCGCGATATCCATGAAGCCGATCCGGCGCTCGAGGAACGCCTCGACCGCGATCTCGTTCGCCGCGTTCAACGCCGCGCTCGCGACGCCGCCCGCGGCCAGCGCCTGCATCGCCAGCGCCAGACACGGGAAACGCTCGTAGTCGGGCTTCTCGAATTGCAGCATGGCGATTTGGGCGAGGTCGAGCTGCCCGACGCCCGAATCGACGCGCTCGGGGAACGCGAGCGCATGCGCGATCGGCGTGCGCATATCGGGATTGCCCAGTTGCGCGAGGACCGAGCCGTCGGCGTACGAGACAAGCGAATGGATGACGCTTTGCGGATGGATCAAAACCTCGATCCGGTCGCCCGCGAGGCCGAAGAGCCAATGCGCTTCGATGACTTCGAGCCCCTTGTTCATCATCGTCGCCGAATCGACCGAGATCTTGCGGCCCATCACCCAATTCGGATGTTTGCACGCTTCGTCGGGCGTGACGGCGGCGAGCGTGGCGGGCTCACGGGTACGGAACGGACCACCCGAGGCAGTCAAAATGATTTTGGTGACGCCGCCGTGTTCGGCCGCGTCGCGCGGCAGACATTGGAAGATCGCGTTGTGCTCGCTGTCAACGGGCAGCAGCGTCGCGCCGTGGTCGCGCACCGCATCCATGAAGATCGCGCCCGACATGACGAGCGCTTCTTTATTGGCCAATAAGATACGCTTGCCCGCGCGCGCCGCCGCCAGGGTGGGCGCGAGGCCGGCCGCACCGACGATCGCGGCGACGACGGTGTCGCACTGCTCGCTTTGCGCCACCTGCACGAGCGCATCGCGTCCATATGCGACTTGGGTCTTAGAGCCGGCGGCCTTCAACTGCGCCTGAACGCTGGCCGCGGTCTCGGCATCGCCGACCACCGCCACTTCGGGCGAGAAGCGCAAGCATTGCGCGACGAGCTTCTCGCCGTTGCGATGCGCGGTCAGCGCATAAACGGAGAAGCGATCGGGGTGACGCGCGACGACGTCGAGCGTACTGTCGCCGATCGAGCCCGTGGAGCCGAGCAGTGTCAGACATTTTTTCATATCTAAAATCCTTAGCGCTTAGCCAACGAGCAGCATCGCCAGCGGCAGCACCGGCAGAAGTGCGTCGATTCGGTCCAGCACCCCGCCGTGCCCAGGCAACAGCGCGCTGGAATCCTTCACGCCCGCCTGACGCTTGAGCATCGATTCGAATAGATCGCCGACGATGCTAAATGCCACCAGCACCGTCAGCACGAGCAGCGTGCGCGCCGTGCCGATGCGCTCGCCCAACGCCGAAACGAGCGTGGGCGCGAACGCATGCGACGGCCATACGGCCAACGCCACGACCATGACGGCGAGCCAGCCGCCGATCGCCCCTTCCCAGGTCTTGCCCGGGCTGATCGCGGGTGCGAGCTTATGTTTGCCGAACGCCTTGCCGGCAAAGTATGCGCCGATATCGGCCAGCCAAACGACTAGCAGAACGGACAACACGAACGATACGCCAAGAATACGGGCGGCGACGAGCGCGTGCCAGCAGGCGACGAGGACGACGAGACCCGCGACGGCGAGAAATAGCCGCCAGGCGCCGTGCGCGAGCGTAGGCCGGCGAATCAACACATAGGGACCGGCGAGCACCCAAAATACGGCGGCAGCCTCGAGCAGCGGTCGCGCCGCATGGGCGCCCAAGCCTAGGCGCGTGCTAGCGGCCAACGCCAGGGCGGCAGCCAGTGCATAGCCGAACGGGGCACCCCCCGGCAGTTTGAGCAGGCGAGCCCACTCCCAGGCGCCCGCAACGAGCGCAACCGCGATCAGTGCGCCGAAGGCGGCAACCGGTGCGAACAGCGTGACCGGCAGCAGCACCGCCAGCAGCACCACGGCGGTGATGACGCGGGTTTTCAGCATGGAAGGGAATCGGCGTCTTGCGATTGAGGCTCGAGTTGGGCGCTGGTGCGCCCGAAGCGGCGCTCCCTGCGCGCGTACGATGCGATCGCATCGGATAGCGTCTTCGCGTCGAAATCGGGCCAGTATGCGTCGGTGAAGTAGAGCTCGGTATAGGCGAGCTGCCACAGCAGGAAGTTGCTGATGCGCGTCTCGCCGCCCGTGCGGATGAACAGATCGGGCTCGGGCGCATAGGAGAGCGCGAGGTGCTCGGCGAAGCTGGCTTCGTCGATCGGCACCGCCTGCCCCGCGCTGGCCGACTGCTCGGCCAGCTTACGAGCAGCTTGCAGAATGTCCCAACGGCCGCCGTAGTTGGCCGCGATCGTCAACGTCAAACGCGTGTTGCGCGCGGTCTTCGTTTCGGCCCGGCGGATCAGATCCTGCACGCGCGTATCGAACAGCGACAAATCGCCGACCACGCGCAAACGAATTCCGTTGGCGTGCAGTTTGCCGACTTCGCGCTCGAGCGCGGTGACGAACAAGCGCATCAAGAACGACACTTCGTCCACGGGGCGGCGCCAGTTCTCCGAGCTGAACGCGAATAGCGTCAGGTATTCGACGCCGGCGCGAGCGCAAGCTTCGACGGCCGTACGCACGGCTTCAACCCCGCGCGTGTGACCGGCCACGCGCGGCAAGCGGCGCTGCGTGGCCCAACGGCCGTTGCCGTCCATGATGATCGCGATATGCCGCGGTACAGCAGCGACATCGGGCACGCGAACGGTAGAGCTGGTATAGGTCATGGCCGCCGAGACTCAAACTGCAAAAAAATGAAGGACACGTCGAGACTGCGAAGCCTCAGACGGTCATGATCTCGGCTTCTTTCGATTGGACGAGCTTATCGATCTCGGCGACGTATTTATCGGTCAGCTTTTGCACGTCATCGCCGGCGCGACGCTCATCGTCTTCCGAAATCTCTTTGTCTTTGACGAGCTTCTTGAGCTGTTCGTTCGCGTCACGACGCAGATTGCGCACGGCCACCTTCGCCGTTTCGCCCTCGCTCTTGACGACCTTCGTCAGTTCGCGACGGCGCTCCTCGGTCAAGGCGGGCATCGGCACGCGGATCAAATCGCCTTGCGTGGCGGGGTTCAGACCCAGATCCGATTCGCGGATCGCCTTTTCGACGACGGCGACCATCTTCTTTTCCCACGGCTGCACGCCGATCGTACGCGCGTCGATGAGCGTCAGATTGGCGACTTGCGAGATGGGCACGTTCGAACCGTAGTAATCGACCTGGATATGGTCGAGCAAACCCGTGTGCGCGCGACCCGTGCGGATTTTCGCCAAATCGTTCTTGAACGCTTCGATCGAACGCTGCATTTTCTGATCGGCGCTCTTCTTGACCTCTGCTACGCTCATTTAGACCTCCAAAACTTCATCGTTGTGCGGCTTCGCCCGCGCGGCGCCGTGGCGGCGCCTCGGGCAAAACACGCCCCGCTTCTCTTACGGGAGTTTACACGTGGACGAGAGTGCCCTCGTCCTCACCTTGTACGATCCGCTTGAGCGCGCCGGGCTTGACGATCGAGAACACGCGGATCGGCAGCTTTTGGTCGCGGCACAGCGCAAATGCCGTCGCGTCCATCACCTGCAGATTGCGGCCGATCGCTTCATCGAAGCTGATCGTCGAATAGCGCGTCGCGGACGGATCTTTCTTCGGATCCGCGGAGTATACGCCGTCGACCTTGGTCGCCTTGAGCACGACCTCCGCCCCGACCTCGGAGCCGCGCAGCGCGGCGGCCGTATCGGTCGTAAAGAACGGGTTGCCGGTGCCGGCCGCGAAAATCACGACCTTGCCCTCTTCGAGCTGACGAATCGCGCGCGGGCGGATGTACGGCTCGACGACCTGATCCATCCGCAGCGCCGATTGCACGCGCGCCTCGATACCGGCGTGGCGCATCGCGTCTTGCAAAGCCAGCGCGTTCATCATCGTGGCCAGCATGCCCATGTAGTCGGCCGTCGCGCGATCCATGCCCGCCGCGCCGCCCGCCACACCGCGGAAGATATTGCCGCCGCCGATCACGACAGCCAACTGGGTGCCGAGCCGGACGACTTCGGCAACATCGGCCACCATGCGTTCGATCGTTCCGCGATTAATGCCGAACGAATCGTCGCCCATCAGAGCTTCGCCGGAGAGTTTGAGAAGAACGCGTTTGTAGGCTGTGGGCATAGCGGTATCCGATCGCGCCGAAGAGATCACGACAATGTGGAACTGTAGGGGTGAAACATAGTGCGGGGCAAGCTCGACCGCCGTCATAAGGGAATCTGACGGCGGCTCGGGTTAACCCCGATCGGTTCGCCGAGCGAACCTGCCGCGGCGGGCATGGCGCCCGCCACGGGTACGGCAACGGCGAACTTACTGCTGCTTGGCCGCGGCAACTTGCGCAGCCACTTCGGCCGCGAAGTCGTCTTGACGCTTTTCGATGCCTTCGCCCACCACGAAGAGCGCGAACTTTTGCACCGACGCACCGGCCGCCTTCAGCATTTGCTCGATCGTCTGCTTGTCGTTCTTCACGAACGTCTGGTTCAGGAGCGAGACTTCCTTCAGGTACTTCTGCACGCTGCCTTCGACCATCTTCGCGACGATTTCGGCCGGCTTGCCCGATTCGGCCGCCTTTTGTTCGGCGATGCTGCGTTCCTTGGCGATCAGCTCGGCCGGCACGTCGTCCGACGACAGCGAAACCGGCTTCATGGCCGCCACGTGCATCGCGACGTCCTTACCGACTTGCTCGTCGGCGCCCGTGAATTCGACGAGCACGCCGATGCGCGTGCCGTGCAGGTACGCAGCCAGCTTGTTCGACGTTTCGAAACGGGCGAAACGGCGGATCGAGAGGTTTTCGCCGATCTTGCCGACGAGCGCGAGACGCACCGCGTCGACCGTCTCGCCGTTCAGCGGCAGAGCCGACAGCGCGGCCACGTCGGCCGGGTTTTGCGACACGATGAGTTCGGCCACTTGCTTGGCGAACGCATTGAAATCGTCGTTCTTCGCGACGAAATCGGTTTCGCAGTTCAGTTCGACGAGCGCGCCGGCGTTGGCGCCGATGAACGACGCGATGACGCCTTCGGCCGTGACGCGCGAGGCTGCCTTGCTGGCCTTGTTGCCGAGCTTCACGCGCAGCAGCTCTTCGGCGCGACCCATGTCGCCGTCGGCTTCCGTCAGCGCCTTCTTGCATTCCATCATCGGCGCGTCGGTCTTCGCGCGCAGTTCAGCCACCATGCTTGCGGTAATTGCCGCCATCATTCGCTCCTTGAGTCTGTCTTTCACACGCCGCTCGCATTCGATGCAAACGGCAGGCATTCGTTCGCGGCGCATCGATTGCGCCACACGTTTCGCCAGCACTTAAAAAAAGGGGGCCTATCGAGAGCCCCCTTTTTTGCCGGCGACGGGGTTGCTTTACTGCTCCCCGCCCACCTCGACGAACTCGTCGCCGTCGGCGCCGCGCGCGGCTTGCACGACTTCATTGACCGCGTTGGCACGGCCTTCGAGGATCGCATCGGCCACGCCTTCGGCGTACAGCGCCACAGCCTTGCTGGCGTCGTCGTTGCCCGGGATCACGTAATCGATGCCTTCCGGCGAGTGGTTCGTGTCGACCACGGCGATGACCGGCACGCCGAGCTTGTTCGCCTCGGTCACGGCGATCTTGTGGTAGCCGACGTCGACAACGAAGATCGCGTCCGGAATGCCGCCCATGTCCTTCACGCCGCCGATCGACTTTTGCAGCTTGGCGATTTCGCGTTCGAACAGCAGCGCTTCCTTCTTGCTCATCTTCTCGAGCTCACCCGCCTCGACCGCCGCTTCCATATCCTTCAGACGCTTGATCGATACCTTCAGCGTCTTGAAGTTCGTCAGCATGCCGCCGAGCCAACGCGCGTTGACGTACGGCATGCCGGCGCGCTGCGCCTCTTGGGCGATCGTGTCGCGCGATTGACGCTTCGTGCCGACGAACAGGATCGTGCCGCGATTGGCCGCCAGTTGACGCGCGTACTTCAGCGCGTCGTTGTACATCGGCAGCGTCTTTTCGAGGTTGATGATGTGAATCTTGTTGCGATGGCCGAAAATGAAGGGGGCCATCTTCGGGTTCCAGAAGCGCGTTTGGTGACCGAAGTGCACGCCGGCTTCCAGCATTTGACGCATGGTGACTGCCATGTAATTCTCCGCGAGGGTTGGGTCTTAAGCCGGCTGCCGTACCGGCCGCGCCCGCCCACGCTGAAAACGTGGCAACGAACCGCGGCTCGGCACCCTGGGTGCGCCGGCTTGCGAGTGGGTACTTCCTGGGTACTTCAACGACTAGCCCGAAAGTATACCACGCTTGGGTGAGCTCCCTCAAGCCGCGCTACCACTCGAGCGAACCTCGGGCGAACCTCGGGGGGAACGTCGGCGAACGTTTGCCGCTGCGGCGCACCATCGGCGCCGGCCCGAACGGCGCGAGAAGCGCGACGCGACGCGCTGCCACGGGGCTCATATGGTGCGATAATCGCGGCATTCACGTCCGCACATCCCGCTTTCAGGCCCGTCACCCATGGCTATTACGATCAAAAACGAAGACGACATCGCGAAAATGCGTATCGCATGCCGTCTCGCGAGCGAAGTGCTCGATTACATTACCCCGTTCGTCAAGCCCGGCGTCACCACGGCCGAACTCGACCGGCTTTGTCACAACTACATGCTCGACGTGCAGGGAACGGTTCCCGCGCCGCTCAATTATCAGCCGCCCGGCTATCCGCCCTACCCGAAGGCCACGTGCATTTCGGTGAACGACGTGATCTGTCACGGCATTCCCGGCGATAAGATCATCAAGAACGGCGATGCGCTGAACATCGACATCACCGTCATCAAGGACGGCTACTTCGGCGATACGAGCCGCATGTTCATTGCCGGCGAGGGCTCGATTCTCGCCAAACGCCTCGCGCAAGTCACTTACGAATGCATGTGGCTCGGGATCGAACAGGTGCGCCCCGGCGCCCGGCTCGGCGATATCGGCCACGCCATTCAGCGCCACGCCGAGGCGAGCGGCTACAGCGTGGTGCGCGAGTACTGCGGCCACGGAATCGGCACGGTATTCCACGAAGACCCGCAAATTCTGCATTACGGCCGCCCCGGCACCGGGCTCGAACTGCAAAAGGGCATGATCTTCACGATCGAGCCGATGATCAACGCGGGACGGCGCGAAATTCGCACGATGCCCGACCAATGGACCGTCAAGACGAAGGATCGGAGCCTGTCCGCGCAGTGGGAGCACACGGTGCTCGTGACGGACACGGGCTACGACGTGCTGACCGTGTCGGCGGGCACGCCGGCCAAACCGTCGATCGCCGTCGCGGCCTAAGCGGCGAGGATCGAACGGTACAAGCGCCGCCGGCCGGCGACGGCATGCCGCCACCGCCGGCCGCTCGCCGACATGACCGGCGAGCGCGCCGCCGGCGCGAGCCGCCTGGCCGTGCCGGGCCGACCACCATGCCCACCCACTCACGAATCAATCGGTTTCGAGCCGTTTTCGCCAGCCTATGAGCGTCCCCGCCGTCATCCCCGATCCAGCCTCGGTCAAAGCCGACTATCGCGCCGCGAAAGCCGATCTCCTCGCGCGCTTCAAAACGGCAAGCCGCGTCGAAGCGCTCATGCAAGCGCTTTCGCGCACGACGGACGACGCGCTCAGACGCGCATGGGACGTCTGCGAGCTGCCGCCATCGAGCGCGCTCGTGGCCGTCGGCGGATATGGCCGCGGCGAACTCGCGCCCTACTCCGACATCGATATCCTCGTGCTGCTGCCCGATAACGCCCCGCCTGAACTCGACGCGCGGATCGAGCGCTTCATCGGGATGGCTTGGGATCTCGGGCTCGAGATCGGCAGCAGCGTGCGCACGGCGGCGCAATGTATCGAAGAGGCGGGCAACGACATCACCGTGCGCACCTCTCTGCTCGAGGCCCGGCGCATCACGGGAAGCACCGCCCTCTTCGAGCATTTCGTGCTCCGCTTCAACGATACGCTGGACGCACGGGCGTTCTTTCAGGCCAAGGTGCTCGAAATGCGCCAGCGCCACGCGAAATTCCAAGACACGCCGTACAGCCTCGAGCCGAACGTGAAGGAAAGCCCGGGGGGCTTGCGCGACTTGCAGCTCATCCTATGGATCGCCCGTGCAGCCGGCTTCGGACGAAGCTGGCGCGAGCTCGACGAACGCGGCCTGATTACGGCGCGCGAAGCGCGGGAATTGCGCCGCAACGAGGCGTTTCTGAAGATGCTGCGCGCACGGCTGCACGTGATTGCCGGACGGCGCCAGGACGTGCTCGTCTTCGATCTGCAAACGGCCGCCGCCGAAAGCTTCGGGTATAGCGCCACGCAAGCGCGGCGAGCAAGCGAGCAACTCATGCGCCGCTATTACTGGGCCGCCAAAGCCGTGACGCAGCTTGCGACGATCCTGATTCAAAACATCGAAGCGCAATTGTTCCCGCGCACGAGCGGCATCACGCGCGTGATGTCGGAGCGTTTCGTCGAGAAGCAAGGCATGATCGAAATCGCGAGCGACGACGTGTTCGAGCGCACGCCTTCGGCGATCCTCGAGGCGTTCTTGCTCTACGAGACGACGCACGGCACCAAGGGCCTCTCCGCCCGCACGTTGCGGGCGCTATACAACGCGCGCGACATCATGGATTCGCGTTGGCGGCGCGATCCGGAGAACCGCCGGCTCTTCATCGAGATCCTGAAGCAGCCGCAAGGTATCACGCATGCGCTGCGGCTCATGAATCAGACTAGCGTGCTCGGCCGCTATCTGCTGAATTTCCGGCGCATCGTCGGGCAAATGCAGCACGATCTCTACCACGTCTACACGGTCGATCAGCACATCCTGATGGTGCTGCGCAACCTGCGCCGGTTCGCGCTGGCCGAGCATGCGCACGAATACCCGTTCTGCAGCCAATTGATGGCCAACTTCGAGCGGCCATGGGTGCTGTATGTCGCCGCGCTGTTTCACGATATCGCGAAGGGTCGAGGCGGCGACCACTCGACGCTCGGCATGGCCGATGCCCGGCGCTTCTGCCGCGATCACGGCATCTCGAGCGAAGACACCGCGCTCGTCGTCTGGCTCGTACGCCAGCATTTGACGATGAGCCAGGTCGCGCAAAAGCAAGATACGAGCGATCCGCAAGTCATCAAGCAGTTCGCGGAACTCGTCGGCGACGAGCGGCGGCTCACGGCGCTTTATTTGCTGACCGTGGCCGACATTCGCGGCACGAGCCCGAAGGTATGGAACACCTGGAAGGGCAAGCTGCTCGAGGATTTGTACCGAATGACGCTCGCCGTGCTCGGCGGCGCGCGTCCCGACGAGCATTCCGAACTCAAGACGCGGCAGGAGGAAGCCCTAGCCTTGTTGCGGCTCGAAACGGTGCCCGAGAACGCGCACCGCGCGCTTTGGGACCAGCTCGACGTGGGCTACTTCCTGCGCCACGACGCGGCCGACATCGCGTGGCAAACGCGTGTGCTGTACCGGCACGTACGCACGGACGCGCCGATCGTCCGGGCGCGGCCGTCGCCGATCGGCGAAGCGCTGCAAGTGCTCGTCTACGTGCCGGACCGCTCCGATCTATTCGCCGGCATCTGCGCCTATTTCGACCGCAACGGTCTTTCGGTGCTCGATGCGCGCATCAATACGACCCGCCACGGCTACGCGCTCGATAATTTCATCGTTGCGCACGCCGAGGACGACGTGCAGTACCGCGACATTGCCAACTTGGTCGAGCAGCAGCTTGCCGCGCGCCTGTCCTCCGATGCTCCATTGCCCGAGCCGTCGAAGGGTCGGCTCTCGAGGCTGTCGCGAACGTTCCCGATTACCCCGCGCGTCGACTTGCGAGCCGACGAGCGTGGGCAGTACTACATCCTGTCCGTGTCGGCCAACGACCGGCCGGGGCTTCTTTATTCGATCGCGCGCGTGCTGGCGGAGCATCGGATCGGCGTTCATGCGGCGCGGATCAACACGCTCGGCGAGCGCGTCGAGGACGTGTTCCTGCTCGACGGGCGCGGCCTTTCCGACAACCGCCTGCAGATTCAGCTAGAAACCGAGCTGCTGCGTGCGATCGCAGTGTGAGATTTTATGCGCGTCAAATTGACAGCCAAGCATCCGCGGCCGGCCTCGCCGAGCCGCGCCCCCGTTCGCGCCGGCAGCCCGTCGGCGCGCAAAACGCCGCGCGCGGCCGAGGCCCCTGCCGGGCCCG
>NZ_QUBS01000064.1 GCF_003390925.1 Trinickia diaoshuihuensis | reverse complement strand
CGATCGTGCAGTTGAGCCCTGCCCAACCTTCAAAACCAGGTCGTCGGTCTGCACGTGCCCTCACCTAAGGCGTCAACGCCCTGCCCGCTCAGGCATTTTTCTTCTACGCTCTTGCCTTTGAAACCGAAAGAAAAATAATCTTAGAACCGGACACTTCTATTTAGCCAGCGCCCGGACATGTGAATCCGGCTTTGACATTTTATGTAAGAGCAAAGTTCTAATGTCGTATCTGGGCAAAGTTCAGATGTCGCAGTGCTGAGCTGTTTCGGCGCATCCTGCCAGGGTTTTCGACCCTGCTGGAGATCGCCGTGACGCGTTCAGGCCTGATCACCATGAGCATGCGCGAGCTGGATCGTTTGAAGGTCATTGAAGGTGAACGAAGCATTACTGCGTGATGCGGACGAGATCTTCACTACGTCGACTGCGGGCGGCATCATGCCGGTCTCACGTCTGAACGGCACGCCGGTAGCTGACGGTCTGCCGGGCGCGATCACCCGGACGATCTCATCACGCGCTAAAGCCCTAAACGCCGGCCGCGCGCATCGAAATCTTCGTCCCGATGCGCGCGGACCGAGCCGTGCAATCGATCGTCAAAACAACGTCGCGATGCCGAACATGCCGACGAATTGCGCATGCGTGGACGAAGGCGTGCCGTTTTGCGAGTCGCCGACCGACGGCACCGCGTCCACGATATTGCCGGCCCCAGCGCTGCCGAGCGTCTGCCCGCTTGCGTGCTGATAGGCCTGCAGCGCATACAGCGTCGTGCGCTTGGACAAGTGATACGCCTCCTTCAACGAATATTGCGAGTAGCGCGCCGCACTGCTGATCCCATTGGCCTTCGATGCCGCGGTGTACGCAACGCCAGCGCCGACGTCGAACGCTGGCGTGAAGCGATAGGACGCGAGCGCGGCGTAGGTATTGAATACGGCCGTCGAGTGGAAGAGCGAACGTCCGCCCGCCTGATACTCGACGTTCGAATACGACAGCCCCAGAACGAGATTGCCGAGTGTGTAGTTGCCGGCAGCGGCAATGTGCTGCACCGCGTTTGCGGAGGCGTAGCCCGCATTCAGTGCCGACACACCGAAGCTCCCCGTCGACGACGGATCGAAGCCGGCCGTACGCTGCGCATTGTCCATGCGCAGGTATCCGAGTGCGAGGGTCATCGGGCCGTTCAAATAACGCAGGGCACCACTGTAGGTTTGCCCGAGCCCCGTACTGCCGGCAATGCCGCCGAACGCGTACATGGCGCTCGCTTGCAAGCCGCCCCAGCTTGGCGAGGTATAGACGAGCGAGTTGTTGACCCGCACCGTCGTGTCGAGCCCATCGATATCGCCGGGATGCGCACCGGTCGCGCCAGTGAGCCAAAAGCTGCCGGTGAGCGGGCCGACGAACATGTAGTACGGCGTGTACTGGCGCCCTACCGTCAACGTCCCGACGCGAGCGTTTTGAAGCCCAACGTAGGCTTGCCGATTGAACATGAGGCCCGAGGAGGAAAGCGCGCCGGTATTCAAGTCGAAACCGTTCTGGAGATCGAAAATCGCAAGCGTTCCGCCGCCGAGGTCTTCCTTGCCTTGCAGGCCGAACTTCGACGCATACAGGTTGCCTTGCCGCAGATAGACGTTCGAGCTGCCTTTCTGGTTGTTGACGTACGTCAACGCGTCATCGACGGCGCCGTATAGCGTCACGCTACTCTGCGCAAAGGCGGGCGTCCACGAGAGCGCTGCTGCCGCGACTGCAACCGCGATCGCCGTGCGGCCGATTTGAGTGCCGTAAGTATTCATCATGCGTCTGTCTCCAATCTCCAAGGGTCATCGCCGCGGGTGGTGCCCGCGGTCTTTGTGATAAAGCGAAGGAATGCGCCAGGCCCGGTGGCGTGTACGATGTTGTGCAATGGCGTAGCGGTATAGCGATAGCCGGTATGGGGAACTAGGTCACCCCGCTGCCCTGGCGCTGGCGTGCCTGAGCGGCTAACCGCACCGCGGCGTTCGGTGCGCCATAGCCGTCGTATCCCCCGCGCCGCTCTACGATTTCGAGGAAGAACCGTTGATCGAGCGTCTCGGTGTACGCGTGGATAAACTCTCCACCGCGCTCGTCTCGGTCGTAAAGCAGGTCGTGCCCGCGCAACTTGGCCAGGAACGCTTCAGGTAGCCCGTAGCGGGCTTCGAGATCGTCGTAGTAGTTGTGCGCAATGCGCAGCAGCGGCAAACCCTGCGCCTTCAGCTCGGACACCGCACCGAAAATATCGTCTGTGCCGAACGCCACATGGTTCAGCCCCGTTCCGCCGTATACGTGCACTGTCTCGGCCACGGCGGTATGTCCCTCCGCCGACGCATTAAGCACAATGCGCAGCGAACCCCCGGGATGACTGAACGCGCGCGATCGAACCAACCCGTACGGATCCGGCACGGTGACGGTAGGCGATGCGTCCATCCCGAATACGGCCTTCAAAAACAAGGTCCAACTATCGAGCGCTCCCATCGGCAAAGCTAAACAGACGTGATCGATACCGGTCAGCGGTCCGACTTCGCTCGGTCCATCGACATCGGTCAAGATGAAATCCGCTTCGAATAGCGTCGGCTGGCCCGACGTTTCGTTCACTAAGTAGTTAATACTGCCGTCTGGGGAACGCACGGCAGGCACGATGCGTTCTTTAGGGCCAGTGCGCTCGGCAAACGGCGCGTAGCCAAAACCCGCGGCGCGCTCGAGCGCACGCTGAGCATCGTCGAGACGAAACGCCGATGCGCAAAGCGAGAGCCCATGTTGCTGAAAGAACGCGTTGGCGAACGAATCGGGCTCGGCGTTCAGCACGATCGCCGCCGCGCCATGCTGGTATAGCGCGACATCCTTCGACCGGTGCCGGCCCGCACGCCTAAACCGCAATTTTTCGAGCCAATCGACAAGATGGCTGCGCGAGAGCGGATCGACGGCGAATTCCAGAAATTGCGTCGAAAGATGCTCCGTCACCGGAGGCGGCGCATAAAGCGGCAATCTCTCGGTACCGGTCTCGCCCCCTAACAAGGCGCGTGTATGCGCCTCCAGCAACAGCAGCGAGCGATAGCCGTCGGCCGCCGTCGCCGCCGGCGGCGCACCGCGGAAGCCATCGTTGAACACCTCGAGCGAAAGCGGTCCGCGGTACCCGCTCTTGATCACGTGAGCGGTGAACTCGGCTAGGGCGAAATCGCCCTGCCCCGGGAAGCAGCGGTAGTGGCGGCTCCATTCGATCACGTCCATTTGAATGCGCGGCGCGTCCGCAATCTGCACGAATCCGATCCGCTCGCCGGGAATCGACTCGATTTCCGCCGGCGAATCGACAAGCGAGAGCGTGTGGAAGCTATCGAGCGCCAGCGTCAGGTTCGGATGATCGACGGCATCGACGAGTCGCCACGCGTGACCGTACGTCTTGACGTGCCGTCCCCATGCAAGCGCCTCGTAGCAGGCCGTCATGCCCGCTGCCTGCGCTTGGTCAGCCAATACCGATAGCTGATCGGCGATCAACCCGTCGTCGCAAACGGTATCGCTCGATGCGCTGCTGCATACGAGCAAGCGGTCCGTGCCGAGCGCGTGCATCACGTCGAACTTGCGCTTGAGACGCTCGACGTTGCGATTCAGGCGCTCCGCGCCGACGCCTTCGAAGTCGCGAAACGGCTGATACAGCACGATTTTCAGCCCGAGATCGTCGCACATCCTACGGACATCGGCCGGTGTCCCGTCGTAGTAAAGCAGATCGTTTTCGAAGATCTCGACGCATCCGAAACCGGCGTTGCGAATGGCGCGCAGCTTCTCGGCTAGCGTGCCGCTGATCGAGACGGTCGCGATCGACCGCTGCAGCGGTGCATCGGCCGGAGGGAAAGGTCGGTTCTGCATGGGCGATATATCGATGCGAATGAACAAGACAAACGAAGTTCCAGGTGCCGTTTCCCCGCCCCGTTGATCGGACGAATGCGGCGCACGAACGATGCGGCGGAGGCCGACACGAATACGGCGCACTTTATGTGAACTAACTAGTTGGTACAAATTAGCGAAAACCCCAGAATGACTTATGGCCCGACTGGCGGCACACTTCGATGCATTCGGAACAGCGAACGGGCCCTTCGTACAGCGTTCCCTTAACAATGCAATGGAGTCGACGCAATGACATTCGCTTCGGTGCTGGTTCTCAATGGACCGAATCTCAACCTGCTCGGCACGCGAGAGCCGACCATCTATGGCAGCGAGACGCTGGCCGATGTTGCCGAGCGCTGCCGGCAAGCCGGCGAACGGCTCGGTCTCGCCATCGACTTTCGGCAGTCCAACGCCGAACATCAGTTGATCGACTGGTTGCACGACGCACGCGAGCGCGTGCACGGCATCGTCATCAATCCCGCCGCCTATACGCATACGTCGGTTGCGCTGGCCGACGCTTTGAAGGCCATCGATAAACCCGTAATCGAGGTTCACATTTCGAACGTACACAAGCGCGAGGCGTTCCGGCACCACTCTTATGTTTCTCCGATTGCGGAAGCGATCATCGTGGGCTGCGGGACGCAAGGCTATGTGCTGGCGCTGGAAAGGATGGCCGAGTTGCTGAAGGCGAACGAGCAGCGCAAGCGGGAGGCCGGGCAATGAGCGCGGCAATGCACCGGAGCACGCGCTCAATCGTCGTCGGCTTGATCGGCTCGGGCATCGGCGGTTCGCTCAGTCCCGCGATGCATGAAGAGGAAGGACGGCAACAGGGGCTCGCTTACGTCTATCGGCGAATCGATCTCGAGGCATTGGGCCTATCCCCGAACGCCTTGCCCGATCTGCTGACGGCCGCCGAACGTATGGGCTTCGACGGCCTGAATATCACCTATCCGTGCAAGCAAACGGTGATCCCTCTGCTCGACGAACTCTCGGACGACGCGCGAGCGTTGGGGGCGGTCAATACCGTTCGCTTCGAGGGCGGCAAACGGATCGGCCACAACACCGACTGGTCCGGCTTTAAGCGCTCGTTCGAGCATGGATTGCCCGATGCATCGCTCGAGCGGGTGGTGCAGCTCGGCGCGGGCGGTGCCGGTGCCGCGGTTGCCCATGCCGCCCTGGCCATGGGTGCCGCCCGCTTGACGCTGTTCGATGTGGACGAAACGCGCGCGACCTCACTCGCCACGGAGTTGCAGTGTCGATTCCCCGCCGCCGCGGTCGGCTCCGGAGGCTCGTTGGAAAGCGCCCTACGCGAGGCAACCGGCCTCATCCATGCGACGCCGACGGGCATGGCAAAGCTGCCCGGCATGCCGTTGCCCGCGCAATTGCTGCATCGCGAGCTGTGGGTGGCCGACGTGGTCTATTTCCCGATTCGAACGGCACTCATCGAGGCCGCCGAACGGATCGGATGTCGCACGCTGACCGGAGGCGGCATGGCGGTCTACCAAGCCGTCGATGCATTTCGCCTCTTCACGGGCGTCGAGCCGGACGCCGCACGGATGTTCGCCCATCTGCAAGCGTTGCTCGCCCGATAGCGGCAACAATCGCACCGGCTCATTTAACTATCACGACCATTCAGGTCGACAGGAGACACGACGACATGGCCCCTCCAATTTCGCCTCGCTCGCTGAGCCCGGCCTCGCTGCAAGACGAGGCACGACCGTCCATGGTCCGACGCTCGTGCGTCCGCTATAGGATCCTCGGTCTATTGGCCGCGGGCACGATGATCAACTACCTCGATCGCACCGTGCTAGGCATTGCGGCGCCTCAACTGACGAAGGAACTCGGCATCGATGCGGCGTTGATGGGCCTGATCTTTTCCGCGTTTTCTTGGAGCTATGTCGTTGCGCAAATTCCGGGCGGCGTCTTCCTGGATCGATTCGGCAGCAAGCTGACGTATTTCCTCGCGATGACGTTGTGGTCGCTGTGCACGCTAGCACAAGGACTCGTCACGGGCGTAGGCGCCCTTTTCGCTTGCCGGCTGGGGCTCGGCGTGACGGAGTCGCCATGCTTTCCGACCAATAGCCGGATCGTCGCGACCTGGTTCCCGCAAACGGAGCGCGCGTTCGCCACCGGCACCTACACCGTCGGCGAATACATCGGCCTCGCGTTCTTCAGCCCCTTGCTGTTCGCCTTGATGGGCGCGTTCGGATGGCGTTCGCTGTTCTATGTGGTCGGCGCCGCCGGTGTGATCTTCGGCCTGATTTGGTGGCGCTTTTATCGCGAGCCGCTCGACCATCCCGCCGCCAACGACGCCGAAATCGAATACATCGAAGCCGGCGGCGGCCTCACACGGCATAGCCCGGGACAGCGTGTCGGCAAGCCGGCCAAAGTGGATTGGCGCGATATCGGCCGGCTGCTCAAGCATCGTCAACTCGCGGGCATTTGCCTGGGCCAATTCGCCGGCAACTCCACGCTCGTGTTCTTTTTGACGTGGTTTCCGACGTATCTCGCCACCGAGCGTCATATGGGCTGGCTCAAGATCGGCTTCTTCGCCGTCATGCCCTTCATCGCGGCATCGATCGGCGTCTTGTTCGGCGGCGCATTCTCCGACTGGCTGCTGCGCCGGGGCAAATCGGCGAACGTCGCGCGCAAACTGCCGATCATTGCCGGCCTGTTGCTCGCGTCGACAATCGTGCTCGCCAACTTCGTGCAGAGCAATGTCGCCGTTATCGCCATTTTGTCGCTCGCGTTCTTCGCTCAAGGCATGGCCGCGCTCGGCTGGACGCTCGTTTCGGATATCGCTCCGGACGGCAAGCTCGGCCTGACGGGGGGCATTTTCAACGTCGCGGCCAACCTCGCCGGCATCATCACGCCGCTCGTCATCGGACTGATCGTCAGCGCAACGGGCTCCTTCGTCTGGGCGCTCGCGTTCATCGGCGTCGTCGCGCTGATCGGTGCGGCGGCGTACATCTTCGTCGTCGGCGATATCAAGCGGATCGAGCTGTAAAACGGTAAGCGATTCAAGACCCCGCCGCCCGGCGGGGTCGCCTCCGTTAAATGTCTCGCTAAGTCGCCATGCTAGAATCGCGCGCATTCACTCTGGAAACGCAAGACGACATGGGAAGACCGGCGGGCTCGGGCGGTAGCGGTCGCGTCGGCGCCGACGCGCGACGCAAGTACGATCCGGAAGAGACCAAGCGCAATATTCTCGAGGTAGCGACGGCCGAATTCTCGGCGATGGGTCTCGCTGGTGCGCGCGTCGACGCCATCGCCGAGCGCACGAACACCACGAAGCGCATGCTCTATTACTACTTCGGCAGTAAGGAAGGGTTATACGAAGCGGTGCTCGATAAGGTCTACGGCGATATCCGGGCGCTCGAACAAGACCTGCACGTCAGCGAACTCGAACCTGTGGAAGGCATGCGCCGCCTCGTGGAATTCACGTTCGACTACCACGACCGGCATCGCGACTTCATCCGCCTCGTCACGATCGAAAACATTCACGGCGCGAAATACCTCGAGCAGATGAAGACGTTTCGAAGCCGCAACGCGAGCGTCATCGTCACAATCGAAGATCTGCTCGCGCGCGGCGTTGCGTCGGGTGAGTTCAGGGACGACATCGACCCGATCGATCTTCACCTCATGATCAGCTCGCTCTGCTTTCATCGTGTGAGCAACCGCTCGACGTTCGGCGCCGCGTTTGGGCGCGACCCCTCGCATCCGCGCCTGCGTGTCAGGCATCGCGAGATGGTCGTCGATGCGGTGCTGCGATTTCTAAAGAAGTAGCGCTTCAATCGAGCGGCACGGCCAGGCGGTCGATCACCGCGCTCGTGGGCGGACGCACGCCGCGCCACCAGGCGAAGGCTTCGGCCGCCTGCTCGACTAGCATGCCCACGCCGTCGGCAACGCCATGCACGCCGACATTGCGCGCGAGCCGCAAGAACGGGGTGAGCCCCTTGCCATAGGCAAGCTCGTAGGCCGTTCCATCGGGACTGAACACGCTCGGCGGCACCGGAGGCAGATCGCCCGTGAGGCTCGCCGACGTGGCGTTGACCACGATGTCGAAACGGCCCATACGGTCAAGGTCGCCATAGCCGCACGCTTGCAGCGCCCCGCCCCGCGAGCCGGCCTGCGCCACGAGCGCTTCGCCTTTGGATACGTCGCGGTTTGCGATCACCAGTTCGGCGGGACGCGCACCGATAAACGGCAACAGCGCGCCACGCGCCGCGCCGCCTGCACCGAGCATCAGCACGCGCCGGCCTGCGAGCGGCACACCGAGATTCGTTTCGATATCGCGCAGCAGTCCGATGCCGTCGAAATTCTCGGCAACGATCCGGCCGCGCTCGAACTTCAGCGCGTTGACGGCGCCCGCCAACGTCGCGCGCTCGCTACGCACGTCGGCGAGGGCGAAGGCCTTGAGCTTGAACGGCGCCGTGACGTTCATGCCCTTTCCCCCTTCGTCCGCGAACTCGCGCACGACGCATTCGAAGCCGTCCTCAGGCACGAGCGGGCCTTCTATCGCGACGTAGGACATGGCCTGCTGCGTCGTTTCGGCGAAGAGTCCATGAATCAATGGCGACTTGGTGTGGTCAATCGGATTGCCGATCACTGCATAGCGGTCAGTCATGGTGTCTCACTTCGAGTAAAGAACGCCGTCCTTTTGCATCGCCTCGATTTCCGCGGCCGAAAAGCCGAGCGATTGCGCGACCTCGGCGTTGTGCTGTCCAAGGTCCGGTGCAACGTCGCGCAGCATCGTGTCGCAATCGGAGAAGCGAAAGGGTAAATTGGGCAAACGCAACGTGCCGTAGCGCGGGTGATGTTGCTCGAGCACCATGCCGCGCGCTTGGATCTGCGGATCGTCGAGCACCTCGTCGATGCGCTGTACCTTGGCGCACGGGACGTCGATACCGTCGAGCAACGACAGCACCTCGCCAACGGGGCGGGCGGCAACCCACGGCTGCACGACAGCCAGGATCTCCCGACGATGCGTGTTGCGTCCCACGCTATCGTGGAAACGCGCGTCGCCCCCGAACCCCGCCGGACCGCCATGCGCTTCGATCAACGCGGCGAGACGCTTCCACGCATCGTCGACTTGCGCCGCGATCACGACATCGCCGTTCGCGGCGCGAAACACGCCGTACAGAGTCGATGCAGGCATGTCGTGGCCCGTCTGCTCCGGCAGCACGCCGCGCAGCGTATAGCATTGCACCGCGTACTCGTGCATCGAAAACAGCGTGTCGTAGAGCGCCATGTCGATATGCTGGCCGCGCCCGCTTTTCTCGCGTCCGAGCAGCGCCGCATTGATCGCCGCCACCGCATGGATGCCCGTGTACATATCGCCGAGCGAAATGCGCAACAACGGCGGGGGCTCCCCCGGCGTGCCGACCATCTGCATGATGCCGCTCTTCGCTTCCGCGATGAGCCCGAAGCCGGCGCGATGCGCATCGGGGCCCGTGTGGCCGTAGGCGGAGATCGAGCAGTAGACGAGCCGAGGATTGCGCGCGGACAGCTCGGCGTAACCCAAGCCCAGCTTGTCCAGCGCACCGGGCCGGTAGTTCTCGACGAATACGTCCGCCGAGTCGCACAGCCGCTGCATGAACGCCCTGCCGCGCGCGTCCTTCATGTTCACGCTGACGCCGCGCTTGCCCATGTTGAGCTGCAGAAAATAGCCGCTCTGCGCGTCGTCGAGCACCGTCGCGTGCTGACGTCCTGCGTCGCCGCTGCCGGGACGCTCGACCTTGATGACTTCGGCGCCGAGTGCCGCGAGGCAGCGCCCGACGTAGGGACCGGCGAGAAAGTGGCTGTAGTCGACCACACGTAGGCCTTCGAGAGGGCGCGCTTGCATTAGCACGCTCCCGGCCGGCGCGGCACCATGAGACGGTGCTCGCCCCTTTGCAGCACATTGCCGTTTTGATCGATCAATTCGGAGGGCAGCACGACGATGCCCCAACCGGGCCGACTATTGCTCGCCCGCATGGTACCGACACGAAACTTGACGCGCAGCACATCGCCGACCTTGATCGGCAACAGGAAGTCCCACGTCCAGCCGAGCGACATCCCCGGCACGAAGCGATAGTCGCTTTGCGTCTTGAGACCGTCGGCGATCGACAGTCCGAACAACCCGTGGGCAACGAGGCAACCGAAGTGGCTCGCGTTGGCATAGGCCTCGTCCACGTGCACAGGCGTGTGGTCGCCAGTCAGGTCGGCATAGGCGAGAATTCGTTCCTTTGTCACCGTGTAGGAGGGACTCGTGCACTCGTCGCCTTCGCGAGCGTCGTCCCAATACTTCTCCTTGGACGTAGTCATCATCGTCACGCCTCCACCCGCGGGTCGATGCCGCGTGCGCGGGCAACGCAGGACGCCGGTTTTGCCTGGATCAGCTCGATCGCGAGGCCATCGGGCAAACGCAACCAGTTGCGTCCCTGCGGCAGCTCGCTCACGCCATACGATCGGGCCGCCGCCAGGGCCGCTTCCAGGTCTTCGCACATCAGGCCCAGGTGAGCCAGGCGCCCTTCCGGGCCTTCATGCTCGGGTGCATGAATGAACTGCAGGCCACCGAGGGTCCAGTATTGAAGAGGTGCGGCGACGGGCCCGTCGACTTCTCGCATCGTCATGCCGAACACCTGTTCGAAGAAGCGGATATGCCAGTGAATGTCGCTCACCCAGATCGCGACGTGTTCGAGATAGGCCTTGGTGCCGTTCATGCCGCGGTCTCCCCGATCCGTTCGTCGGCAATCGCGCGTTCGATGCCTTTGATGCACGCCACTAGTGTCGCATTGACGGGCGTGGGCACCCCGAACCGCCCTCCCCAGCGCACCACCGAGCCGTTGATGAAATCGACCTCCGTGATCGACCGCTTTTCGAGGCTTTGCAGCATGGAAGTCTTGAATGCGGCAGGCAGGCCCTCTCGCGCGAGCGCCCAAGCTTGTTCGGGATCCGTCATCGATAACTTGACGCCGGCCGCCCGTGCAGCGGCAATCGCCTCCGACACGGCAGCGAGGGCCGTCGCTTCCAGCAGCGGTTCGTCGTAGAGCTGACCGTACGTCAAGCGCGTGATTCCCGCGAGCGCGCCGGTCGCGACATTCACGAGCAGCTTGTCCCACATCGTGCCCACGATGTTGTCGCTGATCGCGGTCATGAGGCCGGCGGCCGCGAACGCTTCGGCGATCCCCTGAACGCGGGGCGTGATGCGGCCGTCGAGTTCGCCGATGTACGTCGCCTTGCCGGCGACGCCCGACTCGATGTGCCCTGGCCCGCGCAGCACGCCGCCCACGTAGGTCTTGCCGGCCAGCACGCGTTCCCGGCCGACGATATCGGCGAGGATGTCCTCGTGGCCGAGTCCATTTTGCAGCGACAGCACGGCCGTGTCGGGTCCGACTAGCGAAAGCGCGCCGCGCATCGCCGCATCGGTATGAAAGGACTTGACCAACACGACAACCAGCTCGGCCACGCCGATGTCGCTGGCCTCGGTCGTGGCGCGCACCGCGACGCGCCGGGAGCCGTTGGCGTCATCGACCTGCAAACCGTTGCGACGCATCGTCTCCACATGATCGGGCGAGCGGTCCAGCAGCCAAGTTTCGTGGCCCCCTTCCGTGAGGCTAGCGCCGATCGCGCAGCCGAGTGCGCCGGCGCCGAGAATCGCAATCTTCACTGGTTTCTCCTTGAAGTGTGACCTCACGATAGGCAACCGCCGTCATAGTCGCAATTCAATGATTGCAATGGCATCATTGCGGTACGCAATACACCCTTCGTGCCTCACCCATTCGAGGTGGCCATGACTTCGTCGGATTTGCCCGATCTGAAACTGCTGCAACTCTTCGACTTGCTCTACGACGCGCGCAGCGTGACGCGTGTCGCCGAGCAGCTAGGGCAAAGCCAGCCCACCGTCAGCATTTGGCTCGGGCGCTTGCGCGAGCACTTGCACGACCCGTTGTTCATCCGCACGCCCGGGGGCATGGCGCCGACGCCGCAGGCAGACGCACTGATCGGGCCTTGCCGGGAAATACTGGAATCCTTGAGGCGCTTCGTCGCCTGGGAAACGGCCTTCGATCCGGCCACCGCGCAGCGGCGGTTTCGGATCTGCATGACAGACGCGAGTCATATCACGCTGCTGCCGAGACTGCTCGCGCACGTGCGCGCGCAAGCGCCGGGCATCCGGCTCGAGGCGGCGGGAATCGACGGCAATACAGAACGTGCGCTGGAATCGGGGGAATCGGATCTCGCGATCGGCCATGTTCCTTGGCTGAGCGGGGGCATCTATCAGCAGCAGCTCTATCGCCAGGACTGGGTGTGCCTCGTCAACGCACACCATCCGCGCATTCGCGCGAGGCTCCTGCTAAAGCAGTATTGCTCGGAAGGGCATGCGGTCATCGAGTCGGGCACCGGTGCGCAACTACTCGAACAAGCGCTCGCCCGCGCGCGCATCGAACGGGAGGTCGTGCTCCAGTTGCCGGGCTTTCTTGGCCTGGGCACGATCGTCCAGACGACCGATCTGATCGCCACGCTTCCGCGCCATATCGGGGAAACGCTAGCCGCCGCAAACGGGCTGGCAGTCCATCCGTGTCCGGTTCCGGTGGATGGCTTTTCGGTCCGGCAACACTGGCACGCGCGGTATCACCACGAGGCCGGGAATCGATGGTTACGTGGCGTAGTGGTCCAGCTTTTCGGCATGGCCAAGGGCCGCCGACCCTAACGCCCGCTGATATACGGCTGCAAAGCCCTCAGCCAGCACGCCACCGCGACCGCACCGCCGTCGGGGGACCCAATCGCGCGCGCACCCAGATAGCTTGCGCGTCCCGCGCGCGGCGTCATATGCGCGGTGTCCTTCGCGCCCGATTCCGCGGCGCTGACCGCGGCCGCCCACGCCTTGGCGGCGTCGTAGCCCGCATTGAGTTCACGCTTGAATGCCTGCGCGGCCGGTACGAGCGCGTCCAGCATCGTACGATCGCCGGGCTTTGCACCGCCCAATTCCCTAATGGCGTCGGCCGCGCCGTTCATTGCCGCGGCCCAATCGGCGGCAGTCGGCTTCGGATGATCGGCGAGAATCCGGGCCGCCCGAAGCAGAGCCGTCGCGTAGAAAGGCCCGGAGCTGCCGGCGATCGCGCGGCGCAATGCCATGCCGACGGCCGCGAGCGCCTTGTCGGGCGCGAAGAGCGCTGAATCCGGTACTGCAAGAATCGCCTCCGCGGCACGCCTCATACTGGCGCCAAGGTCACCATCACCGGCTTTCGAATCGAGGTCGGTTAGGATGGCCTCCTGCTCGAGCAGAGCATGTGCAACCGCTTCCAATGCAGGTTTAAACCGGCCGGACCATTCACGGCCGCCATCGGTCAGCGCCGATGGCGCGTTCTCCACAGCGGATACCGCGGGTGCGGTCTCAATCAGAATCTGGCGGTTGACTTTCCCATTGCCGGGCCAAGCGCGCGCCTCGGTACCGGCATCGAGCAATGCGAGCATTTCATCGTCCAGACGCAAGACGGAAATGGAGCAGCCCGGCATATCGAGCGCGGACAGAAGCGTACCCGACCACGCACGCTCAACGCCAATATCCCGACGGCTCAAGCTCGCAAATGCATCGCGCAGTACAATCGCCAGTTCCATTTCCGGCGTGGCGCCCAGCCCGTTCACCAGCAATGCCACGCGTTCGCCGTTCCGAAGGCCAAGGTCTTCGATGATGTTGGCGAGCAATGTCTCCGTCAGTTCGCCCGCTTTCATCGGAGCGGTGCGCTCTACCCCCTTCTCTCCATGAATGCCGAGCCCCAACTCGATTTCGTCATCCGCGAGGCGAAAGCCCGCTTTGTCCGCGCCGGGCAATGTGCATCCGTCGAGTGCGACACCCATCGTTCCGAGGTTTGCGACCGCCCTCCGGGCAACGGCCGCCACCGCGTCCAACGAACACCCGTTGGCGGCCGCGGCGCCGGCGATCTTGTGCACCAGCACGGTCCCGGCAATCCCGCGACGCTGATGACGCTCGATCCGCCCTCGCAGCGATACGTCGTCCGCCACGGTCACGATCTCCACGGGAATCCCCTCCGATCGGGCCAACTCGGCCGCGAGACCGAAGTTCAGCCGATCGCCCGTATAGTTCTTCACAATCAGTAAGGCGCCTTTGTCTCCGGCTGTCGCGCGAATCGCTGCCAGCACGGCGTCGGTGGATGGTGACGTGAATACCTCGCCGCACACGGCCGCGCTGAGCATCCCGTTGCCCACGTATCCACCGTGAGCCGGCTCGTGGCCGCTACCGCCACCCGAGATCAATGCAACCGGACGTTCGGACGATTCGGGAAGGTACTTGCGGACGAGGACGTTCTCGTTACCGAGGATGGCGACATGCGGCGCTTGCCGTGCGATCCCTTCGAGCATTTCGCGGACGACCGCGGACGGATCGTTGATCAGTTTCTTCATTGGCTATCTCTTGGCAGAGGTTAAGAAGCGACAGAGAGACATCCGGTACAGACGCGGATGCGTGTTCACATCATTCCTGCGAGGCGGGCTAAGCCGATCGCACTGATTCCGCCCAAAATGGGGCCTACCACGGGCACCCACGCGTATGACCAGTCAGACGATCCTTTGCCCGGAATCGGCAAAATCGAATGGGCAAGACGCGCACCCAAATCTCTGGCGGGATTGATCGCAAAACCCGTAGGGCCGCCTAGCGAGAGCCCGATGCCATACACGATCAGGGCCACCGTCAGTGGGCCAAGCACGCCCGTCGTTCCGACCGACTTGTTGAAAATCGCCACGACCAGGAAAACGAGGACGAACGTACCGATGAACTCGGTGAGGACGTTCGCAAACGGCGCACGAATGGCCGGGCCGGTGGAGAAGCACGCCAGCTTGATCCCGGCGTCTTCCGTATTTTTCCAGTGCGCGAGATATGCCAGCCACACCAGCACGGCCCCCAAAATGGCACCGATCAGTTGCCCCGAGAGATACGGTAGCAGTTCATGTTTCGGAAAATGCCCCAACGCGAAGAAGGCCAGCGTGACCGCCGGATTCAGGTGTCCTTGGCTACCCAGCGCGACGGCGGTTACCACGCCTGCCAGCACAGCGAAAGCCCAGCCCGTGGCAATTACGATCCACCCGGAATTTTGCCCCTTCGATTTGGTCAGCAATACATTCGATACGACGCCATTGCCCATCAGCACGAGGAGCGCCGTTCCAACTAGCTCCCCAACGAATCCGTTTTCCATGTCTCTCTCCATCTTCCAGTTGGGATTAGCTCCAGTTCAGCGCCGCCGTACGAACCGGCGCGTCCCAGAGTCTTGTAAATTCGGTATCGAGCTCGGTCAGCGTGATCGAGCAGCCCGCCATTTCAAGCGACGTGACATAACTGCCCGTCAAAAAGCGCGTCACGGAAATGCCATGGCCGCATAAGATTCGTTTCGCCGCATTCACCATGAGATAGAGTTCGACCAATGGCGTGCCACCGAAGCCATTCACAAACAACAAGCAACCTCGCCCATTGCTTGGCCTCAAGTCCTCGATGATCGACTCGACCAGTTCCGCGGCAACCGCATCCGCGCTGCGCAGCTTGACGCGTCGACGGCCAGGTTCGCCGTGGATGCCCACGCCCATTTCCATTTCATCGTCGGCGAGCGTGAACGTCGGACTGCCGGCTGCAGGCACCGTGCATGAACCCAGCGCGACCCCCATCGAGCGAGTGCGGCTGTTCACGGCCTGCCCGAGCGCGTGAAGCTCTTCGAGCGTCCGGCCTTCCTCCGCCGCGGCGCCGACCAGCTTTTCCACCACGAGCGTGCCGGCCACGCCGCGGCGCCCTATCGAATACGTCGATTTGGCGACGGCGACGTCGTCGTCGACCAGTACAGTCATGACCTGGCCGTCCGCAAGCTCGGCCGCCATTTCGAAGTTCATCACATCGCCTTCGTAGTTCTTGACGATCAGCAGGCTGCCCGCCCCCGTATCGACGTCCTTGATCGCTTCCGCGATTTGATCGGGCGTCGGCGAAGTGAAGATTTGGCCCGGGCATGCGGCATCGAGCATGCCTCTGCCGACGAAACCCGCATGCAGCGGCTCGTGGCCCGCGCCGCCTCCCGAGATGAGCGCGACTTTTCCGGGTGTCAAAGTCTTGCGTCGAATGAACTTGTGCCCGGCGGCAAGCGTGATCGTGTCCTCATGCGCCGCGGCAAACCCATCGAGCGACTCGTAAAGCACATTCTCCGGCGCATTAATCAGCTTCTTCATTGCGTCTCCTCCTTATCGATCGGCGATGAAGCAAACGTGCTCGCCATTTGGGTCAGTGTTCGAGCGAAATCGGCAATCAGGTGGTCTATCTTGAGATTGAGTTCGGCATCGTCGAGGTCGGGCACGGTCACGCTTACCGTACGTGTTCGATGTTGTGAACTCGTGGGCAACTGCCGTCGCGGATGAGCCTGCCGATAGAGATCGAGAAACGC
Organism: Trinickia diaoshuihuensis; assembly: GCF_003390925.1. Classification (GTDB taxonomy): domain Bacteria; phylum Pseudomonadota; class Gammaproteobacteria; order Burkholderiales; family Burkholderiaceae; genus Trinickia; species Trinickia diaoshuihuensis. Next base: position 14,901 of record NZ_QUBS01000064.1, on the reverse strand, counting down.
GCTCCTTTCCGCGGCAGAGAAATGGCAAATGGAAAAGATCGTGTTCAGATGGTCGACCGGAATCGGCGTGGAATATGCGGGATTGGTGATCTGCGAAACGAACGAACGATGTTTTCCCAGCGCCTGAGCCAAGTGTTGACGCGTGCCCGAAGGACGATTGTCCAGAACGCCTGTCAAGACGCGCTTGTACTCGGCGACCAGGTCTTGCCGTGCGGGAGACTTCTCTTCTTGGCTCATAACGGATACTTGGAGGGATGTTCGATTAAGCGGTAGTCGGCGCGCCGGATTTCATTGCGCTCAAGTCGAGCTTTGCGATAGCGGCCTTCACGCGGCCGACGCTCGCAATGCCGACCGAGATCGATCTCAATCCGCATGAAAGCAGTGCCGGCAGTACGTTCGGATCGGCCGCCGCGTCGCCGCACAAGCTCGTGTCGACACCGGCACTTGCTCCGTATCGCACCACGTTCGCGATTAGGCGCAACACGGCGGGATTCAGCGGATCGGCCAGTTTGCCCACCGCTTCGTTGTCGCGCCCCGCCGCCGTCACATATTGAGTCAGATCGTTCGATCCGATGGAAAAGAAATCGGCGTTGAAGACTTCCGGCGCGATCGCCGCGGCGGGCACTTCCACCATCATGCCCAGCGGAGGCACTTTCGCCGCTATCGCATCGCGCTCGAGCATTCCCACCTCCTCCTGAAACATCGATCGCACCGCTTCGAGCTCGGTGGGCACCGTCACCATCGGCACCATGACCTTGAGATTGCCGTGTACGGCCGCCCGGGCGAGCGCGCGAAGCTGAACGCGAAACGGCTCCGTGCGGACAAGCGAGAGACGAACGCCTCGCACACCGAGAAACGGATTGCGCTCGCCGTCGATGGTCAGCCCGGCAATCGGCTTATCTCCGCCTGCATCGAGCGTGCGGACAACCACCGGTCGCCCCGCCGCCCAATTGAGTATGTGGCGATACGCCTCGTATTGAGCGTCCTCGGCAGGCTGTGCGGATGCGTCCGCAAAAAGCAGTTCCGTACGAACGAGACCCACGCCATCGCATACCTCGGGATCCAGACTATCGAGTTCTGTAACGTCGGCCACATTGATCGACACGGTCACCGCCACGCCATCTCGGGTCACGGCGGGCCGATAGGCGGATTTTTCGATCGCCACGCGTTGCGCCGCGTCGCTTTCCATGCGCCGCTGAAACTGCTGGCGATCTGCGTCTGTCGGTCCCACCATCACGGTGCCGTCTACCGCATCGACGAGGATCTCCGTGGCGTCAACGGGAACGTCGCCCTGCAGCGCGACGATCATCGGCACGCCTCGGGCACGCGCCAACATCGCAACGTGGCTGGTGGCGCTGCCCTCTGTCAGCACGAGGGCGCTCCCGGCCTTCCAGTCGATCGAGAGAAAGCGTGAAGGCGAGAGATCTGTGCCAACCATCACCGCGCCACCCGGCGGTGCTTCGGCAGCGGTGACGCCGAACAAGCAGGCCAACACTTGGTCGCGCAGGTCCTTGAGGTCCGAAGCACGCGCTCGGAAGTATTCGTTCTGCGACCGTTCGTAAGTCTCGATTTCGTCGTTCATCGCACCGCGCCATGCTTCGTCGGCGGCAGCCCCTTGCCGTATCGCGGCAAAGATCGGTTGGCACAAATCCTCGTCCTTGCCCAACGCAATCTGGAATCCGATGATCTGGGCGGCGTGCGCATCCACGCGTGCGATCAACGCTTGCAGTCGATTCGTGGCGGTCTCGATCGCAGTGCGTAAATCCGCCACCTCTTTTTCGGAGTCCGCATGGGGCGTGCGGCATCCCGATACCGTCTCATCTGCCGCGAGCCGCATCGGCGGGCCGGCAGCCAATCCTGCGGATGCGGGACGTCCTTGGAGGACGAGGCTAGCCATGATGGCCGCCATCGGCATCGCACAGGCTGTCTTCGCCGAAGTTTTGCTCGACCAACGCCACCATCGCCGCCACGGCATCGCCAGCGCCCTCACCCGTCGCCCGGAAATACAACGACATACCCGCTTCGGCCTGAAAACTCATCACCTTCACCGGACTCTTTGCGTTGATCCAGGGGCCATCGGGCGAAATCGCCAACTCGATGCGCCCATGAAACGATTTGGCCAACTGCGTGAGCTTGATGCTTGGCCTGGCATGCAGCCCGGTTTCATTGACCAAGCGCGCACTTCCGATTGCGACCGCATGCGACATGGATCGTTCTCCTCGTTCTTTCACTGCCGATGCATCTCCTCGGCCATGCTTTTGACCTGCTCGATGGCTGCCCCGCCGGACGCTTCCGCGGCGGCAATGATCGAACCTTCCACGAGCGGCGCATCGCAAAGAAGAACCTTGTTGCGCCGATCGGCTTCCAGCATTTCGATGGCCATTTCACTGTTCGTCTCGGCGCCGCCCAGATCGACGAGAATGACGACGCCCGCATCCGACCATGCCCGATCGATCGCGCGGATGATCGAGCCGACATCGGTGCCCAGTCCGCCATCCGCATTGCCGCCCGTATAGGCCACCGGCACGCTGTTGCCTACCATTTGATGCACCATGTCCGCCGTTCCTTCGGCGATCTTCGCCGAGTGCGACACGATGACTATTCCGACGTTAGGCACAATTCAATCTCCAAGAAAATCGCATAGAGCGGAAATAACCAGCGCGGACGAACGCGCGCCGGGGTCCATATGGCCGATCGATCTCTCACCGAGGAACGACGCTCGGCCACGTACGGCGAGCATGGGAATGGTCGCGTCAGCCGCCGATGCCGCTCTGCTTTTGACGCGATCGAGGAGGCCGCCCGTGCCGGCGGCAAGCTCTTTCTGTACCGGCACCAGCACATCGAGCAACGTCTTTTGTCCCGCGGACGATTTGCCTCGTCGTTCCACTGCGGAGACCGCCGCATTGAAAGCATTGCGGATATCGATGAGGGTCGGGGCAACCGGCAGTTCCTTGCCGAGCGTCATAAAAAACGTGCCGTAAAGGGGCCCCGATGCGCCGCCGACCGTCATCACGAGCGTCTTGCCGATCTCGGTCAGCGCTTGCGGGAGCGGCTGTTGCGAAATCCCGTCCGCCAACTCCGCCACGTGCTCGAAGCCCCGCTTCATATTGAGCCCGTGATCGCCGTCGCCGATGGCCTGATCAAGCGCGGTGAGCTCGTCGGCATGCGCGATGACGGTTTGCGCGACCGCCAGAAGCAATGCCTTGAAGGTTTGTGGTTCCACTGCCGTCTCCTCCGTTGATGCGCGCTCCGATCTACTGAACGGAGGCCCGGCGTGGAGGCTCGATAGGCTTCGCTTCGCCTGGTTTTTGCGCATGTTTAGTGATGACTTTCATTCACTAAACTTCGACTGAAGTCTAGCAGGCGTGTTTAGCGATGTTAGTAGGGGAAACCCGCTAGAGTCTTTGGTGGCAGTGGATTCGCTGGTGTCGCTATCTTAATTTACTGAACAAAAGTTGAGTTAAGCGATGGAAATGCACCGTCTTTGCCTGACGATATTCGAGTAAGCCAAGCCACCCCGAGCGCATTCGCTGCGATGTTGCGCAAAGCGCTGAAGATTTGGCTGCACTTGCGCGCCCGCTGGGGCGCTTATGCGGCGCGCTCGCCCAGCATCGCCAGGTACCGCGCGACCGCCCCCCATTCCCCGCCGATCCGGCTCAGCGCGACGAGCTCCGATCGCGGCCCGCTCTTCCCGAGCGTCCGATAGACGACATTCGGCGCCGCGATCCGGCTCAGCGGCGCCGGCGCGAGTGCCACGCCGAGACCCGCGCCCGTCAGCGCCAGCACCGACAGCGTGCTGCTGACCTTGTGCGCGGCGCGCGGCCGAGCACCTGCCGCAGAACCGCCAGTTGCCCTTCGTCGTCGCAGTCGGCCGCACTTCGCGACGCTGCCGCTGCCCGACGTCGACGGCACGCTGGCCGAGATCGACCGCGCGTTCGACACGCTGAACGCCGACGGCGTCGTGCTGCTCAGCAACTACGGCGGCACGTATCTCGGCGATCCGGCATTCGAACCAGTGTGGGCCGCGCTCGACCGCCGTGGTGCAGTCGTGTTCATCCACCCGGCAAAGCCCGCGATCGACGGGCTGCCCGGCATGCCCGGCCCGCTGCTCGACTATCCGTTCGATACGACGCGCACGGCACTGCAACTGGTGCTCAACAGCGTGGTCGTGCGCTACCCGAGCGTGCGCATCATCCTGTCGCACGCCGGCGGCTTCCTGCCTTATGCCGCGTACCGTTTCGCCGAACTCGCGCCGGGCGTGCGCAACGACGTGCCGGACCGCGACGGGCTGCTCGCGCTGCTGCGCCGCTTCTACTTCGATACCGCGCTGTCGGCGCCGTCCGCGCTGCCCAGCCTCGTCGCGTTCGCCCAGCCCGATCGTGTGCTGTACGGCAGCGACTTCCCGTACGCGCCGGCGTCCGTCGGTACGTCGTTCACCGGCGCGCAGGACGCGTATCCCGCGCTCGACGCCGACCGGCACGCCGCGATCAACCGCGCGAACGCACTGCCGCTATTCCCGCGTCTCGCCGCACTCGCGCGATAACCCAACAACGCGCAACGTGACGCTCGCCGCATCGGCGGCGTCACGCATGCAAGGTCAACCGCCCGGCGCCGTCAGAACGCGATCACGGGCTTCGTTCGAAGAATCCCGACGCGGCCGCATTCAAGGCAAAACTCACTGGTACTTGTCCCCCACCTCCACGCGAATCGGGTAAGTGTCATAGACGATTGTGAGTTGGCTAAAGCGTCCGTCGTTGGAGAAGTCGAAGACGTCACAGCAATCGAAGCTCACGTGCGTTCCGTCTTTCAATCCCCAGTCGTAAGTGAAATATCCGATCGCGCGCGCATTACCGGATGCGCTAACCAGGATATCGATGAGTCTTATCCGGCTTTGCCCGGACGCTTCGCGAAGTTTCTCAAAGAACGGCGCTGGGGCCATCCAGCCGAGAAACGGTGAGTAGACCTTCGCGTCGTCGGCGAACAAGGCGACAATGCCTTCGGTATCGCCCTTTTCCAAAAGCGTCAGGTAACGTTCGATGGATTCTGCGAAGTTGCGGGTACTGGGTTGTGATTCCATGGTGCCTGTTCCTCGAACGATGGTGTCAAACGCGCACGTGCTGTTTCTACGCGCGCTACAAAATTTCGTGATCACGTGTCGCGAACTTTCAACTTCCAGCCGCGAGCCGCGTGCGATCGAAACCGGCAAGCTGCTTGTAGCGGGCAGCAATAGCAGTGAGTTCCTCGAGCGAAATCACGTCGCTGATGCTGCGGAACCCGTCTGGCGCGCGTTCTTCCGCAAGTTGCATCATTTGCTCGGGACCGTTCTGACGATTGGCCAAAACCACGGCTGCGGTTTTGGGTCGCCGCTCGGCGTCATAGCGCGCGAGGGCAGCTTGCGGATCGCCTGGCATTTCACACAGGCTGTCGACCAAACAACGCGCATCCAGAATCGCCTGCGATGCACCGTTCGAACCGATCGGATACATCGGATGCGCGGCATCGCCCAGCAATGTAACGCGCCCAACGCTCCAGTGCGGAAGCGGATCGCGATCGACCAACGGGTATTCATAGACTGCCTGTGCTCCCCGAATGATGGCCGGAATGTCGATCCAGTCCCAGCGCCAGTCAGCGAAGGCGCGCTCGAATACGTCCGCCGAAACCTGTCTGTTCCAGTCGTTTCGCGCAGGCGTTCCGCTCTCGACACGCGATTCGGCAATCCAATTGATCAACGACTTCCCCTCCCGGCGCAAGGGCTCCGAGATCGGATAGGCAACGAATTTCAGATCCTGGTGACCGGCCATGAACATCGTTCGCCCGTCCAGAAACGGCTGTGCCAAAGTCACCGCACGCCAGAGCATCCGTCCTGAGAATCGCGCCATGCCTTCATGGGGAAACAGATAACGCCGCAACGCTGAGTGAATGCCATCAGCGCCAACGAGCACGTCCGCCGTCTCGGTCACAACGCGCCCTTCTGCTCGGCACCGGAAGCGTGCCTCGACCGGTTGGTCATTTCTGGAAACGTCGATCAACTCCCGGCCGGTAATGATGCGTTCGGCGCCAAGCTCGCGTCGCGCCGCGGACAACAAGATCATCAACAACTCGCCGCGGTGGATGGAAAACTGCGGCCACGGGTAGCCTGCCTCGCGACCGCGCGGCTCGTGCCAGATGCCCTGACCGAACTTGTTGAAGTAATGAAGCGAGGACGTTTCGATGCCGGTTTCGGCAAGCTGAGCCTGCAGTCCAAGCTCCGTCAGTTCCTTCACCGCATGTGGCAAAAGGTTGATACCGACGCCGAGAGCCTTCGGCTGCTCCACCGCTTCGAATACGGTTACATCGAGGCCGCGGCGATGCAAAGCGAGGGCAAGGGTCAGGCCGCCGATACCGGCGCCCGCAATCATGATTCGCATGATGTCGTCTCCGTCCATGTCTGCGAGACATTGTTATACACCTAAACAATTTGACCGTGAAACTAATTTTCCGTACAGTTTGCGCAGTACTTAACTTAGGGCGTCTCTGAACATGGCTCGCTCCACTTCGACGCAACGCTCGCTTCCGCCATCGGACGAAATCGGACCAGGATTCGAGTCTCATGTACCTGGTGTGGACTACGGCGTCCTCGACAATCTGGTGGGTTACGCCATACGTCGCGCGCAAATTTTGGTATACGACGATTTCCTCCAGGCGCTTGCGCCGTGGGACATCACGCCTCCGAGGTTTTCCGCCTTGGTGCTGATCGCGCGTAACCCGGGCATGAAGCAGACGGATCTCGCACAGCTTCTTGGCATAGCGCGCTCCGGCGTGGTGATGTTGACCGACGGATTGGAAGCGCTCGGTTATGTGCGCCGTGTAGCGTCGAAGACGGATCGTAGGGCGTACATGCTCGAGTTGACGTCCGCCGGATCGAAGGCCTTATCGGCTATCGAAGCGGCAGTCCGCGAGCACGACGCTCGCATGTCGAGCCGTCTGTCCGAAGCGGAAAAGTCAAAATTGATTCAGTTGCTGGCCAGGATCGGCCCGGCGGGAGAGCAGCAATGAGCGACCTTCCTCTGGAATTCGAGCACGCTTTCGATATGACGATCCAGGTCGGCCAGGCGGTCGCAGTCAATGCGGCGCCCAACGGAGAGCGCCGACTCATCCCTATCCTCGGCGGCGTCGTCGATGGCCCTATGTTGAAGGGGAATATTCTGCCCGGAGGCATGGACCTGCAATGGGTGCGTCCGGATGGCGTTGCCGAGATCAGCGCGTGCTATACGCTCGAGATCGAGCGAGGCCGTCGCGCATTGCTCCACAACCGCGGCTTGCGGTGGGGCGAGCTCGACGTGCTATCGCGACTTGCGCGCGGCGAGCGCGTGCGAGCCGACGAATACTATTTCCGTGGAAGCGTGTGGTTGGAGTCGGGTGATTCCGAACTGGAATGGGTACGACGCAGCGTTTTTGCCTGTACGGGACAGCGCGAGCCGAACGCTGTTCGGCTCGCCGTCTACAGAGTCGCGTAGACGATCTGCTGTCAGTTACGGACAATTGCCGATCACATAATATCCGGCCGACGTCTGCGCCAGCGTGTTCGAATAAAAGACGTTATCCAGCCCCATGCTCTGGTTCGACCCGTTCGCATAGGCGATCCCACCGGAATCGTGCGCGCGACCGGCCTGCACGTGCGCGTAGTTCGTGGCTGTCGTCTCGGTACAAACAAAACTCGATTGCGTCGTCGCCGACACGGACGAAGAATGGGCGCTCTCCCCTGCGTTCGGATCGATTTCCGTGACGGTATAAGAATAGGTCGTGCCCGCCGTCAAGCCCGAATCGGTATAGCTCGTCGACACCGACGAGCCAACCTTGCTGCCGTTGCGGTACACGTTATAGCTCGTTGCGCCAGCAACCGCATTCCAGGACAGCGACACGGAGGTCTGTGTCGTACCGGTGACCGCTAACCCCGTCGGCGGGGACCCGGATTGCGTCGGCCCCGACACCGCGCGCAGATTGTTCTTGACCCAGTAGTCCATCAGGAAGACCGGATAGTTGATGTGCGTCGCATCGACGTAATTCGAGTTGTTGCCGCCGGACCCCGCGGGCCACGCATGCCCCATGCCGGACACTGAAATCTCGTGCGTCCGCACCTTACCGCTGCTGTCGGAATACGGCGTATTCGTTCCCCCACCCGGAATCGTCACCTTCGCACCCTGCGTAAACGTACCGCCGTAGAGAATCCGGAAGGCTGCCGTGTCGAGCGGACCGTAGGCCTGCGCAACCGTGTAGTCCGACGTTCCCCACACCGCGCCCGCGATCTGGCTGGAGAACTTGCCGACGTTGGAACCCGCCCAAGCCTTGCACTGATTCGCCGCCGTCGTTGCCGTGTAGCCGCTTGGAACATAGCTGATCTGAGAGGTCGTCGTTCCCGGCGGCGGCCCGGCGTTGATGCCGATCCCCGCGAAAACGTCCGGTGCAATGCAACCGAGCACCATCGTCATGCCGCCGCCCGACGACAGGCCAGTGACGTACACTTGATTCGAATCGATAGCGTATTGCGAGTTCGAAACGAAGCGATTCACCAGATCCAGCAATACTCCGACATGCCCGGCACTGCGGCTCGGCGAAGTGTTCGCGTAATCCCAGCAATGGTTGCTATAGACGTTTCCAGTCGCGTTCGGCGCAAGGACGACTGCCCCGTACTGATCCGCAATCGCCTTCCAATTGAAGCCGGCAGCACTGCTGTTGTTGATCACGTCGCCGGCCGCGGTCTGCAGGCAACCGTGCAACACCAATATCAGCGCGCGCTGACCATTGGGCGTCGTGGGCTGAGTCGCGGGCCAATAGTAATAACCGGTCAGGTTACCGCCGTTGACGGTATCGGCCGCCCAGGTTTGCTGCGCACTCCACGCTCCCGGTCCGGGCGTGACTGAAGCGAGCGCGGAAGTGGTTGCAAGCGCAGCGAAAAAAACGATGAGCCATCGCCACTGGCGTCGTGAGAGCAGTTGCATGACGTCTCCTTCATTTATTTGGATACTGCGTACGGGGCAGGCGCATCAGAGGCGGGATGTATTGACGCGGTTCGCGCCCTATTCAAAGCGACTTAAATCGCATTTACAGAACTATTCCTCCGACGCCGCATGTTATTTCGCAGTATCGCGAGGTAGTTTGCAATTGTTTTTTTCGGTATCACGCTGACCCCACTACCCCTTGACTCGATGCTAGCATGCTAGCAAACTAGCGCCATGAACGACGACGAAGCAGTCAAGCAATTCAACGTTTACCTCCCGCTCGGTCTCATTCGGGAGGTGAAGCATCACGCAATCGAAACCGAGCAGTCGCTATCGGCCTTGGTTGCCGATGCGCTGCGCGAGTACCTCGCTGCGAGGACGTCCAAGCCTCGCTCATCCGGAAAGGAGTGACGTCATGCCCGACAAGAAAACCACCACTGGTGCCGAACGTGGCATCGAAGCCGTCTTTTTAACCACCCACAATTGGGGGAAGTCGGCGAAGTTCTTCCAGTCGCTTGGTTTCACGCTGGAGTTTGAAACCGACCATCAATCCGGCCGGCTTACCAAGGGCGATGGCCCTTACCTGTTCATCGCCGAAATTCCCGCCAACGATCCACCGGAGGCACAGGTGGTCATCCGCGTCCCCGACGAAGGCAAGGTCCAGCCCGGCGCGGGCGTTGAGGTACTCACTCCGTTCGAGGATACGCATTGGGGAACGCGCGAGATGACAGTGCGCGATCCGGACGGACGCGTTTGGCGGCTGCAGGCCCCCGGCAAGGCCGGTGATCAGTAAGTCAATGGAGGGCTCGATGAGCAACGACAATACGGACAACGTTCCCGACAGCACGGCCGCACGCGTCGCGTTATGGCGTGCGCTGCATGCCACGATCGATGCGCCGCCGCATGTGCTGGACGATACGATCGGCTTGCAACTTCTCGCCCCTCCTCCGAACTGGCAACAACGCGGCGACATGGACTTGGCGTTCACGCGGCCATTTCGCGCATCGATCGTCGCACGTGCTCGTTTCATCGAAGACCTCGTGATCGAGCGGGCCGCGCAAGGATTGACGCAATACGTGATTCTCGGCGCCGGGCTCGATAGCTTTGCGCAGCGACGTCCGGATATCGCGTCGCAGTTGACGATTTTTGAAGTGGATCAAGCCGGCACGCAGCGATGGAAACGCCGGCGCCTAAACGAGCTCGGCTTCGGCACGCCCGATTGGCTGCGCTTCGTCCCGGTCGACTTCGAGGCAGGCGATTCGTGGCGGCATGCCCTCGCGGCAGCGGGATTCGATGCGAGCAAGCCCGCCGTGGTCGTATCGACGGGCGTCAGCATGTACCTGACCGAAGAAGCGAATCGCGTTGCGTTGCGTGAAGTGGCGACGCTCGCGCCTGGCTCGGCGCTCGCGATGACGTTCCTGCTTCCGCTTGAACTGGCCGATCCCGAGGTGCGGCCATCGCTGGAAATGGCCGCGCGAGGGGCGCAAGCAAGCGGAACGCCCTTCATCAGTTTCTTTACACCTGCTCGGATACTCGAGCTAGCCAAAGAAGCCGGTTTTACCGATGCGCGTCATGTTTCCGCGGACGACCTAACCCAACGATATTTCGCGGGGCGAAGGGACGGACTTCGTCCGCCGAGCAATGCGGAAGAACTACTGATCGCAACGGTTTAGCTCGTGGATCCGGACCTCGTTTTTGCGTGGCAAGCGGCGCATTCGTTGGCGCGCAGCTCTCCGCCTCCCGTTCACGATCGCGGTGGCTTTAGAGTAGATACTCGCGGAGAAAAAGAAGTTGCTCGTTGGGTTTTTCCCAGCCTATGCGATGGGCTCTATGAAGTCGCACGCGAAATTTCCAGTCCAAGGCACTACCTGAAACTGTGCGGTACTTCGGAGGCGTTGCGAGGCGCAGTGCCGGCGAGCTGGGAGATTCAACCCGAGAACTACTTCATGGTGGCGACCGCGAGTAGTCGCGAAATGCGTCCCTTGCCCGATGGTTACCGTTTGGAATTTCGTCAATCCGGGCCGGTTGCCCAAGTGAAGATCGTCGGCTCGCAAGGTGATATCGCGGCCAGCGGCTTCGCGGCGGAAACCATGGATGCGTTTGTGTTCGATCGTATTGAAACGGCACCGGCGCATCGGCGAAAAGGATTGGGCATTGCCGTGATGAGCGCGTTGGGGGCGGTGAACCGGTTCGGGAACCGCCCTCAACTGTTGGTCGCGACGGAAGAAGGCCGGTGCTTATACGAGCGCCTTGGATGGACGGCAATCGCAACGGTTGCCACGGCGGTCATTCCTGAGACGTGCGACTCTCTCGGATTGCCGTCGCTTCAAAGTGGACTGCCGTCTTCAGACTGCGTCACCAGATAGGAATGATCACCCATCGGCCGGATCAACTTGTCAGAGACTTTTGGCGCGCGCAATTCGGCGTCGGTCGGGTCGTACACTAGCGCATAGGCAACGCCCGGCGCCAATGGCGGGGCCTCTAAGTGGAGCTCAGTCGCGATCGGAAGCCGATCAATGACTTCGCACCCGCACTGTCCCGGACAGCTCGCCCGACGCTTTCACACATCTGGTGAACTACTACTTCGATGGTCAGTAGCCTATTTGATCGGGTTGCGTTGCATGATCTTCACAGCGTTCGAAATCGAAATCCACCAAAAAGGAATTACTATTAAATATTCAACAAAAAGCTTCCAGCCAAACGGATTTCTCGCACTACGCAGTTCATCCATTTGTCGATCGGGGCGTAGGAGCCCCTTGTGCACATAGAAATCCTAACGTTCACTCGATCTAAAGCCTCGAACATATTTCCTGCTGAACACCGTCGACAAATGCGACGTGTAATGAGCGATGCACCTCTGCAAGCTCATAGCGCTTGATACATATAGTGGACAGGAACGAGGCCATGATCCGGGTGGCGAAAGGCCGAAGGAATAGTCGCCACCGTTTTAAATCCGAGACCGTGCCATAACGCTACGGCCGGAGCGTTGACGGCGACAACAGCGTACGCTTCCATAGCCTTATACCCAGCCCTTCGCGTCGCATCGATAACATAGCTTGCCACGGCGCGTCCAACCCCTCGACCTCGGCAATCCGGATGCACCATGAGATCGAAATTGGCGATATGGTCGCCATTCCCGTAACGCATGGGTTTGGTCATCATCGCGGCAACGATCCTTCCATCAACCTCACCGACGTAAACGGCGGACCTCGGCGGTTCGAGCCATAGTTTCACCGCATCTTGCTCGGTGGACTCCAAAGGATAAGGATGAGTCCTTCCTGCCGAGACGACTTGTTTCCAAATGAGAAAGATATGGGACCAATCGTAGGGCTTGGCGGGACGGACAATCAATCGTCCAAATCCGTCTCGATGATCATCCTTAACAACCGAGGCTACTTTTGATGCTTGTAATTCAGTACGGACCGTACTGTCTACAAAATCAACTACGCCCCCTTCGCTTTCTGATTCTACGTTTTCCACTTTCAATTTCCTTAAAACGCTTCCACGCCTCATTGAAATGAAGTAAGTTGTTTTTACAATACCATGATTCCGTGGGGTCACGTATTCGGCGTTGCATCGCCCCAGTATTGGCGACGCCGGTGGCGCGCTTACCTGCCCTACGTCGCTCAATGAGAAATTGATGACGGCTACGCCGATACCGGCCGTGGTTATACTTGACGTTCGATGTGGCCGGCCATAACGGGCCAGCAACCAGGCCGAGGAAAGATGAACGCCGTGACGATTCCGAACGCAAACCGCATACGCAGCGCGCCTTTCAAGCGATTCTCCACGACACGTTGGACCGTTGAACTACTGCCGCGCCACGCCTATGAGGTCGCCTATACGCCGCAACAAGCCGTGGTCGGCTTTGCTTTCGAGAGTCAGTCGGGTACGCATGCATTTGCGAGCGATCGCATCCGGCCGTTCATGTCCAAACCAAACAGCTTGGCGTACGTTCCCGCGGGCTGCACGGTGTTTTCGTCGTCGGACGAAGGTGGCGAATACCTGCGCGTGACAACAATCGACACGAGTCTAAGCGGATCCTCATCCCAACGCCATTTCAACGACTTCATCGATCCCGTTGCAATCGAAGCGGCGCAAGTCATCAGGACTCAACTCCTCATCGGCGAACCGGCAACGTTACTGATCGAGGAGCAAATCATCGCCCTCTCCGAGCGGGTCAAACGCGTCTTGACCGGACGTTCGACGGAACCCAAGTTAGCCCGATCCATGACATCGGCCAGATTGCGCGCAATCGACGCAATCATAGAATCGTCCCTTGGCGAAGAAATCACGATCAAATCGATGGCTGACGCGGTGGGCTTATCCGAGGCTTTCTTCATTCGGGCCTTCAAGGCCGCCACAGGAAAAAGCCCTCACAGCTATCTGATCGACCGTAGGCTGGCCAAGGCGCGCGCGTTACTCGCAACGTCACGGTTCGATCTTCGAGAGATCGCCCTCGCCGTCGGGTTCTCTTCCCACGCGCATATGACTGCCGCTTTTCGAGCGCGGCTAGGTATCGTGCCGACCCGGTTACGCCAAGGCTGACGCAGTTGGCGGCATCAAGGGTGGAACCAAGCAGGATCCGCCATCGATTCGCGAAACTCGCAAGAAAGGCGATCCTTACCGCGCCCGAGGCTCTTGCGCTGTATCTGGATCGGCCCGATGGGCGTAGTTGAACTGATGTGCGTGCCCCCACACGGGATCACTCGCTGTTCGCACTCCCAATACCGCGCGTCCAAGTAGTCTGGATGGGGATACACCTTGACCTCGCTGCCGCGAGCAACATAGGCGTTGGCGATTCGCGCGACTTCTCGGACTTCGTCCGGAGCAAAACGAGTTTCAACGACGAAATCGAACCGTGCGCCGGAGGGTTTGATGTGGCACCCGATGGTGCCTGTGATCGCATCGGGGCGAACGTCGCATACCCCCAGGTACATCAAATGCGAGGCAGTATGGCTGAGCGATAGCTGCGCGCGCCGCAGGCGGTCGATTCGAACGATCACCTCGGAACCGGGCTTCGCATCGCGTAACAACATGACGTCGCTCTCATGTATCACGTGCTCGATAATCCCGTCGACTTGAATGTCCGGGAAGTTCGGCATATTGAGCGCGTTCCCGTACATCTTTCGAGCATCGACGAAGCGCATCTCGCGGCCGTCGTCGAGAACGATGACGCCTTGGTCGGCTTCCTGCCCGCCCCCTTCGGGATAAGCAACCGTTCTATCGAGTTCGATGGCGTTGCCCTGGACCTTTACGATCGTCGCGACGCACTCGCTTAAGTACACGTCCTCGTAGTACAGCTTTCGAGTTTTTCGGCTCAATGAAAACATAGCATTCGATACGCGGGAGAAAGAGTTCGCCTAGTCCAAGATGATAAGCAAACCCATCGAACCCGCTATCGAAAAACTGACCTAAGCGGTCACCACCCATACTTCAACTCGACCCCGGCGTAGTCGGCATTGCGTCCGCCCGCGTCGCGCACGGCGCTTCCCACCTGGAAATGCACCGCTTCGACCGAGCCGATCAGGTTCGCCGCGATCGTCCAGTCCGCGCGCAGTTGCACGTACATTCCCGTCCACGAACTGCCCTTCCCCGCGGTACCGGGGACGGCTTGATTCGCTTGCTGATAGACCGCGTCACCCGTGGTTTCACGCCACTGAAAACCGAGTGCGCCCAACAGCGCCAAATTGGCCGAGGGCTTCAACGTGATCGACGGCTTGATATGGACTAAGTTCGCATACCCCGTATAACCCGCCAGCGTGAAATAATAGCCGTTCGGAAAGAGTGCGTTGAACGTCTCCACCCTGCCATCGTGCGGATGCCGGTCGCCCGATGCGAGCTAACGTCAATAGTGGTGTATGAACAAATTGACGGCGATCGATTTCAAGCGGCGAGTTTCTGCTGAACCGGCCGATCGTCT
>NZ_QUBS01000063.1 GCF_003390925.1 Trinickia diaoshuihuensis | reverse complement strand
GGCGGCAGGCCGGCCGGCGCCTGAGCGCGCGCCGGCGCGCGTCCCGCGCCGCCACGGCGCTTGGGGGCCCGGGGCATGTTAAAATCACGGTCTGTTCTTTGGGGCGGCCTGCACTGCCCGCATCGCGGCCGTATGCGCTAGAAACGCGCCGGCACGCCGCCCAGCCCCCGAACCGAACCACGGCAGGATTCGCACGGTTCGAACGATTCGCAATCGACAAAACGCATCATGCGTGCGCTCAGCGGGCGCGCGCCACGGAGAAAGGTATGGCTGGTCACTCGAAATGGGCCAACATCAAACATAAGAAGGCCGCGGCCGACGCCAAGCGCGGCAAGGTCTGGACGCGTCTGATCAAGGAAATCCAAGTCGCGGCCCGCATGGGCGGGGGCGAGATCGATTCGAATCCGCGTCTGCGCCTGGCCGTCGAAAAAGCCTACGACGCCAACATGCCCAAGGACAACATCAACCGCGCAATTCAGCGCGGCGTGGGCGGCGTGGACGGGGCCAACTACGAGGAAATCCGCTACGAAGGCTACGGTATCGGCGGCGCGGCCGTCATCGTCGATACGATGACCGACAATCGCACGCGTACCGTCGCCGAAGTGCGTCACGCGTTTTCGAAGTTCGGCGGCAACATGGGCACGGACGGCTCGGTGTCGTTCCTGTTCGATCACGTCGGTCAATTCCTGTTCGCCCCGGGCACGCCCGAGGATACGCTGATGGAAGCCGCGCTCGAAGCCGGCGCGAACGACGTCGTCACGAACGAGGACGGCAGCATCGAGGTGCTGTGCGGCCCGAACGACTTCTCCAAGGTCAAGCAAGCACTGGAAGCAGCCGGCTTCAAGGCCGAACTCGCCGAAGTGACGATGAAGCCGCAGACGGAAGTGGAATTTGCCGGCGAAGATGCCGTGAAGATGCAAAAGCTCCTCGACGCGCTCGAAAATCTCGACGACGTGCAAGAGGTCTACACGAACGCGTCGATCGCGGACGAGTAAGGGATGTATCGCGCGCCGCGTCCGCCGTGAGTGAACCGGGGGCGCCGGGCGCGCCGAGCAACGACATCGCGGCCGGGCTCCATGCGCCGGCCGCCCCTCTTTTATGTCTTCGGGGAACCATCATATGAAACTACTCGTCGTCGGAGCCGGCGGTCGCGAACACGCGCTCGCCTGGAAGCTCGCGCAGTCGCCGCGCGTGCAGATCGTCTACGTCGCGCCCGGCAACGGCGGGACGGCGAGCGACGAGCGCTTGCGCAACGTCGATATCACCGATCTCAACGAGCTGGCCGATTTCGCCGAAAAGGAGCAAATCGCACTGACCGTGGTCGGCCCCGAAGCGCCGCTCGCCGCCGGCATCGTCAACGTGTTCCGCCAGCGCGGCCTGAAGGTGTTCGGGCCCACGAAGGAAGCGGCTCAGCTCGAAAGCTCGAAGGATTTCGCCAAGGCGTTCATGAAACGCCACGGGATTCCGACGGCCGAATACGAGACGTTCTCGGACGCCGCGCTGGCTCATGCCTACGTCGACCGTAAAGGGGCGCCGATCGTGATCAAGGCCGACGGCCTGGCCGCGGGTAAGGGCGTGGTCGTCGCGCAAACGCTCGATGAAGCGCATGCCGCGATCGACATGATGCTGGCCGACAACAAGCTCGGCGACGCCGGGGCGCGCGTGGTCGTCGAGGAGTTCCTCGCGGGCGAGGAAGCGAGCTTTATCGTCATGGTCGACGGCAAGCACGTGCTGCCGCTTGCGTCGAGCCAAGACCACAAGCGTCTGCTCGACGAAGATCAGGGCCCGAATACGGGTGGCATGGGCGCCTACTCGCCGGCTCCCATCGTCACGCCGCAGTTGCACGCCCGCGTGATGCGCGAAATTATTTTGCCCACCGTGCGCGGCATGGAAAAGGAAGGCATCCGCTATACGGGCTTCCTCTACGCGGGCCTCATGATCGACGGCGAAGGCAATCCGAAGACGCTCGAATTCAACTGCCGCATGGGCGATCCCGAGACGCAGCCCATCATGGCCCGGTTGAAGGGCGACTTCTCGAAGGTGCTCGAGGCGGCGATCGCCGGCACGCTCGATACGGTCGAACTGACGTGGGATCGGCGCACCGCGCTCGGCGTCGTGCTGGCCGCGCACAATTACCCCGATACGCCGCGCAAGGGCGATCGCATCAACGGCATCCCGGCCGAAACCGAGAACGCGGTGACGTTCCATGCCGGCACCTCGCTCGTCGACGGCAAGCTTCTCACCTCGGGCGGGCGCGTGCTGTGCGTGGTCGGGTTGTCCGACTCGGTGCGCGGCGCGCAATCGGCCGCCTATGAGACGATCAATCAAATCTCGTTCGACGGCATGCAATACCGCCGCGACATCGGCTATCGCGCGCTGAACCGCAAGCACTGACCGCACCCTAGACGGTGCGCCGCGTATCTTTCCCCGGGCCAGGTTCTGGCCCGGTTTTCGTTACTTTCGCCTGCGTCCAACCATGTCCGACACGACCTACGACGTCTCTCAAGTGCGAAGCTACCTGCAAGGGCTGCAAACGCGCATCGCCGATGCGCTCGGCGCGCTCGACGGCACGCCGTTCGGCGTGGACGCATGGCAACGCCCTGCCGGGGAGCGCTTGCGGGGTGGCGGCGTTACGCGCATTCTCGAAAACGGCGCGCTGATCGAACGCGGCGGCGTGGGGTTCTCCGATGTCGCCGGCGACCAACTCCCGCCGTCGGCGACGGCTTTGCGCCCGCATTTGGCGGGGCGCGGCTTCGAGGCGATGGGCGTTTCGCTCGTCATGCACCCACGCAACCCGTACTGCCCCACAGCCCATATGAACGTGCGGATGCTGGCGGCCACCAAGGATGGCGAGGCCCCGGTATTTTGGTTCGGCGGCGGGATGGATCTGACGCCTTATTACGGCTTCGAGGAAGACGCCGCGCATTTTCATCGGGTCTGCCGCGACGCGTTGACGCCGTTCGGCGCCGAGCTCTACCCGCGCTTCAAGCGCTGGTGCGACGACTACTTCTTTTTGAAGCATCGCAACGAAACACGCGGCGTCGGCGGCATTTTCTTCGACGATTTCGACGAACTCGGTTTCGAGCGCTCGTTCGCGATGCTGCGCAGCGTGGGCGACGCGTTCGTCACGGCCTACCTGCCGCTGCTGGAAAAACGGCGCGCGACACCGTACGGCGAGCGCGAACGCGACTTCCAAGGTTATCGGCGGGGCCGCTACGTCGAATTCAACCTCGTGTACGACCGTGGCACACTGTTTGGGCTGCAAAGCGGCGGGCGCACCGAATCGATTTTGATGTCGATGCCCCCGATCGCAAACTGGCGCTACGATTGGCAGCCGGAACCGGGTTCGCCCGAAGCGAGTCTTTACAGCGATTTCCTGAAGCCCCGCGACTGGCTGGCTTAAATTCGCGACCGATCAACGAGGACCGACATCTGATCTCGACCGCCCCCGCCATGTCTCGCCGCGCCCGCGACGTGCGGCCGATGCTGCCGCGCCGCGTCGGCCTGCTCGGCGGCACGTTCGATCCGATCCATAACGGACATTTGGCGCTCGCGCGGCGCTTCGCCGATCTGCTGCAGCTCACGGAACTCGTCCTGCTGCCGGCCGGGCAGCCGTATCAGAAATCGGGCGTCTCCGCGGCGCACCACCGCTTGGCGATGACGCGGGCGGCGGCCGCCTCGCTCGTGTTGCCCGGCGTGGCCGTGACCGTCGCAACCGACGAAATCGAGCATGCGGGCCCGACTTACACGGTCGATACCGTGGCGCGCTGGCGCGCGCGCGAGGGAGGGGACGCCTCGCTCTCGCTGTTGATCGGCGCCGATCAGCTATTGCGGCTCGATACCTGGCGCGAGTGGCGGCGCCTGTTCGAGTTCGCGCACGTGTGCGCGGCGACCCGGCCCGGGTTCGATTTGTCGAGCCTGTCGCCGGCGCTGGCCGACGAACTCGGTCCACGCCGCGCCGATGCGGCGACACTACGCGGCACGAGCGCGGGGCACTTGCTCGTCGACGACGCACTCGCGCTGGATGTCTCGGCCACCGACATCCGCGCTCACGTGAAAGCACGACTCGCGCATGAAATGCCGGCGCCTTCCGGCACCGCAGGCACATTAAGCACGGCGGACACCCCGCCGAGCACCGAGCCGATCCCCGAGGCCGTCTGGGACTATATTCTTCAACATCATCTGTATCACCCGTAATCATGGACATTCGCAAACTGCAGCGCGCGATCGTAGACGGTCTCGAAGACGTCAAGGCGCAAGACATCCGAGTCTTCAACACGAGCCATCTGACGGAACTGTTCGACCGCGTCGTCGTGGCGAGCGGCAATTCGAACCGGCAGACGAAGGCGCTGGCCTCCAGCGTTCGAGAAAAAGTGAAGGAAGCCGGCGGCGAAATCGTTAGTACGGAAGGCGAGGACATCGGCGAATGGGTGCTCGTCGATTGCGGCGACGCAATCGTCCACATCCTCCAGCCGGCGCTGCGCCAGTACTACAACCTCGAGGAAATCTGGGGCGAAAAACCCGTGCGCGTGAAGCTCGCGAATACGAGCCCGTTCTCCGGGGCTCGTGCGAGCGAGCCGGAAGACGAGGATGAAGACGACGACAGCGCCGCGCCCGCCGCGAAGCCGGCGCGCAAGAGCCCGGCTCGCAAAAGCCCCGCGCGCAAGACCAGCGCCAAATAACGACGACGCGATGCGCCCGCGCTCGAGTCCGTGCGCATCCCCTCGCCCGACGCGATGAAACTCCACATTTTGGCCGTCGGCCATAAGATGCCCGATTGGATCTCGGCCGGCTTCGACGAGTACGCGAAGCGGATGCCGCCCGAGTTGCGAATCGAGCTGCGCGAGATCAAGCCGGACGCCCGCACCGGCGGCCGGTCCGCGCAAAGCGTGATGGCGGCGGAAGGCCAGCGCATCGAAGCCGCGCTGCCCAAGGGCGCGCTCGTGGTCGCGCTCGACGAACGCGGCCGCGATTGGACGACGATGCAACTGGCCGCAGCCCTCCCCGCTTGGCAACGCGAAGGCCGCGACGTCGCCTTCGTCATCGGCGGCGCGGACGGGCTCGATCCCCAGATCAAGGCGCGCGCCGAGTTGCTGCTACGCGTCTCGAGCCTCACGCTGCCGCACGGCATGGTTCGCGTGTTGCTCGCGGAACAGCTTTACCGCGCGTGGAGCATCACGCAGAATCACCCCTATCACCGCGTCTGATGCGGCGTCCGTTCTCGTGAAGACCGGGCGCCTACGCCCAACGAGAACGACACATGCCGCAGCCGAACACCCGCCCGTCTTCATACCCTTTCGTTTATTTGGCGTCACAGAGTCCGCGCCGTCAGGAACTTCTGGCACAGCTCGGCGTTCGCTTCGAGTTACTGCTGCCACGTCCCGACGAGGACGCCGAGGCCCTGGAAGCGGAACGCGCGGGCGAGCATGCCGCCGACTACGTCGTCCGCGTGTGTGTCGCCAAAGCCGAAGCGGCTCGCGCGCGGCTCGAAGCGAGCGGTCATGGCCGCGCGCCGATTCTGGTCGCCGATACGACCGTGACGATCGATGGGGCGATCCTCGGCAAACCGAACGACGTAGAACATGCCGTGCAGATGCTTGCCCGACTAGCGGGGCGGGAACACGAGGTCCTCACGGCGCTGACGGTCGTCGATGCCGACGGGACCGTGCTGCCCGCCGCGCTCTCGCGCTCGACGGTGTCGTTCGCCAACGCGCCGCTGCCGCGGCTCACGCGCTACGCCAAGACCGGCGAGCCGCTCGGCAAAGCGGGGGCATACGGGATCCAGGGCCGTGCCGCCGAGTTTATCGAGCGAATCGAGGGATCCTATTCGGGTATCATGGGTCTGCCCCTATTTGAGACGGCTGCGCTGCTGCGTCAGGCGCGCGTCGACTTTTAAAGCCGCCGACATGAACGAAGAAATCCTAATCAATGTCACGCCGCAGGAAACGCGAGTCGCACTGATCCAGCAAGGCGCCGTCCAGGAGTTGCACGTCGAACGCACGCTTTCGCGCGGTCGCGTGGGCAACGTTTATCTCGGCAAGGTCGTGCGCGTGCTGCCCGGCATGCAATCGGCGTTCATCGACATCGGGCTCGAGCGGGCCGCTTTCCTGCACGTGGCCGATATCTGGCACCCGCGGTTGGCGGGCGAACATGCGAGCCCGCAACAGCCGATCGAGAAGATCGTCTTCGAAGGCCAGACGCTGACGGTCCAGGTCATCAAAGATCCGATCGGCACCAAGGGCGCGCGACTATCCACGCAGATCAGCATCGCGGGCCGCATGCTCGTTTATTTGCCGCAGGAGCCGCATATCGGCATTTCGCAGAAGATCGAAAGCGAAGCCGAACGCGAAGCCATTCGCGCGCGTTTGACCGCGGTGCTGCCGGCCGAGGAGAAAGGCGGCTACATCGTGCGCACGATGGCTGAAGATGCGACGAGCGAGGAGTTGGCCAGCGACGTCGCCTATCTGCGCAAAACCTGGGCGACGGTGGTCGCGCAAGCGCAGCGCCTGCCGCCTACGAGCCTGCTTTATCAGGATCTGAATTTAGCGCAGCGGGTATTGCGCGATTTCGTCACGGACGAGACGACACGCATCCAGGTCGATTCGCGGGAAACGTATCAAATGCTGGCCGAATTCGCCGCCGAGTTCACGCCGGCCGTCAGCGCGAAGCTGCATCACTACACCGGCGAGCGGCCGCTATTCGATCTGTACAACATCGAGGCCGAGATTCAACGCGCGCTCTCGCGGCGCGTCGATCTGAAATCGGGCGGCTACTTGATGATCGATCAAACCGAAGCGATGACGACGATCGACGTCAACACGGGCGGTTATGTCGGCGCGCGCAACTTCGACGATACGATCTTCAAAACGAATCTCGAAGCCGCGCATACCATTGCCCGGCAACTGCGGCTGCGCAACTTGGGCGGCATCATCATCATCGACTTCATCGACATGGAGAACGCGGAGCACCGCGACGCCGTGCTCGGTGAATTGAAGAAGGCGCTCGCGCGCGATCGCACGCGCTCGACGGTCAACGGGTTTTCGCAGTTGGGGCTCGTCGAGATGACGCGCAAACGCACGCGCGAATCGCTGGCTCACGTGCTGTGCGAACCCTGCCCCGTATGCCAGGGCAAAGGTCAGGTGAAGACCCCGCGCACGGTCTGCTACGACGTGCTGCGAGAGATCCTGCGCGAATCGCGTCAGTTCAATCCGCGCGAATTCCGCGTCGTGGCGTCGCAGCAAGTCATCGACCTGTTTCTCGACGAGGAATCGCAACATCTGGCCATGCTCATCGATTTCATCGGCAAACCGGTCTCGCTGCAGGTGGAGTCCAACCTGAGCCAAGAGCAGTACGACATCGTATTGATGTGAAAAAGGGCGGCTCGCCGCCCTTCGCTTACCGGTGGCCATGCCACCCGCCGTGCCCGTGTCCATGCCAATCATGATCATGGTCGCCCCATCCACCCCATCCGCCCCCAAAGCCGATGCCGATGCCGACTGAAGGTTCGGCGTAGGCCGGATACGGATAGTAGGCGTAGCCGGGCTGGTAGTAATCGTAACCATACCCATACGCCGGCGCGGCCGGAGCGACGACGCAGCCCGTCAACGAGCCGGTTGCCGCCACGGCTGCAAGGGAAACCATTAGGACAACGAACGGCCTTTTCATGATGCGCCTCCTGTTGTCCTATTAGACGCCCGCGATCATCGCTGCGTTCGCCGATGACTTGTGTCACCGAGTAAAAGGTGTAATGCGCGCTGTAATACGCGAACAACGCGCCCCGGCTCAAAATTCGGGCCACATCGCTAGGACGGCTTGCCGCTAAGCCTCGGATGCCGCAAACCGCGCGCCCGCCATGAAATCTCCTAGAATTTTCTTAGCGGCTGGCTTGCAAGGAGAC
This sequence comes from Trinickia diaoshuihuensis, assembly GCF_003390925.1. Taxonomy (GTDB): domain Bacteria; phylum Pseudomonadota; class Gammaproteobacteria; order Burkholderiales; family Burkholderiaceae; genus Trinickia; species Trinickia diaoshuihuensis. The sequence goes on along the minus strand of NZ_QUBS01000063.1, from coordinate 23,196 downwards.
CATCATGGCCGAATCGATCACGGACGTCGTCGTCGGCATCATTCTGCTGATTGCCGTCGTCGTCATCGTTGCGACGCACTATCACCGCGAGCACCAACGGGCCCGCTGGCTGCATCGCATGCACAACAACCGGCTGTGGGACAGGCTCAGACATCGGCACTGAGCCGAGCGGACGGCCGCTTGCATCCCGAACGCCAGGAGAGCACACATGTCGGAAGAAGAAGACGCGTTATGGCAAATGACCCAATACGAGGGCTTCGAAATCCACGTGGCTCCGCTCACGCGTGAACCCGAGGGCGGCGCGCCGCCACCGGCTGGCCAAGCGTATACGTATATCGGCTATGTCTGCCACCCGGGCGCCGATCCGAAGCTGCCCGGCCACGCCGTGCCGTTCCATGCCGACGGCGACGTCGGCTTTGCCCGCGCGGCCGACGCGCTCGACGAAGGCATGCACGTCGGCCGGACGATCGTCGACGGCACGCATCCCGATCTGACCGTCTTGCCGCTCGTCACGGGCGGCGTTTGAGCCGCCGGTGCGGCGGCTTTGGGGCACCTTACTGATCGAGGGCGGCGGCCAGCGACGCGTACACGCGTTCGACATCGCTTTCGTCCGTGCGCCAATTGGAGAACGCCGCGCGCAGCGCCCAGGTTCCACCATAGACCGTGGGTGTGATGAACGCGTCGCCGCGGTCGCGCACCGCGAGCACGTAGGCTTGCACGCGCGCCTCGGTCGGCGCGTCGGCCAGCGTGAAGCAGACGACATTCAGGCGCGTCGGCGCAAGCAGTTTGAAACGGGAATCGGCACCCAGGCGCTCGCCCAGCGACCGAGCAGTCCGAACATTGCGCTCGACGATCTCGGCATGCCCCGCCCGGCCATAGGCCGCCAACGAAAACCAAGCCGACATCGCGCGCAGCCGCCGCGAGTTTTCCGGCGTCAAATGGACGAAGTCGGGATTGTCGCCGGGCACACCCAGATAGGCGGCCGCGTTTTGGAACACGCGCACCTGCAAATCCCGCCGGCGCGAGAACTGGACCGCGGCGTCGTACGGGACGTTGAGCCACTTGTGCAGATCGACGCACACCGAATCGGCCGCATCCATCCCGGTCACCAGGTGAGCGTGCTCATCGACGAGCGCGGCAAAGGCGCCGAACGCGCCGTCCACATGGAGCCAAAACGAGTAGCGCGCCTTCAAAGCGGCGATCGCCGCTAGATCGTCGAAATCGACGGTATTGACCGTGCCCGCGTTGGCGACGACGATCACGTTGCTGCCCTGGAGCCGTTCGAGCGCGGCCTCCAGCGCGGCGAGATCGATCGCCTCGCGGCCTTCGAGCGTCGCGATTTTCTGTACGGACGCGCGCCCGATTCCCAGCATTGACAAGGCCTTGTAAATGCTCGAATGCGGGGTCGCCGATAGCACGTGGACCGGGCCGAGCGCCGCGACGCCCTCCTCGGCCACGCTCACGCCGCGCTGCTCGCCCAGCCACTCGCGGCCGATCGCGAGCCCGACGAAGTTCGACATCGTCGCGCCGCTAACGAACGTACCGCGATGCGCGGGCGACAAACCGAATAACTGCGCGAGCCGCTGCACCGTCTCGCGCTCTAGATCGGGTGCCGAGCTGTCGATGCCCGCCGTCGGATTCTGATCGTAGACGCTCGTCAGCCAATCGCCGCCGATCGAGGCCGGCGTCGCGCCGCCCGTGACGAAGCCCAGATAACGGGGCCCCGCGCTACCCGAAAAACCCGGCGCCCAGCGCGCGGTAAATTCGTCCAGCGCGCCCGCGAAACCAGCGCCGTGCTCGGGCAGCGGTTGCAACACCATCGCGCCGGGCGCCGAGGCGACCACGCGCCGCTCGATGCCGCCGAGCGCCTCGGTCGCATGGCGCAGCGCGCGCGTGAGCAACGCTTCGAGATCCTGCGAATCTTGCGACAGTTTTTCGTACATGAGATCCCCGTCGATGCTGGCGAGCAAGCCCCGCGCGGCTCGCCGTGTACGTTCAAGCAGCCTGCTGTTGGTATTGGATTCGATGCAGATGCGCGTAGAGGCCGCTCTGTTGCAGCAGCGCCTCGTGACTGCCTTGTTCGACGATACGTCCGCCTTCCATCACGAGGATGCGATCGGCTCGCTCGATCGTCGAGAGCCGGTGCGCGATCACGAGCGTCGTGCGGCCTTTCATCAACGTTTCGAGCGCCGCTTGGACGTGCCGTTCCGACTCGGAATCGAGCGCCGAGGTGGCTTCGTCGAGGATCAGGATCGGCGCGTCCTTGTAGAGCGCGCGCGCGATCGCCAAACGCTGGCGCTGACCGCCCGACAAACGCATGCCGTTGCCGCCGATATGCGTGTCCATCCCTTCGGGCATCGCCTGCACGGTATCCCACAGATTCGCCGCCGAGAGCGCCGCCTGCACGCGTGCGCGATCGGGCGTGCCGCCATAGGCGACATTGGCGGCCACCGTATCGTTGAACAGGACGACGTCTTGGCTCACCATCGCGATTTGACTGCGCAGCGCGTGGATGTCGTATTCGTCGATCGGCACGCCGTCGACGAGAATCCGCCCGCTCGCCGGCGCGAAAAAGCGCGGCAGCAAGTTGACGAGCGTCGTCTTGCCGCTGCCCGACGGTCCCGCCAACGCGATCATTTCGCCGGGCTTGGCCACGAACGAAACGCGATCGAGCGTCGGCCGACCGATTTCGCCATAAGCGAACGTGACGTTCTCGAACTCGATTTCGCCGCGTGCCGCCGCAAGCGGGCGCGTGCCGCCGGCTGGTTCCATCGGTTCGTCGATCAAGCCGAGAATGAATTCGGCGGCCGTCACGCCGCGTTGCAGCGGTTGATTGACGTCGATCAGGTGCTTGAGCGGCGAGATGACGAGCAGCATCGACGTGACGAACGCCACGAAGCCGCCGACCGTCGTCTGGTTGTGAGCCGACTGGACGACCGCGATCGTGATGACGATCGCGAGCGCAACGGAGGCAAGAATCTGCGTCAGCGGTTGGGCGAGCCCGCCTGCCACCGTCATGCGCATCGCGTACCCGCGCAAACGCTGACTCATCGCGGTGAAGCGGTTCATCTCGTACGCTTCGCCGTTGTGGATCTTCACGACTTTGTAGCCCGCCACCGTCTCCTCGACGATATACGACAGCTCGTTCGTGAGGGTTTGCTGCTCGCGGCCGAGACGGCGCAACCGCCGATTGATCTTGCTCACGAGCCAGCCGATGCCCGGCAGGATGAGGGCGACGATCAACGTCAGGCGCCAATTCAAAATAAACAGATAACCGAGCAGAAAAAACACCGACAGCGAATCGCGCACCAGCGTCACCATCACGCTCGTCAGAACGGCCAGGATTTGATTGACCTCGAATACGATCGCATTGATGACCGTGCTCGCCGTCTCGCGCTGAAAAAACGTCGCGCTCGTATGGATCATGCGATGGAACATATCGAGCCGCAGTTGCAGCAAGATCCGGTTCGACACGTATGAAAGCAGATATTGCGACGCGTATTGCGACACCCCGCGCACGATCGCGAGCCCGATGACCGCAACCGGGACGTACCACCTGGCGTGGTCGCTGGCGCCCTGGCCGAAGCCGTGGTCGAGCAACGGCTTGAGCAACGCTGGGATACCGGCGTCCGTGGCGGCGGAGAGGCCCATCGCCGCGACGGCGAGCACCAGGACCCAGACGACCGGTTTCAAATAGGGCCACAAACGCCGCATGACGGCCGGCGTCGACGACTTCTGCTCGCCGCCGATCGGTTTTCTCAATGTTGCCTGGTGTTCCAAGACGTTCCTTATCTAGCAGCCATGACTGCGATACGTGCGATACGTTTGATACGTACGCGGGAGATGCGCGCTGAGTCGCTCGTTCGCCCAACGGGCCAAACCGACGCATTATAAGCCGGCAGCCGCGCCCGACGCCCGCGCCGAAATCGGGCCCGACATGACATTCGACTACAATAGCGGGTTGCGTTGGCCTGGCTCAGTCCCCGCACATGCCGATTCGCGCGGATTCATATCGATTCGCGCGAACGTCCGGCAGGAGGGGCAATCCGGCCACACCCGTTACAAAGGTTTAAGTCCTCATGTCCAACCCACATCCGGAATCGAGCGATAAAGGCGAGTCGCGCGCGGCGCGCGCCACCTTGTCGGTGATCGTCGTCGCCATGAACGAAGCGCACGACATCCGCGATTGCCTCGAATCCGTGCGCGGCCTTGCGATGGAAACGATCGTCTTCGATTCGGGCAGCACGGATGGCACGCCGGCGCTGTGCCGCGAACTCGGCGCGCGCGTATTCGAAACCGATTGGCCTGGCGACGGACCGCAGAAAAACCGTGCGTTGGCCGAAGCGACGGGCGACTGGGTGCTGTGCCTCGATGCCGACGAACGCGTCGGCGAGGCACTGCGGCGCGAAATCGAACGCCTGCTCGACGAGGGCAGCCCGCATGCGGCATTTTCCACGCCGCGCCGTTCGAGTTTCTGCGGTCAGTTCATGAACCACTCGGGATGGTGGCCCGACCGCATCGTTCGGCTATTTCGCCGCGGCAGCGCGCGCTTTACCGACGTGCGCACGCATACCCACCTCGTCATCGACGGCACGACGGGCACGTTCGACGGTCCGATCATCCATATCGCCATCGGCGACTTGCAGGAAGCGCTCGACAAGGCGAACTCGTACTCGACGTCCGGAGCGCTGACGATGGCCGAGAACGGCAAACGTTCGTCGCTCCGCAAGGCGATCGGCAAGGGGCTTTGGGCGTTTTTGCGCACGTATCTGCTGCGGCGCGGTTTTTTGGACGGCCGCAGGGGATTCATGCTCGCGGTCGCGAACGCCGAGGGGACGTATTACCGGTATGCAAAGCTCTCGCTGCTGAACGAGCGGCAAGGAAGCTCGGTGCGGTAGCGTGATGAAACCCGATACGCTCATCTCGGTCATCGTCTCGACCTACAATCGCCCCGACGCGCTCGAACTCGTTCTGGAGGGCTGTCTCGCGCAAAGCGATCGGCATTTCGAGATCGTGATCGCCGATGATGGGTCCGGTCCCGCCACGCGGGAGGTCGTCGAGCGTAGTTCGGGTCGTTCGCAGATCCCCGTCAAGCACGTCTGGCATCCCGACGATGGCTTCCGCCTAGCGGCCATTCGAAATAACGCGATCGCCCAATCCCGAGGCGAATATTTGATCTTTTTGGACGGAGACTGTGTTCCCCAACGAGATTTCGTGGCTCGCCATCGAGCGCTCGCCGCCGCCGGGACAGTTGTAACAGGCAGCCGCATTTTGCTTGGGCCTCGCCTAACCGCTCGTGCAGTCGCGGGCGAGGTAGCGCTCGACGGACAATCCTTCGGGTTCTGGCTGCTTCAGCGCGTCACCGGGCAGGTCAATAAATTCATTTCGCTGTACCTGCGGCTGCCGGACATAGCAAAGCGCCGTGTACGAGGGTTTGTATGGCGCGGCATCAAGGGCTGTAATCTGGCCGCATGGCGCTCCGACGTCTTCGCAGTGAACGGCTTCGACGGCAGCTTCGTCGGCTGGGGCCATGAAGACGCCGATTTCGTCGCGCGGCTGCATAACGCAGGCGTGAGCCGGAAAAACGGGTTCTTGGCAACGGAAGTACTACACCTCTGGCATGCGGAAGCCGCACGCGATCGCGAGGGGCAAAACTACAACCGGGTACTCGCCCGACTCGCCGACGGAACGACGCGGGCCGAGAAAGGGATAGTCGATGGAGCGGCCGTCTAGGCACATCGCCCACCCAATATCCTTGCTCGGTCGTCAATAGCGTCTATACGGCGCCCGATCGCGACGTTCATCATCATCGGAGTTCAGACTTGCAACACGTTTCTAGCGCAAACCCGCCCTCGTATCGTCTAACGGCCGCCCGCGCTTTCGCGGTTGCCGCGCTCTGTTGCGTGCCGATCTCGACGGCGCTCACGAACATCGCGTGCGGCTTGTTCGCAGTCGCGCTACTGAGCGCCCCCGAATTCTGGCGCAAATTGCCCGCGATGCTGCGTCATGGCGCCGTATGGTCCACGCTGCTCATACTGGCAGCGTTGGCCGCGAGCGCCAGTTACAGCAGCGCGGGGACACACGAAGCGTGGTCTTGGTTCGGCAAGTACTATAAGCTGCTTCTTTTACCGTTCGGAGTAATCGCTTTTGCCGATTCGCGAGCCGATTGGGATGTCCTCGCCCGATGGAGCCTATTCGTCACACTCTGCGTCGTGCTCGCGCTATCGACGACCAACTACCTCGGCCTCACCTCGCTCGGTCCCGCGCACGTGGCGTCCGATCCGAGCACCCGTGCATGGGTATTTAAGAATCGCATCGCAGCCGGATTGATCGGTGCCCTGCTGTTCTATCAAGCCGCCGATTTCGCGCTGGCCGCAGGCACATGGCGGTCGCGTATCATGTTTGCCACGATCGCGCTGCTTTCGCTGATTAACGTGCTCGTCATGCTCCAAGGACGCACCGGCCAGGCCATCGCCGTCTTATTCATGCTCGCCGTCGCCGCGCGCATCGTTTGGCAAATGCGCGGCGGCTCGCCGTGGCGTTTGATCCTATGCAGTTGCGCGTTGTTGGCCGCCGTCGCCGTCCTCGTCGCGGTTGCGGTCACTGCCCGCGGCAGCCGGATCGGAGAGGTCGCCGGCGAAGTCAAAGCCTATCGCGAGAGCGATGCAACGACATCAACGGGGCTGCGTCTCGAGTGGTATCGCAAAAGCGTGGACTTGATTCGCGCGCGGCCTTTGACGGGCTATGGCGTGGGCGGCCTCGGCGCGGAATTTGCCCAATTGACCAAAGGCGAGACGGGCGCCGAGGGCGCCATGACCTTGAACCCGCACAATGAATACTTGTTGATGGCCGTACAGTTGGGCCTGCCCGGCATCGTGCTGCTCGTCAATCTGATCGTGCAAGTGGCCCGCTACGGCGTTCGCCTCGAACCGCGCTCGCGCCACTTGCTCTTGGCCTGGCTGGCGACGTTCGCGATCGGGAGTCTTGCCAATTCGTTGCTGCTCGACTTCACCGAGGGACACCTATTCGCGCTGCTGAGCGGTATCTTGCTAGGCTGCGGCTATCGGAGCGCCGGCGCGGCGCGGCCGGGCGTGTCTTCGCCGGGGTAGCCAGATCGCGACGTTGTCACGGGCGGCCCGGGCCTACACTCGGCCGCCCTAGGCGCGGGCGCGGCGTCCGAGCGCGGAAGTATCGACGATTGCAACGTCAGGCCTCGGCGCCGCCAGCCCCAGCATCTGTGCCGCGGCAGCAATCACACGGCTCGCCGGCAGCGTCACGAGGCACTCGCTTCGGCTTTCCAGATGCCGCTCGCACCCTTCCTTATGACAGGGCACGCAAGGCGCTTCGCCTTGCACGAGATACACATTGCCACGACGCCCCGACCCCACCAGCGGCCAAAGCGCCGTCCCGGCCTTCCAGCCTTTCGGCCAGGGCGCCCAACGTGTCGTGTGCGTCGGGCCGAACAGCGCCACCGTCGGTGTGCCGGTGGCGGCGGCGATATGCGTAGCGCTCGTATCGGGCCCGATATAGATCTTCGCGCGCCGAAAGACTTCCGCGCTTTCGCCTAGCGTGAGTTCGCCGACCAGGTTGAGCACCGGTTCGCCGCTCGCGCTAACGATCTGCCGCGCGTACTCTCGCTCCGACGCCGCCGGTCCGCCGGTCAACGCGACGGCGAACCCCTGCGCGCGCAGCCAGCGAATGAGTTCGCTCCAGCCATCGATGCGCCAGCGCTTGTATTCGAACATCGGCGCGGGGTGAACCACCGCCAGCGGCTGCCCCGGCGACACAGCAGGCGACGCCTCGAAGCGCGCGTCGAGGGCGGCGCGACGCGCGGGGTCCTCGCCGATACCGGGCGCCACGACGTCGCCGATCGGCTCGATGCCGAGCACCCGCGCCACTTCGAGGCTGCTTTCGACCGTATGGACCGTCTCGTGATGGCTCAGCGCGATGCCGTTCAGAATGAAGCGGTTGAGCAGCGTGACCCGATCGGGATCGACAAGACCGACGCGCCGTTTTCCCGCGAACCAACTGTAGAAGCGAGGGCGGTCGCTGCTCGTCGCGGCGCAGGCCAGGTCGTACCGGCGCCAGATCCGTGCGGCATCGGCCAAGCGTTCGCGCAATCGCGCGCGCTGCGCGACGACGATGACGCGACGCACGTCGGGATTGTTTTCGAGCACGCCTTGCGTGCCGCGAAACACGAGCATGTCGACCGGCGTATCGGGCCACCGCGCTTTGAGCGAGCGAACGAGCGGCGTGGTCAGCAACACGTCGCCGATACGCCGCGTGCAAACGACGAGAATGCTACGCGGTGCGCGGGAGGAGAAAAAGCGGGCGGTCACGGGGCGAGCGGCAAACGGCTATACGGTAGGCGGACAGTTTACTTCAATCCTTAACCGCCGCGGCCCCGCCGCGCGCATCGCAGGTATGGCCGATGCATAGGAACATGAGGCGCTCCTTGCCGAGTTCGACCACCTTCACCAAGCGCGTGTGCGGATGGTTCGAATCGCGCGACAGGAGCCATCCCTCGGCGGCCCCGCTCGGGGGCACCGTGACGGGTGCGGCCGGCCACCTCAAGCTATCGAGATTGCCCACGACGGATAACGTCGCCGACGTGAAATCGTCGGCATAAATCGGCGTCGTGCCGGCCCGTGCAACGAGTTCCTTGGCCACAGCCTGAGCATCGCCCCGATGCTTTGCTTGATAGATCGGAAAGACGATCAAGCCGATACATTTGAGCGCGATCGTCACGGCGACCGCATAGGTAGCCACGCGCTGCATGCGGGCATCGCACCGAGCGAGGACGACGGCGATACAGAAAGCGATCAACGGATAGAGCGGCAGCACATACCGGATGCTGCTCTGAGGCGCGAGCCAGTACGGCAGGAAGTTTACGAGTGCAATCCAACCGAGCGTCGACTCCCATGAACGCCTGGCGGGCTGCGCAGCCGGGCGAGCGCGCATCAGCCCGTACGCCGCAAACGCGGAAAGCGGCAAGAACCGGCAAAACGCCTCGAGCGGAAACGCAACGAGCTGCTTGAGCCACGCGCCCACGCTCGGCGGCAGCAGCTTTTGTGCGATGTCGCCCACCATGGCTCCGCCTTCGTGTCCCGCAAACCCGGCGCTATGGTTGAAGTGAAACCAGGCAAGCGGCGCCGCGAGCGCCGCAACGTAGCTGAGCAATGCGGAAGGTTTGAGCAAGACGGCACGTGCCTGCGGGTGACGTGCGACGACGGCAAGCCATGCTACGCCGACAAAGACATAAGCGGTAAGCGCCTTGGTCAGAAATGCACCGAAGACGCAAGCCGCCGCTACCCACAATAAGCCCGCCCGCTGCCGCTTCGCGGCCACGACCACGCACGCGATGGCCGCAAAGGTCAACAACGAGAAGACAGGGTCCGCATAGGCCAGCCAGCCGTGATACAGCAGAGCGTCGGAACTCAAGAAGACGAGCACGGCGAGCCACGTTTGACGCACGCCCACCCCGATGCCGCGTGCGGCCCAATGCAATACGAGCGCCGTGGCAAGCGTCGCCAGTGCGGTGAGGAGCCGGCTCGCGACGAGGATATGCGCCGGGCCGAACGCCAAGGCGAACGGCATCATGACCCAATTCAGAAACGGCGGCCGCGCATAGGGCACCCCGTAAATCAGCGGGTTCGACCAGATGTGACCGTGCCACATCTCCAATGTGGTTATCGTGTAGACCGCCTCTTCGCCGACATAAGGCAAAAAGAGGCTTGGGACGAACGTCAGCGCGGCGGCCACCGCGAGCCAACGCCAAAAAATGGGAATTTCTCTATTCATCTTTCTTATCCAAGGCGATCGCCTGTTCGGCTTGTTCTCATGTCGATGCGCTGGCATCGAGCCTCGTCAAACGTCGCGTCCGACGGACCGGAATGCCCAGGCCGAATTGATCGTGTAGGTCAGCGCGAGCACGCATGCCGTCGTCATGCACTGCGCCGGCAACCACGGTATTCCAAAAGTGCGCGTAAAGACGGCCATCAGTACGCTCGTCAGGGCGATACCGGCGGCCGCGACGATGAAAAAACGCGGCGCCGCCACGCGATGCGCATTATCGCTTCGAAACGTGAAACGGTGATTGAGCGCATAGTTGATCACCGCGCCGGCCGCCGCACCGATACAAGACGCCGCGACGGCGTCGAGCGTATGCGTTGCGACCAGAGCGGCGAGCACGACGTATTGCACCGCCGTTCCGGCCGCACCGACACAAGCGTATGCGACGAAGCGCGCGAGAGCTCCGCCCCTCACGAAGCGTCCTGCCGGTAGACGCGCCGGACGATATAAACCGGCCGGCGCTTCGATTCCATATAAATGCGCCCGACATACTCGCCGATGACGCCGATACCGATCAATTGCGTGCCGCCCAGAAACAACACGGCCGTGATGATCGACGCGTAGCCGGGTACATCGACGCCGCGAATCATCGTGCGCAAGGTCAGGTAGATCGCATAGGCGATCGCAAACAGTGCCGTGCCGCCGCCGATATATGTCCACACACGCAGCGGCCACGTGCCGAAACTCGTGAGCCCCTCAAGTGCGAAGTTCCAAAGCTTCCATGCTGAAAATTTCGTTTCACCGGCCGAGCGCGGCTGCCGCTCGTATTCGATCTGCGCCGTTCGAAATCCGACCCAGGAGAACAGCCCCTTCATGAAACGGCGATTCTCGGGCAACCGTTTGAGCGCATCGACGACTTGCCGAGACATCAAACGGAAATCGCCGGCATTTTCGGGAATCGTCGTCTCGCTGATGGCGTTATGCACGCGATAGAAAAGCGCGGCCGTGCCGCGTTTCATGTAGGTATCCGTGCTGCGCTCCGCGCGTTTGGCCAAGACGACGTCGAATCCCTCGCGCCAGCGCTCCACGAGTCGCGCGATCGCTTCGGGCGGATCTTGAAGATCCGCGTCGAAAGGGATCACCGCCGCGCCCGCCGCTTCGTCGATGCCCGCCGTCAGTGCCGCTTCCTTGCCGAAGTTGCGCGACAGATCGACCACGCGCACGCGCGGATTGCCGGCGCACACGGCCAGCAACCGTTCGAGCGTCGAATCGGCGCTGCCGTCGTTGACGCAGACGATTTCATAGTCGACGTCCGGAATGCGCTCGAGAACGGGCGTCACTTCGCGGAAGAACGTCTCGACGCCGTCTTCTTCGTTATAAAACGGCACGACGAGCGAAACGAGGTCGGGCGGGCCCGAACGCGGAATTCCGTCCGCGCCGGCCTTGGCATCGATATCCCCGCCCCGTAAACATTCCGACATGACGCCCCCGCTAATACACGATATCAACGGACGTACCGTCGAATTCTTTGCGCAGCGCGATGAGCAAATCGTCCGAGGGCCGCACGCGCCACGATTCGCCGAGCACGATCTCACCTTCCGCGCGATCGTTGCTGTAAGCGATTCGGACGGCCAACCCCGTCGGCGCGGGCGCGCGAGCTCGACCGCCGTCTCCCGCGCCGCCCTGCCCCCCGCGCGCGCCACGTCCGCCCGACGGGCTCGGCGTGATCGCTGCCGGCATCTGTTCTTCCTGCCGGGGCGCGCAATGCGCTTCCAGCACGCGCTTGAGCGCGGCGGCATCGGCGTTGCCGTTCATGCGCACCTTCACCGCTTGTGCATAGCGGCTACGCGCGCGCTCGAGATCCATCACCGAGTCGACGGTGAAACGAATGCCGCCCGTAAACGCGTCGTTGCGTGCTTGTCCTTGCACGACGAGCAGTTCGTCCTCTTTGAACAGCGCCTTGTTCGCTTCGTACTGCTCGTTGAAGACCGTGACCTCGCACTGCCCCGTGCCGTCGTCGACGAGCGCGATCAGCATCTTGCCGCGCTGAGTCATCTGCGTGCGCAGCGACGCGATGATACCCGCGACGAGTTTGTCGCGGCCCTCCTTCAAATCGGCAAGCTTCATGCGCGCGAAGCGCCGCACCTCGTCTTTGTAGGCATCGAACAAATGCCCCGACAGGTAAAAGCCGAGCGCCGTCTTTTCTTCTTGCAACTTGCGCTTCTCGTGCCAAGCCGGTTCGTCGACGAGTTCATGGCCCCGCGAAGGCGCGTCGCCCATATCGAACAAGCCGGCTTGCATCGCATTCGCGCTCGCTTGCTCGGCCGCTTCCATCGCAAGCGGCACCGACGCGATCAACTGCGCGCGGTTCTCGTGAATCGAGTCGAAGGCACCCGCCCGAATCAAAGCCTCGATCGTGCGGCGATTCACGACGCGCCGGTCGATTCGCGCGCAAAAATCGAACAAATCGGTAAAGGGCCCGTCCTCGCGAGCACGCAAGATTTCCTCGATCGCGTTCTGGCCGCTGCCCTTCACCGCGCCGAGGCCGTATCGGATCGTGCGCGAGCGCTTGCCGTCCGCCTCGGCCACCGGCTCGAAGCGATACGCCGAGCGATTGATGTCGGGCGGCAGCACGGCCATGCCGTTCGCCTTGCAGTCCTCGTAGAGGATTTTGACCTTGTCGGTGTCGTCCATGGCCAAGCTCATGTTGGCCGCCATGAATTCAGCCGGATGGTGCGCCTTGAGCCACGCCGTGTAATACGCGAGCAGCGCGTAGGCGGCCGCGTGCGACTTGTTGAAGCCGTAGCCCGCGAACTTCTCCATCAAGTCGAAGATTTCGTCCGACTTCTCGCGCGTCAAGCCGTTCTTGGCCGCACCTTCGGCGAAGATCTCGCGGTGCTTGGCCATCTCTTCGGGCTTTTTCTTACCCATGGCACGACGCAGCAAGTCGGCGCCGCCGAGCGAGTAGCCGCCGATGATCTGCGCCATCTGCATCACCTGCTCCTGATAGACCATGATGCCGTAGGTCTCCTTCAGGACGGGTTCCACGCGCGGATCCGGATATTCCACGGTCTCACGGCCGTGTTTACGCGCGCAAAAACTCGGGATCAGATCCATCGGGCCCGGGCGGTAAAGCGCCACGAGCGCGATGATGTCCTCGAAGCGGTCGGGCTGCGCGTCCTTGAGCATGCCTTGCATGCCGCGGCTTTCAAGCTGGAACACGGCGACCGTATTCGCCTTCTTCAAGATCGCGAATGACGCCGGATCGTCGAGCGGCACCTGCGCGAGCGACCAGCCGGCTTTGGCCGGATCGAGCCGGCGGATGTAGCGCTCGGCCCAGTCGAGAATCGTTAAGGTCGTAAGGCCCAAGAAGTCGAACTTGACCAGGCCGACCGCCTCCACGTCGTCCTTGTCGTACTGGCTCACGACGCCGCCGTCGTCGCCTTGCGTGTACAGCGGACAAAAATCGGTCAGCTTGCCGGGCGCGATCAGCACCCCTCCCGCGTGCATGCCGACGTTACGCGTCAAGCCCTCGACACGCTGCGCGAGCTCGAGCAACTGCCGCACTTCGTCTTCGTTGTCGTTGCGCTCCTGCAGCAGCGGCTCTTCCTTCATCGCGTCGGCGATCGTCACGTGCTTACCCGGCTTGAAAGGGATCAGCTTCGCGACGCCGTCGGTGAAGTTGTAGCCGAGATCGAGCACGCGGCCGATATCGCGCACGGCCGCCTTCGCGGCCATGGTGCCGAACGTCGCGATCTGCGAAACGGCATCGGCGCCGTACTTGCCCTTCACATACTGAATGACGCGATCGCGCCCTTCCTGGCAAAAGTCGATGTCGAAGTCGGGCATCGACACCCGCTCCGGATTCAAGAAGCGCTCGAACAGCAGGTTGTAGCGCAGCGGATCGAGATCGGTAATGCCGAGCGCGTAGGCGACGAGCGAGCCCGCGCCCGAGCCCCGGCCCGGCCCCACCGGCACGCCGTTGTTTTTGGCCCAGTTGATGAAGTCGGCCACGATCAGGAAGTAGCCCGGGAAGCCCATCTTGATGATCGTGCCGCACTCGAAATCGAGCCGCTGGTAGTATTTCTCGCGCTCGCGCGAACGCTCGGCTTCGTCGGGATACAGCTCGATCAGACGCTTCTCGAGACCTTCCTTCGACAACTGCACGAGGTAATCGTCGAGCGACATGCCGTCGGGCGTGGGGAACAGCGGCAGCTTCGGCTTACCCAATTCGAGCGTCAAATTGCAACGCTTGGCAATCTCGACCGTATTGGCAACGGCCGACGGGATATCGGCGAAACGCTCGACCATTTCCTCTTGAGTGGCGAACCGTTGCTGCTCGGTGAAACGCTTGGGACGCCGCGCATTCGCAAGGATGTCGCCTTCGGAGATACACACGCGCGCTTCGTGCGCCGTGTAATCGTCCGCCGTCATGAACTGAATCGGATGCGTCGCCACCACGGGCAACTTCAAAGCCGACGCGAGCGCCACGGCTTGCTGCACGTACGCTTCGCCGCCCGGCTGGCCGTAGCGTTGCAGTTCGATATAAAACGAATTCGGAAAACACGCGGCCCAACGCTGGGCATGCCGCGTAGCGGCTTGCTCGTTCCCGGCGGCGAGCGCGAGCCCGATATCGCCTTGCTGCGCGCCGGACAGTGCGATCAGCCCCTCGCTGAGCGGCGATTCGAACCAAGCCGCATCGATTTCCGCGCGCCCGCGATACTGATTCGTGAGCCAAGCCTTCGTCAGCAACTCGCACAGATTGAGATAACCGCGCCGATCCTTGACGAGCAGCAGCAAGCGCGAGGGTTTATCGCGATCGTCGGAATTCATGATCCAGACGTCGCAGCCCGCGATCGGCTTTACGCCGTTGCCGCGAGCTTCCTTGTAAAACCGTACGAGACCGAACGCGTTGGCGAGATCGGTCATGGCGAGCGCGCCCTGGCCGTCGTCGGCCGCGGCTTTGACGATGTCGTCAATGCGCACGATGCCGTCGGCGATCGAGAATTCGGAGTGGACGCGGAGATGGACGAAGCGGGGATCTGACATGGGCGCTATTGTACATCCGGCCCTCGCCGAAACCGGCCGCCGAATGGCTTAGGACGACTCCCCCCTGGTTTGCGGGATAATAGCGGTTTCGCCGCTACGCGCCCCCGCGAACGCCGCCGCCCCGACCGGGCCGCCGCGCGGCGGGGCCCGTTTCGCGCCGGCTCTCATCATTGCGATTTCATCATGCGTATCGTCAACCTCGCCGCCTACCGCTTCGTCACGATCGACGCCATCGACACCTGGCGCCCGCTGCTCGCCGAGCGGTGCGAAGCGCTCGGGCTGCGCGGCACCATCTTGCTCGCGCCCGAAGGCATCAACCTGTTCATCGCCGGCACGCAGGAGGCCGCGCGCGAATTCGTCGACTACCTGCGCGGCGATCCGCTGTTCGAAGGCAAGTTCGCCGATCTCCAATTCAAGGAAAGTTTCTCGGAAACGCAGCCGTTCCGCCGCATGCTCGTCAAGCGCAAGCGCGAAATCATCACGATGAAGAAACCCGCGATTCAGCCCGAGTTGGGCCGCGCGCCGTCGGTCGACGCGCCCACGCTCAAGCGCTGGCTCGACGATGGCCGAGACGACGCAGGGCGCCCGGTCGTGATGCTCGACACGCGCAACGCGTTCGAGGTGGACGTCGGCACGTTTGAGAACGCGGTCGATTACCGGATCACGAAATTCAGCGAATTTCCGGCCGTGGTCGAGGCGCACCGCGACGCGTTCGAGGGCAAGACAGTCGTCTCGTTTTGTACCGGCGGGATTCGGTGCGAAAAAGCGGCGATCCATATGAAAGAGGCCGGAATCGAGCACGTCTACCAACTCGAAGGCGGCATCCTCAAATACTTCGAAGAGGTGGGCGGCGCGCATTATCGCGGCGAATGCTTCGTCTTCGACTATCGCACGGCGCTCAATCCGCGGCTCGAGCCGACCGAGACGGTTCAATGTTTCGGCTGCCGCGCCGTCGTGACGCCCGAGGCTCAGCACTCGCCGCTATACACACCCGGCAAAACGTGTCCCGCATGCCATCCGGACCGGGACGCGGCACGCGCGGCGTGACCGGCACCCAAGCGGCGAACGAGGCAAGCGCGCAGCCACCCGATACGCGCTATCGCGGCCGATTCGCGCCCTCGCCCACGGGGCGCCTGCACGCGGGCTCGCTCGTCGGCGCATTGGCCAGCTATCTCGATGCGCGTGCGCACGGCGGCACCTGGCTCGTCAGGATCGAGGATATCGATGGCCCCCGCACCGTACCAGGCGCGGATCAGGACATTATTCGAACGCTCGCGCGCTTCGGCATGCAAAGCGACGAGCCCGTCGTCCGTCAAAGCGCCCGCACGTCCCTCTATAGCGAAGCGCTTGCCCAACTCGACCGTGCGGGCCTCATCTACCCCTGCGGCTGCACGCGCAAGGAAATCGCCGATTCCCTCGCGAACGCTCACGCTCGTCACACTACGCTCGCCTACCCCGGCACCTGCAGACAGGGCCTTCATGGCAAGAGCGCGCGCGCGTGGCGCCTGCGCGTGCCGGACCAAGCGGATGCCTCGATCGCGTTCGACGATCGCTGGCAAGGCCGGCAAACGCAGAACCTCGCGCTAGAAGTGGGCGACTTCGTGCTGAAGCGGGCCGACGGCCAGTGGGCCTATCAGCTTGCCGTCGTCGTCGACGATGCCGAGCAAGGCATCACTCACGTCGTGCGCGGCGCCGACTTGCTCGACTCCACAGCGCGTCAAATCTATCTGCAACGCTGCCTGGGTGTGCCGACACCGTCTTACTTGCACGTTCCCGTCGTGACCGACGCGCAAGGCGAAAAGCTCAGCAAACAAACGGGCGCGCGCGAACTCGATGCCGAGGCGCCGCTGCCGGCGCTCTTGGCCGCGGCAACGCATTTGGGCCTCGCGCTGAAATACGACGCGCCCGGGTATCGATCGCTCGATGCGTTCTATGGCGATGCGATCGCCGCGTGGTCCGAGCGATTCGTGCAGCGCCAGGCGTAGCGCCGCCGCGCCGATCAGGCAGCGCTCAGCCGTCGCGGAAGATAAAGCTGTAGGCGCTCAACGCCGGAGCTCCGCCCAGATGCGCATACAGCACACGCGAGCCCGGCGCAAACTCGCCGCAGCGCACTTTGTCGATCATCCCATGCATCGACTTACCTTCGTAGACCGGATCGGTCAGCATCCCCTCGCAACGCGCGCACAGTCGAATCGCCTCGAGCGTCCCCTCGTTCGGCAACCCGTATTCGGGGCCGCCGTAGCGCGTATCCAGCACGATGTCGCCGGCGACGATCGGACGTCCGAGGCCGACCAGTTCGGCCGTATGTTCGGCGATGCGCGTGATTTGCGCGCGCGTCGCCTCGGGCTTGGCGGACGCATCGATGCCGATGACGCGCTCGCTGCGCCCATCGGCCGCGAAACCGACCACCATCCCGGCCTGCGTACTGCCGGTGACCGAGCACACGACGATGTAGTCGAACTTGAAGCCGAGCTCGGCTTCTTGCGCGCGCACTTCCTCGGCGAATCCGACAAAGCCGAGCCCGCCGAGCGGGTGCTCCGAGCAGCCCGCGGGAATCGCAAACGGTTTGCCGCCGGCAGCGCGCACGCTATCTAGCGCATCCTCCCAGCTCTTGCGGATACCGATATCGAAGCCATCCGGGACGAGACGCACGTCGGCGCCAAGGATGCGTGATAGCTCGATGTTGCCGACGCGGTCGTACACCGCGTCGTGGTAGTTGACCCAGTTTTCCTGCACCAGCACGCATTTCATGCCGAGGTGTGCCGCCACGGCGGCCACCTGCCGCGTCTGGTTCGATTGAATGCCGCCGATCGACACGAGCGTGTCGCAACCCTGCGCGATCGCTTCGGGCACGAGGTATTCGAGCTTGCGCGTTTTATTGCCGCCGAATGCGAGGCCGCTGTTGCAGTCTTCGCGTTTCGCGTAAAGCTCCACCTTGCCGCCCAGATGCGCGCTCAAGCGCTTGAGCGGCTGGATCGGGGTAGGACCGAACGTCAGCGGATAACGGGGAAAGCGCTTGAGATTCATCGTGGCTCCGGTCGAGTGCGGCAAGGGCCTGCGCGCTTTGACGGTAAAGCCGTCGCGGGCGGGCCGCATGCGGGTTGAACACGGAAAAATGATAGGCAAACCGCGACGAAATGAGCTTGCGAACTTTTATTGATCGACCTAATTTCGATGGATGTCACGCCATTTTCGATTAACGAACTAGGAATTAAAGCCATCATGAGCGCAACGAAATTGCGCGACGCCACACCGCTCGATCGCATCGACCGCGCGATTCTGAAGCAGCTTCAGCGCGACGCCTCGATCTCGAACGTCGCGCTCGCGGATAAGGTGAAACTCAGCCCGCCGGCATGTCTGCGGCGTGTCGAGCGGCTGAGGTCGCTCGGGTTCATTCGCGGGATTGTCGCGCTGCTGGAGCCGAAGGCCGTCGGCGCCGGCATGCTCGTCGTGATCGGCATCGTGCTCGATCGCTCGACGCCGGAAGCGTTCGCCGCGTTCGAGCAGGCGGCGCGCGGCGTGTCAGGGTGTATGGAGTGCCACGTGGTGACGGGCGAATTCGATTACTTCATGCTCGTGCGCACGCGCGACAGCGAGAGCTTCAACCGGCTGCACGCCGAGCAATTGCTCTATCTGCCGGGCGTGCGGCAGGTTCGCTCGTTCATGGTGCTGAAGGAAATCTTGTCGACGACGCAGTTCCCGCTCTAGCGGCAATCAGGACGACGAACTGTTACGCCGCGGCATCCCGAACCCGCCGAGCAGCGCTGCGAGGGGCTGCTTCGGCGTTTTGCTCTGCGGCGCCTCTTGCTTCTTCGTCTCTTCTTCCTTGCGCGCGGACGGCGACGGCTCGTAGGGCTTCAGGAAGAAGTCGTCGATCGGAGCATGATTGGCACGATAGGTGGTGCGCTCATGCGAACCCGTCCGGCGGCGCCCCGAACGCTCCTCGCGCTCGCGCCGGCCATGCTCTTCGCGTCCGTGGCGCACCGGCGTCTCGACCGCGAGCGTCTGCACTTGCAGCGGCTTTTTGATCAGTTTTTCGATCTCGCCAAGCTGCTTGCGTTCGTTCGGGCTGCACAGCGACAACGCATCGCCCGACGCGCCCGCACGCCCCGTCCGCCCGATACGGTGCACGTAATCTTCGGCATTGAACGGCAGGTCGAAGTTGATCACGGCCGGCAATTCGGCGATATCGAGCCCGCGCGCGGCCACGTCGGTGGCGACGAGCGCTTCGATTTCGCCGCGCTTGAACGCGTCGAGCGCCTGCATCCGCTCGTTCTGGGACTTGTCGCCGTGAATCGCGGACGCGACGACGCCGTCGCGTTCGAGTAGCCGCGCGAGCCGGCTCGCGCCGATCTTGCTGTTGCAAAACACGATGACCTGCTTGAGCGAGCGCTGGCGAATCAACTGAACGACGGCGCCGTGCTTGTCGCCCTCGGCCACCTCGTAGACGATCTGCGTCACGTTCGTGGCGGTCGAGTTGCTACGCGCGACCTCGATCGTCTGCGGATTGCGCAGATAGGTCGAGGCCAGCTTTTTGATCTCTGGGGAGAACGTCGCCGAGAAAAGCAGCGTCTGACGCTCCTTCGGCAATAGATTCAAGATCCGTTGCAAATCGGGCAAAAAGCCCATGTCCAGCATGCGATCGGCTTCGTCGAGCACGAGCATTTGGACTTGGCCGAGATTGGCCGTCTTTTGTTGCACGTGATCGAGCAAGCGCCCCGGGGTCGCGATCAAGATTTCCACGCCGCGCCGAAGCTCGGCCGATTGCGGGTTCATATCGACGCCGCCGAACACCACGGCGCTGCGCAGCGGCGTGTGCTTCGCGTACGACTGAACGTTGGCGGCCACTTGGTCGGCCAATTCGCGCGTCGGCGTGAGGATCAGCGCCCGCACCGGATGGCGCGCGGGCGAGGCGCTCGTGCTGGCCGTGGGCAGCAGGCGCTGGATGATCGGCAGCGAGAAGCTCGCCGTCTTACCGGTTCCGGTTTGGGCGGCACCCATCACGTCGCGTCCCGCCAGCACGACCGGGATCGCTTGGGCCTGGATCGGCGTGGGCGTGGTATAGCCTTGCTCGGTGACGGCCCGCAAAATCTCGGGGGCGAGACCGAACTGGTCGAAAGTCGGGGTAGTAGGCGTGACAGCGGGATCGGACATTGTGGCGTTCGCTAAAAATGCGCCGCGAGGCGCTGCGTCGTTCGAGCGCGCGGCGGCGGCAGCACGGCCGCTCGATAGGGTCGACGTGAAGGCGGAGCCACGGCGAGTCTCGCACGAACGACACCTGCCAAGGACCGCGCTTCGTGCGCGGCCGGCTCCAACCGGCGGACGAGCCGCCGGAAAGGCCGGTATTGTAGCACCGCAAGATTGCACGGGCCGTGCCCGCGTGCGAGCCGGCCAACGGAGCGGGCGCCAACCGCCCCGCGCGCCGCCCGAACGCTTAGCGCGCCGACACCGGCCGCACCGCCGCGGCGGCCGCCAATGCGCGCTCGCGCGCTTCATCGATACCGGTGGCCGTCGCAACGGCCACGCCCATGCGCCGCTTCTTGAAACTTTCCGGCTTGCCGAACAGACGCACGTCGGTTTCCGGCAGAGCCAGCGCATCGCGCACGCCTTCGAACGCAATACCGGCTTCATCGAGCCCGCCGTATATGACAGCCGAAGCCCCCGGCGAGACCAGTGCCGTATCGACGGGCAAACCCAAAATCGCGCGGGCATGCAGTTCGAACTCGGACAAACGCTGCGAGCGCAACGTCACGAGCCCCGTGTCGTGCGGACGGGGGCTTACTTCCGAGAACCACACTTCGTCGCCCCGCACGAAAAGCTCGACGCCGAATACGCCGCGCCCGCCCAAGGCGCCCGTAACGCGCTCGGCGATTTGCTTGGCGCGCTCGAGCGCGGCACCCGACATCGGCTGAGGCTGCCACGACTGCACATAGTCGCCATCGACCTGCAAATGGCCAATCGGTTCGCAAAACGACGTACGCACCTCCCCGCTCGCGGGATCGACGGCGCGCACGGTCAACAGCGTGATTTCATAGTCGAAGCGGATAAAACCTTCGACGATGACGCGCCCGACGTTCACGCGCGCCCCGGCCGTCGCATATTGCCAAGCAGGCTCGATATCCGCCTCGCCGCGCACCACGGATTGGCCTTTGCCCGAGGAGGACATCACGGGCTTGACGACGCACGGATAGCCGATCCGCCCGACGGCGGCTTTGAACGATTCCAGGGAATCCGCGAACTCGTACGGCGACGTCGGCAATCCAAGCGTTTCGGCCGCCAGACGGCGGATACCCTCGCGATTCATCGTGAGCTGCGTCGCGCGGGCGGTCGGGATGACCTCGGCAAGGCCCTGCGCCTCGATCTCGGCCAGCGCATCGGTGGCGATCGCCTCGATTTCGGGCACGATCAAATGCGGCCGTTCGGCTTGCACGAGCGCCTTGATCGCCGCGGCGTCGGTCATGTCGATCGTATGCGCGCGGTGCGCCACTTGGTGCCCCGGCGCGTCCGGATAGCGATCCACGGCGATGACTTCAACCCCGAGACGCTGCAACGCGATAATGACTTCCTTACCCAGCTCGCCAGCACCGAGCAGCATGACGCGCGTGGCGCTGGGCGAGAGCGGCGTCCCGATCCGTTGACCGATCTGCATGGCAAATCCCGTTATGCGAAAGAAGGAAAGACGGCGATGTTAACATGGGCGGCCTTGCGATCCCGCGCCCGCCGGCACCGGGCCGACCCGTCTCTTGACGCCGGGGTGACGCGAGCGCGATAGGCTCGTTGCGTACCTCGCTCGCTCGCGACGCCTGGAGTGCGTTACCCTTACGCCTTCGCCAGATTTAAATGAAGGTTCGGGGCCATGTCGAATCCATTCGTTGCGCCGAGTCGCGCGCGCTCGCGCCGGCGCTTGCCGCCGTGCGCGCTCGCGGCCGCGGCCCTCCTCGCCGTCGCCGGCTGCGCGATGCCGACCCATCCCGATTCCGCCGCGGGGCCCAGCAACCCGCTCAATCCCGCCGCCGTCCAATTGCTCGACGACACGCACTGGGTTTTGCAAAGCGCGCAGACGAGCGAGGGGCACACGGCGTTCGACGTGCCGGCCGACAGGGCGGCCGCGCCGACGCTTTTGCTCGATACCACGTCGGGTCAGCGTCTGGCGAGCGGGTTCGCGGGCTGCAACCGGTTCTCCGGAACGTACGCGCTGCGCGGCGGCGGCTTGACGTTCGGGCCGCTCGCGACCACGCGCAAAGCCTGCGGCGCCGATGCCGCCCGTTTGGAAAAGGCTTATCTCGACGTCCTCCAACGCATCGACACGACGCTCGTGCAGATGCGCCCGCCGCAGCAAATGCGTATCGTCGCGTCGAACGGCACCACGCTGACCTTCGCGCGCGAAGGCCAATGACCGGTAAGGCGCTTGCCGGCCTTCCTCGAACGTTTCACCCTTTAGCATGCATACGGTAGTTTTTAGCTGGTTCGGCGCGTCGGTCTTGTGGGTCATCCCGCTGGCCTTGCGCCTCGCGATCGGGGCAATCGTCCGCGACGCCGGAGGGCGCGGCACGATCCGGCTTTGGCTCGGCTTCGCCGGCGTCTTCGTCGGCAGCGGCGCGCTCGAAGCCGCGCTCGCCCCCAGTACGGGCAACGCGCTCGGCCACGCGCTGCTCGGCGCCGGCGTACATGCGCTCGGACGCGGGGCATTCCTCGTCGCGCCGTTGCTGCTGGTCGCGGGACTGCCTTGGCTCATGGGCTTTTCCTGGCGCGGCACGCTGCGTTGGGCCGATCGCGCGTTCGGTCTGGGTTTGAACATCGGGCTCGGCGCCGCCGCCTCGCGCGCCGGCAGCAGCGCGCGCGACGACGAGCCGCGGCTCGCCCGCGGCGCAGCCAAGGGTTCGGTCGTGCGGACCTCGACCGCCAATACGATGGCGCCCAAATCGACGGGACGCTACGCGCGCCCCACCGTCTGGCAGCCCCCCGCCAGCACGGGCATCAAAGCTCGGCCGGCGGCGCATGCGGCGCCCATCGCGCCGCGCACGCCCGCACGCGACACCCGATCTTTCGAGCCCGCCGCGCCGGCCCGGCCCGCTTCCCCGGCGCGCTGGAACTCAAGCGACGCACCGCGCGCAAGCCGCCCCGCAAGTCCGGCCGGGAGCAACGCCGGCTTTCAAGCTACGCCGAAGGCTCCGGCCGCGAGCGCTCGGCCGCCGGCCGCCGCGGGGACGACCCGCCGGGCCGTCGTCCCGGGCCCCGCGGTTCAATCTCAAGAAGCGAGCGTGGGCACGTTCGCCGCCGCGGCAGCGCAGGCCACAGCGCGCGCGGCGGCCGCCGGTCTCTCGGCAGCGCCCGCATCGGGCCTAGCGGCGCCGG
>NZ_QUBS01000062.1 GCF_003390925.1 Trinickia diaoshuihuensis | reverse complement strand
GGAAACGAAGTGGCTCCTTTATGCCGAAAACGCCCCGGCTCCTTTATGCCGGAAGCCCGGTGGCTCCTATATGGCGGAAGATGACAGACTGGCCCGGACAGGTCATAGCAAATGTCAGGCGGACCGAACGCGGCGCGTGCGAGTCGCGTGTCGTCTCCTTCCGTATGCGCTGCGAGGTAACGGAGGACGTTGGTTGCACGCACGGATAGCGGCAGAACCGCGGGTACGCCTTTGTTGTCCGCCCCTCGGGCGTCCACAGGGAAACAGATAACTCGTGCCTTCAGATCTATCCATTCCCATCGGAGACTGAACAGGGCGCCTTGGCGTAGGCTGGTTTCAATGGCGAGTTCGAAGGCGGGGGCGGCCCATTGATTGCGGCTGGCAGACAGAAGGGATTTGAGCTTGCCGAATTCACCAGGGCGTAGGCGGCAGTCTCGGGCTTTGCTGCCCGATGGCTTCCGGATGTTGTCGAGCGGGTTCAAAAGCCCCTCCATGCCCCATTCCTTGCGCGCTATCTCGAAAAGATGGCGTATCACTTGGAGTTCAAGGCGGATGGTGTTTTCGGCGCGGCCGGCCGCGCGGCGTTTGTCTCGGTACTTGGCAAAGTCGGCACCCTTCAAGTTGGCGAGGGTTCGAAACGCCAGGTCGTTCGTCAGCCATCGGTCAATGCGACGTTCTTCTTGGTAGGGATGGCGCTTCTCGGGGACGATCTCTCTACGATAGCGTTCCAGCGCTTCGGCCAAGGTCGTGCGCTCGGCTTCCGAGCGGTCTACAAACGATCCCGCATCCATCTCGCCTTCGACGTGGCGAGCCCACTTTTGGGCCTGCTGCTTTGTGTCAAACGTACGATAGACTGGTTTGTACCCGCGCGGCGACCCTCGGCGCGCCAATACTCCCCGCGTTGACTGATGTATGCCATTCCAGACTTCATGCGAAAGATTGAGTTCGCTTGGTCTGGATTTTTCCGGTCCGGCAGATTTCCGGCAAAGGCCAGTTTTTGCCGTCCCACGTCAGGTCTATAGACAAAAAAAAAGCACCGACGCTTTCGCGCAAGTGCTTGATTTTCTATTACAAAATTCGTTGGTGGGGCGTGAGTGACTCGAACACTCGACCTACGGATTAAGAGTCCGCTGCTCTACCAACTGAGCTAACGCCCCAACAGACTGCGAATTATGCAGGACTTTTTTCGTCTTGCCTAGCCCTTTGCCGCAAATTTCCCGAAAAAACTTCTCCGCCCCCCACCTACCCGCACCGGCCGGACATTGACGCGTCGTTGTCCGATGGATTTTTTGTCGTCCCGGTATGATGGCGGCACCCTCGCATCGACGCGGCCGACAGGAGACACACCATGACAGAAACCGCCATCGTAGATCTGCTCGACCGCGTTCTAGCGCCCTGGGTGCGTTCGCTCGCGCTCAAGCCGGTGAGCGTCTCCGACGAAAGCGTCACCCTGCGGCTGCCGTTTTCCGGCGAATTCCGCCATTCGGGCGGCGTCATCTGCGGCCAAGTCTTCATGGCCGCCGCCGATACGGCGATGATCGTCGCCATCTCGGCCGCGCTGGGCGAGTTCCGCCCGATGACCACCGTTTCGCTCAACATCCACTTCATGCGCGCAGTGCGCGCCGGCGACGTACTCGTGACCGCACGCGTCCTGCGCATGGGCCGTAACCTGGTATTCGGCGAAATCGAACTCGTCGATCAGGACGGCAAAATGGCCGTGCACGCCACCACCACCTACGCGCTCGTCAACTAAGCGCCAAGCGCCGCGCGGCGCAAACGCAAAAGGAATCGCTCATGTTCGATCAGGTCGTGTTCGCGGGCGGCGGCAACCGCTGCTGGTGGCAGGCCGGCTTCTGGGATGTCGTCCAGCCCGAACTCGCACTCGCGCCGCGCGTCATCGCGGCGATTTCGGCCGGCGCGGCCACCGCTTGCATGCTCTACACGCGCGATTCGCAATGGGTCATGCGCTATTACGAAGACGTTCTTCGCCACAACAAAAAGAACGTCTATTGGGGCAACCTCTGGCGGCGCGGCGCCGCCGTGTTCCCGCACTACGCCATTTACCGCCGGGCGCTGCTCGATATCTACGGCGATGCCTTCGGCAAACTCGCGAGCGCGCCCGAGATTCGCGTCGGCGTCTCACGCGTGCCGCGTTGGCTCGGTGCGCGCGCGTCCGTCGCCGCCGGACTGATCGCCTACAACATCGATAAGCATGTCCGCAAAGTGCTGCACCCCACACTCGGACGCGCCCTGGGCTTCCGGCCCGAATTCGTCCGCGCTCAGGACTGCATTGTCGTCGACGAACTCGCAGACCTCATTCTGCAGTCCTCATGCACGCCGCCGTTCACGCCCGTGCTCAAGCGAAACGGCCGTCCCGTGCTCGATGGCGGCATGGTCGACAACGTCCCCGTCGGCGCGCTCGACGACACCCCGGGCCGCGTCCTCGTCCTCGTCACGCGCCGCTATCCGCGGCCCCAAACTTTCGTCGTATCGAACGGCACGCAGCAGCGGCTGTACGTCCAACCGTCGCGCAAGGTGCCCATTTCGAGTTGGGACTACACGCAGCCCGCGCTCATGCGGCCCGCGTACGACCTCGGCCGTAGCGACGGCGAAGCATTTCTCGCCCGCCTGCCGCAGTTGTCCGAACTCGTGGCCGAACAGCCGTGAGCATCGCTCGCGCGCATTGCGATGCGCGCGAGCGCCTCGGACCTTAGCGCCGCCGCACGACGCTCAACGCCTCGGGATTGACGACGCTCGATACGTCGCCTTCATCGAATGCGAGGATGTTCTTGAACGCCGCGCTGAAGTAAAGCTCGTAGCTCTCGCGTTCGACATAGCCGATATGGGGCGTGCAGATCACGTTCTCCATGCGCAAGAGCCCGTAGCCTTGCAAGATGGGTTCGCTCTCGTAGACGTCGATCGCGACCATGCCCGGCCGGTTGTGCGAGAGCGCGTTGACGAGCGCGTTCTCCTCGAGCAATTCGGCGCGGCTCGTGTTGACGAAAAGAGCCGTCGGCTTCATTCGCAGCAAATCGGCTTGCTTGACGATGCCGCGCGTGTCGTCATGCAAACGCAAATGCAGCGACAACACGTCGCTTTCCTCGAAAAACGCTTCGCGGCTCGCCGCCGCTTCGTAGCCGTCGGCTTTCGCGGCTTCGAGCGAATGCTCGCGGCCCCACACCAATACGCGCATTCCGAAGGCCTTGCCGTAGCCGGCCACGAGCCGGCCGATCTTGCCGTATCCCCAAATGCCGAGGGTATGCCCGCGCAGCACGGTGCCGAGCCCGAAGTTCGGCGGCAGCACGGAGGTCTTCAAACCCGACTGCTGCCACGCGCCTTGTTTGAGGTTCGCAACGTACTGAGGAATGCGGCGCTGTGCCGCCATGATCAGCGCCCATGTCAATTCGGCCGGCGCGATCGGGGAGCCCACGCCTTCGAGCACGGCGATGCCGCGCTCGGTACAGGCGGCCAGATCGATGTGGCTCGACACCTTGCCCGTCTGGCTGATCATTCGCAGATGCGGAAGCTTGTCGAGCAACTGCGACGTGACGCGCGTGCGTTCCCGAATCAGCACCAAAGCGTCGACTTCCGCGAGGCGGCTGGCCAACTGTCCCAGGCCGCGCACGGTGTTATTGAACACTTTGACGTCATGACCGGTCAGTAGCTGAAAGCAATCGAGTTTGCGGACGGCGTCTTGGTAGTCGTCGAGAATGGCAATCTTCATAGGCTAGGGAGGTTCGTTTTGCAGTGCACGATGTACGCAATAGACGCAGTGATATGCTTGTCGGTTCCAACCTGTCACAGGAGTACAAGCTGGCATGAGCGATGCGACGCGCAAGGTCACGATGCTCCCGGCTCTCACTAGGCAGGACCGCCTCTTTTTAACAGCTTGTCGCGCCGGCGCGCAAGCCGCAGATTACGCGCGTGCATCGATCGCGCCCAACAACGTATCGACGCCGCGCCCTCGGCGACAAGCCGTTTTGCTCCTGACGACGCACTCGTTCGTACGCGTACGAACGCGCCCCTCGCACGCAGCGTCAGCGAGCCATGCCCGTTTCCTTCTTTACGATCACAAAACGGAGACTGCTCGATGAACCATCCCGCCTTTGGAGGCGTCGCCACATTTGAAGCACCTGCCTACGTCAAACATCGCAAGCTGATCGACTGGGTCCAGCGCATCGCCGAGCTTGCCAAACCCGATCGCATCGTTTGGTGCGACGGCTCGCAAGAAGAAAACGACCACCTGTGCGAACAGATGGTCGAAGCCGGCACGTTGAAGCGCTTGAATCCCGAGAAGCGCCCGAATTCCTATCTCGCATGCTCGGATCCGTCCGACGTCGCGCGCGTCGAGGATCGCACCTTCATTTGTTCGGAGTACCGCGACGACGCGGGCCCGACGAACAATTGGACGGAGCCGTCCGAAATGCGGGCCACGCTCGAACATTTGTTCGACGGGGCGATGCGAGGCCGCACGCTTTACGTCGTACCGTTTTCAATGGGGCCGATCGGCTCGCCCATCGCGCATATCGGCATCGAGTTGACCGATAGCCCCTATGTCGTCGTCAACATGCGAATCATGACGCGCATGGGCCGCGCTGTGTACGACGTACTCGGCACCGACGGGGAGTTCGTCCCATGCGTGCATTCGGTCGGCGCGCCGCTCGCCGCGGGGCAGGCCGATGTCCCCTGGCCGTGCAATCCGACCAAATACATCGTCCATTTCCCCGAGGCGCGCGAAATCTGGAGCTTCGGTTCGGGCTACGGCGGCAATGCGCTGCTCGGCAAGAAGTGCTTCGCGCTGCGCATTGCCTCGACGATGGGCCGCAAGGAGGGCTGGCTCGCCGAACATATGCTGATCTTGACGGTGACCTCCAACGAAGGCCGCAAGTACCGCGTCGCGGCCGCCTTCCCCTCCGCCTGCGGCAAGACGAACTTCGCGATGCTGATTCCCCCGCGCGCGATGGACGGCTGGACAATCTCGACGATCGGCGACGATATCGCTTGGATCAAGCCAGGCAAGGACGGCCGCCTCTACGCGATCAACCCCGAGGCCGGCTATTTTGGCGTCGCGCCGGGCACGAGCGAGAAGACGAATTACAACGCC
The DNA here is from genome assembly GCF_003390925.1 of Trinickia diaoshuihuensis. Classification (GTDB taxonomy): domain Bacteria; phylum Pseudomonadota; class Gammaproteobacteria; order Burkholderiales; family Burkholderiaceae; genus Trinickia; species Trinickia diaoshuihuensis. The sequence goes on along the minus strand of NZ_QUBS01000062.1, from coordinate 21,352 downwards.
ATGGCCACGTTGAAGGCCAACGTGATCTTTACGAACGTCGCGTTGACGGACGACGGCGATGTCTGGTGGGAAGGCATGACCGATACGCCGCCCGCGCATCTGATCGATTGGCAGGGTCAGGACTGGACGCCCGAGATCGCGAAGGAAACGGGCCGCAAAGCCGCGCACCCGAACGCGCGCTTTACGGCGCCGGCCTCGCAATGCCCGTCGGTCGATCCGGATTGGGAGAATCCGGCGGGCGTGCCGATCGATGCCTTCATCTTCGGTGGCCGCCGCTCGAGCACGGTGCCGCTCGTGACGGAGGCGCGCAATTGGGTGGAGGGTGTCTATATGGCGGCGACGATGGGCTCGGAGACGACTGCCGCCGCGGCAGGCCAGCAAGGCGTCGTGCGCCGCGACCCGTTCGCGATGCTGCCGTTCTGCGGCTATCACATGGGCGACTACTTCGATCACTGGCTCAAGGTGGGCGAGCGTTTGGATGCGCTCGGGGCCAAGCTGCCGAAGATTTTCTGCGTGAACTGGTTCCGTAAAGGGCCCGACGGCAAGTTCGTTTGGCCGGGCTTCGGCGAAAACATGCGTGTGCTGCGCTGGATGATCGGCCGCGTGGAGGGGCGTGCGACCGGATCGGACCATGCGTTCGGCGTGTCGCCGCGCTATGAGGATATCGACTGGAACGGGCTCGATTTCACCCGTGAGCAGTTCGATCAGGTCATTTCCGTGGACGACGCCGATTGGCGCCGCGAGCTCGCGCTTCATGCGGAATTTTTCGATTCATTACGTCACCGGCTGCCGCCCGCGCTTACCCAGACGAAAGCCGAGATCGAAAATCGCCTCACCACGGCTTAACGATCCGTCCCCTTGCCCGGCGCCGCGCCGCGCCGGGCGGCCTTCTGCAACCGACCGCCCTCGTGGCGGTCTTTTTTTGGGCGACGACTGCGCTGGATGGCTGATTTTTCACATTGTGAATCTCCGCAACATTCGATTACCGCTTGTTTCTTGCTACGAAACAAAAAACGGTGTGCGCGCAACTCTGCGCGCGTTTCAAAGTCGTAGGACAATCACGAATTGGCTCAGGAATTTTTTTCTGAGTAACAACAAGCGGCAGGAGTCGTCAATGGATCATTTGCAGTCAATGCGTGTGTTCGTGAAGGTGGCGGATCTCGGCAGTTTCGCTCGGGCGGCGGGCGCGATGGATATCTCCAACGCGGTCGCTACGCGTCACGTCGCCGATCTCGAAAGCCGCCTCGGCACGCGCCTGCTCAACCGCACTACGCGTAGTCTCTCGCTAACGGAATCGGGCCAGGTCTATCTCGAGCGCGCCCGCCAAATTCTTGATGAGCTCGAGGACGTCGAGCAGATGGTCGTTGCCCGCAACCACGAGCCGGTAGGGACGTTGCGGATCGTCGCACCCGTGGTTTTCGGATTGCACAATCTGGCTCCCGTGCTGCAAACGTATACGCAGCGCTATCCAAAGGTGGTGCCTGATCTGACCCTCGTCGATCGAAGCGTCGATCTCGTGGAAGAAGGGTTCGACGTAGGGATCGTCATTGCTCAGAGAGTGCGCAGCGCAAGTATCGTTACGCGCCGGCTGACGACCGGCTGCATGATCGTCTGCGCCACGCCGGCCTATCTGGAAAAGCACGGCACGCCCACGCGCCCCGAGGAATTGCTCGACCACGCATGCCTGAGTTTGCCCACCGAATATTGGGGCGATGAACGCGTGTTCACGGGGCCGGAAGGGGAGGTGCGCGTCCGTCCGTCGAACGTCATCATCGCCAACAATACTGAGATGCTGCGTCAGTTCGCGTTGCTCGATATGGGTATCGCGATCTTGCCGAGCTACTTGATCGGCAGCGATGCGACGCGCGGCAACCTCGTACGCGTGCTCAGCGATTACCGGTTGCCGCAAGTGGAAATCAACATCGGCTACCCGAGCCGGCGTCATCTCCCGGCCAAGGTGCGCACGTTCATCGATCACCTCGTCGATCACTTCAGTCAGACCCCGAACGGCACGCTCGGGGAACTATGGCTCAAGGATGCGCCGGAACAGGCGCCGATGTCCGCGGTGCCGGCCGTGGAGGCCATCGACGGGGAAGACGAGGCCTACGAAGTCGACAGCGAGAGCGATGCGTTCGGCAGCCGGCGCGAGAACGCGCTGCGCAAGATGGCGCGTCAGCCGCGCTCGCGCGTGAGCACGCCGTCGCCGCTTTGAGGCGAGCGAGCTAGCCGCAAGAAGGGCAGCCAAACGGCCGGCAAAAATAAAGCGAGCGCCCCATATCGGCGCTCGCTTTTGTCCATCGTGCGGCTTACGTCGCGCGTCAGGCGTCGACCTTCCGGGCCGTGGCTCGCTTCGCCGGTGTCTTGGCGGCGGTCTTGACTGCTGTCTTGGCCGTGGTTTTGGTGGCGGCTTTCTTGGCGGGCGCGGCGGTGACGACTTCGGCGGCGCCGTCCCCCTCGGCGCCGCTGTCCGCGGCAGCGGATTTACGCGATGGGCTCTTCGCTGCCGTTTTCGCCGAAGGTTCTTTCTTCTCGAACTCGAAGCCGATCTTGCCGTCGCTTTGCTTGACGAGATAAGCCTTGAAGTTGCGGCCCGTGCGCGACGATTTGAAGCCGGTCAGCAGATCGGTACGGCCTTCGCCGAGCAGCTTCGCCATTTGTTCGCGCGCGATTTCTTGCTGCAAGATTACCTTGCCAGAGCGGAAATCGCAGGTCTTCGGGTTCGCCACGGCGTTCTCGCAGACATAGCTCATGCCGTGCTCGAATACGCGGGCGTGACATTTCGGACACGCGCCGACGCTTTCTTGCTCGGAGAAGTCCGGCGCTTCGCCGTCCTCCCCACCCGCATCCTGGCCAAAATCGAACTCGAGCTTGTAGTTCTTCGTCTCGTCGTCGAACGCCAGCTTCAGGATGGCCGAAAAGGGCCGCCCCATCTTGCTGCGGAAGCCCGACAGCGGACCGATTGTCTTTTGCGCGAGCAGTGTTTCCACTTCCTCGGTCTCGAACTGGCGGCTACCGGGAATCTTCGAGATCGAAAATTCGCATTGGTTGCAGGCGAAACGCCGGTAGTTCTCTTTCACCTGTCCGCCGCAATTCGGACACGGCGTGGCGAGCGTCGCGTAATCGCCGGGAATCGTATCGGAGTCGTACTCTTTCGCGCGCTTGACGATCGTCTGCGTCATGCGGGCGATTTCCTGCATGAACGCGTCGCGCGCGAGCTTGCCGCGCTCCATCTGCGAAAGCTTGTATTCCCATTCGCCCGTCAATTCGGGCGCGGTCAACTCCTTCACGCCGAGCCCGCGCAGCAGCGTCATCAACTGGAAGGCCTTGGCTGTCGGAATCAACTCGCGGCCCTCGCGCACGAGGTATTTCTCGCCGAGCAGCCCTTCGATGATGGCCGCGCGCGTAGCCGGCGTGCCGAGCCCCTTCGCGGCCATCGCCTCGCGCAATTCGTCGTCCTCGACGAGCTTGCCCGCCCCTTCCATCGCGGAAAGCAGCGTCGCTTCGTTATAGCGCGCGGGCGGCTTCGTCGTCAGGCCATGGGCGGCGATCTTGTCGGTCTTGACCTTCTCGTCCTTTTGCACGGGTACGAGATTGGCATCCTCGCCGCTCGTTTCCCGGCCGTAGATCTGCAGCCAGCCCGGCTCGACGAGCACCTTGCCTTCCGTCTTGAAGTGGTGTCCGGCGACCTCGGTGACGCGCGTGGTGATGCGGTATTCCGCCGCCGGGAAAAACACGGCGAGGAAGCGCTTCACGACGAGGTCGTAGAGCTTCTGCTCGGGTTCGGACAGCCCTTTCGGCGCCTGTAGCGTCGGGATGATCGCGAAGTGGTCGCTGATCTTCGAATTGTCGAAGATGCGCTTGTTCGGCTTGACCCATCCTTTATCGAGTACCTGCTTGGCGAATGGCAGATAGTTGTTGCTCTCCTTGAGCATCTGCAGCGTGTCCTGGACCGTGCCCAGATAATCCTCGGGCAGCGCGCGCGCGTCGGTACGCGGATAGGTCAGGACCTTGTGCTTTTCATAGAGCGCTTGCGCGAGCCCGAGCGTGTTCTTCGCCGAGAACCCGAAGCGGCCGTTGGCTTCGCGCTGCAAACTGGTCAGATCGAAGAGCAGCGGTGAAAGCTGGGTCGACGGTTTCGATTCCTCCGAGACCGTTCCGATATGGTCGCGGCACGCGGCCACCACCGATTCGGCCGCGGCGACGCTCCACAACCGCGAGTCTCGCTTCTCCGGATCGAACTCGTCGCGCTTGAATTTCGGATCAAACCAGCGGCCCTCATAGAAGCCGCCCGCGCAGACGAATTCCCCCCGCACTTCCCAATAGTCGCGCGGCACAAAGTGACGAATCTTTTCCTCGCGCTCGACGACGATCGAGAGCGTCGGCGTTTGAACCCGTCCCACCGTCGTCAGGAAAAAGCCGCCGCCCTTGCTGTTGAACGCGGTCATCGCACGCGTGCCGTTGATGCCGACGAGCCAATCGGCCTCCGAGCGGCAACGGGCGGCGTCGGCGAGCGGCTGCATGTCGGCGTCGCTGCGCAGATTCGCGAAACCGTCGCGAATGGCGGCCGGCGTCATCGATTGGAGCCATAGGCGCTGGACCGGTTTTTTCACGTTCGCATGCTGCGCGATGAGGCGGAAGATGAGCTCGCCCTCGCGCCCCGCGTCGCATGCGTTGATGAGACGATCGACGTCCTTGCGCTTGATCAGCTTGGTCAGCACCTTGAGCCGCGATTCGCTTTTCGCGATCGGGTTCAGGTCGAAATGCGGCGGAATGACGGGGAGGTGCGCGAAGCTCCATTTGCCTCGCTTGACTTCGTATTCTTCGGGCGCGGCGATCTCCAAGAGATGGCCGACCGCCGAGGAGAGGACGTACTCGTCGCTCTCGTAGTACTCGTCATGTTTGGTGAAGCCGCCGAGGGCGCGCGCGATGTCGTTCGCGACCGAGGGCTTCTCCGCAATGATCAGTGCTTTGGACATGACAGGATTAATGTAGTGACCGGGGTCCGATCCCGGATTGAGTTCCCTTCAACGACCGCTTTATAGCACACGGCGCGGCACGGGCGGTTTCTTGCACCAAAAAGGATCAAGCCGGCGCGGGGGCGCCGGCACCGGCCGCCGCGCTCGGACGCGTGCGGCGCAAGCCTTTGCGGACGACGGCCGGCGTGCACTGTGTGCACGGAGTGTGCCAAGGAGCACCATCGTGCGATGGCGCGAGCCTCGACGCTCAAACCGCGGCCAGCGCCGGCCGCACCTTCGGCGCACCCACGGCATTGGGCAGGGCCGTCAGGTCGGCGAGCATGCGCTCGGCAATCGCCCGATGCGGCAAAACCGTCCCAAAAAACCGTGCAGTCGTGCCATCTTCGATCAGCAACGTCGGAAAGTTCTCGACGTCGAGGTCGTCGAAGCGGTCGGCATGGGTCTCGATGTCGATCCAGACGAAACACATATCGGGATGGGCATCCGCGAGTTGGTCGAACGTTTCGCGGTATTCGCGGCACGTGCCGCACCATTGGGCGCACAGACAGGCGACAAGCAGTGTGTTCGGGTCGTTGACCCGCTCGCCGATCTCGTCCGAGTCGGTGTCCAGGTTCAGCGCGGGCATGATGCGTTCCTTCTTTTTTAATGCCGGTAGCGGTTTGGGGGACTGTAGCACGCCGGCTTGCCGCACCGTCGTGGGTCGCGTCACCCTTCGGTATAGCGAACGTACCGGCCGCCCGGCAAGACGGCGAGATACCCGCGCAGTTCCAGCTCCAGTAAGGCGCCTTGCAACGTCGCGCTACCCATTTCGGTTCGGGCGGCGAGAATTTCAAGTGCGGCGGGAGCGTGTCCGAGCGCCGCTAACACCCGTTTCGCTGCCGACGACAGCTCGCATGACTTCGCGCAGCGAGGGGTGGCGAACAACGGCAACGTCGCCGCGGGCGGCTGTGCCGGCGGCCGCGACTGCCGCGCCGGCCGCCGGCGCGTCTGCGTCTTGGGCACCGAGGGCCGAGGCCAGGGGTGCGGCGCGTCGTCTTCGGATTCCGTCCCACTGACGGGCGCCTTGGCGCTTTCAAGGCCAAGTCCTTCGTAGACATCCGCCGGCGTTTCGGTCAGCATCGCGCCATCCTTGATCAATTGATGGGACCCGCGCGAAAGCGGCGAATGGATCGACCCCGGTATCGCAAATACGTCGCGCCCCATTTCATTCGCGAGCCTGGCCGTGATGAGCGACCCGGAGCGCAACGCCGCTTCGACGACGAGTACGCCCTTGGTCAGCCCGGCAATGAGCCGGTTGCGCTGAGGGAAATGGGCCGGCTTGGCGGGTGTCGCGAGCGGCCATTCGGAGACGATCGCGCCGTGCGCGGCAATGGCTTGCGCCAGTTCCCGGTGCTGGGCCGGATAGACGACGTCTGCGCCCGTGCCGACGACGGCCACCGTTGCCCCGCCTGTGTCCAGTGCGCCTCGATGGGCGGCGGCATCGACGCCGAGCGCGAGCCCGGACACGACGACGAGCCCGTAGCCCGCGAGTTCGCGTGCGAAATGTCCGGCATCGAAGACGCCTTGCGGCGTGGCGTTGCGGCTGCCGACGATGGCTATGCTCGGCGCGTGCAACCACTGCAACTGCCCACTCACGTATAGCAGCGGCGGCGGATCGTGCATCGTCAAAAGCGTGGAGGGATAGGCCGGATCGTCGAGTGCGACGAGTGCGTTGCCGGGCGTTGCGCACCAATCGAGCGTTCGGCCGAGCAGTTCCTCTACGTCGATACGCGCGGCCGACGCGATAGCGCGCGCCACCGCTTCGCCCGCCGCCTCGGCGAGCGCCTCGAACGGCTGGGCCAGCAATGCGCGCGCGTCGCCGAATGCCGCAAGCAATGCGCGCAGCATCGCGGGCTTCACGGCGCGCACGTTCGTCAGCGCAAGCCAGGCACGCAATTGTTCCGATGTCATTGCGCGGGCGTTCATGCCGTGATGCCTTCAGTGCGCCGCCAGCGAACTCGCGAGCAGCGTGATAAAATTTTCACCATCCGAAATACCTTAGAACGTAGCCGATACGCGCTTTTGCCGCGATCTGACGCGGTCTGACGACGCGTGCGATCCGGCGTATCTTCGACAATCCGGGAGGGCCGCGCGAGTCGCCCGAACGGCTAGCGATCCGACGATGCGTATGGCGAGCTGCGTCGTAACGACTTTTGACACCATGGCTTTACTGAGCATTCTCAATTACCCCGACAAGCGGCTGCACAAGGTGGCCAAACCGGTTCAGAACGTGGACGACCGGATCCGCAAGCTCGTCGCCGACATGGGCGAGACGATGTATGCCGCGCCCGGCGTGGGCTTAGCCGCGACGCAGGTCGACGTGCACGAGCGTGTCATCGTCATCGACGTCTCGGAAACGCACGACCAGCTACGCGCCTTCATCAATCCCGAAATCATTTGGTCCAGCGACGAGCGCCGGCTCAATGAGGAGGGGTGCTTGTCGGTGCCCGGTATCTACGAAGAAGTCGAACGGGCCGAGCGCGTACGCGTGCGCGCGCTCAACGAGAAAGGCGAGACGTTCGAACTCGATTGCGAGGGGCTGCTGGCCGTATGTATCCAGCACGAAATGGATCACTTGATGGGCCGCGTCTTCGTCGAATATTTGTCGCCGCTGAAGCAAACGCGCATCAAAACGAAGATGAAAAAGCTCGCGCACGCGATGTGACGTGACGCGCCGTTCCTATCCGCCGCTTTTGCTCGATACATGACCCATACGCTGCGCGTCGTTTTCGCCGGCACGCCCGAGTTCGCCTGCTCCGCGCTGGCCGCCATCCATGAGGCCGGGTTTCCGGTGCCGCTCGTCTTGACGCAGCCCGACCGCCCCGCCGGTCGGGGTATGAAATTGCAGGCGAGCGCCGTCAAGCGCTACGCGCTCGACCATGAGCTCCAGGTCGCCCAGCCGCCTTCGCTGCGTCGAACCGGCAAGTTTCCGGCAGAAGCCGCCGCGGCGATCGAGCGGTTGCGCGCCACGCCGCACGACGTCATGGTCGTCGCGGCCTACGGTCTCTTGCTGCCGCAGGAAGTGCTCGATATCCCGCCGCTCGGCTGCATCAACATCCATGCGTCGCTGTTGCCGCGCTGGCGGGGCGCCGCGCCGATTCACCGCGCGATCGAAGCCGGCGACGACGAGACGGGTATCACTCTCATGCAGATGGATGCCGGCCTCGATACGGGCGGCATGATCGAGGTGGGGCGCACGGCGATCGATCCGCGCGATACCACGGCGACGTTGCACGACAAGCTCGCGGCACAAGGCGCGCGCCTCATCGTCGACGCGCTGTCGCGTCTCGAGCGCACGGGCGCGTTGCCGGTCACGGGGCAGCCCGGCGAAGGCGTGAGTTACGCCGAGAAGATCGGCAAGCATGAGGCTGCGCTCGATTGGAGGCTCGCGGCCGCGACGCTCGCACGTAAAGTGCGCGCCTTCGATCCGTTTCCGGGCGGGGTCGCCACGCTCGAGGACGGCACGGCGTTCAAGGTCTGGGCGGCCGAACCCGCGCACGCAACGAGCGCCGGCGTCGAGCCGGGAACGATCCTCGCCGTGTCGGCCGACGGCGTTGTCGTCGCCTGCGGCGAAGGCGCACTGCGGCTCACTCAATTGCAAAAACCGGGCGGCAAGCGCTTGCCGGCGCGCGAATTTCTGGCCGGCACGGCGCTGCAAGCCGGTCAACGGCTGAAGTTGCCGGAAGCCGAGTAATGCGTCGGCGTCGGGCGCGCGCGAGCGATGCGCGCACCCGCATCGGCCATGCGATCATGGCGGCGGCATAGCATTCTCATTTCCGGAGCATTCGAGCATGTTCGGCATCGTCCATTTCCCGTTTTTCGTCGCCGCGGTGTTTTTACTGAACGTGACGCCCGGCCCCGATACGGCCTACATCGTGGGCCGCAGCGTGGCGCAGGGCCGCGGCGCTGGATTCATGTCGGCGCTCGGAATCTGCTCGGGTTGCTGCATTCATACGATCGCCTGCGCGTTCGGTCTGACGGCCGTGCTGGCGGCATCGGCCACCGCCTTTACGGTCATCAAGTTCGCGGGCGCCATCTATTTGATCTACCTCGGCGTACGCTTGGTGTTTTCCTCGCCGCCGAAGCCCGAGGCGGGGGCGCCAGGGGGCTCCGAGAGCCCGGCGCAAGCCAGCCGCTCGCTCAGGCAACTGTATTTGCAAGGGTTTTGGACGAACGTGCTCAACCCCAAGGTGGTGCTGTTCTTCGTCTCGTTCTTTCCCCAATTCGTCTCGGCGGAAAGCGACCATAAGGCGTTCGCGTTCCTGACGCTCGGCGGCGTCTTCATCGCCATGAGCGTCGTTTGGTGTCTGTTTCTTGCCTGGGTCGCCAGCGGCGTGACGCGGCGTCTGGGCGGCAGGCCCTCGGTCAAGAAATGGCTCGATCGCGTCGTCGGTAGCGCGTTCGTGGGGCTGGGCCTGCGGCTGGCGGCCGTGCACCGCTAGGCGGCCGCTCTCGCCGCCTCGGGGGCCGGCGGCCGATTCCTGACGAATGGCTTACAATGGAGCGTGACGCCGGGGGCGGCTCATGTGGGGTTCGTCGCCGGCGCGCAAACGAAAAAGGAGTGCACATGTTCAATTGGGTCAAAACCGCGATGCTCATGGCCGCGATCACGGCCCTGTTCGTCGTTATCGGCGGGATGATCGGCGGGTCGCGCGGCATGACGATCGCGCTCGTCATCGCGCTGGCGATGAATTTCTTCTCGTACTGGTTTTCCGACAAAATGGTCCTGAGCATGTACAACGCTCAGGAAGTCGACGAAACCAGCGCCCCCCAGTTCTATCGGATGGTGCGCGAGCTCGCTACGCGCGGCGGTTTGCCGATGCCGCGCGTGTACCTCATCAACGAGGACGCGCCGAACGCGTTTGCGACGGGCCGCAATCCCGAGCACGCGGCGGTAGCCGCCACGACGGGCATTCTGCGGATTCTGTCCGAGCGCGAAATGCGCGGCGTGATGGCCCACGAGCTGTCGCACGTGAAGCACCGCGACATCTTGATCTCGACGATTTCGGCGACGATGGCCGGTGCGATTTCGGCGCTCGCCAATTTCGCGATGTTCTTCGGCGGGCGCGACGAGGAGGGCCGGCCGGCCAACCCAATCGCCGGTATCGCCGTCGCGTTGTTGGCGCCGATCGCCGCCGCGATGATTCAAATGGCGATCTCGCGCGCACGCGAGTTCGAGGCCGATCGCGGCGGGGCGCAACTCTCGGGCGATCCGCAAGCGCTGGCTTCGGCGCTCGATAAAATCCACCGGTTTGCTTCCGGCATTCCGTTCGCGGCGGCCGAGGCGCATCCGACGACCGCGCAGATGATGATTCTGAATCCGTTGTCGGGCGGCGGTATCGCGAACTTGTTCTCGACCCACCCGGCCACCGAAGAGCGTATCGCGCGCCTGATGGAAATGGCGCGCACCGGCCGGTACGACTAGACACATGAGTGACATGGCCGGGCCGTCACGCTCGGTCCATCGCTCGTGAACGGGCCTTTCGGGGCCCGTTTTATTTGACACGCCACGCTAGCCGCGCCCGATCCAGCCGCGCTCGGAAAGATCGAAGGCGTATGCGCGTTACAATGTCGCGTTTATTCGCGCGACGCCTCGCCTTGCGCGGCCTTCGCCTTCTCGATGACTCGATCCGCTCCCATTCGTCGCAAACCGCCGAAAACCGGCGCGCCGCGCTTTTCCACGCTGCATCTCGCGCCCGACTCGCTCGGCTTTGCGCTCGATTGCGCGGCGCTTGCCGTCGGCGCCGTGCGCGCGGGGATGGCGTTGCCGGCCGCGCTCGCCGCCGTGCAAGCATCGGCGTCCGCGGCGTCCGCGGCGGACGCGGCGCTTGCGCGCGGCGCCGTTCAAGACATCGCTTATCGCACGCTGCGCAGGTTGGGCACGGCCGATTGGCTCGTCGCTCAACTGGTGCGCAAGGCGCCGCCCGCGCATGTGGGCGATGTACTCGCCTGCGCGCTGGCGCTCGTGCTCGACGACGCGCAGACGGCCGCCTACACCGCCTTCACCGTGGTCGATCAAGCGGTCACCGCCATCGGCGCGCGCCGCGAATGCGCGTTCGCCAAGGGGCTCGTCAATGCCGTTTTGCGTAACTTTTTGCGCGAGCGCGAGGCGTGGCTCGGGAAGGCGCAAGGCGACGTCGTCGCGGCGTGGAATTATCCGCTCTGGTGGGTCGAGGCAGTCGAGCGGGCATGGCCCGACGATTGGCGGCGCGTGCTGGCGGCAGGCAACGAACCGGGTCCGCTGACGTTGCGCGTCAACACGCGGCGTACGAGCGTCGATGCCTATTTGCAGACGCTTTCGGCGAACGGTATCGCGGCTGCCGCGATCGGGCCTCATGCGGTGCGGCTTGCTGCGCCGCTGCCCGTCGATCGCATCCCAGGATTTGCGCAAGGCCTCGTCTCGGTCCAAGATGCCGGCGCGCAATTGGCGGCGCAATGGTTGAACGTGCGCGATGGAATGCGGGTGCTCGACGCTTGCGCGGCGCCCGGCGGCAAGACGGGGCACGTGCTCGAACTTGCCGCGGTCGATCTCGTGGCGCTCGAATCGGACGCGGGGCGCGCGGCGCGTATCGAAGAAAATCTATCGCGGCTCGGGCTGACCGCGAACGTGACCGTCGGCGATGCCGGCGCCCCGGCGCAGTGGTACGACGGCAAGCCCTTCGACCGCATTCTCGCCGATGTGCCGTGTTCGGCCTCCGGCATCGTCCGCCGCCATCCGGACGTGCGCTGGCTGCGCCGTGCGAGCGACATTGGCGCGCTCGTCGCGGAGCAGCGCCGGATCCTCGATGCGCTGTGGCCGTTGCTCGCCTCGGGCGGCGAGCTGCTCTACGTGACCTGCTCGATCTTCCCCGAGGAATGCGAAGAGCAGGCGCGCTGGTTTGAACGGGCGCACGAAGATGCGGTACGATTGGACGCGCCGAACCAATTGCTGCCGACGGTTTCGGGCGCTGCGGCCGAGCTCTCGGCTCCTTTATCGACCGGAACGCACACCGCCAAGTCGGAGCGCTGCGGTGCCGACCTTGATCACGACGGTTTTTACTACGCGCGCTTTCAAAAACGGTGACGATCAGCAAACGCTTTTTTCGGCTTCGGCTCGTGGCCTTGCTCTGGATTGGGCTGACCGTTTGTTTAGCCGCGGCGGGGCCGGCGCACGCCGATACGATCGCGGTGCAGCGCGCATCGCTGCAAGCCGACGGTACGGGCTGGGACCTCGATGCGCGTTTCGACTTCGAGTTGAACGGCAGTCTCGAGGATGCGGTCAACAAAGGCATTCCGCTCTACTTCACGACGGAGTTCGAGCTCACGCGTCCGCGCTGGTATTGGTTTGACGAACAGCCCGTATCGGTCACGCAAACGCTGCGGCTGTCGTTTCAACCTTTGACGCGCGAATATCGAGTCTCGAGCGGCGGCGGCCTGCAGCAAGGTTTCTCCTCGCTGAAGGAAGCGCTTGCCGTCATCAAGCATGTGACGTCCTGGCGCGTCATCGAGCGCAATCAGGTACAGCTCGGCGAAACCTACACGGCATCGGTGCGCATGCAGCTCGATACGGCGCTGATGCCCAAGCCGTTCCAGGTCGATGCGGTCAACAATCGCGACTGGACGCTCGCTTCCGATTGGAAGCGTTTCACTTTCACGGTGGCCGAACGTGTTAAATAGCGTGCGTCGAAAAGCGGACGTGCGAAGCATCCTCGTTCGCGTGATCGTCTCCACCGTGTCCGTCACCGCGTTGCTGCTGCTCGTGCTGCTGGCCGCGGCGAGCGCGAACACGGAGTTCTTCGATCGCTACTACTCGTGGCTCTACGCGGCGAACATCGCCGTCGCGCTCGTCTTCCTGCTGATCGTCCTCGCGCTCGTCGCGATGATCCTCGCGCGCTTGCGCAAGGGCAAGTTCGGCACGCGTCTGCTCGCGAAGCTCGCCGTGTTTTTTGCGCTCGTCGGCGTGTTGCCGGGCGGGATCATCTACGTGGTGTCGTATCAGTTCGTCTCGCGCAGTATCGAGTCGTGGTTCGACGTCAATGTCGAGACGGCGCTCACCTCGGGCCTGAATCTCGGGCGGGCGATGCTCGACGCCTCGCTCTCCGATCTGCAGACGAAGGCGCACGTGATGGCCGAGCAACTCGCGAGCACGCCCCCCACGAACACGACGCTCACGCTGCTGCGCATGCGCGATCAGTTCGGCGTGCAAGAAGCGATGCTGATGGAATCGTCGCGCAGCGTATCGGGAGCCTCGCCCGACGTGCACGTGCTCGCGCAGGCATCCGGCAACATTTCGTCGCTGATGCCCGACGATCTGCCGACGCCGATGATGCTCGACCAAGCGCGCGGGCGCGGTTACGCGTCGATCGAGGGCGAGGTCGACGGCGATCCGCATGCGAAAGGTTCGAAAGGCGCGCTGCGCCTGCGCGTCGTCGTGCTCGTGCCCGACGCGAGCGCCACGCTGCTGCAGCCCGCCGAGCGCTTCCTACAGTTGTCGCAGCCCGTTTCGCCGACGCTTGCGCGCAATGCCGATGCCGTCCAGCGTGCCTATCGCGAATATCAAGAGAAGGCGTTCGGGCGCACCGGCTTGCGCAAGATGTACATCGGCACGCTGACGCTCGCGCTGTTTTTGGCGACCTTCATCGCGATGATGCTGGCGCTCGCGCTCGGCAACCAGCTTGCGCGGCCGCTGTTCTTGCTGGCCAAGGGCACGAAGGAAGTGGCCGAGGGCGACTACACGCCCAAGCGCGAGGTCAAATCGCGCGACGAGCTGGGCTTTCTCACCCAGTCGTTCAACGCGATGACGCGCCAATTGTCGGAGGCGCGAGCCGCCGTCGAACGCAACCGCGTGGCGCTCGAGCATTCGAAGGCCTACCTCGAAAGCATCTTGGCCAATCTGACGGCCGGCGTGTTCGTGCTCGACCGTCAATTCCGATTGACCACGGCCAATCGCGGCGCGGAACGGATTTTCCGGCAGCCCTTCCAGGGCATGCTCGGCGCCTCGCTCGAACAGATCGGCGCGCTCGCCGAATTCTCCGTGCTGGTACGCAAGGCGTTCGCGGACCGCGAGGCGGCGAGCGAGGGCATTATCGACGACGGCGGCCATTGGCAGCAGCAGGTTGCCGTGTCCGTGCCGGGCGAAACCGAGCCGCTGACCTTGCTGGTACGCGGCACGCGGCTGTTGTCGGCGACGCCCGCGGAAGGCAGCGACGAAGCGGGCACGGCCGGCTACGTGGTGGTATTCGACGACATTTCCGACGTCATCTCCGCGCAGCGTTCGGCTGCGTGGGGCGAGGTGGCGCGGCGGCTCGCGCACGAGATCAAAAACCCGCTGACGCCGATCCAGCTATCGGCCGAACGGCTGCAGATGAAGCTGGCCGATAAGCTCTCGCCGAGCGACGCCGAGGTGCTCAAGCGCGGCGCGACGACGATCGTCAATCAAGTTGCGGCGATGAAGCAAATGGTCGACGACTTCCGCGACTACGCGCGCACGCCGCCGGCCGTCCTCGCGAACTTGCAGTTGAACGAACTCGTGACGGAAGTGCTCGGCTTGTACGGCGTGGAAGAAGGCAAGAGCGCGATCACCGCCGAGCTCTCGGCGTTGCCCGTGATTCGTGGCGATGCGACGCAATTGCGCCAGGTCATCCATAACCTGCTGCAAAACGCGCAGGATGCGGTGGCGGAGATCGCTAACCCGCGTGTCGTCATCGAAACCAAGACAGTAGAATATGGCGACCCCGACGCCCAGGGCAAAGTGCGCGTCGCGGTCCGCCTGACCGTATCCGATAACGGCCCGGGCTTTCCAGCTCGTATTCTCACGCGTGCGTTCGAACCGTACGTGACGACGAAAGCGAGAGGGACGGGACTGGGGCTTGCGATGGTCAAGAAGATCGTCGACGAACATGGCGCACGGATCGATATTCGAAACCGTGTGAAAGCAGGCGAAGCAATCGAAGGTGCGCAGATCTCGATTTTGTTCCTGCAATTGGCAGACGACACCGCACCCGCGCGAGGCCCGGCCTCGGGCGCAGGCGCGGCGTCGGGGACGACAAAAGCAATAGCGCAGACAAGGGCAGCATAAATGGCGACCATCCTGGTGGTAGACGACGAAATGGGCATCCGGGAATTGCTCTCGGAAATCCTGAGCGACGAAGGACATGCCGTGGAGGTGGCGGAAAACGCGCAACATGCGCGCGATTACCGTCTGCGTCAGGCACCCGATCTGGTGCTGCTCGATATTTGGATGCCCGACACCGACGGCGTGACGCTGCTCAAGGAGTGGGCGGCTCAGGGGCTCCTGACGATGCCCGTCATCATGATGTCGGGGCATGCGACGATCGATACGGCCGTGGAGGCGACGAAAATCGGCGCACTGAACTTCCTGGAGAAGCCGATTGCGTTGCAAAAGCTGCTGAAGGCGGTCGAGCAGGGGCTCGCGCGCGGCAGCGCGGTCGCGCCGATCGCCGGGGCGAGCGTGCCGAAGGCCGCGGCGCCCGCCAATGCGACGACGGTCGCGGCGGCTGTCGCGTTGCCGATGCTGGCGGCCGATGCGGTGGCGGCCAGCCCCGTCGCAACGCAAGCGGCGTCGATCTCGTTCGATATTCCCTTGCGCGACGCGCGCGACGCGTTCGAGCGGGCCTACTTCGAGTATCACCTGGCGCGCGAGAACGGCAGCATGACGCGCGTCGCGGAAAAGACGGGCCTCGAGCGCACGCACTTGTATCGCAAGCTCAAGCAGCTAGGCGTGGATCTGAGCAAGAACAAAGGGGAGTGACGGTAGCCCCTTGTTCGCGGTGAGCGGAAAGTCGCTCGTCGAAGGCGAGGTGCAAAAAAGTGCTTGAGCGCCCCGATTCTCCTTGCTATACTCTCGCTTCTTCGTGGCCCGGTAGCTCAGTTGGTAGAGCAGCGGATTGAAAATCCGCGTGTCGGTGGTTCGATTCCGCCCCAGGCCACCACTTGATTCAAGCAAAAAGCCCAGCCTAACCGGTTGGGCTTTTTGCTTTTCGGCGGCAGTCCGTAGGCGGCTCGGCAGTCCGGCGAAGCTCGCCGCTGTCAAGCCGGCGCCGGCATCGGTTCGGTGCGACCGGCTATAATGGCGGGTTGTCAGGATGGCGCCGTCACGCGATCGAGCAGGTTCCGCGGGTTTCGATCCCATGCACAGCGTCGGCCTTGTCCGCCCGCATTCGCACATAGTCGATCATGGTGCGCCGTACTGCACGGTATAAGCGCCGCGCCATTCGACGCTCGAAGGCGAAGCATATACTGCAAGCACCGCGTGGCCCGAGCGCCGCGCCCGCGCGCCGGCGCATGCCGCGCGCTCACCTAACACTGACGGCCCACGGAGTTTCCACGGTGATTCGGACAGATGCTAAGCATGGCGCGCTCGTGCTGTTTTCGGGCGGCCAAGATTCGACTACGTGCCTGGCATGGGCGCTCGAGCGCTATGAGACGGTCGAGACGCTCGGTTTCGACTACGGCCAGCGTCACCGGGTCGAACTCGAATGCCGCGGCGGTGTGCGCGAGGCGATCGTCCGCGCGTTCCCGCAGTGGGCTCAGCGGCTCGGTGAAGATCACATGATCGATCTGTCGGTGCTCGGCGCGATCAGCGATACGGCGATGACGCGCGAGATCGAGATCGAATCCGAGGCCAACGGTCTGCCGAACACGTTCGTACCGGGCCGCAACTTGATGTTCATGACGATCGCCGCCGCGATCGCCTACCGCCGCGGGCTGTCGGTGCTCGTCGGCGGGATGTGCGAGACGGATTTCTCGGGCTATCCCGATTGCCGCGACGATACGATGAAGGCGCTGCAGGTCGCGCTCAATCTCGGCATGGATAGCCGCTTCGTCGTCGAGACGCCGCTGATGTGGCTCGACAAGGCCGACACCTGGCGCCTCGCGCAGAACCTCGGGGGCGATGCCCTCGTGGAACTCGTGCGCGTGGAGACGCATACGTGTTACCTGGGCGAGCGAGCCGAGTTGCATCAATGGGGCTTCGGCTGCGGCGAGTGTCCGGCCTGCCGCCTGCGCAAGCGGGGCTATGAAGCGTTTCTCGCGGGCGAGAAGGTCACGGAGCCGGCTTAAGGCCAAGCGGCGGCGGCGCGAAGCCGGACCGCCGCGCCTACGGGCGGCCCATATCGAGATGATGAAAGAAGCAGCATGACGTACGCGGTCAAGGAAATTTTCTACACGTTGCAAGGCGAAGGCGCGAATGCGGGTCGTCCGGCCGTGTTTTGCCGGTTTGCCGGTTGCAACTTGTGGTCCGGGCGCGAGGAGGATCGTGCAAGCGCCGTCTGCCGCTTTTGCGACACGGATTTCGTCGGCACGGACGGCGAGAACGGCGGCAAGTATCGCGACGCCGAGGCGCTCGCCGGCAAGATCGCCTCGCTGTGGCCCGAGGGCGAGGCCAACCGTTTCGTCGTCTGCACCGGGGGCGAGCCCATGCTGCAACTGGACGAGCCGCTCGTTGGCGCGCTGCATGCGGCCGGGTTCGAGGTGGCGATCGAGACGAACGGCTCGTTGCCCGTGCTCGAATCGATCGATTGGGTTTGCGTGAGCCCCAAGGCCGATGCGCCGCTCGTCGTCACGAAGGGTAACGAGCTCAAGGTCGTCGTGCCGCAAGACGGACAGCGCCTAGCCGAATATGCCGAGCTCGATTTCGACTATTTTCTCGTCCAGCCGATGGACGGCCCCTCGCGCGAGCTGAACACGCGCCTCGCGATCGATTGGTGCAAGCGTCACCCTCGCTGGCGGCTCTCGATGCAGACTCACAAGTATTTGAACATTCCCTGATTCGCCGTGCTGACGATTACCCGAAAACTCGAATTCGATGCGGGGCACCGCATTCCCGACCACCGCAGCCAGTGCCGCAACTTGCACGGGCACCGCTACGTGCTCGAAATCACGTTGCGCGGCGATGTGGTGGAGACGGAAGGCGCGCCCGATCGCGGCATGGTGATGGATTTCGCCGACGTCAAATCGCTGGCGATGGAGCACCTCGTGAACCGTTGGGACCATGCGTTCCTCGTGTTCGAGGGCGATGCGCGCGTGCGCGAATTCCTCGAATCGATGCCCGAGCATAAGACGGTCGTCCTCGATCGCATCCCGACCGTCGAAAACCTGGCCGCCGTCGCCTTCGACACGCTGGCCGGCGTCTACGACGCGCATTACGGCGTCAATCTGCGATTGCACCAAGTCCGTCTCTACGAAACGCCTAACTGCTGGGCCGATGTCGTGCGCGACGCCGCGCGCTAGTTAGCCGGCGCTCGACCTCCCGCGCCCCCGCCCCCAAGGCGGAGCCCCGTAACCCCCTGCACCGCCTTGCATCCGAACGTTTATTCTCGGCGTATGATCGACTGAGGGCCGCATCGTACGACGATGCGGCCGGCCGACGATAAACCTAGGAGCGAGACATGCCGGACGCCGCGCCGCCGATCCGAAACCGTTCGGTGACCCACTCGCGTGCACGGGAGCGATCCCGATGAGCGCGCTGACGAATCCCCTCAAGCAGCGTTTGAAAGACCGCGAGCCGCTGGTCGGCCTGTGGCTGTCGCTCTCGAGTGCCGATGCCGCCGAGGCACTCGCGCACGCCGGATTCGACTGGCTTTGCATCGACATGGAGCACGCGCCGAACGATTCGGCCGACGTGACCGCGCAACTGCGGGCGATCGCCGCGGCGCACCTGCCGACCGAGCCGATCGTGCGTGTGCCGGCGCGCGAGGGCTGGCTCGTCAAACGCGTGCTCGACGCAGGCGCACGCACGGTGATGTTCCCGAACATCGAATCGGCCGCGGATGCTGCCCATGCGATTCGCCTGACGCGTTATCCGGGCGCCGACGCGCCCGACGGTCTGCGCGGTGTCGCGGGCGTCGTTCGCGCGGCCGCCTTCGGTGCGCGCCGAGACTACGTGCAAAGCGCGAACACGCAGATCGCGGCGATCGTGCAGATCGAATCGGCGCGCGCGCTCGACGAGGTGGACGCCATCGCCGCGACCCCCGGCGTCGATTGCTTGTTCGTCGGTCCCGCCGACCTGGCGGCGAGTCTCGGGCACCTCGGCGACTCGAAGCACCCGCACGTGCAGGCAGCGATCGAGCGCGTGCGCGACGCCGCCGCCAAGGCTGGAATCCCCGCCGGCATTTTTGCACTCGACGTCGCCAGCGCGCGCCAATACCGCGACGCGGGCTTCACCGTCATCGCGCTGGCTGCCGATGTCATTTGGCTCGTGCGTGCGACGCGCGCGGCGTTGCAGGAGATGAGGTCATGAGACACCGGAAGATGAAAGTGAAAGCGCGCCTATTCTCGATCCTGATGCTGGCCGCCGGTATTTGGGCAAGCGCCGGCGCTGCGTATGCGCAGGCCGCCGAAAAATCGAAAGGCGAAGCGCTCGTCGACGAGGAGACGCAAACGGCTGTGGCCGACTATAACGCCGGGAATTTCGGCTCGGCGCTCAAGGAGTTCGACGATGCGGCCCATCGCGGCAACCGGCTCGCGCAATTCAACTACGCGATGATGCTGCTGAACGGCGAGGGGACGGCGGCCGATGTGGGCGAGGGGCGCAAATGGCTGCTGAAGGCGGCCGAGGCGAACATGTCGCACGCCCAATATGTCTACGGAAAAATGTACGACGACGGCGATTTCGTGGCGCGCGACCCGGCCGTGGCGCACGAATGGTTCCTCAAGGCGGCTAGCCAAGGGCACGTGCAGGCGGAACTCGCGCTGGCCAATCAATTCCTCGACGGCCGCGGCACCCCGCGCGATAACGCGCAGGCGTTCGTTTGGTACAAGAAGGCGGCCGAGGGGGGCGATATGACCGCGCAGTACGTAACGGGTTCGTTCTACGAACTGGGCGGCGACGGCGTGACGCGCAATTTGAACGTCGCGCGTGCCTACTATGCGGCCGCGGCGGCTCAGGGCGATCCGGCTGCCCGGCTCAAGTATCGGGAACTGAGCCAGGCGCTGCAGAAACAGTCCAAGAAACAACCGTCCAACTAGGCGCTAATCACGCGCACGAACGCATGAACGAGGGCGCGCGAGAGCGCCCTCAACTCTTCATCAAACGCTTTTGACGTCCGACGCTCATGATGAGGCCGACGGCGATCCCGAGGGTGGTCAGCGCCGTGCCGCCATAGCTCATGAATGGAAGCGGCACGCCGACGACCGGCAATACACCGCTCACCATCCCGACATTGACGAACGCATAGGTGAAAAACGCCATTGTCAGCGAGCCGGCCAGTAGCCGGCCGAACAAGGTCGCGCCGTTGGCCGCTATATAGAGTCCGCGCGCGATCAGCGCCGTATAAAGCGTGAGCAACACGAGCTCGCCCGCGAGGCCGAATTCCTCCGAGAAAACCGCGAAAATAAAGTCGGTATGCTTTTCGGGGATGAAATCGAGATGGGCCTGCGTGCCCTTGAGCCAGCCTTTGCCGAGCGGGCCCCCCGAGCCAATCGCGATCACGGCTTGGATCGTATGGAAGCCCTTGCCGAGCGGGTCGGATGTCGGATCGAGCAGCGTGCAGATGCGGTGCTTCTGATAGTCGTGCATGAGCGGCCACTGCACCTGCGGCTGGCAGATCTTGTCCTGGAACGTCGCGACGAGGCCGATGCCGATGACGGCGGCGACGAGCACCGGCACGATCAGCTTGAACGAAAGCCCAGCGAAATAAATGACGAAGAGGCCCGCGGCGAATACGAGCACGGCCGTGCCGAGATCGGGCTGCTTCGCGATCAATCCCACGGGCACGAGCAAGATTACGAAGCCGACGATGAAGTCGTACCAGCGGATGGAGCTTTCGCGGCGCTGGTAGTACCAGGCCAGCATCAGCGGCGTGGCGATCTTCAATATCTCGGAGGGCTGAATGACGACGCCTACGTTGATCCAGCGCTTCGCCCCCTTCTTTGTAATGCCGAAGAGCGCGACCGCGACGAGCAAGGCCACGCCGAACGTATAAAGCGGGACCGCGAAGCGCATCAGCGTCTGCGGCGGGATGGTGGCGAGCACCCACATCAGCACGAACGTCAGCAAGATGTTGCGCAGTTGATCTTCGACGCGCCCGGGCACGTCGATGCTCGCGCTGTACAGCGTGACGATGCCGACGCACAGCAGTAGGAACACCGTCAGCGCGAGCGGGCGATCGAACCCGAAGAACATCTTTTTCAAGCGTTCGAGCCAGGCGCGCTTATCGAAGGCGAAGGGCATGCCTCTCTCTCCGTTATTCGTTGGGGCCGGATGCGGCCGGCGCGGGGGCGGTCGCATCGTGAGTCGTTTCGCGCGGTGCCACGCTCGTGCTGGCGGCGGCATCGGGCGGCGGCGCGCGTCGTTTGCGCGGCGCGGGGGCCGGGCGTTCGCCCGCCGCGCCCGAGGC
>NZ_QUBS01000061.1 GCF_003390925.1 Trinickia diaoshuihuensis | reverse complement strand
GCCGGGTGACAACGTCGCCATCACGGTGAAGCTGATCGCCCCGATCGCCATGGAAGAAGGTCTGCGCTTCGCCATCCGCGAAGGCGGTCGTACCGTCGGCGCAGGTGTCGTTGCGAAGATCATCGAGTAAGCCAGCTAGTTCTCGTTGATCAGTGGTTTCGGGGTTGGCTGTAGGGTCAACCCCAAATGGTTTAGGGGTATAGCTCAACTGGCAGAGCGTCGGTCTCCAAAACCGAAGGTTGGGGGTTCGATTCCCTCTGCCCCTGCCAAAATTCTGCGCCGAAGCAGGCGCGCGTTAGGGTGTTATGGCGAATCCTTCCGTCGAAGCTGTGGATACTTCCAGCGACAAGTTGATGGTAATCGCGGGTGTACTGCTGGTCTTGGCCGGGTTCGTGGGTTTCTTCTGGCTGAGCGGCCAGGAATGGTATGTTCGCGGCGCGGCGCTCGTTGTCGGTGTCGTGGCCGGTGTAGTGGTTGGTCTCCTCTCCTCCCCCGGTAAGAGCTTTATCGCTTTCGCCAAGGACTCCTACAAGGAAGTCCGCAAAGTTGTTTGGCCGACTCGCAAGGAAGCAACGCAAACCACGCTCGTAGTCTTCGGCTTTGTGCTGGTGATGGCGGTGCTGCTGTGGATCAGCGATAAATCCATCGAATGGGTCATTTTCTCGGCGATTCTGGGTTGGAAATGATATGAGCGATACTCCGGCATCTCCGAGCGGTAAACGTTGGTATGTCGTGCATGCGTACTCCGGCATGGAGAAGAGCGTGCAGCGAGCGCTTCAAGAGCGTATCGAGCGCGCCGGCATGCAAGACAAGTTCGGTCAGATTCTCGTGCCGACAGAAGAAGTAGTGGAAGTCAAAGGCGGTCACAAATCGGTGACGGAGCGCCGTTTCTTCCCGGGCTACGTTCTCGTCGAGATGGAAATGACCGACGAAACATGGCACCTCGTCAAGAACACGGCGAAGGTTACCGGCTTCGTCGGCGGCGCACGCAACCGCCCGAGCCCGATTTCCCCGCGGGAAGTCGAAAAGATCATGTCGCAGATGCAAGAAGGCGTCGAGAAGCCGCGGCCGAAGACGCTGTTCGAAGTGGGCGAGATGGTCCGCGTCAAGGAAGGTCCGTTCACGGACTTCAATGGCAGCGTCGAGGAAGTGAACTACGAAAAGTCGCGCGTGCGCGTCTCGGTCACGATCTTCGGCCGCGCCACGCCTGTCGAGCTGGAATTCGGACAGGTCGAGAAGCTGTAAATCATTCCAACGGGTCGCCCGGTAGCGGGCGGTCCGTTTTCGCGCTTACGGTCCGCGTTATGGCCGTTGAGGAGCGTCAGTAATCGCGAGCAATCGCGGTGAGCACGCGCTACTACTCATCGAACGCTCACGCGTTCCAACGAGGTTTTCGACATGGCAAAGAAAATCATCGGCTTTATCAAGCTGCAGATCCCTGCAGGTAAAGCCAATCCGTCGCCGCCGGTTGGTCCGGCACTGGGCCAGCGCGGCCTGAACATCATGGAGTTCTGCAAGGCGTTCAACGCGCAGACTCAAGCGATGGAACCGGGTCTGCCCGTTCCCGTCGTGATCACGGCTTTTGCCGACAAGAGCTTCACGTTCATCCTTAAGACGCCTCCGGCCACCGTGCTGATCAAGAAGGCTGCGAAGATCGACAAGGGTTCGAGCAAGCCGCACACCGACAAGGTCGGCAAGATCACGCGCGCGCAAGCCGAGGACATCGCCAAGACGAAGATGCCTGACCTCACGGCCGCCGATTTGGACGCCGCGGTTCGCACGATCGCTGGCAGCGCCCGCTCGATGGGCATCACCGTGGAGGGCGTGTAAATGGCTAAGGTTTCCAAGCGTCTGCAAGCATTCGCGAACAAGGTCGATCGCCAAAAGCTGTACCCGATCGACGAAGCGCTGTCGCTCGTGAAGGAATGCGCCACGGCGAAGTTCGACGAGTCCATCGACGTTGCCGTTCAACTCGGCATCGACGCCAAGAAGTCGGATCAAGTGGTGCGCGGCTCCGTCGTGCTGCCGGCCGGTACCGGTAAGTCGGTTCGCGTCGCCGTGTTCGCGCAAGGCGAAAAGGCCGAGCAAGCGCGTGCTGCCGGCGCCGAGATCGTCGGTATGGAAGATCTCGCCGAGCAAATCAAGGGCGGCAACCTGAACTTCGACGTCGTGATCGCTTCGCCGGACACGATGCGCGTCGTCGGTACGCTGGGTCAGATCCTCGGCCCGCGCGGCCTGATGCCGAACCCGAAGGTCGGTACGGTCACGCCCGACGTCGCCACGGCAGTGAAGAACGCCAAGGCCGGTCAGGTCCAGTTCCGCGTCGACAAGGCCGGTATCATCCACGCCACGATCGGCCGCGCTTCGTTCGAACCGGCTGCGCTGCGTTCGAACCTGTCGGCTCTCGTCGAAGCGCTGCAAAAGGCCAAGCCCGCCACGAGCAAGGGCGTGTACCTGCGCAAGATCGCACTGTCGAGCACGATGGGCGTCGGGGTGCGCGTCGATCAAGGCACGCTGGCCGCGCAACAGTAAGGAATCGATCGCGTCCGGTACGGCGGTTGCCTGCCGGCGCGGTATTTAAGGGCTTTGGGCGGTCGTGGGAAGCAAGTCGTTTCGCTTTGCACGGCCGGTTGTCAAAGACCGTTGGCGGGGATGCAGCAGGCAGGCGTCTCCTTAATATCAGCCAACGCAGATGGCGAACCCGAATAAGTTTTGCAGTGATGGAGCCCGTGGGCCCCACGCAGCGATGCGTGAAGCCGGCGGGTGAAATACTCCTAACCCTCGGACGCCGTTGTTGAACGCGGTGTAACGGGCACAAGCCCGGCGCACCGAATCTGGAGGTTAACCGTGCCACTGAACAAAGAAGATAAGCAGGCCGTCGTGGCTGAGGTTTCCGCGCAAGTCGCGAAGGCTCAGACCATCGTGCTGGCCGAGTATCGTGGAATCGCGGTTGGCGATCTGACGAAGCTGCGCGCGAAAGCGCGTGAGCAGAAGGTGTATCTGCGCGTGTTGAAGAACACGTTGGCGCGTCGCGCCGTCGAGGGTACCCCGTTTGCTCCGTTGGCCGAGCAGATGACCGGTCCTCTGATCTACGGCATCTCTGAAGATGCTATTGCCGCTGCCAAGGTCGTCAACGACTTCGGCAAGAGCAATGACAAGTTGATCATCAAGGCCGGCTCGTACGAAGGCAAGGTGATGGATAAGGCAGGCGTGCAAGCGCTGGCCAGCATCCCGAGCCGGGAAGAGCTTCTGTCCAAGCTGTTGTTCGTCATGCAAGCGCCTGTTTCGGGCTTTGCGCGCGCACTCGCTGCGCTCGCCGAGAAGAAGCAGGGCGAAGCCGCCTAAACGGGCGGCGCATGGCGCACCTCAGCCGAGCGTAACTGATCGCTGGCTGCATCCGAATTCAATTTAGGAGTATTTCACATGGCAATCGCAAAAGAAGACATCCTCGAAGCCGTTGGCTCGATGTCGGTTCTGGAACTGAACGAACTGGTCAAGGCGTTCGAAGAGAAGTTTGGCGTGTCGGCTGCTGCTGTCGCAGTGGCAGGCCCCGCTGGTGCCGGCGGCGGCGCTGCTGCTGCTGAAGAGCAAACGGAATTCACGGTGATCCTGGCTGAAGCCGGCGCCAACAAGGTTTCCGTGATTAAGGCTGTTCGCGAACTGACGGGCCTGGGCCTGAAGGAAGCGAAGGACCTGGTCGACGGTGCACCGAAGCCCGTGAAGGAAGCGGTGCCCAAGGCTGCTGCCGAAGAAGCCAAGAAGAAGCTGGAAGAAGCCGGCGCGAAGGCCGAAATCAAGTAAGGCCCCTCGCGTTGTGCGAAGGCTGGCGGTTTTTGCACCGCCGGCCTTTTTGTGCTTTGTGGGGACTATGTTTTGCTGGGGTTCGTCCCGGTGGCGCATAGCCCCCAGAGGCCAAAGAAAATTGCCTTTCGCGCGCCCGCGGGCGTACGTCGACCGGCACTTCTCTTTGTCTTCTGAAGCGACTGCAGAAGGCAAGTTTGGTCGGGCAGCGGGCAACATAGGCATCCGCTGCCGTCAGCCAGCGGTTGGTAGCGGCCAACCACCAAGCTTCTAGGCTCGTTCAAGCCTCAGGACGGCCATCGGGTCTCAGTCGGTGAACACTCGGGTTGTCTCACCTGGCGACTATAGCCTCGACAACATGCCCGCCGTGATTCGGAGATCGTATGCAATATTCCTTCACCGAGAAGAAGCGCATTCGTAAGAGTTTTGCGAAGCGCCCCATCGTTCACCAAGTACCTTTCCTGCTGGCCACCCAGCTTGAATCATTCAGCACGTTTCTGCAAGCCGATGTGCTCGCGAATGCTCGCAAACCCGAGGGTTTGCAGGCCGCGTTCACGTCCGTTTTCCCGATCGTCTCGCACAACGGTTTCGCTCGCCTCGAGTTCGTGAGCTACGCGTTGTCGCCGCCGGCCTTCAACATCAAGGAATGCCAGCAGCGCGGTCTCACGTATTGCTCGGCCTTGCGCGCGAAGGTGCGTCTGGTGCTGCTCGATAAAGAGTCGCCGAGCAAGCCCGTCGTCAAGGAAGTGAAGGAGCAGGAAGTGTACATGGGCGAAATTCCGCTCATGACGCCGACGGGCTCGTTCGTCATCAACGGCACCGAGCGTGTCATCGTTTCGCAGTTGCACCGTTCGCCGGGCGTGTTCTTCGAACACGACAAGGGCAAGACGCACAGCTCGGGCAAGCTGCTGTTCTCGGCACGGATCATTCCGTACCGCGGCTCGTGGCTCGACTTCGAGTTCGACCCGAAGGACATTCTGTACTTCCGCGTCGACCGCCGCCGCAAGATGCCGGTGACGATCCTGCTGAAGGCCATCGGCCTGTCGCCCGAACAGATCCTCGCGAACTTCTTCGTCTTCGATAACTTCACGCTGATGGGTGAAGGCGCGCAGATGGAGTTCGTCCCCGAGCGTCTGCGCGGCGAAGTCGCGCGCTTCGACATTACCGATCGCGACGGCAACGTCATCGTCCAAAAGGACAAGCGGATCAACGCGAAGCACATTCGCGACCTCGAAAACGCGAAGACGAAGTTCATCTCGGTCCCCGAAGACTATCTGCTCGGCCGCGTGCTCGCGAAGAACGTGATCGACGGCGAGACGGGCGAAGTCATCGCGAACGCGAACGACGAAATCACCGAAAGCACGCTCGAAAAGCTGCGCGAGGCGAAGGTCAAGGACATCCAGACGCTCTACACGAACGATCTGGACCAGGGCCCGTACATCTCCTCGACGCTGCGTATCGACGAAACCACGGATAAAACGGCCGCGCGTATCGCGATCTATCGCATGATGCGTCCGGGCGAGCCGCCGACCGAGGAAGCGGTCGAGGCCCTGTTCAATCGTCTGTTCTACAGCGAAGACGCGTACGACCTCTCGAAGGTCGGCCGCATGAAGTTCAACCGCCGCGTCGGCCGTGACGAGATCACGGGCCCGATGACGCTGCAAGACGACGACATCTTGGCCACGATCAAGATCCTCGTCGAGCTGCGCAACGGTAAGGGCGAAGTGGACGATATCGACCACCTCGGCAATCGTCGCGTGCGTTGCGTCGGCGAACTCGCGGAAAACCAATTCCGCGCCGGTCTCGTGCGCGTCGAGCGCGCGGTGAAGGAACGCCTCGGCCAAGCCGAAAGCGAAAACCTGATGCCGCACGACCTGATCAACTCGAAGCCGATTTCGTCGGCGATTCGCGAGTTCTTCGGCTCGTCGCAATTGTCGCAGTTCATGGACCAAACCAACCCGCTCTCGGAAATCACGCACAAGCGCCGTGTTTCCGCATTGGGCCCGGGCGGTTTGACGCGTGAACGCGCAGGCTTCGAAGTGCGTGACGTGCACCCGACCCACTATGGCCGCGTGTGCCCGATCGAAACGCCGGAAGGTCCGAACATCGGTCTGATCAACTCGCTCGCGCTTTACGCGCACCTGAACGAGTACGGGTTCCTCGAGACGCCGTACCGCAAGGTCGTGGACAGCAAGGTGACGGACCAGATCGATTACCTGTCGGCGATCGAGGAAGGCCGTTACGTGATCGCGCAGGCGAACGCGGCCGTGGCCGAAGACGGCACGCTGACCGACGAACTCGTCTCGGCGCGTGAAGCCGGCGAAACGCTGATGGTCACGCCGGACCGCATCCAGTACATGGACGTGGCGCCGTCGCAGATCGTCTCGGTCGCAGCCTCGCTGATTCCGTTCCTCGAGCACGACGATGCGAACCGCGCATTGATGGGTTCGAACATGCAGCGTCAGGCCGTGCCGTGTCTGCGTCCGGAAAAGCCGGTCGTCGGGACGGGCATCGAGCGTACGGTGGCCGTCGACTCGGGCACCACGGTGCAAGCGCTGCGCGGCGGTGTGGTCGATTACGTCGACGCGGGCCGTATCGTCATTCGCGTGAACGATGACGAAGCGGTGGCCGGTGAAGTCGGCGTGGACATCTACAACCTGATCAAGTACACGCGCTCGAACCAGAACACGAACATCAACCAGCGCCCGATCGTGAAGGTCGGCGATATGGTGTCGCGCGGCGACGTCCTCGCGGACGGCGCTTCGACCGACCTGGGCGAGCTCGCGCTCGGCCAGAACATGCTCGTCGCGTTCATGCCGTGGAACGGCTACAACTTCGAAGACTCGATCTTGATCTCCGAGAAGGTCGTGGCCGACGATCGCTACACGTCGATCCACATCGAAGAGCTCAACGTGGTCGCTCGCGACACGAAGCTCGGACCCGAGGAAATCACGCGCGACATCTCGAACCTGGCTGAAGTCCAGTTGGGCCGTCTCGACGAATCGGGCATCGTCTACATCGGCGCCGAAGTCGAAGCGGGCGACGTGCTCGTCGGGAAGGTCACGCCGAAGGGCGAAACGCAACTGACGCCGGAAGAAAAGCTGCTGCGCGCGATCTTCGGCGAGAAGGCGTCCGACGTGAAGGACACGTCGCTGCGCGTGCCCTCGGGCATGAGCGGCACGGTCATCGACGTGCAAGTGTTCACGCGCGAAGGCATCCAGCGCGACAAGCGCGCGCAACAGATCATCGACGATGAACTGAAGCGCTACCGCCTCGACTTGAACGACCAGTTGCGTATCGTCGAAGGCGATGCATTCCAGCGTTTGGCGCGCATGCTCGACGGCAAGGTCGCGAACGGCGGTCCGAAGAAGCTCGCGAAGGGCACGAAGATCGATCAGGCGTACCTGTCGGATCTCGACCACTACCACTGGTTCGATATTCGTCTGGCCGACGAGGAGGCTGCCGCTCAACTCGAAGCGATCAAGAACTCGATCGAAGAGAAGCGTCACCAATTCGACTTGGCCTTCGAGGAAAAGCGCAAGAAGCTCACGCAAGGCGACGAGCTGCCCCCGGGCGTGCTGAAGATGGTCAAGGTGTATCTGGCCGTCAAGCGCCGTCTGCAGCCTGGCGACAAGATGGCCGGCCGTCACGGTAACAAGGGTGTCGTGTCGAAGATCGTTCCGATCGAAGACATGCCGTACATGGCCGACGGCCGTCCGGCCGACGTCGTGCTGAATCCGCTCGGCGTGCCGTCGCGGATGAACGTGGGTCAGGTGCTCGAAGTGCACCTCGGCTGGGCCGCGAAGGGTCTCGGCTGGCGCATCGGCGAAATGCTGCAGCGTCAGGCCAAGGTCGAGGAACTGCGTGCGTTCCTGACGAAGCTGTACAACGAGTCGGGCCGTGCCGAAGAGCTGGAGAGCTTCTCGGACGACGACATCATCGAACTGGCGAAGAACCTGCGCGAAGGCGTGCCGTTCGCGACGCCGGTGTTCGACGGTGCCACGGAAGAAGAAATGTCGAAGATGCTCGACCTCGCCTTCCCGGACGAGATCGCGGAAAACCTCGGCATGACGAAGTCGAAGAATCAGGTGCGTCTGTACGACGGCCGCACGGGTGAAGCATTCGAGCGTACGGTCACCGTGGGCTACATGCACTACCTGAAGCTGCACCACTTGGTGGACGACAAGATGCATGCGCGTTCGACGGGTCCGTACTCGCTCGTCACGCAGCAGCCGCTGGGTGGCAAGGCGCAATTCGGTGGTCAGCGCTTCGGTGAAATGGAAGTGTGGGCGCTCGAGGCGTATGGCGCTTCGTATGTGCTGCAGGAAATGTTGACGGTGAAGTCCGATGACGTGACGGGCCGGACGAAGGTGTATGAAAACCTCGTCAAGGGCGACCACGTGATCGACGCGGGCATGCCGGAATCCTTCAACGTGCTGGTGAAGGAAATCCGCTCGCTCGGCATCGACATCGACCTCGACCGCAACTAATCGGACTACGGAGAGAAGGCAATGAAAGCTCTGCTCGATCTATTCAAGCAAGTCCAACAAGAAGAAGTTTTCGACGCGATCAAGATCGGTCTGGCCTCGCCCGACAAGATCCGTTCGTGGTCGTTCGGTGAAGTCAAGAAGCCCGAAACGATCAACTATCGTACGTTCAAGCCCGAGCGTGACGGCTTGTTCTGCGCGAAGATTTTCGGGCCGATCAAAGACTACGAATGCTTGTGCGGCAAGTACAAGCGCCTGAAGCATCGCGGCGTGATCTGCGAGAAGTGCGGCGTCGAAGTGACGCTCGCCAAGGTGCGTCGCGAGCGCATGGGCCACATCGAGCTCGCATCGCCCGTCGCGCACATTTGGTTCTTGAAGTCGCTGCCGTCGCGTCTGGGCATGGTGCTCGACATGACGCTGCGCGACATCGAGCGCGTGCTGTATTTCGAAGCGTACGTGGTGATCGATCCGGGTATGACGCCGCTGAAGGCGCGTCAGATCATGACGGAAGAGGATTACTACAACAAGGTCGAAGAGTACGGTGATGAATTCCGCGCCGAGATGGGCGCGGAAGGGGTGCGCGAACTGCTGCGCGCGATCAACATCGACGAGCAAGTCGAGCAGCTTCGCACCGAACTGAAGAACACCGGTTCGGAAGCGAAGATCAAGAAGTACGCGAAGCGCCTGAAAGTGCTCGAGGCCTTCCAGCGTTCGGGCATCAAGCCCGAATGGATGGTGCTCGAAGTGCTGCCGGTGCTGCCGCCGGAACTGCGCCCGCTCGTGCCGCTCGATGGCGGCCGTTTCGCCACGTCGGATCTGAACGACCTGTATCGCCGCGTGATCAACCGTAACAACCGGTTGAAGCGTCTGCTCGAGCTGAAGGCCCCGGAAATCATCGTCCGCAACGAAAAGCGGATGCTGCAAGAGGCTGTCGATTCGCTGCTCGACAACGGCCGTCGCGGTAAGGCGATGACGGGCGCCAACAAGCGTCCGCTGAAGTCGCTCGCCGACATGATCAAGGGTAAGGGCGGCCGCTTCCGTCAGAACTTGCTCGGTAAGCGCGTCGACTACTCGGGCCGTTCGGTCATCGTGGTGGGCCCCACGCTGAAGCTGCATCAGTGCGGTCTGCCCAAGCTGATGGCGCTCGAGCTGTTCAAGCCGTTCATCTTCAACAAGCTGGAAGTGATGGGCGTTGCGACGACCATCAAGGCGGCGAAGAAGGAAGTCGAGAACCAAACCGCGGTGGTGTGGGATATCCTCGAAGAGGTGATCCGCGAACATCCGGTCATGCTGAACCGCGCGCCGACGCTGCACCGTCTCGGGATTCAAGCGTTCGAGCCCGTGCTGATCGAAGGTAAGGCGATCCAGCTCCACCCGCTCGTTTGCGCGGCGTTCAACGCCGACTTCGACGGTGACCAGATGGCCGTGCACGTGCCGCTGTCGCTCGAGGCGCAGATGGAAGCGCGCACGCTCATGCTCGCCTCGAACAACATCCTGTTCCCGGCCAACGGCGATCCGTCGATCGTGCCGTCGCAGGATATCGTGCTGGGCCTGTACTACGCGACGCGCGAAGCGGTCAACGGCAAGGGCGAAGGCCTGTCGTTCACCGGCGTGTCCGAAGTGCTGCGTGCGTACGAGAACAAGGAAGTCGAGCTCGCTTCGCGCGTGAACGTGCGGATCACCGAAATGGTGGCGAACGAGGACAAGTCCGAAGGCGCGCCGCAGTTCGTGCCGAAGATCTCGCTCTACGCGACCACGGTCGGCCGCGCGATTCTGTCGGAAATTCTGCCGCCGGGGCTGCCGTTCTCGGTGCTGAACAAGCCGCTGAAGAAGAAGGAAATCTCGCGCCTGATCAATACGTCGTTCCGCAAGTGCGGTCTGCGCGCGACGGTGGTGTTCGCCGACCAACTGATGCAATCGGGTTTCCGCCTCGCAACGCGGGCCGGCATCTCGATCTGCGTGGACGACATGCTCGTGCCGACGCAGAAGGAAGAGATCGTCGGCGACGCCGCGAAGAAGGTGAAGGAGTACGACCGTCAGTACATGTCGGGTCTCGTCACCGCGCAGGAGCGCTACAACAACGTGGTCGACATTTGGTCGGCAACGTCGGAAGCGGTCGGCAAGGCGATGATGGAACAGCTCTCGACCGAGCCCGTCATCGATCGCGACGGCAAAGAAGTGCGTCAAGAGTCGTTCAACTCCATCTACATGATGGCCGACTCGGGCGCACGGGGTTCCGCGGTTCAGATTCGTCAGCTCGCCGGTATGCGGGGCCTGATGGCCAAGCCGGACGGCTCGATCATCGAGACGCCGATTACGGCGAACTTCCGCGAAGGCCTGAACGTGTTGCAGTACTTCATCTCGACCCACGGCGCGCGTAAGGGTCTGGCCGATACGGCACTGAAGACGGCGAACTCGGGTTACCTGACCCGTCGTCTCGTGGACGTGACGCAAGACTTGGTCGTGACCGAGGACGATTGCGGTACGAGCAACGGCGTGGCGATGAAGGCGCTCGTCGAAGGCGGTGAAGTCGTCGAAGCGCTGCGCGACCGGATTCTCGGCCGCGTGGCCGTGGCCGACGTCGTCAATCCCGAGTCGCAAGAGACGCTGTACGAAGCGGGCACGCTGCTCGACGAAGTGGCCGTCGACGAAATCGAACGCCTCGGCATCGACGAAGTGCGCGTGCGTACGCCGCTCACTTGCGAAACGCGTTACGGTTTGTGCGCGGCCTGCTATGGCCGCGACCTGGGCCGTGGCTCGCTCGTGAACGTCGGCGAAGCGGTCGGCGTGATCGCGGCGCAGTCGATCGGCGAACCGGGCACGCAGCTCACGATGCGTACGTTCCACATCGGTGGTGCGGCGTCGCGTGCGGCGGTGGCTTCGTCGGTCGAAGCGAAGAGCAACGGTACGGTGCGCTTCACGTCGACGATGCGCTACGTCACGAATGCGAAGGGCGAGCAGATCGTCATCTCGCGTTCGGGCGAGGCGATGATCACCGACGATCACGGCCGTGAGCGCGAGCGTCACAAGGTGCCTTACGGCGCGACGCTGCTGCAACTCGACGGCGCGCAGATCAAGGCGGGCACGCAACTGGCCACGTGGGATCCGCTGACGCGTCCGATCATCACCGAGTACGGCGGTACGGTGAAGTTCGAAAACGTCGAAGAAGGCGTGACGGTTGCCAAGCAGATCGACGACGTGACGGGCCTCTCGACGCTCGTCGTGATCGACGTGAAGCGCCGCGGTTCGCAAGCGGCGAAGAGCGTTCGTCCGCAGGTGAAGCTGCTCGACGCGAACGGCGAGGAAGTGAAGATCCCCGGTACCGAACACTCGGTGCAGATCGGCTTCCAAGTGGGCGCGCTGATCACGGTGAAGGACGGTCAGCAAGTGCAAGTCGGTGAAGTGCTCGCACGTATCCCGACCGAAGCGCAGAAGACGCGCGACATTACCGGCGGTCTGCCGCGGGTGGCCGAACTGTTCGAAGCGCGTTCGCCGAAGGATGCCGGCATTCTCGCGGAAGTCACGGGTACGACGTCGTTCGGTAAGGACACGAAGGGCAAGCAGCGTCTCGTCATCACGGATCTCGAGGGCAACCAGCACGAGTTCCTGATCGCGAAGGAAAAGCAGGTGCTCGTCCACGACGGTCAGGTCGTCAACAAGGGCGAAATGATCGTGGACGGTCCGGCCGATCCGCACGACATCCTGCGCTTGCAGGGTATCGAGGCGCTGTCGCGCTACATCGTCGACGAAGTGCAGGACGTGTACCGTCTGCAAGGCGTGAAGATCAACGACAAGCACATCGAAGTCATCGTGCGTCAGATGCTGCGCCGCGTGCAGATCGTCGATAACGGCGATACGCGTTTCATCCCGGGCGAACAAGTCGAGCGGTCGGACATGCTCGACGAGAACGATCGGATGATCGCGGAAGACAAGCGTCCGGCCACGTACGAGAACGTGCTGCTTGGTATCACGAAGGCGTCGCTGTCGACCGATTCGTTCATCTCGGCTGCATCGTTCCAGGAAACGACGCGCGTGCTGACCGAGGCGGCCATCATGGGCAAGCGCGACGACCTGCGCGGTCTGAAGGAAAACGTGATCGTCGGCCGTTTGATCCCGGCCGGTACGGGTCTCGCGTTCCACAAGGCACGCAAGGCGAAGGAATCGTCGGATCGCGAGCGTTTCGACCAGATCGCCGCGGAAGAGGCGTTCGAGTTCGGCACCCCGAGCTCGGCCGCCGAAACGCCGGCAGACGAACCGCATCAGCAACACCCGGCGGAATAAGGAGCGGGCGGCGCATCGCGCCGCTCGTTCCTCCGCCCGCGCCCTTGGCGCCAAAACCGCCCGGTCTTTACCGGGCGGTTTTTTTTTGCCCCCACATCGCGCGACGCGAACGCTCGCTCGTGATGCTCCTCTCGGTTGGCCGAAAAGTACGAATACCTGTCCGAATCGACCCGTCGCAGAAGAAAACGATTTGAACGGATAATCGCGATGGCCATCAACCAGACAATGGCGTCGACCTAAAAATTACCCGATTTCGGATCGATTTTTAACGAAGGGTCGAGAGTTACCGATTCCAATACAGAGCGAAAATCGGGAGGCATCGTGAGACGGATGATTATCGAGCCGGGCGTGCTTAGGCCCAAGCTCAGCGCAGTGTGCGTGGGCGTTGCAGTCGCGGCGCTTTCGAGTGCTTCATCGCTTTCCTATGCGGGACCTCTTCCATCGGGCGGCAAATTCGTCGCTGGGAGCGGATCGATCTCCAATAATGGAAATTCATTAACGATTAACCAAACGTCCGATCGCGGTATCGTCGATTGGAATAGTTTTTCCATCGGCAATGGTTATCGCGTCGCATTCACTAACGGGGCCGGTGCAACGTTGAATCGCGTCGCGGCAGGCGCTGTGTCGACGATCATGGGGGCGCTCACCGCCACCGGTACCGTTTATCTGATCAACCCGCAGGGGATCGTGGTCGGACCGAGCGGTACCGTCACGACGGGGGGGCGTTTCGTTGCATCGACGCTCGATGTCGATAACGCCGCGTTCATGGCGGGCGGATCGCTCACGCTGACAGGCAAGCGCAGCGGCTCGGTGGTGAACTTCGGCAAGATCGGGTCGACGAACGGCGACGTGTTTCTGATCGCGCAGGGTGCGGTCGAAAATCTCGGTAGCATCAGCGCGCCGCAGGGGACGGCGGAACT
This sequence comes from Trinickia diaoshuihuensis, assembly GCF_003390925.1. Classification (GTDB taxonomy): domain Bacteria; phylum Pseudomonadota; class Gammaproteobacteria; order Burkholderiales; family Burkholderiaceae; genus Trinickia; species Trinickia diaoshuihuensis. The sequence goes on along the minus strand of NZ_QUBS01000061.1, from coordinate 11,756 downwards.
CGCGGCCGGCAAAAGCGTCCTGTTGCTCGATTCCACCACGGGGCGCCAAGTCTTCGTCCAGGCCGGCAGCGGCGGCCGAGTCGCGAACACGGGGCAGATTGTCGCCGCTCAAGCGAGTTTGCAGGCGGCCGACGGCAATATCTTCGCGCTCTCGGGCAACCATGAAGCCATCCGTGCCACGGGAACCGCGATGCGAGACGGTCACGTCTGGCTCGTTGCGGATAGCGGGACGGTCTCGTCGATCGGCAACGTCGCCGCGAAAAACGCCGACGGCACCGGTGGGACCGTCGATACCGCCGCACGAACGATTCGCTTTGCTTTGCCGGGGACCCAGGTAAGCGCGGGGCAATGGAACCTCTCGACGCCGGCTTTCACCCTCGGTGGGGATGCGGCCAGCGCGTTTTCCCGGGCGCTCTCGGCCGGCACGTCCGTCGCCGTGCAAACGACGAGCGTAACGGGCGATATCGACGTGGCCGCGAACCTTGCATGGTCCGGAGCCGCTTCGCTCTCGCTCAGCGCCTACCGCGATGTGCGCGTGGCGCGCGGCGTAACGATCGGCAATCAAGGCGCCGGCTCCCTTACGCTGCGCGCGGACGCGGCCGCGGTCGATAACGGCGGCGGTGTCGTCAACGGTGGAACGATCGATTGGTCGAAGAGCACGGGGCTCGTCAATCTGTACCGCGACATGAACGGCGCCTATTCGGCCGGGACGCTTCTCGGCAACCCCGCCTGGGCGCCGGCGCCCGAGCAGGGGATCGTGCAGCAGATCGTCGCCTACAAACTCGTCAACTCGTTGGCCGATTTGCAAAACGTCTCACAGGACCTCGCGGGCAACTATGCCTTGGGCCGCGACATCGCGTTCAACGGCGGCTATATCAACCAGCTTGCCGGCGCCGCGCCTTTCACGGGCCAATTCGACGGCCTCGGCCATACGATCGACGGCGTGCAGATCGCGGTAGATGACGGCGGAACCTACTTCGGCAGGGCCGGGGCATTGTTCGGCGTCATCGGCGCCGCGGGCGTCGTGCGCAACGTCGGCATCACCAACAGCGGCGGCGGTGTCGGTCATTGCTATAGCAGTTCGTGCTATCTCGCCGCGCTCGCGACCGAAAACGACGGACTTATCGCGCGCGCCTATTCGACCGGCCGCTTCTTTTTCAACGACTTTGGTCCGGGCACCGGTTACTCGATCGGCGGGCTCGTCGGATTGAACGCGGGAACGATCGCGCAATCGTGGAGCGCCACGTCGGTCTCGGGCGTGCCCGACTTCAGCGGCGGACCCGGCGGCGGGGACCTCGGGGGCCTCGTCGCCGTCAACGCCGGAACCATCGAGCAATCGTACGCCACGGGGACGGTGAGCGGGGGCGGCTGGGCCTATGTCGGCGGTCTCGTCGGCAGCAGCAGCGGGACCGTTACGCAGTCGTTCGCGACCGGGGCGGTGTCCGGCGGTGGCGGCTCGTACTGGTTCGGTCCGGGCGGCGGCGCGGGTGGTTTGATCGGCGCGGGCAGCGGCGGTGGCGGGAGCGACTACTGGAACGCGCAGAGTACGGGTTTGGCCACGGACGGTGGCGGCGTGCCGGCCGCGAACGGACTCACGACAGCGCAGATGAGCAATCCGGGGAGTTTCGCGGGATGGGATTTCGGCCCGAACGGTGCGTGGACGATGCCGGCGGCGGGCCAACACCCGGTGCTCAGGTGGCAGGCGCCGTAGCGCTCGCCACGAGACGATGGATGCCGCGGCCGCGTTGGGCCGCGCAGCGTGCCGCTCGAACGAGGCCGGCACGAGTCCGCGGATACGTGGGAGCATAAAGGCATACACTGCGTCTGTCGGCGCATCGCCGCTTGCGGCGCGTGCGCCGGCAGCGCTCAGCGAAGTGCTCCCGCGAGCGCCGATGCCCCTCGCTCATCGGTTTGCTCGCAATGATCGTTCGCCCTTATCCCAACTGGCTGCGCATGATGTTCGTCGTGCGCGGTTCCGTCATCCTCGTCATCCTCCCGCAGCTTTTGCTGACGATCGCGCTCGCGACCGTCGTCACGACGTTCCGAGCGTCGATCGTCGTCGGCATGGTTCATCTGACCTTCGTGCCGTTCTCGCTGATCGGCCTGACGCTTGCCATTTTTCTAGGGTTTCGCAACAACACGAGTTATGCGCGGTATTGGGAAGCGCGCGTGCTATGGGGATCGGTGCTCAACGATACGCGCACGCTCGCACGGCAAGCACTGACGCTCGTCGAGAGCGACGCGGACGCGCCCGTTTTCGTCATGCGCCTGATCGCGTTCGCCCATGCCCTGCACCATCAGTTGCGCGGCACCGATCCGAGCGCGGACCTGGAACGCTTGCTTTCGCGTGAGGAATGCGCGCGGTTGAGGGAGCTTCGATACGTACCGGCGATGCTGCTCGTCATGGCGGGCGAGTGGCTGCGCGAGCGGCGCCGAGGCGGGGCGCTGACCGATCCGCTCGCCCAAGCCATGGAAGCGCCGATGAGCCGGCTGTGCGACGCGTTAGGCGGTTGCGAACGCATCGCGAATACGCCGATCCCCTTCACCTACGCAGTGATGATTCACCGCACCGTCTATCTCTACTGCTTGTTGCTGCCGTTCGGGCTCGCGGGGTCGGTCGGCGCCATGACGCCCGTCGTGGTGGGCTTCGTCGCCTACACCTTCTTCGCGCTCGAAGCGTTGAGCGCGGAGATCGAAGATCCCTTCGGCCTTCAGCCGAACGACCTACCGCTCGATGCGCTATGTCAGGGCATCGAAGCGACGTTGCTCGAAACGCTCGGCCGGCGTGACCTGCCGCCCGTTCCCCAGCCGGTGGACTACATGCTCCGTTAGCATGCGGGCGTCCTCGCCCACCGCGGCCGCTACCCGGTGACATCGGTATGTCGATCGCTGTCGGCACGTTTACCTCGTTCGCTTTGCGATACGCCGCTTCGGGTATTCCCAGGGGGCGCCGACGCTTGTGGCCAATCATAGACGCCAACCTACTGGTGACAATCTCCGGCCCGAAAGGAGGCGTAAGACTATGAGCGATATCAGCGGCGTGCGCACGAGCGGCGCCAACACCCCACCCGAGTTGCCAATACCGTCGACGACGAACCAACCCAGCCGACCGGGTTCGCCGGTCACGGGTTCGTCCGCGCAGGGCCGTCAGTCGCGGACCGTCGCGTCCACCGCTCAGTTCGGCAATCTCTCCGCGCGGGCGCCGACGCCGGAATCGAGCACTAGCCAAACGCGCAGGACGTCCTTGCCGCTCTCGGCCTCCTTGCCGAGCTCGGCGCCCCTCATCCAGGCGTCGTCGTCGGCCACTGTCACGGACGGTACGAACCGCACCGATTTACCGGTCCAGATTCTGCCGACCACGCAACTGAGCGATGACGAGAACGCGACCGTCCAACGATTCGCCGGGGACTTTCGCGGCTTCGTAGGGACTTCGAATCCGTCCAGCCTCGAGGGGCACATTGCGCGGATACAGACCTCACTCGATGTCGCTTCCACCGCGTTGTCCAGTCTCGCGGCGTCGGAGCCAGTGCCTGGCTCCCAAATCACCATCGACGAGGTCGCCCAGTACGCTCACGATCCAGGTGTGCATGCCGCGGAGCGGGAGTACGAAGACCGTCAGAAGACTGCGGTGGATCTTGCGGTGCATGCAGGCGCGAAGAAGGCCGAGGCTGAAGAGGCGCGCACGAGCGCCGACAAGGCCGATGGCGTCGTGGATGCCGCGAAAGCGATCCTGGAAGACGCTAAAAAGGGTGCAGGCGCGGCTAGACGCGCGGCCATCGATGCCGACAACAAGGCAACGACAGCCGAGGGCCACGCCGAAGCGAAAAGCAAAGAAGCCGAGGCCGCGGACGGCAAAGCGACCGCGGTCGAGACGCAGGCTGCTGATGCGCGCAAGGAAGCAGACGATGCCGGCCGGAAGGCCGATACGGCGCAAGCCAAGGCCACCGATAAGACGCGCGAAGCCGAGCAGCAGCAGGCTGTGGCGGATAAAGCCAAGGGGAATGCCGAGCGATTGAAAGATGAGGCCGACGCGGCCGCTGCCAAGGCTTCGGCATCGCGAGAAACGGCGCAGCAGGCCCGTCAAGCGATAAACAATGCCCCCGCCGAACAGAGAGAAGCGATGCGCGCCCCGGCGCAACAGGCGGAGCACCAAGCGAGTCTCGACCAGGCCGCGGCCGAGCGGGCCGCGAGCAAAGCCAAGGAAGCCGCGGAGGCCGCGGGCAAGGAGCAGGACAGCGCGGCAAGTTTGCATGGCGAGGCGCAGAGCCTGAAAAAAGCGGCTGCGGACGCCCGTCAGCATGCGAATGGTCTACATGAGAAGGCCGAAGGACTGGAGCAAGAGGCAGCGAAGTTGCGCGGGAAAGCGACCGAGCTGGGTAACGAGGCCAAGAACCTCAAAACGACGGCGCAAGGTCTCCGAGGCGAGGCGGGCAAGCTAGGCCGCGCTGCCGACGAGGCCGATAAGAAAGTCGACAAGGCGAAAGCCGGCGAACAAAAGGCGATCGCAACCGCTAAGCAGGCGCGCGAGCAGGCCCGGACGTTGGAGAAGGAAGCGGAGAAGGCGGAGGCCGACGCGGAAGCGGCGCGCGATCAACTCAAGACGGCTGGCGCGGCGCTCGGGAAGGCCGTGCAGGACGCCAAGGACAAGGCTGCCGAGGAGGCCGCAAAGCAAAAGGCTAAGCAAAAAGCCTCGGCCACTGCGGAAGGTGACCCAAGCGAGCAACCTGAGGCGAGCGCCTCGACTACGACTAATCGGCCGACGGGCACAGGGGGCACGCCCGACGACGAGATCCGGCCCGTCGTCGAGACCGAAAACGAACCGGTATCGACAGATGCCGCCGCCGGCAACGAGCGCGCCGCGCGCCCCGACTCGACGCACGGCCCGGAGGAAACCGCGGAGCAAGTCGAATTGCGCGCGAAGGTGGCGAACTGGGCGCTCAATGGCGGCAAAGTCGCGGGGCAGCACCTGCTTTCGGTGGGGCTCGCCACGGGCTTGCGCGAAGTGGCGGGGGGGCTCGCCGAATATCTAATTGAAAACAACCATCTAAGCGACGAAGCGAAGACGTTTGCAGCATCCGGGATATACGCCAGCCTGATGCTCGCGCAGGCGGCGTCGATGGTCTATGACGAACGCGCGGGAGCCGCGACCCCATTGTCGCGGACGGGCGGCGCAGGGGTATTGGGGATGCTCGCGGGCTCGCTCGCGCTCGGCCTTGCCACGAAGTCCCTCAAGGAACTTGTGCCGAGCCTCGTGAAGACCTTCGTCTATTCGGGCGGCCGCGATTTTGTCAACACGGTGCTGCCGTTGGGCACGAACCCGAAAGTCTCGGCCAACCCGGCCGTCGTGCAAATGGCCAATACGCTCCTTTACGGCACCAATCAGGCGGTCATCAACATGTGGCAGACCTTCGGCGGGGAATCGGGCGCCGGGTACGTCAGCGCGCTGCGCAACAACGGTACGGATGCGATTACAGGCAAGCCCGAGGCCGTGTTACCGGGGCTCGGGGCGGTGACCTCCTACGTGACGGCGAACTACATGGGAGAAGTTGCCAATATGTTCGTCGAGACCGGACTCAAAAGTTTGCTCAAGAAGGAACCGTTGCCCGATTTCACGCTCGGCGCGGCGGCGCCGACGTTCAAGACACTCGGGAAGACCATGCGCGACGATGGGATCTTGCGAACGGCGGCGTTCTTCGGCACCTACGCCGGAACCAATGCGATCAACCCTTCGATTCCTGTGTCCCATATCGGTGAGCGGGGCGCGGGATTCGCGGAGTCCACGATCGGCTCGTTCTACCTGATGGCTTTTCTGCTCTTTTGCGCGATGGCGACGGCCAAGAAGGACCCTCGCCGGAACGAGACGGAGAACTTCGAATTGCCTCGGCGCGGTCCGGACATGGTTTGATGCGAGTGCTCGCCGCGCAGCCGGCAGCTTGGCTGCGCGGTTGTCCGGCGGCATCGGCCGAATGGCCAACGCGCTTGCGTACGGCATCGGCGGCGGGCAGGCGTTGGTAGAATGGCGACCGTCCGTCGTTCGCCGTTCAACTCGCCTACATGTCGCGTGCTCTAGAAATTCTCAACGAAGTTTTTGGCTACCCTGCGTTTAGAGGGCAGCAACGCGACATTGTCGAGCACGTCGCCGCGGGCGGCGATTGCTTGGTGCTGATGCCCACGGGCGGCGGTAAATCGCTGTGCTACCAAATTCCTTCGCTCGTCCGGCGCGAGGCGGGACTTGGCGCGGGCATCGTCGTTTCGCCGCTGATCGCGCTGATGCAAGACCAAGTCGCGGCGATGACCGAGCTTGGCGTGCGCGCCGCGTATCTCAATTCGACGCTGACGGGCGCCGAGGCGGCGGCGACGGAGCGTGCGCTGCGCAACGGCGAGCTGGATTTGCTCTACGTCGCGCCGGAGCGCTTGATGACGCCGCGCTTCCTCGATTTGCTCGAGCGCGCGCCCATCGGCTTGTACGCGATCGACGAGGCGCACTGCGTGTCGCAGTGGGGGCACGATTTCCGTCCGGAATACATCCAACTGTCGGTATTGCACGAACGTTTTCCGACGGTGCCGCGTATCGCGCTGACGGCCACGGCCGATGCGATCACGCGCGACGAGATCGTGCACCGGCTCGCGCTCGACGAAGCGCGCGTATTCGTGTCGAGTTTCGACCGCCCGAACATCCGATACCGGATCGTCGAGAAGGACAATGCGCGTTCGCAGTTGCTCGATTTCATCCGCGCGGAACATACGAACGACGACGGCACGACCGATGCCGGCGTCATCTACTGCCTTTCTCGCCGCAAGGTCGAGGAAACGGCCGATTGGCTCAAGACCCAGGGCTTGCGCGCGCTGCCCTATCACGCCGGGATGGATTTCGAAACGCGTCAGCGCCACCAGGAGATCTTCCAGCGCGAAGAGGGCGTCGTCATTTGCGCGACGATCGCGTTCGGCATGGGCATCGACAAACCGGACGTGCGCTTCGTCGCTCACCTCGATTTGCCTAAGAGCGTCGAAGGCTACTACCAAGAGACGGGGCGTGCGGGGCGCGATGGTTTGCCCGCGAACGCCTGGATGGCGTACGGGCTCGGCGACGTCGTTCAGCAGCGCAAGATGATCGACGAATCGGACGCCGACGAAACGCATAAGCGCGTTCAGACGGGCAAGCTCGATGCATTGCTCGGATTGTGCGAAACGGCCTCGTGCCGTCGCGTACGTTTGCTGTCCTATTTCGGCGAGGCGAGCACGCCTTGCGGCAATTGCGATACCTGCTTGGAGCCCCCCGAGACGTGGGATGCGACACGCGAGGCGCAGATGGCGCTCTCATGCGTGTTCCGCGCGCATCGCGCGAGCGGATTTCATTTCGGCGCCGGGCACCTGATCGATATCTTGCGCGGTAACAAGACCGAAAAAGTGCGCGAGCGCGGTCACGATACGTTGAGTACGTTCGGGATCGGCGCGAGCCTCTCGGAGCCCGAGTGGCGCGGGGTGTTCCGGCAGTTGGTCGCGTACGGCTATCTGACGGTGGACCACGACGGCTACGGCGCGTTCGTGTTGACCGAAGCGAGCAAGCCGGTGCTCAAGGGTGAGCAAACCGTCACGTTGCGCCGGTACGTGAAACCCACACGTTCCCGTCAAGCATCGTCGCGCACCGGTGAGCGAGCCGATCCGACCCTTGGCATGGGGCCGCGCGAGCGTGCGCGCTGGGAACGGCTGCGCGCGTGGCGCACCGATACCGCGAAGAGCGACGGCGTACCGGCTTATGTCATTTTTCACGATGCCACGTTGGCCGAGATCGCGCGCTCGGCGCCCGATACGATCGACGACTTGCGGCATATCCCCGGTATCGGTGCGCGCAAACTCGAGCGCTTCGGCGACGAGTTGATCGAGGTGGTGGCGGCCGATTGAGGCGCGCGTCGATGACCGGCCCCCGCGCTTTCCGCCGGCCGGGCCTCTGCAATTCTCGCAACCTATTGACGCGCTTGACGTTTTTGCCATATCATGCCGGGTTCCTGTTCTTGGCTCTTCGGCCAGGGGTGCATCCGCGCGTGAACGCGTGGGTTAAGTCCCGCTGAAAGTCGGACGGGAGGCTTGACACCCACCGCGGGCCGCTTTGCCCGGCTGGCGGTGCGGCGTTTTTATCAATTTCGGGAATACACAATGCCAACCATCAATCAACTGGTTCGCAAAGGCCGCGCGTCGGAAACGGCGAAGAGCAAGAGCCCGGCCTTGCAGGACTGCCCCCAGCGTCGTGGCGTGTGCACGCGCGTGTACACGACGACGCCTAAGAAGCCTAACTCGGCACTCCGTAAGGTTGCCAAGGTTCGTCTGACGAACGGCTTCGAAGTCATTTCGTACATCGGTGGTGAAGGCCACAACCTGCAGGAACACTCGGTCGTGCTGATTCGCGGCGGCCGTGTGAAGGACTTGCCGGGTGTGCGTTACCACATGGTCCGCGGCTCGCTGGATACGCAAGGCGTCAAGGATCGTAAGCAAGCTCGCTCGAAGTACGGTGCGAAGCGCGCTAAGGCTGGTAAGTAAGCAGGCAGCTCTTTCGCCTGTGCAGGTTGTTTAGGCGGTGGTGCCGGAATTGCCGGTGCTGTCGAGTAAGTGGTCACCCGGCCAAGCTGGTTAGTCGTCAAGATGGATCGGGTTAGTTGGTGACCGCGGGGCTCTTCGATCGAGCTCCAACTGAAAAGTCAAAGGAAGAAACATGCCGCGTCGTCGCGAAGTTCCCAAGCGGGAAGTGTTGCCGGATCCGAAGTTCGGTAACGTTGATGTAGCTAAGTTCATGAACGTGCTGATGCTCTCGGGCAAGAAGTCGGTTGCCGAGCGTATCGTTTATGGCGCTTTCGAACAGATCCAGACCAAGGGTGGCAAGGACCCGCTGGAAGTGTTCACGGTGGCCCTCAACAACGTCAAGCCGGTGGTGGAAGTGAAGAGCCGCCGCGTTGGTGGGGCGAACTACCAAGTTCCGGTTGAAGTGCGTCCGTCGCGTCGTATGGCATTGGCGATGCGTTGGTTGCGCGAGGCCGCGAAGAAGCGCAGCGAGAAGTCGATGGCTCTGCGTCTGGCCGGTGAATTGCAAGAAGCCGCGGAAGGCCGCGGCGGCGCGATGAAGAAGCGCGACGAAGTGCACCGGATGGCGGAAGCCAACAAGGCGTTCTCGCATTTCCGTTTCTAAGCCCAGATTTAAGGCTGTAGCGGAAAAAATTCCGGGCGGGTGCGCTTATCGAGCGCCTCGCCCGTTTGTGTTAGGGCGCGAAGACAATCGAAACCTTCGTGCTATCCCAATAGAGGATCAAAGTGGCTCGTAAGACACCCATCGAGCGCTACCGCAACATCGGTATTAGCGCTCACATCGACGCCGGCAAAACGACGACGACCGAGCGCATCCTGTTCTATACCGGCGTGAACCACAAGATCGGCGAAGTGCACGACGGTGCCGCGACGATGGACTGGATGGAGCAAGAGCAAGAGCGCGGCATCACCATCACGTCGGCTGCCACGACGGCCTTCTGGAAGGGCATGGGCGGCAACTATCCGGAGCACCGGATCAACATCATCGACACCCCGGGCCACGTCGACTTCACGATCGAAGTCGAGCGCTCGATGCGCGTGCTCGACGGTGCGTGCATGGTCTACTGCGCCGTGGGCGGCGTGCAGCCGCAGTCGGAAACGGTGTGGCGCCAAGCGAACAAGTACAAGGTGCCGCGTCTCGCGTTCGTCAACAAGATGGACCGTACCGGCGCGAACTTCTTCAAGGTCTACGACCAACTGAAGACGCGTCTGAAGGCCAACCCGGTGCCCGTCGTGGTGCCGATCGGCTCCGAAGAAAACTTCAAGGGCGTCGTCGACCTCTTGAAGATGCGCGCGATCATTTGGGACGAGGCATCGCAAGGCACGAAGTTCGACTACGTCGATATCCCCGCTGAACTCGTCGATACGTGCAACGAGTGGCGCGAAAAGATGATCGAGTCGGCTGCCGAAGCCAGCGAAGAGCTGATGGAAAAGTACCTCGGCGGCGAAGAGCTGTCCGAAGACGAAATCGTCAAGGCGCTGCGCGACCGTACGATCGCTTGCGAAATCCAACCGATGCTGTGCGGCACCGCGTTCAAGAACAAGGGCGTGCAGCGTATGCTCGACGCCGTGATCGACTTCTTGCCGTCGCCGGTGGACATTCCCCCGGTCAAGGGCGAACTCGAAAACGGCGACGCTGCTGAGCGCAAGGCTGCCGACGACGAGAAGTTCTCGGCGCTCGCGTTCAAGATCATGACGGACCCGTTCGTCGGTCAGTTGATCTTCTTCCGCGTCTATTCGGGCGTCGTCAATTCGGGCGACACGGTCCTGAACTCGACGAAGGACAAGAAGGAGCGTCTGGGCCGGATTCTGCAGATGCACGCGAACCAGCGCGAAGAAATCAAGGAAGTGCGCGCGGGCGACATCGCGGCGGCCGTGGGCCTGAAGGAAGCGACGACGGGCGACACGCTGTGCGATCCGCAAAACCCGATCGTGCTCGAGCGCATGGTGTTCCCGGAACCCGTGATCTCGCAAGCCGTCGAGCCGAAGACGAAGGCCGACCAGGAAAAGATGGGCCTGGCGCTGAACCGTCTCGCACAGGAAGATCCGTCGTTCCGCGTCCAAACGGACGAAGAATCGGGCCAGACGATCATCTCGGGCATGGGCGAGCTGCACCTTGAAATTCTCGTCGACCGGATGAAGCGCGAATTCGGCGTGGAAGCCACGGTCGGTAAGCCGCAAGTGGCGTATCGCGAAACGATCCGTGCGACGGCCGCCGATGTCGAAGGCAAGTTCGTCAAGCAGTCGGGCGGTCGCGGCCAGTACGGTCACGCGGTCATCACGCTGGAGCCGAACGAGCAAGGCAAGGGCTACGAGTTCCTCGACGAGATCAAGGGCGGTGTCATTCCCCGCGAATACATCCCGGCGGTCGACAAGGGTATCCAAGACACGCTCAAGAGCGGCGTGTTGGCGGGCTTCCCGGTCGTCGACGTAAAGGTGCACCTGACGTTCGGTTCGTACCACGACGTCGACTCGAACGAAAACGCATTCCGGATGGCCGGTTCGATGGCCTTCAAGGAAGCGATGCGCAAGGCGAGCCCCGTCATCCTCGAACCGATGATGGCAGTGGAAGTCGAGACGCCGGAAGATTACATGGGCAACGTGATGGGCGATTTGTCGGGCCGTCGCGGTATCGTCCAGGGCATGGAAGACATGGTCGGCGGCGGCAAGATCGTTCGCGCCGAAGTGCCGCTGTCGGAAATGTTCGGCTACTCCACTTCCCTGCGCTCGCTCACGCAAGGTCGTGCGACGTACACGATGGAGTTCAAGCATTACGCCGAAGCGCCGCGCAATGTCGCTGACGCGATCATCAGCGCGAAGGCGAAGTAAGCCACCCGGCTTTTTCATCGACTACTTTTTGAAAGAAGAGAATCATGGCTAAAGGTAAATTCGAACGGACTAAGCCGCACGTGAACGTCGGCACGATCGGCCACGTTGACCACGGCAAGACGACGCTGACGGCAGCTATCGCAACGGTGTTGTCGGCGAAGTTCGGCGGCGAGGCGAAGAAGTACGACGAAATCGACGCGGCGCCGGAAGAAAAGGCGCGTGGCATTACGATCAACACGGCGCACATCGAGTACGAAACGGCCAATCGCCACTACGCACACGTTGACTGCCCGGGCCACGCCGACTACGTGAAGAACATGATCACGGGCGCGGCGCAGATGGACGGCGCAATC
>NZ_QUBS01000060.1 GCF_003390925.1 Trinickia diaoshuihuensis | reverse complement strand
TTCGACAATCAGATTCTCAGCTGAAACCTCCACCGCCTTCAACTTCCCGCCTCAACTCCCCCGTACACCACATTCGACTTTAGCTCACCGCGAAGCCGCGATTGACGATTACATTCGGGCGTTCATGCCGGAACTGTCGAAAGACCAACTTGCCACTGCGCGCGATCGCGTGCGCAACGAATGCAGACGGTTGGGAATTGTCGTTGGAGACGATGTCTGATGAGGCCCGAGCAAATTCTCATCTTCGCCCTGACCTGCATCGGATTCGGGTTCATCCCCGGCCCGGCCTTGCTACAAACCGTTTCGCTGACCTTGCAACACGGCCGGCGCGCGGGGCTCCTGTCGGCGTTGGGCATCCATCTCGGTGCGCTGTTTCAGATCGGTATCGTCGCGCTCGGCGCCGTCGCCATCTTGAAGACCTCACCGGCGATCTATCACGCGCTCAAAGTGGCCGGGGGCGGCTATCTGATTTGGCTCGGCATACAGCGCATCCGCGCACGCGCCGATATGAACGAGACCACGGACCTGCCGCGAAACATCGTCTCGTCCAGTGCGCTCATCGAAGCGACGAATCCAAAATCGGCGTTGTTCTACTTCTCGTTCCTGCTGCAATTTACCGATTCGGCCGCGTCTCTCGGGCTCGGTTGGCAACTATTGGCGCTGGGCGCTTGCGCCAACGTGCTATTTTCGCTGTCCGACGTTATCTGCATTGTGCTTGCGCATCCACTACGGACCGGCATTAGACCCGGAGGACGCGCCTTTCGGCTCGGGCAGTTGATTGCCGGCGTGCTATTCATCGTCCTCGGTATCGTGGCCATCGTCGGCGAATAACGCCCTCACCCCTTCTCGTCGTACATCCGCCCGCCCCCAAACTCAACATCGAGAACAGTCTGTCCACATTACGCTTGAAATCATCTCAATATTATGTAATGCTAATCGTTCTCATTTGCATTACTAGTCTCACGGGTGCGGCGGGAAACGCCCCACCCGCATACCAAGCGCCTGCCGCATAGACAGCGGACGCACGATGAACAAAGGGGTTTCACATGTTGTTGACCAGGACGCCGCTCGCGCGCTCACTCAAACTGGCGTTCGCGCTGCATGTCACGGCACTTCCGCTTGCGGCGCACGCGCAGGTTTCATCGGCCCCTGCCCGGCCAGGCAACGCAGCGCCCACGGGTGACGCGGCTGCTTCTGCCGTGAAAACCGGCACGCCGTCATCGCCTGCGGCAGGCTCGGTGGCGACGCTTCCCGAGGTGAGGATCGACGCGAGCAAAGCGCGCGACGAGTTCCTGACCGACAAAGCCACCGTCGGCGCCAAAGTCCCCACGGCCCAGCGCGACATCGCGCAGTCGGTCACCGTGATCAACCAGGCGCTCATGCAGTCGCAGGGCGTCACCTCGTTCCAAGACAGCCTGCGCAATGCACCGGGCATTACGATCGGCGGCGCGGAAGGCGGCCAAATCGGCAACAACATCAATCTGCGCGGCTTCACCGCGCAAAACGACATCTATCTCGATGGGTTCCGCGATCGCAACCAGTACTATCGCGACACGTTCGATCTCGAATCGATCGAGGTGCTCTACGGCCCTTCGTCGATGCTGTTCGGTCGCGGCTCGACCGGCGGCGTCATCAATCAAGTCAGCAAGCGCCCGAACCGCAAGCCGTCCGCCGAGATTTCGACGACGATCGGCACCGGCGACCGCTACCGGACCACGGTCGATCTGAACCATCCGCTCAGCGATACGGCCGCGTTTCGCGTCGACGCCTTCGGCCAGTCGATCGGCTCCACGCGCGACGAGATGAAGAACAAGGATTACGGCATTGCGCCTTCGATTCGCTTCGGGATCGGCACGCCGACCGAGATCACGATCTCCGCGCTGATCCAGCACAACTACGACATGCCCGACTATGGCGTGCAGTCGATCAACGGCCATGCGTTCGCCCCATCGAAACACACGTATTACGGCCTAACCGACGATCGTACGATCCAGGACGTGCAATCGCTTAGAGCGCGCATCGATCACAAGATCTCCGATTCGCTCTCGGTGTCGAGCCAGATGCAGATCTCCCATTCGATGACCGACGCGCGCGAAACCGCCGCCCGCGCCGTGCTCACGGGACCGCTCGCATCGAGCACTGCACTGACGGCCGGCAACTTCACGAACCTGCCGCTGCAGGACCTTTACGTGCAGTTGCAAAGTCATGACCGCGTCATTCAGAACCGCTCGATCAGCGACGATTCGATGGTGCGCTACAAGTTCGACACGGGGCCGATCCGCCACGATTTGATCGCCGGCGCCGAGATCGGCTACGAGGCGTATAGCAATCAAGGCTACACGCGCAATAACTTGCCGGTCGTTTCGCTACTCGATCCCGTATACGAAAGCACGCCGTCGAACGTCACGCAGACGACGGGCAACTACGCCCAATCGGGCGCGACTTCGCTCGCCGCCTACGTGAACGATACGATTTCGATCGGCTCGCATTGGAAGGTCGTGGGTGGTCTGCGCTGGGATCGCTTTCAGGCGCATATCAGCAACACGGTCAACTCGCCGGGTTATACGGCCCAGACGAATTACTTCACGAGCGTGCGGGCCGGCGCGGTCTATCAGCCGACCGATTGGCAGTCGTACTACTTCTCGTACGGTACCTCGTTCAACCCGTCGCTCGAAGCGCTCACCGTCACCAACTTCACGCAGAACCTTGCTCCCGAGCATACGAAGTCGTACGAGTTGGGCGGCAAATGGGATTTGCTCGGCGGGAATTTGTCGGTGACGTCCGCGCTGTTTCAGGAGGAGATGGACAACGCGCGCACGCAAGTGTCCTCGACCGAATACACGCTCGACGGCGACATTCGGGTACGTGGATTCCAGGCGGGCGTGACGGGTCATATTCTGCCGAACTGGCAATTGTTCGGCGGGTACACGTACATGGATGCGACGATCTTGCGGGCGCGCGACGGCACGCAAGGCCATACGCCGGCCAATACGCCGCGCAACACGTTGACGTTGTGGACCACCTATAGCTTCACGCCGCAATGGGAGATCGGCGGCGGCCCGACGTATATGTCGGCGCGCTATGCCGCGAATACGAACTTCGTGCAGGTTGGCGGCTATACGCGCTGGGACGCGATGGCGGCGTATCACGCGAAGAAGTGGGACTTGCGACTGAACCTGCTGAACCTCACGGACAAGTTCTACTACGACGCCTTGATCCAGTCGGACGGTGGCCGCTCGGTACCGGGCATCGGCCGCACGCTCCTCGCCACGTTCGAATACCGGCTTTGATTCCATGCTGCTACAAATACCCGGCGTGCTGAACGCCGAACAGATATCGAGCGTACGTCAACGGCTCGATGCCGCAGGCGACGCTTGGGTCGACGGTCGGGCGACGGCCGGCTACTCCGGCGCGCCGGTCAAACGCAATCAGCAGATTGCCGAGCACACGCCGATCGCACGCGAGCTTGGCGACGTCGTGCTCGCCGCGCTCGAACGGCATCCGCTGTTCATCAGCGCCGCGCTGCCGAGCCAGGTGTATCCGCCGCTGTTCAACCGCTATGAAGGCGGCATGACGTTCGGCAATCACGTCGACGGTGCGGTGCGTGTTCTGCCTAACGGGATCAAGCTGCGAACCGACGTGTCGGCCACGCTCTTTCTGTCCTCGCCCGACGAGTACGACGGCGGCGAACTCGTGATCGAAGATACGTACGGCACGCATGCCGTGAAGTTGCCGGCTGGAGACATGGTGCTTTATCCGGCGACTAGCGTTCATCGTGTGACGCCCGTCACCCGCGGCGCGCGCGTGGCGAGCTTCCTATGGGTACAAAGTCTCGTCCGTAGCGATACGCAGCGCGCGCTGTTGTTCGATATGGATAACGCAATTCAACGCTTGAATGCGACCGATGCCGACGAACTCGCGCGCCGCAATCTCGTCGGCTGCTATCACAACCTTTTGCGTCTCTGGAGCGAACCGTGAACGTATCGGAAGCGCGTGCGCCGCTGAGTGCGGCCACTGCCGCGCGCGGCACGCGAGGACGGCGTGCGACATTCATCAAATGGCTGCGAAACGTCCACGGCTGGGTGGGGCTGTGGGGCGCCGCATTAGGTTTGCTGTTCGGCGCGACCGGTTTCCTGCTGAACCATCGCGCGCCGCCGCTGCGGATATCCACCGGTGCACCGCAAGTTTCGACCGTGCAGATCGCCTTGCCCTCTCCCGCGCCCGACACGCCGCGCGCGCTCGCCACGTGGCTGCAACGGGAATACAAGCTGCCCGGCCGGCTCGGCAGAGTACAGCGCGATCCCGAGCATAAGGTCGCCTGGGGCGATCGCCAGACGCTACAGCCGGAACACTGGCAGATGACGTTCGCGACGCCGCGAGAAAGCGTCTCAGTCGAATACTGGATCGGCAACGGGTTCGTCACGCTCAAGCACGGCGAGAATTCGTTCATGGCTATGCTCACCAATCTGCATCGCGGCACCGGGCTCGGCATCGGCTGGGTATTGCTGATCGATACGCTCGCGGGCTCGATGATCTTGCTATCGCTGACGGGCGTGCTGCTGTGGACGCAATTGCACAAGACAAAAACGCTCGCGGCGGCACTCGTCTTCGGCTCTATCGCGCTGTCGGTATGGGCGGGCCTTACGTAACGGCGATGGAAATTTAGCAGGCCGCCCGAGCGGCGGCGGCCTGCCGCGCCACCTCCCTCAGATCGGCCCGTAACTGCGCAAGCGGCGCCGTCCAATCGCGATACGACCGCTGGCGATAGAGTCTGATCGTCGGATACCAGGGACTGTCGCTACGCTCCGTCATCCAAACCCAATGGGGGTTGACGTCGAGCAGCAGGTACGTGGGTCGCCCCAACGCGGCGGATAGGTGCGCGACCGACGTGCAAACGGTCACGACGAAGTCAAGACTGCCGATCAAGGCAGCCGTGTCGTCGAACGTCGTCAATTCGCCAGTGCGATCGACGATCGGCAACCCCTCGTCCGCCATGCGCGCGGCATCTTCGCCAGCCCCAACCTGCAAGCTGTACCAATCGATACCGTCGATCTCACGCAACGCCCGCGCATACAACCCGGGCTCGATGGCGCGAAGCGGATTACGTTGATGGCTACGGCTGCCGGTCCATACCAACCCGGCCTTGAGCCTGCCATCGCCGCGAGCACGCGTGTCGACGCGCCAGCGTTCAACCCGAGCGGGATCCGCTAATAGATACGATGTCGGAGCCGGAAGCGATTCGAGCGTGACGCCAAGCGCAAGCGGCAAGCTCGCAAGTGGTAGTTGATAGTCGAACGGTGGCAGTTGCGCCACATCGCTCGGCAACAGTTCGAGGTCATAGGCGGCTAAGCTTCGTTTGAAAAGTTCGAAGAGCGGTGGGAAGCAGCAGCAGACGAGCTTGCCTCCCGCCTCGCGTACGCGTTGGATCATCGACGGCAAGAAACGAACGAATTGGATCGCATCGCCGTGCCCCTGCTCGCCCCAAACGAGCAAGGTTTTGCCCTGAAGCGTCTCGCCGCGCCAACGCCTTTCCGGGCAAAAACCCTCGACGTTCTCGAGTTCGGGCGATCCGCTCCAGCGCGCCTCGAAATTGATCCAGCCGTTTTGGAAATCGCCATGCATCAACTGCAACATGGCGACGGAAAACTGGATCCTCGGATCGGCACCCGATGCTTTCGCGGCCCGGACGATCGCCTCGAATGCTTCGCCCCATTGCTGCGACTCACGCGCCGCGTTGCTCAATGCAAGTTGTGCCAGCCCCAAATCCGGCGCCAGCGTGCAAGCCCGCCGTGCCGCGATCAACGCCTTATCCGGCTCGAATAGCCTGAGCCGGACATTGGCCATGTTCGTCCATGCAAGTGCATGATTCGGCTCCGCGCGCAGCGCTTCGGCCCCAAGCTGCAACGCCGCCTCGTACTCGCCGCGCATGTAGCGCAACGCCGCTAGATTGTTGCGCAGCATCGCCAGATCGGGATTGAGCGACATCGCGTGCTCATAGGCGCTCAACGCCGCATCGAGCGATCCCGCTTGCTGCTCGATCAACCCCAGCGAAAACCAGGCGTCGGCCCGATCCGGTTCGCGCTCGCACCAATGTCGGCAGATGGCCACGCCGACGTCCGATCGGCGCATCGAATGCGCGAGCGTCGCCCACTCCGGCAGCCAATCCGTCGCATCGGGCATCGCGCGGTGCGCCCGCTCGAACCACTCCAACGCCTGATCCTGCGCCCCCGTTTGAATGGCTAAACGAGCCGCCTCGACAAGAGCCGGTCCGTGCGCGGGCGCCACGGCCAATGCGCGCTCGACCCAGTGGCGACCATCGTCGTAGCGTCCGCATAGACGCGACAGTTCGGCTTGCGCCGTCGCGGCGTCGGGATCGTCGGGCGTGCGTGCCAACCAAGCGGAGACATCCTCCCACGCATCGATCAACGCCCCCGCCTCTACCTGCTTGCGAAAGGCGAGCCATTGCGCCCGAGCGCCGGCGATCATCGCGCGCTCACTTGCGCCTGCGATGCGGCGTTCTGATCGACACGCGGCTCGTAGCCGGTGAAGTACCACCGCCCATCGCCGCCGAGTTGGAAGCTCAGCTTTTCATAGACGACACGGCCGTCGGTGCGCCAGGTGGTGTAGTCGACATTCGCATAGAGCCCATCGGGGACGACCTTATCGCGCGCATAGGTCAAGCGCGTCACCGATGACCATCCGCGACGGCTGATGCTTCCGACCGCCTGACGCAGTTTCGACAATCCGCTTTCAAAGCCGCTCTCGGCATATTTCGCTTTCACGAAGGGCGCCGTTTCCTGCCACACGACCGAGTACTGACCGGCGTCGATTTGCGCGAGCACATGCTGCGCGGCGCCGAGCAACTCGTCGGCGGACGCGCCGGCTTCGGCACCGTGCGCGAGCATGCACGTCATGGCCAGCGCGCATGCCCCGGCCAGCTTGTATCCCCGGGTGAAACCTTTCATTGAACCTTCTCCGTCGTGCTAGGGCTATCGTCGACACCGGCGGCGATCTTAGCAGGCGCGAACCGCTCGCAAGCCTGATCTTGCCAACGCGTGCGGGTGATACGGCCATGAGCGTCGAATTGAATCTGATACTCGCAGGTGAGCGCTTTCTTGCTGTCCTCGGCGTCGCGGAAACGGAACAGGTAATTCCAGACACGCACATGGAACACGCTTTCATGAAAGTGCGGCGGCCCGATCAACGGATACACCTGCGCCTTCGTCATGCCCGGCTCGACCATGCGCAATTGGTCGAGGTTGGGAAACGTACCGTCCGGCGTCGTGGCGAGATCGGGAGCGGGAAAAGCGGTGTCGGTCGGGCCGGCGCATGCGGCAAGGCCGATCAAGCATGACGCCGCTACGAGGGCCGCCTTGAGCGTTCGATTGTTCATGGTAGTCACGGATTCGAGTGGATTCATATCGCCATCACCATTGATACCCGGCGCCGACGACGGCGCCGTAGCTGCCGCGCGTATTCGTCGAGACGGCCGCCTTGTACACCCAATGGTCGTTTTCCGAAATCGTCGAGATGCCGAGCGCCTGACCCGATTGACCGCGATAGACGCTACCGGCAAGCGCGACCATACTTTTGCCCGGCCCCGTCGGCTGCGGCAAACCGGCCACCGCCATCGCCGTGGCCGTTCCGCCGTCGGCATCGCGGCGATACGAGTCCAAATTGCTGCGAAGCCCCGCGAGCTGATTGTCGGTATAGGCGTTCGCCTGCTGTAGCGTATTGTTCAACTGCTCGACGTTGACCGCATCGGTCGGCGCCGTACCGGCCTGCACGTTGATGACTTGCCGCGTCGAGGTGGTGGACCCGACGGCCACGACATTCGTACGTCCGCCATCGTTGCTCCCCGAGCCGATCGCCGTCGAGCCGTTGCCTGTCGCGCTCGCGCCTACGCCCACAGCGGTTGTATTGTTGCCGGTTGCCGAGGCGCTATTGCCGAGCGCCGTGCTGCTGGAGCCCGAGGCCACCGCGCCGGAACCGCCGGCGGACGAGTTCGAACCGGTCGACGACGGCGTATTGCTGCCGCCGCTGCCGGTGGGCGAGGACGTGAAGTTGCCGCTGTTCGTAATGAGCGTCGTGAGCTGTTGTTGAAGCGCTTGCAACTGCGAGACGTTGACCGCATCGGTACCGAGGCGGCCTGGCGCTAGGCCCGTGATCTGCCGTCCGCCGACGTTGACTTCGCCGAACGACGTTTGCGGAGAACTCAATCCGTACGCGATGTAGTTGCTCAGCGCGCCGATGGTGGTTGCCGAACCCGCGCCCAACGCAACGCTATTGGCGAAGGTCGCGTTCGCACCGGCGCCCAATGCCAGCGCATCGACGGCGCTGCTCGTGGCTCCCGAGCCGAGCGCCACGCCGCCCGTGAAGCCGGCATTCGCGTTAGCGCCCTGCGCGATCGATTGCGCGCCGCTGGCCGTCGCTTTGCTGCCGAGCGCGATGGCATCGGCCTGCACCGATGTGGCCGCCTCCCCGATCGCCACGCCGCCCGGTGCCGTTTGCTCGACGATCGAACCGTTGCCGATACCCACGCCGTTGTCGCCGTTGACGACCGTCGTCGGTCCGACGGCGACCGATTCCGCCCCCACCGCAAGCGAATCGGCTGCCGCCGAATTGGCGTGGAAATACTTCGTCGAAGTGACCGAGAAGGCTTGCAGCGCCCCCGTCAGTTGTCGAATCGTGACGGCGTCGTTGGGGGCGGTACCGTCCGCGACGTTCGTCAATTGACGGTAACTCAGACTGCCGGGCGTGCCGTTGCCGAACGACACCGCGCCGAGCAAGGTTGCATCGGTCGTATTAACCGGGATCGAATGCGTACCGGCCGCGATCGGCGAGGTGGACGTGGTGATCGTCCGGTCCGACACCGAACCGGAGCCGATCGCGATACCGCCCGCGACGGACACCGTCGAACCGGCTCCCAGCGCCATGCCGTTGGTGGCGGCCGCTTGCACCTGAGCGCCGTTGCCGGCCGCGAGTGAATCGTTTGCGCTCGCGACCGAGAGTGGTCCGATGGCGACGCTGTCGGTGCCTACCGCTTGACTGTCCGCAGCCGTGGAGTTCGCGTGGAAGTACTTGATGCCCGCACCGTTCGCGATGTTGTTCACGGTGCTCGTCAAGTTACTGACGTTCTGATTCGTCGTGAACAGTTGCGAGCCGTTGACCGCATCGGTGCTCGTCGAACTGATCGTGCCGCCCGCCACGTTCGTAATCTTGTTCGGGCCGGTGCCGCCGTGGTCGGCGTTATACGCACCCGCGCCGCCATTGGCCGTCGGGTCCCACTGCAAGGCGTTGCTTTGCGTTTGCGTGAGTTGCGATTCCACCGATTGCAACTGGCTCACGTTGACCGCGTCCGTCGCCGCCGAGCCCGCCGCCACGTTCGTGATGCGGCGCTCGTTGCCGGCCGAGCCGACGGACACTTCGCCGATGGGCGCCGTTCCGGCCAAGACGCCCGTTCCAGGGTTGTACGCAGCCTGACCGAGATTGGCGGTGGTGGTCGAATTGGAACCGAGCGCGACCGAATTGGCCACCGTCGCTTGAGCGTTGTTGCCGAGCGCGACGGCATTCGCATTGCTCGATGTCGCCGCGGAACCCAGCGCCACGCCGTTGGCACCGGACGCCGTGGCGTTCGGGCCCGCCGCGATCGAATCGTTGCCGGTCGCACCGTTATTCGTAAAGTTGCCTTGCTGCGTACCGCCGTCGTTGACGCTGTAGTAGTGCGTGGCGCTCGCGGCCACCGTAGACGTGAGCTGCGACACGTTGACCGCATCGGTCGCCGAACTGCCGGCCGCAACGTTGTGAATTTGGGTCGCGCTGCCGCCCGGGTCTAGCGTAATGCTGTTGAAGTTCGTGACGCCGCCCGGTGCGTCGTACTTCACGGCTTCGTGGTTGAGCGTGTTGAAGGACGTCGTCAGCCCCGTGAGCGAGGTCGAGATGTTCGTGACCGCTTGGTTCGTTTGGAACAGTTGCGAACCGTTGATCGCATCGAGGCTCGTGCTCGTGATCTGACCGGCGGCGACGTTGGTGACCTGGCGCGGTGCCGCGCTGGTACCGACGCTCACGACGCTCGTCGGATTGCCGCCCGCGAAGTTGACCGTGTTACCGGCGATGGAACCGGTCGGCGTCGGGTTCGGCGCGGCCGTCGTCGACCCCGCGCCCAGCGCGACGTCGTTGGCGTTCGTGGCCACCGCACCCGAGCCGAGTGCGACGCCGTTGGTATTGTTGGCCGCGGCGCTTGCCCCCAGCGCCAGGCTGCCCGCCGCCGCCGCGCTCGATCCATTGCCGAGCGCGACCGAACCTTGCCCCTGCGCGTTGTTGCTGTTGCCGATCGCAACCGCGCCATCGCCGTTCGCCGTGTTATTCGAGCCCAATTCGACTGCGCCCGTGCCGATTGCCGAACCCGGATCGCCAATCGCAACCGCGCCGTTGCCGCTAGCCGTCTGCGCTTCGCCGAGGGCCACGGCTCCCGTGCCGCTCGTCACTTGCGAGTTGTGGCCGCCGGCGATCGAGCCGGTGCCGGACGCGGCCGCGACCGTGTTGCCGTCGCCTAGGGCGACCGTCGATGCGGCCAACGCTTTCGAGGTGTTGCCGATTGCCGTGGAGGCGATTCCCGAAGCTGTCGACGAAATGCCGAGGGCGACCGCGTTTTGCCCGCTCACCGTGGACGACACGCCCAAGGCAATGCCGTCGGCGGCGGATGTCGTACTAGCGGCGCCGAGTGCGATCGCCTGGTTTCCCGAAGCGACGGAACTCGCGCCGATGGCGATCGCGTCTCCACCGGAGGCTGTCGAATTGATGCTGATTGCAGCCGCACCGATCCCCGATGCTGTCGCGCCCGCGGCCAGCGCGATCGACGAGGTGTTGGTCGCCTTCGCCAGATTGCCCAACGCGACGCTGAACATCGAGGACGAGGTCGAATTCACGCCGATGGCGATAGAGCTCGTGCCGGAGGCTGTCGCCAATTGACCCAATGCCGCGGCATAAATACCGCTGGCGGTGGTATTAAACCCCAGCGAGAGGGACTTGTCGCCCGATGCTTGCGTGCCTGAACCCGGCACGCCGGCTGTCCCGCCTGCGCCGATGGCAATAGCCGCGATACCCGACGCGCCGCTGTTGACGCCCATCGCGACGGCCGATGAGCCATTGGCCAGCGCGCCGCTTCCCACGGCGACGGCTGCGGCGATCGCGCTCGTCGCCTGATTGCCGATGGCGATCGCGCCGGTATCGCTGGCCGTCGCTTGGTTGCCGAGCGCCGTCGAGAACGCGCCCGATGCACGAGACCCCCAGCCGTATGCCGCCGATTGCTGGCCGGATGCCGTCGCGCCGTTTGCGATCGCGGTGGAACTGACACCACTCGCGTTCGCGCCGCTTCCCATCGCCACTGCGCCTGATTGCGTCGCCTGTGCCGAATTGCCGATCGCGACGCTATAGTCCCCGGTCGCTCCCGTGAACGCGCCAATCGCGACGGAGCTTGTCCCGCTAGCGGTCACGAAATTGCCGAACGCGCTGGCGTTGACCTGCGAGGCCGAGGCCGAGATGCCGACTGCCGCCGAATTGCCCGCGCTTGCCGAAGAGCCCGTACCTGCACTGTATTGCGCCTGGGCGTGCTCGGAGATGAGCGTTCCCCAGAGTGCGATGGCGGCCGCGATCGCCGTGATCGCGCCGCCGCCGGCCCCGCGGCTGCTCGCCCTTGGAACGCGAGCTATCCCCGCTACCGCGCTCGGTCTACCGCGGCCCCGGTCCAACTCCGACGCCGCCACCCAAGCCCCCAAGGCTTCATTCCAGATCGTCTTATATGACTTGTTCATGATCTTGCCGCACGTTTGTCATGAAATTTAAATGAGGAAAAAAGCGTGAACGGAAGCTACGGCACGGCCTATCAAGCGCATTCATGCGAGCTTCGTCACACCCATGTCATTCGGTAAAAAAAGGACTGCAAATACGAATTCACAGGCAATAGTCGCCCCTCGATTAGTTAGGATCCCTAACTAATCGATCGGCAATGAATCTCGCCCTGTCCGAAGCAAACGCCTCGAACGCTCCGGATGCGTTAATCCGACAACCGCACACCGTTCGGCAAGCGCACGGCGCGCTTCGTCCGCCTGGATTGCGGACTATTCGAACCATCCCGGATCGGGACGTGTTGCGCTAGGCGCAGGACCAAAACCAACGGATGCCCGTCAGGGCGGGTGATCAATCGGACGGGGAAGGAGCCAGACTCAGGACGGGACCACGCATGGAGGCATGCATGGGCAGCGGCTGTTCGGCGCCGGTCTCGCCAAACGTTTGCTCAAGTCTTTGATTTGAGGTGTTCATCGTTATCGTGCCTCAGCTAGTGCTACGAGTGCATCGTTATTCTCGACGCAGACGGCCCGTCTGACGTCCTGCCGTTGGTACTCTCACGGTCATCGTTCCCGCTGGGACCGATTCCGACGGCTTGCAATGGATTCTCGTTGAAGATGTACGCCGTGGCAATATTTTGTACGAAAAATCCCACTAAATGAACCGATTGACAATTGTTGCGTTTTTTGAAGTCGTTATGGACTCCTCAAGAACGTTTACATTTCGATGGATGGAACGACGGGATATGGTCTACCGGAACGAATCGAATGAGATGTTTTCGTTCCGACCATCACCTCTCACGATTACCACCGCTATCGCACGGCAGCGGGCAATCTCGCGTTACTGGATAAAGCGGCGCAATTCCACAGTCGAGGGCCGGTCGAAGATCTCCTCGGGCGGGCCGCTTTCCCATACGCGGCCTTCGTGCATGAAGACGACCTGGTCACTCACCTTGCGTGCGAAGCGCATCTCGTGCGTCACCATGATGAGCGTCATGTGCTCGCGCGCCAGGCTTTCGATGACACTCAGCACCTCCCCTACCAGTTCGGGATCGAGTGCGGAGGTGATTTCGTCACACAGCAACACGCTCGGGTTCATGGCGAGCGCCCGCGCAATGGCCACGCGTTGTTGCTGGCCGCCCGAAAGCTGATCGGGATAGGCGCCGAATTTATCGCCGAGCCCGACGCGCTCGAGCATCTTTTCGGCTTGGGCACGCGCCTCGCCCCGAGGCGTCTTCTTCACCACGGTCTGCGCCAGCGCGACGTTTTCGCCGGCCGTCAGATGCGGAAACAGGTTGTACTGCTGAAACACCATGCCCACTTTCAAACGCCATGCGCGCAAGTCGGCATGACGGGCGTCGATATGCGCGCCGTCGATCCGGATCGATCCGGCATCGATGCTCTCGAGCCCGTTCAACGTCCGCAAGAACGTACTTTTGCCCGATCCGCTGCGGCCGATGATCGACACGACCTGCCCGCGCTCGACGCAAAGGTCGATGCCCTTCAGTACATGGTTTGCGCCGAACTGCTTTTCGACACCGAGAGTTTCAACGAGCGGCATACAGAGTCCTTTGCAACGTGCGCGCGTATCGCGTGAGCGGATAACAAAGCGCAAAGTAGATCAATGCGACGAGGCCGTAGACGACGAAAGGCTTGAACGTCGCATTCGAAATTTGGGTACCGGCCTTCGTGAGTTCCGCGAATCCGATGATCGAAACGAGCGCCGTGTCCTTGATCGCTTGTACGCCGAAACCAACTGTCGGCGCGACGGCGATGCGTACTGCCTGCGGCAGGATGACGTGGCGCAATTGCTCGAAGTAATTCATGGCAAGGCTTTCGGAGGCTTCCCATTGGCCTTTGGGCACGGCCTCGACACATCCGCGCCAGATTTCCGCTAAATAGGCGCTCGTGAAAAACGTGAGCCCGAGCGTTGCCGCGACCCAGGGGGAAACATCGACGCCGACGAGCGGCAACCCGAAGAACACGATGAACAGTTGCAACAACAGCGGGGTACCTTGGAACACCTCGACATAGACGCGCACCAGTGCACGCAATGCGCGTGAGCGCGAGACGCGCATGACGAGCAGCACGAGGCCGACGGCCCCGCCTGCGAAGAACGAAACAAGCGAAAGCAAGACCGTCCAACGCGCTGCGAGAAGCAGTGCTTCAACGATCTGGCCGAAGGTGAACTCGATCATCGCGCACCTCGCAGGTTGCGTGCGAAGAGCCTGCGGGCCGCCGCCGAGAGCGCTGCGCGCAACACGAGCGCCATCAGGAAATAGATGCCGGCAATGAGGAAGTAAGTTTCGAACGCGCGGAAGTTGCGCGATTGGACATAGCTGGCCGCGTAGGTGAGATCGGCGACGGATATCTGAGAGACCACCGCCGAGCCGAGCATCGTAATCACGATCTGACTCGCGAGCGCGGGAAATACCTTGGCGAAGGCCTGCGGCAGCAAGACGTGAACGAACGTTTCACGGCGGGACATCGCGAGCGCGGCGGCGGCCTCATGGTGTCCTTTGGGTACGGCCCGAATGCCCGCGCGCAAGATCTCCACGGAATAGGCACCGAGATTGAGCGTCATCGCGGCAACAGCCGCCGTGTACTCGCCGATATGAATGCCGAGGGCGGGCAGGCCGAAGAATACGAAGAAGATCTGGACGAGAAACGGCGTATTGCGAATGGCTTCGACGTACGCGAAGGTCAGCCGGCGTAGCCAGGCACTGCGGCTGTCGCTCGCCGCGGCGCCGAGCACGCCCACGCTCACGCCGAACAGCGTCGACGCCGCGGTCAGCGCCAGCGTCACCGCGGCGCCACTGGCGAACACGCCGGCATAAGCCGAGAGTTCGCCGATCTGCAATTGATAACTCATGAACGATACCGCCGAACAAATCACGGGGACTGCTCGCCGCCCTCGGCACCGCGGCAGCGAGTTCGATGCGGGAAGTTTCAGAGCGTGGCGGGCAACGGTTGGCCGAGCCATTTCTTGGAAATGCCCTGGAGCGTACCGTCCTTTTTCGCCTGCTCGATCGTCGCGTTGACCTTCGCGAGCAGACGCGGCTCATTCTTGCCGAGGCCGACGTAGCACGGCGAATCCTTGATGATGAGTTTCATCTCGGGCATCCGCGGCGGGTGCTTCGCGATGATGGCGGCCGCCACGACGTTGCCCGCTGCGATCAGTTGGACTTGACCGGAGAGGAACGCTTGGATGGTCGCGTTGTTGTCGTCGAAGCGGCGAATCGTCGCGTTCGGCGCCATGTTCGTGAGGGCGATTTCCTCGAGCGCGCCGCGCGTGGCTGCAACCGTCTTGCCGGCGAGGTCGGCCGGGGTTTTGACGGTGATGTCGGCCGGACCGAACACGCCTTGGAAGTACGGAGCGTAGGCCGCGGAGAAGTCGATGACCTTCTCGCGTTCGGGGGTTTTTCCGAGCGATGAGATGACGAGATCGACCTTGTCGGTCTGCAGATACGGAATCCGGTTCGCGCTATTGACGGGAACGAGTTCCACTTTCACCTTCATCGATTGGGCGAGCAGCGTCGCCATATCGATGTCGTAGCCTTGCGGCTTCATGTCGGGTCCGACCGAGCCAAACGGCGGGTAATCCTCCGGTACTGCGACGCGCAGCGTGCCGCGCTTGGCGATGGCATCGAGTGCATCGGCGTGCGCGGCTTGTGCTGCGAAGAAAACGAAGGCAGCGGCGGCGACGAATGCGGCGAGCCAGCGGCGGCGCGTGCGGTGCAGCTTGTGTTCCATCTTGATTCCCGAACTTGAGGTGGCGTGGCGACGCGCTTCATGTACAGGCATGCGGCGCGACTGCGGCGGCACGATGCAAGTAACAGGCCAATCGTGGAACGGCGCGGCTCGCAGGCGGGAGGTGCCGGGGAAGCGAGGACTGAGGGGCTCATTTCACCGCAGGGGGTTTCTCATTTTGGTGCAGACATCGGCACCATTTCTGGTCGCTGCGGTCTGGCGGTCGGCGGGCTGTGGCGTGGCGACGGTCAAGGCCATCGCATTATCACGGGACTCGTATCCCGGGACGTCTTCGTATGGATCACCGTATGTGTTCGATACGCTGGCCGATACGATTTGCCGATAGGCCGCGCGTTTGGGTTCGACTACGCCAGCGCCCAAAGCTTTTGACTGTGCTGCCCGCTCATCTTTTCGGCTGGGACAGCGGGCTTGTAGCACGAGGAGATACCGAGGTTACCCGTGGTGTTGTCGAGCCGGCCGATAATGAAATCCTTGCCGTTGGTCCCGGCCACGAAAACCTTTGCGCCGTTCGAACTGACAACGATGTCCTTTAACGTTCGACTCCGCGTAATAGCGTAATCGCGATAGGCATCCTGGTAATGTTCGAAGAACCATGCGAGCAGTCGTGGGTTTCTTTCGATCACGCGGGATCTAACGAATTCGGCGACGTAGGCGTGTAGGAGTTCCGTATCCGGACACCAGAGACGAAGCACCTTCGATTTGTCTGGGTCCGTTTGGTCGATAAGGGTCTCGCACACCTGCCTCGGCAGCACGATCTTCAGCGTTCGCCACCAGTCCGCACATTCGTCGGCGGTTGCGGGCCCCTCCTCGTCCTCGGTAAGCACGTCGAATGCATCACGGGTGGCCTCGACGGTAGTGTTCTCGTTGAGCGCAGCGGCGGTCAACAGTTTCGCCGTAAAGCTGGTTAGCCCAGGGTCGGAGGAAATGAACAGAACGTGCTTCATGAAGTGGAACCGAGTATTCATCGCCGGCGAGGAATGGTCGCCGTCTCCCCAAGCTGCAAAGCCGGGGAAGACTGACCCCGGCGGATGCAGCCTGAGCAGCCTGCAGATCGCCCCGATCGTGATGCCGTCCTCCCCTCGAGCGATTCCGTCGAAATTGCCGCGGTAGCCGATATTCCCGGAAGTAATCGCATTGACGGACACGCCGATCGCATTGAGGATATCCACGGTCGAAGCGACATAGGGCCCGTGCGCAACAGGCGCGATGAGCTTGACGAGGTCTCGCAGCCGGGTGTCGCCACGGCTCGCATAGAACTTTCTCAGATGCGGGCGGTGAATCTGAACCATTGGCCAAGCTGTTTTCAACTGGTGCAGCGAGCCGGTGTTCAGCGGAATGCTCGTACGGTTATCGATCAACTCAGTGTTGACGAACGCAATATCTGCAAGCACCGCAGGCTGAGCTTTGAGAAAACCTAGCAGAATGTTTTCGCGAATCGCCAAATTGTTTTGCAGGATGATTGTTCGCCGAAAGGCCGACCAGTTGTCTCCCATGATGTCGACGGCTTGCTGCAAATGCCCGATCGCAGCGGTCTGGATGCCGAAGTTCATCGAAGGGGCCGTTATCTGGCTCCAGCTCAAAAGGTCCCCTAACGTCGTCATGTTCGCCCCCGTCTTCGAAGTAGTTGTTTGAACCTTGTGTTTGATCCGCCCGCCGGCGCTATGTAGCGCATTCGACGTTTTGCCAGTCGTAGAACAATGAAGGTGCCCGACCGCCGTTGCGCGTACTTTGCCCCAACTTTTACGGCCAGGGAATAGGTCAATCGTTACAAGCGCGGCTTGTCGCAGAGTAAGGTCATCACCGCGTCCACGACGCTTGAAGACGAGCTCCGCATCAACGGCATGGAAGGTGAAATTTTCATGGAGCCTTCTTCTCCCGCTTCAAGGTATTGGATGATTCAGCCGGCGTCATTTGCGAGCCGATGATTGGTAACGCGCGATGTCACCGCCCCACGATCGGGCCACGCCAGTTTCAATGCCAGCATCCAAAACAATGTCACTCCCCAAACCGCCAAAAAACCTGTAGAATCGCTGGCTCTGCGGGCGTCGTATAATGGCTATTACCCTAGCTTCCCAAGCCCCTACGCGTTAATCAAAGCCACTATTCACGCGCGTTCTCGCATCGCGTTTCGTCTCTGCTCCTAGAAAACCTATTGTTTGTGCGGTTTTGACGGCGATGCCAGTTTCCACGCCATGCTAAATCGCAGGAAGCTAACAATATGTGGCAAGCAACTCCAACTTTGCACCACCGAACCGCACGGTAGCCCGTCCTCCCATGGTCGTTAGCTGTTAATCGGACTGCCACTCCCCTCGCAGTCACCGCTCCGCTCAGCACGCTCACGCAGTCCTTCAATCCGCTCGCTCAACCTGCGCCTTAGCGCGTGGCGGCAGCCTTCCATTTAAACACCCTTAAACGGCCCGTGATTTCGCTATCACACAAAGTTTATTGTGTCAATCTATATGTCGTATTTGTGCAACTTCCCAATATCTCACAATTTTTTTGTGAATTTTGTGCGCGCGTTTGTGAAATCGGTATAATTGATCCCAATCAGAAAAGGGGGGCGTATGCCGTCTGTGCAGGAAATGATCGCTCGGCGACGCCATATCGCGCAAGAAATCAGTGCTTTGCAGGAAGAATTGCAACGCTTGGACGACGCGATCTGCGGGGCCTTTGAACATGTTGCGACGATGTTCTCGGCAGGAACGACGAGTAACTGGCCGGCTCATCTTGAGATGCATGCCAGCCCGAGCAACCCTTATCGTCGCAGGGTGGGGCCCATAGAGGAAGTTGAGGTGTCGACAGGCGACCGTCGCCGCCTCGCGCCGATAGTGGTACACGTCCTAGAAGCTAGTTCAGGACCGGTCAAAACACGGGAGCTGCTCGAGTACCTGAGGATGAGGGGCGTCGAGGTAGGCGGCAAGAACGAGATGAACAATCTGGCAGCGCACCTTTCCAGTATGGAGATGGTGGAAAGTACGCCCGACGGTTGGGTCTTACGCGGACGACGCGGCTGACAGAGAAGCACGCAGAAAAAAGGTCTCGTGCGTTGGCGCGCAAGAGACCTTTGATAGTAAAACGTGACACTCAAAAGATCTCATGAGTGCAACGTCTTGGTGATGCTATGTAAGAACGGCGATTATATGCCTTAGCGGCAGGGTTGTCAACGCCGGTTGGCTTTTAACATCAAGTTCCATGTTGAGATCGCTGATAGAGGAGCCTCGCATGGCTACGAAAAACAGCGAACAACAAGTCATCTACCGGATGACCATCACCGTTAAAGGGCGAGTAATTCGTCGTCCGAACGGTCAGCCGTTCCGCATCGTATTGCGTAACAAGTCGAAGTAACGACCGCAACACACGTCCCGGGTTTGCCCGGGACGGCTTCGACCAACGCGAACCTTCGCGATCACCAATACGATATAGGGGCGACAATGAAGAATTTCAACATCCGCGTTGAGCTGATTCATGACGCAAACGGCAAGGACTATGCAGAGTTGCATCAGCGAATGTCCTCAGCTGGCTTCGGCACGTTAATTCGCTTGAAGAACGGGCAGAGCGCTCATCTGCCCCCGGCAGAGTACGTGTACTCCACCAATAGCGTGGAAACGGCCATGAGCGTCCGCGACAAAGCTGGAGCAGCGGTAACAACCGGCCTCCGTGCTGGACTGTTCTTTCGCCTTTACGTCGTGGAATTCGTCGATTGGGCGACGCACAATCTTCTTCCATCGTAGGTATTCTGGCCAACGCAATAGACGTCCCAGTGCTGCCGCGAACTCACATCCACTGCGTCATCGCTGTATACCGGCATGCAGAATTTGGCTTCGTAGGCGGCGCAGACCGCGGTCGATACAAACTCAAGGACTAAACATGAAAATTGAACTCGCGCATCTGCGTGAACGAGCAACATCCGGCGGATGGATTGATTTCGCAGTTTTCACGGCAAAATCGACCACCGGTGATAACGGTGCCCTCCTCGTTCAGCTCACTCAAGCTGCACGCGCCTCTGGGCTGAAGGTCGATCAATCTGCTTTGGCGTTTAGCGCTGGAGGCCAAGTGCGTTTTTTCGGGGACAAGAATTTAGTATCGTATCTTTCAAGGAATGGCGTCCCTAGCTGGACACATACGATCGATGTCTAGGGAAACAGGCTCTCGCTGAGAGCCTGTTTCTGCACGCCTGCAACGTCACTTCTTGCCCATCGGCTCGTGCTTGTCCTTGATCAGTTGGTAGTAGGTGCTCGCGCCGGCCTTCGTCAGCTTCACCTCAGCGATGAACTTCTCGATGATGTCTTTTCGGGTCACGTCCTTGACGATCCGCATCCGCTTGTAGATTTCCGTCGCCAACTCCATCTTCGTCAGAGTAGCCGGTGCCGCTTTCGCTGCGGTATCGTTCCCTGCTGCATTTGCAGCCGACACCACCACACCCGCCTTCGAATCGTTGGCAACAGGCTTGCCCGCTTTCTCGTCCTTGCTCATCGCACCTTGCTTCTGATCGACCATGATCGCACTCCGTTCGTTGAAAGTGCGCCCAGGGTCCGGCAGATCGACCTTCGGGGCAACGGCGAGCGACCAACTACGATTCGCATGCCAGTGATCATCGCGAAATTCCAATGGCCACCACTGGCCAGCCAGCACGATCGCCCCACCAAAATCGATATTGATTTAATATGAATTTCCTATGCCACGGTGTTCGCATTCTAAGGTTTGACCCGGATCGCGCAACCGCTACGCAAATGATACGATGACTCCCTAAACATTTACGGGGTGAAGGGCTATGCGGTATGTATTTCGCAGAAATAGCTCCGTCGGCGCGATGGATGCTGAATCGGACGAGCGATTCTTACGCGATTGCTTCCTCGACACCGGTGACCTCGACTCATTGAAGGATTGCCAAGACCCCAAACGCATCGTCGTTGGACGAGTCGGTGCAGGTAAGAGCGCGCTACTTTCACGGTTACTTGAATCGCACTCGAATGCAGTCGAGATACGCGCGGAGCAGCTATCGCTGAGCTACGTGGCAAATTCCGACATCATCCAGTTCTTTGAGTCAGCCGGCGTAAAGCTCGACCTCTTCTACCAACTCCTGTGGCGTCACGTTTTCGTAATTGAGTTGCTTCGAAAGCGGTATCGCATCTCCGCAAATGACCCATGGGGTTTTCTAGATCAGTTGCGCGACCTTTTTCAGCGAGATCAAGCAAAAAAGCGCGCCGTCGACTATCTAAAACAATGGAATGATCATTTCTGGCAAGACACCGAAACACGAGTCAAAGAATTCACCTCAAAACTAGAAACTAAACTATCGTCCGCCATTGACGCTAAAGCGTATGGAATAACACTCAACGCGTCTGGAGCCCACACCCTCTCCGACGAAATAAAATCAGAGGTCTTACATAAGGCGCAATCCGTCGTCAATGACAATCAAGTTCGCGAACTCAGTGAAATCATCACGCTACTCGCGGACGAGATCTTTACCGACCCACAAAATCGGTTTTATCTAGTCATTGATCGACTCGATGAATCATGGGTCGACGATAGAATTCGATTCAAGCTGATTCGAGCCCTTATAGAAACCGTTCGAGCTTTTCAGCGCGTGCGTTCAGTGAAGGCCGTGGTAGCAATACGAGAAGACCTCCTGCGCACCGTGTTCGAAGAGACCCGTGACGCAGGCTTCCAGGAGGAGAAATTTGAAGGGCTATTTCTTAGATTGCGATGGAGTAAAGCTCAATTAAAGCAGATGATCGATTTACGGATCGAGAAATTGATCAAGGAACAGTACACTCAGCGAAAAGTTACTTTCGAGGACATTTTCCGCGGCTCCGTTCGAGGCGAGTCCGCCATTGACTACCTTCTTAGCCGAACTCTGCTGCGTCCGCGTGATGTGATAGCTTTCGTGAATTGCTGCATTGAACTTTGCGAAGGGAAGGAATTTGTAACACCATCAACTGTACAGGATGCGGAACGCAAATATTCGATCGGCAGGCTGCGCTCTCTGAAAGACGAATGGATTAGTCACTATGCATCGCTGGAGGCTTGCACCGAGATTCTGCGCGGACGGAATACTCACTTCAGATATTCCGAAATCACTGAAACTCATTTACAGGAATGCATCCAAGAACACTGGATTCAGATACCGGAATCCGATCCAGTTGGATTAGCGGCAAATGAATATTTAAACAACAAGAGAAGCGCTAACTCACTCCTCATTCAAATTTTAAAGGTCCTCTATACCACATCAATCGTTGGCGTTAAACCGGAAGCAACAGAGCGAGTAAGCTGGTCATATCTCGATGATCGGGGCATATCGGACGGGCAATACAAAAAAAGCTCGTCTATAAACGTACATCCGATGCTCTGGCGTGCCCTAGACGTCGTACTTCCCGTCAGAGCTGACCGCCGCCGACACACCACAGAGGATCGGCCAAGGGACGACCAGAAAGAGACTAAGCAGAGATTCAGGAGCTGACGAAGAATGGACTTTCGGATCAGGGTAACGTCGACGAGCAATCACGACCGACACGACTGCTTCCAGCATGAAACCCCACGAGGAACAGTGACAGTTTTCACATCACCCTCGTCCGCATCTCTCCTATCCCATTGATCTACCTGGGATTTTCGAATCAGATCATAGCGTGCTCGTCAGTCACCTTCCCGTCTATGGCTTCGCGACAGTTGAAGCTTCGCGAACCTCCTAGTCTCGGCCCCGCTAGAAAATCGAGCGTGACATCAATCGGAGTTTTCGCAAATGAGGCAAAGGAAATAACCATTGCGAGCACGCCAAAACTAAGCTTGCAGGAAGCGGTCCCCATCACTTTATTCACAGGAACCCCCGTCAATTGATATCGATTTACTATTCATACAATCCAACCTCTGCCTCCATCTTGCGAATGCGCTCCTCGACCTTCGGGTCATACTCGGGTGTGATTTTGTAGTTTTCCGGCCAACTGGTCGTGACGCTGCATAGCTGCACGCTTCGTTCTGGACGGGGGTTTTGAGCGCTATTCGCGTTCTGGATGTACCAAGCCTCCTCCGCGCAACGGTGCTCGACGAAATCGGCGTTCGAGAATTCTCTATTTTTTGCCAGCGTGTCAATCGCCTGATGCATTTCGAACGGAATGCTCCGTCGAATTTCGCGCGCGGTTTGCGCATGCCCGTTCGACTCGATCGTGTTCGCTCTTGCCGCTAAGCATTGCTGCTTCAATTGAAGGTATTGCTTGCAACTCGGGCCGAGTTCATCGGCCTTGCAAGCGCCTGTATGCAGCGTAAGTGCCGCAATGGCTGCGATGGCGACGTGCCCCACCCCAGTGACCCTGATTTCCAGCTTGCGCATTCCCTTCACCCCGTTTGACCTTCTGAGATCTTCCCGTGACAACCGGGGGGCGACGACAGTCACCCTCACGTGTTGTCACTCATAGTGCGTGTCACTATAGAGAGTGGCTTCATCGTGTTCGCCTCCACGCTGGCGAAACGACACCGCCAGAAGTAGCCGCTCACGGATGACGATCGGCGTATTTGGCCCACGCTGCCGCTATCAAATCGATCGAATTTTCTCCGGACTCGTATCCCGGCACGTCTTCGAGAAATATCAACAGTTTGTCGGCGAATGATTCCCGCGAGAGGCTGCTTCCAAAGACTTCGCGGATCGAGGCAGCCAACTCGCGAATCTGCTCGGTTGTCAGCGGCGGAAAATTGCTTGGGTGTCGGATGTCGTTCATGCGACGACTATCCCGGCTATGCCGCGATCGCAACAACGAGAGCATCCCGCTGGACGACGCGACGTAATGAGGCACGACCGCTAGGCTGGCCGACGCGCTGCACGGAGTAGCCCGGCCTGTCTATTCTCAGATGAATCGAGTTCTGATACGTTCTCGCCCTGATTGACTCCGAGGACCAAAACGTGTCGAACAACACCTACACATACGGCATACACGCAAACCTTACGCCGCCGCAATTGTTCTTTCTCGTCATGCTCGACGAGGCCGCACAGCACTTCGGCGTTGACGAGCTAACCGGCCTAGCACTGCTGATCATTGGCTGGCCGTTCCTTCCCACGAGGCGCAAGCCGAAGGGTGCGACGATTGGTACGTCGATAGCATCACGGGTGGCCCGCAGGCACCTCGATTTCAAGATAGAGAAAGATATCCTGCCGACGCTAACGCTCGGCAGTGTCCGGCGCCTCAAAATTCTTTGGACGCGCAACATCGGCGTCTTCGTTGGTCGCACCGTCCCGATCATCGGCGAAGTCATCCTCGCCTACGACGTGTCGGTAATCAGCTACCGCAGCGCCGTTCATTACAACCAGCTCGTGAAGCCCGAGGACCGCCTATGAGCAATTCGCTGCTGCTCGAAGAAGTCGAATCTTTCGTGCGCAAGGAGCGCGGTTTGTCGAAGAGCAAGGTCATCACGACCGCAACGACGCTCGAAGACGACCTCGGCATCACCGGCATGGAAGGCGAAACGTTCATGGAAGCCTTCTTCGCCCGGTTCAAGGTCGACGAAGGCGATTTCGCGTCGGGGCGCTACTTTATGGACGAGGGGTCCGGCCTTCTGCTCATACTCGTCACAGCCCTATCGCGAAAGCGGCGAAAGGCGCTCGATCGCATTCCTATCACGGTCGGCATGCTCGTCACAGCAGCCCGCCTTGGTAAATGGGATTCCGCGAAGGTCGAGAACGGTCGGTTCTGACGTACCCTCGGGAAGGCGATAGGCGGTTTCGGTATTGGTGAACAAGACAGATGTGACGATTGATACCCATCGACCGTGAACGGTCAGCTAATCAGCGGTCTCTCGATTGCTGCTTCCGCGTGTGTTCGGTCGTACAGAACGCAGCGGCTAGAATGAACGGTATTGTTTGACCCGGAGGTAACCTGCGTAATAGGTTCTGACAAGGCTGCCGTCGTGCTAAATGCGACCATTGTGCTGGTTGCACGTCCAAGGCATTGTATGATTTTCACTGTTATCCAAACCGCTTACAACAGGCGAGCGATGCTATCCAACAAGATCCACTCGACAAACGCCAAAGTGAATAAAAAGATTAAGCTTGGTGTAATCATCGCGACGATAGTTGCTGCGATGAGTTACATTTCTACCGCCGTCGATTTTGTTGGTAAAGTTCGAAGCATTTTTTCGGAGACGACAACAGATCCGCATTTCCTCGGTCGGTGGAATACTTACTGGGAATACAGTCCGATCGGACGCGTTAGCCTCGGCTTTCGAGGTACCAGCGAATTCTTTAAAAATGGAAGATATAACAGCAGCGGGATCATGACAGTTGTCGACCGAAATAGTGCGCCCGATCCTGTTCGAGTGGAATACTTGGCAAGTTGGGCTGGAACCTGGTCCGTAGCAAATAAAGGCATTACGACGACCATGGATGTGATGAAAACTACTCCTTCAACGATCGCATTCGGGACGAAGGAGTTGCCGGCCAACGAGATCATGCAGATCCTAGGCAGGGATGCGCACTTACCCGAGCTAAAGTCGAATGTGGTGTACGGGGGAGTTGAGGCGGGAAGTTGAAGGCGGTGGAGGTTTCAGCTGAGAATCTGATTGTCGA
>NZ_QUBS01000059.1 GCF_003390925.1 Trinickia diaoshuihuensis | reverse complement strand
GATTGCCCGTGTGAAAGTAGGTAATCGTCAGGCTCCTCATGCTAAGAACCCCCGTCAGCCACCGCGCTCTCGGGGGTTTTTGCTTTGCGCATCATGCGCGGTTATTAGCACCTAAGGTGCCCCAGGGACCCTGGGACTCAGACCAGTCCGAATTTCTCCCTTTTACACCGAGAGGCGGGCTTACGGCCCTAGACTACGCGCCCGTTTTCTTTTCGGAGCCCGTATGTCGTGCAAAGCATTCTCACTCCTGGTGATTTTTGCAATGCCTCTTGCCTATGGCGCGACGATCTGGATGAGAGACGCGCGACAAACAAGATGAGAATGTCGCGGCGGGGTTGATGATGCCGATCTTGATTGTCGCTGGCAAGCACCGCGCGTCAATCTGCGAGGTCGATTGCGTAACGCGTGACGATGGCCGTCAAGATACGCTTAACACAATGGCGCTTGGCCTCGGTCAGCGGCGTCGGCACGGTTCCCGAATCTAGTGCCGCTAGCTCCTGCCCGAGCAAGGCCAACA
The DNA here is from genome assembly GCF_003390925.1 of Trinickia diaoshuihuensis. Taxonomy (GTDB): domain Bacteria; phylum Pseudomonadota; class Gammaproteobacteria; order Burkholderiales; family Burkholderiaceae; genus Trinickia; species Trinickia diaoshuihuensis. The sequence goes on along the minus strand of NZ_QUBS01000059.1, from coordinate 24,244 downwards.
ACGTCACGCGTGACGCGGTGACTTCGTCGCCGATCGCGTCGATGACGGCGCGTTTGCGGCGTAGGCGATACGCGCGCTGCCGTTGCGCCGCGGTGCGCACAACAAGCGTATCGCTGGCGTGATCGGGTACGCCGTCCCGCGTGACGCTCAGTTGCAGGTCGTTGCTCATGACTGATCCTCCTGGCGCGGCGGCACGCGGACATTGTTTGGCGTGGCGAAGTTGGCGGGGCGTCCGGGGCCTTGCTGCTTGCGTTGCAGCGCGGTGCGCCGGCGGTAGCTTTCGACGTTCAGCTCGAAGATGGTCGAGTGATGGACCAGACGGTCGACAGCGGCCAGCGTCATGGCCGGATCGGGGAAGACCTTGTTCCATTCGCCAAACGGCTGATTGGCGGTAATGAGAAGGGAACGGCGCTCGTACCTGGCGCTGATCAGCTCGAACAATACGGACGTCTCCGCTTGGTCCTTGGTGACGTACGCCAGATCGTCCAGGATGAGCAGATCGAAGCGATCGAGCCGGTTGATCGCCGATTCGAGGGCGAGTTCGCGGCGTGCCACCTGCAAGCGCTGCACGAGATCGGAGGTGCGAGCGAACAGCACCTTCCAGCCCTTCTCCACGAGGCTCAGGCCGATAGCCGACGACAGGTGCGATTTACCTCCGCCGGGTGGGCCCATGAGAATCAAGTTGGCACCGCCGCGTAGCCACCCATCACCGGCGCACAGCGCCGACACCTGGGCCTTGGAGACCATTGGCACCGCGTCGAAGTCGAAGTTCTCCAGCGTCTTGCCCGGCAGCAGCTTGGCGTCCGCGAGGTGACGTTCGATACGGCGTCGGTCGCGCTCGGCGATCTCATGTTCGGCCAGCGCCATCAGCAGGCGCGCTGCAGGCCAGCCTTCCTTATCGGAGCGCTCGGCGAAGTCCGGCCACATGAGCTTGATGGCAGGCAGGCGCAATTCGCTGAGCAGCAGCGACACGCGAGTAGCGTCGAAGTCGTTGCTCATGCCGCAGCCTCCATGTCGAAGCTCAGCAGAGCCTCGTAATCGCGCAACGAAGCCAGTTGTACATGCACCTGCGGCACACTCGCCGGGTCCGGCGCGAAGCGCGAGCGCAGCGCTTGCAGATCGGGCAATTGCCCCTGGGCGATGTACTGATCCAGCGCCTGCGCCAACTGCCCCTCGCAGGCGCGCTCGTGTGCCATGCTCAGCAGTTCCACCATGGTCTTGCACGCCGTGCGCGGCGGCAGTTGTTCGCACAGGCGATCGAACGTCAGTCGATAGGCCTCGCGCGGGAACAGTTGATCGCGGTAGATCAGGCTCATCAGCGCCATCGGCTTGCGACGTAACGCGTGAATGACGTGCCGATAGTCAATGACGTGTCCGTGCTTGCCGTTCACGCCGGGGCGTCCGCGCTGTAGCGTCATCAAGGCCGTGCCACCCAGAAACAGCTCGAGCCGGTCGTCGTATAGGCGCACGCGCAGCCGATGGCCGATCAGGCGCGATGGGACGGTGTAGAACACCTTGCGCAAAGTGAAGCCGCCGGTGGAGGTCACGTACACGCGAGTTTCCTCGTAGTCGCTAGTACGCTGACCCGGCAGCGGCTGCAGGAATGGCCGCTCCGCCTCGATGCGCTTGCCGTTGCGTGCGTTCTGGCGGCTGACGATCTCGTCGACGAAGCGGCGATAGTCGGCCAGGTCAATGAATTCGGTACTGCCGCGCAGCAGCAGCGCGTCACGGATGGCATTCTTGAGGTGGCCGTGAGGGCTCTCGATGGCGCCGTTCTCATGAGCGACGCCGCGGTTGTTGCGGGTAGGCTGCATGCCGTAGTGGGCGCACAGCGCTTCGTAGCGCGTGGTCAGATCGTCGCGTGCTTCGCGATCGAGGTTGCGGAATGCCGCAGACAGACTGTCGCTGCGGTGTTCGCGGGGCGCGCCTCCCAACGCCCATAACGCGTTCTGCAGCCCTTCGGCGAGCGCGACATAGCTCTCGCCGCCGAGAATGACATGAGCGTGCTCGAAGCCCGAGCAGGCCAGTCGGAAGTGGTATAGGCGGTGATCAAGCGCGACACCCGCCACGCTCACGCCCAGGCTGTGCATGTCGGTGAAGTCGGACAGCCCAAGGCGACCGGGCTCATGCACCTGGCGGAATATGACGTCGCGCTCCTCGCCATGCACGGCACGCCAATCGCGGATGCGTCGCTCCAATGTTCGTCGCACAGTGCGCGACAAGCTCGGATGGCGCCGAAGCATCTCCTCGAACACTGCTACCGGCCGAATGCCAGGAGCAGCTCGCAGCAGCGGAACAATCTCGGCGTCAAAGATCTCGGCCAAGGGATCGGGGCGGCGCCGCTCGCGCGGCACCTTCTTCTGGGATGGCAGCCGCAGATCCTGTTCGATGCGATAGGCCGTGGCCACGCTGAATCCCGCGCGCGCGGCCGCCGTGGACGGTCCTTCGGTGCGTCTGTACTTCATGTAAAGCCTCATTTGGTGGTCGTTGACGTGTCGTCCGGGGACGGCGGCCTCCCTTGCAAGGAAGACTCGTTCATACCCGATCCGCCGCGACCACCGACAGGGCTCTGTGCTAAAGGCGAGCACTTCCGGCGCGGCACAGCATCGGCGGTTCCGGGCTATGCCCGTCACCGCCGATGCTGCGTCTGCATTCTCATCCTGATTGACGCGCTGTTCTCATCTTGATTGACGCGCGGCACTTGCCGCCGAGGCGTCACTACGTGACAACTCGGCGTATGAAAATTGCATGCTGCAATCATTGCGAGAGAGCCGCAGCGGCGACGTAACGAATTTGATCCGCCAATCATGCGAGGCGATATATCACAACGGTGCGATGCTATTGCCCCGCGACCGTAGATACCACGAGTGCATATTGCAATCGCTGCCCGGAGTGAGAGATGAGGCTGCAGCTCAGCAAATCGTGTCGATTTGCCGTCGGCGTGGAGGATTATGATCTCCGTATCCGCATTCATTGCGGCTCCGCCTGGGCCGGATATGGATCTCACTACCCCCGATCGCTACCGCTGTCCCCGCTCTCTACGCGAGCCGCGTCCGTTGGGCCAGGATTTCGCGGATGCGCCAATGATACGCTGTCTCGCAAATTTCTGAAGCTGGGGGACGGTCGTGCTTTCACGGTTTGGTGCTGGAAATCGCGTAATTTCTGCTGAATGGATGCGATTTCGTCAGAAGGCTTCTCGGCGATTGGCTCGTGCCTCGGTTGCCCGGCTAGGTGCGAGTGGTTCACATACAAGCTGTCGCGCGCGCCTGCCACGCCGGTGCGACGAGAAATTGGCGTTTCTTCGTCGTCCTCGAACTTGGACAAGTTTGCCTTCGCCAATCTTATATCGCGAGAGAGTTTTTCGGCTTTTTCGGTTGCCTGTCGCTTTGCGGTCTCCTCAGCCGAGAATGGGACGTTTGCCGTATTGACCGGTACCGCACCGAGCTTTTTGTTTGCATTAAAGCCCAGTTGCAACCCCAGCTTGGCGGACGCAACAAACTGAGCGATAGGCCCAGGCAGTCCCTTCTCCTTATAAGTCGCTGCGACTCTCCGCCTTGCTTGACTAAACGGAGACTTGTCCGCGTTGTCCATCAATTTTTGATTTCTTGTCGTCAGTGCATCGTGCCATGCATCGGCACTCGACCTCGGCTGCGCGGCAGGCCTGGTTGTCACTGGTTCTTCGCTTTCAACAGCGTTGGAATTGGACTGCGGTCCTCTAACAGAACCAACTCGCATTGGAAACTCCGGAAGTGAGATCTCCGAGACGATACGTTGATGGTTGCGAGCCTCCCGTGTTATGTGCGAAATCGCATTCTCCGAAACGAACGGACACATTCTGTCCATCCCCGATTCTTTCTCCTCGAGCGGGCGCCTAGCGGCTTTTCCGCCTACATCGGCTGTAATGCGGCATGCCCGTTGCTGGCCGTTCTTCGTTGCCGCTGGATTTGCGGCGCGCTTCAATCGAGGAATAGACGATGACGAGCAGACCGACACCACCAATGCCCGAGCAGCAGCAAGAGCAAGTCCCCGGTAAAACCGCACCGATGTCCCCTCAACCGGATCATGGGGAGCAAAGCTACGAGGGGCATGGACGTCTCGCCGGCAAGGCGGCAATCGTGACGGGGGGCGATAGCGGCATCGGCCGCGCAGTCGCCATAGCGTTCGCTCGCGAAGGCGCGGACGTCCTCATTGCCTATTACAACGAGCACGACGATGCGCGAGAGACGGCGCGCTGGGTCGAGCAAGCGGGGAGAAAGGCCGTGCTGGTCGCGGGCGATCTCGCGCAGCGCGAACAAGCGCGAGCGATCGTGGATCGCGCGGTCCAGGCGTTCGGCCGGATCGACGTGCTCGTGAACAATGCCGCGCATCAGATGAATTACGAATCCGTCGAAGAGATCAGCGACGACGAATGGGACCGTACCTTCGATATCAATATCGGTGCGATGTTTCGACTCGTCAAAGCGGCGCTCCCGCATATGAAACCCGGCAGCGCGATCGTCAACACGACGTCGGTCAACGCCGATAAGCCCCGTCCAACCTTGCTCCCTTACGCGACCACGAAGGGCGCGATTCAAAATTTCACCGGCGGGCTTGCTCAACTGCTCGCCGAGCGCGGTATCCGTGCGAACTGCGTCGCGCCGGGTCCGATTTGGACCCCGCTGATCCCCGCCACGCTGCCGCCCGATAACGTCAAGGAATTCGGCAAGCAAACACCGATGAAGCGGCCCGGCCAGCCTGCCGAACTGGCACCGGTCTACGTCATGCTCGCCAGTAATGAAGCGAGCTATGTGTCCGGGGCGACCGTCGCGGTGACGGGCGGGGTGCCGATCATTTGAGGGGTGCGTCTCGAAGATGACAGGCACCGTTGATCTGGATGCCGCGGTCGCGGCGCGCGAGGAGACTCACGAATCGGGCAGTGCCCCGCGCCGGCATGGGTTGCTCGAGGTCGGGCGCAACTGTCGCACGATCGCGCGTGCCGATCGCTTCGCGCTGCTGATCGACGGCAGTGATTATTTTTCCGTCTTGCGTGAAGCGCTGCTGGCTGCCGAGCGGACGATTTTTATCGTCGGCTGGGACATCGATAGCCGCATGCGGCTCGTGCCCGGGGAAACGGGCGACGGTCTTCCCGGCCCGTTAGGCGAATTCTTGCAGGCGTTATCGGCGCGCCGGCAGCGATTGCGCATCTACGTCCTCGCTTGGGACTTCGCGATGATCTATGCCTTCGAGCGCGAATGGATGCCCGTTTATCAAACAGGCTGGCGCTCGCAGCGGGGGATCGTATTCCGGCAAGACGGCACGCATCCACGCGGTGCGTCGCATCATCAAAAAATGGTGGTCGTCGACGATCGACTCGCATTCGTCGGTGGTCTCGATCTCACGCGATCGCGTTGGGACACCCCCGCGCATGCGGCGGACGAGCCGCGCCGGCGCGATGCGAACGGCGTGCCTTATGGCCCGTTTCACGACGTTCAGGCCATGTTCGACGGTGATGCGGCCGCCGCCATCGGCGCGCTCGTTCGCGAACGCTGGCAACGGTCATGCGGTAAGCGGATCGCCGTGCGCGCGCATCGCGCAGTGGAGCGCGAGGCCGATCCCTGGCCCGCGAGCGCGAAGGTGGAGCTACGTGACGTCATGCTCGGCATTTCGGTCACGCAGCCCCCATATCGTTTATACGATGCCGTTCAAGATATTCAAGCGCTAACGGCCGATGCAATCGGCGCCGCACGCAACAACGTATATATCGAAAACCAATATTTCACGGCGGCCGTCGTTCGCGAAGCGTTGGCATCGCGACTCGCCCGCAACGACGGGCCCGACATTGCTGTGGTGGTCCCGCGCGTGCAAAGCGGATGGCTGCAAGAAGCGACGATGGGCGTTCTCCGTGCCCGGCTGCATCGCGCGCTCGTCGAATCGGATCGCTATGGACGCTTCCGCATGTATTGCCCCCACGTCGATGGTCTGGGCAACGGTTGCGTCAATGTACATAGCAAACTGATGATCATCGACGACACGCTGATCACGGTTGGCAGTGCCAATTTGAACAATCGATCGATGGTACTCGACACAGAGTGCAATGTGACGATCGACGCAAACGGCGACGGCCGCATACGCGAGGCGATCGCCGCTTGGCGAAATAGGTTGTTGGCCGAGCATCTCGACGTCCCGGATGCAGCGGTATCGAGCGCGTTATCGCAAAAACAGCGGCTAAACGCAGCGATCGAAACGTTGCAGCGCCGCGAGGGCCGAACTCTGCGACCGTTTACCCCGGTTGTGACCGCCGATTTGGATGCCCTCGTGCCGCTCAACGCTTGGCTCGACCCGGAGCGGCCGATCGAGCCGGATGCCCTCGTGCGCGAGTTCATCCCCGAAAGCCGTCATAAGTCGTTGACCGCGCGGTTCCTGTTGCTCGGCGCGCTGGTACTGGCCGCGGCCACGATGGCTGCGGTCTGGCAGTTTACGGCGGTCGGCCATCACTTGAACTTAGCTGAGCTCGTGCAGCTCATCAGGCGCATCGATGCGCTTCCGCTCGCACCGGTGATCGTTTTGACGGGCTATGTCGTCGCGGCCGTGATCTCGGTGCCAATTACGGTGCTCATCGCGGCGACGGGTCTCGTGTTCGGCGCGTGGCCGGGCATCGGTTATGCACTGGGTGGAACGCTGCTGTCGGCGCTGGCGACGTATGGTCTCGGCGTGTTGCTCGGCCGCGATGCGGTGCGGCGGTTGGCCGGTACGCGTGCCAACCGGCTGAGCGAACGCCTTGGCGCACAAGGGATTGTGACGGTCATCGTCCTACGGTTGCTGCCGATCGCCCCATTCACGATCGTCAATCTCGTTGCGGGAGCGTCGCATATTCGGCTGCGCGATTTTATGATCGGTTCGACGTTCGGGATGGTGCCCGGCATTTTATTGACCGTCACGTTCGCGCATCAGTTGCTCAATGCGATCCGCCACCCCGGCGTCGGTTCGGTCGCCGCGATGCTGGCAATCGGCATGGCGCTCGTGGGTATCTCGGTGATGCTGCAGCGCTGGCTGGGGCGGCGCAAGTGAATGCGAATCTGAACGAGCATGCAGAGCCGTTCGTCGATCTAAAGACGGCCGGAGCGGAGATCGCGCCACCACCGGCTTTGCAACAGCAGCGGGCCTGCGAACTGCGGATCGCCACTTATAACATTCATGGCGGACTGCCTGCGTGGACCGCTCAGTCCAAGCGCCAAATGGTGGGCAGGATCGCTCGCGTCCTCGACGAACTCGAGGCGGACATCGTCGCGTTGCAAGAGGTGCCGCTAGGCGGCTCCGAAGTGCCCGACGTATTGTCGCAACTGCGCGAGGCGAGCGGGATGTATGCGGTCGAGGGGCCCACGCTCGATACGCCGAAACGCCGCTACGGCAACGCGGTGCTGTCCCGCCTGCCGGTACGCATGGCGCGCACGCTCGATCTATCGTTCCATCGCCGTGAGCCGCGCGGCGCACTGGATGCGGACATCGAATGCGCCGGGCGCGTGATTCGCGTCGTCGCTACGCACCTCGGCTTGTCGGCTTCCGAGCGCAGTGCCCAGGTAAGAACGCTGCTTTCCACATTCGACAATAGCGAGTTGCCCGTCATTTTGCTCGGCGACATCAACGAATGGTTCGTGCGCGGGCGTGCACTGCGGATGCTCCTCTCGCATTTCCGGCCCGCGCCGACGCCGCGCACGTTTCCGACGTTTTGCCCGATCTTTGCACTCGATCGTATCTGGATGCACCCAGGGGAATGCTTGGTCGATGTCGCGGTCCATCGAAGCCCGCTCGCGCGTCAGGCCTCCGACCACTATCCGCTCGTCGCCCGTATCCGCATGCCGCCCCATCGATCGGACGGTTGATTTGGAGGGAAGTCATGAACACCGGTGAATTGCAGGGCTCTGATCTCGACTATTGGTGCGCCCGCGCGCTGGTCGACGACGATGAGGAAATCGTCTTTACGCAGGTCGAGCCGAGTGTCGTCGTCACCTTCACGCACGGTGCGTTGCGTAAGCTTGCACAGCCCTTCGCGCCGGCCAGCGAGTGGGGCGACGCGCTCGAGATGTTGGAGCGGGCGCGCGACCTGCAATGGCGCCGCGACGAGCGCGGTGCGCACTGCCGCGCGCAATTCGAAGGCGCCGATCCCTGCGAAGCGCAGGGCGAGCATCCCCGCATCGCCTTGTTGCGCGCATTCGTGCGCGCGCGCTTCGGCGAGACGGTGGGCGATCGTCCCGCCGCGCCGCATGCGGTCCGCGGGGGAAAAGTGCGTCCTTACGATGCCGGCGGCGTCCCGCCGACGTATGGCGATAACGTGGGCGCCGGCGACGAAATCGGCAACATTCGCTCGGTGCCTAGACCGTAGCGGCGCTCAAATCGCGGCGCCGCGCACGAGGCGCACGCGCGTGATTTCGGACGGCGCGCCTAGCCGCTTCGGCGGCCCCCAATAGCCCGTGCCGCGGCTGGTATAGATCCAAAGCCCGTCGAGCTTCGCGAGTCCGGCTGTGAACGGCTGCTGAAAGCGAACGAAGAAATTCCATGGAAAGAACTGGCCGCCGTGCGTATGTCCCGACAATTGCAGGGTATAACCGGCGTCGGCCGCGGCATGGGCTGTCCGCGGCTGGTGCGCCAATAGAACTTTGATACGGATGTGGCCGGGTGCGTCGGCGAGAGCGGCGGCGGGATCGCTGCGATGAGCCTCATCGAAATGGCCGGCCGTGTAGTCGGTCACGCCCGCGAGGATGAACGGGGCACCTCGATGCTCGAGCACGACGTGCTCGTTCAAAAGAACGCGTAATCCAAGCCGTTCGAATTGATCGATCCATTGCGCAGCGCCCGAGTAATACTCGTGGTTACCGGTGACGAGATAGGCGCCGTAGCGAGCGGTGAGCCGGCGCAGCGGCTCGGTATGACTTGCCAACTGTGCGACGCTGCCGTCCACGACATCGCCCGTGACGGCGATCACATCGGGCTTCAAATGGTTGACCGCGTCGACGATCGCGTCGACATAGCGCGCTTTGATCGTCGGTCCGACGTGAATATCGCTGATTTGTACGATCGTCAGCCCCTCCAGTTCGGCGGGTAACGCCTCGATCGGCACGTCGACGGTGACGACCCTTGCACGCCGGCGCGCGTTGAAGAAACCGATCGTCGTCGATAGGAGCGCGAGCACCGGCACGCCGACGGCGGTGTCGACTCGCCACCGGTCCAAGGGCACCGCATGGTGCCATAGCGCATCGACGGTGAGCGCCGAGGCGAGCACGATATCGCGCAAGAACGTAAAGACGAGCAGCGACGAAAACAGGCCCATGGCGATCAAGCCGATCCAAGCGATGCGGTCGGCTTGCGGTTGACGCTCGAAGCTGCGAGCGAGCATCCCCAACGGAATCAAGCAGCACGACAGTACCAGCGCGCACGCTGCGGCCAATTTAACCGGCAAGCCTACCGGCAACTCGGGAATGATGCGCAACCCGACGTAGACGTGCATCAGCACGCCGATCAGTATCGCGCGCATGAAAAACGATGAGCGACGCATAGGCAGGGAAAAGAAAATGAAGCCAGGGCGAACCTAGTTGCTGGACGAAACGACTCGAAGCATTGTACCGAGCGGCGCGCAACGGTGCCGGACGCCCGTCGGACAACGTGCCGAGGCGGGTTAACGGCGGTTTCCCATATCCTGAAATCGATCTAAGCTACGAGTGTTCATGATTCGATTCCTAGGCAGATCGGGTTTCGAATGGGAGGAGGCGAATGATGAAAACGGCTAAATGGATCCACAGACCGCATCGTTCCCATCATCTCGGCTACGAGGGCAGCCACGTCATGTTGCCGCTCGTCGTGCTGTCGTTGATGGCGCTTGGCGTCTATTACCTCGTGCGTCGCGCCGATTTGCTCGAGATTAGCCGTAGTGCGTTGTTCGACGTCATGATGGTGTTCGTCGCACTGGGCATCGCAGGGCTTTTCGGCGTGGTGGGCGCGTGGCTGCGCTCCGACGGTGATAGCCAAAATGAAGGGTTTTGCTTCGTCGGCGCGTTGATCGGCGCCATCGTCTTTTATGTCGCGCTTCTGACCTGAGTCGCGCCGACGCCCGTTCGGGCGCGGCGACGCCTTGCTTGGAAAACGGCCGTAAAGCGATCAAACGATGCGTGCGGCCTCGTCGAACGATAGGCGCGGGTTGCGCGCGGGCAGCCGCGTGCGGTCGCCGTAGCCGAGGTTGATCAGGAAGTTCGACCTCAGCGTCGTTCCCGCGAAAAACGCTTCATCCACTTTGGCGGCGTCGAAACCCGACATGGGTCCCGCGTCGAGACCGAGCGAGCGTGCCGCCATGATCAAATACGCGCCTTGCAGCGACGAGTTGCGAAACGCCGTGCTGCGAATCACTTCGTCGTTGCCCGCGAACCAGCTCCGCGCATCCGTGTGTGGAAACAGCTTCGGCAAATGCTCGTAGAACGCCATATCCATGGCTACGATGACGGTGACCGGCGCGGCCATCGTCTTTTCCAGATTGCCTGCCGATAGGGCCGGTTTCAGTTTTTCTTTCGCTTCGGCCGTTTTCACGAAGACGAAGCGGGCTGGGCTGGAGTTTGCCGAGGTCGGGCCCATCACGGCCAGGGCGAATATTTGCTTCAGCAGAAGATCGTCCACGGGCTTGGGTAGCCAAACACTGTGGGTGCGGGCTTCGCGGAAGAGCTGATCGAGAGCGTCGTCGGAAAGGAACATGGTCGACCGAAGGGCGGCATAAGGGCCAGAGTTCGAAACGGCTTAATGATAGCGAGACCAGAGATTGCTTGCAGCGGCCCGGCGACGGTTTTTGCGTGACGCGACAGCAAGATTTCGAATGCGCAGGTCCCGTCCGCCGTGAGAAAAAGGGCAGGGGCGGACAGGGACGAAGCAATTGCGCCGGCCGGTGGGCCGGTCGAGGGTGTCGATGCGATGATGGATGACATGTTCGGCGGGGTGCCGCAGGTCGATATCGACTGGTACCCGCATTGGTTGTCGCCCGATGAGGCGACGCTCGCGCTAAGCGCACTAGTCGAGGAAGTGCACTGGAAGCAGGACCTTATTCGCACCCCCGGCGGAATCAAGCCGCTGCCGCGTTTGACGGCCTGGCAAGGCGATCCGGGTGCGGTCTACGTGTACTCCGGCATTCGCAACGAGCCGCTCGCATGGACTCCCACGGTTCAGGCCCTAAAGTCGCTGGCGGAGACGACGTGTGGGGCGCGCTTTAACAGCGTCCTGCTCAATCGATACCGGAGCGGAGAGGACAGCATGGGATGGCACGCCGATCGCGAAGCCGAACTCGGTCCTGAGCCGGTGATCGCATCGGTAAGCTTGGGTACCGCGCGGCGGTTCGACTTACGGCACAGCGCCACGGGCGCCGTGCGCGCGTTCGAATTGACGAGCGGCAGCTTGCTCGTTATGCGGGGGCGCACGCAACAGGACTGGCGGCACCGCATCGCGAAGGTCCCCGGTCTGCGCGGTGAACGCATCAACTTGACCTTCAGGTTCGTCTCGGCGGTCGACAAACCGAGTCGACGCTAGTGTTCGCGTTATTTGTCCTATAAGAAGAATAAAATTTTTATGCGCATAAACTTTCCTCCGTGAGGCGGCGGAGGTCCCTTATTGCGGGGGATATGGCGGATGGTGCCGATACTCTCTCGCCATCCCCTCGCACGGTACCCGTATCCTGACTGATTGCGGGCCCGATGCGAGCGGCGTTTCGCGATGCGCGGGCCCGATCGTTCGGACAACGAAGGAAAGACAGCGCATGAAGATTCCTGTGGTTTATGGCGCGGTGGTGCTCGCCGTTTCGACACCCGCGCTGGCTCAGCGGCCGGCGGTTTACCCCTTACGCAGTCAAACGGCGGCGACTCAAAGCTTGGATAACGCCTATTGCTATGGGGAAGCGAGGCGGCAAACGGGTGTCGATATGGCGCGGCAGTCGCAGCGTCCTATGCGTACAAAGCCGCTCCAGTTCGCCGCCGACGGCGGCAGAGGCGCCAGTGAACCGCCGCTGCCCGCTACGCGCGCAGCGTCAGGCAGCGCCGCGCATGGGGCAAAACCCGGCGCGCAAACTTCGGAGGTGCATGCGGCTGCGAGCGCCGGCCCGAGCGCCTCTTCTCCGGCGGTCGATGCCCCGGCGCGTCCGGGGACGGCATCGGGCTCCGCCGGCGCGGATTCAGCCGCGTCTACCGCCAATCTGCCGCCGTTGCCGCCGCCGCAATCGCCGATGGAAACCTATTGGCAAGCTTACGGCGACTGCATGCAAAGCCGAGGTTACGGCGTGCAATGATGCCGTTGGCATCGTGCGGCGGTCGCAACCAGCGCGCGGGCCGCCGGCCACGCGACATCGGTGCCTTGCAATCGATCCGCCGCGGCCTAGACTTTATTTCTCGGCGAACATCGTGGGGGGAATAGGAGATGCGTTTGACCATTTTGATTAACGGTTCGGATCCCACCGTCAATCATGATTACGCAGTGCTTTGGCTCGATACCGAGGAACGCGTCTGGTCCAGAGAGTCTCATGACGGGATCGATCTTCCGCCTTGGGGGGAGTTGCGTGACGAGGGCGATGTGACGAAGTTGTGCGCCCCGACGGCCGAACAGCCGCTATGCACTTTGAGCGGCTTGCACGTGGAGCGCGACTACCCGACGGCGGCGCAGGGCGGGGCGCAATGGTCCTGCGGTTCGGTTGGCCGCACGGACGGCGTATGGCGCCTGCAGGCCGTCGAGAAAAAGCCTGTTCAACCCGAGCACAGCGTATTCAGGCGGTGAGTCCGCACCGGCTCACACCTGCTGTCCACAGGCAGTAAAAAATGTCTTACCGTTCGTTACGAAATCCCCCGAACGGCATTTCGTTTAGGTATAGTCGGCCTTGGCTATCTCGAGGCCAACCCTCCTAGGCCCGTCCGGCTTGCGCCGGCGGGCCGTCTTTTTATCCGCATTCCCTCCACGGCTCGGTCACTCGCCTCCCAGAACTGGGTGGTGTGCATCCGTGCGCATTTGGCAACAATAGCGCGTCGCCAGTGATCCCGCCTCGAAGCAACGCAATGGCGGGTTCGATTCGTATGACGCAATGCGGTCCGCGCACCCGCAATGAGATAGTCCGAAACGCGGAAACCTGCGTGCGGCGTGCCTATGCGCCGTGACGGCCATATGAAAAAACGTTGCGATTTAGCAACTGCCGCCAGGCGAAATCGGCCGAATCGACCGGGTCCGTCGCGCCCCTCTACCACAAAACAAATCCGTTCAAAAACAATGGACTAGGGGTTTTTCCCAGGTCGATTGTTTCCTATAGCGCAAGAATGTGTTGTGCGATCCGCGTATACCCTATCCAGGGGTGGCACGTAGACTCGGCCCTCATCGGACGGGTCAATCGATTTTGATCGCGGCGCTGCTTCGGAAGCGGCATCGAGAATTGGCCCGTCTATTCCGAAATCTGGCAGTGAGCCAGTTTTATAAAAGGGACTTCTCAAATGAAAAAAACCCTGGTCGTCGCAGCGGTTTCCGCCTCTTTCGCAGTCGCAGCACATGCACAAAGCAGCGTCACGCTGTACGGCGTGATCGATGCGGGTCTGACGTACACGAGCAACTCCGGTGGTAAGTCGAACTGGCAACAAACGTCGGGCGGCATCGATCAAAGCCGCTTCGGTCTGCGCGGTTCGGAAGACCTCGGCAACGGTCTGAAGGCAATCTTCAACCTGGAAAGCGGTTTCAACCTGAACAACGGCCGTTACGCAAACAGCGGCAGCGAGTTCAACCGTCAATCGTACGTTGGTCTGTCGAGCAACTACGGCACGGTGACGTTGGGCCGTCAATATGACGCGGCGCAAGACTTCCTGGCACCGCTGAGCGCAACGGGTAGCTGGGGCGGTACGTCGTTTGCCCACGTCGGCAACCTCGACAACCTGAACACGAACTACGGCAACGCGGTCAACAACTCGATCAAGTTCACGAGCGCGAACTATGCCGGCTTCACGTTCGGCGGCACGTACGGTTTCTCGAACCAAGCAGGTGCGTTCGCGAACAACCGGGAATACAGCGTCGGCGCGGCTTATCAGTTCCAAGGCCTGCGCGTGGCGGCTTCGTACGCTCAGTTGAACAATCCGTTCGGCAACACGGTTGGCGCGACGGATAACGCAGCGACGATCGCTAACGGCAACTTCCGCGATCGTACGTACGGCGTGGGCGCTGCATACGCCTTCGGCCCGGCGCAAGTCGGCGCGGTGTGGACCCAAACGCGTCTGGACAACTTCCTGGTTGCGCAATCGCTGCGTCAAGACAACTACGAAGTCAACGCGAAGTACAACCTGACGCCGGCTCTGGGTCTGGGCGTTGCTTACACGTTCACGGACCAGCAAGGCTCGGGCTTGGCGAACAGCCTGTCGGCACGTTTCCACCAAGTCGGCGCGCAAGCTGACTACGCGCTCTCCAAGCGCACGGACGTCTACGCTCAAGTCGTGTACCAACACGCAAGCACGATCGGCGCGTCGGTGTACAACGGCACGTTTGGCGGCGCTTCGACGTCGGACAACCAAACGGCAGCTACGGTTGGCCTGCGTCACCGCTTCTAAGCCGGCCCTTACGGTCTAATCGCAAGAACGGCGCCGCGCTCGCGGCGTCGCATACTGCGAGCGAGCCCCACGTTTTGCGGAACGTGGGGCTTTTTCTATTGCGCTCCTATCGCTTGCTTCGGTTTACAGATACTTCCCCCTACTAACCACCGGGCCAAAGCGCGCCACATCGGGGGTTCTCCCTATACTGATCTCGTTGAGCATGCGTGGCACAACGTGCACGCTCCATGCATCGGCCTAATCGAGGCCATTGAATCATCGAGGTAGCGACCATGAGTGAAGCAGCGGCACCGAGGGAAGACGAGGCGCTTCGCACCGACGTCGTCATCATCGGCGCGGGACCGGTGGGGCTTTTTGCGGCGTTCGAAGCGGGTGTCGTCGGCTTATCGTGCCATATCGTCGATGCGCTCGAACAGGTAGGCGGCCAGTGCATCGAGCTCTATCCCGACAAGCCGATCTTCGACATCCCCGCGGTTCCCGTATGCACCGCGCGGCAGTTGATCGATCGCCTCATGGAGCAATGCAAGCCGTTCGCTCCGCCCATCCATCTCGGACAACGCGTGATGGCGCTCCAGCGCATCGAATCGACGCAGCGCTGGCGTGTTACCACGGACGGCGGCCTGGTGTTCGATACGGCCTCGGTGCTGTTGTCGGCGGGTAACGGCGCGTTCGTGCCGCAGCGAGTGGGCTTGCCCGAGGCGCAGGTGCTCGAGGGGCGGCAGGTTCACTATGCCGTGCGCAAGCGGGCAATGTTCGCCGATCAACGCGTCGTCGTCGCGGGCGGCGGCGACTCAGCGCTCGACTGGGCGCTCGCGCTGCGCGGTCAAGCCAAACATATCACCCTCGTGCATCGACGCAATGCGTTTCGCGCAGCCGACGCCACCGTGCAGGAGGTCAAGCGCGCCGTGGACGCCGGTCAGATGGATCTCGTCATCGGGACGCTCGCGACATTGAATGCGCCCAACGATGTGCTTCGCTCGATCGAGGTCAAGACGCTCCAAGGGAGCGTCACGATCGAGGCGGACCATCTCATCGCGCTCTACGGTTTGGTGGCCGATTTGGGCCCCATCGCCAACTGGGGGCTCGACGTGCGAGCCGGGCGAGTGGCGGTCGATACTTCGTTCTACGAAACGTCCGTCCCGGGGGTTTTTGCAGTGGGCGATATCGCGACCTACCCGAACAAGCAAAAGCTGATCTTGTCGGGATTTCACGAGGCGTCGCTCGCGTTGCGCAAGGCTTACGCCTACGCTTTCCCCGATAAAAAGCGGGTGCACGTTCACTCCAGCTACGACGCGAGCTTGTCGGAGCGGATCCTCGGTGCGCCCCTCGCGGAGGAGTCTGTTCACCCCTAGTCTCGACGTTTGATCCGGGTGGTATTCGTCGCGATACGGCTTCGGATCGCCAACGATTAGCAAGCGGCCACACGGCCGAGTGGCCGGCGCTCATCCAGGAGAACGGTATGTACCAACGGATCTTAGTCCCCGTCGACGGCAGCGAAGGCTCGCAGCTCGCGCTCGAGGAAGCGCTCAAGCTCGCGCGTCTTTGCGCCGCGCAACTTCAAGCGGTGTACGTGCTGCAACATCCGACCCAAGTCGTCGACGTGGCCGCGGGATTCGTCGAGCAAGTCCAAATTCGCGATACGTCCAGCGATACGGCCACCACAGTATTAGCCGACGCACGCGAGCGCATGGCGCCGTTCGGAATAACGGGTACCGTGCGCGCCGTCGATGCCTATGGCGAGAATTTGGCGGCGGTGCTCATGCGCGCCATCGACGAATTCGACGCCGATCTCGTCGTCATGTATTCGCACGGCCGCAGCGGAATCCGGCGTCTGTTCGCCGGCAGCGTGGCCGAATCGCTGCTGCACGGCACGACCGTCCCATTATTGTTGTTGCGCAACGGAGAGCATCCGGAAGCGCAATAGCGGAGACGGTCGTAGCGCAGTGCGGGTTGACCTGAATGGGTGCGGATCGATTGGCTCGTTACAATTGACGGTTTTGCCCGGGAGATCACGAGTCGCCCGGGCCGTTCCCATCAGGAGAGGAGGTCTTAGTGACGCGTCCCACCGAGCACGACGGCTTACACCGCGGGCTGAAGAATCGTCATATCCAATTGATCGCGCTCGGCGGCGCCATCGGCACCGGGCTCTTTCTAGGCTCGGCCAGCGTCCTCAAGGCAGCCGGGCCATCCATGATTCTCGGTTACGCGATCGGTGGCCTCATCGCCTTCATGATCATGCGGCAACTCGGCGAGATGGTCGCCCAAGAACCCGTCGCCGGCTCGTTCAGCCACTTCGCGCACAAATACTGGGGCGATTTCGCCGGTTTTCTGTCCGGCTGGAATTATTGGGTCCTCTACGTTCTCGTCAGCATGGCCGAGCTCACGGCCGTCGGAACTTATGTTCACTTCTGGTGGCCTGCCGTTCCCACGTGGGTCTCGGCGCTCGTGTGTTTCGCCGTGATCAACGCGGTCAATTTGGCCAACGTCAAAGCCTACGGGGAAACCGAATTCTGGTTCGCGATCATCAAGGTCGTCGCCGTGATCGGCATGATCGTGTTCGGCGCCTATCTGCTCGAAACGGGGCGCGGAGGACCGCAGGCGTCGTTCTCGAACCTATGGCGCTACGGTGGATTCTTTCCTCATGGCGTGCACGGCTTGTTCATGACGCTTGCCGTCATCATGTTTTCCTTCGGCGGCCTCGAACTCATCGGCATCACCGCGGCCGAGGCCGACGATCCGCGCCGCACGATTCCGAAGGCCGTCAATCAGGTGCTTTATCGCATTTTGATTTTCTATATCGGATCGCTCGTCGTGCTGCTCGCGCTGCACCCCTGGAATGAAGTCGCGCAAGGCGGCAGTCCCTTCGTCATGATCTTTTCTCAGATCGGCGCGGGGCTGACGGCCAACGTGCTCAACGTCGTGGTTTTGACGGCCGCGCTCTCCGTCTACAACAGCTCCGTCTATGCGAACAGCCGCATGCTTTACGGATTGGCCGAGCAGGGCAACGCGCCGCGTGCGCTCCTCAAAGTCGATCGCCGCGGCGTGCCGTATGTCGCGATCGGTCTGTCGGCGGTCGCGACCTTCGCCTGCGTCATCGTCGACTATCTGATTCCCGCGCGCGCGCTCGACGTGTTGATGGCGTTGGTCGTCGCCGCACTCGTCATCAACTGGGCCCTGATCAGTCTCACGCATCTGAAGGCGCGCAAGGCGATGGTGGCGGCAGGGCAAGAGCTCGTGTTCAAGTCGTTCGCCTATCCCGTCGCGAATTGGATCTGCCTTGCGTTCATGGCGATGGTGCTCGGCATCCTGGCCTTCACGCCGGGGCTGTCCGTCTCGGTCTGGCTCGTGCCCGTTTGGCTCTTCGTGATGTGGCTCGGCCACGCCGCTAAGCGGCGCTCGAACTCGGCGATGCCGGCCGGGGCCGGCGGCCGCTAAGCTCGCCCGATGCGCATGGGGCGCCTTTGCGAAGACGCCTCGCGCCATGATGCGGCGCTCTGGAGCGGGGCCGGATCGCCGCGCGCGGCCGCGGCATCCGTTCCCGTGCGACAGCTTCGATCGCTTCGGCAAAGCGCTGCAGCGCCGGCAGCGAGCCGCATACGCTGTGGTAGGTCTGGCTGCCGATGCGCGCATCCAGCAGCACTTGCAGGCCCGCTTGCCGGGCCAACTCGATAATGTCCATGTCACGCCTCCCCGTTAGGCGCTCGTGCAACGCAGGGCGTTGCGAAACCGGCTGAATCGCTCGTCGCGCCGCGCGATGGGTCGCCCGCACCGTGCGGACGCGCGTTCGCATGCGTGCCGAGTATCCAGCCGGCATCCCCGCTCGCTCTTTTTCGTTTTGTGCTGGCGCCATTGACGCACACGACGATAAGTTAACGTCGAAACGGCCGATTTCATTCCTGCCGTTAGACGTGTGCCCATTGTCGTGCGCCCCGTCACGCCGCGAATGTGCGCGGGCGTACCGCCCGGCGCTTATCGATCACGCTTTTGTGCATTCGCGAAGGCCGCACCGCTCCTCGCCGGCGCTATCGAGCGCCCCCCGTGTCCCTGTCCTGTCGCATTAATGTGAAGAATGGTAGTCCACGCATTGCATGCATGACAGCGTGGTAACTACCTATGCGCCGGCCGTACGCTCGCCGCGGCCTGAGCCGCGGCAAGCGGGGAGACGAAGGGGCGGGCTCGGCGGCGCTTAGCCCATCACGATGTTCGTCAACTCGAATCGATACGGGACCGCTGCCGTGCCGCCCCCGCCGCCGGTCATGACGATATCGGCGCTGGCGATGCCGAGCAGCGAGAGTTCCGTATTGATGTCGGAGAGCACGGCCGAATTCATGAGCCTGCCTTCCTCGACCTGCGAAGCCGTGCCGATCCATAAGGTCGGCTTGAATTCGAAGACGGCCTTTTGCCCGGGCGCGATACCTGTCTTCGTCGACAGCAGGCGGCCGTCCTTGAAGATTGACGCGTTAATGGCGCCCGCGCCGAGGTCGTTGCGCACTTGAACTTCACGCGACGTCGAGGCACCGCCGCCCGCCGCGAGTACGTTGCCCGAATGCGATCGCGTGACCGTGAACAATTGGCCGTTTTGCGCCGCTTTTTGCGGCATGTAATTGCCGTCCGAATCGCTGGCCGTTACCGTCGTCGCCATGGGAAAAACGAACGGATGATTCGCGCCGCGGCCGCAGTTCGAAATGACTTTCCACGCCACCGCGAGTTCGTCGAAGTCCGTCGAGACGTTCTTTTGAAAGACGACGACCTGCGAGTTGTTGACGTCGTTCGACAAGTTGATGAAATTGAGTTTGATGTCCATCGCTAACCCTGCCTGTTGATTGTTGGTCGATGTAGGTTGGGCGGCACCTCGATCGCGCCGCCGAACAGTTGGCGCGTTAAGCCATCACCACGTTTTCGAGCCTGAACGCGAACGGCAGCGACGTAGGGCCGGGGCCGCCGCCCGTCATCACGATGTCGGCGCTCTTGAGGCCGAGCAGCGAGATTTCCGTGTTGATGTCGGACATGACCGCCGAATTCATGACCTTGCCTTGTTCGACCTGCGAGGCCACGCCGATCCAAATCGTGGGCTTGAATTCGAAAACGGCCTTTTGCCCGGGGGCGATGGACGTTTTGATCGCGAGGGGCGTGCCGTCTTTGTAGATCGTCGCCCCTACCGCGCCCTGCGGTAGATCGTTGCGCACCTGTACCTCCTTGCTGGAGCCCGGCTGCGAAGCGAGCTGCAGGACGTCTCCCGACGGCGCGCGCACGACCTGGAACACCTGGCCGTTCGTCGCGTCTTGCTGCGGCATGTAGTTTCCATAGCTATCGCTCGTGCTGACGGCCATGGCGATCGGGAAACGGAACGGGTGGTTGTCGCCTTGGCCGCAATTGCGGATGACTTTCCATGCGACGTGCAACTCGTCGAAATCGGTCGACACGTTTTTCTGGAAAATGACGATGCTCGAGTTGTTGGCGTCGTTCGAGCGATTGACGAAGTTCAATTGAATGTCCATCTACTGCTCCTAATCGAAGAGCGGCAATCGGTTTGCCGCGTACCTAACCGCCGGCCCGCGCAAGCACGGGTCGTCGAAGCTGAATCGACTGACGAAAAATCGAATCGGGCGTCGCAGCCGGCGCTAGCGGCGCACGACGTTTTCGAGTTCGAACTGGAACGGCCTTGCTTTTTCCCCGGCGCCACCGCCTGTCATGACGATGTCGGCCGATGCGATCGTGCTCAGTTCGAGTGGCGTATTCGCGCTCGAGATGACGGCCGAGGCGAGGGCGCGGCCTTCTTCGATTTGCGAGCCGACGCCGATCCAAAGCACCGGCGAAAAACGGAAGACGGCTTTTTGTCCCGGCGCGACCGCCGACTTAGCGGCGATCAAGCGGCCGGCGACGAACGCATTGACATTGACGGCACCGCGCGCCAATTGATTGACCACTTCGATATCGCTGTGGACCGTCCCCTCGGGCGAGTTCACGAGGCGGGGCCGTCCGCCCGGGTGTGCGCCGATCGCGAGGCGCGTCCCGTTGGCAACCGGCACGCGAGGCGAGAAGTTGCCGTGGTCGTCACCCAGCGCGATCTCGACGTCGGTCGAGTAGGCGAACGGGTGAATGCAATCGCGGCCGCAGTAACGGATGACGCGCCAAGCGATCGCCAACTCGCCGAACTCGGGGATGACGTCGCGCTGAAATAGCACGATCTGGCTATTGCCGCAGTCGTTCGAGCGATTGATGAAGCGCAGTGCGATGTTCATGCGGCCCCCGCCGTGTCGTCGTCGCTATCGAGCTGGTTCTCCGCCCATTGCACGAGCGCGGCCGGCACGCCCACCGCAAGCGAGCAGAGGTGAGCCGCATAGGCGCTCGCCTGGCTGTGGACGTCGCCGAGCAGCTTCGCGGCCAGCATCGACGCGTCTTGCAGGTTTCGACAGCGCTCGAGCCCCTCGAGATATTCGGCCGTGGCGCTGGTTAGTGCGCTCGTATGTTGCGTTTGGCCCTGCGTCACGCGCGCGGCCAAATCCGTCTGGATTTCGGTCAGGGCTTTGATCGATGCGGCCGCGTTTTTTAGTTGCAGTTGATTGCGCTCCTTGCGCCAGCCGTCATCGAGCGCCGCTTGCATCGCATCGGCATAGTGGCGGCTCATGTTCAACGCGGTCTTCGTGAAGTTCTTCCAGGCGCTCGCGTTCGGCACCACGCCGGCCGTTTGCAGCGACGCGTGCGTCTCGGACGCGAGTTTGTCGGCAAGTTCGAGTGCGGCTTTCTGCGCGGTCTCCCATTGCGCGATGACGGCGGTAAGCATGGCGGATCCTTATCGAGTGGAGAGGGCGGGCGCGGCGTGCAGACGCTCGATCATCTTCATGACGGCCGCCATTTGCGGCGCCGCGTGCGTGTAGAAATCGGGGCGGCTCCCGTCGTCGCTCGTATAGCCCCAAAAGTCCCAGCATTCGAGCGGGTTGCTCGGCGAGCCGCGCTCGGACGACGCAATCTGCGGATAGAGCACGATGATCCGATTCGTGTCGGCGAATTCGTTGTAACCGGTGTCTTTAACGAATCGCATGCCGACCTTATGCACGTTCTGCAGGCAGCCGTGAAACACGACATGCACGGCACAACCGGCGGCTTCACAGCTCCGCGGGACATAGACATAGCCCGTTTGAGCCAGCGAGGCCCGGCGATCGCGATCGAATTCGGTTTGATCGAATGCCAGCAGTTGGCCTGTCGCTTTCGGCGAGGGGGCGTTGAGTTGCGTGCCCGGCGTGCCGTAGATCCATTTCAGGATCTCATGCGACTGCTCGATGCCGCAGTCGTTGATGAATGGCGCTTTGTTGGAGTCGCAGGCGATGTCCTCCGCGCGATCGGTCAGCAAGGCGTGCCCCGCGTTCGGCAGCTTCCGATAGTCGATGTTTTGCTCGCGCACGCCCGCAAGCTTGAAAAAGCGTTCCGTTTGGTCGACGACTTTGGTGAAGACGACTGAATCCTTCGCGCCGCTGAATAAGTAGATTCGCTGCCGCTGAAGGTTCGCGGTATCGTCGATGAGACCTTGAGCCGCGAAGGCCCGCGCATCCTTGTAAGCGATCTCCGCTTTCGGCGCCGGACCGATCGGTTGCATGCACGACGTTACCGCGGCGAGCGAAAGCGGCGTGACGCCTGCGGCGCCCGCGCAATAGAATTCGCCACCGGCAATAATGCCGGCGCCGATCAGTTTGCTCGAATAGGCGACGTCGAATTGCGCCGCCATAAACGCGCCGGACGACAACCCCGACACCGACGTGCGTGACAGATCGGCTCCGCGCCCCTCGAGCGGTGCGCTTAGCGCGTCTTGCGCGAGTGCGGTCCTCGACACCAGCGCGACGAGTGCGAAGCCGATCACGGCGGCACAGGCGATACGGCCTACCGATTTGCCGAGGCGGGCGCGCGCATCGACGGCCGAATTCTCGCGGCGAACCGCTTCGAGACGCGCGGAACTGCTCACGGGGTAGGATAGCGGCGAGGGCGGGCGTCGCAATTCGGATCGTATGATTTTCATTTAGGAGTCCTATATAATGAAGGTTCGTTTTTCGTGTCGATGTGGAACAGCGTACGGGTCTTATGATTCGCGTCATATGAGGCAGATGGGCCGCCCGTAGTCATAGGACTTCCGTACGATGACCGCGCCTGGCGGGTGCCGAACGGGTCAGCGCGGTGCGGCAACGCAATAGGCGAGCGGAATGAAGGTTTGCTTGTCCGCTGTTGCGATGGCGATCGGCTCGTTCGCACGCGTGTAGATCAGACGCAATGCGCCGCGCGGGCCGTATCCGCTGTCGATATCGGCGGCTAGGCGATCGCCGTCGGCGACGCCCGCGAGGCTCTTGCCCGAGAACATGACGGGGCGCGTCTGTGGATCGTCCCATTCGGCGGCGCCGGCCGACACATAGAGCGACGGCGGTAGCCTGCCCTGTCCGTACATGCTCTCCAAAGTCGTTGCGAGCCGTGCGGCGCAGGGTGCGCAAAGCTGAGGGAGCTTGCGCGCAAGCAGCGTTTGGGCGAGCCGGTCTACTTCGGCGCGACACGTGGGCGGCGATTCGGCGCGCGCGGTGCCGACGAGGGCGGCGGCGACCGCCGCGGCTAATGCGGGCACCATGGCGCGCAACCCGGCGGTAAGCGATGTTTTCATACGATGGCTCCTTCGGGTATCACGAGATCTCACGAAAGAAACAACTGGCGTTCGGCCTGGCGACGTTTCGTCAAGCCCGCGAGCGGCTTGCCGCCTGCCTTGTTCCAAACGAGGAATTGATCGGCGGCTTTCTCGAACTGACCCGCGTTCAAGCAGCGCAGCAACGTCGACGATTGCAGCCGGCCGGGCCCCAGGTTGAAGACGAAGCCCATGAGCGCGTCGAATTGCTGTTGAGTCAGCGCAACGCGCACGAGCTTGCGCAGGGCGAGTTCATGGCTGCGCAAGTCTTTTTTCAGGAGGCTCTCGGCGCCGGCCGCGGTGAGCGGCGCGTCGAATTTTTCATGCGGTAAGATGAGATGGCCATATCCGATCGTCGGCTTGCCGACGGCATCCAGGTAGCGGCGAAGGCGTAAGCCTTCGAAGCGTTTGATGAGTTCGATACCGTCCTGGCCGGTATGCTCCGGGCGTTCAAGCATGGGTTTTCTCCTCGTCGGCCGGCTTGCCGCGTTTCGGACGCGGGACGAGCCGGTGCGTGTACTCGTCGATGACGCGCATGATGGCGTCGGGCGGATCCAATGCGGCGAAGTGCATTTCGATATCGATATGCTCCGTGTCGCGCTCCCGCCCGGGCGTATCGCCCGCGCGCTTGGAGGGGGGCGCCAGCGTGACGTGAAAGCGCGCCCGCTGATCGCCGCCCTCGATCGGCATCGCTTCGGCGAAGTCGCCGCGTACGGTCAAATGCACGACCATCTTCTCGAGCGCGAGCCCGCGCGGCGTGGCCAACGCGACCAGCGGCACCGGCATCGTATGCTCGGCGTCGAGCTCGACATCGACCGAACGCGCGGTCAAGAGCCCCTCGTCGTCCGAATCGAAGAACGTATCGAGCACGCGGGTATATTGCTGCGCCAGCAATTGATTGGCGCTGGCGGCGGCGTGCTGCATGCCGCGCGCGATCTCGTCGAGCGCCAAGCCGCGCGGCGGCGCGCCTGGACCCGGCGGAGGCGGCCTGGGCGGCTCGGGCGGAGCGGGCGGCGGGCCG
>NZ_QUBS01000058.1 GCF_003390925.1 Trinickia diaoshuihuensis | reverse complement strand
CGCACGCCGGTCGTCGTGCCGACGCCGCGTCCGCGCGCACCGGAGAGCGCGGCGGCCCGGCCCGAGCGCGCGGCCGTATCGGAACGCGGCTCGGCGCCGGCCCCGTGGGACGACATGCCGCCGCTCGACGACTATCCGCCGCCGTCCTCGGAAGACGATTACTTCGCTGGCCCGCCGGACGACGGTTATGTCCCCGTGTTCGGCGCGGGACCGGACGACGTTCGGCTCGACGCGCGCTTCGACTCGCCGGTCGTGCCGTCCACGCCCGCGGTCGATCTCAGTAAGTTGCCGCCGCCGATCGCGCTGGATGCCGTCGGTTTCTCGGGCGACTGGCCCGCGCTCGCGGGCAGCCTCGGATTGACCGGCGTCGCTCATCAACTCGCGTTCAACAGCGAATTGACCGAACTCGAGGGCCAAACGCTCGTTCTCAGCGTGCCGGTGCCGCAATACGCGGACGCCGCACAAGTGGCGAAGCTCAAAGCCGCGCTGACGGAAAAACTGGGCACGGCACTCGACGTGCGCGTCACGGTCGGCCCGGCGCGCCGCACGGCGGCCGTGCTGGACGCTGCCGCGCGCGCGGAGCGTCAGCGCGAGGCCGAGCGCGAGATCGGCGCCGATCCGTTTGTGCAATCGTTGATTCGCGAATTCGGTGCGAGTATCGTGCCGGGCTCGGTCAAGCCGGTGTCATCCGATCCCGAAGCCGGCGCGGGGGCGCGCTGAGCGCGAACGCACGCGGCGCCCATGCCGCGCCGAGCCGAACTATTCTTCCCATAACCCATTCGTGGCGCCGCACCGACGCGAGCACCCGTCCACACGATCCAAGGAGCATATCCATGATGAAAGGCCAACTCGCCGGGCTCATGAAGCAAGCCCAGCAAATGCAGGAAAACATGAAGAAGATGCAAGAGCAGCTTGCGCTGATCGAGGTCGAGGGCCAGTCGGGTGCCGGGCTCGTCAAGGTGACGATGACTTGCAAGAACGACGTGCGCCGCGTCTCGATCGACCCGAGTCTGCTTGCCGACGACAAGGACATGCTCGAAGATCTCGTCGCCGCCGCGTTCAACGATGCGGTGCGCAAAGCCGAAGCGACGGCGCAGGAAAAGATGAGCGGCATGACGGCGGGCCTACCGCTGCCGCCTGGATTCAAGCTGCCGTTCTGATCGCGTCGGACGCAATCGGACCGGCGATATTCACCAAGATATGAAACAGCCTTCCGCACTCGTCGCGCTCGTCGAAGCGCTGCGCGCGCTGCCCGGCGTCGGGCCGAAATCCGCGCAGCGCATGGCTTATCACTTGATGCAGCACGATCGGGAAGGGGCCGAGCGGCTTGGCCGTTCGCTGTTGTTCGCGACCGAGCATCTGCGTCATTGCGAGAAGTGCAACACGTTCACCGAGGCGCGCGTGTGCGACGTGTGCAGCGACGAATCGCGCGACCCCACGCTGCTATGCGTCGTCGAGACGCCCGCCGACCAGATCATGCTCGAGCAGACGATGACCTACCGCGGGCTGTACTTCGTCCTGATGGGGCGTTTGAGTCCACTCGACGGCATCGGCCCGAAGGAAATCCACTTCGAGCGGCTCGTCAAGCGTGCGTCGGACGGTGTCGTCAAGGAAGTCGTGCTGGCGACGAATTTCACGAACGAGGGCGAAGCGACGGCGCACTACCTCGCGCAGACGCTCAAGGCGCGCGAGCTTGCCGTGACGCGCCTCGCGCGCGGCGTACCGGTGGGTGGCGAGCTCGAATACGTCGATGCCGGCACCATCGCGCGAGCGATGCTCGATCGGCGCTCGCTATAGAGGAGATGCGCCGTGGGGACACCCACGCGCTTGGAACAGGAGACGATACCGATGAGCGCAACGGCCGGCCCGCTGGCAGGCGTCAAAGTGCTCGAACTCGGCACGCTGATCGCGGGGCCGTTCGCCTCGCGGCTGCTGGGCGAGTTCGGGGCGGACGTCATCAAGATCGAAGACCCGAACGGCGGCGATCCGCTGCGCAAGTGGCGCATGCTCTATCCGGAGACTGGCGGCACGTCGCTCTGGTGGGCGGTTCAGGCGCGCAACAAGAAGTCGGTCACGCTGAACCTGAAGGCGCCCGAGGGCAAGCAGGTTTTGCTGCAACTCGCGCGCGAAGCCGATATCGTCGTCGAGAATTTTCGCCCGGGGCTGCTCGAAAAGCTCGGGCTCGGTTATGACGTGTTGAGCGCCGAGAATCCGGGCCTCGTCATGGTGCGTCTTTCGGGGTACGGTCAGACGGGGCCATATCGGGACCGGCCAGGGTTCGGCTCGATCGCGGAGGCGATGGGTGGCCTGCGCCATATTACCGGTTACCCGGAGTTGCCGCCGCCGCGTATCGGCATCTCGATCGGCGATTCGATTGCCGCGCTCCATGCGGTCATCGGCGCGCTCATGGCGCTTCATCACCGCCAGGCGAACGGCGGGAAAGGGCAGGTGGTCGACGTTGCGCTGTACGAGGCCGTCTTCAACATGATGGAAAGCATCGTGCCCGAATACGGGGTCTATGGCGCGGTGCGCGAACGCACGGGCGCATCGCTGCCGGGCATCGTGCCGTCGAACACGTATGCGTGCAAAGACGGCAGCATCGTGATCGGCGGCAACAGCGATCCCATCTTCAAACGGTTAATGGTGGCCATCGAGCGTCCCGACCTGGCCGACGATCCGGCGCTCGCGCATAACGACGGCCGCGTACCGCGCACGCGCGAGATCGACGACGCGATCGCGGCATGGCTCGCCGAGCGCACGATCGACGAAGCGCTCGATATCTTGAACGAGGCGGACGTACCGGTCGGCCGGATCTACAGCGCCGCCGACATGTTTGCCGATCCGCAATTCGCGGCACGCAAGATGATCGAGCATTTCAAGTGGCAAGACGGGCTCGATATCGCGTTGCCGAATGTCACGCCCAAGTTCTCGGATACGCCAGGCGGTACGCGTTGGCTGGGTCCGTCGCTTGGCGAACATACGGACGAAGTGCTGGCGGCGCTCGGCTACGACGCCGCCGCCATCGCGGGCTTGCGCGAACGCAAGATCGTCTAGCGGCGTCCTCGCGCAGTCGTTGCAATCACTGCCGGCCGCTAGGGCGTGATGACGATTTTGCCGGTCACGCGCCGTTGCGCCATGTCGATCAATGCACGCGGCGTTTGCTCGAGCGTATAGCGCGCGCTCACGAGCGGGCGCAGCTTCCCCTCGCGCAGCCAACGCATCAGTTCCGCGAAGGCCTGCGCGTTGCGTGCCGGTTCGCGCACGGCGAATTCTCCCCAAAACACACCGACGATGCTGGCGCCTTTGAGCAAGGCCAAATTCAACGGGAGCTTGGGGATATCGCCGCCGGCGAAGCCGACGACGAGATACCGACCGCGCCAGCCGATACTGCGAAACGCGGGTTCGGCGAACGCCCCCCCGACCGGGTCGTAAATGACGTCGGGGCCGCGGCCGTCGGTGAGCGCGGCGATTCGTTCGCGCAGGTTCTCGGTATCGTACCGAATCGTCGCATCGGCGCCGTGTTCGCGCGCGACCGCGAGCTTTTCGTCGCTGGAGGCCGCCGCAATCACGCGCGCGCCGAGCGCTTTCCCGATCTCCACGGCCGCGAGGCCGACGCCGCCCGCCGCCCCCAGCACGAGCATCGTTTCGCCGGCGCGCAGCGCGCCGCGGTCGACGACGGCGTGGTGCGACGTCCCGTAGGCAAGCGTGAAGGCGGCAGCCGTCGCAAAGTCGGCGTCCTCCGGCAGCGGCATGCAAGCATCCGCGGGTGCGAGCGCCTGCTCGGCAAACCCGCCGACGCGCGTAAAAGCGGCCACCGGCATGCCGATCCGCAGATGCGACACGCCTTCACCCACTGCGCGAACGATCCCGGCGACCTCGGAGCCTGGGGTGAACGGCAGAGGCGGTTTTACCTGGTACTTGTTTTCGATGATGAGCACGTCGGGGTAGTTGACGCTCGCCGCTTTCACATCGATGACGACCTCGTTCGGGCCCGGCTGCAAATCCGGCAAGGTGTCGAGAACGAGCGTTTCGGGTGGTCCGTACTGATGGCAGCGAATGGCGCGCATGAGCATTCCCTCGATCGAATGGACGGGTGTCCCGCGCGGGCCGCACGGCGCGCAACCAGGCGATATCCGGGCGGCTCTTTGCGAGGTACCGACGCAGTGTAGTTCAAGTCGAACGACCGTGCCTTTTTCTGGGGCGATTCCTCATCGATGCCTGTCGTTGAGCGGGCGCTCCTCGGTTACAATCGCCGGATGCGAATCTTACTGAGCAACGACGACGGTTATCTCGCGCCTGGACTTGCGGCGCTTTATCACGCCCTCAAGCCGCTTGGCGAGGTGACGGTCATGGCGCCCGAGCAAAACTGCAGCGGCGCGTCCAATTCGCTGACGCTTTCGCGCCCGCTCTCGGTTTGGCGATCGGCCAACGGTTTTTACTACGTCAACGGCACGCCCACCGATTCGGTCCACATTGCCTTGACGGGTATGCTCGACCACAAGCCCGATCTCGTCGTCTCGGGCATCAATAACGGCCAGAACGTCGGCGAGGACACCCTTTATTCGGGCACGGTGGCGGCAGCGACGGAGGGCGTCATGTTCGGGGTGCCCGCCATCGCGTTTTCGCTGGTCGAAAAGGACTGGGTCCATCTCGAAGATGCGGCGCGCGTCGCGGCCGATATCGTGCGCCATTTCCTCGCTCATCCGTTGCCCACGCATCCGCTGCTGAACGTCAACATTCCGAACCTGCCGTACGACGCGCTTGGCGAGTGGGAGGTGACGCGGCTCGGCAAACGCCACCCGTCGCAGCCCGTCATCCGTCAAACCAATCCGCGGGGTGAGCCGATCTATTGGATCGGGCCGTCGGGCGACGCGCTCGACGCGAGCGAGGGGACCGATTTCCATGCGCTCGCGAACGGCCGCGTTTCGATCACGCCGCTCCAGCTCGATCTCACCCACACCCAGATGATGGCGGCCACGCGCGAGTGGGCACGCGCGGGGCATCGCGATTCATGACGAGCGAACGGGCCAAGCGCTTTCCGCTCGGGCTTGCCGATCTCGAGCGCAAACCGCGTGCGCCGGCGGGCAGCCGGGAGCGCGCGCGTGGGCGCGAACCGCTTGCGGCGCGCGAGAGTCCCGCGCGCCGCGCTGACACGGCCGCGTCGTACGCCGCCGACAAAATAGGCGCACCCAACGTCCCGCTCGCAAGCTCGCTCGCGCTGACCTCGGAACGGGTGCGCGAGCGGATGGTCGAACGGCTCAAGGCAAACGGCATTGCCGATGCGCGCGTGCTCGACGCATTGGCGGCCGTGCCGCGGCATATGTTCGTCGATCCGGGGCTTGCGGTGCAGGCGTATGAGGATGCGGCACTGCCGATCGGCCATCACCAGACGATTTCGAAACCGTCGGTCGTGGCGCGTATGCTGGAACTCGCGTGCGCCGGCCGTACGCTCGAGCGCGTGCTCGAGATCGGCACCGGCTGCGGCTATCAGGCGGCGGTATTGAGCCGCGTCGCCAAAGACGTTTATTCGATCGAGCGAATCAAACCGCTCTACGAGCGCGCGAAGCTCAATTTGCGCCCGCTGCGCGTGCCGAATATTCGCTTGCACTACGGCGATGGGCGCGTGGGCCTGGCCGCCGCCGCGCCGTTCGATGCGATCGTGATCGCAGCGGCGGGGCTCGACGTGCCGAAGGCGCTGCTCGAGCAATTGGCCGTGGGTGGCAGGCTCATTGCACCGGTCGGTTCACAAAGTGGACAAGCCCAGGTGTTGACGCTGGTCGAACGCGTATCGGCAACCCAGTGGCGGGAGTCTCGTCTTGATCGTGTTTTCTTTGTCCCCTTAAAATCCGGAGTGATTTGACACCGATGTCTACGTTGCGCGCGATGCAAACAAACAACGAACAGCCTCGGCTGACCGCCGTTCAGCGCGTCGTCTGTGTGCTTGCCCTCACTACGCTCGCCGCGTGCGCCACGCGGCTCGATCAAGCGCCTGTCGTCGATCGCTCGAGCGCGCTCTCGACGAGCGGCGCCCCGGCGATCGCGCAAGGCGCATCGCAACCGGCGGTCCCGCTCGGCCCGCCGCCCCCCGGCTACTACCGCGTCAAGCCCGGCGATACCCTCTATCGCATCGCGCTCGAGAACGGTCAGAACTATCGGGATATCGCCGCTTGGAACAACCTGGCGAATCCGAATCAGATCGAAGTCGACCAACTGCTGCGCGTCGCGCCCCCCGGCGCGAACGTAGCCGCGATTACGCCCGGTGTCGCCACCGCGCCCGTCACGACCGGCGGCAGCGTACAAGGCGCGCCGCTCACGCCGTCCTCGTCCGCCGGCGCATCGAGCGCGGCCAGCGCGAACGCGGCCGTGCCGCCGATCTACTCCGGTCCCGGCGCGACCGCCACGACCATTCCGCCGCAACCGGCCGCCGGCGCGCCGGCGAGCGCACCGATGGCCGACGGCAACGTGAACTTCTCGTGGCCGGTACGCGGACCCGTGCTGAACGCGTTCGACGACAGCAGCAATAAAGGCTTGAATATCGGCGGAAGCGTGGGCGAATCGATCAAAGCCGCCGCCGCGGGACGTGTCGTCTACGCAGGAAATGGGCTGCGCGGCTACGGCAATCTCATTATCATCAAACACAACGCGACGTATCTCACCGCCTATGCACACAACCGCACTTTGATGGTAAAAGAGGGGGATGCGGTGACGAAGGGGCAGGAGATCGCCCAGATGGGCAACACCGATTCCGACCGCGTGATGCTGCACTTTGAGATCCGCCGACAGGGCAAACCTGTCGATCCGATGAAATACTTGCCGCCGCAATAAGCGATACGACCATGCCGACATCGAAGCGCCGCAAGCAGCAAGCCGAAACGGACACGCCCAGCCGCGTCACGCACGACATGGTGCACGACGCCGGCGCTTCGACGAACGAGCCCGAGGACGATCCCGGCGAATCCGAAACCGAGTTCGAGCAGGAGAGCTCGGGCGAGCAGGCCGAGGAAGGCGGTGAGGAGCGCGAGGCGTCCGCCGAGTCGGGCCCCGATCCCGACGACTTCCGCGCTTTGCTGCAAGCCGAGCTGACCGCCGACACGATCCAGCATTACCTAAATCGCATCAGCGTGAAGCCGCTGCTGACGGTGGAGGAGGAGCAGCGCTATTCGAGGCTGGCGAAGGCGGGCGAGTTCGAGGCCCGGCAAGTCATGATCGAGCGCAATCTGCGGCTCGTCGTCAGCATCGCCAAGGGCTACCTCAATCGCGGTGTGCCGCTGCTCGATCTGATCGAGGAAGGCAATCTCGGGCTCATGCACGCGATCGAGAAGTTCGATCCCACGCGCGGTTTCCGGTTTTCGACCTACGCAACCTGGTGGATCCGTCAGAGCATCGAGCGCGCGATCATGAACCAGGCCCGCACGGTCCGGTTGCCGGTTCACGTGATCCGCGAGCTCAATCAGGTTCTGCGCGCGAAGCGACACCTCGAGAAGAATTCCATGAATTCCGGCGAGGCCGTCGAGCGGCGCGACGCGAGCATCGACGACATCGCCTATTTGACAGGCAAGACGACGGACGAGGTCACCGATATCCTCGCGTTGAACGAGCATACGGCGTCGCTCGATGCGCCGCTCGACCTCGACCCGGCCAGCTCGCTGCTCGACCTGCTGTCGGACGATCAAAGCCAGTCGCCCGATGCCGAGGTGCAGCATCGCGAACTGGAAACGCTTACACGGGCCTGGCTCTCGCGCTTGTCCGATAAGCACCGGCATGTGATCGAACGGCGCTTCGGGCTCAATCATATCGAGCCGGCGACGCTTGAGGAATTAGCCGATGAAATGGGTCTCACGCGCGAGCGCGTGCGGCAAATTCAGCAAGAAGCGCTCGTGCGCTTGAAGCGCTTTTTCGCGTCAAACGGCGTTCGCAAAGACGCAGTGCTCTAGGCGTGCTCGCGGGCGCGGTACTTTAGATATTCATGATTCCGATTCTCGTTTTCGACATCGAGACGATTCCCGATGTCGCCGGTATTCGCCGCCTCGACGATCTGCCCGACGCGATGAGCGACGCCGACGTCGCCGAGCACGCATTCGCGGCGCGCCGGGAAAAGACCGGCGGCGATTTCCTTCCGCACTATCTGCAACGGGTTGCCGCCATTTCGTGCGTCTTTCGGGACCGCGCGGGTTTGCGCGTGCGCTCGCTCGGTACCGTGGAGGACGGCGAGGCCGCGCTGATTCAGTCGTTTTATCGCGTTATCGAAAAGTACACACCGCAATTGGTTTCCTGGAACGGCGGCGGCTTCGATCTACCGGTTTTGCATTACCGCGCCCTGGTGCACGGCATCCCGGCTTCGCGCTATTGGGATCTCGGCGAGGACGATCGCGACTTCAAATGGAACAACTACATCAGCCGGTATCACTCGCGCCACACCGACTTGATGGACGTGCTCGCGATGTATCAAGCGCGCGCGAACGCGCCGCTCGATTCGTTGGCCAAGCTTTGCGGATTCCCCGGCAAGCTCGGCATGGACGGCGGACAGGTGTGGACGGCCTTCCGTGAAGGGCGCATCGACGAGATCCGCAACTATTGCGAAACGGACGTCGTGAATACCTACTTGCTCTATTGCCGATTCCAATTGATGCGCGGCGCGTTTTCGCCGGACGAGTATGCCGACGAAATCGCCTTCGTCAAGCAATCGCTTGCGCAAGAGAGCGCGCCTCACTGGCGCGAATATCTGGCCGCATTCGGTGAGCCGGCCATTGCGCCCGCCGCGCCGCGCTGAAAACGTTTTTTTTACTCTCTATCGCCCCGGCGCTTCAATCCAATGCCAACACGATCGGCTGATGATCGGATGCTTGTGTCGCCGTATTGATTTCGCAGCTTCGTAGGCGATCGCCCAGGTCCTCGGTGACGAACACGAAGTCGCACGTGAGCGGTCCCGAACTCCACTGCGCCGTATCGTAGACGCCGGCCGTGAGCGGCGGCGTTTGGCCCGGATGCAGCGTCGTCCACGCATCGATGAAGCCGGGCGCGTCGGCCAACGGAGCAATGAACGCGCGATAGGCCTCAGAGCCGTACTCGCTGTTGAAGTCGCCGCATACCACCGCGCTGACCGGACGCGATGTCGCGGCGAACGGGCCGGTCGCATTCTCGGCCGGTGCGGGGTGGGCGGCGTGGCCGGCCGCTTCCTGTTGTAGCCGCCGCAATTCGTCGACCTGCGCCAAGCGTTGCTTCAGCGAATAAAATTCGAGATGGGTCACGAGGATGCGCAAGGGGCCGCGCGTCGTGACCACGACGGCCTCCAGCGCCACGCGTTGCATCGAAGGGGCGGCGGCATCCGCCGGCCAAGGCAGGGAATGGCGAATCACTTGCAAGACGGGCAGGCGGGTGGCGATGGCGTTGCCGAATTGACGGCGCTGCGGCGAGCCGTCGAGCGACGGCAAATCGGCGCCGATGGCGTCCAACACGGTAAAGCCCGGTAGCGCTCGGGCGATCTCCTCGAATTGATCGGGCCCGGGCCCGCCGGGCAACACGCTGAAGCCTCGGGTGACCTCCTGCATGCACAAGACGTCGAAATCGGCGAGGCGCCGCGCTTCGTCGATCGTTCGGACAAGATCGACGCGGCCTTGCGCATCGCGCCCCCATTGCACGTTCCAACTCACCAGTTTCACGTTTCGTCTCCGTCCGGCTGCGTCGTTCGACTACAATCTCGCCTTCCGTTTCTTTTCCATCAGGAAGCCGCAGGTGTCCGAATTTCCCCGTAGTATCGCGCGTCGCACCCAGGGCGGCGCATCGCCCTCCGAACCGCCCGTGATCGAGATCGAGTCGCTCGACATGGAGGCGCGCGGCGTCGGGCGTTTGACGACCGAGAGCGGCGAGCCCGGCAAGGTCATTTTTGTCGAAGGCGCGTTGCCCGGGGAGCGCGTCACTTATTCGAGCTATCGCAAGAAGGCGAGCTTCGAGCAAGCGCAAGTCATCGATGTCCTGTGCGCAAGCGCTATGCGCACGACGCCGCAATGCCGCTTCTTCGGTACCTGCGGCGGTTGTTCGATGCAGCATCTGGATGAGCGCGCGCAAGTGGCGATCAAGCAACGCGTGCTCGAAGACAATCTTTGGCATCTTTCGAAACTGAAGCCGGAAACGGTGTTTCGACCGATCCACGGCCCGACGTGGGGCTACCGTTATCGCGCCCGTCTGACCGTGCGTCACGTCGCGAAAAAGGGTGGCGTATTGGTCGGGTTTCACGAGAAGAAGAGCAGCTACGTAGCCGACATGACGAGCTGCGAGGTGCTGCCGCCGGCTGTTTCGGCAATGCTCGTGCCGCTGCGGCGGCTCGTGGAGGGCCTGTCGATTCGCGATCGCTTGCCGCAGATCGAATTGGCCGTCGGCGCGAGCGTGACGGCGCTCGTCCTGCGCGTGCTGGAGCCGATGACGGCCGACGACGAAGCGCTCGTGCGCGCATTCGCCGACAAGCATGGCGTTCAGTTTTGGGTTCAGCCGAAAGGGCCGGATACGGCCGTGCCGTTCTATCCGCTCGACGTCCAACTCGATTACACGTTGCCTGAGTTCGGTATTCGCATGCCGTTCAAGCCGACCGACTTCACGCAAGTCAATCATGCGATCAACCGGGTGCTCGTGGGCCGTGCCTTGAGGCTATTGTCGCCGGCGCGCAACGATCGCGTCCTGGACCTCTTTTGCGGTCTCGGCAATTTCACGTTGCCGCTCGCGCGTCTTGCCCGGGAGGTCG
The DNA here is from genome assembly GCF_003390925.1 of Trinickia diaoshuihuensis. Classification (GTDB taxonomy): domain Bacteria; phylum Pseudomonadota; class Gammaproteobacteria; order Burkholderiales; family Burkholderiaceae; genus Trinickia; species Trinickia diaoshuihuensis. The sequence continues at coordinate 13,670 of NZ_QUBS01000058.1, read as the reverse complement.
TGGGTATCGAAGGGAGTGAGGCGTTGACGGCGCGTGCGCTCGCCAACGCGAAGGTCAACGGCGTCGATCGCCATACTTCGTTTGCGTGTCGCAATTTGTTCGAAGTCACCGCCGACGATTTGCGCGCGCTCGGGCCGTTCGACAAGTTTCTGATCGACCCGCCGCGCGAAGGCGCATTGGCCGTTTCCAAGGCGCTGGCCGAGATCGCCCAAAGCGGACAAGGTCCGCTGCCCGGGCGAATCGTCTATGTTTCCTGCAATCCGGCCACGCTGGCGCGGGACGCCGGGCTGCTCGTGCACGAAGCCGGCTACCGGCTGAAAGGCGCGGGCGTCGTCAACATGTTCCCGCACACCTCGCACGTCGAGTCGATCGCGTTGTTCGAGCGCGATTAATCGATCCGCGCGGGGCGCGATGCCCCGTACAAAGCAAAACCCCCATGTTGGGGCTGCAAGCATGGGGGTTTTGTTTTTCAGGCTGCCGCCGCGGTTTTGCGCGGCGGGCTAGGGCGCGCAGCGCCCTCAGTCGATCAGTTGCGGTTGTTGCCGCCGAAGATGCCGAGCAGCGACAGCAGATTGACGAACACGTTGTACAGATCGAGATAGATTGCGAGCGTCGCGCTGATGTAATTGGTTTCGCCGCCGTTCACGACGCGCTGCACGTCGAACAGCATGAAGCCCGAGAAAATTACGATCGCGAGCACCGACACCGTCAGCATCAACGCCGGCAGATGCAGGAACACGTTCGCAAGCGACGCGAGCAAGATCACGATCACGCCCATGAACAGCCATTGGCCCAGGCCCGAGAAGTCGCGCTTGCTGACCGTCGCGATCGAGGCCATTGCCGCGAAAATGACCGCCGTGCCGCCGAACGCCAGCATGATCAGCGACGGGCCGTTCGAGAAGTGCAGGATGAACGTCAGGATCCGCGAGAGCATTAGGCCCATGAAGAACGTGAAGCCCAAGAGGAAGACGACGCCGAGGCCGCTTTGCTTGGTGCGCTCGATCGCGAACATGAAGCCGAACGCGATCGCCAGGAAGGCGAGCATGCTCATCATCGGGCTCGTTGCGGCGAACAGCGAGAAACCGGTCACGACCCCGAGCCAAGCGCCGATCACCGTCGGGACCATCGACAGCGCGAGCAGCCAGTAAGTATTGCGAAGCACGCGGTTGCGGACGGCCGCCGAACCGACGGCACCGCCGCGGGCGACGTTAAACGGATAGTCGTTCATGCTTTCTCCTTGCGTAAAGACGCATTCGATGCGGGTTGCGCCCGGCGCCGCCTTGGCGGCCGCGCGCGCCCACCCCGTTGCTTCCTAAGATCGGTCCTATGCGCGGGAGTTTCAAGCTCCCTTTCGACTTTTCGGACGAAGTTTCGTCAGAGGTGGGGATCGATCGCAATCATACACTGGAACATGCTACAATTGCAGATTCGTTAGAATTCGTAACCCCTTAATTTTTTGGAGTTTTTATGGCGATCGAGCGTACCCTGTCGATTATCAAGCCCGATGCAGTGGCGAAGAACGTGATTGGACAGATCTACAGCCGCTTCGAAAACGCGGGCCTGAAGATCATCGCCTCGCGTATGGCTCAGCTTTCGCGTGCCGACGCGGAGAAGTTCTACGCCGTTCACGCCGCTCGTCCGTTCTTCAAGGATCTGGTCGAATTCATGATCTCGGGCCCGGTGATGGTGCAAGTGCTCGAAGGCGAGAACGCGATTCTGAAGAACCGCGACCTGATGGGCGCGACGGATCCGAAGAAGGCCGACAAGGGCACGATCCGCGCCGATTTCGCCGACAGCATCGATGCCAACGCCGTGCACGGTTCGGATGCGGCCGAAACGGCAGCCGTGGAAATCGCTTTCTTCTTCCCGGAAATCAACATCTACTCGCGCTGATCGCCGGGTAAAGCGTTAGCGAATATCGCTTGGCGCGGGCGGCTCGCCCGGCCCGGCGCCGCGCTTGGCCCAAGCGCGGTTGCCGCGGGCGCGCCGCACGGAAACAGCAGGATCAAACATGACGAGCAGTCCTACCGTCAACCTTCTCGACCTCGATGCCGCGGGGCTCGTCGCCTATTGCGACAGCCTCGGCGAGAAGGCATTCCGCGCCAAGCAACTGCAGCGCTGGATTCACCAATACAACGCGGCCGATTTCGACGGCATGACCGATCTCGCGAAATCGCTGCGCACGAAGCTGAAAGATCGCGCGGCGATCGTGATGCCGCCCGTGGTCAGCGATCACGTATCGGCTGACGGCACGCGCAAGTGGCTCGTCGACGTCGGCAACGGCAATGCCGTCGAAACGGTGTTCATTCCCGAAGAGACGCGCGGCACGTTGTGCGTATCGTCGCAGGCCGGCTGCGCGGTCAATTGCCGTTTTTGCTCGACGGGCAAGCAAGGTTTCTCGCGCAATCTGACGACGGCCGAAATCATCGGCCAGTTGCGCATGGCCGAATTCGCGCTGCGCGCGGCGCTTGGGCGGCCGCATGCCCCCGATAACAAGGGCGAGCGCGTCATTACGAACGTCGTCATGATGGGCATGGGCGAGCCGCTGCTCAACTACGATGCGCTGGTGCCCGCGCTGCGCCTGATGCTCGACGACAACGCCTACGGCCTGTCGCGGCGGCGCGTCACGGTATCGACCTCGGGCGTCGTCCCGATGATGGATCGGCTCGGGGCCGATCTGCCGGTGGCGCTGGCGGTGTCGTTGCACGCGCCGAACGATGCGCTGCGCGACATGCTGGTGCCGCTGAACAAGAAGTATCCTCTGCGTGAATTGATGGCCGCCTGCCGGCGTTATCTCGAAGTGGCGCCGCGCGATTTCATCACGTTCGAATATTGCATGCTCGACGGCGTGAACGACAGCGATGCTCACGCGCGGGAATTGCTGGCGCTGACGGCCGATGTGCCGTGCAAGTTCAACTTGATTCCGTTCAATCCGTTCCCGGAGTCGGGACTCGTGCGTTCCAAGGCCGAGCGGATCAAGCGTTTTGCGCAAGTGCTCATCGACGCGGGCGTCGTGACCACGGTGCGCAAGACGCGCGGCGACGATATCGACGCCGCATGCGGCCAATTGGCCGGCGCGGTCAAGGATCGCACGCGCGTCGCGGAGCGGATGGGGCGAGCCCCGGGCAAGGTCATTGAAGTGCGCCCCGTGCGTTGACGCGCGGGCGACAGGTGAGACGGCGGCGCTGTGTGCGCGCCGCCTACGTAGTGAGACAGACGGTCCGCGCATCCAGGGCATCTAAAAGGCCGGGCGCGCGCGGGGTGGAAAAAGAGAATCGACGCGAGGATCAGGGATGAGTGAGCCGCAGCATCCGCAATCAGAAGGCACACAGACGAGCTCGGGGCGCGGGGGCGCCGTGCCGCAGACCGCGCCGGGCGCCACGTACGCGCCGCTCGACTCGCTGGCCGCGGTGGGCGCTCGTCTTGCGCAATTGCGGGAAGCGAAGGGCTGGTCCGTCGACGACGTGTCGGCCCGGCTGAAGGTCGCCCCCAACAAAATGCGGGCGCTCGAGGCGGGCGACATCAGCCAATTGCCGGGCACGACGTTCGCGCTCGGCGTCATTCGTAGCTACGCCAAGATGCTCGGTACGGATCCGGAGCCATTCGCGCAAGCGTTGCGTCGCGTCAAGGGCCAGCCGGAGCCCGATTTGTCGATGCCCGCATCGACGGGCGCCGATTTGCCGCGCGGGCGCGTTTCCGTCTCGCTCGGCGGCACGCCGAAACATCGCTCGTGGTGGTGGGGCGTCGCGGCGGGCGTCATTGTGATCATCGCGCTTGCCATGTGGCACCAAGGCGGCGATTCGTCGGCTTGGCTCGCGCGCCTGAAATCGAGCGCGGGCGGCATGGCCGCCAATCCCGGCGGTGCGGCGTCGAGCGCGGCGGTGCCGGCATCGGCCGCGACCTCGACCGGCCTCGTCGTGGCTGAAACGGCGGGCGCTTCCGGCGCCGTGGCGGCTTCCGATGCGAGCGGCGCGGCCCCGGCCGATGCGAGCACGCCGGCGATCACGCGTCTCGAACCGACGTCGCAGCCGTCCGTCACGCAAACCACCGGCGAGCAAACGGCCTCGGCGGCCGTCCCGGCACCCGTGTCCGCATCGCGGGCCGTCGCCGCGGCCAGTCAGCCGCAAGCTCAGCCGCAAGCGAGCGCGGGCGAGCAAGCGTCGGCGGCCGTCGCCGCGCCGGCAACGCCGGCGTCCGGCGTCGCAACGGTCGGCGTGACGGTGTCGCAGGATAGCTGGTTTAGCGTACGCGACAAGAACGGCAAGGAGATTTTCTCGGGGCTCGTCCACCCGGGCGACGCGAAGCAAGTGCAGGGCGTCCCGCCGTTCAAGATCACCGCGGGCAACCGCGCGGGGCTCGAATCGATGACGCTCGACGGACAGCCTGTCGACGCGGCGAAATTCGGTCCGAACAAGGGCAACGTCGCGCATTTCACGTTGCCTTAATGGTTCAATGCCGCGGCGGCGCGCCGCGGCTCGATCGTCAATTCGGGTGCGGGGCCGCCATGCGCCGCGCACGCAGCATAACTAGGACTCATGGGTCTTTCGATGCCTACCGACAGCAGCAGTCAGATTTGTTCTTCCGTGCCGGTTTTCGGCGGTCCCGCGAAGCGTCGCGCCTCGCACGCGGTCGATGTGCGCTGGGGCGGCCAGCTCGTCACCATCGGCGGCGATGCGCCCGTGCGCATTCAATCGATGACGAACACGGATACGGCCGATGCCATCGGCACGGCCATCCAGGTGAAGGAGCTCGCACAGGCGGGCTCGGAACTCGTGCGCATCACGGTCAATACGCCCGAGGCCGCGCAAGCCGTGCCGGCGATCCGCGAGCAGCTCGATCGCATGGGCGTGACGGTTCCGCTCGTCGGCGACTTTCATTACAACGGCCACTTGCTGCTGCGCGATTACCCCGCCTGTGCCGAGGCGCTTTCGAAGTACCGGATCAACCCGGGTAACGTCGGCCAGGGCGCGAAGCGCGATACGCAATTCGCGCAGATGATCGAAGCCGCGGCTCGCTACGACAAGCCGGTGCGGATCGGCGTGAACTGGGGCAGTCTCGATCAGGACCTGCTCGCGCGCATGATGGACGAAAACGCCGCGCGCAGCGAGCCTTGGGACGCGCAAAGCGTCATGTACGAAGCGCTGATCCAATCGGCGATCGGCTCGGCCGAACGCGCCGTCGAACTGGGTTTGCCGCGCAACAAGATCGTGCTCTCGTGCAAGGTCAGCGGCGTGCAGGATTTGATTGCCGTCTATCGCGAATTGTCGCGCCGTTGCGCATTCGCCTTGCATCTCGGTTTGACCGAGGCCGGCATGGGTTCGAAGGGTATCGTGGCCTCGACGGCCGCGCTCGGCGTGCTGCTGCAAGAGGGTATCGGCGACACGATCCGTATTTCGCTGACGCCCGAACCCGGTGCGTCGCGCACGGGCGAGGTCATCGTCGGTCAGGAAATCTTGCAGACGATGGGCTTGCGTTCGTTCACGCCGATGGTCATCGCCTGCCCGGGCTGCGGCCGCACGACGAGCACGCTGTTCCAAGAGCTCGCGTCGCAAATTCAAAACTATCTGCGCGCGCAAATGCCGGTTTGGCGCGACACGTACCCCGGTGTCGAAAAGATGCACGTTGCCGTGATGGGCTGCATCGTGAACGGGCCCGGCGAATCGAAGCAGGCCAACATCGGCATCAGCTTGCCCGGCTCCGGCGAGAACCCGGCGGCGCCGGTTTTCATCGACGGCGAGAAGGTCAAGACGCTGCGTGGCGAGCGGATCGCCGAGGAATTTCAGCAAATCGTGAGCGACTACGTCGAGCGCCGCTACGGCCGCGCGAGCGTCGCAAATTAACGAGTCCACCGAACCACGATGACAGAACAGAAGAGAAAGCTCGAGAAGCTGGCCGGCGTCAAAGGCATGAACGACATTCTCCCGGCGGACGCCGCGCTGTGGGATTTCTTCGAATCGACGGTCAAGTCGATGCTGCGCGCGTACGGCTACCAGAACATTCGCACGCCGATCGTCGAGCACACGCAACTCTTCACGCGCGGTATCGGCGAAGTGACCGACATCGTCGAGAAGGAGATGTACAGCTTCGTCGATTCGCTGAACGGCGAACATCTGACATTGCGTCCCGAGAACACGGCGGCCGTCGTGCGTTCGGCCATCGAGCACAACCTGCTTTACGACGGTCCCAAGCGGCTTTGGTACATCGGGCCCATGTTCCGTCACGAGCGTCCGCAACGCGGCCGCTATCGTCAGTTCCATCAAGTGGGCGTCGAGGCGCTCGGCTTTGCCGGTCCCGATACCGATGCCGAAATCATCTTGATGTGCCAGCGGCTTTGGGACGACCTCGGGCTCACGGGCATCCGTCTCGAAATCAACTCGCTGGGGCTGGCCGAGGAGCGTGCGGCGCATCGCGTCGAGTTGATCGCTTATCTCGAAAAGCATATCGACGCGTTGGACGAGGATGCCAAGCGCCGCCTCTATACGAACCCGCTGCGCGTGCTCGACACGAAGAATCCCGCGCTGCAGGAGATCGCGCAAAACGCGCCGAAGCTGATCGACTTCCTCGGCGATGCCTCGCGCGCGCACTTCGAGGGCCTGCAGCGTTTGCTCAAGGCGAACAACATTCCGTTCACGATCAATCCGCGGCTCGTGCGCGGCCTGGACTACTACAACCTGACGGTGTTCGAGTGGGTGACCGATAAGCTCGGCGCGCAAGGCACGGTCGCGGCCGGCGGCCGGTACGATCCGCTCATCGAGCAGTTGGGCGGCAAGCCGACGGCCGCCTGCGGCTGGGCGATGGGTGTCGAGCGCATTCTCGAATTGCTGAAGGAAGAATCGCTCGTCCCGCAGGAAGAAGGCTGCGACGTGTACGTCGTCCATCAGGGCGAAAGCGCGCGCGAGCAGGCGTTCATCATCGCCGAGCGGTTGCGCGACACGGGCTTGGACGTGATTCTCCACTGCAGCGCGGATGGCGCTTCCGCCAGCTTCAAGTCGCAGATGAAGCGCGCCGACGCGAGCGGGGCGGCATTTGCCGTCGTGCTCGGCGAGGATGAAGTGGCGAACGGTACGGTCGGGATCAAACCGCTGCGCGAAAGCGCCGGTGCCGAAAAGAGCGAACAACAGAGCGTGCCGGTTGAAAACTTGACCGAATTTCTAATCAATGCGATGGTTGCAACCGCCGAAGACGGCGACGACTGACGCAACTGTCGCCGCTCACGACAAGAACGGCGCGAGACAAGAAGGAATCGCTTGGCGATGAGTTATCACGACGAACAAGAATCGATAGAGAGCTTCAAAGCTTGGTGGGCGCAGTGGGGCAATGCGTCCACGTGGATCGTGCTCGCGGCGCTCGTTGCCGCGGCCGCCTGGAACGGCTGGCATTTTTGGCAACGGCGCCAAGCCACGCAGGCCGCGGTGCTCTACGAGCAGGTGCAGCAATCGGTCTCGGCGAAGGATAAGGCCGCGGTCGCGCGCGACGCCGGCGATATGGAGTCGCGCTACGGTGGCACGGCATATGGCCAAATGACGGCGCTCGCGGCGGCCAAGGCGCTATACGAGGCGGGTGACGCGGCCGGCGCCAAGGCGCAGTTGCAGTGGGCGATCGATCACGCGAAGGACGTCGAGTACAAGGAAATCGCGAAGCTGCGCCTGGCGGCCGTCCTGCTCGACGAGAAGGCGTACGATGCGGGACTCGCGTTGCTGGACGGCACGCCCCCCGAGGGCTTCCAAGGGGCCGTGGCCGATCGCCGCGGCGACCTGTTGGCGGCCGCCGGGAAACGTGCCGACGCGCGCACCGCTTATCAACTGGCGCTCACGTCGCTCGCCAAAAGCGATACGTCCGCGCGCCAACTGATCCAATTCAAGCTCGACGCGCTCGGCGGTTGAGCGGTGCGATTGCGCCGCCTGTAGCCTGCCTTACCCGAACAACCTTTGACGAAGCCTCGCTCACCGATGAATTTGCTGAAACGTTTCGCCGTGCCCGTCGCTTGCGCGATGACTGTCCTCGCGATGGCGGCTTGCTCGTCCACCAAGGACCCGCGCCGTGACCCGGTGCCGCTCGCCGAGTTCAAGCCTGTCTTCAAAGTCGAGCAGGCCTGGCGGACGAGCGTCGGCAAGGCTGGACGTTACTTCTTCTCGCCGGTCGTCGTCGGCGAGGCCGTCTACGCGGCCGGATCGAACGGGACTGTCGTGAAGATCGACGGCAAGACGGGGCGCAAGCTCTGGAGCACGAAGCTGCACGATGACCTGACCTCGGGTGTCGGTAGCGACGGCACCTACACGGCCGTCGGTGCGGAAAAGGGCGGGGTCGAGGTGCTCGACGCGGACGGCAAGCTCCTCTGGAAGACGACGGTGCCGGGCGAAATCGTCTCGCCGCCGCTCGTCGGCAACGGTTATGTGGTGGTGCGTACGATCGACGGTCAGGTGAGCGCGTTCAATGCGTCGACCGGCGAGTTGCGCTGGCAATACCGCAACCGCGCCGTCCCGCTGAATTTGCGCGTCTCGGCCGGCATGGCCTTCGCCGCGCAAGCCGCGGTGCTGGCCGGTTTTCCGGGCGGCTCGCTCTCCGCGATCAACCTGAAGACGGGCGACGACTACTGGCAGGCGCCGGTGTCGTTTCCGAAGGGCGTGACGGAAGTGGAGCGCATCAACGACGTCACCGGTGCGCCGACGCTCGTCGGCGCCGAGGCATGCGCCGTCACGTTCCAAGGGCGTCTCGGCTGCTTCGACGCGAACAGCGGCCAACCGGTCTGGGAGCAGCCGTTCTCCGGCGTCGCGGGCCTTGCCGCGGACCGCACGGCCGTCGTGGCGCCTGATGATTGGTCCGTGCTGCAAGCGTTCGACGCGAGCTCGGGCAAGTTGCTGTGGAAGAACGATCAACTGAAGAATCGGGATTTGAGCACGCCGTACCTGCTCGGGCCCGATGTCGTCGTCGGCGATTACAAGGGCTACGTTCACTTCCTTTCGCGTGACGACGGCAAGTTCCTGTCCCGCGTGAAGACCGACGGCAGCCCGATCACGGCCGCACCGGTGGCGGTTGGCGATACGCTGATCGTCCAGACCCACGACGGCGAGTTGTACGGCTTCGTTTCGCACTGAGCGCTTCGGTCGTCGAATGGTACTCGCGGGCCGGCTCAGCCGGCCGCGGGCGTTTTTGAGTACCGGTGCGCGGCACGCGTACCGGCAAATGCATACGCGGTGACTTGCGCGCCGTCGTATCGTGATAATTTTCGAGCAGCGGCGTACGGTCGTGCGCCCCTCGGCCGCTTGCAAGCAAGCGCGATGCTAGGGCCGGCGCGGCATACCGGCTCGTGGGCAGATCGATGCGCCGATCGTCCCGCCATTGGCCGCTTCGGCGAGCCGGCACCGCGGCGCATGCCTCTTTTAGACAACGTCAGATGAAACCCGTAATTGCCCTAGTGGGGCGCCCCAACGTGGGGAAATCCACCCTGTTCAACCGGCTCACGCGCTCGCGCGACGCCCTGGTCGCCGACTTGCCCGGCTTGACGCGCGATCGCCATTACGGCGAGGGACGCGTGGGCGACCGCGCCTATCTCGTGGTCGACACGGGCGGCTTCGAGCCCGTCGCCAAGGACGGCATCTTGCACGAGATGGCGCGGCAAACGCGGCAGGCGGTCGAGGAGTCGGACGTCGTAGTGTTCATCGTCGATGGGCGTAACGGGCTGGCGCCGCAGGACAAGTCGATCGCCGACTATCTGCGTAAGACCGGCCGCCCGATCGTGCTCGTCGTCAATAAGGCCGAGGGGATGAAGTACACGGCCGTCGCCTCCGATTTTTACGAACTCGGGCTCGGCGATCCGCGCGCGATTTCGGCCGCGCATGGCGACGGCGTCACCGAAATGATCAACGACTCCCTGGAGATCGCCTATGCGGGGCATCCGGAGGAGACGGAAGAAGAGCGCGGCGCGCGCGGCGTCAAGATCGCGATCGTCGGGCGGCCCAACGTCGGTAAATCCACGCTCGTCAACACGCTGATCGGCGAGGAACGCGTCATCGCCTTCGACATGCCCGGCACGACGCGCGACTCGATCTATGTCGATTTCGAACGCCAGGGCAAGAAGTACACGCTGATCGATACGGCCGGCTTGCGCCGTCGCGGCAAAGTTTTCGAGGCGATCGAGAAGTTCTCGGTGGTCAAGACGCTGCAGTCGATCGCGGATGCGAACGTCGTCATCTTGTTGCTCGACGCGCGCCAGGACATCTCCGATCAGGACGCGCACATCGCCGGGTTCGTGGTGGAGCAAGGGCGGGCGCTCGTGGTCGGCGTCAACAAGTGGGATGGGCTCGACGCGCACGTACGCGAACGGACGAAAGCCGACATGATGCGCAAACTGAAGTTCTTGGACTTCGCGAAATTCCATTTCATTTCGGCGACCGAAAAGACCGGGATCGGCGCGCTGATGCGATCGGTCGACGACGCCTATGCGGCCGCGATGGCCAAGTTGCCGACGCCGAAGCTCACGCGCGCGCTAATCGAAGCCGTGGAGTTCCAACAGCCGCGCCGGCGCGGCCCGGTGCGCCCGAAGCTGCGCTACGCGCACCAAGGCGGCCAGAATCCGCCCCTCATCGTCATCCACGGCAATGCGCTCGATGCCGTGACGGAAACGTACAAGCGCTATCTCGAAAACCGCTTCCGCGAAACTTTCTCGCTGACGGGAACTCCATTGCGCATAGAGTTCCGTTCGTCGACGAACCCGTACACCGATAAAAGCTGACGGCGGGCCGGGACGCCTTGGCCGGATGGCCTGGGCGGTCCGTGCCACAACGAAAATCGGCTATAGTGTAGCGATTGGCGGCGGATTTCTTTTTCTTCGTCCCAATCCGGATCCAACCTGCAAAAAAACGACGGAGTTTGCTATGAGCAACAAAGGGCAACTGTTACAAGACCCGTTTCTGAACGCACTGCGCAAAGAGCACGTGCCGGTTTCCATCTATTTGGTCAACGGCATCAAGCTTCAAGGGAACATCGAATCGTTCGACCAGTACGTCGTGTTGCTCCGTAACACCGTGACCCAAATGGTCTACAAGCACGCCATTTCGACGGTCGTACCGGCCCGTCCGGTGAATTTCCATCCGGACGCGGAAACGGCCTAATTCATCCTAGCGGCCGGCGAACACGCCGACTGATCGGTGTGTTCGCCGGCCGCTTCTCATTTGACGCTCATCAATTTGATCAACGCAGCGCTCGTCGGCATCGATTTCGGAAAAATCGACTTCGAAGCCAGTCTCGAAGAACTCAGTCTGCTCGCGCAAAGCGCGGGCGCACATCCCGCCGTTACCTTGACCGGGCGCCGCTCGAGCCCCGATGCGGCGCTATTTGTCGGCAGCGGCAAGGCCGAGGAACTGCGTCTCGCTTGCGAGGCCAACGACGTCGAAATCGTCATCTTCAATCACGCCTTGGCGCCGGCGCAGCAACGCAATTTGGAGCGGGCGCTTAACCGCCGCGTCGTCGATCGAACGAGCCTCATTCTCGACATCTTCGCGCAACGGGCGCGCAGCCATGAAGGCAAGTTGCAAGTCGAGCTCGCGCAGTTGCAATACATCGCCACGCGCCTCGTGCGCGCGTGGACCCACCTCGAACGGCAAAAAGGCGGTATCGGGTTGCGCGGCCCCGGCGAAACGCAGCTCGAAACCGACCGCCGCTTGATCGGCGAGCGCATCAAGATGCTCAAGGGGCGGCTCGACAAATTGCGCCGCCAGCACGGTACGCAACGGCGCCAGCGGGCTCGCAATCGTGCGATGTCGGTGTCGCTCGTCGGCTACACGAACGCGGGCAAGTCGACGCTGTTCAACGCGCTGACGAAAGCGCAAGCCTATGCGGCCGACCAACTGTTCGCCACGCTCGACACCACTTCGCGCCGCGTGTATCTCGGCGATGAAGCGGGACAGGTGATCGTGTCCGATACGGTCGGTTTCATTCGCGAATTGCCGCACCAACTCGTCGCGGCGTTTCGCGCGACGCTCGAGGAAACGATTCACGCCGATCTGCTGCTGCACGTCGTCGATGCATCGAGCGCCGTGCGGCTCGATCAGATCGACCAAGTGAACGAGGTGTTGGACGAGATCGGCGCGAGTACCGTGCGGCAAATTCTCGTCTTCAACAAGATCGACGCGGTGCCCGAATTGGCGGCCCGCGGCGAATCGGTTGAACGAGATGAATATGGTAATATTTCGCGCGTCTTTTTGAGCGCGCGCACGGGGCAAGGTTTGGATGCGCTGCGCGCAGCCATCGCCGAAATCGCCACCTCAGAACATCTCCCGGACAGCGGGCGGGCGCAGCCGGAAGCGGCACCGCCGGCGCATGGGCATGAAGACCCAGACGCATCGGATCCGTTCGATGCGCGGACAAGGCGCTCCGATCTGCATTGACCGGTTCTCCCAACTCGAGCGAACGAACACTGGTGAACGAATACAACGAGCGGAGTTTCTGGCTGCGTGCGCGCGCCATGCTATCGATCAGCGATCCGCGCTGGGGGCGAGGCGACGGCAACGGCAGCCGGCAGCGGCCGAACGAGCCCAAGCGCGGCCCCGGCGATAATGACGGGCCGCCCGACCTCGACGAGATGTGGCGCGAGTTCAATCGTCGCTTGTCGCGTCTGTTCGGCGGCAAAGGTCCTGGGCCCGGCCCGGGCGACCGGCGCCCCGATAACGGGCGAGCCGCTCGCCTCGGCGTCGGTATCGTCATCGGCGTGCTCGTCGCCATTTATGTCGGCAGTGGCGTCTTCGTCGTGCAAGACGGCCAAACGGGCGTCGTTCTGCAATTCGGCAAATATCGCGGCACCGTCGAGCCCGGCGTGCACCTGCGCATGCCCTATCCGTTCGAAACGCACGAAATCGTCAACGTCGCGCAAATCCGTTCTGTCGAAATCGGCCGCGGCAATGCGATGAGCGACGCCAGCACGAAAGACGCTTCGGTGCTCACGCACGACGGCGATATCGTCGACGTGCGCCTCGCGGTTCAATATCAAGTGAAATCGGCAACGGATTACCTCTTCCGTACGGCCGACCCCGATCTCGCCGTTACTCAAGCGGCGCAAGCGGCGGTGCGCCAAATCGTAGGCGCTCAAAGTACGGCGAGCTTGCTCGGCGGCAATCGCGATGCGCTTCGCGAGCCCATCACGCAGGCCATTCAAAACACGCTCGACCGCTATCGCAGCGGGCTCGCCGTAACAGGCGTGACCGTCACGTCGATCGAGCCGCCGGCCGCCGTGCAAAGCGCGTACGCGGACGCGGCGCGCGCACGGCAAGATCGCGCGAACGCGAAGGCCGCGGCGCAGGCTTACGCCGAGCAAATTCTGCCGGGGGCGAAGGCTCAAGCTCAGCGCACGATCGACGATGCCAAGGCCTATGCGGCGCGTGTCGTCTCCGATGCGCAGGGCGATGCAGAGCGTTTCAATCAGGTCTACGCCCAATATGCCAAGGCGCCGGCTGTCGTGCGCGAGCGGATGTATCTGGAAACCATGCGCGAGATTTACGCCAATTCGACGAAGATTTTCGTCAGCGGCAAGGCCGGCAGCGTCGTCAACCTGTCGGTCGACAAGCTGCTCGAGGGCAATCGGCGTACTTCGGCCGAGGCTGCCGCGCCGGCGAGCGCGGCAGCGGCCGCCCCCGCACCCGCGACGCCCGCGGCTACGCCGCCTGCCGAGCCGAGCG
>NZ_QUBS01000057.1 GCF_003390925.1 Trinickia diaoshuihuensis | reverse complement strand
GGAAACGAAGTGGCTCCTTTATGCCGAAAACGCCCCGGCTCCTTTATGCCGGAAGCCCGGTGGCTCCTATATGGCGGAAGATGACAGCAACTGCCAAAAAACAGCGCAAATGACGGAACTCCAATGTCTGCCTCCCTTTTGCAATGACGTTACGATCATGCAACGCAGATGCATAATGATGCGCTAGAGGCGTTCAATGGTTCTGTCGACGATCTTGCGCCATTGATCTTCCGACGTCATCGTGACCGGAGTCGGTCCCATGCACGCGCTTGCAAGTACCAGGTCTGGTTTAATGTCTCGCAGCAATTCAAGGCTGCGTCTAAGATCGGCTTTGCGGCCGCCGGCGACCCATCGCACCAGTGTTCCCCATGACGCGCCTTCGGGAAAGATCAGGTCACCGGTAAAGAGGTACTTCTTGCCTTGCGGCGAGAGATAAGCGAAGCAGGTGCTTCCAGCGGTGTGGCCTGGAGTCGGAATGATCTCGATATTCCCCAACTGCATCTCGTGCGTATCGAAGGTCACATCAACCGAACAGTAAGTCTTGATAGCCTTGACTTCCAGCGAATGGCAGCAGAGTTCCGAGCCGAAGGCCTGTTTGATGTCCGCCAATGCCGGACCAGCCTCGTCGCGGTGGCTCAGGTACTGGCGGACGATGCCGCCCCGGTCCTTGATGTGCTGTAACTCATCATGTATGCCGGTTCCATAGAACAGAACATTCCCATCCTTCCGAGTCAGAAGGTAGGCATGGCTCGTGACGCCGGCGAACGGATGTTCCGCCTGCGTCTGCCAGAGATCCGGGAAGATCTGTTCCATGGTTCATGCTCCGGAAGTCAAGATAGTCGCGCCTTTACGCGGCGTGGCCTGCGCTGCAGCCAGAGCTGCCATCGCGTCCTCAAACTGCACTGAGATTGCAACTTCCTCATAGCCGAGCACTTCGGACGGTTCGCCATGACTGCGGTGAATAATGGCCTTCATACTTCCTCTGCTGTGTTGAGTGGGCATTCGAGCCACATGTGAAGCGCACAGTGCAGTGTGCGTTCGAAGCCAATTTTTCACTAGACCAATACCACCAAAAAATTGCCTGATCCTACTGAGTTCAGTTTGATAGTGCTTCATATGCGCCGCTTTCAGTAGTAAAATTACCTTCTATGGAAAACGATTTCGAACAAAATCGGCGAAGCTTAGCCATGCGTATCGCGCGCTGGACCGGCGATACCGAGTTGTTCACGCCCACTATTTCCGGCCTCACCTTGCACCGGCATACCCACGCCGGGCCGCCCTTCGACTGCATGATGGAGCCCGCCATCGCGATCCCCGTGCAAGGAGTAAAGCAGACACGACTTGCCGCAGAGGTCTACAGATACGATCAACATCAGCTTCTGCTCACCTCGCTGGATCTACCCGTTGCTATGCAGGTGGCGCAGGCTTCGCCAGAACTGCCGTTTCTCTGCGCCGTTCTTCGCATCGACTCCCGGACGATCAGCGACATGGTTATAGAGACAGGCCTGCAACCTACCAAGCAGCGCGCAGCAAGTGGCCCCGGCATGGTTCTTGTGAAGACGACTGCGGGACTTCTGTCTTCTTTCGATCGCCTGGTTGCACTGATAGACGAACCTGAATTGATCCCGGTGCTGGCACCTATGGCGAAGCGCGAAATCTTCTACCGCATTCTTCGCAGTGAAGCCGGCAGCTATCTTTGGCAGATGGCGTCTATTGCAGACCAGACCCAAAGCATCGCTCGCGCCATCGACTGGTTAAAGGCCCACTTTCGCGAGCCGTTGCGTATAGAAGCGCTGGCCTCTTTGGTAGGCATGAGCCCTTCGCGATTCCATCATCATTTCAAGCGGCTCACGTCAATGAGCCCGCTACAATTTCAAAAATGGTTAAGGCTGACCGAGGCTAGGCGGCTTATGCTTGTCCACGAGGTCGAAGCATCGACTGCCGCGTACGACGTGGGCTATGAAAGTCCTTCTCAGTTCAGTCGGGAATATGCGAGGCAATTCGGAAATCCGCCACGCCGCGATACCGTGGCTGGGCAGTCTCAGGTTGGCTAGCCAAGCGGGCTTTGCGCTACATGCACGATCGGGAAGCTATTGATCGATGGTGCCAAGCGCCAGGACCACCAGACTTTTATCGCTATGAATTTCCATTGACCGACCAATGATTGGGCTCGATCGATTTCTTCGTGTTCAAAGATGTGGCGCGCGCTGCTTTCCCACCTCCCAAGCCGTGGTCCCGCCACGCGTTGTGACAGCAAGTTTCCGCCCTAGCTTTTGCTCGATCATCGGTTTCCACGGCACCAGCGAGAAGCCTATCCCGTCATCGAGCATGGCGAAGCGCCCGCTGGCGAGTATGACGCTGCGCCGGTAGATGCCAGCCACGCGCTGCCCGTCGACCACGGGCCGGTACTCCAGGCCGGTTTCGCCGGCTATGTCCTGCCCGGCCTTCGCCAGCTCACGCCCGCGCAGTGTCGCCAGCAGATTGCGCGCGAGGACGACACGCTGCCCGCGATGCTCGGCCAAGCCCTGATCGGCTAGGAAATCCGCACGCTCGCGCAGCGCGTCCTTGACCTCGGCCCCAAAGCCCAGGTCGCCCAGCCCCTTGCCGCCACCGATCAACTGCTGATCGAGCCAGGTGGCGCCGATCACGCGGGCCTGCCGCTCGATGGGCAGGTGCGATTTCAGTTCCACCGCGACGCCGCCACCAAGGCGCTGCGCGTTGTACTGGCGGCCTCGCTCGGTCAGGTCGCCGGGCACGCGCCAGACGCCTTCGGCCTCGCGCTCCACGATGCCGGCACGGCGCAGGGCTTCGAGCCGGCGCACATGCGCGGCCACCACCTCACGCGGGTCGCGGTCGGCCGAGGCCTGTCCCTGTGCCACGGCTAGGTGATGATCGGTGCGGTACACACCATCGACGGCCAGCGCGGCGATGTTCCGGTCGGCGGCGCGCACGTCGGCCGCGCCTTTGACTTCCACCACGGCCCCGGTCGGGTACTGCTCCAGTTCCGACCGCGGCGGCAGCGCGACGTAGTGCGCCTTGCCGTCCGTGCCATCGACGATCAGATAGCCCTTGTCGTACAGCTCGTCGGCCAGCCCCTTGCCGACGACGCGGCCCACGATGGCGCGGCCATCCTCGCCGGCCTGGAACACGGACAGCTCGCGCTGCTTGCCGCTCATGGCCCGCTGCATGGTGCGGATGATGTCGCCGCGCTCGCCCATTGCCCGCAGGGTCGGCTCGGCTTCGGCGTGGACGGCCCAGGTGCCGGGCTGCTGTTCGGTCGCCAGCCCCATGCGCTGCAAGTGTTGGAGGCGGCCTATCAGTATTTGCCGCTGGCGCTGCAAGCGAGGTTCGGCCAGCGTCTCCGACTGCACCAGGCCGTCCACGGCCTCGCGCTGCAAGGTGCGATCCAGCCCTGTCCACCGTTCTTGATCGACTTCGCGCAGCATGGTGCGCTGCATCTCCAGTTCGGTACGCGGCCCCAGCCATTCCGTTGCCAGTTCCGATGCCCGCCGGCGCATCCCCTCGGCGATGTAGTCGCGGGAAATGATGAGGTCTTTGCCGGTGTCGTCTTTGCCGCGCAGAACGACGTGCGTGTGCGGGTTGTCGGTGTTCCAGTGATCGACCGCGACCCATTCCAGCCGCGTGCCCAGATCGGCCTCCATGCGCGCCATCAGGTGCCGGGTGTAGGTGCGCAGGTCGTCGAGCTGTTCGGCGTCCTCCGGCGAGACGATGAACCGGAACTGGTGCCGGTCGCCTTCGCCGCGCTCCTTGAACGCTTCGAGGTCGGCATCGTCGGTCGTCTGCCCGTAGGCATGGCCCGGCCCGCCCTGGCGATCGACGCCTTCACGCTCGATATAGCGCAGGTGCGCGGCAGTCGAGCGCGGCCCGGCCTGCGCCAGATTCACCAGCCGCACCTTGACCGTCCCGCGCCGGGCATTCGCCCCAAGTCCACGGTCAGCGAAGCGCGCCGCGACGTGGCCGCGCCCCAGCCGGGAACCGGGGCGCTGGCCGACCTTGCCCGCAGCTTTACCGAGCTTCACGCCGGCCTTGCTGGTCTGGCGCAGCACCTTGTTGATGAAGGCATCGCCGCGCTGTTTCGGCGCACCGGGACGGACGCGGAAACGGTCGCTGTCGTTCTGATCCTTGCGCTGGCTCATGGCGTGGCCCCATCCAAGATCGGCGCAGTCCAGCGGGCGAGGCACGCGCTTTCGTCAACGCCGATGCGGCGTTGCGCACCTACGCGGCACGCTGCCGCCCCATGGCGCGTGCCGCGCGCCCCCCATGTGCAGACAAGGTTTTCAAGCGGCCATGTGCCGCGACCTTTTATCTTGCCTTCCGCCTTTGCCCTGCGCTGACGCTCCGGGCATCGGCGGCCCGGCGGCGCAGTGCTGCTTGCAGCCTGCGCGCCGGGGAACGCAGCCACGGCCATCGGCCGGGCGCGTTCAAGGCAAGACGCCTGCACGGTGGAAAGCGTCGCCGGATGTTGCGCAACGTGCAGCGCGGATGCGCTTGCACGACACGCGCAAGGACACGGCGACGGGCAGCGGAACAACACGCCGGATGGCACGATGAAGCGCAGCGAAGCGGCGGCCATCATCGGCGCGTCTCCAGCCAGACCGGGTGCGCGACACCGATCACGGTGGATGCGCTGACCGGGCCGAAGTAGCGGCTGTCGAACGACGCCGGGTTGGTCGTGCTCAACAGGAACAGCTCGCCGGGTTCGAGGTGGCGGCATTGCTGCCACGACGGCAGCGGGCGGCCGAAACGGTCAGCGGCCAGCGCGGCGGCCACCGGCACGCCATCGATGCGCACGCTGCGACCGACAATGCACACCTCCTGCGGCGCGATCGCACCGATGCGTTTAAGCAGCGGCACCCGCGTCGGTAGGTAGCCGCGCTGTGCAGCCAGCGTGGCAGCCTTTGCCGGCAGCGGCACCAGCACGATGCTGTCCACGGACAACGGACGTGGCCGCGAGGCGGTGCGCGGGTCGAACGGGTCGATGCGATACCAGCCGACCGCCACGCTGTCGGACGGGTTGTAGGTCAGACGCGGCAGCGGCGACACGAAGGACGCCCAGGCCAGCGCAGCGAAGCCGACGGCGGCCAGTGTCGCCACGACGATGTGAGCGCGGTCGCGCGAGCGAGGACGCGGCGGAACAGCGGGGGCAGGAACGGTCGTCATGGCAGCGCCCTCCCGGCCAGCCAGGCGGCGTGCCGCTCGGCGGTGTACGCCGGCAGCGGCAGACGCGCAGCGAGCCGGTTGCCGAGCGTGCGCCAGTACGCGGGCGACACATCGGCGGGCGCGATGTTCTGCGCTTCGATGGCGTCGAGCTGCGCCAGCACGGCGCGCACGGCGGGTTCACCCTCGGCGTGCAGCAGCAGGCGCGCGCCCGGCAACACGCCGGGGATGCGCTGCGCCGCGTCCAGCGGCGTGCAAGCCTGCATCACCATGAGCTGCCAGCGAATCGTGCCGTAGTCGTTGGCTTGCCAGTGGATGCGGCATAACATCGCACCTGGCAGGAACACCGCGACGCGCCGCCAGCGGTCGAGCCGGATGGTGCGCGCGGGTTCGCCGAAGCGCAGATACACGTCGATGCGCTGCTCGATGTAGGCAAGCGAAACGCGCATCAGCGGCGCGATGCCGGCCTGGCCGGCGAGCACCGCAGACGATGGCGGCGGCGCAGCCGCGGCCGCCAGAGCGGATGCATTCATGGCAGGTTCTCCGTGCGTCTTTCGGGAAACTCGCGCTCTAGCAACGCGCGCAGCAGTTCGGCCACGGTCACGCCCTGCGTGAACGCCGAAACCTTGATGCGCGCCCGCATGGCGGGCGTAATGTCGAGGGTCAGGCGTGCGGTGTAGAGGTCGCCTTTCTGGATGCCGTCGGCGTCGCCCTGGCGAATCCACGCCTCGGCGTGCGGGTTCGCGGGCGGACGCGCGCCGATGGCGATGCGTTTACCGTTGCGCTGGCTCATGTCGGCCACCCCAGCAACTCGTCGGTCAGCGCGGCGATCTCGCGTGCGGCGGCGCTGTCGGGCGCTGTCTCGCGTGCGAGCCGGCCAGCGGCCACGCTGTCGGCGAACACGATGCGCTGATGCACTTCCGAACGCAGCGCCGGCAGCGGCTGCTCGGCGAGCGCGTTGCGCGCCTCGCGGCCGATGACGGTGGTACTGACGCGACGGTTGACGACGAAGGCCGAGCGCAGCGCCGGCCGAAACACCTGCGCCTCGCGGATCAGCGCCACCATCTCCGCGGAGGCCCACAAGTCGTAGGGGCTGGGTTGCACGGGAATCAGCACGCGCTCGGCCGCCAGCAGCGCGGAGCGCGCGGGGCGGCAATGCGCGGCGGCCCGTCGATGACGACGTGATCGGCACGGCGGGCCAGCTCCGGTGCTTCCTGGTGCAGCGTCTCGCGGGCGAGGCCCACGGCGCTGAACAAGCGCGGCAAGCCCTGCTGGGCGCGCCGCTGCGTCCAGTCCAGCGCCGAGCCTTGCGGGTCAGCATCGAGCAGGACGACGTGCTGGCCGCGCATCGCCAACTCGCCAGCGATGTGTGTGGCGAGCGTGGTCTTGCCGACGCCGCCTTTCTGGTTGAGCAGCGCAACGATCATGGCGCGGCCCTCGCGGTTGGAAGGCCGGCCGGAGCGTGCCGTTTCGTGGTTATCCACCAAAACGGCGCGCTCTTACCAAGAGTTAGGCTTCTTGAGTTAGGAGAGTTAGAGGGCGCTGAAACCCGCGCCGTTATTGGCTTTTCGGCGATTTCGCACGCCTGATAGCACGATAGGAACACGCCCGATAGCACGAGTCCGGGCACGCCTGATAGCACGAGGCCATTCACAGCTTGTCCCACAATTGTCCCCGTGCCGTCGAAGGCACGGGTCGGAAGGTCAGCAATTCCGCGCCGCTGCCCGGCATCCGCTCGATGCCGAGCACATAGCCGGGCAACGACTGCCGCGCGACCAGTGCGCGCAGGTCGCAGGCGAAGTCGTAAGGCTTCGCCGTGCTGCCCGATTTCTTGTGCAGGTGCCGGAAGTCGAATTGCCAGCCGCCGGGCTGCTTGCCGCCGTGCTTGCGCACCAGCCGGTACAGCCACCGCTCGATGCCGCCGGTCAGCCGGAAATACGCCGGGTCGATGGTTAGTACCAGTGCGGCGTCGAGCACGCCGGCATAGAACCAGTCCGGCAGGATCAGCTCGATGCCCAGCGGCGTGCCGCGGGCGTCGGCCAATTCCTTCCACTCGTTGATCCACGAGAAGCGATGCAGACGCCGCCCGGTCGTTTCGCGGATGGAAGTCGCCACCGTGGTCGATTGCAGCCGGTCGAGCGCGGCCTTGAGGCGCTGGTAGTCGCGCAGCGACACACCGCGCCCGATGAAGCGCAGGATCTCGTAGGGCGTGGCGTGCATCAGGCGCGACGGCCGCAGGCCCGCGTCGCGCGCTTCGACGATCTGCGAGGCCGCCCATATCAGCACGTCCGCATCCCAAATCGTGGCGATGCCGTGCTCTTGCGTGCCCTCCACGCGCACGGTGACGCCACCGGCGCGAAAGTCGATCGGCGCCGTGCGCCGCGACTTCGCCAGCGAGAAGAACGGAAAGGCCATCAAGTCCTGGCTGTCGCGCGGCGCCATGCCGTCGCCCGGCAGCGCGCGGAACAGGTCGAGCTGTTCCCGCTCCCGCGATGGGCTGGACGTGACGACGGCCACTAGCGAGCCACCGATCAGCGCGCACGGCTGTCGGCCGAGTGATGCTCGGCATATTCGGGGTCGGACGTGGCCTCGAACCTGCGCTGGTCGGCCCAGGCATCGAGGTCGGCCGCAGCGTACATGACGCGGCGGCCGAACTTGCGGAACTTCGGCCCGCCGCCGATCACGCGTTGCTTTTCGAGCGTGCGCGGCGACAGCCGCAGGTACTCGGCGGCTTCGTCGTTGGTGAGGTAGCGTTGGGGCTGTGCGGGCGTGGTGGCGGCAGCGGCAGCAGGCCGCAAGGATGCGGGTCGCATCGAGTGAACCTCCATCGGTGAGAAGCGCCGGCGGCACCAGCGCAGCCGGATGGAGGCAGTCTCAAGATAGCGATGCGTTGCGCAGAGGGTCCTTTTGCAGCACAGGCAAAACGACCCTGTGCCGGTCAATCGAGATGCGCCAGGCGGCGATAGCCGCCGCGCATCAGCGATCGGCCGCGCCGGACGAGGCGGCGCACGCGCGAGCGCAGGCCGCCGTCGGCGTACCAGCCGTCGGCCACGGCCTCGGCGCCGAACAGCCCTGCGGCCGTTTCGCGCGAGGACGCGCCCGCAAGGGCTGCGTCGAGCGCCTGCAAGGTGTGCAGCTCCAACAGCGCGGCCGGCGTGGGCCGGGAGCGGGCCGCTGCCGCAGGCGCGACTCCGTCCGCAGGCGCCAGCTTGTCCAACTCGGCCGTCGTCGTGCGGTAGCTCGCGCAAGGCGCGGCGCACGCGCGGATGGCGTACAGATAGGCCATGCCATCGGCCAGGCCCGGCGCCAGTGCGAGTCGCACACAGCAGCCGGGCCAGCGCGACACCAGCACCAGACGCTTGCCGTCGTGGATCAGGTGCTTGTGGCCGGGAACGCGCCAGAACTCGAAGGCGTCCGCCTCCGGCGGTGGGTCGGCATCCGGGTAGAGCTGGAGCACGGCGTCAGGGTCGGGAAACCAGACCGGATTCGCGTCGCGCGCATCCAGCGCCGGGTCTTCCAGCAGGCGCAGGCCCCAAGCCCGCGCCGCCTCTGGCTGACGGCGACGGTGCAGCCAGTCGCGCTGGTAGTCGGGATACCTGCGCAGGTATTCCCATGCCAGCGCCGGGCCGTCCAGATGCAGCACGTAGAGACACGCAGCGGTGGGATACCAGGCATCGGTACTTCGATCAGCCATGACGCGGCCTCCTGTTCAGCAGGAACGGCGCCACGGGCGATAAACATGGGAGCTACGGCATCAGCAACATCAAAGCGCCATCAAGGAAGGCGTACACTTGAACTGTAACGAGGGGTGTCAAGACCGATTAGCTCCGAAGCCTTGCAGGGGGCGTCCAGGTGCGACGACTGCGCGGCACGCGAATGGCGCGCGGCATCGAGCACCCTGCCGCAAGCCGCGCCGCGCATCATGTCTTTTTTGGTCTGGACCGCACTCGTTTGGTGCGAGAGTGGTAATTCAGACTGCTACGGTCTGACGCCAGATCGAGAACGGCACAATCCGCCCCGGTCAGTCGGGAATGGAACCATCGCGCTGCGCGAGTTGCACATACTCCGATAGCGGCCGCGCGGCGTGGAAATACAGGTCGCGCAGGACGGGCCGCTGCTGCGGCCCGACGATGCCGGCCAGGTCGGACAGCTTGACCGTCCCCAGCGCCGGCATCCCGATGCCGAGGTCGATCAATCCCCAAGCGGTGTCACCATCCGCAGGATCGAGTGCGGCCAGCAACCAGGTCGCGTGCGCGTCCGGGGTGAACAGTCGCACGACCGGCAGCGGGTCGATACCTTGACCGGCCGCGCGTGCCTCGCCAACGGCGAGCAGTTGCGCGCGCTGTTCGACGGTGACGAGCGGCTTGGTCATGGCCGGGAATCCCACGAAACCGACGATGCACGGATGCGCTTTGCCGCCAAGACGTGGAAGCGTCGAAGCGGATGCGTGTTTTCGTGCGGAAGTACGAAGGCGCAAGCCGTCGAATCCGTACATGCACGGAAACGCGGAAGCGGCATTGTGCAGGTCAGGAAAGACACGGATGCAGTTCCCCGATTCTGTCGGAATCCGCCAATGCGGATTTCCGTAAAGGCACGGAAGCGGGCTAAATTTGCTGCCATGAGTTAAAGATAACGTGGTTTTAATTGTCCCGCGAACGGACGCTTCTGTCCATGCAGAAGCGATCCGTCCAGCCCGGCCGTCCGGCCGGTGCCACCACCTTCGATGCCGAGCTGGCGCAAGCCTTCGGCGTAGCGGTGCGTGCGTTACGGACAGAACGCGGAATTGCACAGGAATCGCTGGCGAACCTCGCCAGCATCGAGCGTTCCCACATGGGCAAGATCGAGCGCGGCGAGCACATGCCCACGCTGGCGATCATCTTCAAGATCGCCGGCGCGCTTGGATGCAGTACGGCCGTGGTGATGACCGAAACGGAACGTCAGCTCGCGGCGTCCGAAGCGTAGGGAAGCTACGCGAAGCGCCCCGCCGCAGTCGGCGGGGCGCGGTGGGCGGCCGTCAGGCCGCCTTGGGCTTGCTGCGCGACCAAATGAGGTCGTGCGTGCCACCTTCGTTCTCGATCAGGCGGGCATAGACCGTTATCGGGAACGAAGGATCGTCGAGGGTCACGGACATGTAGGGTCGCCCGGCCTCGCTGGATTTTTCTTCCACGCTGCGCCGATGTCGTGGCCCGGCCGCCGCCTGCACGCGGAAGTCGGAGGCGTTCTCGCTTTCGCTTTTGGCGTTGGGAACCAGCTTGACCGTGACGTTGAGCGTCAGGGTGCGGAGCGTGCCGGTGAAGCCATCTTTCTCTGCGGTGAAGGTGCCGATGTTAGCCGCGATATTTCTCCTTTCGGGTTGAACAAGGTCGCACAGGCCACCTGTCCCGGAAGTAGCCATGGCCGCCCCCCGCGCAACAGGAGGATCAGGCAAGCTTCCGAGAGCATCAAGCTAACGGATTTCGCACTTCGTACACCAAACTGCACAAATACAAAACTTCCGCAGTTGGCATTTTATGAGACTTACAGGCAACACAATTCTGATCACGGGCGGTGGCACTGGCATCGGTCGCGGCTTGGCCCGGGCGCTCCATGCTCGTGGCAATAAGGTCATCATCGCAGGCCTTGATTTGGGTGAGCTGAATGCAGTCGTGGCCGAGAATCCCGGCATGGCTGCGGTCAAGCTCGACATACGAGACGCTGGGGAGATCCAGCGCGTCGCGAAGGGTTTGATCTCGCAATACCCCGAGTTGAACGTCCTGATAAACAACGCTGGCGTCATGTATATGGACGATGTAGCGGGCCCTGTCGATGACGGAAAAGTCACTGATACGATCAACACAAATTTGATCGGATCCATCCGGTTGACGTCGGCGCTCGTTGAGCATCTGAAGACGAGGCCTGAGGCCGCAATCATCTACACGTCGTCCACACTCGGGTTCATACCGATTTCTCTGTTTGCCGTCTATTCCGCCACGAAGGCCGCCCTTCATTCCTTTGCGATGTCTCAGCGATTTCAACTGAGGGGTACGTCCGTGAAGGTGCAGGAAATCAACCCGCCGTACGTTGGCACGAGGCTCGGCGGCGGAAATCCGGACGATCCGAACGCAATGACGGTCGACGATTTCGTGGACGAACTGTTGCCGATCCTCGGCAGTGACGCGAATGAAGTCATCGTGAAAGTAGCGCAACAGTACCGTGAACACACGGGACCTGACGAATACAAGTTCGTCGTTGCGTTCAACGAAGTGATAAAGCGCGTGGGCCCGACGAACGAGCCTATCACCCCTTAGTTGCAGCTTCCGCGCGACACGCTTCAGGAGCCCGCCCCCACGCGGACGGCTGTAGATGCTGAGCGGGAACTGCGTGCATGACTGCGTGCAGCTCGTGGGACGTCGGTACGTCCACGCGTTGCAGATGACGGGCGAAGCGGAAACAGCGGCACTCGTACTACAGATAAGGACCGTTTCCATGGTAAGAGCAGTGCAGTTCGATCAATACGGCGACGTCAACGTTCTCAAGATCGTCGAGGTGCCGATGCCTCGCCCCGGACCCGACGGAGTGCTCGTCGAGGTTCGCGCCGCGAGCATCAATCCCCTCGACTCGTTGATTCGCAGTGGAGTGTTGGAACAGATGTATCCGACCCACTTCCCGTCGGGTCAAGGAGCCGACTTCGCCGGCGTGGTGACTGCCGTTGGCGATCAGGTGAAGGATTTCAAGCCCGGCGACGAGGTGCTTGGGTGGTGCACCGACCGTTCGAGTCTCGCCACGCACGTGACAGCACCGTCGAGTCAGGTCGTGCGCAAGCCGCCGCAACTGCCCTGGGATGTCGCGGGCGCGCTCTATATGGCCGGTATGGCCGCTTGGGCCTCCGTAGCCGCCATCGAGCCGAGGAGTGGTGACGTGGTGGTCGTGTCGGGAGCGACTGGCGGCGTCGGTTCCATCGCCGTCCAACTCCTTCGACTGCACGGCGCGACCGTGATCGCCCTCGCGTCGCCAGGCAAGCATGACTGGCTGACCAATCGTGGGGCGATCCCTGTCGAGTACGGCGACGGAACGAAACAGCGCATCCTCGACGCCGCTCCTTCGGGCCGCCTCGACGCGTGGGTGGATGCCTTCGGCAACGGCTACGTCGACATGGCCGTTGAGCTTGGCATTCTGCCGGAACGCATCAACACGATCATCGACTTTGCTGCCGCGCAGAAGTACCAGACCAAGGCGCTGGGCACGCAGGCGGCCGCGAGCGCGGAGAATCTCGGCAAGCTCGCTGCGCTCGTTGCCGAGGGCAAAGTCGAGATCCCCATCGCGGCCTGCTACCCGCTCGACGACGTACGCGAGGCTTTCCGGGAGCTCGACAAGCGCCGGACGCACGGCAAGATCGTTCTCGTCCCTTAGGCACCGACGCCGTCAGCTCGCCGATAAACCGCGCAGTTGCCCTGGAACGGCTTCGCGGGAACGTAGTGCGGCTCACATTGTTACGGGAGCAAATTATCGTCGGTCATGGCGGGCGCCGCGCGGCAAGAGTATGGAAAGATCGGCCTGGTACGGCGGACTCGATCCGCGCCCCTCGCAGATATCGTCCGTGCGCATGACGTCAAACGAGTCGACCATCCTGGGCACCATAAGCGACTGGCCACGGCATCTTGACCGGGGGCGGTCGAAGCCTACCGTCCGGCGACGGCCAGTGGCAGGACCCGACCCTGAGCGGTCGACCGCACCTGGAAGGTGTATTGCCCGAAAGCGGCCAGTTAGCAACGTCCAGTCCATCAGACACACGCCAAACTATCCAGCTTCCAAGCGGGCTCAGCAGTGTCGACCAAGTGGGCTATTAGCCGGCGTTCGGGTTGTCAATGAGGAAGAGCCACCGGCCATCAGGCTGCCGCTGTGCCACTTCCGATGTTTTGCTGCTCAGCACGACCTGTTGCCCATCCGGCGCGACGCCGTTGAGCTGCGATTGCGCCTGCATCATCGCGATGTCGCCAGCCTGCACCGCGTAGACGGTTGTTACCGTCAGGCGAACTTCGCGATGCCCGCGTTCAAGAAGACGAAGTCGACGCGCCCGAGATGCGACTTGGCCAGCTCGACGACGTTATCGAGGTCAGCGAGCTTCGACGAGTCCGCCGTGATGCCGCGCGCAGCAGCACCGAGCTCCGTCTGTGCCGCCTCGACAGTTGAGGAGGTGCGGCCCGTGATCACGACCTTCGCCCCCTCGGAACCGAGGAGCTTCGCCGTCTAGACACCGACTCCGGCGCTCCCGCCGGTTATTACGGCGGTCTTGCCTTCATAACGGCCCATGATCGACATTCCTTCCGTCATCGCGCTCCTGCCGCGGCCGCATAGACCTTACCCAGGTCGAACATGTTGTGCACTGCGACGAACTTCCCGCTCTCCTTGTCGATCGTGAAGATCGAGGTCGCCGGCAGCGCAAGTTTGGCCGCTCTCGCAGCGTTGTCGATGGTGAAGGTTGGCAGCGCGGTCGAGACGACGGTGATGGTCGCCGCGGATTGCCCCTGCGGCATTTCCCGAGGGACCACCCCGCCCATCAGCGCACGCGCCCAGACCTCGATCCTCGTGTGTTTGACCGTCACCGCCTGAAAGAACTGCGCGCAGAAATCGCGAATCGCCGCGCGCCCGACGATCGGCGGGTCGGCATTGAAGGCGAGACTCGTCGAAGGCGCAGACGAGTACAGGCCAGCCAGCCTGTCGGGGTCGCGCGAATCGACGCCGTCGTAGTAGGCCTGCGCGATGCGGATGATCTCAGCTTCGGACAGGATCGGATCGGAGGAGTGGTGGTGGTTCATCTTCTTGCTAAGCTCCATGAGTTGGCGGGGGCCTGCCTGGTGGCCCGAAAATATGCCGGGACTAAACGTTCGGGTGTCTCGAAGATCCAGAGCGGATCAAGTGGGCTATTGGCCTGCGTTCGGGTTGTCAATGAGGAAGCGCCACCGGCCATCGTGCTGCCGCTGTGCCACTTCCGATGTCTTGCTGCTCAGCACGACCTGTTGCCCATCCGGCGCGACGCCGTTGAGTTGCGATTGCGCCTGCATCATGGCGATGTCGCCAGCCTGCACCGCGTAGACGGTTGTCACCGTCAGGCGACCCTTGATCGCCAAGGCCGGCTTCAGCGCCTCTCGGATCGCCACGTGGCCGGTCACGATCTGCCCAGGTTGGGCCATCAGTCGCGCGTCGGGCACATACAAGGCCAGCAGAGCTTCAAGGTCGCCAGAATTGAACGCTTCCTCGAACTGTCGATGGAGGTCTTCTGGTTTGAATTCAGTCATGCCGGTTTCCTTCGATGGGTTGTTGTGTCGCTGTGGGTGGTTTCAGATCGAGGCGGCAAGCTATAGCCGTTCAATGGCGCCATCCACGATGGCGTGCCATTGGCCAGGTGTCGTCATCTCGACGGGCGTCGGCCCTTGGCACGCGCTGGCCAGCACCACGTCGGGGTTGAGTTCGCGCAACAGGCGCAGACTGGCTCTGAGATCGGATTTGCGCCCACCATTGAACGGCCAGATCAGCGTTCCCCAGGACTGGCCCTTGGGGAAGAGCGAATCACCGGTAAATAGATAAGTCTTGCCGTGGGGTGAGCGGTACAGGAAGCAAGTGCTGCCCGAGGTGTGCCCCGGCGTCGGGATGACCTCGATGTCGCCCAACTGCGTCTCGCGTGCATCGAAGGCCAGGTCGACCGGGCTGTAGGACTGGATGGCCTTGACCTCCAGCTTGTGGCAGCACAGGGCCGAGCCGAACGTCTGCTTGATCGTTGCCAGCGCTGCCCCCGCCTCGTCGCGATGGCTCAGGTACTGGTGCACGATCCCGCCCAGTTGTTTGATGGGCTGCAGCTCTTCCTCCAGGCTGGTGCTGTAGAACAGCACGTTGCCGCCGGGCCGCGTCAGCAGGTAGGCGTGCGAGTCAACGCCGTGGAACGGATGTTCCGTCCGGGTCTGCCAGAGATCAGGATAGAGCTGCAGCATGGCTCAAGCTTCCGAAGTCAGGATCGTCGCGCCGCGTCGCGGCGTCGCGTGGGCAGCCGACAAAGCTTTGATTGCGTCGTTAAAGGGGAACTCGCTGTACTCAGCGAAGTTCTGCGGTGCCCGACGCGCCAGTTCGAACAGGTCGGCGATGTCAGCCGCGCGTTGCGCGGGCGTGCTTGCGAGCCAGCCATAGGCGTTCAGCCCCTTCAACGTCTGTTGACGAACTGTCAGCGAGATCGTGGAGATTGCGGAGGGACGCGCGTCCATGCCGCCATAGGTGATCAAGGTGCCGCCGTCGGCGAGCAAGTTCAGCAGTTGCGGGCTCGTTTCGCCGCCGATCGCATCGATGGCCACGGCCGGCGCCTGCCCGGCTGCAGCGATTACCTTGGCCGCCCATCCTTCATGCTCGGAGCTGACAACGGAAACCCCGGGCACGCTCGGCGCCAGGATCGCTGCGCCGGCGTCGCTGCGCACCAGCGCGATAACCTTGGCGCCGCGCATCTGCGCCAACGCGATCAGATTGCGGCCGACGCTGGAGCCGGCGGCGGTGATCAGCAGCGGCGCACCGCCGGAGGCGGCCAAAGCCGCACGCATCAGGACAATGGCCGTGATGCCGTTGATGGCGATCTGGCACGCGGTCGTGTCGTTGACATCGTCCGGGACAGGGATGATGGCCATGGCCGGTGCGACCACCCGCTCCGCCCACGTACCTTGCGCGGGGAAGAGCATCACGCGCTGGCCGGGCTTGATGCCGCTGGCGGCATCCACGCCCGAGCCAACCTGTTCGACGACGCCCACACCGTCGCCGCCAGGAACAGTCCCTTCAGCCGGGATCGGCGCAGGAATGTAGCCGCGCATCATCACGTCGTCGATCGGATGCACCATGCGCCGGGTGACGCGGACCACGACCTCGTTGGGTCCGGGTTGCGCCGGGGCGGCGATGTCTTGGAATGTGAGCACCTGGGACGGCTCGCCGTTCTGGCGATAAACATGAGCTTTCATGAGGATTCCTTTACTGATTCAGGGCGGCGAAAACGCCTGGCACGACACCCGTCGTGCATGCCCATCAGTCTGTCGCGCGAAGGTCTCCGAGCGTTAGATTGATGCTCTCGATAGATTGCCTATTCCTCCCATGTTCGGGTCAATCAGGCTCTTGCGTTGCCGATGTTGGCCATTAAGATACAAGCACATGAACAGCGATTTCGAAGCAGCACGGGCTCATCTCGCCACGCGGATCGCGCGCTGGACCGAGGACAGCGAGCACTACGCGACGGCCGTTTCCGGCCTGATCCGACATTTTCAGATCGGCCAAAGTCGCCCGATGGGGGCATATCGGCGCTCGTCGTAGAAACAATTGAAGGAACGGACTAACCAGTAGTGAAGGCTTGGCTGGGTTTCCCCAGGATCGATTGTCCGAGAATCGTGGTCCATGAAGTAAGCGCCCCGTCGCAGTGGGCGGGGCGCGGTGGGTGGCCGTCAGGCAGTCTGCGGCTTGCTGCGCGACCAGATCAGGTCGTGAGTGCCGTCCTCGCCTTCGATCAGACGGGCATAGACCGTAGCCGAGAACGAAGGATCATCGAGGGTCACGGACAGGTGATCCCGCCCGGCCTCGCTGGTCTTCTTCCACGCCGCGCCGATGTCGTGGCCGGCCGCCTGAAGGCGGAAGTCGGGGGCGCTCTCCTTGTCGCCCTTGTCGTTGGGAACTAGCTTGACCTTGACGTTGAGCGTCAGGGTGCGGAGCGTGCCGTTGTAGCCGTCTTTCTCTGCGGTGAAGGTGCCGATGTTAGCCATGATGTTTCTCCTTTCGGGTTGAACAAGGTCGCGCCCATCACGTCCTTGTTGTGAACCGGCCGGCGGGGGATGGGCGGGCTGCACCGCTTGCGGTCGAAACGCCGTGGAGAACCTGGAAGCGAAAAGAATTTGTTGCGCGAGGAAGCCGCGCAGCGGCGGGGAAATTCTTTTTGCTGGAAGGTTGCAGCCATCAAGCCCAAGGCACAGCCGCGCCCTCGCCAAGATTCACGACAAGCCAAGGACGCAGGGGCCGCCCACTCCCGAAAGGAGACATGGCCGACCGCGGCATCCACACATGACGGCTGCACCGGCTCGTACCCTGACGTGGGCAAGGCCAACCACTAACGACAAGGCGAGAACGCCCCTGCCGCAGCCTGCGGCCGCTGCGTGAGGCGTGGCGTGGAAGCTCCATAGGAAAGGCCGGGCGGCGTGTCGGTGAACCGTCCTTCGTGACGTACAGGCAACGAACTGCCAGCGTTGAGGACGGCACGTTTTGGCACAACCTGCCGCAGCAGGCCGGGGCGTATCCCCACAAGCCCCGCCCACTGCGGCGGGGCGCCATCGAAATCTCGCCCGCGCCAGCGGGCACCGACCGCCGTGCCGCGCGCACGCCGTTGCGCGCGATCTTGCTGTGGCCGTTGAAACCGGGCGCGGCAGGTCTGCCGCGCCCGGTTTGGGAAAAGCCCCGGCGCAGCGCGCCGGGGCCACGTTGCGGAATCATGCGGCCAGTGCGTGAGCCTCCACCTCGTCGGCGGCATCTTCCGGCGCATCGTCATCGCTCGCGGCATCCGGTACGCCTTCCGGCTCCGTGTGGTGCTCGGTCTGGAACACGGCAGGCATCCAACCGCTACCCTCGGCCAACCGTTCGGCTTCGCTGGCAATGTCACCTTTCTTGAGCTTCGACAGCCGGGTGACGTGATCCGGGGCATACTGCCCGACGGCTTCCAGAATCGCGGCCTTCGGTACGTGCTGGAAATAGCCCTCGGCGGTCGGCTTCCACCATGCGGCCATGTCCAGTCCCACGGCCTGCGCCAGTTCCGCGCCGGGTTGGCACTGCGTGGCGCGCGGCGTCACCACGTCCACCGTGGCCGCGACGCAGACAGCCAGCAGCCGCACCAGCTCGTCTTGCGACTTCGCCAGCAGCACCGCGAACAGTTCGGCGCTGCCCTCCGGCAAGGCTTCGCCCGCGACTTCCTGCAAGGTGCGCAGCGCCACGGCGGCGGACGATTCCGACACGTCCGGGGCAAGACTTTCCAGCCGGTCTTTCACGGTCAGGCGCACGCCGAGCGGCAGGCCGTCGCGGTAGGCGTTGGGCTGCAAGACGGTCTGCACCATGCCATGCACCAGCGCGGCCAGCGCGACGTGCGGACGCTGCGCGATTTCGATTTGCAGCGCCGCCGTGCGGTGGGCGCTCAACCGCTGCGCCAGCCGGTCGGACACGTTCGCGGCCTTCGGTGCTTCGTCGGCATCGCCTTCGTCCTCGTTCGTGGCTCCCCCCTCCGCAAAACCCTGCCGCAGCCGGTGCAGCGTGCGCAGCGCCTTCGCCTCGGCCTCGCGCAGCAGCCCGAGATAGATCACGGTTTCGCCTTCGCGGTCGATGGTGACGATGGCACCGGCCACGGCGCGCACGTCCGGCGCGTAGTCCTGCAAGGCGTCCTCGATGGCTTGCAGTTCCCCGGCCACCTGCTCGCGCCGTTCTTCCAGCGTCGCCACCTTGTCCTCGTCCTCGGCGTCATAGGCTTCTTCCAGCGTCATGTCGATCTTGTCGAGACGGCCTTGCAGCGAAGCGATGCGGCGGGCTTCGCGTGCGCTCGGCTCGCGGCGCTGGCGCGGCGCATTCTGGAACGTCTGCCGGTCGGCATGGCTCATCTGCGGCAAGGCTTCGACCCACGCCCAACCCTCGGCGCGCACTTCTTCGGCCTGCACGTCGAGCTTGCCACGCACCAGCGTTTCCAGCAGTGCGGCGTCGGTCAGGTAGGTTCCGGCATCGCCTTCCGCAAACAGGTCGCGGCGAATGCCGCCGCCTGCTTCGGTGTAGGCGTCCAGCCCGACGAAACGCACCAGCGGATGACTGGCGCTGATTTCGCGCTCGGTCAGGCGCTCGCGCAGCGCGGACGCGCCGCGTTGCCATTCCGGTGCAGCGTAGAACGCGGCTTCCTGCGCGGCGTGGTCGTCGGTGATGGTCAAGGCCATCAACTGCTCCAGCGTCACGCCACCGGCGCGGTAGTCGGCCAGCAGGCGCGGCGAGACGTTGGCGAGCTTCAAGCGGCGCTGCACCACCAGCGGGGACACGCCGAAGTCGGCGGCAATGTCCTCGATGGGGCGGCCTTCCTTCACCAGCGCGGCGAACGCCTCGAACTGGTCGGCAGGGTGCATCTGCTCGCGCAGCAGGTTTTCCACGAGGCTGACGGTACGTGCCGAGGCATCGGGCACCAGCAGGCACGGCACTTCGTAGTCGGCGGGGATGCGCTTCTTCTTCGCCAGCAGCTTCATCGCGGTCAGGCGGCGGTCGCCGGCAACGACTTCGTACTGCTCGCCATCGGCGGCGGCAATCACGATGAGGTTTTGCAGCAGGCCGACGCGGGAAATGCTCGCGGCCAGTTCGGGGATGGACAGGCGCGGCGTCGTGCGGGCGTTGCGCTTGGAACGGCGCGGCTGCAACTGCGAGAGCGCAACCAAGATCAGGTTCTTGGTCGGGTCGGCGGCTTCCAGCGGCGCGGCGGTTTCGATGGCATGGACTTCGGCTTTGGTAACGGCGTTCATGGTGACGACTCCAATCAGTTGAGGGATGCAGCGCGGAGAAAAGCGGCAAGGGCTGCTGCCTGCCCCAGCCGCCGTGGGGTTCAGGCTTTCAACTGGCGCAGGCCATCGGCCAGCAGCCACAGGGCGCGGTTCAGACGCAGGTCTTGGTCAATGCCCTGCACGGGGCGGGTGGTCTGGCGGCGACCGTTGGCGCTGCGACCATGCAAGCCGCCGCGCAAGAGGTTTTCCTGCGTGCGGTTGAACACGCTCCACAGGTCGCGGCGGTCGTCGTCGAGACGGCGCGGCGCGAGCACCTGCGTTTCGGTGACGGGTGCAGGCTTGTCGGGGGCGTCGTACTTCAACGCCAGCGCGGCGCGGGCGAACACTTCGGCCTCGCCGCTGTCCAGCGTGACGGCCTGCATGGCATCGCGGGATGCCTGCGCCCGGTCGAAGCCGTTCAAGACCTCGTAGGCGCCTTCGATGACGTGTCCGGCTACGTCGCCCTTGTGCGGCACGCGCACGTCGGCCACGGTGTCGCCGCATACCAGTCCGTTCTTGCAAACGAACCGGAACATGCCGGCCAGCATCTGATAGCTGCTCGTGCCGTCGTGCGAATTCAGCAGAATGATTTCGTTGGCTTCGCGGCCGTTGATCTGGCTGGCGTGACGCAGCCGGATCATGTGCTTGGTGTACTCGCGGCGGTCGTCGTTGCGCACGCGGGTCTGGCACACCATGAAAGGCTCGAAGCCCTCCCCGCGCAGTTCTTGCAGCACGGTCGCGGTGGGGATGTAGCTGTATCGTTCCGAGCGGCTTTCGTGCGGCGCGTCCGCGAAGATGGACGGCGCTACGGCGCGGATTTGATCGTCCGACAAGGGGCGTTCGGAACGCAGCACCGGGGAGCGCGAAGCGAAACGGGAAGCGAGTTGCATGGTCCTTCTCCTGACAAAAGGTTTGCTGTTGAAACCCCACCGGATTCCTAGATTTGGAGCCCGCCTTTCGGCTTTTCCGGTGGGGTCGGCGCGGAGACCTGGGCCGGCCTCGTTGCCACCGTCTTTCCTGAGTTCATCGCCCGCGACGGTCAGGAGCACGCGGACGGGTGCCGTCAAGGAAACAAGCGCAGGGTTGGTGCGGCCCACAGGCGCAGCCGAGGACACGGCCCTGCGCGCCTTGACGGCACACGGCCGCGGGCTACAGTCGCGGACAAGGTGATGAAGTCAGGGGAGACGGCTGGACATGGCAACGGCCGCCCTCGTGTGCCGAACCGCACGCAAGCGAAGCGCGCAGGCCCGAAGCTGGAAGCCGGGCCGGAGGCGTCAGCCGAGCGGAGCGAGGGAACGATGGAAGCCCGTCAGGGGCGAGACTCGCGTAGCGAGGCTCGATGCGAAGCACGAGAGCGCGGCCGGCCGCTTTGTGGCCGGTGACGCCCTAACGCTGTAGGTACCTGAGCACCTGATCGGCGACAATGACTCGGGTACCGACATGCCCGCCTTGGTCAAATACGCTGTGAAGCGTCTTCAACATCAGGGATAGCCCATGAGTGCACCGCAACCGACGACTCCGCAGAAAGTCTGCGAGAACATCCTCATCGAAGGAAAGCAGTACAACATCGAGCACAAGATCCTGCCCAGCGAAAACGCAGTGGCAGATCGACTGCTTTCGCGCAGTCTCGAACTGAAAGAGGCTTATGAGGAACTGCACGAGAAGCTACATAAGCATCCTCCCGCGCTCAAGGTCTTCCTGGACTTGCTTCTGAGTACGGCAGCGTTCTGGAGTCCAGAGAAAATCACGAAAGCGCGCTCCGAACGCGACGATCTCGCCAACATCAATCAGCAGATTGCAAGGAAAGCAGCGGAACTGGCGGAATTGCTGGAGCGCCGTTCGGACTTGCACAACACATCGGGTTTCAGCAGCAGCACGCACTATCACGTTTGCGACGTGATCGAAGCAGCCTGCGAAAAGAACTACCTGTTCCAGTCCTATGTCAAGGAGCGCCTGGACGCCCTTACTGGGCAGTTCGACCTCAAATATTGGCCGTCGTTGGGCGAGTTTCTCCAGGTGATCGCTTCCGATGCCGAACACGCCGGCATGGAAGCCTCCGATCCCTTAACCGCGGCGGCCACCGCGGCCGCGCGCCCGTCGCGGGCTGATTTTTTTAAAGCCCTGTTTGCCGCCATCGAGGAAAGCAGCGCGGAGAATTACGGCCAACTTCCCAGGGGCTTCAAATTGACGGACAACACGCTCGCCTCGTTAGCTAACTGCGTGTTGGACTTCGGCCCGGATGATCTGGCCGACAGTGCATACGTCAAGCGGCTCCGTCAGCGCGAACGCAGCGTAGGCAAATAACCCACGCCGTCGGCTGTGGGCATAGGAGAAAAAGCGCGCCGTCCGAAGGGCGGCGCACTTGCTTTGGTTACACGACGATCTGCCCAGCTCGCCGCGCATCCCGCGCGTAGGCACTCAAGCGTTTCTCCGCGCGGAAGTGCAGATCGCGTTCGATCGGCAGGCCGAGCCGCCCGCGCACGGTCACCAGCTCCTGCAGGCTGACCCAGCCGAGTTCGGGCATTCCCATGCCCAGGTCGCACAAGCCGAAAGCGTGGTCGTGATCGTCCGGGTCGATCTCGGTCAGCAGCCAGGTCGCGCCGGCGTCCGGCGTGAACAGCTTGACCACGGGGGCCGGATCGAAGTCCGGGGTCTGGAGTGATTCGCGGCCGTTGGCCAGCAGCAGGTAGCGTTGTTCGTCGGTGATGAGTGCGCTCATGGCGATCTCCGGTTGCACGGGCGGAATTGCCCGGAACCGTCGCCAGCACGGCGTAGCGCAGCAGTCAGGGGGCGAAGCCGGCCGTCAGGCCGCAAGCGTGCAAGCACGCGCAGCCCTTGACGGCGAGAACGCCGTGATACGGTGAAGGGAACAGCAAGACCGCCCTACTCTCTCGCAGTTTCACTGTTGGCAAGCGGAGCGCGCAGGCCTCACGAGGGCCGAAGGCGTCAGAGATCAAAGCTGGATGGCCGCGACTCGTCACGAGGCGTGGGGCGCAGCCCGCGAGCCCGACGGAGGAACGCTGCAACGCCCAACACCTCCACCGCGATTGCTCCCTGCTCTATCGAGCAGATGCGATACCATGCAATCGTAAGCAACCACGAAAATAAGAAATTGCGCCTCGGGGATGGGAAACGTATTTTCGCGCCAAGAAAAATCTGCGCCGCAGAACATAGAGCTAACGTCAATAGTGGTGTATGAACAAATTGACGGCGATCGATTTCAAGCGGCGAGTTTCTGCTGAACCGGCCGATCGTCTTGC
>NZ_QUBS01000056.1 GCF_003390925.1 Trinickia diaoshuihuensis | reverse complement strand
GGCGGCCGATGCCGGGGCGGCCGTTGCCGGGGCGGCCGATGCCGCGGCGGCGGGGGTGGAGGCGGCGGCAGCGGCGGACGAGGCGTCGTCGGCCAGCGCTGTGCCGAGGCCACCCACGAGGAGCGTGGCGGCCGTCGCCAAGGACATCAATAGTTTGCGCATCTTTCGGTTTCCTCTATGTCGCTAAGTCTTCGAATTTGGATTTCGAATTACAGGGCGTCTGCGCCCGTTTCCCCGGTGCGGATGCGAATCACTTGCTCGATCGGCGTGACGAAGATCTTGCCGTCGCCGATCTTGCCCGTGCGGGCCGCGCGCTCGATCGCTTCGATCGCCTGGTCGACGATATCGTCGGAGACGGCCGCTTCGATCTTGACCTTCGGCAGGAAGTCGACGACGTATTCGGCGCCGCGATAAAGCTCGGTATGGCCCTTTTGCCGACCGAACCCCTTCACCTCCGTGACCGTGATGCCCGATACGCCGATCGCCGACAACGCCTCGCGCGCTTCATCGAGCTTGAACGGCTTGATGATTGCGGTAATGAGCTTCATGAATATCCCTCTTTTCGTTGCGAAAACTGTGTGGCCGGCACCGCCGCCAGGCGGTGCGGATCGGCACCGAATGCCTGTCCCCGAGTCGTGCGGCCAGAAAAAGCAACAGGTGTGCCAAGCGTGTTATAACGGCGCCGGGAACGCGGTTTGCGCGGCAGGCGCCGGAGCTAGCCGAACGGCCAGCAAAGGCCTGCCGCGCTGGCGTGGCCCTGCGATCGTTGCTAGAGTGTCCGCACGCCCGAACCACGGGTACGCACCAACGACGCTCGTCGGTGCACGCGCGCGCGGCCTTGGACGCACCAAGTTCGATCATCCGTGCATCGCCGGCGCAAGTCGGGAAAGAAGCTGCACGTTTTTTGTGCAACGAAGGGGAACCATCATGAAGCAACCGAATGATTTATTTCAGGATTTTCAGAACCGGATGAGCGAGCTGCTGAAGAACTCGCCGGCGAAGGACGTCGAGCGCAACGTGAAGGCCATGCTGTCGCAAGGCTTCTCGAAGCTCGATCTCGTCACGCGCGAGGAATTCGACACGCAAACGCACGTGCTCGCGCGCACGCGCGCTCGCCTCGAAGAGCTCGAACGCCGCGTGGCCGACCTCGAACAGCGCCTGGCCACGTCGCAAGAGTCGTAGTCCGCCCGCCGCGCCCGTACGGGCGCATACGCCCGGCCTTTGGGCGTCCCCCTCGAGACGCAGCAACGTAGTCCGGGTCGGCCGATGCGCCGCCCGGTTCAGCTGGTCGAGAGGTGATGACTCACGCCGTGTACTAGACCTCGCCGAAGAGTTCTTCGAAGCCTTCCCTACACAGCTGTAGCATCGCTTCAGGGTCCCGCTTGTCATCAGGAATCTCTGCCGCTTCTCGGATCACGTCGTTCATCTCCGAGAACAGCGCTCGCACGCCTTCGCGAATCGACTTTCGCTGGTTGGCATGCAGCGTAGCCTCCAGTTCGTGCCAGACTGGAACTAGATCACTCTCGATTGCTCCGTAGAAGATCTTGAGCGTGTCGCTTACGTAGAGGACGTCCTGAGCGCGCTTTTTCCCTTCCCGTCTGTCCCGGATCAAGAGCTTCTGGACCATGAAACTCACCGGGTTCGGCACGCGAAGATCGACCACAGCCTCGGATAGCCCGGACTCTTCTTTCGGGATGGTCACAAGCCAGGGTTCGAACAGGAGAACTTCGAGGAAGCGAAGTTTTTGCGCGACGACGCCGGCGTGCAGTTCGGTCGCGTCCTCCTTCAACCCTCCTTTCCCGTCGCGCTTTTTCCCGCTACCGGTGAGCGGCGTAAGAAACTCAGCGTAAAACCCGTTTTCATCGCCACCCAGGCTGTAGCGCATCGCCGGCGGCCTGAAACCGCCCGCAAGGTTCGGTTGTTCCGTGAAGCCAGCCCCTTCCAATGCCGCCTTGATATCCCCTTCGCGGAGCTCGCGCTTGTCGTATGCCACGTCCGCGTCCTGAGTGAAGATCGGTTTGTGGTCCGCCGTGTAAGCGCGCGGGTCATAGCCATAGAGCCGGAATGCCCATCCACCCACGAAGACAATCTGCGTGCGCCACGGCTCCAACGTCATGGCAAGTCTGCTGAATTCCGCCAAGCCGCTCACATTTTTTCTCCCACTACTTTTGC
Source organism: Trinickia diaoshuihuensis (assembly GCF_003390925.1). Lineage (GTDB taxonomy): Bacteria > Pseudomonadota > Gammaproteobacteria > Burkholderiales > Burkholderiaceae > Trinickia > Trinickia diaoshuihuensis. The sequence continues at coordinate 19,929 of NZ_QUBS01000056.1, read as the reverse complement.
CAGAATGCCGTGCTCGAGTTCGGCGGCCTGCTCCGCACCGCGCGTCGGTTCGGCGGAAACATCAAGCCATGTCTGGATGATGTCGGACACCCAGAGCCCATCACGCATCACGCGCCCGCGAAGCAGCGATTGCGGATACGGGTGCTGCTTCAGGATCAGGTCCGGCCGTTCGCCCTCGCGCGCGCGCCTCAAACCCCGCCACCCTTCAGCCGCTGCGAGATCGAGCACCCAGACGGCCGTTATCGCGCCATGAACGTGCCCTACGCGCAGAGCGTCGGCCGCCGCAAACTGGCCCAGCGTCGCCCCCTCTTCGCGCTTGAGCGTCTTTCGTAACTGCTGCTCTTCGGCCACACCACCCACGAGATATTTCATCGGCACGCCGACGGCCGGTTTCACGTACGCTGCCTTCCAACGTTGCGCAAGCTTGCGTCGCTGCACGATCCGCAAATGCGGCGCCCATTCGACCAAGCCCTCTTCTTTCAGCGCATTGATGAGGCGAGTGGCGCTCATGACAGATACTTGAGCTTCCCGCGCAAGCTCGGTCGCCGTCATGTACGTCTTTACCGGAGCACTTATTAGGCCCTCGCGCTTGATGTCGGCCGCCAGCAGGAGCTTCAGCATCCATTGGGCAAGGTCGGAAAAAACGAGCGTCGGCGGTGCCGAATGGCTGCTGCGCCGCACGCTCGCCGGCTGCTCTTTGGCCTCCAGTTCGGGGAAATCAGCGTACAGCGGCACGTCTGAGAGGATGGCGAACGGTTCACCGCTTCCATACTCCTTCTGGAAGTCCACGAGCTTTCTGATGAGAGCACGCGATGCGACTCCCACCCAGAGGATAACAGCCGGGCGAGATCGGTCGTGTCGCCCGCTCGCGCGTGCGCGCGACTCCAGCAGAGCCTGCGAGAATAGCGGGATAGCGCGATCGGCACGCCCTTCGGTCAGCGCCTTCAATACGGCGTGATACGTTTGGCCACGCGGGCTCGTCAGAATGAAATCCGCACCCTTGCCGTCCTCGCCGTTCTCAAGGACGTCCCATCCCTGGCTCTGGAAAAGCGCATGCACGGAGTGGCGCGCGAGGCGGTCGGTGGCTCCGGTTGCGAAGTGTATGCCGTCCATATCACTTGACCATGTTATTTCAGCTGGCCATGTTATTTCACATGGCCATGTTATGCTCGAACTCGATTCGAGGCAAGCAAAAGGCTATCGCACTTGTAGGCCGAACGGCCAACGATGAGCGGCGGGTGCCCCAGAGCCATCTGCCGTTGCTACAGTGATTGTGACACGCGGGCGCCGTGCGCGAACCCATCGCCACCGCGCCGCGCTATCGCAATCAGAGGACCGTCCCAGTCCTCACCTTTTGGAAAAGCCGCGAATACCTCGGCGGCCCGGTTCTGAGGAGAACATATGTCGCTTGCCGTGGTGCGCTCGCGCGCGCCCGCTTCCGGCCGCGCGCCCGAAGTCACCGTCGAAGTTCATTTAGCCAATGGGTTGCCGTCGTTTTCGATCGTCGGTTTGCCCGATCTCGAAGTGCGCGAAAGCCGTGAGCGTGTACGCGCGGCGCTGCAAAACTGCGGCTTCGAATTTCCCGTGCGCCGCATCACCGTCAATTTGGCTCCGGCCGATTTGCCGAAAGAATCGGGGCGCTTCGATTTGCCTATTGCGCTTGGGATTCTCGCGGCTAGCGCGCAGATCCCCGTGGGTGCGCTCGGCGAGCGGGAGTTTGCCGGCGAACTTTCCCTAACGGGCGCGTTGCGGCCCATGCGCGGAGCGTTCGCGATGGCTTGCGGCGCCGCGCGTAGTGCGTCGGCCGCGAATGCAGTTGTCGCGGCGAGGGATCTGCCGGAACTGTACCTACCGGCGGCAAGCGCCGCCGAGGCGGCCCTCGTACCGGGCGTCGCCGTCTACGGCGCGGCCGATCTCCCATCGTTGTGCGCGCACTTATGCGGGAAGTCCGATGAGCGCCTAGCGCCGGTGGTCGCCGCGCCGCCCGAGCGCGATCGAGGCGGATCCGCGCCGCCCGATATGGCCGACGTCATCGGTCAGCAAGGCGCCCGGCGCGCACTCGAAGTGGCTGCGGCCGGCGGACATCACGTCCTGATGGTCGGGCCGCCCGGCGCCGGCAAATCGATGCTGGCCGCGCGGCTGCCGAGCTTGCTGCCGCCGATGACCGACGACGAAGCGCTCAGCTCGGCCGCCCTGCTGTCGGCCAGCGCACACGGATTTTCGCCGGCCGATTGGCGGCGCCGGCCATTTCGCGCGCCGCACCATTCGTCGAGCGCCGCGGCGCTCGTTGGGGGCCGCAATCCGCCCCAACCCGGCGAGATCACGCTGGCTCACCTCGGCGTGTTGTTCCTCGACGAATTGCCCGAGTTCGACCGGCATGTGCTCGAAACACTACGCGAACCGCTGGAAGCCGGCCGCATCACGGTCTCGCGCGCGGCGCAGCAGGTCGATTTCCCCGCGGCGTGCCAGTTGGTCGCCGCCATGAATCCGTGTCCGTGCGGCTGGCGCGGCGATCCGGCGGGACGCTGCCGATGCACGCCGGAGATCGCCGCGCGTTATCTACGCAAACTCTCGGGACCGCTACTCGACCGGATCGACATCCAAATCGAGTTGCCGGCGCTGATGCCGAACGAGCTATCGGCGCGCTCCAGCGAAATCGGGGAGCCCAGCGCATCGATCGCCCGGCGCGTCGAGCAAGCGCGAGAGCGGCAACTCGATCGGCAAGGCAAGACAAATCGCGAATTGAACGGACGCGAGATCGATGAACTCTGTCAGCTCGACGGCGCGGCCGAATTGCTGCTGCGCGAGGCCAGCGAGCGATTCAAATGGTCGGCTCGGGCCTACTACCGCGTGCTGAAAGTGGCGCGGACGATCGCCGATCTAGCCGGTGTGGCGATGCCCAAGGCGGCACATATCGCCGAGGCCATTCAGTATCGCCGCGTCTTCTCGTCGCCCTGAACGGACGAAGGCGATAAAGCGAAGCCATGATCCATCCATCAACCCGCTTCGCCTACGTCACGCAGGGCAAATTAGCGACAAGTCATGTCAATTGCGGGCCATATCGTGGAACCGGCTCGAAGCCGAAGCTCGGATCGGCCCGCAGCAGCAAAAAAATTGCTGTCAAGACTTGACTTATGCACACAGTCGCCTTTCGTGTGCTCTGACGTTCGTTTAAAGCCAATGCTTCAGCCGTCGGCTATATGTTTTTGATTTTTATAGCTTTTCATAGATCGAAACGTCGTAGGAATCCGATGCGACGCCCCGTCGAAGGGGCTTTGAGCGCCGCAGCACCCGATTTCCCCACAGAGTTATCCACAGTAGCTGTGGATAGACCAAAAACCTACAAGAAATCCGGGGATTAGCGCAAATTCCTACGATGGAACCTTCATTCGTATGCACGCGCGTCAACTCGTGGCCTGCCGCGCCGACGTGCCGCGTTCCGCAAGCTAATCGAGCTTCAGCGACCCAAAAAATTGATCCGTTTGTTCCTCGGGCGGCGCTTGGGGCGCGATGATGGCGGCTTGATAGACATGGCGCCCGCGCGCGGCCACCCACGCGTGAATCGTGCGCCTCTCGCCCGCGTCGCCCGCCACGCCAGAGGCCACGATATCCATTCCGGGTACCGCCGCGCCGCTTGCCGCCCGGATCTGCACCGCGTGCTCGGCGGCCGATGCACCGACGTTGCGCGCCAGCGCCTGGCGCAGCGCGTCGGCCACGGTTCGTCCGAGCTCGGCGTCCTCGCGCGGAAGGTCGACCACGGCCACGGCAAACACCGCGCCTTGCGTATGGGCGGCTCGCACGTGCATCGGCAGCGCGTTGCCCGCGATTTGCACGCGCCGCTCGTCGACGGTCGGTTTGGCGGGCAGATCGACCGAATAGCCTTCGGCGGCATCGGCCACCGTACGCCAGTTGTAAGCCGGCGTGCATCCGGCGCCGAAGAGCGCGGCAAGCAGGGCGGGAAGCAAGAAGGAGAAACGCATAGGGGATGGCGAGCGGAAGCGATTGGCTGGCTAGATAAACGCGAAAGCGCCATTATCCGCCACCGCGGATGCCTTTTTCGCCATCGCGCGGGCGAGCAGCGCGGCACTCGGCTGCGCTTTGCGAAAGGGGGTAAAATGGCGGCGCCGAATCGCGCAGACGGCAGCTCGCCATCGAGTTGCCCGCCTATTCTCGCCGCGCTCGTCCGCAAGAGGTCGTATCCATGAGCCAAAGCCCAGCTTCCCCCACCCGCCGCGCCGGAGCGCTGCGTTACGTTGCCTTCGCCTGCGCGGCCGCCGCCATCGCGATCGCCGGATACTTCACGTTCGGCCGCAGCCAGCAGGTGCCCAGCGCCACGTTCACGCTGTTGTCCGGACAAAAGCTGTCCACGTCGGAATTGAAGGGCAAGGTCTACCTCGTCAACTTCTGGGCGACCGACTGCGAGACCTGCATCAAGGAAATGCCGCAGATGGTCGACACGTTCAACCGCTACAAGGGCCAGGGGCTCGAGTTCGTGGCGGTGGCGATGCAGTACGACGCGCCGATGTACGTCGTGAACTACACCCAAACGCGTAAGCTGCCGTTCAAGGTCGCCATGGACGACGGCAGCGCCGCCAAACAATTCGGCAATGTCCAGATGACGCCGACGACGTTCGTCGTCGACAAGGACGGCAAGATTCTCAAGCGTTACGTCGGCTCGCCGCAATTCGCCGAACTCGATCAACTGCTGCAAAAGGCATTGGGCTCGGCCTGAGCTTCTTCGTTCGATCGCACGCCCGGCCCCCGGCTAAGCAGCGCCATCCTTTCCGGCCTCGCCTCGCTCGGCGAGGCCGTATCGTTTGATCTTCTCGTAAAGCGTCGCCTTACCGATCTGCAGTTCGTCGGCGGCTGCCGACACGGCGCCGGCATGTTGCTCTAGTACATCGGCGATGGTCGCGCGCTCGAACTGCTCGACGCGCTCCTTCAACGAACGGGCCGGCTCCCCACCACCGCCAGCGCCGAGCCCGCTCGAAGCCGACGCGGGCTCGATCCCCAGCACGAATCGATCGGCCGCATTGCGCAGTTCCCGCACGTTGCCGGGCCAGTCCCGCGCCATCAAATCCGCTCGCTGGCGTGCCGTCGGCAAGGGGGCCGGGCGACCATAGCGCACCGCGGCCTCGAGCACAAAGTGTTCGAACAGCGGCACGATATCCTCGCGCCGTTCGGTCAGCGGCGGCACATCGATCGTCACGACGTTGAGCCGGTAGAACAAATCGCGCCGGAACGTCCCCGCCGCAACGAGCGCCTGCATATCGCCCTTGGCCGCTGCGACCACCCGCAGGTCTACACGCACGGGTTGATTCGAGCCTAATCTCTCGAGCGTGCCCTCCTGCAGCACGCGCAGGAGCTTCACTTGCAAGGGCAACGGCATGCTCTCGATCTCGTCGAGAAACACCGTGCCGCCCGACGCGTATTCGAGTTTGCCGATGCGGCGTTTCGCCGCGCCCGTAAAGGCACCCGGCTCGTAGCCGAACATCTCCGACTCGAACATCGCCTCGGGCAACGCGCCGCAATTGACGGCGACGAACGGTTTGTCCTGACGCGGAGACAACTCGTGCAGACTGCGCGCGACGAGTTCCTTGCCCGCGCCCGTATCGCCGATGACGAGCACGGGCGCATCGGTCGGCGCGACGTTCGCAATGAGCCGGCGCACTTCGCCGATCGCCGCGCTGCGGCCGATGATGCGCGGCACGAGTGCGTCGCGCACCGCCAACTCGCGCCGCAACGCGGCGTTTTCGAGGACGAGACGCCGGTGCTCGAGCGCACGCCGCACCGTATCGACGAGACGTTCGGCCGAAAACGGCTTTTCGACGAAATCGTAGGCGCCGTCGCGCATCGCCTGGACGGCCATGGAGATGTCGCCATGCCCCGTGACGAGAATGACGGGCACCTCGGGCGCTGCCCGCCGGCACTGGGCGAGCAGGTCGAGACCGCTGGCGCCGGGCAGGCGGATGTCGCTGACGATGACGCCCGCGAACCGGTCGTCGAATTGACCCAGCGCGCGCTGCGCTGCTTCCACCGAGTCATACCCGTTCACGGCGAACCCGGCCAAATGCAAGCTTTGCACGCTCGCTCGGCGCACGAGCTCGTCGTCTTCGATGAAGATCACCTGTACGCTATCTGCGGATGCCGTCGGGTTCATGGCGATGTCGAAATACCATAGAAAAGAAGATCCACGCCGTCCAAAGTGCGTTAGCTCGTCGACGCCGGGTCGCTTTGCTGCCATGCGCTCTGCGACGCCGTCGTCGCGCGGCGCAGCGTCAAAACGAACGCCGCCCCGCCGCCCGGCTCGTTGCGCGCGATCAGCGCGCCGCCGCAATCGCGCGCGATCGACGAGGCGATCGCCAAGCCGAGTCCAAGCCCCTTGCTGGCTGCCTTCGTGGTAAAGAACGGTTCGAATAACCGAGGCAGCGCCTCGGCGCTGATGCCGGGTCCGTTGTCGCGCACGGTGACCGATAGCGCCTCTTCGCTCACGTCGACATCGATCGACAGGCGCGGCTCGGTCACCGGCTCCAATACATCGAGGGCATTGCCGATCAAGTTGATCAGGGCTTGTTCGAGACGCAGGCTGTCGCAATGAACGATGAGCGGCGGGGAGTCGGCCCGCAAGTCGATGGACGCATAGGCACTGGTCGCACCGAGCGAGTCGCGACTTTGCGGGTCCGGCAATCGCGAAACCTCGCGCATGCGCACTTCGAACGACACGCGGCGCAGCCTGTCTTGCAGCACGCCGCACGCGTTGCGTAGCGCGCGGGCCAAATCGCAGCAGGCATTGGTCGGCTGCGCGCGGCCGACGAACAGTTTCAGTTGATTCGTGATTTTGCCCATGCGCTCGGTCAACGAGCCGATCGCTTCGAGATTCTCGCGCGCGGCCGGAAGCTCGCCGCGCTCGATCAGCACGCGCGTGTTGTCCGAGAACGTGCGCAGCGCCGCGAGCGGTTGATTCAATTCATGCGTGATACCGGCGGCCATCTGCCCGAGCGCGGCGAGCTTGCTCGTCTGCAACAACTCCGCGTGTGCCGCGCGCAACTCGTTTTCCGCACGCGTGCGTTCGGCCACCTCGGTCAATAGCTGCGCGTTGGCGGCAGACAGATCGGCGGTACGCGCCTCTACGCGCTGGTTCAACTCGGCATACGCGCGTTGCAGCGCGGCACGTCCCGCCTCTCGCTCACGCGCCCGCGCGCGACGCATGCGCCAGTAAAACGCGAGCAAGCAAAGCGAGATGAAACCGAAGCCGACGGCGGCGGTCGTGTTGCGCGCATCGTCGACGACCGATTCCACCGGGGCAAGCGTCATCAATTGCCAGCCGGGCGTGCGCACGGTGCGTTCGATGAGCAGGTAATACGGCGAAGCCGCGCGCGCGCCTACGCGCACGATCCGTAGATCGGGCGTATCGAGCGCGCGCACCGGCGTGATAGGTAATTTGGCGATCGGCACGCCGGCGTACTGGCGCGTTTTCTCGATCGATTCGGCGATATCGCTGGGCAGATCGCGCACCGCTCGATATTTCCAAGCGGGTACCGACGACAGAAAAATCACGCCGTGCTTGTCGGCCACCAAGACGGGCTCGTTCGCGTCGGCGCCCGGAAACCATTCGAGGTTGAGCTTGAGTACCGCCACGCCGACGATGCGTCCGTCGCGGCGAACCGGTTGCGAGATGTAATAGCCCGGGACGCCCGACACCGTGCCGATGCCGAAGAATCGGCCGACCTGCGTCTGCATCGCATCGATAAAGTACGGGCGAAACCGGTACTGGGAACCGACGAAACTATCGGGCCGATCCCAATTGCTGGCGGCCATGCATCGGCCGTCGGCGCGGATGATGTAGGAGACGTCGGCGTGCGCGTGCGCGTTCGCGTCGGCGAGGTAGCGGTCGGCACGCGCGAGCGCGTCGGGGGAGCCCGTATCGAGCGCCTCGGCAACGAGCGGGTGGCTCGCGACGAGGTAGGACAGCGATTCGTAGCGTTCGAGCGTATCGCCGAGCGCATTGGCTGTACGCTCGGCCCGCGCGGCCGCCTGCTGTTGTAAAACGTCGATCCCGCGCAGCCAGGCGATGCGCCAGGTGGCCACGCACACGGCAAGCAATGTCGCGGCGAGCGCGAGAACGACGATCAGGCGGCGAGTCACGATGGCTGGGCGTAGGCGAACACGTAGCCTATTGTGTCATAGCCTACGAGCCGCGCCTGCGCCGCCAAGGTATTAGACGCCCGCGCTATTCGTCTGGGCTTCGGCGTCCAGCGCTTGCGCACCGCGTCCGAGCGCCGCGCGCAGCTTCGAGCGATCGAGTTCTTTTTCCCAAGCGGATACGACGACGGTGGCCACCCCGTTGCCGACGATATTCGTCAGCGCACGGCATTCGCTCATGAAGCGATCGATGCCGAGAATCAGCACCATGCCCGAGAGCGGAATCGTCGGCACGACGGCAAGCGTCGCGGCGAGCGTGATGAAGCCTGCGCCCGTCACGCCGCTCGCGCCCTTCGACGTCAGCATGGCGACGGCGATCAGCGTGAGCTGCTGCGTGAGCGTGAGGTCGGTATTCGTCGCTTGCGCGATGAACAGCACCGCCATCGTCATGTAGATGTTCGTGCCGTCCAAGTTGAACGAATATCCGGTGGGCACCACGAGGCCGACGACGGAGCGCGAGCAGCCAAGCTTTTCGAGCTTGGCCATCAATTGCGGCAACGCGGCTTCGGACGAACTCGTGCCGAGCACGATCAGCATCTCTTCCTTGATGTAGCCGACGAAGCGGATGATGTTGAAGCCGACGAGCCGTGCCACGGTGCCGAGCACGACGAGCACGAACACTAGCGAGGTCAGATAGAACGTGCCGATCAGCTTCATCAGCGGCAGCAGCGAGCCGATGCCGTACTTGCCGATCGTGAAGGCCATCGCGCCGAACGCGCCGATCGGGGCGAGCTTCGTGACGATGCGCACGATCCCGAACAGCACTTGCGAGACGCTTTCGACGAAGTCGGTCACGGGCTTGCCGCGCTCGCCGATCGTCGCGAGGACGCTGCCGAACAGCAACGCGACGAGCAGGATCTGCAGGATCTCGCCTTGTGCGAACGCATCGACCATCGTGCGCGGAATGATGTGCATGAAGAAGTCGACGGTGCTCTGGCCGTGCGCCTTGGCGGCATACGAGGCCACGGCTTTGCCGTCGAGCGAGTTCACGTCGACGTTGAAGCCCGCGCCGGGTTTGAGCACGTGCGTGGCGATGAGCCCGAGCACGAGCGCGAACGTGGAGATAACCTCGAAGTAGAGCAGCGCCTTGCCGCCGACGCGGCCGACCTTCTTCATGTCCTCCATCCCGGCGATGCCGGAGACGACCGTGCAGAAGATGATCGGGCCGATGACCATCTTCACGAGGTTGATGAACGCGTCGCCGAGCGGCTTCATGTCGACGGCGAGCGCGCTCGAGAAATGGCCGAGCAAGACACCGGCGATGATGGCCGCAATGACCTGGACGTAGAGGATTCGGTAGAAGGGCTTCTTCAGAGGACGCATCGATGTCTCCCAGCTTGAAATAAGTCGACCGGCCAAGGCGACCGTTCGTGGGGTCCATCGATTGCAAGGTCGATGCCAATGCGCAATTCGCGCTTAGTCTTTGATTTTATTGCTATTTTTTTACTTGATCGTGAGCCTAAGTCCAGGTTTCCGGAAACCGGGTTCTGCGGCATCCGGGTTGCCGGAAAGGCTCAAACAGTCTGAATTGCAGGCACGGACGGACGAATCGGAATTTGCACACATACAAAGACCATTCGTCTGCATAAAGCAGATCCACGCAAGGGAGCGTGATGCAGCCACAAAAAGTGAATGAATCTAAGGACGACAACCCGATATGGGGTGAAGCAGAGTTCGCTCAGGCAAGGACCGCTGAAACGGTGCTCCCGGAACTCTTCGGCCACGAAGTGGCTGAGCAGATGTTAGAACGCGCTAGTGCAACCGATCATCCAGACCGGCCGCGCTAGCGCGCAATTAGGTCCCGCGGGAAACGTCGCTCTCTACCCGATAACCGTCAAACCACGCCCTCGACGCCCGCGTCGTGCGCTTGTTGATCGGCGTGGTAGCTCGAACGCACCATCGCGCCCACGGCCGCATGCGTGAAGCCCATCTTGTAGGCCTCTTCCTCGTACATCTTGAACGTATCGGGATGCACGTATGCGCGCACGGGCAAATGATGCTCGGAAGGCTGCAAGTACTGGCCGATCGTCAACATATCGACGTCGTGCGCACGCAAATCGCGCATCACCTGCAAGATCTCTTCTTCCGTCTCGCCTAGGCCCACCATGATGCCGGACTTCGTCGGCACCTCGGGATGCAGCGCCTTGAAGTCCTTCAAGAGCTTCAGCGAATGCGCATAGTCCGAACCGGGACGCGCTTCCTTGTAGAGCCGCGGCACCGTTTCGAGATTGTGATTCATGACGTCGGGCGGCGCCGCGTTCAGGATCTCGAGCGCGCGATCGAGGCGGCCGCGGAAGTCGGGCGTCAGAATCTCGATGCGCGTCGCCGGCGACTGCTCGCGAACTTGCCGAATACATTCGACGAAATGGCCGGCGCCGCCATCGCGCAAGTCGTCGCGGTCCACGCTCGTGATCACCACGTACTTGAGCTTGAGCGCCGCGATCGTGCGCGCAAGGTTAGCCGGCTCTTGGGTATCGAGCGGATCGGGACGGCCGTGGCCGACGTCGCAGAACGGACACCGGCGCGTGCACTTGTCGCCCATGATCATGAACGTGGCCGTGCCCTTGCCGAAACACTCGCCGATGTTCGGACAACTGGCTTCCTCGCAGACCGTATGCAGGTTGTGCTCGCGCAAAATCTGCTTGATCTCCGAAAACCGCGAGCTGCCCGTCGCGGCCTTCACGCGGATCCACTCCGGCTTTTTCAGCTTCTCGATCGGTACGATCTTGATCGGAATACGTGCCGTTTTCGCTTGAGCTTTCTGCTTGGCGGTCGCGTCGTAGGGAGTCGCGGCTTGCGATGCGTCGGAGGCGGCAGCCGGTTGGGCGTTAACGTCAGTCATTCGGTGATCCAATCGATGAGCGAGCGCGCGGTGCGTCGCCGAGGTTCGCGGCGAGCCGCGCCGCTAAGGTTTCGGCCACTTCGTTCCAGCCGGCGGCGACGCCGAGCGTCGCCATATCGACCGTCTCCAGTCCCGCATAGCCGCAAGGGTTGATCGCGAGAAACGGCCGCAGATCCATCTTCACGTTCAGGCTCACGCCGTGATAGCTGCATCCGTTGCGGATTTTCAGGCCGAGCGCGGCGATCTTCGCGCCCTCGTGCCCGCCCGACCCTTGTCCCGGCGCCACGTAGATGCCGGGCGCGCCGGGCCGGCGCACGCCGACGAGATTATACGCCGCGAGGGTGTCGATCACGGCTTGCTCGATGAGCACGACGAATTCGCGCACCATGAGCTTGCGCCGGCGCAGGTCGAGCAGCAGATAAGCCACGACTTGGCCGGGACCGTGATAGGTGATCTGTCCGCCCCGGTCGACTTGCACGACCGAAATGGCGGGATCGGGAACGAGCAAGTGTTCGGGCTTTCCCGCCTGCCCGAGCGTGAAGACGGGCGGGTGCTCGACGAGCCAAATTTCGTCGGGCGTATCGGCGGTGCGCGCCTCGGTGAACGCGCGCATCGACTCGAAGGCGCGCTCGTACGGCACGGCGCCCAGCCAACGGACGATCGGGGGCGCGATAACCTCCGGCGCCTCGGCAACGGCACTGCTGCTCTCGCCGCTCGGCACCGCGTCGGGCGCCCCCGCATTCGAAGAAAACGGCAACGGGCGGACGAAAGAAGAAGTCGATGCGGCACACATAATGGCCGCCAGTTTACCGGAATCGGCAGGGGTCCGCCCGCGGCGCCCGGAGCGCGCTCGCATGCCATCGAGCTACTCCGGACCCGAACGCCGCGTCAAACCGTGCGCCAACCGCTCCAGCGCGCCGCCCACCAGTCGGAGAGCGCGCTCGCCAAATCGGCCAGCACCGCCGTGCGCCGCAACGGCGCGACGAACGCCACGCACGCCGCCCGCGGCCCCTCGCTGCTGAGCCAGAGGCGCTCTCCGGGCCGCAGGCGCAGCGAGTGACCGGGCTGTAGCCAATAGTCCTCGACGTCGTTGCTGCGCGTCACCCAAACGGGCGAACCGTGGACGGATAAGCGTGTGCTATGCGAAATCATCATCGGCAGCGTTTCGCCAGGCGCGATTTCGAACGTGATACTTGAGGAAATTTGTCGCATGATCGTCTCACCACAAGGTTGCTCCGTGCCTACAATCCTAGACACGCCAAGGCAATCGACCAAACGATCAATTCTCACGTCGATGTGAGAAAAAGTAACGAATGAGGCAACCCGTGAACCTTCGACAACTGCCCGCATTGAACGCCTTGAGGGTATTCGAGGCAGCCGCCCGGCACGAGAGCTTCTCGCGCGCGGCCGAGGAGCTGTTCGTAACGCATGGCGCCGTGAGCCATCAAATCCGGGCGCTGGAAGACGAGCTGGGCACGGCCTTGTTTATGCGCGAAGGCAAGCGAGTCCGCCTGACCGACGCGGGCTGCCGCTATGCCAAGGACGTCCGCACCGCGCTGATCTCGCTCGCCGACGCGACGCGCGAAGTACGCGAGGGCCAGCGGGCCCGGCGGCTCGTCGTGTCGTCGGTTTCCTCGTTCTCCGCGCGCTGGATCACGCCGCGCATCGGGCGCTTTATCGAGCGCCATCCGGAAATCGATCTCGAACTGTTGTCGACCAACGTCTTGACCGATTTCACGCGCGACGACGTGGACGTCGGGATCCGGTTCGGTACCGGCCCCTATGTCGATTTGCATGCCGAGGCGCTGCTGGACGAGGTCTCGTTCCCGGTCTGCGCCCCGACGTTCAACGGCGGTGCGCTGCCGAAGACGCCGGCCGAATTGGCCGCATCGCCGCGCTTGCTGCGCGCGGACGATCGGATGTGGCGGCATTGGTTCGAAGCGGCGGGACTCGCGGGCGTGCAGGAGCCGCGCCGCGGCGTGCTTTATCAAGATTCGTCGAATCTGCTGCAAGCAGCGCTCGACGGGCAAGGCATCGCGATCGTCAGGCGCTCGATCGCGGCGCACGAACTGGCCACGGGCCGGCTCGTGCGGCTGTTCGCCATCGAGGCACCCAGCGCGGCCTCGTATTGGTTCGTCTGCCCGCCGCCGCTATTGGCAAGCGTGCGGGTTCAGGCGTTTCGCACGTGGTTGATGGAAGAAGTCGCGAGCTTTCGCGCCCAGCTTACAGCACGACCTTGACCATCGGATGGCCGGTCAAGGCGCGATAGATGTCGTCGAGATGTTCCCGGCTCTGCGCGCGCACGGTGACGGTCAAGCCGATGTAGTTGCCGCCGCTCGACGGCCGCGTTTCGACGCGTGTCGCGTCGAAACTGGCGTCGAACCGCTGCACGACGGTTACGATCGTCTCGGCGAAGTCGGGGTGCGCCTTGCCCATCACCTTGATCGGAAAATCGCAAGGAAACTCGAATAAGGACTCGTTCACCGGGCTCATGCTCGTACCTCCGTCACTTCTTCTTGCCGAACATCAGCAAGAGCGAATCCCAAATGCGGCCGCCGATACCCGCTTGCGGAACGGCTTGCAGGGCAACGATCGGGAACTGCGTCAGCGTCTTGCCGTCGGCGGCAATCTGCACCGTACCCACTTGCTGGCCGTTCGCAATCGGTGCGACGAGCGGCTCGTTCAGCACGAATTGCGGCTTGATCTTCTCGCCCATCCCGCGTGGCACGGTGATGTATTGATCGCTCTTCACGCCCACTTGCACCGAGTTCGCGGCGCCCTTGTAGACGCGCGGCGTCTGCACGGATTGATTGGCTTTGAACAGGCGCACCGTATCGTAAGCCGAGTACCCGTAGTTCAGCATCTTCATGCTGTCTTGCACGCGCTCGTGCTCTTTCTCCTCGCCCATCATCACGCTAACGAGGCGGCGCGAAGCGTCGGGCACGCCCGGCAACGGCCGTTTGGCCGAAGCAATCAGGCAGTAGCCGGCCGCTTGCGTATGCCCCGTCTTCAACCCGTCCACGGTCGGATCGATCCAGAGCAGCCGGTTGCGGTTAGGCTGCTTGATCTTGTTGTAGGTGAAGTCCTTGATCGAGAAGATGCTGTAGTACTCGGGGTAGTCGCGGATCAGATGCGCCGAGAGCACGGCCAGATCGGCGGCCGTCGTGTAATGGCCCGGCGACGGCATGCCGTTCACGTCGGCATAATGCGTCCCCTTCATCCCGAGCCGCTGCGCCTCCGCGTTCATCATTTCGACGAAATGCGCCTCGCTGCCGCCGACGAGTTCGGCCAGTGCGATCGCCGCGTCATTGCCCGACTGAATGATCATGCCGTAGACGAGGTCGTGCACGCTGACCGGCTTTTGCGCCTCGATGAACATGCGCGATTCGTCGTTGCGCACGCGACGCACGGCTTCGCTCGGGACCACGACCTGATCCATCGAAATCTTCTTCGTCTGCAAGGCTTCGAAGACGAGGTAGGCCGTCATCAATTTCGTGAGCGACGCGGGTTCGACGCGCTCGTCGGCATTACCCGAGGCCAGCACTTGATTGCTCGTCGCATCGACGAGCACCCACGAGCGAGCCGTCACGGCGGGCGGAGGTACCTGCGCGCTCGCGGCCGGCGCATACAAGGCACCCGCGGCGAGTGTCGCGGCCGTCAATGCGGCGGCGCCGAGCGAGGAAGAAACGAACGAGGAAGCAACAACGGGCGGGAGACGGAACGAGGAAGAACGCATAGATCGATTCGTGCAGAAAAGCGAAGCGCGCGGACGCGCGCGATCGGGAAATGCCGGCCGCCGGTCGGCGGTTTTCACCGCCCGTCACGGCGCACGATGAACGAGCGACGCGGCTTGCGCGGCGCCCGTTTGACTGGCGGCGCACGATTCGGTTCGCGTCGTTCGCTCCCGTGTGCCGATGCTTTACCCGCTACGCATGAGACGTATGGGGCCGCATCGACGAAACGGCGCGCAAAAAATTTCGCCCATTATACGCGGCACGTCCGGCCGAAAACGGGCTTTTCTTGCCGAAAACGCGCAGACGCCGGCCGTTTCCAGCCCTTTGCGCGCTCGGTGCGCGCGCCGATTCGTCAGGGCAATGCAAGCCTTCGCGGCGACTCAACGCCAAGCGTCGACGACGATCCGCTTCAAGATGTGCAGCTTGCGATGGAGGAAATGCTCGGCACCGGGAATGACGACGACCGGCAGCTCTTGCGGCCGCGCCCACTCGAAGACGGACGCGATCGGCACCGTATCGTCCTGTTCGCCATGAATGACCAACGTGTTCTCGGGGACGTTGGCCACCTCGAAACGGCTCGCGGCGGTGCCGACGAATACCATGCGTTCGATGCTTTGCCCGCGTTCGGTCAGCATGCGCGCAACGTGCGAGACGACGGCCGTGCCGAAAGAGAACCCGGCCAGCACGAGCGGCAGCGATGCCTGCCCCGGCTGCTCGCGCATATGCGCGATGACGGCAACGAGATCGTCGCGTTCGCCGACGCCCTCGTCATAGCTGCCTTCGGTTTGCCCCACGCCGCGGAAATTCGAGCGATAGGTGACGTAGCCGAGCTGCACGAGCGTACGTGCCAGCGTTTGGGCGACCTTGTTATCCATCGATCCGCCGAACAGCGGATGCGGATGCGCGACGAGCGCGATACCGCGCGCGTCCCCTTCCGGACGATCGAGCGCAACCTCGATTTTTCCGACGGGACCGTCGATGAGAAATTTCTGCGTATGGACGTTCATGAGTGACGCTATGCGAGCGTGCGCGAAGCTCAGGCGGGTTGGTCGATCAAAAGACGCTCGACGACCTTGTCGTCCTTCAAATGGGAATCGACGATTTCATCGAGATCGGTCTCGTCGATGTAGGTGTACCACGTGCCTTCCGGATAGACGACGATCGTGGGTCCCTCCTCGCAACGGTCGAGGCAGCCCGCCTTGTTGATCCGGACCTTGCCGGCGCCGGCGAGACCCAGTTGCTTCACGCGCTTTTTCGTGTGGTCGATCATGTGCTCCGCGTCGCAGCGCCGTCCGCAACTGGGGCGATCGGCGTCGGGCGCGCGTTGGTTCGTGCAGAAAAAGACGTGGTACTTATAGAAGGAATCCATGGTCTAGCGCTCCGAGAGAGTGCCGGCCCGCCGCGAGGACACCGGCATGGCGCGGGCGGGATGAGGCGGTCGGCCGATTATAGCGAGCACGACGCGCGCTCGCTCGGCCGCCCTCATCGTGCCGCCGCGCTCGCTTGCATCCCGAGCCACGCGACGAGTTGGGCCACGAATTGGTCGCTCGCGGCCGCGAGCGCCTGCACGCCGCCCGCCGCGTTGGCCGTGCTCGCCGGCGCGCGCGCCTCGAACGTCTGCTGCGCGACGAGCACGCCGTCGCGCGTTAACGTCGCGCGCGCCCTCAGCAATGCGTGGCTTTGGCTCTCGCTGTCGAAAACCTGCTCGAACGTGTCCAGATCGATCGTGAGCAGCGGCGCGTTCACCGAGTCGCCGCCGCTCAGCACGGCCCCGCGCGCGGCTAGGGCGCCGCGCACGCGTTCGGTCAACAACTGAGCGGGACGCATCGTCCAATGGCTGTTCGCGTAGGCCGCCGTGCGATGCGGGTCCGCATAACTCATGCGGTAGCGGATGTCGTCGGAGTCGAGCGAGGCCGGCGAGCGCACGTCGAACAAGCGCAACGTCGGCAGCGGCCCAAGGTAAGCGGGCGGACTTTGCGGGCCGAGGTCATAGCGGACGTTCGCGAGCGCCGCCGGCGTGCCGAACGCGCAACCGCCGATCGCGCCCGCCATGGCCGCGGCCGCAAGCGCATAGCCAACTGCCCTCGTTGCGCGCGCAACCGCGCGTCTCCCGCCGCGTTCGGCGGTCGGATCGGAACACGTTGTCCGTGCGGATAGGCTTCGATCGGTCGTCCGTCTCATGCTGTACGCTCCCTCGTCGAGTCTTTCAATGTCCCTGCGCGGCTGCCGAGGGGGCGGGCGCGGGCCACGCGAAACCGGGTTCGCCGGGGCCCGGCTGCGCGCGTCCCACGCCGAACAGCACGCTGCTCGGGCTCGTGCTGAAGGCGTTGGCGGCACGATCGAACGCGCGCGCCGCGCCGCCAACGTCGGTGGCAAGCGCATTCACGCGCGGTAGCGTTTCGTAGTCGAGGCGCGCCGACATTTGCTGCAGCGACGTATCCATCGTCGCCAACGCCCCGCCCGCGCGATCGGCGGCCGAGCCGATCTTGTTCAAGTTCGCCGTGAGCGGCCCGCTCGGCGAAGCGAGCGTCGTCACCAAGGCATTCGTCGAAGCGAGCGTGCGCGTGAGCGCGTTCATCGTGCCCGGTAGCTGCGCGGCCGCGGGAGCTGCCGTCTGCGCGAGTTGCGTGACCGCATCGGCCGCGTGCTGCAGGCTCGACGCCGTGGCGAGCAGTTGCGTGCGCGTTTGATCGGACAGCATCGCGTCGGCACGCGCGGCTACGCTTTGCAACTCGCTCATCAGCGCATCGCCGCGCTCTTGCAGTTGATCGAGCAGCCCGGGCCGCATCGGCAGTTGAGCCACATGCTTTTCCGAGGTCGGCACGGGGGCGAGATCGGTGCCCGTATCGTCGAGTTGGATGAACGCGATGCCGGTCACGCCCTGCAACCCGAGACTCCCGAACGTGGAGCGCGTGATAGGCGCGCTTTTGTCGACCGCAATGCGAATCACGATCGTGCCCGGATGCGCCCGGTCGAATCGGATCGATCTCACCTTGCCCACTTCGAGCCCACGGTAGCGCACATCGGCGTCGGTCGAGAGCCCCGTGACGTTCGTATGCGAAATCAGATCGTAGGGAACGCGCACCGTGCGGTCGAGATTGAACCAGAATACGGCGAGCGCGATCGTAAGCCCTAGCCCGATCGTGAACAGTCCCGCCCAAAACGCATGTGATTTGTTTTCCATCGCATTGTCTCGTCGTTGCGCGGCGCCTTACGAGGCCGCCCGCCGCCGCTTCGGCTCGCGCGTCATAACGGCACCTCGCTTGTCGCCGACACGAGCGCGGCCGGCGGCAGCTTCGCGCGGCGCTCGGGCGGCAGCGCTTGCAACGCCCGCCGGCCGCGCCTACCCAGAAAGAACTCGCGAACGAACGGATGATCGACGGCCGCCGCCTCCTCGACCGGCGCGGCCACGAGGACGCGACGATCGGCGATGACGGCTACACGCGTCGACAGCGAGGTCATCGTATCGAGATCGTGCGTCACCATCACGACCGTCAGGCCCAGCGCCCGGTGCAGGGTGGCAATCAGTTCCACGAAGTCCTCGGACGCTTTCGGATCGAGGCCGGCCGTCGGCTCGTCCAAAAACAGCAACTCGGGCTCCAACGCGAGCGCCCGCGCGATGCCCACCCGCTTGATCATGCCGCCCGAGAGCGCGGCCGGCATCTTCGAGGCATGCTTGCAAGGCAGCCCCACCATTTCCAGCTTGAGCATGACGATATCGTGCAAGAGCGGGCCCGGTACCTTGCCGAGTTCGCGGATCGGCTGCGCGATATTGTCGAAGACCGACATCGACGAAAACAGCGCCCCTTGCTGAAACAGCATGCCGATGCGGCTGCGCATGACGCGGGCCGTTTGCTCGTCGATCGACGACGTATCGCGCCCGAATACTTCGATGGTACCCGCGGTGGGCGCCTCGAGCCCGAGGATCTGGCGCACGAGGGTAGTCTTGCCCGAGCCCGAACCACCGACGATCGAGACGATTTCACCGCGCCGCACGTCGAAGTTCAAATGCTCGTGCACGGTCATCGCACCGTAGCGCTTGGTCAGATCGCGCACCTCGATTACCCGCTCCGCGATCGCGGGCGGCGGCACATTGCGCACGGCGGCGGTCAAGGGAGTGCTCATAGCCCGACGTTCTGAAAGACGATGGCGAAAATCGCATCGGCGAGGATGACGACCGTGATCGAGGAAACGACGGACGAGGTCGTTCCCGTGCCGAGGCTTTGAGAGTTCGGTTTGATCCGAAAGCCGAAGTGGCAAGCGACGAGCGCGATCAACATGCCGAACGCAACGCCCTTGCCGAGCCCGATCCATACGTTGGCGATCGGCACGACGCCCGGCAGCGCGCGCACGAAGTAGGCCATATCGATACCGAGGACGAGTTGGGCCGCGAGCGCCCCGCCGGCCAGGGCGACGATGTTCGTCCACATGACGATGAGCGGCATCGCGATCGAGAGCGCCACGACGCGCGGCAGCACGAGCCGCCGGCCGTGTGGGATGCCCATGACGAGCATCGCGTCGAGTTCCTCGGTCACGCGCATGACGCCGATTTGCGCGGTGATGGCCGAGCCGGAGCGCCCGGCGACGAGGATGGCCGAGAGCACGGGGCCGAGTTCGCGAATCACAGAGAGACCGAGGATGTTGACGATGTATTGATTCGCGCCGAACAGGCGCAACTGCTGTGCCGACAAGTAACTCAGCACGATGCCGATCAGAAACGCGACGAGCGCCGTGATCGGCAACGCCTTCGCCCCGGCGCTATAGACGTTGGCGGAAATCTCGAGCCATGGCGCGCGCGAGGGGCGGCGCAGCACCGAAAGCGCGTCCAGGACGAAGCGGCCGAACATCGCCATGGCGCCGTAGGCGTGATCCGCGAAACCGAGCACCGCCCGGCCCAAAGCCGTGACGATATCGACGCGCGGCACCGGCTCCGGCGACTCGCGTTGTGTTTCGAGCAAAGCAATGCGCGCGAAGATGTCGCGCTGGGTGTCCGTCAACGCGATGTGCTCGGGCATTTTGCGGCCCCAGACGCGCCAGAGCGCCTGCCCGCCGACGTGGTCCATCCGCTCGACGGCCGACAGGTCCCATTGCGCGGGCGCCGCACGCGCGAGCGCGGCCAGGCGCGAGGTCGCGCCGGCGCGGGCGCGGTCG
>NZ_QUBS01000055.1 GCF_003390925.1 Trinickia diaoshuihuensis | reverse complement strand
GCGCCATCTTGGCCGCGTAGGCTGTGATCGCGCCGACGACTTGCAGCGGTTTTTCGTTCGCGACGGCCGCGCGGAACGCCGCGCCGGGGGAGAGAAGGGCCGATTGAGGGGCTGTCATGGTGTTTCCTTCGACGATGCGGGTCCGAACAAGGGGGCGGTTTCGGGCGGCAACGGCCGGCCGGTTGCGCGCGCCCGGCGCAGTACCGACCAGTAGTAGCGGTAGCTTGCCCGGTCGTGCAACGTATCGCCGTAGCGCGTGGGGCCCCACTGCGCGGCCTGGGCTTGGAGCAAGATCGCGGCCGCGGTGGCGATCGCTTCGTCGCGCGGCGCGAACGCCGCGACGATCACGGGTACCTGCGCGGGGTGAATGCTCCACATGCGCGTATAGCCGAATTCGTCGCGTGCGCGGGCGCAATCGGCCGCCACCACGGACATATCGCGGATTTCGGTCGTGACGTTGTGCGACGGCACGCGCCCATAGGCATGGCAGGCGGCCGCGATTTCGAGTTTGGCGCGCCGCACGAGCGGATGGTCGAACTGACCGGGCGAGCGCATGCCCGCGTCCGGAATCGCGCCGCCGTGGGCCGAGACGAAATCCATCAGACCGAACGAGAGCGCCTCGACGGTCGGCAGCGATGCGAGCCGGAAGACCTCGGCCAGCGCGCCGTGCGTTTCGATCAAAAGTTGAGTGGGAACCGGTTTCTCGATGCCGAATTCGCGCCGCGTGGCCTCGATAAAGGCGCACATTTCAGCGGCATCGGCCACGCTGCGAATCTTCGGCAACGTGATATAGGCCGGGGCGCGCTTGGCCGCGCGAAGCACGAGGCGGACATCGTCGCGCCAATGCGGGTGCTGGAAATCGTGGATGCGTATGCCGACGCGTCCGAACCGATCGTGTTCGCCGCCGATCAGCGATGCGACGAGTTCGGCATGCTCGGCTTCATGACCGACGGCGGCGCCATCCTCGCAATCGAGCGTCACATCGAACACGGGCCCAAGCTCGCCCTGAAGCGCGAGCGATTTGAGCATGAGCTTTTCACTGCCCGCGTAGTGGTCGCACACGGGTAGCAACGCGGGCGGCGTTTCGCCGTCGAACAACACTTCCGCGGGAGTGAGGGCGCGCATCTTCGGCGTCAGCAGCTTTACAAATCTGTTCAAAAGACCGGATTCGGGCGGGCTCTGCCGGCCATGCGTCCAGCGCCGGCAGCGAGCCGCCGAGCGGCTGCCTAGCCCAATGGGGCTCTTACCCGGCACCGCGACCGAATGTCGCAAAGCACGTTCGAATCCGAGATGGGGAGACGGCGCCGGACGCCCGCGTCGCAGGGACGCGGCGTACACGGCGCCGGACTCTCGAATCGTTTCGCGGCGCGGGCCGCCCATGCAGCCCGCGCCGGCACTCGGCGCTTAGCCGAGCAGGTGTTGCACGCCGTCGCGCTCTTCGAGCAATTCCTTCAGCGTGAATTCCATCTTTTCGCGCGAGAAGGCGTCGATTTCGAGGCCTTCCACACGCTTGTACTCGCCGTTTTCGCAGGTGACGGGCACGCCGTAGATGATGTCTTCGGGGATGCCGTACGAGCCGTCCGACGGGATGCCCATCGTGACCCACTTGCCGTTCGTGCCGAGCACCCAGTCGCGGACGTGGTCGATCGCCGCGTTGGCCGCCGAAGCCGCCGATGACAGGCCGCGTGCTTCGATGATGGCCGCGCCGCGCTTACCGACCGTCGGCTGGAACACGTCGCGGTTCCATTGCTCGTCGTTGATCAACGCCTTCACCGACTGGCCGTCGGCCGTCGCGAAGCGGTAGTCGGCATACATCGTGGGCGAGTGGTTGCCCCAGACGGCGACCTTCTCGAGCGACGAAACCGGCTTGCCCGACTTCGAGGCCAATTGCGACAGCGCGCGGTTGTGGTCGAGGCGCAACATCGCCGTGAAGTTCTTCTTCGGCAGATCGGGCGCCGACTTCATGGCGATGTAGGCGTTCGTGTTCGCCGGGTTGCCGACCACGAGGACCTTCACGTCGCGGCTGGCGACTTCGTTCAGCGCGCGGCCTTGAACCGTGAAGATTTCGGCATTGGCCGACAAGAGGTCCTTACGTTCCATGCCCTTCGAGCGCGGACGCGCACCCACGAGCAGCGCGATGTCGGCGTCCTTGAACGCGACCTTCGGGTCGTCCGTCACGACCACGCCCGCCAGCAGCGGGAACGCGCAATCCTCGAGCTCCATGACGACGCCCTTGACGGCGGCTTGGGCTTGCGGGAGGTCGAGCAATTGCAGAATGACGGGCTGGTCCTTGCCGAGCAGATCGCCGTTGGCGATGCGAAACAGCAGCGAGTAACCGATTTGACCTGCGGCGCCGGTGACGGCAACGCGCTTTGCGGACTTAGCCATTTAGAACTCTCCAGGGATGCGTTGGTGCGTGGGTGCGTCTACGCTAGGGAAAACGCCATTCTATGCGCGTTACGCGAAGCGTGTAGGTGTACTGTCCTTGCCCGCGACGGAGTGTAGGAGCGAGGCTTCTCAAAGTCAACCGTATCTTATGTCTTATATAAGACATATGAATTTCGCAGGAAAGCCTGGACGCGCGCGGGCGCTTTGTGTTGAAATGCGCGGATGAATGCGAACGAGGCAAGCGCGGGCAATCCGAAGAACGGCCAGGCCGGCGACGGCACGGCCGCGGCCGCCCCATCGCCGACGTTCAGTCCGTTGTACCAGCAAATCAAGGGACTCATTACACAGAGCCTCGAATCCGGCGAATGGAAACCCGGCGAGATCATCCCCAGCGAAGTGGAGCTCGCCGCCCGCTATAAGGTTAGCCAAGGCACGGTCCGCAAGGCGATCGACGAATTGGCCGCCGAGAATCTCGTCGTGCGGCGCCAGGGCAAAGGTACGTTCGTTGCGACCCACAATGAAGACCGCGCACAGTTCCGCTTCCTGCGGCTGCTAGCCGACGACGGCGCCGAACATCCGCACGTCAGCAAGCTGCTCGAGTGCCGCCGCCTGCGCGCGCCGGCCGAGATCGCGCGTCAACTCGATCTGAAACCCGCCGATCCCGTGGTCCAAATCAAACGCCTGCTGCAGTTCGACGGCGTGACGACGGTGCTCGACGAGATCTGGCTCCCCGGCGCGATGTTCCGCGGGCTCACGCTCGAGCGCTTGAGCGAGTACAAAGGCCCGCTCTATGCGATGTTCGAGGCGGAATTCGGCACCCGCATGATTCGCGCGTCGGAGAAGATCCGCGCGGTGGCGGCCGAGCCGGCCGTGGCGGAGCTGCTCGGCGTGTCCGCGGGATTTCCGTTGCTCTCGGTGGAGCGCGTGTCCTATACCTACGGAGATCGGCCGGTCGAAGTGCGCCGCGGTTGGTATGTCACAACCGGGTACTACTATCAGAACGATTTGAGCTGACACGTGGCTGACACAGTTCGGGCGCGCTGCCGCGAAGGTGCGCCATGGGCTCGATCATTGCGCGTCCTGGAATAGTGTTCGCCGGTTTTCGCTGCGCTGCGGAATGAAAAAGCGCTAAAATCGCGGGTTAGTGTGACTACATTGTAGGGGTCTAGCATGACAGAAGCGGTAAAAAAACCGAGACCGGAGTTCCGGAACATCGGTGTGGGGCAAATCTTAACGGCATACCGTCTACCGCTAGCGGGGCGAGTGTCGATCCTGCATCGGGTTAGCGGTGCGCTACTCTTCGTTTTCCTTCCCTTCCTGCTCTACCTCTTCGATCAGAGCCTCACGTCCGAAATGAGCTTCGAGTTCTTCAAGCTCTTTCTCTCCAATATCGTCGTCAAGCTCATCACGCTCGTGCTCGCGTGGGCGTTTCTCTTCCACTTCTGCGCCGGCGTGCGCCATCTCGTGATGGATACGAACCACGAGGCGGTGTCCAAAGAGAACGGCAAGCGCACGTCCGTCGTGGTCTTCGTGGTGTCGTCGGTCTTGACGATCGCTTTCGCGCTCAAACTGTTCGGAGCATTCTAAGAAAATGGCAGCCAACAACCGAATCGGCTCGAAGCGCCTCGTCGTCGGCGCGCATTACGGCTTGCGCGATTGGCTCGCGCAACGCGTGACCGCCACGATCATGGCGATCTACACGATTATTCTGCTCGCCTGGTTCTTCAGCGCGCAGGCTTTCTCCTACGACGGCTGGGCCTCGATCTTCGCCACTCAATGGATGAAGCTCGCGACGTTCGTCACGTTGCTCTCGCTCTTCTACCACGCGTGGGTGGGCGTGCGCGACATCTGGATGGACTATGTGAAGCCCGTCGGCACGCGCCTCGTTTTGCAAGCGTTGACGATCGTCTGGCTGCTCGCGTGCGCGGGCTACGCTGCGCAGATTCTCTGGAGAGTGTAAAAGAATGGTTGCAATCAAGAATTCTCTGCCGCGTCGCCGCTTCGACGTGGTCATCGTCGGCGCGGGCGGTTCGGGGATGCGCGCGTCGCTGCAACTCGCGCGCGCCGGCCTGTCGGTCTGCGTGCTCTCGAAAGTGTTCCCGACGCGTTCGCACACGGTCGCCGCGCAAGGCGGGATCGGCGCCTCGCTCGGCAACATGAGCGAAGACAACTGGCATTACCACTTCTACGACACGATCAAGGGTTCCGACTGGCTCGGCGACCAAGACGCGATCGAGTTCATGTGCCGTGAAGCGCCGAACGCCGTCTACGAGCTCGAGCACTTCGGCATGCCGTTCGACCGCAACGCCGACGGCACGATTTATCAGCGCCCGTTCGGCGGCCACACGGCCAACTACGGCGAGAAGCCCGTGCAGCGCGCCTGCGCGGCGGCCGACCGTACCGGTCACGCGCTGCTGCACACGCTCTATCAGCAAAACGTCGCGGCGAAGACGCAATTCTTCGTCGAATGGATGGCGCTCGACCTGATCCGCGATGCGGACGGCGACGTGCTCGGCGTGACCGCGCTCGAGATGGAAACGGGCGATGTCTACATCCTCGAAGGCAAGTGCACGCTGTTCGCCACGGGCGGTGCGGGCCGGATCTTCGCGGCGTCGACGAACGCGTTCATCAATACCGGCGACGGCCTGGGCATGGCGGCCCGCGCGGGTATCGCGTTGCAGGACATGGAATTCTGGCAATTCCACCCGACCGGCGTGGCCGGCGCGGGCGTGCTGATCACCGAAGGCGTGCGCGGCGAAGGCGGTATTTTGCGCAACGCCAACGGCGAGCGTTTCATGGAGCGCTACGCGCCGACGCTGAAGGACCTGGCGCCGCGCGATTTCGTGTCGCGCTCGATGGACCAGGAAATCAAGGAAGGCCGCGGCGTGGGTCCGAACAAGGACCACGTGCTGCTCGACCTGTCGCACATCGGCGCCGAGACGATCATGAAGCGTCTGCCGTCGATCCGCGAAATCGCGTTGAAGTTCGCGAACGTCGATTGCATCAAGGAGCCGATCCCCGTCGTGCCGACGATCCATTACCAAATGGGCGGCATCCCGACGAACATCCATGGGCAAGTCGTCGGCACGCCGCGCGGCCACGAGGAAGTCGTGAACGGCTTCTATGCCGTGGGCGAGTGCTCGTGCGTCTCGGTGCACGGTGCAAACCGTCTGGGCACGAACTCGCTGCTCGATTTGGTCGTCTTCGGCCGCGCCGCGGGCAATCATATCGTCAAGCACGTGAAGGACCTGAAGGAGCATAAGCCCCTGCCGGCCGATGCCGCCGATTTCGCGCTGTCGCGCCTCGATAAGCTCGACAAATCGACCTCGGGCGAATACACGCAAGCGATCGCGGGCGACATCCGTACGACGATGCAATCGCATGCGGGCGTGTTCCGTACGTCGAAGTTGCTCGCGGAAGGCGTGGAGAAGATCAAGGAAGTCGCCGAGCGAGTGAACCACGTGCATCTGAAGGACAAGTCGAAGGTGTTCAATACGGCTCGCGTGGAAGCGCTCGAGTTGGCGAACCTGATCGAAGTGGCGCGCGCGACGATGGTGTCGGCCGAGGCGCGCAAGGAAAGCCGCGGCGCGCATGCGCAAAGCGACTACGAACATCGCGACGACGAAAACTGGCTGCGCCATACGCTGTGGTTCAGCGAAGGCGATCGCCTCGATTACAAGCCGGTGCACATGCAGCCGTTGACGGTCGAATCGGTGCCGCCGAAGGCACGTACCTTCTAAGCCGGTGCATTCAAAGGACACACGCGAAATGGCAAAACGTACTTTCGAAATCTATCGTTACGATCCGGACAAGGATGCCGCGCCGCGCATGCAGACGTACGAGCTCGACCTCGGCGTGGGCGATCGCATGCTGCTCGACGCGCTCGTGAAGCTGAAAGCGCTCGACGAAACCCTGTCGTTCCGCCGCTCGTGCCGTGAAGGGGTCTGCGGTTCGGACGCGATGAACATCAACGGCAAGAACGGTCTCGCCTGCCTGACGAACTTGAACGATCTGCCGCAAAAGATCGTTCTGCGTCCGCTGCCGGGGTTGCCCGTGGTACGCGATTTGATTTGCGACTTCACGCAATTCTTCAATCAATACCACTCGATCAAGCCGTATTTGATCAACGACACGCCGCCGCCCGAGAAAGAGCGCCTGCAGTCGCCCGAAGAGCGCGAAGAGCTCGACGGCCTCTACGAGTGCATTCTCTGCGCGAGCTGCTCGACGTCGTGCCCGAGCTTCTGGTGGAATCCGGACAAATTCGTCGGCCCGGCCGGCTTGTTGCAAGCGTATCGGTTCATCGCCGATACGCGCGACCAGGCCACGGGCGAGCGCCTGGATAACCTTGAAGACCCCTACCGTCTGTTCCGCTGCCACACGATCATGAACTGCGTCGACGTTTGCCCGAAGGGGCTGAACCCGACGAAGGCGATCGGCAAGATCAAGGAACTGATGGTGCGCCGCGCGGTTTAAGCAATGAAACTCGCCTTTAGGCGCTCGCTTCATTCGCCGTCCCCCGAGGAGTCCTTCGGGACATCGGGGGGAACCTCGGCGCATAATGACGCATCGCACCAATCAGACCCGCTGCGCCGTGCGCGCCTTCGTTGGCGCTCACGACGCGGACTGCTGGAAAACGATTTGATCTTCGAACGTTTTTTCAGCCGTTACGAGGAGAGCCTTAGCGACGCGGACGTGGGTGCGCTCACACGTCTGCTCGAGCTGAGCGACAACGACCTGATGGACTTGCTTCTCGCTCGCAAGGAACCGGAAGGCGACCTTTCCGACCCGGACATCGTCCGGGTGCTGGGCCTGTTGCGCGCCGTTTGAGCGCCGCATTGCTGGGACGCGCCGCGCGCGCATGATCGGAAACCCGTTCCAACTTCGATTGAGGATGCTATGACTCCGTCAGATGTTAAAGCCACGCTCTCGTTCAGCGATAACTCGCCGAGCGTCGAACTGCCGATCTACAAGGGCACGATGGGCCCGGACGTAATCGACATCCGCAAGCTGTACGGCCAGACCGGCAAATTCACGTATGACCCGGGCTTCATGTCGACGGCATCGTGCAATTCGGCCATCACGTATATCGACGGAGATAAGGGCGAGCTGCTCTACCGCGGCTACCCGATCGACAATCTCGCGCAAAACGCGGACTTCCTCGAAACGTGCTACCTGTTGCTCAAGGGCGATCTGCCCACGGCCAAGGAACACGAAGAATTCGTCAGCACGGTGACGCGCCATACGATGGTGCACGAGCAGATGCAGTTCTTCTTCCGCGGCTTCCGTCGCGATTCGCACCCGATGGCGATTCTCGTCGCGTCGGTCGGCGCGCTATCCGCGTTCTACCACGATTCGTTGAACATCAACGATCCGCATCACCGTGACGTCTCGGCGATCCGCATGATCGCGAAGCTGCCGACGCTCGTGGCGATGGCGTACAAGTACAGCATCGGCCAGCCGTTCGTCTATCCGAAGAACGACCTGTCGTACAGCGCGAACTTCATGCGCATGATGTTCTCGAACCCGTGCGAAGAGTACAAGATCAACGACGTGCTCGTGCGCGCACTCGACCGCATCTTGATTCTGCACGCCGATCACGAGCAGAACGCATCGACCTCGACCGTGCGTCTGGCCGGTTCGTCGGGCGCCAACCCGTTCGCCTGTATCGCAGCCGGCATCGCCTGCCTGTGGGGCCCGGCACACGGCGGCGCGAACGAAGCGGCGCTGAACATGCTCGAGCAAATCGGCTCGCCCGACAACATCCCCGAGTTCATCAAGCAGGTGAAGGACAAGAACTCGGGCGTGAAGCTGATGGGCTTCGGCCACCGCGTGTACAAGAACTACGATCCGCGCGCGAAGCTGATGCGCGAAACGTGCCACGAGGTGCTCGAAGAGCTCGGTCTGCACGACGATCCGCTGTTCAAGCTCGCGATGCAACTCGAGAAGATCGCGCTCGAAGACGAATACTTCGTATCGCGCAAGCTCTATCCGAACGTCGATTTCTACTCGGGCATCGTTCAGCGCGCCCTTGGTATCCCGACGTCGATGTTCACCTGCATTTTCGCGATGGCGCGGACGGTGGGCTGGATCGCTCAGTGGAACGAGATGATTTCGGAAGCCGAGCAAAAGATCGGCCGTCCGCGGCAGCTCTTCATCGGCGAAACGCCGCGCGAAGCGAAGCCGATCAGCCAACGCGGCTAAGCGCAGACCCGGCGCCGGTTCTGGCGAACCGGCTGCCCATAGCAGTATCCGAAGCCCCGACGGGTTATGCCGTCGGGGCTTTTTCGTTTGCGTCGTCGGCTGCACGGAGGAGGGCCGATCTCAACGACGGTATGCCGTTCGGTGGACTGCCCGCCGAGTTGCCGCGCCGGTACGCTGTGTTCGTCTGAAGCCAAGGTTGTCACTTGACAACCTATTAACCGGGCGGTATTGTGACCGCATTGACGAATGCAACGACCACATCCGAAGAAGGACATCGAAGCGGCCCTCGTATATGCCGAAGCGCGCGGCTGGCGGGTCGAGCCCAAACGAGGCAACGGGCACGCGTGGGGCAAGATGCTGTGCCCGTATCACGATGCTCAATGCCGTTGCGGCGAATTTTGTATCGCCAGCATCTGGAGTACGCCGCGTTGCGCGGCCAATCATGCGAAAGACTTGAAGCGGGTCGTCGATCATTGCGCGGTGGTGCAGCAGATCGTCGCGTTCAAGTTGCGGGTGCTCGCTAAAACTTAGGAGTCCAAATGGAATACGTTTTTACGCTCAAATATCAGCTTGCCGACGAAGACCGAGATCATGAGCAGATCGTCGAGAGGCTGTTCGAAGCAGGGTGCGACGATGCGACGATCGGCGTGGGCCAGCCGGGTCGAATCGCGCTGACGTTCAGGCGTGACGGAGCCGACGCTTGGTCGGTCATCCATTCGGCGTTGCACGATGTGAAGAAGGCGCTTCCAACAGCGAGGCTCGTGGAAGCGGGCCCCGACTTCGTGGGCCTGACCGACGTCGCGGACCTGGCCGGGGTTACGCGGCAGAATATGCGCAAACTCATGTTGGCTCATGCGTCGCGTTTTCCTTTGCCGGTTCACGAAGGTAGCGCGTCCGTCTGGCACCTGTCGGACGTGCTTGCATGGATGATGGGCCGAGGTTCTTACCCGATTAGCGCGAATCTCGTGGATATTGCGAAGGCCACCAAGCAAGTGAATTTGGCGAAAGAGGCACGCCAAATCGAGCCGCGTCTTAATCGGCAATTGGTCTCGCTTCTCGCTTGAGCGCCGCCTATTGCGCATATCCCCTAGATCGAGCGACGGCGGTAGCAGCGATGCGCTGTTCATTCAACGTCGGTAATCGGTCCGCCGGGCAGAACATAGTGCATCTCGTAAAAAAGAAGATCACCTCTGGAGGGCAATTTGAACGGAGGCGATGAAGAAGCGAAGCCCAGGCCTTCGTAAAAACCGCGAGCCGTTTCACGGGCCGTGCACCAGGCCAGCCGGCCGCCATGGCGGCGCGCGTGCTCGCAGCACAGTTTCATCAGCGTGCGGCCGAACCCGTAGCCACGCGCGTGCGGCTCGACGGCCACTCCGCGCAGGCGCCAGGCGAAGTCGCTCTTCCCGCCCGGCAGCGCCTCGCGGCAGACAGTAGCGACGGCAACGATCTGCTCGCCCTGGTACACGGCAAGGTGCAAAGTCGTCGGTTCGTCATCGCCGCGGAACCGGCAGGAGTCCGCCTGATTGTCCAACAGGATCGAGCGCCGTAACGGCAGTACGTGCTCGGTTGAAACGGCATGAATGGAAAAAAGCGCGCGGCTATCGGGCATAGGTAATCGTATTGTTCGAGGCGTATGAGTTATGTAGGATTTGCGCGACGAAATGGACGGGTTTGTATATTCCACGATTGTATAGCGTGACCTGAATAGTTCGTCGGCGCAACTTGAGTTTTTTCGCGTCTTTTCGGGTTTTTTCGGATCTGCCGGGCGCTCGACTATCTGACTATCTGCATCTTAGCTATACTCCAAAAAATATCAGGTTCTATTTGCGTTGTGATGCGGTAAGCTCCTTGGGCCCAGGAAAATCTTCTCGGGACAACAAACCAATTGAGATCTCAGATGACGGCCGACCGTCAATCCGATACACAAACAGCCTACACTCAGATCCGCTCTCGCATTCTCGACGGCCGGCTGGCGCCGGGTAATCCGGTTTCCCCGCGCAATATGGCCGACGAGTTGATGCTGGGCCATATGCCGGTGCGCTCCGCCATCCAACGTCTCGTGGTGGAGGGGTTGGTGGAGGTCATTCCGCGCCGCGGAACCTATGTCACCGCGCCGACGAAGATGGATTTGCGCGAGATCTTCGAAGTGAGACTTGCGCTGGAAAGCACGGCTGCCTATTTGGCCGCGGTCAACGGCGCCACCGATGGCTTGACGGCCGCGGCCGACCAATTGCGTCGAATTGCGGATGGCGAATCGACGGATTTGATGACGGAACAGCGAATCGGTTGGGTGTTTCATCAGGAGATGTTCGCGGCGGCCAAGAACGAGCGGCTCTATACGTCGTATCGAATGCTGCGCGCGCAAAGCGGGCTGGCCCTAAACGAATTGCATCGAGACGATGCCGCGACCGTGCGGCGCGGTACGTCGGAGCATCTCAATATTTACGGTGCAATCCGGTCGAAAGAGCCGGAGGCGGCGCGTCAGCATATGTGGAATCACATTCTCGATGGGACCGACGCGCGAATCAAACTAATCCGAGGCCAACATGACGCAACCACGTAAAGGCATTCCGGTTTCGATACAGATGATCGCGGGGCTCGCGCTCGGCGCCTCCTTCGGCGTGCTTTTACCGTCGGTGGCGGCGAAACTGTCGTTTTTGTCCACGCTGTTCGCGCATGCGATCAAGATGGTCGTGATGCCGTTGATCCTATTATCGGTCACGGTGGGTACGTTTCGCGCCGGGGTGCAGCGGGGCCGTTTAGGCAAAACGGCGGTGTTCAGTATTGCGTTTTTTATCGTGGCAACCGTGTTGGCCGCCGCGCTCGGCCTCGGGCTCAACTACGTATTCCACCCAGGGGTGGGCGCCAGCATGACGGAGACGGCTTCGATGCCCAAGAATTTGGCCGGTGGCGTCGACTGGATTCAATTCGTCGTCGATCTCGTTCCCGCCAATATCGTGGCCGCGCTGGCTTCCGGCAATTCCGTGCCGGTGCTGGTCTTCGGCGTCCTATTGGGCTCCGCCTTGGCGGCGGTGCAGGATAAGGCGGCGCCGTTCGTGGCCGTGCTCGATTCGGCGCTCGCGGCATTGTTCAAGATCACCGAATGGGTGATCGCGTTTTCGCCCGTCGCGATTTTCGCGGCGTTGGCGGGGGTGCTCGCCTCGAAGGGACTGTCGGCGCTCATGCCGCTCGTCAAATTGCTGGGTGTGGCCTACCTCGGTTTGGCGATCCTCGCGCTCGCCCTCACGCTGGTCCTCAAATCGACAGGCCTTCCGGCCCGCGCCGTCATCAAGCATGTCAGCGAGCCGCTGATCCTCGCGTTTACGACGCGCTCGTCCGAAATCACGTTCCCACTGCATCTCAAGAAGCTGATGGAGTTGGGCGTGCCGCAATCGGTGGCATCGACCATCTTGCCGTTGTCGTACATCTTCAATCGCGATGGCGCGGTGCTCTATACGGCGTTGGCGGTCGGCTATCTGGCCGATGTCTACCACCTGTCTTGGAGCTGGTCGCTCGTCTTCACGATTATCGTTCTGACGACGATCATGATCGACGGTGCCGCCAATGTCCCCTCCGGCGCGATCGTGGCGATTACCGTGATCTTGGGTGCGATCGGACTGCCGGCGGAGGCGGTGTTGCTGATCCTCGGTATCGATGCGTTTTTCGACATGGGACGCACGGCGGTCAACGTCTATGCGAGCACCGTAGCGACGGCGGTTGCTTTGCGCGTTTCCGGTCAGCCGCTTCAACCCGGCGTCCCGGATGCCCGTGCGCCGGGCCTTGCGCCGCTGCGGAGCAACGCTTGAGTTTGCTCGCTCGATAACCTTTCGCCCGCACGGCTCGCTTTCGAGCCGCGCTCCGCCTGGATTTCCTCGGCAGGCGGATTTGCGGCCGGCTCGCCCGCCGGTCGCGTTTCTTTTTTGCAAGGAAGGCGCTAGCCGGCGCCGGCGGTGGCGTGCAGCCGGTTCCAACCGTCAGCGCTCGAGTCTGCGATGGCGTTCCACGACTTCTGCGAACTCGAGCGCCGCTTGCTCTATCGCGGCGTCGGCGAGCCCCGCGTAGCCGAGAACGAAGCCGTTATACGTGCGGCCGTCCATGACGCCATACTGGCTCAACGGTTGCAGGAACAGTCGCGCTTCATCGGCGGCTCGGCGCGCGACTTCCTGATCGAGCACGGGTATGGCGAGTTCCGCCGACAGATGCATGCCGCCCGAGCTTTCCCGTATGCTCAACGCCGAGCCAAGATGCCGGCCGAGCGCGCGTTCGAGCGTGCCGCGCCGGTGGATGTAGAGCGCTCGCATTCGGCGCAGATGGCGCGCGAAGAGTCCACTGTCGATGAATTCCGCCATGGCCAACTGATCGGCGGGATGGCCCCGATGTACGAGTCCGCGCAGTGTGTCGCGCAGGCGCCCGACCAACATCGGTGGAACGACCATGAAGCCGAGGCGCAGGGCCGGAAACATCGTTTTGCTGAACGTGCCGAGATAGCAAACGGGCGCGTCGGCGGAACAGCCTTGAATCGCGGGGAGGGGCTCTCCGCCATGGCGAAATTCGCTGTCGTAGTCGTCCTCGATGATCCAGGCGCCATGCGCTCGCGCTTGCTCGACGAGCGCTGCCCTGCGCCGCATGCTCATGACCGATCCGAGCGGATATTGATGCGAAGGCGTCGTGTAGATGAGCTTGGGCGGAAACCGGCGCCATTGATCTTCGGTCGGCGCCATTCCTTCGCGATCGACCTCGATTGGAACGAGTTGCAAGCCAGTGGACCGGAACGCGGCTTTCGCGCCGTTATAACAGGGGTTCTCGAGCCAGCCGTACTCGCCCGGATCCGCAAGCATGCGCGCGCACAACTCCAAGCTGCTCTGAGTCCCATCCGTGACGAACACCTGCTCCGTTTCGCATCGGACGCCGCGCGATACCTTGATGTATGCCGCCACGGCACGCCGCAATTCGGACAGGCCTTCGGCCGGCCCGTACGCGAGTTGTCCGGGCTTTAAGCGTCGCCACGCTCGCTCGACACAGCGGCGCCATTGGGCGATCGGAAATTCGTCGAGCGAAGGCAGGCCGGGGACAAACGGCAACATGCGATCGGGTTCGGGCTGCGGGTTGCCCAATCCTTGGACCCGGTCGGATAGGCGATGCGTGAGCGGGACGCCGGCCTGCTGCATATCGCGATGCGCCGAGCCGTTCCAAACCGTGACGGTGCCGTTGCGCGTCGCGGCCACGAAGCCTTCCTCGGCGAGCCGTTCGTACGCATAGACGGCGGAATTTCGCGCAACGCCGAGTTCGTTCGCCAGCACGCGCGTGGATGCCAGGCGCGTGCCCGGCGCGATGCGTCCGTCGAGCAGCAAGTCGCGCAGGCTTCGATAAAGCACTTCCTGCTGGCTACGCTTGG
The DNA here is from genome assembly GCF_003390925.1 of Trinickia diaoshuihuensis. GTDB lineage: Bacteria > Pseudomonadota > Gammaproteobacteria > Burkholderiales > Burkholderiaceae > Trinickia > Trinickia diaoshuihuensis. Next base: position 7,605 of record NZ_QUBS01000055.1, on the reverse strand, counting down.
CCGATTCCTTTTGCGCGGCGAACGCTGAAATGAGAAGAGCGAGATCCACGTCTTGGTTCTAAATTTTTGCCCGCGGTTGGTTCTTTTTAATGTCGGTCTCGTCTTGTATTGTTCGATCCCCTTGCGCTGCGGCTTGCAGCTCGAATCGAGTCAATAGGATCTTATACATGAGTCAGCCCACGACCGTATCGCCCACCGACCGCACCACGATCCGGCGCTTGCCGGAACTGGCCAACCGCGATCGCGCGATGCTCCACGCGATCGTCGACGAAGCGTATGTTTGCCACATTGCGTTCATTGCCGACGATGATACGCATTGCATTCCGACTGCGCACTGGCGGAGCGGCGACGATCTTTATATCCACGGATCGAACGGCAGCCGGATGATCAAAGTCTTGTCCGCCGGTGCGCAGGCTTGCATCGCAATGACGCTGCTGGACGGCCTGGTATTGGCCAAATCGGCATTCAGCCACTCGATGAACTATCGATCCGCGGTGGTCTACGGGCGATTCGAGGTCGTACAAGCAAACGACGAAAAATTGGCGGCAATGGATGCGTTCATGGACAAGATCGCGCCGGGCCGCAAGCACGAAGCGCGGCCCGGGAACGGCAAGGAAATCAACGCGACGACTGTACTGCGAATTTCCCTGGGGGAAGCGGCGGTTAAGGTCAGCGCTTCGATGCCGTCCGATAAGCACGAGGATTTCCATCTTCCGGTATGGACGGGCGTGCTGCCGCTGAACATCGTTCGAGGAGCGCCCATAAACGCCGAAGACAATAGGAACGTCGTCATTCCGGACTACGTTAAAAACTGGTCCACCCGATAGACTCCGATCGGCGAATTTGCGCATATCGAAGATATCCTTTGGCTCCCCTGTTTGCTCGTCTATATTGCTTAGGCTGCAAACAAAGATATGCCGGCTGCGCCTGGTCCGTTCGCTTGCACGGCGTGCATCTACGGGGAAGCGACATGAAATCGTCTGCTCGGGGAATCTTTTGTCTATTGCTGTCGATGGCGCTCCTATCGGGATGCGAGCACTGGAATTGGTGGGAGGGACTTAACGGTGCGAATCCCCCCAACGATTACGTTTATGGGTCTGGCGACGCGATTCGCCAGCGCGCACAAGAGATAGCCGGCCTTGAAAAGGCTTGCTATCTGATCGCGCAGGGCGAGGATCCGAACGAGGTGTCTCCGGCCGCCGCCAGCAGTACCTCCGCCGAGGGTGCTTCGCCGTCGGGCCAATCCCCGAGAGACGCGGGTGCTCGCAAGAGCGTGAAGATGTCGGCGAGCGAGATCGCGGCGGCGGCGCGCGCATGCCGTGACACGGTAGTGGGCGGGGAGCTGGAACTGATCAACGAGATGTGGAGTCTGTTTCAGCGCGACTACTTTGCTCGTTCGGGCACGACGATGACGACGTTCGAATCGACGATCGCAGGCTTGGGCGCGTTCGGTGCGATTTCGCCGGTGGGTACGGCTCATACTCTTGCCGCGACGGCTGCGACCTTGAGCACGATGGGCACCTCGATCCAAAAGAATCTGTTCGGTGGACAGGTCGCTTCGGCGCTGCTTGCCCAGATGGATGCCGACCGTGAGCAGATCGGCACGAAGATCCGGGAAAACCTCGCCAAATCGTACAATGACTACCCCCTGTCCGTCGCCATGTACGACGTCGCTGCGTATGCCGCGGCACTTTCCGTACCGTCCGCGCTTGCGAGTATCGCGGCGGCTTCGGGCGCAAAAAGGACCGATGCGGTGAATGCGGCGTACGCGAGCATCGCGTCGAGCCCCGACGCGCCCAAGAACGCCAGTGCCCCGCATGCCTCACGCGCTCGACGCGCTGCCCGCCCTGTGCGTGCCCGATGACGGCGGGCGTCCCGGTAACAGCCAACCTAGTACCGCCACTACCACCCTAACCCGATGTTTTTTATCGCTTTTTTCAAAAAGGCCGGTGTCGCGGCCGCGCCGTGCGTGGCATAATCGACCGCACCGGGGATTGCCCGTTGCCACGATTACCGCGCATACCATGTCAAAGACTCTCTACGACAAGCTGTGGGATTCACACGTCGTCCATACCGAAGAGGATGGCACGGCGCTGCTCTACATCGACCGCCAGTTGCTGCACGAAGTCACGAGCCCGCAGGCGTTCGAAGGACTGAAGCTGCATAAGCGTCCGCTCTGGCGCGTGAGCGCCAATTTGGCCGTATCGGACCATAACGTCCCCACGACCGATCGCAGTCACGGCATTGCGGATCCGGTTTCGAAGCTGCAAGTCGATACGCTCGACGCCAATTGCGACGCCTACGGCATCACGCAGTTCAAGATGAACGACATGCGCCAAGGCATCGTTCATATCATCGGCCCCGAACAAGGCGCGACGCTGCCCGGCATGACGATCGTGTGCGGCGATTCGCACACGTCCACGCACGGCGCGTTCGGTGCGCTCGCTCACGGCATCGGCACGTCGGAAGTCGAGCACGTGCTCGCCACGCAAACGCTCTTGCAAAAGAAGAGCAAGAACATGCTCGTCAAGGTCGACGGCCCATTGCCGCGCGGCTGTACGGCCAAGGACATCGTGCTTGCCATCATCGGCAAGATCGGCACCGCCGGCGGCACGGGCTACGCCATCGAATTCGGCGGCTCGACGATCCGCGCGCTGTCGATGGAAGGCCGGATGACGGTGTGCAACATGGCCATCGAAGCCGGCGCGCGCGCGGGCATGGTGGCCGTGGACGACACGACGATCGAGTACCTGAAAGGCCGCCCCTATTCGCCGCAAGGCGCCGAGTGGGATCACGCGGTCGCTTATTGGCGCACGTTCGTGTCCGATCCGGGCGCGCAATTCGACCGCGTCGTCGAACTCGATGCCGCGCAGATCGTGCCGCAAGTCACGTGGGGCACGTCGCCCGAAATGGTGACGGCGGTCGACGGCCGGGTGCCCGATCCCGAGCGCGAAAAAGATCCCGTCAAGCGCGACGCGATGGAGCGTGCGTTGCAATACATGGCGCTGGAGCCGAACGCACCGATCGACTCGATCAAGGTCGACAAGGTCTTCATCGGTTCGTGCACGAACGCGCGTATCGAGGATATTCGCGCCGCGGCCTACGTCGTGAAAAAGCTCGGCCGGCGCGTCGCCCCGAACATCCGCTTGGCGATGGTCGTGCCCGGTTCCGGGCTCGTGAAAGCGCAAGCCGAACGCGAAGGTCTCGACAAAGTATTCGTCGAAGCCGGCTTCGAATGGCGCGAGCCCGGTTGTTCGATGTGCCTCGCAATGAACGCCGACCGGCTCGAGCCGGGCGAGCGCTGCGCATCGACGTCGAACCGCAATTTCGAGGGCCGCCAAGGCGCGGGCGGACGCACGCACCTCGTGAGTCCCGCGATGGCCGCGGCGGCCGCGATCGAAGGCCATTTCGTCGACATTCGGAAGTTAGGGTAGGGCCATGAAAGCTTCGATGGTTTGGCGGCGGGCCGCGCTGCTCGCGCTCGCCGGCATGTGGCTCGGCCTCGCCGGCTGCAATACGGTTGCCGGCTTCGGTCAGGACATGAGCGAAGCGGGTCACGCAATCAAAAAGGCTGCGGAGTAATAGGAACATGGACAAATTCGTCGTGCACACGGGGCTCGTCGCCCCTCTCGATCGCGAGAATGTCGATACGGACGCGATCATCCCGAAGCAGTTTCTGAAATCGATCAAGCGCACGGGGTTCGGTCCCAACCTGTTCGACGAGTGGCGTTATCTCGATCACGGCGAGCCGGGGCAGGACAATTCGCGCCGTCCGCTGAATCCCGATTTCGTGCTGAATCAGCCGCGTTATCAGGGCGCGTCGGTGCTGCTCGCGCGCAAGAACTTCGGCTGCGGCAGCTCTCGCGAGCACGCGCCGTGGGCATTGCAGCAATACGGTTTCCGCGCGCTGATCGCGCCCAGCTTCGCCGATATCTTCTTCAACAATTGCTTCAAGAACGGCGTATTGCCGATCGTCTTGTCCGAGCAGCAAGTCGATCACCTGTTCAACGAGACGTATGCATTCAACGGCTATCAGTTGACGATCGATCTCGACGCGCAAGTCGTGCGCACGCCGGATGGCCGCGAGTATGCATTCGAGGTCGACGGTTTTCGCAAGTACTGCTTGTTGAACGGCTTCGACGACATCGGCTTGACGCTGCGCCACGCCGATAAGATCCGCGCCTTCGAAGCCGAGCGTATCGCGAAGCAGCCGTGGCTCGCCCATCGCATCGTCGGCTAACGCTGCATTTGCAGCGGCAGCGCCGGAACAGTTAGGCAATCGCACAACTCGATAGGATTCCGAATGAAAATCGCAGTGCTCCCCGGTGACGGCATCGGCACCGAAATCGTCGCGGAAGCGGTCAAGGTATTGAACGCGCTCGACGAAAAATTCGAGATGGAAGAGGCGCCCGTGGGCGGCGCCGGTTACGAAGCGAAGGGGCATCCGCTGCCCGATTCGACGCTGGCGCTCGCAAAAGAGGCCGACGCGATCCTGTTCGGCGCCGTGGGCGACTGGAAATACGATTCGCTCGAGCGGGCGCTGCGCCCCGAGCAAGCCATCCTCGGGCTGCGCAAGCACTTGCAGTTGTTCGCGAACTTCCGTCCGGCCATTTGCTATCCGCAATTGACGGGTGCTTCCTCGCTGAAGCCGGAAATCGTCTCGGGTCTCGATATCCTGATCGTGCGCGAGCTCAATGGCGACGTCTATTTCGGCACGCCGCGCGGTACGCGCAAAGCGCCCGACGGTCCGTTCGAGGGTGCGCGCGAAGGGTTCGACACGATGCGTTATTCGGAACCGGAAGTGCAGCGCATCGCCCACGTCGCGTTTCAGGCGGCGCAAAAGCGCGGCAAGCGGCTCACCTCGGTCGATAAGGCCAACGTGCTCGAAACGTCGCAGTTGTGGAAGGACGTGATGATCGATGTCGCGAAGCAGTACCCCGACGTCGAGTTGTCGCACATGTATGTCGACAACGCCGCGATGCAGCTCGTGAAGGCGCCTAAATCGTTCGACGTGATCGTAACGGGCAACCTGTTCGGCGACATTTTGTCGGACCAGGCGGCCATGTTGACGGGCTCGATCGGCATGCTGCCGTCGGCCTCGCTCGACAAGAACAACAAGGGCCTTTACGAGCCGTCGCACGGCTCGGCGCCCGATATCGCAGGCAAGGGCGTCGCCAATCCGCTCGCGACGATTCTCTCGGCGGCCATGATGCTGCGCTATTCGTTGAACAAGCCCGAGCAGGCCGAGCGTATCGAGAAGGCCGTGCAAAAGGTGCTCGAGGCCGGGTACCGGACCGGCGACATCGCCACGCCGGGCTGCCGGCAGGTCGGCACGGTCGAGATGGGCGACGCGGTGCGCGCGGCGCTCTAATCGTTCGGGCACTCATTGATGGAACGGGCCTTCGGGCCCGTTCGTACGAAAAAGTGCCTAAATAGCGTGGTTTTTACCGAATTTGCTTCATCGAAGGGCGCGCCGATGCGCGTTTTTCGTGTAGACTGTGCCGATGGCGAATCTGTCCCAAATCTCCTCGATTGACAACCTGCACGGCGATACGGCCCGTGTGGGCGGGCACGCCATTGCTGGTGCCGTCGGCATTGCCGGCATCGCCATCATTACGATTACCCCCAAAACGATCACGAAACGCTGATCGTCCGTCGTGCCCGCTCGTCTTCCCCGCGCGGTCACGCCGGGCAAAGTTGCGGGGAAGCGTCCACTCCAAGGGTTAGTCATGAACGTAGGTCTCGTAGGTTGGCGCGGCATGGTCGGCAGCGTCTTGATGCAGCGGATGCAGCAAGAGCGCGATTTCGATCTGATCGAACCGGTGTTTTTCAGCACCAGCAACGTGGGCGGCGACGCGCCGTCGTTCGCCAAGAACGAGACGAAGCTCAAAGACGCCAAGAGCATCGACGATCTCAAGAAGTGCGACGTCGTCATCACCTGCCAAGGCGGCGATTACACGAACGAAGTGTTTCCCAAGCTGCGCGCCGCCGGTTGGAACGGTTACTGGATCGATGCGGCTTCGTCGCTGCGCATGGCCGACGACGCGGTCATCATCCTCGACCCCGTCAATCTCGACGTGATCAAGCATGCGCTCGTCAAAGGCACCAAGAACTTCATCGGCGGGAACTGCACGGTCAGCTTGATGCTGATGGCGCTCGGCGGCCTGTTTAATGAAAACCTCGTCGACTGGATGACGGCCATGACATATCAGGCCGCATCGGGCGCCGGCGCGCAGAATATGCGCGAGTTGCTGTCCCAAATGGGGACGCTGCATGGCGCGGTCAAGGAGCAGTTGGCCGACCCGGCTTCCGCGATCCTCGACATCGATCGCCGCGTGCTCGAGACGATGAATTCCGACGCGATGCCCACGCAGCATTTCGGCGTGCCGCTCGCCGGTTCGCTGATTCCCTGGATCGATAAGGACCTGGGCAACGGCATGTCCAAGGAAGAGTGGAAGGGCGGCGCGGAAGCCAACAAGATCCTCGGCAAGCCGGCCATGGGCCAGCCCGGGTCGATTCCCGTGGACGGTCTGTGCGTGCGGATCGGCGCGATGCGTTGCCACTCGCAGGCCCTGACGATCAAGCTGAAGAAGGACGTGCCGCTCGACGAAATCAACGGCATCCTCGCGTCGGCCAACGATTGGGTCAAGGTGGTGCCGAACGAGCGCGAAGCGTCGATGCGCGAGTTGTCGCCGGCCGTGGTGACCGGCACGCTGTCGGTGCCCGTCGGCCGCTTGCGCAAGCTCGCGATGGGCGGCGAGTACCTGTCGGCATTCACCGTCGGCGATCAACTCTTGTGGGGCGCGGCCGAGCCGCTGCGCCGCATGCTGCGCATCCTGCTGGAGCGTTGAGCCGAATCGGTACGCAGGCCCGAGCATGCGATCCGCACCCTGATGCCGTGGACGCATGCCGTGGAGTGGTCTTGACCGGGTTCCTCACGTAAACTATGCGGTTACGACGCATAGGAACCCTGAAAGGCGTCGCTTTGCGCGACGCCTTTTTCTTTTGCCGCAGCCATTTTGGTTTTTCCCAAACGCCATCTCGAGGCGCGCTTCCGAGCGCGTGACACCTCCATGACAATACGTTCGACGCGTCGCGCCGTCTTGCTTGCGATCGCTTGCGCTTGCCTCGCTTGCGTGTCGCCCGCCGGTGCCGCGACCGCCGCCACGCCGGCGTCCGCTCCCGTTGCGCAAAGCGCCGTCCCGGCTTCGGCCGCGACCCAGGTTGCGGTCAAGCCGGGGCAGTCGCTCGCCGATATCGCCGCGGCCGCGACCGGCTCGCACGACAAGACCGTGCTCGGCCGCGCCGCGCGGGCGATTTTCGAGGCGAATCCCTCCGCGTTCATGCGCGGCGATCCGAGCTTGTTGAAGCTCGGCGCGGTGCTGAACGTCCCGCCGCTCGACGCGACGGGCGCGGTGGCCAAAACGGAAACCGCGTCCGCGGCGGCTCCCGCGAGCGCTCCGAATGCGGCATCAGTTGCGGCAGCGGCATCTCAGACTGCCGCAAGTGCGGCGAAGGCGAGCGGCGCCCAGGCGGCGAAGCCGGCGTCGGTCGCGACGACCGCCGCGCCGGCGGCGGCGAGCCCGGCGGCCGGCGCGTCGCCCG
>NZ_QUBS01000054.1 GCF_003390925.1 Trinickia diaoshuihuensis | reverse complement strand
GGCGCACACGGTGCGCAGGCGGCGGTCGACGACGCGCGGCAACGGACGGCGGGCGCGCCCGCACCGCTCGCCGGCGTGCCCGCGCAAGTGCCTCATACGCCGCCCGCGCCGCCCGCGCTGCCGGCCGACCGGCACGAGGCATTGATCCGCTCCGATACGTTCAAGACGATTCGGACCGCCGTATTCGCATCGATGAACATGTCGGCCGCGTTGATGATGTCGCGTGCGCAAGTACGCGAAGGCATCGAGCAAATCGCGACGGAAACCATCGCTCGCGAGCGCTTGACGATCACGCTCGCCGAGCAGGCACTGCTCGTCGACGAGATGCTGAACGACATGTTCGGCGTCGGCCCGATCGAACCGCTGCTCGCCGACGAGAAGGTCACCGATATCCTCGTCAACGGTCCGGACCAAGTGTACGTCGAACGCGGCGGCCGGCTGGAACTCACGCCGCTGAAGTTTCGCGACAACGCCCACGTCGTCAACGTCGCGCAGCGCATCGCGGCGGCCGTCGGCCGGCGCGTGGACGAGAGCAGCCCGCTCGTGGACGCCCGGCTTGCCGACGGCAGTCGCGTCAACGTCGTCTTGCCGCCGATCGCCTTGCGCGGCGCGTCGATCTCGATCCGCAAGTTCGCCAAGCGCAACATCACGCTCGCGCGCATGGCGCAGCAAGGCAACATCTCGCCGGCGATGGTCGAGGTATTGCGCATCGCGAGCGCCTGCCGCCTGAATATCGTCATCTCGGGCGGGACGGGATCGGGCAAGACGACATTGCTCAACGCGCTGTCGAACTTCATCGATCCGCACGAGCGCGTCGTCACGATCGAGGACGCGGCCGAGTTGCAATTGCAGCAGCCCCATGTCGTCAGCCTCGAAACGCGCCCCGAGAACAGCGAGGGACTCGGCGGGATCTCGCAACGCGACCTGGTGCGCAATGCGTTGCGGATGCGCCCCGACCGCATCATCCTCGGCGAGACGCGCGGCACGGAAGCGTTCGACGTTTTGCAAGCGATGAATACGGGCCATGACGGCTCGATGACGACCATCCACGCGAACACCCCGCGCGATGCGATCACGCGGCTCGAAAGCATGGTCATGATGGCCAACGGCAACCTGCCGTTGATCTCGATCCGCCGCCAGATCGCGAGCGCCGTGCACATGATCTTGCAGGTCGAGCGGATGCGCGACGGCATGCGCCGCGTCACGCGCGTCACCGAGATCTCGGGCATGGAAGGCGATATCGTCATCACGCAGGACCTGTTCGCCTTCCGCTTCAACGCGAGCGCCTACGAGGACGAGGTGCGCGGCACGTTCGAATCGTCTTCGCTGCGCCCCGCTTTCGCGCAGCGTGCCGCGTATTACGGGCTCGAAGACCAACTCATTGGAGCGATGCAATCGTGAGACCGGCCGATGTCGTCGCCGTTGGGGCGTTTTTCGCGATCGTCATCTTGGGCTTGATCGTCCGTTCGCTGCGCGAGATGCTGCTGCGCCGGCCCGCGCCGCGAATCGCGCGCCGCATGCAGGCGCTGCGCGATACCCACGCCGCGAGCCGCGCGTCGCCCGGCGAAAAGCCGTCGCATCAGCTCGTGAGTCTCGAACGCCGCTCCGACGACGAGCTCGCGCTGCAAGCCTGGCTGCGCGGCAAACGGCAGCGCATCGAAGCGCTGGCCGGGCGCGCGGGCGTGCGCGCCATCGTCGCCGTCGCCTTGCTGGCGGGGGCGATCGCGTTCGGCGCGGCATCGCTCGCCGCGCTGCCGCTTTGGATTCGGCTATGCGCGAGCGCGGTAGCCGTCGTCATCGCCGTGCGAACCGTGTACCTCGTCATCATCGCGCGCTTCAAGCAGCGCTTTTTAGCCGTATTCCCCGATACGCTCGATCTGATCATCCGGGCCGTGCGAGCCGGTATTCCGGCCGTGCAGGCGATTTGCACGGCGGGTGTGGAAAGCGAGGAGCCCGTGCGTTCCACGTTTCGCACGATGGGCGATGCGCTGCTGGTCGGCGCCGACGTCAAAGAAGTCGTCGAACAGGCCGCGGAGCGACTGCAACTCGCCGATTTTTCGTTCTTCGCCGTGTGCCTCGTTCTTCAGCGTGAAACGGGCGGCAACCTTGCCGAGACGCTCGAAAACCTCGCGGCCATCGTGCGCAGCCGGCGCGACATCCGCGCGAAGACGAAGGCGCTCACGGCCGAGGGGCGCATCTCCAGCAAGATCATCTCGGGCGTGCCGTTTTTCATCATGGGCTTTCTCTACGTCGTGAACCGGCCCTACGTGTCGCTGCTGTTCACCACGCGGGCGGGGCACAAGATGCTCACGCTGGCCGCGGTGCTGCTGACGATCGGCTTGGTGCTGATCCGCAAGATCGCCAATTTGGATACCTCCCGATGAAGCTGACCGACGTTTGGATGGATCTATGGCTCGTCGCGTTGCTCGCGCTGGCGACGTTGCTCATCGTGCTGCGTGGAGCCGGCGTGCGCTCGCGCATCGCGCAGCGCATGCGTCAAGCCATCGCGCGGGCGAGCGCCGCGCCGGGACGCAACGTGCCGCAACAATTGGCCCATCGCGTCGCGACGCTCGGCGAGCGCATGCCGATTCTCGATGCGGCCGAGCGCGGCAAGCTCGCGGCGCGCCTGGCCAGCGCGGGCTATCGCGATGCTCGCGCGGTGTCGATTCTCGCGGGCTTGAAGCTCGTTTGCGGCGCTTGCCTCGCGGTGGGCGCCATCGTGCTCGCGCCGCATATTCCCCGCATCGGCGCCTACTTCGTGCTGCGGCTCCTGCTGATGGCCGGTGCCTTCGTCATCGGCATGATGCTGCCCGAACTCGCGCTCGGCGCCGCGATCAAGCGCCGTCAGCGTGCGATTGCCGGCGCGCTCCCCGACGCGCTGGATTTGCTCGTGATCTGCACGAACGCGGGCAATAGTCTCGTCGTCGCGATCAAACGCGTCGCCAGCGAACTGCGTACGATTTGCCCTGCGCTCGCCGACGAGTTCTCGCTCACGGCCGACGAGTTGCAAATCGGCGGCGACAGCGCAACAGCGCTAAACGCGATGGCGGCCCGCATCGGCTTGACCTCGATGCGTGCGCTCGTCACGACGCTCGTGCAATCGCAGCAGTACGGCACGCCGATCACGCAGTCGCTGCGCATGCTTTCGCGTACCGAACGCGCGATGCAGATCGTCGCGCTCGAGGAAAAGGCCGCGAAGCTCGCGCCGAAGATGACGCTGCCGATGATGCTGTTCATCATGCCGACCGTCGCGCTGATCGCCGCGGGGCCCGCCATCATCCGCTTGATCGCGGTGTTTCATCAGCACTAACCCATGAAAATCGTCAGAACCGTGCGAGGCACTATGTATTCGAACCCCTTGCCGTCGCGGCACCGCTCGTTGGGCGCGCTCACGCTCGGCGCCCTCCTCGCCTGCGCGCTCGTGGGCTGTGCAAGCAGTCCGCGCATCGAGACGCGGCCCGTTCTCGCCACACGCGGCGTCGATCAAGGCACCGATCTAAAGATCGCCGAAAGCGCGCTCGAGAGCGGCGACACGCAACTGGCCGCGTCCCTCTTCGAAAAAGCGCTGAAGGCCGATCCGGCTTCGCGGCAGGCAGAGCTCGGACTGGCCGATACCATTTATCAGACGGGCGAACTCGCGCGCGCCGGGATGCTCTATGCGCACGTCGAAGCGAGCGCGCCCGGCGATCCGCGTGCCGAGCTAGGACTGGCGCGCGTCGCGCTGCGCGAGCGCCGTCTCGACGATGCGCTCGCGCGCTATCGCCGCCTCGTCGCGACTCACCCCGATAGCGCAGCCGCGGCCGAGGGACTCGGCGCCGCGCTCGATTTGCAGGGCAAGCACGGCGAGGCGCAAGCGGTCTACCGCGCCGCACTTGCGCGTCATCCGGAAGCGCAGGGATTGAAGACCAATCTCGGTCTCTCGCTGATCCTCGATCGCCATGCACGCGAAGGCGCGAACGTCTTGCTCGACGTCGCGGGCCTGCCCGATGCACCCGTGCAAGCGCGCGAGAATCTGGCGCTCGCCTACGGCGTGCTCGGCAACGGGCAGGCGGCTAAGAGCATTTTGACGGCCGATATGCCGGCGGCCTCGGCGGACGACAACTTGCTGTTCTACCAACGACTACGCGATCGATGGACGGCGCAAAGCGGCGACCTCGCGCATGCGGACGACGGCGGCGCGGCGACTGTCCGACCCGTGCCCGCGCAACCGGTCTCGCGATCGAGCGCGCTCGAATGAATCGTCTCACGCGCCTGTCCGCCGATGAGCGCGGGGTGGCCGCGCTCGAATTCGTGCTCGTGTTTCCGTTCTTGATGACGATACTGTTCGGCATCGTCGATACGAGCCTCTTGCTGTGCGACAAAGCCGTCATCACGAATGCGAGCCGCGAGGCCGCGCGCGCGGGCGTCGTCGTGCGCGTGCCGCAGCTCAGCGCGAGCGAGGTCTCGAGCGTGGCGCTCGACTACGCGCAGAACAATCTCGTGACGGGCGGCACATCCACGACGCCGGCCGTAACCGTCGATCAGTCGGCCGGCACCTCGCCGGGCAGTCCGCTGAAGGTGACGGTCACTTACAGCTATCACGGCCTCGTATTGGGGTCTGCGTTCAGTTCTTTGACCGGTCCCGTGACGGTCAGCGCCACGACGGTCATGAACTATGAGTAGGCCGCCGCGGCACCGATCGCGACGCCGGCAGGCCGGCTCCGTTCCGCTCTGGTTCTTGTTGACGGCGGCGATCTTGCTGACCTTCGGCGCGTTTGCCATCGACTTGCCGCGCGTCACGACCGTACGCAATGAGCTGCAAAACGCGGCCGATGCCGCCGCGCTCGCCGGCGCCTCGAAGTTGATCGCCGGCAGCAACGGTCCCGATTGGGCCGATGCGGCCAGCGCAACGAGCGTGGCCGTGTCGCTCAACGCCTCCGACGGCGCGAAGCTAAACGTGGGCACCGTGCAAACCGGGTTTTGGAATTTGACGGGATCGCCTTCGACGCTGGAAGCGAAGACGATCACGCCGGGGCTCTACGACGTTCCAGCCGTGCAAGTGACGGTCACACGTGGCGCAAGTCAGAACGGCGGCGCAGTCGAACTGCTGCTCGGCGGTTTTCTCGATGTCCTCACCACGCCGGCGAGCGCGACCGCCGTTGCCGTTGCCGCGGCGCCATCGACCGTCGATTCGGGCGGCCTTTTTCCGATGGTTATCGATCAATGCGTGCTGAACCAATACTGGAACGCGACGACGAACGAGCCGACGATCGACCCCTCGACGGGTAAGCCGTATGAATTCCAAATCGGCAACGGCAAGTTGTACGGTTCGAGTTGCGAGGCGGGACAGTGGACCTCGTTTTTGATCAACGCGAACGATGTGCCGACGGTGCGCGGGCTGATTGCCTCGGGCAATCCGACGCCCATCTCGATCGGCGACAACATCTGGATCGAGCCCGGCGTCAAAACGACGATCTACCATAGCGTACCGGTCGGCGTGACGATCGTCGTACCGGTCGCCGAGCAGATCGTCTCGCACAGTTATGTGCCCGTGGTCGCGTTTGCCGCGTTTTATGTCGACGGTTCTTATGGCGGCAGCAAGAAGTACATTCAAGGCCATTTCGTCGGCGGCTATCGCATTCCCGTGCAATCCTGGGGAATCGGCCCCGACTACGGCGCTTATGTGGCGCCGCGGCTCGCGCTCTAGCCGGGTCAAGGACCGAACCTCGTTCATCGGCCGGCTAGCGCCGCAGGGGCAAAACGCAGTACGCTTGGGCGAAAACCCGACCGCTCCTCGAACGGGGCGTACCATCCTCGCTTCGTCGACCCTTACCTCGCCCCAATGCCCGAATCGATCGATCTGCCGCAGGCCTACTTGGTGACGCCGGAGCCGCCGGCCGGCCGGCCCCTAACCGATTTTGTCGAGCAGTTGGAACGCGTCTTGGAGGGCGGCATCCGCCTCGTGCAACTACGTGCGAAAACGCTCGGCGCGCCGCAGTATGCCGAGCTTGCGCGGCTGGTGCTGGCGGTATGCCGCCGCCACGATGCGCGCTTGTTGCTCAACGCATCGGTCGATATCGTGCAAGCCGTCGGTTCCGACGGCATCCATCTCACCAGCACGCGGCTGATGGCCTGCGTCGCGAGACCGTTGCCGTCCGATCGGCTCGTCTCGGCCGCTTGCCACGATGAGCCTCAGGTCCTACACGCGAATCGGATCGGGGCGGACTTACTGACGATTTCGCCGGTGTTGCCGACGGCCACCCACACGAGCGCGACGCCGCTCGGCTGGCCGCGTTTTCGCGAGCTGGCGGCGCTCGCCGAGCCCCCCGTATTCGCGCTCGGCGGGATGAGCGCAGCCACGCTGGATCAGGCGCGCGAAGCGGGCGCTCATGGGATCGCGGCCATTCGAGCGCTCTGGGGCCAAACGACAAACTGACCGTCGCAGAGCGCGCACTGTGCGCGCGTACGCGCACCACGAAAAAACGGCGAGCATCGCTGCCCGCCGTTTTGCCATCGACCGGTTTCCGGTTTTCAACCGTTGGTCTTCACCGCCTCAGATGCCGCCACCGGAGCCGACGCAGCCCCGACCGCTGCGGGCGCGTCGGCGGGTCGAGGCGTGTCGCCCGTGTTCGCGATCCATCCGCCGCCGAGCGCGACATACAGACTGACGAGGCTATCGAGGCGAGCCACGCGCGCATTGACGAGCGATTGCTGCGCCGAATAGAGATTCGTCTGCGCGGTCAGCACCTGCAAATAGCTGTCGACGCCGTTCTTATAGCGCAACTGCGACAGATCCAGCGTGCGCGACTGCGCGAACGTCGTGCGCTCGAGCGAGCGGATCTGTTCGTCGTACGTGCTGCGCGCGGCCAGACCGTCGGCCACTTCCCGGAACGCCGATTGAATCGCCTTCTCGTAGTTGGCGATTTCGATCCGCTTTTGCACGTTGGCGAGATCGAGATTGGCCAAATTCTGCCCACCCTCGAAAATCGGCAGCGTGATGTTCGGCGCGAACGTCCAAGCCGCCGAGCCCGCTTTGAACAAGCCACCTAGCGTCGGACTGGCCGAACCGACCGAACTCGTCAGCGAGATACGCGGGAAGAATGCGGCCCGCGCGGCGCCGATGTTCGCATTGGCCGCGCGCAACGTGGCCTCGGCTTGCATGATGTCGGGCCGGCGCGTGAGCAGATCGGACGGCAAGCCCGCCGGGATATCGGTGAGCAGGTTCTGATCTTGGAGTCCGCGGCCGGACGGCAGATCGGCGGGCAACGGCTCGCCGATGAGCAACACGAGCGCATTCTCGGCCTGAGCGCGGGCGCGCGCTTGCGCCGCATGATTTGCACGCGCTTGCTCGACGATCGTCTCAGCCTGCCGCAAATCGAGTTCGGAGCCCGTGCCGTTCTCGAACTGCAGCTTGGTCAGCGAATACGACGTCTCCGCCGTCCTCAACGTATCGTCGGTGATCTTGAGCAAATCGTCGACCGCGAGCATCTGCAGATATTGCTGCGCCACCTGCGAGACGAGCGAGATCTCGGCCGCCTTGCGCGCCTGCGCCGTGGCCAAGTATTGCTCGAGCGCCTGATCCTTCAAGCTGCGGATGCGCCCCCAGAAATCGATCTCCCACGAAGCGCTGAGCCCCGCCTGGTACTCGTGCGAAATCGTTTGTCCCGACGGCGACAAGTCGGCCGGCAGGCGCTGCGCCTGGCCGGTACCTTGCGCGTTGATGGCCGGGAACAATTGCGCGCGCGTGATCCGGTATTGCGCGCGCGCCGCCTCGACGTTCAGCACCGACACGCGCAAATCGCGGTTGTTCTCGAGCGCGATCTCGATAATCTGCTGCAAACGCGGATCGGCGAAGAATTCGCGCCAGCCGATATCGACGGCGGCACGCCCGCCCGCCGTGTCGGATGCGGTCGTCGCCGGTTGCGTCGCATACACGCCCGATGCCGGGAACGCAGCCGCGACCGGCGCGGCCGGGCGTTGATACCTCGGCTGGAACGTGCAACCCGTCGCGAATGCCGCCACGGCGACGGCAATCAAGGAATATCGTTTCATCTCAGTGTCCTTCGTCGCCGTTCTTGTTCTCGCCCGCGTTCGGCGCATGCGGTGCCGAATGGTGCGCTTCGGCCAGGCGCGCCGCTTCGTCGACGTCCTCCGTCTCGCCGCCGAACTTCGCGCGAATCACGACGAAGAACATCGGGATAAAGAAGATCGCGAGGAACGTCGCGGTCAACATCCCGCCGATGACGCCCGTGCCGATCGCGTGCTGGCTGGCCGAACCGGCGCCGTTACTGATCGCGAGCGGCAACACCCCGAGAATGAACGCGAGCGACGTCATCAAGATCGGACGCAACCGCAGCCGCGCGGCTTCCATCGCCGCCTCGACGGGTCCCATCCCTTCACCTTGCTGCAACTCCCGCGCGAACTCGACGATCAGGATCGCGTTCTTCGCCGAGAGACCGACCGTCGTCAACAGACCGACTTGGAAGAACACGTCGTTTTCGAGCCCGCGCAGCGTCGCGGCGATCAGTGCCCCGATCACCCCGAGCGGCACCACCATGATCACCGAGAACGGGATCGACCAGCTTTCATACAACGCGGCCAAGCACAGGAACACGACGAGGATCGAGATGCCGTAAAGAATAGGCGCCTGCGAGCCCGATTGGATTTCCTGATACGACAACCCCGTCCACGAGTAGCCGATGCCGGCCGGCAGCTTCGCCGCGATTTGCTGCATCGCCTGCATCGCCTGCCCCGTACTCTTGCCCGGCGCCGCCGCCCCTTGGATTTCCATCGCCGAGATGCCGTTGTAGCGCTCGAGCTTCGGCGAGCCGTAGGTCCAGTGTCCCGACGAGAACGACGTGAACGGCACCATCGAGCCCGACGCATTGCGCACGTACCACTCGCCCATATCCTCGGGCGTCATGCGGAACGGCGCATCGGCCATCACGTACACCTTCTTGATCCGATTATCGGTATCGAGGAAGTTGTTCACGTATTGCGAAGCCCACGCTACCGAGAACGTCTGGTCGATCGCTTGCGGCGAGACGCCGAGCGCTTGCGCCTTCTCGCGGTCGATGTCGACCTTGAACTGCGGCGTATCGTTGAGCCCGTTCGGCCGCACGCCCATGAGCGTCGGATTCTGCGCCGCCATCCCAAGAAGCTGATTGCGCGCGGCCATCAGCTTGTCGTGCCCGAGGCCCGCATTGTCGGTCAGTTCGAAGTCGAAGCCCGACGCGGTACCCAATTCGGGAATCGACGGCGGATTCACCGGGAACACCATCGCGTCCTTGTAGCGCGAATAGTGCATGAACATCCGCTGAATGATCGCCTGCACCTTCTGGTCGGCATGCTGGCGCTTGCCGAACTCGGTCAGCCGCACGAACACGAGGCCCGAGTTCTGGCCGCGGCCCGCGAAACTGAAGCCGTTCACGGTGAACACCGATTCGACGAGCGACTTCTCCTCCTTGAGCAGGTAGTCGGAGATATTGGCCAGCGTGCGCGCCGTCGTTTCCTGCGTCGAGCCCGTCGGCGTCTGCACGATGACGAACATGGTCCCCTGGTCTTCGTCCGGCAGGAACGACTTCGGCATGCGCACGAACAGCAGGCCGACCGCGACGATCACCGCCAAATAGATGATGAGCCAGCGGCCCGAGCGGCGAATCACACCCTGCACGCCGCGGTGGTATTTATCGCGGCTGCGGTCGAACGTACGGTTGAACCACCCGAAAAAGCCCGTCGTGGCCGCATGCTCGCCCGGGGCGATCGGCTTGAGGATCGTCGCGCACAGGGCCGGGGTCAGCACCAACGCGACGAGCACCGAGAGCACCATCGCGGAGACGATGGTCAGCGAGAATTGGCGATAAATCGCGCCGACGGAACCGCCCGAGAGCGCCACCGGCACGAACACGGCCGACAGCACGAGCGCCACGCCGACGAGCGCGCCGGTGATCTGATCCATCGCCTTTCGCGTGGCTTCCCGCGGCGAGAGCCCTTCCTCGCTCATCACCCGCTCGACGTTTTCGACGACGACGATCGCATCGTCGACGAGCAGACCGATCGCGAGCACGAGCCCGAACATCGACAGCACGTTGATCGAGAAGCCCACCACGTTCATGATCGCGAACGTGCCGAGCAGCACGACCGGCACGGCGATCGTCGGAATCAACGTGGCGCGCAGGTTCTGCAAGAACAGATACATCACGAGGAAGACGAGCACGATCCCTTCGAGCAGCGTCTTGATCACTTCCTCGATCGACAGGCGCACGAACGGCGTGGTGTCGTACGGGTACTTCACGACGAGTCCGTGCGGAAAGTATTTCGACAACTCGTCGATCTTCGCGCGCACGTCCTTCGCCGTTTGCAGCGCGTTGGCGCCCGTGGCAAGCTGGATCCCCATACCGGCCGTCGGCGCCCCGTTGTACTTCGTGTCGAAGTTATACGTTTCGCCGCCGAGCTCGATGCGCGCGACATCCTTGATGCGCACTTGCGAGCCGTCCGGGTTCACCTTCAACTGGATCTGGCCGAACTCCTTCGGCGTGCGCAGCAGCGTCTGCTCGGTGATCGTCGCTTGCAGCATCTGCCCCGGCACGGCCGGCGTGCCGCCCAACTGACCGCCCGCGATCTGGACGTTTTGCTGCTGCAAGGCGGTAACGATGTCGCCCGGCGTCAAGCTGTAGTTCGTCAGCTTGTGCGGGTCGAGCCAAATCCGGATCGCGTATTGCGTACCGAACAGCGTCACCGTACCGACGCCGTTCAGACGGCTGATCGGATCCTGAATGTTCGATGCGACGTAGTTGGCCAAGTCGTACCGGCTCATGCTGCCGTCTTCGGAGACGAATGCGAGCACGAGCAAGAAGCTGCTGCTCGATTTCGTCACCTTCGTACCGAGCTGCTGCACGACCGTCGGCAACAGCGGCGTTGCCAGCGACAGCTTGTTTTGCACCTGCACCTGGGCGATGTCGGGGTTCGTGCCGGCCTCGAACGTCAACGTGATCGTCGCCGTGCCCGAATCGTCGCTCGTCGAGGACAAGTACAGCAAGTGATCGAGGCCGCTCATCTGCTGCTCGATCACCTGCGTCACGGTATTTTCGACCGTCTTGGCCGACGCGCCCGGGTAGCTCGCCGAAATCTGAACCGACGGCGGCGCGATCGTCGGATACTGCGCGATCGGTAGATTGAAGATCGACGCGACCCCCGCCAGCATCAGGATGATCGCAATCACCCAGGCGAAGATCGGCCGATCGATAAAGAACTTAGCCATTGTTGCGGGCTCTCCGTAATCAGGCAGCCGGCGCCGAGGCACCCGAGGCCGGGGCGGCCGAAGCCGCTTGCGCGCCGCTGGCGGCCGCCGGCAACTGCGCCGGGACCGGTTTCACTTGCATGCCGGGACGCACCTTGTCCGTGCCCTGCACGATCACGCGATCGCCGCTTTGCAACCCGCTGTCGACGACCCAGTTCGGGCCTTGCATGCTCGAGGTCACGAGTTCGTGCGGCACGACCTTGTCGTCGGGACCAACGACGAGCGCGATCGCGCTGCCCTTCTGATCGTGCGTCACGCCGATCTGCGGCACGAGGATCGCGTGTTCGTTCACGCCTTCCTCGATACGCGCGCGCACGAACATGCCCGGCAGTAGCACCCGGTTCGGATTCGGGAAGGTCGCGCGGATCGTGACCGAACCCGTCGATTGATCGACGGTAACGTCGGAGAACTGGAGCTTGCCGGGCAGCGGGTAGGGACGGCCGTCTTCGAGAATCAGCGTGACTTTCGCGGCGCCCGGACCCGACGTCTTCAAGCGCCCTTCTTGCACCTCGCGGCGCAGCTTCAGGCCGTCCAAGCTCGATTGCGTCAGATCGACATAGACCGGATCGAGTTCTTGGATCGTATCCATCAACGTCGCCTGGCTCGCCTGCACGTAGGCGCCCGGCGTGACCTGCGAGACGCCGGTGCGGCCCGAGATCGGCGCGACGACGTCGGTGTAGCCGAGGTTGATCTGCGCGGTCTCGACGCTGGCCTTGCCGGCGGCCACGTCGGCCTCGGCCTGCCCTTGGGCGGCCACGGCATTGTCGTAGTCTTGTTTGCTGACGGCGTTCGCCGCGACGAGCACCTTGTAACGATTGGCCTGGGCCGTGGTCGTCGCCAAGTTGGCTTGCGCCTTCGCGAGCGTCGCCTTCGCGCTGTTCAGCGCGGCCTGGTACGGCGCGGGGTCGATCTTATAGAGGCGCTGGCCGGCCTTCACTTCGCTGCCTTCGGTGAATTCGCGCCGCAGCACGATGCCGTCGACGCGGGCGCGCACCTGCGCGACGAGGAAGGCGCTCGTGCGCCCGGGCAACTCCGTCACCACGGGCACCGCGCTCGGCTGCACGGTGACGACGCCGACTTCGGGGGTTTGCTGCGGCGGCGCGGACGGCTTCTGTCCGCACGCCGCGAGCGCCACGGCCGCCGTGGCGGCGCAGATTAAGCGAAATGGAACCGGTTGGACACGCATGGAGCGACCTCTGGTCTATAGCTGGGAACAAAAATGATCCTGTCGCGCCCCTTCCCCCGCGAGGCGCGCGGCGCGACGTTCCGTCGCAAAACGCTTGAGCAAGTCGATGAGCGCCGGCGAGCAACGCCATACCGTACGGATGACATCGCGCGAGCGGCGCGAGAAGCGCGCGAGGACCGGCTGGACGAAACTGACTCGCGCGCAAACGACTGACGATAATACCCGCGATTTCTGTCGGGGCACTTCGAACGCTGACGCGCATTTTATATACATACTCGACTGTATGTAAAATGTCGCGTATTACACGATGTTCCAGCGCATCGGCCGGTTGCTATTTCCCGCAAAGTCGTAGCAACGGTCCGAGAGCGCCCGGACGCCCGCCACAATGCAGCCAGCCAGCAAGACATGGTCAGACGAACGAAGGAAGAGGCCCTGCGCACACGCGATCGGATTCTCGACGCCGCCGAGCAGGTGTTTTACGACAAGGGCGTGTCGCGCACCTCACTCGCGGATATCGCCGCGCAGGCGGGCGTGACGCGCGGCGCGATCTATTGGCATTTCGAGAACAAGGGTGACCTGTTCACTGCCATGTTCGACCGCGTGCTGCTGCCGCTCGACGAACTCGGCGCGCCGCCCGAGGATACGGCCAGCGACGATCCGCTCGCGCGCTTGGGCACGATGCTCAAGTGGTGTCTGCACGCCGCGTCCAGCGATCCGCGGCGGCGGCGCGTGTTCGACATTTTGTTCTTGAAGTGCGAGTTCGTCGAAGAGATGGGGCCGGTCAAGGAGCGGCACCAGACCAGCATGCGCGAGGGCGTGGGCAAAATCGAAAACGATCTGATCCTGGCGGTTCGGCACGGGCAGTTGCCGGACGATCTCGACACGCGCCGCAGTGCGTTGTACTTGCACGCCTTCGTCGGCGGCTTCTTGCGCGACACGCTGCTGTTACCCGCGCAGGAAGACTTCGCAGCCCACATCGATGCGTTTATCGACGCCTGCATCGACGCGTTGCGCACGAGCCGGGCGCTGCGCAAGGGCGGCGCGGGCCCGGCAGGGGCGCATTAACGCGCCGCGGCGGTGCCTGGGCGTTCGCGCGCCCGGTCGCGTGCTTTGCGATTCGACGCACCGATCGAGCCGCCGGCGAGCGGCTTGCCGTCCTGCACGGCCGCGATCCAGGCGGCGGTGCTCGTCACTGCCGCGAAGCGCGCGTGCATAACGACCGTGAATGCGCGGTGGATCTCCTCGGCGCTCGCATAGCCGGCGTCGTTCTCGTAGGGCAGCGCGCCCGTCGCGTCGGTCAGGTACTCCGCCTTGAGACCGGCATGCGACGCGTGCAGCACCGTCGATATATTGCAGTTGTGCGTCATATAGCCCACGACCGCGAGCGTATCGATCCGATTCGCCGCGAGCCAGTCGGCCAGGTCGGTTCCCGCAAAGGAGCTCGGCTGCGTCTTCTCGACGAGGTGGTCGTAGGCGCGATCGGCCACCACGGCATGCAACGCCGCGCCGTGCGAGCCGCGTGCGAACAGCGACGCGTCAGCCGGCGAAACGTGCTGGACGACGATCACGGGAATCGCGTGGGCGTGCGCGGCGTCGATCGCGCGGCCGATGTTGGCCAGCGAATCTTGCACGGGCGGATACTCGATCGGCAGGCCCCCAGTGACATATTCGTTTTGGACGTCGATGACGATCAGTGCGCGGCGGGGGGACGTGGACATATCGGTTCTCCAGGTATCGATGAAGGAGGAAGTCGTTTCGCACCGCTTGGGCTGCGTGGTTCCACGGTGACGGCATGGGAGTCATTGTTCCGGGATCGCCGCCCTGGTAATAGTGGCCCGGGTGCCATTCATCGATATAATCGGGCCAATCGCGGTTCGCGGCCCTCCTCCATGCGTCTCCTATGACGACCCATTCGTCCTCGCCCACGGTCATCGCAGTCGTCGCATTCGACGGCATGAGCCCATTTCACCTGTCCGTGCCGTGCATCGTCTTCGGCGAAGACTACGGCGCGGGCGGCGTGCCGCGTTTCGACGTGCGCGTCTGCGCGCTCGAGCCCGGCATGTTGCGCACGACGGCCGGTTTCGCGATCGCCGCGCCGCACGGGCTCGAGGCGATCGCCGCCGCCGACATCGTCATCGTGCCGAGTTGGCGCGACGTGCACGAGGCGCCCAGCGCATCGCTCGCCGCGGCGTTGCGCGATGCCCATGCGCGCGGGGCGCAAATGGTGGGATTGTGTTTGGGGGCGTTCACGTTGGCCGCGGCGGGCATCCTCGACGGCCGTCCAGCCACGACGCATTGGGCGTGGGCCGATGCGTTCGCGCGCCGTTACCCGGCCGTGCGCATCGACGCGGCCGTGCTCTACGTCGATGATGGCGACGTGCTGACGTCGGCCGGCACCGCTGCCAGCCTCGATTGCTGCCTGCACTTGCTGCGCCGCCGCTGCGGCGTGCAAGCGGCCAACTACGTCGCCCGGCGTCTCGTCGTGCCGCCGCATCGCCAAGGCAGCCAAGCGCAATTCGTCGAACAGCCGATCGGCGTTCGAGCGCGCGACGAGCGGCTGTCGCCGCTGCTAGACTGGGTTCGCGAGAATTTGCGCGAAGCGCACACGCTCGATTCGCTCGCGCAGCGCGCGTTGATGAGCCGGCGCACGTTCACGCGACGTTTCAAGCAAGCGACCGGCACGACGGTCGGAGCCTGGCTCTTGGGGCAGCGCCTCTCGCACGCTCAGCAATTGCTGGAAACAACGGGCGACAGTGTCGATGCCATCGCCGAGGCCGCGGGCTTCGGCTCAGCAGTATCGTTACGGCAGCATTTCGCCGAGGCGTTCAGGACGACGCCGTCGAACTATCGCCGCGAATTCCAAGGCGCGTGATCCGCCTGCCGCCGTGACGGCGGCTCAGCCGAGCCAATGCGAGGCATAGAGCAACACGGCGACGAGCACGACGATCGCCGCCCATCCCCACACCGGCATGGCTTGCGGCGACGACGCACGATGCAGGCCTTGGGCGCCGCGCGGCGAGGCGAGCGTCCCGGCGGCCCGGCCGC
Source organism: Trinickia diaoshuihuensis (assembly GCF_003390925.1). GTDB lineage: Bacteria > Pseudomonadota > Gammaproteobacteria > Burkholderiales > Burkholderiaceae > Trinickia > Trinickia diaoshuihuensis. Next base: position 5,644 of record NZ_QUBS01000054.1, on the reverse strand, counting down.
CGAGCACCGCCGCCGCGGGGTAATCCGACGACTTACGGCCGAGCCCGGCCAGGCTGATCGGCCTCAGAAACACATGTTGCCGGCGCGCGCCGGCGGCGGCGCGGTTCTCTCGCTTGCCATGCTTGGCCTCGACGACAGCGCAAAACTCCGCGAAGAAGTCGTCGGCCAACTCGTGCAATGCATTTTCGATTTGGCGCGGAGGCAATTCGGCGAGCGGCCCCGTCAGCGTGGCCCATACCGAATAGTCGATGCGGGTCGCGGTTGCCTCGCCGCTCTCGTTGTCGCGTCGATCGCCGTGCAGCGCGATGCGGATCTGACCGCGCAACGAGCCGACGCCGGTGGCGCAGGCCTTGAAATTGAGCGTACGGTGCAGACCGTCGCCAAGCGGGGCCGGGCCATCGCTCGTAAGCTGCTGCGATTCGAAGCCGCCTACGTGGACGCGCACCTCGTAGCGCGCCCGCAGCGGCCCGAGCGGTACCGTCAGCGCGACCTCGTATTCGCCGTTGGGCGTCCGGGTCAATCGCTCGCAATTCTCGAGGCTGGCGCGCAACAACGCGATGTCTTGCAACGCGTCGCAGACGGCGGCGGGAGGGAGCGGAACGCGCAGCGCGTCGGTCAGTTCCATGGCGGCTTCCTCGATCGGCCTCGCCTACGAGGTTTGATCGATACGGTCAACGCGCGACGAATAGAACGCCACGCATCCCTTGATCGCCTCGGCGCCCGGTAACGGAGCTTCGTAGCTCCAGGCGGCGTCGAGCACCGGACCGTCTTCTTCGGTCAACAGATGGAAATACGATGCGTCTCCTTTGTACGGGCAATGGGACGCGCTCTCCGAGCGGTGCAGACGCGTCATGTTCACGTCTTCGCGCGGAAAGTAAAACACCTCGGGCAATCCCGTCTCCCTCAGCGTCAATCCTCGACGCGTATCGGCGATCGTGATGCCACGATGGATCACGCGCAAACGGTGGGCGTTCGGCGCGATGTCGATACGGTGTGCGGCGTCGGCATTCGTCATGGCAATTCCTCTCGCAAGGCGTATGCCGGGTGCCCGTGTGCGGCGCACAAAAAAGCCACGAGCAGGCGCCCGTGGCTTCATTATCGACGAAAGTCAGGCCGCATGTGCGGCCCACCCACTCACTATTGCGTGTTCCAGTGGAAATCGGCGCGAGCTCCCGCCTTCTTGCCCACGGTCACTTCCCGTGTTTCGTCATCGTCCTTGTAGCGCGCGTGCACGGTGTAACGGCCTGGCGGCAGTTTGACGAGCATGTACGGCCCGCGCGCGTCCGCCTTCAAGACGTCGGCATCGTGCGGGCCGACGATGCGCACATGCACGTCGGCCAGGTAATCGGCGCCCGGGCCCGTGAAACGCAGCGCGAGCGGCCACTGATGCTCGGCACGCTTGAGCGCGGCCGACTCGTCGCTGCCCACGCCGCCGGATACATACGAGATATCGCCTTGCTGCTGGATTTGCGGCATGCCGCCGCCATTGACGTTGCCGGCGCTCGTCGTATCGGTGGTCGTGCCGCCGACCGTGTCCGAGGCTTGCGCGAACGCGGCGGCCGTGAAGCCGAGCGCCGCCGTCGCTACCGCCGCGGCAAGCACCGCTTTATGGGTGGTTCGCGTTTTCATGCATCGCTCCTTTTGGTTACGCACCCGACACGGAGCGCGCCGGGCGCCACGGGGAAAAGGCATGCAAACCCCGTTCCCGGCGGGCTCCCGCTCGTTGCGTCAGAGCCCGCGCGAACGGCAGGGCAGTGCGATGAGGCAAAATCAGCCCAAATCGACCGGTACGAAGATTTGCGCGTTATCGCGCTGGATCAACAGCGCCACGCTGTTGCCCGACTTCGCGATAATCTCGCGCAACTGCTGTACCGACGTAACCGGACGGCCGTTGACGGCCAGGATCACGTCGCCGGGCTGAATGCCGGCGGTCGCAGCCGGTCCGCTCGCCTGTTGCACGAGCAGGCCGTGCGCGAGCGAGCTGCTGTTGCGCTCTTGCGGCGTGAGCGGGCGCACCGCGACGCCGAGCCGCCCTTGCTCCGAAGCCTGCGTGCCGTTGTCGGCCACCTTGGTATCCCCGAGCGAGCCGAGCGTAACCGTCACCTGCTTCTTCGACTTGTCGCGCCAAACGTCGAGCGTCGCCTTGCTGCCCGGCTTCATGCTCGCGATCTGCGCCGGCAGGTCGGTCGAGTCGTTCACCGCCGTGCCGTTCACGGCCAAGATGACGTCGCCGGCCTGCAAGCCGGCCTTCGCGGCCGGACCGCCCGGATCGACCGAACTCACGAGCGCGCCGGCGGGTTTTTGCAACCCGAACGAATCGGCCAGCGTCTGGTTCACGCCTTGCACCGCCACACCGAGCCGGCCGCGGCTGACATGCCCCGTTTTGACGAGTTCGTCCTTCACGCGCATCGCCTCGTCGATCGGAATCGCGAACGACAAGCCTTGGAAGCCACCCGTTTGCGAATAGATCATCGAATTGATGCCGATCACCTGCCCTTGCAGATTGAACAGCGGCCCGCCCGAGTTGCCCGGGTTCACGGGCACATCCGTTTGGATAAACGGCGTGTAGTTCTCGTTCGGCAGCGAGCGTGCTTTCGCGCTGATGATGCCCGAGGTCACCGTGTTGTCGAAGCCGTACGGCGAGCCGATCGCCACGACCCACTGGCCGACCTTGCTTTGGTTCGGATCGCCGACCTTCACGGTCGGCAGATTCGATGCGCTGATTTTCAGCACCGCGACATCGGATTGCTTGTCGGTGCCGACCACCTTCGCGCGAAACTCGCGCTTATCCGTCAGCTTGACGGTCACGACGTTCGCGCCATCGACGACGTGCGCGTTCGTGAGGATGTAGCCGTCGTTGCTGATGATGAAGCCCGAACCGAGGCTCGCGCTCGGCACGTCTTCCTGGCCGCCGCCGTTATCGCCGCCGTTGTTGCCCGGGAACTGCCCGTAAAAGCGCTTGAAGAATTGGTAGAACGGGTCGTCCGGATCGACCGGCAACTGCTGCATCGAGCGCCGCGCCGTTTGCTTCACGACATGCTTGGCGCTGATGTTGACGACCGCCGGCCCATACGTTTCGACGAGGCCCGAGAAATCGGGCACACCGGTTTTGGCGGCGGCTTCGGCCGGCATCAGCGCAGCGGCCTGCGCCGACGAGATGATCTGCGGATCGGTGTGCCGCGTGCCGGCGACGTAGCCGACGGACAGCGCGCCGGCAACGGCGATGGCCACGGCACCACGAGAGAGCGATTTTGCGTTCATGGAAAAGGCCTCCTTGCTTGATGTCAGCCAGAGTAAAAGGGCTGTCTTAAAGGAGACTTAACCGTGAATCCGTCCGATTGAGGCACGCTATCGGCTCGCGGCGAGCGCGGCGGCGCTCAGAACCTCACCTTGACGAGCAGGCCGCCGAGCGGTGCGTCGCCGAGCTCGATCGTCGCCTTGTGCTGCATCGCGACGCGCTTGACGATCGCAAGGCCCAGGCCGCTGCCCGAGACGTCCGTGCGTGCCCGCGCCGAGGCGTCGCGATAAAAGCGATCGAATACGCGCGAGCGTTCCTCGGCGGGAATGCCCGGGCCGCTGTCGGCGATCTGCACGCAAGGGTGGCCGCCGTCCGCGTCGCGCGCGAGGCTCACGTCGATGCGGCCGCCGGCCGGCGTGTATTTGACCGCGTTGTCGAGCAAGTTGCCGAACATCACGCGCAGCGCATCCGCATCGGCCGTCACCGTCGCCTCTTGCGCCCGCTCGAAGCCGAGGTCGATGCCGGCCCGCTGGGCGATCGGGGCGTGCGCGGCCACGCAATCGGCCAGCAGCATCCGCAAATCGACGGCTTCCTTCACCGTGCCGGCGTCGGGCTCCGCGCGCGCGAGCGCGAGCAGTTGCTCGGCCAGGCGCGTGGCGCGCGTGACCCCCGCTTGCAAATCCGCCAGGGCCTCGCGGCGCGCGTCGGCGTCTTGTGCGCGCGCAACCAATTGCGATTGGATCTGGACCGCCGCGAGGGGCGTGCGCAACTCGTGCGCGGCGTCGGCGACGAACGCGCGCTGCGTATCGAGCGAAGTGGAAAGACGTGCCAGCAATCCATTGAGCGCCCGTACGAGTGGACGCACCTCGAGCGGCAAACGCTCGTCGGGCAAGGGATCGAGCGCTTCCGGGCGGCGCGCGTCGAGCGCGCGCGTCACGCGTCTGAGCGGCGCGAGCCCGCGCCCGACGACACCCCACACGGCCACGCCGAGGAACGGCAGAATCACGATGAGCGGCCACAGCGTGCGCAGCGCCACGTTGGCGGCGAGCCGGTTGCGCACCGACAACGGCTGCGCGAGCTGCACGACGTTATCGCCCACGATCGCGCCGTACACGCGCCAATCGCCGCGGTCCGTGCGCTCCGTCGAGAAACCCAGTTCGGCTCGGGGCGCCAACGGCGCGCGCGGGTGCGAGTAGTACATCAGCGAACCCGTGCGGCTCCAGATCTGAATGACGATCCCTTCATCGGCATCGTTGTGGGCCCCGAAGATCTGCGCGAACGGCTCGGACGGCAAAGCCGCGGCGATCTCTTGCAACTGATAGTCGAATAGTTCATTGGCCTCGGCGAGGGCCTGCCGGTAGATGAGCCACCCGGCCAAACCCACACCCGCCAAAACGATCCCGATCAGCCAAAACAGCAGTTGACGGCGAATGGATTGCATCGAGAACTTCGGTTCCTATTCCTTGGCGATCATGTAGCCTAGGCCGCGTACGTTGCGGATCAGATCCGCGCCGAGCTTCTTGCGCAAGGCATGAATATAGACTTCGACGGTGTTGCTGCCGATCTCCTCACCCCAGCCGTACATCTTTTCCTCCAACTGGGCTTTGGACAGCACCGCGCCGGGCCGCGCGAGCAACGCCTCGAGCAGCGCGAATTCGCGCGCCGACAGCGCGACGGGGGAACCGTCGAGCGTGACCTGATGCCCCGCCGGATCGAGCGTGAGCGGGCCGTGGCGGATCACCGATTCACAGCGCCCGGCCTGACGCCGGATCAACGCGCGCATGCGGGCGCCCAACTCGTCGAGATCGAACGGCTTGACGAGGTAATCGTCGGCGCCGGCGTCGAGCCCCTTCACGCGGTCGGCCACCGCGTCGCGCGCCGTGACGATCAGCACTGGCAAAGCGTTGCCGCGGGCGCGCAAGGCCCTCAGCACATCGAGCCCGTCGCGTTTGGGCAATCCGAGGTCGAGCAACACGAGATCGTACGTCTCGCTGCCCGCCGCCGTCAGCGCGGCCTCGCCGTCTTGCACCCAGTCGACCGCAAAGCCTTCCCCGCGCAACGCCTTGCGCACGCCCTCGGCGATCATTCGGTCGTCTTCGACTAGCAGTATTCGCATCGCTTGTTCGCGCTGACGCGTCCGGTGTGACTCAGATAGCGCATTCTAGCGGGTCCGGCGCTCACGCCTTGCGCGCACGAGCCGCCGCTTGACCCCTACAATGTGCGCTGCGGGCGCCGCCGAGCGCCCAACGCCTTTGCCATCGGTCCTTTGCGCCTCCTTTCATGTCGATCGCCACGCTTTTTCCGCTTCGCCGCCCTACCGCTTTGCCTCGTTCCTCGACCGCCGCCGCAGCCCGCGTCCGGCCCGCCCGGCGCGGCGCGTCCGTGCTGCGTGCGCTCGCCGCGGCC
>NZ_QUBS01000053.1 GCF_003390925.1 Trinickia diaoshuihuensis | reverse complement strand
TCGACAATCAGATTCTCAGCTGAAACCTCCACCGCCTTCAACTTCCCGCCTCAACTCCCCCGTACACCACATTCGACTTTAGCTCCGGTTGTGGCCGGCAACCCTGCTTGACCGCCCGAACCGTCCGATATGCCGAGCGAGAAGCGGTTTTACGTTGATCGAATTGATGATCGTGCTGGCCATCGTCGGCATCGTCGCCGCGTATGCGGTTCCGGCTTATCAGGATTATCTGGGGCGCAGCCGCGTGGGAGAGGGGTTGGCGCTTGCATCGGGCGCGCGGCTTGCGGTGGCCGAAAACGCCGCGGCCGGCAGTCCGTTCGGTGGCGGCTACGTTGCGCCGCCGGCCACCCGCAACGTCGACTCGATTGCCATAGACGATGCCACGGGTGAGATTTCCATCCGTTATACGGCACGGGTTGCGCCGGCGGGCACTGAAACGCTGGTACTCGTTCCGTCGTTGCCCGACGAGTCGGATCCGCCCACCTCGCGTATGGCCTTGGAAGCGGGCGTCGTGCAGGGGGGCGCGTTGACTTGGGAATGCTTCGCTTCGGGCAAGCAAGCGTCCTCGCTGCCGGCGCCCGGCTCGGGGCCTACGCCGGGCGGTGCGGCGACGTTGCCTTCGAAGCTCGCGCCGCCCGAATGTCGCACTTAAATGGGGCGAACGATCAGACGGCTGCGCACAGTGAAAGGAAACTTTTGTATAGTGCGCCGGTTGCGCACGGCTCCCATTCTCATGAATTCTCCATTTGCTCGTTATTTGTCGCTTGCGTCCTTGGCTTTCGCGGTCCTGTTGCCTTACGCGGTCACGAACCACACCTACCCGATCCCGACGTTCTATGCCGAGTTCACGGCGCTCTCGCTGCATCTGCTGGTCGGTCTATCGGTCTTGCTGATGGTGGTATCGGAGCGCCACCGCATCGACTACGCGATGCCGGCCGTGGCGCTCGTGCCGCTTGCATTCGGGGCGTTGCTCGTCTTGCAGACGTTCGTGCTGCCGCTCGCGCAGCCTTCGATGGCGTGGCTCGGGGCGGGTTTCGTCCTCGCGGGCTTTATGGCCGTGCAAACGGGTTACGGATTTGCGCGCGCGGGGTTGGCGGATACCGCGCTGCGGTGGATGGCGGGTGCGCTGGTCGTGGGGGGCTTGTTCGCGGTGTTTTGCCAGGTGGTGCAGTTGTTTCATGCCGAAGCGAAACTCGCGCCGTTCGTCGTCGCCTATAACGTGGCGACCGACCGGCGGCCCTTTGGGAACATGGCGCAGGCCAATCACCTGGCAACGGTGATCGCGTTCGCGCTGGCGGGGGCGATGTACCTCGTGCAGACGCGCCGTCTGAACCTGCCGGTTTGGGCGCTCGTGTCGGCGGTGTGCGTGCTGGGCCAGGCGCTGACGGTGTCGCGTGGGCCGTGGTTGCAGACCGGCGTGATCGTCGTCGCGGGATTTTGGATGGCGCTCGCGGCGCCGAGCGCTAATGGCTTTGCTCGACGCGGCCTGCGGGAATGGGTGATTCCGGTGTTGTTGCTGGTGCTGTTTGTCGCCGTGAATATGGCCGTGCGCTGGGCGAACGGGCGTTTTCAACTGGGGCTGGACGTATCGGCCGCGCACCGCTTCCAGGACAAGGGACAATTCGTCCTTCGGCTCGCGATGTGGAAGTACGGTTGGACGATGTTCAAGATGCATCCGTTGCTCGGGGTGGGCTGGGGCGAGTTTCCGCGTTTTGAATTCGCACTCGTGAAGCAACTCGGCGACGTTGAGATTGCCAACAATTCGCATGACATCGTCGTCGATCTGCTCGCCAAAACCGGTCTGGCTGGCCTTGGCATCGTGTTGCTCGGGCTTCTGGCGTGGCTCTGGCGCGTGGTACGCGCTCGGCACACGGCCGAGCGCGTGTTTGGCCTCGCGCTGATCGGTGCACTGCTCATGCACGCGCTCGTCGAATATCCGCAGCAGTACATGTTCTTCCTGCTGCCCGCCATGTTCGTGTTCGGTATCTTGGAGACGAAGCCGTTGAAGTTCGTGCCGGGGCGGTTCGCGCTGGGCGTGCAATGGCTGGTCGTATTGGGCGGGTTCGCTGCGCTGATGCCGATTTATCGCGATTACGCCCGCGCGGAGGTGCTCTATTACGGCGCTCATCCGGCGGAGGAATACCGGGCGGCGCCGTCGCTGTTGTTCGGGGCGTGGGGCGAGTACGGCATGGCGACATTGCTGCCGATCGACAGCAACGATCTGCGCGCGAAGATCGATATGCATGAGCAAGCGCTGGCGCTCCTGCCGGGCGAGACGGTGCTACGTCGCTATGCGGTGCTGCTCGCGCTCGACGGCAAGCAGGATCAAGCGCTCGATACGGTCGAGCGGCTGAAGATTTTCGCGCTCGTATTGCACGATTGGCCGAAGCAGCTCTCGGCGCTTTACGATCTGTGCGACGACCAGCCGAAGCTGGCGGCGTTCAAGGCGGAGTTGATCAAGCGCTACGGGCCCGCGCCCACGAAGCCGGACGACGAGGAGGATAGCGGGGAGTGAGGGCGGTGTGCTCGGGGGCCTGGGCGGGCAGGGCACCGCCTCAATCCTGCGCCACCCAATCCCCCGACTTCCCGCCGTGCTTCTCCATCACCTTCACATCGGTAATGGTCATCCCGCGATCGACGGCCTTGCACATGTCGTAGACGGTCAGCAGGCCGACTTGCACGGCCGTCAGTGCTTCCATCTCCACGCCCGTGCGGCCGAGCGTCTCGACCTGAACCGTGCAATGGACTCCGGGCATCGCTTCGTCCAGCGCGAAATCGACGGCCACGCGCGTCAACGCGAGCGGGTGGCAAAGCGGGATCAAATCAGCCGTCCGCTTCGCCCCCTGGATCGCGGCGATCCGCGCGACGCCAATGACGTCCCCCTTCTTCGCGCTGCCGTCGCGGATCAGCGCGAACGTTTCCGGCTTCATCCGGATCGAGCCGCGTGCAACCGCGATCCGCTTCGTTTCGTCCTTGCCGCCGACGTCGACCATATGGGCCTGGCCGGCCGTGTCGAAATGGGTCAATTCAGGCATGTCATGCTCCTTCGAGGGGCGCTTGTCTTAAAGGGAACGAGGGCAGGGCGGCAACACCCCGGGCGGCGCTTCAACGCGGCAGTATTCCGCTAGCGGCCGGGCTTGCCACGAAGCCGAAGCGCGCCGGAACATCGCCACGGCGCACCGCTTCGATCGTCAGTACCCGGCCGGGCCGCCATGGCAGCGTGCCGGCCAGGCCCGAGTCGTCGAGCGTCGCCAATTGCGCGAATAGATCGAGGTCGTGGTCGTGCAACACTGCCACGCGAGACGGATTAGATTGGTCGGCGAATAACACCCCGCCTTCATCGTCGACAAACACGAGCGCCGGTTCAAACCGGCCGCCCGTCTGATCCGTCAGTTCCGGCTCCCCGCCCTCCGGCACCGTGAGCCGCACGACCCAAGGCGTATAAGCGAGCTCGACATACACCCGCTGCGGCCCATTTTGAAAGAACCAGCACCCACTGTCGTCGCAGGCATAGTTGCGCTCGATGAAACCGATCAGCGCCGCATGGCGAATTGGGCTGCCGAGTTCGCCGCGCGCTTGCGCGCCTTCGTCGCGCATGCGCCATTGACCGCGCCGGTCCAGCAACAGCCATCCGGTGCAATGCGGCACGTTCGGCCATTTGGCGAGCGCGGCTTTGACGATTTCATCCATGGTGCGCGTGCGGCTCCAGGAAATTGAATACGCGACGCGGCAGCCAGTCGATCCGGCCGGGGAACGGTCCGGTCATGAATCCCACGTGTCCGCCCGCTTCGGGCTGATCGAGTTCGATCGCCGCCGATACCTCGGCGCGCGTGGGCAGCGCGGCGCTAGGCAGAAACGGATCGTTGCGCGCGTTGAGCACGAGCGTGGGCACGACGACGTCGGGCAAGAGCGGGCGCGTCGTCGCCCGCGTCCAGTATTCCTCGGTATTGCGAAAGCCGTGGATCGGCGCCGTCACGACGTTGTCGTATTCGTACATCGTCCGCGAGGCCAGCATCGCGTCTCGATCGAACAGGCCCGGGTATTGTTCGAGCTTGCTCAGCGCCTTGCGCTTGAGCGTCTTCAAAAAGCTCATCGTGTAGACGAGCGCGAAGCCTTGAGAAAGCGCCCGTCCTCCGGCGTGTACATCGAGCGGCGTGGAAATCGCCGCCGCCGCCGAAACGAACGCGGCATCCGTCCCTCGTTCGCCAAGCCATCGCAGCAGCACATTGCCGCCGAGCGAGACGCCCGCGACGACGAGCGGTCCGCGGTGCATCGCGTGCAGGCGCCGCAGTACCCAATCCACTTCGGCGCTATCGGCCAGGTGATAGAAACGCGGCGCGAGATTGAGCGGCCCGCTGCAACTGCGAAAGTGCGGCACCACGCCGTGCCAACCGAGCGCGCGGGCCGACGCCATCAACACGCGGGCGTAGTGCGAATCCGAACTGCCTTCGAGACCGTGGAACAGGACGAACAGCGGTGCACCGGGTGGCGGCGCGAGCCCATCGCCGGGGCCATAGGCGAGCCAGTCGAGTTCGATGAAATCGCCGTCGGGCGTGTCCCATCGTTCGCGGCGATATTCGACGGCCGGGCGGCGCGCAAATAGCGCCGGAACGATCGTTTGCGCGTGGCTCGTGGGAAGCCATCGGGGCGGGTTATAAAGCAACTGAACCAATCTTTCCGAGGCCGCGGCCCCCGCAGCCGGTGACGAAGCCGGTTTGTCATGTGTGGTACTCATGACGGTCCCCAAGTCCTGTAAACGCCTCGGCCGGCGATCGGCTGCCGGCCGGTCAGTGCAATGCGCCTTGTCCGTGTCGAATCTTGGCGGCAAACTCGCTAGCCGTTTCCTCCGGCATCGGGCTCGCATGAATATGCGCGATTCGCCATTCGCCGCGCTCGTGAACCATGACGTAAGTTGCGTAAACCATCCGCGACGGCGCGAGCGGTTCCTGCGACCGATGCGCTTCCGCGACCGTGTAGACGACCGTGCCCAGGCTGTCGTACACGCGCACGTCGAGCGGTTCGACGGCCGCCGGCAGTGCGCGCGCCTCGGCAAGCGCGACCAACCCGGCGCGGATCTGATCCACGCCGTGCCAGTGCGCTCCGCCCGCATTCACGTAGCTCGCGAACTCCTCGTCGATCCAAAGCGCCATCAACGCATCGATATTTGCGTCGGCCACGGTCTGATAGAACGCGTTCAACGTATCGGCTGCGGCTTCGAACAAGCGGGCAAAACGTGGCATGGCTCTCTGGGCTCGTAGATATCGCGCAAAAACGCGCCGTCAGGCTAACTCGTCACGCCCGCGACAAACACGGCGAGGCGCGCTCGGCAATACGGTTCGTTCGGGCTCGACGTGCGGTGCCCACGAGCCAATGAACGCACAAAGGCGTGAGGCCTTCCGTGCGTCAGCGCTCGCCAAGCAACATGGCACGCAAATCGGCGAACACCTGCTCCGGGGACAGCTCGCGCAGGCAGCGCAAATGCCCCAGCGGGCACTCGCGGGCAAAGCAAGGGCTGCACTCGAGATGCAGCCATTGTACCTTCGCAAAGTCGGACAAAGGCGGTGTGTGGCGCGGATCGCTCGATCCGTAGATCGCCACGAGCGGCCGGCGTAGCGCCGCCGCCACGTGCATGAGGCCCGAATCGTTGCTGACCACGGCGCCCGCTCGCGCAATCAGCGCGCAGGCTTCGCCGAGCGAGGTCTGTCCGCATAGGTTGCGCACGTTCGGCGCTTGAGCGGCGATCGCTTGGGCGAGCGGTGCGTCTTTGTTCGAGCCTAGGGCGACGATTTGCGTGTATGGGAACGACTGGCCGACCATTTTCGCGAGCGCGGCGAAATGCTCGGCGGGCCAGCGCTTGGCGCTGCCGTACTCGGCCCCGGGGCAAAAGACGAGCAGCGGCACGCGCGTATCGAGGTGAAACCGCGCGGAGACGCGCGCCGATTCGTTGGGATCGGTCTCGAGGTGCGGCATCCGCAGCCGTGTCTCGAGATCGGGGAGATCGGCCCCCGGTGCGTAAGCGAGCGCAGCGTAGTGCGGCGCCATCGGTGCGCGCTCGCCCTTGCCCGGATTGGCATGGCGCACGTTGAGCAGGCCGACGCGGCCCTCGCCCGTGTAGCCGATGCGCAGGCGAATGCCCGCCAGCCAAGGAATCAAGGCCGATTTGAAGGAATTGGGCAGGACATAGGCGGCGTCGTAGCCGTTTTCGCGCAGATCGGCCGCCAGTTGCCAGCGCTTGACGAGCTGCAGCTTGCCGTGCGCGAGGTCGGTGGCGTGTACCTCGCCGATTTCCGGCATCCGTTCGAGCACCGGCGCGACCCAACTGGGAGCGATCGCGTCGATGACGAGCCGCGGGTGAAGTTGCTTGAGCAGCGTGAACAACGGCTGCGCCATCAATGCGTCACCGATCCAATTCGGTGCGACTACCAACGCGCGACGCATCAGTTTGGATATCCGAGAAATGACCGGAACGCGGCGCGCACCCGCGCGCCGCGTTCGGTGATTGAGCGATGAGCGCCGCCCCGAGCGCGGCCGATGCGCCGCGCCGCCACGTGAAAGGCTAGGCCTTGCCGCCGGCGTTTAGGCGCCGCGGCGAATCAGTGATGCTTGACGACCTCGCCGTCGCGCAGCTTGTAGCGCGTGCCGCAATACGGGCAGCGCGCCTCGCCGTGCGAGACGTCGATGAATACGCGCGGATGCGCGCTCCAGCGCGGCATCGACGGATTCGGGCAGTACGCGGGCAGATCTTTAGCCGACAGTTCGACCAGCGGCATTTCCTTCGTTTCGCTCATGAGACGGATTCTCGTTATTGGCGGTATGGCGTGCGGCGTTCGGTCAGATCTTCGTGAGCCAGTGCTTGTACTTCGCGTTCTTGCCCGCGATGACGTCGAAGAACGCCGATTGGAGTTTTTCCGTGATGGGACCGCGCGAGCCGTTGCCGATCGTGCGATTGTCGAGTTCGCGGATCGGCGTGACCTCGGCTGCGGTACCGGTGAAGAACGCTTCGTCGGCCGTATAGACCTCGTCGCGCGTGATTCGCTTTTCGATCACCTCGATGCCGGCGTCCCGGGCCAGCGTGATGACCGTGTCGCGCGTGATGCCGTCCAGGCACGAAGCCAGGTCGGGCGTATAGAGCTTGCCGTTGTTGACGAGGAAGAAGTTCTCGCCCGAGCCCTCGGAAACGTAGCCGTCCACGTCGAGCAGCAGCGCTTCGTCGTAGCCGTCGGCCGTCGCTTCCTGGTTGGCCAGGATCGAGTTGACGTACCAGCCCGACGCCTTGGCGCGCACCATCGAGACGTTCACGTGGTGGCGCGTGAACGAGGACGTCTTCACACGAATGCCCTTCGTGATCCCGTCCTCGCCGAGGTAGGCGCCCCAGGGCCAAGCCGCGATCGCCACGTGGATCGTGTTGCCGCGCGCCGACACGCCGAGCTTTTCCGAGCCGACCCAGATGATCGGGCGCAGATAGGCCGTCTCCAGCTTGTTTTCGCGCACGACTTCGCATTGCGCGGCGGCCAGCGTTTCGTGGTCGAACGGGACGTCCATTTGGAAGATCTTCGCCGAATTCAACAGGCGCTTCGTGTGCTCCTTGAGGCGGAAGATCGCGCTCGCGCCGTCGACGGTCTTGTACGCGCGCACGCCCTCGAACACACCCATGCCGTAGTGCAATGTATGCGTGAGGACGTGGATCTTGGCGTCGCGCCAGTCGATCAGCTTGCCGTCCATCCAGATCTTGCCGTCACGATCGGCCATTGACATAGGTATCTCCTAGTGGTGCGGTGGGGCTGTGCCCCCGGTGAGTTCGCCATTTTAGCGTCTTTTGCACGGTTCCCGGGCGGGTTCGGAATCCGCCGATTTGCGACATGCGTTCCCCGAATACGCGACATTCGTTCCGAGATCGGCTTGGGGCGTGCTGCGATCGGCTAAAATGCACGACTGCCGCCCGTGGCGAACCGTGCGTTCCGGTCCGCTCGCCGCGGGTGCGCTCGCCCGCCCACCAACCTGCATGCGTACATTCCCATGAGCCAAGTACTGCGTCTCTCCGATCTGATCGCAAAGGGCTTGCTATCCGGCAAGCGCGTCTTCATCCGCGCCGATCTCAACGTGCCGCAGGACGAGCAAGGCAACATCACCGAAGACACGCGCGTGCGCGCTTCCGTGCCCGCCATCGAGGCGGCACTGGCCGCCGGCGCGGCCGTCATGGTGACGTCGCACCTCGGACGCCCTACCGAAGGCGAGTTCAAGCCTGAGGATTCGCTGGCACCCGTCGCCCGGCGCCTGGCCGAGCTGCTCGGCCGCGAGGTGCCGCTCGTCGCCAATTGGGTCGAAAACGGCGTGAACGTCGAGCCGGGGCACGTCGTGCTGCTCGAGAACTGCCGCATCAACAAGGGCGAGAAAAAGAACAGCGACGAGCTCGCGCAAAAGATGGCGCAGTTGTGCGACGTCTACGTGAACGACGCGTTCGGCACGGCGCACCGCGCCGAGGCGACGACGCACGGCATCGCCAAGTACGCCAAGATCGCCTGCGCGGGCCCGCTGCTCGCGGCGGAACTCGACGCGCTCGGCAAGGCGCTCGGCAATCCGAAGCGCCCGCTCGTGGCGATCGTCGCGGGCTCCAAGGTGTCCACGAAGCTCACGATTCTGAAGTCGCTCGCCGAGAAGGTCGATCAACTGATCGTCGGCGGCGGCATCGCCAATACGTTCATGCTCGCGGCCGGCCTGAAAATCGGCAAATCGCTGGCCGAAGCCGATCTCGTGAACGAGGCGAAAGCCATCATCGAAGGCGCGCGCGCCCGCGGCGCCTCGGTACCCATTCCGAGCGACGTCGTCGTCGCCAAGGAGTTCTCGGCCACCGCGCAAGCCGTGACGAAAAACGTCGCCGACATCGAAGCCGACGACATGATCCTCGACATCGGTCCGCAGACGGCCAAGGCGCTCGCCTCGCAGCTCGCGAGCGCGGGCACGATCGTCTGGAACGGTCCGGTCGGCGTGTTCGAATTCGATCAGTTCGGCAACGGGACCAAGACGCTGGCCGAGGCGATCGCGAAGTCGCCGGCGTTCTCGATCGCGGGCGGCGGCGATACGCTCGCGGCGATCGCGAAGTACGGCATCCACGACAAGGTCAGCTATATTTCGACGGGCGGCGGCGCATTCCTGGAGTTCCTCGAGGGCAAGAAGCTGCCCGCCGTCGAAGTGCTCGAGTCGCGGGCTTGATCGATGGGCGCGCGCGCTCCGAAATCGGCCAAGAGCCCGGCTAAGCCGGCCCGATCGTCGCGCCGCGCCCCGGCCGTCGAACCCGTGGGCGATGCCGCATCCCCACGGTCGCAGGCGGCAGCGCCCGCGCAGCCTGTGGAACCCGTCGCGGTGCCGCTCGCCGGCACGGCGGCCGCGGTACCCGTCACGAACGAAGAAATCAAAGCGACGCCGGCTCGATCCGGCGCGCACCCGAGCTCCAGTACGAGCGCTTTGCCCCAGGCGCCCGACGCATCATCTCGCAGCCCGTTTACCAGCGACACCACTCAGACGAGGAGATACATGCATCGCGCCACCAAGATTGTCGCCACGATCGGACCGGCATCGAGTTCGCCCGAGGTCCTTTTGCAGATGATGCAAGCGGGGCTCGACGTCGTACGCCTGAATTTTTCGCACGGCACGGCCGACGATCACCGCCAGCGCGCCGAGCACGTGCGCGAGGCGGCGCGTCAGATGGGGCGAGAGGTCGCCATCATGGCCGACCTGCAAGGACCGAAGATCCGCGTCGGCAAATTCGAAAAGGGTAAAACGTTCCTCGAACCCGGTCAGCCGTTCATCCTCGACGCCACCTGCGAACTCGGCAACGACGAGCGCGTCGGCCTCGACTACCGCGACCTGCCGCGCGATTTGAAGCCGGGCGACGTGTTGTTGCTCAATGACGGGCTCATCGTGCTGACGGTTTCGCGCGTGATCGGCGAGGAAATCCATACGATCGTCAAAGTGGGCGGCGAGCTCTCGAACAACAAGGGCATCAATCGCCAAGGCGGCGGCTTGACCGCGCCCGCGTTGACGGCCAAGGATATGGAAGACATCCGCACGGCGATGTCGATCGGCGTCGACTACATCGCGGTGTCGTTCCCGAAGAACGCGACCGACATGGAAATGGCGCGCCAACTTGCGAATATCGCCGGCATGCCCTACGGCAACAAGCCGAAGATGATCGCGAAGATCGAGCGGGCCGAGGCGATTCCGGCGCTGCAAGGCATTCTCGATGCGTCCGACGGCATCATGGTCGCGCGCGGCGATCTGGCCGTCGAAGTGGGCAACGCGGCCGTGCCGGCGCTGCAAAAGCGGATGATCCGGATGGCGCGCGAATCGAACAAGCTCGTCATCACGGCCACGCAGATGATGGAGTCGATGATCCACGCGCCGGTGCCGACGCGCGCCGAAGTGTCCGACGTCGCCAATGCCGTGCTGGACGGCACCGATGCGGTCATGCTTTCGGCGGAAACGGCCGCCGGCAAGTATCCGGTGCAGACGATCGAGGCGATGGCCGCGATCTGTATCGAAGCGGAAAAATCGGAGCGCGTCGAGCTCGACAAGGATTTCCTCGACCGCACGTTCACGCGCATCGATCAGTCGATCGCCATGGGGGCGCTGTTCACGGCGTATCACCTCGGCGCGAAAGCGATCGTGGCGCTGACCGAGTCGGGCGCGACGGCGCTGTGGATGTCGCGTCACTGGTCGCACGTGCCGATCTTCGCGCTGACCTCGCGCGCGACGAGCGAACGGGCGATGGCCCTGTTCCGAAACGTCACGTCGCTCGCGGTGGAACCGAATAGCGACCGCGACCAGGCGCTGAAGCAAGCCGTGGAAGTGGTCGTCTCGAAGGGTTTCGCCTCGCGCGGCGACATGGTCGTGCTCACCGTGGGCGAGCCGATGGGCCAGGCGGGCGGCACCAATACGCTGAAGATCGTGCGCGTCGGCGATCCGTATTGATCCCGGTCTCGAGAGATTGAAGGCGATGCGCCGGCCATGAGCCGGCGCTCAGCGCCGTGACTTTGGCGCTTCGGGGGGATGTTGACCGGCCCAAACCGGCGGTTGGCCCCCCGCTTCGCGATAAAATCGCGTATTCGCACAAAAAAACGTGCCGACCGAGCACCCAGATTTCAATCCTAGGAGTACAAGCATGCCTCTCGTATCAATGCGTCAACTGCTGGACCATGCCGCCGAACACGGCTATGGCTTGCCGGCGTTCAACGTGAACAACCTCGAGCAAGTGCAAGCGATCATGGCCGCGGCGGATCAGGTCGGCGCGCCGGTCATCATGCAAGCGTCGGCCGGTGCCCGTAAGTACGCGGGCGAGCCGTTCCTGCGCCACTTGATCGAAGCGGCGATCGAGTCGTATCCGCATATCCCGGTCGTGATGCACCAAGACCACGGCCAGTCGCCGGCGGTCTGTATGGCGGCCATGCGCAGCGGCTTCACGAGCGTCATGATGGACGGCTCGTTGCAAGCGGACGGCAAGACGGTCGCGTCGTACGAATACAATGTCGAGGTTTCGCGCAAGGTCGTGGAGATGGCGCACTCGATCGGCGTGACGGTCGAGGCCGAGCTGGGCGTGCTCGGTTCGCTCGAAACGATGAAAGGCGACAAGGAAGACGGCCACGGCGCCGAAGGCACGATGACACGCGAGCAGTTGCTGACCGACGTCGAGCAAGCGGCCGACTTCGTGGCGAAGACGCAATGCGACGCGCTCGCGATTGCGATCGGCACTTCGCACGGCGCCTACAAGTTCACGAAGAAGCCGACGGGCGACATTCTCGCGATCGATCGCATCAAGGAGATCCACGCGCGTATCCCGAACACGCACCTCGTGATGCATGGTTCGTCCTCGGTGCCGCAAGAATTGTTGGCCGAGATCCGCGAATTCGGCGGCGACATGAAGGAAACGTACGGCGTGCCGGTCGAGGAAATTCAGGAAGGGATCAAGCACGGCGTGCGCAAGGTGAACATCGACACCGATCTGCGTCTGGCGATCACGGGCGCAATCCGTCGCTATTTGTTCGAAAACCCGAGCAAGTTCGATCCGCGCGACTACCTGAAGCCCGCCCGCGAAGCGGCGAAGAAGGTTTGCGTGGACCGCTATCTCGCATTCGGTTGCGAGGGGCAGGCCGGCAAGATCAAGCCGATCTCGCTCGATAAGATGGCGGACAAGTACAAGGCGGGCGAACTGGCGCAAGTCGTTCGCTGATCCGCCGCACGCAAGGCCGCGCGTACGAGCGCGGCCGTCGTGATCCGATCGCCGTTCCGATCAATCGATGGGAACGGCGTTTGCCTTTTGTTGTTTTGTAGTCTTTTGTAGTGTTTGCTTGTGCAGGCCGCCGCTGCGACGCGCCTGGTGTTTCATTCGTTCATCACTTTTGACTGACGGCTCACGACGATGTCTACCCTCTACGAATCCACGCTCCGCTCGCTGCCGCTGCTTGGCCGCGGCAAGGTCCGCGACAACTATGCAGTCGGCACCGACAAGTTGCTGATCGTCACGACCGATCGCCTGTCGGCGTTCGACGTCGTCATGGGCGAGCCGATTCCGAACAAAGGCCGCGTGCTGAACCAAATGGCGAATTTCTGGTTCGACCGCCTCCAGCACATCGTACCGAATCATCTCACGGGCATCGAACCGGAGACCGTCGTCGCACCCGACGAAGTCGAGCAGGTGAAGGGACGCGCCGTCGTCGTCAAGCGCCTGGAGCCGATCCTCGTCGAAGCCGTCGTGCGCGGCTACCTGGCCGGCAGCGGCTGGAAGGACTACCAAGCGAGCGGCGCCGTGTGCGGCGTCGCGCTGCCGCCGGGCCTGCAAAACGCGCAGAAGCTGCCCGAGCCGATCTTCACGCCGGCCGCCAAGGCCGAGATGGGGCATCACGACGAAAACATCACCTTCGAAGACTGCGAGCGCCGCATCGGCACCGAACTCGCGGCCACGATCCGCGACATCTCGATCAAGCTGTACCAGGAAGCGTCCGAGTATGCGGCCACGCGCGGGATCATCATCGCCGATACGAAGTTCGAATTCGGTCTCGACAACCACGGCCAGCTATTCCTGATGGATGAGGCTCTGACGGCCGACTCCTCGCGCTTTTGGCCCGCCGACGAATACCGCGTCGGCACGAACCCGCCGTCGTTCGACAAGCAGTTCGTGCGCGACTGGCTCGAGACGCAGGACTGGGGCAAGACGGCCCCGGCGCCGAAGCTGCCCGATGACGTCATTGCCAAGACGAGCAGCAAGTACCAAGAAGCGCTCGAGCGCTTGACGGGCCAAACGCTCGCGTAAGGCTTGATTCGATCGAGAACGAGGAAAGACCGGATCATGACCGAACAAGTACAGACCGCTCATACGCATGAGGCGCCGCTCGTCGGCGTGCTGATGGGATCGAGCTCCGATTGGGACGTGATGAAGCACGCCGTGGCGATGCTGCAGGAGTTCGGCGTGCCCTACGAGGCGAAGGTCGTCTCGGCGCACCGGATGCCCGACGAGATGTTCCAATACGCCGAAACCGCCCGCGGGCGCGGCATCCGCGCGATCATCGCCGGTGCCGGCGGCGCGGCGCATCTGCCGGGTATGCTCGCGGCGAAGACGACCGTGCCCGTGCTCGGCGTGCCGGTGGCGAGCAAGTATCTGAAGGGCGTCGACTCGCTGCATTCGATCGTGCAGATGCCCAAGGGCGTGCCCGTCGCGACGTTCGCGATCGGCGAGGCCGGTGCCGCGAATGCGGCGCTGTTCGCCGTCGCGATGCTCTCGGGCGCCTCGAGCGAGTACGCCGAGCGGCTGGCGGCGTTCCGCGTCCGGCAAAATCAAGCGGCGCATGCGATGGTGCTGCCCGCGCTCTGAGCGCTTGGGGCCGGGACGCTGTCCGGCCCCGTTTCGAGGTCCCGTTTTCGCGACCGTTGCTTCTTCGTCCCGCAGCTTTCCGACACGCCGCGGGCGCGACCGACCACTGAGATGAATCCAGAGAACACTCCCGTTTCACCGATCATGCCCGGCGCCTGGCTCGGGATGGTTGGCGGCGGCCAACTGGGCCGCATGTTCTGCTTCGCGGCGCAGGCGATGGGCTACCGCGTCGCCGTGCTCGATCCCGACGAATCGAGCCCCGCCGGCAGCGTGGCCGATCGCCATTTGCGCGCGGCTTATACCGACGAAGCCGCGCTGACCGAACTCGCGCGCCTGTGCGCGGCGGTCTCGACCGAGTTCGAGAACGTGCCCGCCGCCAGCCTCGATTTTCTGGCGCGCTCGACGTTCGTGAGTCCGGCCGGGCGCTGCGTCGCCATCGCGCAAGACCGTATCGCCGAAAAGCGCTTCATCGCCGAGGCCGGCGTGCCGGTTGCGCCGCACGTCGTCATCGAATCGTCCGACGCGCTCGCCGCCTTGGATGACGCCCGGCTTGGCGAGGTGTTGCCGGGAATTCTGAAGACGGCGCGGATGGGCTACGACGGCAAGGGCCAAGTGCGCGTCGCGAGCGCCGAGGAGGTGCGCGACGCCTATAGCGCGCTCGGCGGCGTGCCGTGCGTGCTGGAAAAAAGGCTGCCGTTGAAGTTCGAGGTCTCGGCGCTCGTGGCGCGCGGAACAAGCGGCGCCACGGCGGTTTACCCGCTCGCGCAGAATCTGCACCGCGGCGGCGTATTGGCGCTGACGGTGGTGCCCGCGCCCGACGCATCGGCCGCGTTGGCCGAACAGGCGCAGTTGGCGGCGATCAGCATCGCCGAGAAACTGGGCTACGTCGGCGTGCTGTGTGTCGAATTTTTCGTGCTCGAAGACGGTTCGCTCGTGGCCAACGAGATGGCGCCGCGCCCGCATAACTCGGGTCACTATACGGTGGACGCTTGCGCCGCGAGCCAGTTCGAACAGCAGGTGCGCGCGATGACGGGCATGCCGCTCGGCGACACGCGGCAACACTCGCCGGCCGTCATGCTCAACATTTTGGGCGACGTCTGGTTTCCCGTCGATCCGAAAGGCGCGTCGAGCGCTACCCCCGTGACGCCGCCGTGGCACGAAGTAGCCGCGATGCCGGCGGCGCGGCTGCATCTGTACGGTAAGGAGGAGGCGCGAGCCGGGCGTAAGATGGGCCACGTCAACTTCACCGCCGCGTCGCTCGACGAAGCGCGCACGGCCGCTCGCGATTGTGCGCGGCTGCTGCACATCGCGCTCGCCTGACGCGCGGGCAGGGGCTCATCGACGATGTCCGACGACCGTTCGACTTCACCGGCCGCATCCGCGGTTCCCACGGTTTCCGATGCGCAGATCGAGGAGGCCGCCGCACGGCTCGCGGCCGGTGAACTCGTCGCGTTTCCGACCGAAACGGTCTATGGGCTCGGCGGCGATGCGCAGGACCCGCGGGCGGTCGCGCGCATTTACGCAGCCAAGGGGCGGCCGGCCAATCATCCCGTCATCGTCCACCTCGCGCCGCATGGCGATCCCGGGTACTGGGCCGAGCACTTGCCCGCCGACGCCCAAAAGCTGATCGACGCGTTTTGGCCGGGTCCCCTTACGCTGATTCTCAAGCGCGCCGCTCGGATTCCGGCGGCCGTCAGCGGCGGCCAGGACTCGGTGGGCTTGCGCTGTCCGTCGCATCCGGTCGCGGAGCGGCTGCTGCAAGCGTTCGACGCCCTGCGCGGCGGACATGGCGGGGTGGCGGCGCCGTCGGCGAATCGCTTCGGCCATGTCAGCCCGACCACGGCGGAGCACGTGCGCGAGGAGTTCGGCGATGCGATCCATGTGCTCGACGGCGGCGCATGCGATGTCGGGATCGAATCGACCATTCTCGATCTGTCGCGCGGTTTCCCCGCGTTGCTGCGTCCGGGGCGCGTGACGCCGCGCGAGATCGCCGATGTGCTGGGCGTCGCTCCGCGCCTGCCCGACGGCGGCGATGCGACGGCGCCTCGGGCGTCGGGCACGCTCAAGGCGCACTACGCGCCGCGCACGCCTTTGGCACTGCTGCCGTTCGAGCAACTGGAGCCGCATCTGGCCGCCGCACGGCAGGCCGGCATGCGCGTCGCGCTCGTCGCGCGAGCATCGCGCGCGGGCAGTTGGGCCGATGCGAGCAACGTGCACTTCGTGACCGCACCCGAGGATCCGCATGTGTATGCGCGCGAGCTCTATGGCTTGCTGCGTGCGCTCGATCGGGCGCAGGTGGAGCGCATCTTCGTCGAAAAGCTTCCCGATACGCTCGAATGGATCGCCGTCAACGATCGGCTCGGCCGCGCGGCGGCAGCGTTCGAAGCGCGCGATTGATTCGTGCGCTCTGCCGCTTCCCGCATCGGCGCGTGTCCAAAGTTCAAATGCAAACGCCCGGCTCGATCAGAGCTGGGCGTTTTCGTGTAGGACGTCTCGAACGGCCGCGCAACTCGGCCGCTCTACGTGCTTACGTCAGTGACCGATACCGGCTGCCGCGATTTTCGATTCGACGTATTGCGCGAACAGCACGTGCGTGCGCGTGGACGGATGGACCATATCCGCGAAGACGTAGGTCTGGTCCGCATTCGCGGCCTTGAGCGTCTGCGGCGAGCAGAACAGCGACGAAGCGAGCGAGGCGCCGAACGACTGCGCCGTTTGCCCCGGCAGCAGCGCGCTCGGATTCTGCGTCGCGTAGGCCGTGGCCGATGCTTGCATGGCCTGCAAATTGCACGCCGTATCCGTGTTCCCCACGGTGAAGCCATTGGCTTGATAGGTGGCGATGAGGTTATCGAGCCAGCTAAAGGAATCGACGGTAATCACCGTCCCGGCCGGCAAATTGGCCGCTTGCAAGCCCGCGGCCACGATCCCGTTGAACGTCTGCACGATGCCCGAGGTCAGTTGCTGAGCGAGCGCGCCGTTTTGCAGACCGATCTGGACGCCCTGCGGCGTCTGCCCGATGTCCGGCACGTTGACGAACACCACGTGAGTCGCGCCCTTGGCGACGATCGTCGCGACTTGGGTGACGAGCCCTTGCGCCGCCGGGCCGAGCGTCGTGCTGACTTCCTTGAGGATGGCGTTTTGCGGCGTCATGCCGCCGCCCACGTCCGTTTGCACGGCGACGAGCAACGCGTTCAGGTTGGCCAGGATATCGTTCGCGCCGCCTTCGACGAGAACGAGCTGATTCGAATTGAAGCTGCCGTTCGCGCTCAGATAGTTGGCGACCTGGGTGACGATCGGCGTCGTCGTGGCCGCCATGTTGGCCGGCGCCCAGCCGAGCCCCTGCGCGTTGACGACTTCCGCTCCGCCTTGCGCATAGTCCAGACCGCCCGCGGCCGTGAGCGGTTTGCCGAAGCCGCCGACGACGGCCGGGGTGAGCGTGCCGCCGTAGTAGTTCGCGACGTTTTGCGTCCAGACTTGACCCGGATTCGTCGTGAAGCGGCCGCCGCCGAATTGCGGCGTGATGACTTCCGAATAGGTGCCAGCATCGGACAAGCTCGTGCCGAACGAGACGACTTGCAGGGCGACGCCGCCGGGCGGCGTGGCGCTGGCCGACGAGGACGAGCTTCCGCCGCCGCCCCCGCCGCAAGCGGCCAGGAATGCGAACGCCGCGGTTGCGATCGAGGTTTGCGCCGCGCGCAGCCAAGTGTTGTTCTGGGTCTTTTTACGGTGTTCCATCGACTTCATCTCCTCGTATATGCGGCATGGCCGTGATGTGATGCGTGATGCTTGCTACTTCTATGTCTCCCGCGAAACGGCGGCGCCGGGGGCGGGCGGTGCGGTATCGTTGCCCCTAGGTTGCCCGGCCTGCGTGGCGTGCACGGCGTGATAGGCCGCTGCCCACTCCGGCGGTCCGAAAACCGCGCGCAGTTTATCGCCGAGGCTGGGTGCGTGCAGCGCGTCGCGCGCCATCGAGCGCCATTCGTGGAAGGTCGCCGTCAACGGGTTGTAGGTTTGGAGCGGCTCGACGATGCCGTATTGCGGCGCGTCGTCGAAGGCCTCGGGCACGTAGGTGCCGAACAGCCGGTCCCAAATCACGAGCACGCCGGCGTAGTTGCGATCGATATAGCGCGGGTTGCGCGCGTGATGGCAGCGATGGATCGACGGTGTGTTCAGCACGTATTCGAGCCATCCGAGGCGGCCGATCGCCTGGGTATGCACGAAGAACTGAAACGCCAAGTTGATCAGCACGATCGCGATGATTTGATTGGGCGGGAAGCCGAGCAGCGCGAGCGGCGTCCAGAATGCCCACATGCCGGCGATCGGATACATCAGGCTCTGCCGAAATGCCGTGGACAAATTCAGGCGCTCCGAAGAATGATGGACGACATGCGCGGCCCAGAACCAGCGAATACGGTGGCTGCAGCGATGAAAGACGTAGTAGAGCAGGTCCTGTGCCACGAACAAGACCAAGAACGAAAGCCAGCCGCCGTGCCACGTGAAGAGGCGAAAGTGCGCATAAACGTAGGCGTAGACGGGCACCACGGCAAGCCAGGCGAGCTTGTCGGCGCCCTGATGCATGAGCGCCAAGGCGGCGTTGCATAGCGTGTCGGGCCAACTGTAGAGACTCGCCGCGCGCCGCGTGCGCGCCAGATGCCACGCTTCCCAAGCGATGCAGGCGAGAAAGACCGGCGCCATGGCGAGTAGAAGCAATTCGGCGTCGAATTGCATGACGTCTTCCTCCTTCGTGTCTCGTCGTTATGTGGCTTGGTCGCCGTATCGCTCGCGGCGGGGCAAACGTATCCATCCGGCCGCGGCCGGTCGTTGCCCGACAGCGTACACGCTCGCGCCGCGCCCGGCCTCATTTCATCGTAGAAGAAGTATTCGATGGCTGCCGCCCGGCTCGCGCGGCCGGGCGGGCGGGAAACGCTTAGCGCAAACCCCGATAGACCCACTCGAGCAGCGCGTCGTGCGCGGCGCGCGCCTGCTCCGCGCGGGGCGCGTTGATGAGACTCACGACCACATAGCTTTGGCCGTTCTCGGCCGCGACGTAGCCCGCGATCGCGCGGACGTCGTTCAACGTTCCGGTCTTGATGTGCGCGTTGCCGAGCACCGGTTCGTTGCGCAGTCGGTTGCGCATCGTGCCGTCCACGCCGGCGATGGGCAAGGACGCGACGAACACCTGAGCCACGGGGCTCGCGTTCGCGTTTTGCAGCAGATCGGCTAGAGATTGCGCGCTCACGTGCTCGTCGCGCGACAGGCCTGAGCCGTTCGCAAGCGATAGTTCGGGCATGGCGAGTCCTTGCGTGTGCAAAAAGCGTTCGATCGCCTCGGCCGACTTCTTCGGTGTCGCGGGCGGCTTATCCGCGACCGCGCCGATCGTCAGGAATAGATTGCGCGCCATCACGTTGTTGCTGAACTTGTTGATGTCGCGCACGATGTCGCCCAGCACCGGGCCGCGGTGCACGGCGATGAGGCGCGCGCCGGCCGGCACGGGGCCTTCGTGCGTGGTGCCGTTGAACGTGCCGCCGGCGGAGCGCCACAAGGCGAGAAAGCCGCCGGCGAAGAATGCGCTGTGGTCGAGCACGGCGACGTTGATCGTGCGTGGCCCGCACCGCAGCGGATATTCGCCGGAAAAGAGCGCGTCGACGATGCCGTTCGGCTGCGGCGTGATGCTCGGCGTGAGCGCCGTGTCCACGCCCACGCAGGCGCCGGGGCTCGCGCGCAGCGAGTTGTCGATTTGCAGTTGCGCGAGCGGCGGCAGTACGTCGATGGCGACGTTGCCGTCGGACGAGGGCGTGAGGGTGAACGAGAGCGACTTGAACGCATAGAGCAACGGATCGGGCCCGACGTTGTACGGGGCGTTCACGTCGGCATCGAACGGCGGCGCATCGCGCGTCGAGGGATCGAAGAACCGCTTGTCGAGCACGAGGGCGCCATCGATACCCGTAATACCCGCCTGCTTGATCTTGTCGACGAGATCGATCAGTTCCTCGGGTACGAGTTTCGGGTCGCCTGTGCCTTGGATGTACAGGTTGCCATGCAGCACGCCGCTGCCGTCGACGTTGCCGTCCACGTAGGCGCTCGTGCGCCAGCGGTAGTCGGCGCCGAGGATCGACAAGCCGGCATAGGTCGTGACGAGTTTCATCGTCGAGGCGGGCAGCATCGGCGTTTGCGCATTGAGCGCGACGACCGGCGCCGGGTCGCCGATGCGCTCGACCACCACGCTGATGTCCGCGAGGGGCACCCCCGCGCGCTTGAGCGCGCTCGTGACCGAGGCGGGCAGCGCGGCGGGCGCGGGGGCGTGCGCATGACGGTGCAACAGCTTGACGCGTGCATCGGCCGGCGCGGCGGCGGCCAGTGCGACGAGGGCGGCGGCCGCGGCGAGCGCACGCAGCACGGACGCGCCGCGCCGGGCGGG
>NZ_QUBS01000052.1 GCF_003390925.1 Trinickia diaoshuihuensis | reverse complement strand
TGAACCGCAAAGATGCTCGTTTCTACCCACTTCTACTGGCGCCTATATGCCGGAAATACCCGGCTCCTTTATGCCGGAAGGTGACACTGACCAACCGGGCCAACCAGGTCGACGTCGGCGAGATTTGGGCGAATGCCGGCGGCGACATGGATTCCGGATACGAGGAGACGACGGGTACCCTCGTGCAGTCCGGCGGCTTCATGACCGCAGCGGCAGGACAGATGTCGCTAAACGTGTCGCAGCTCAATCAGATCGGCGGATTGTTGCAGGAGGTCAGCCCGGACGGCTCTGTCAACAACGCGGCGACGCAGCAATTGCTGGGGCAAGTGCTTCAGCAACTAGGCGGCAACTTCACGCAGACGACGGTTAGCGACAATCTGCACACGCATTTTGTGGCGGCCGGTGGGTTTGGCGTGACGCAGATCGTTGCAATGGTGGCGGCGATCGCGGCATCGATCGTGACGGCGGGAGCGGCTGCTGCTGCGATGGGGGCCACGCTTGCGTCGATGACCTTGGGCGAATCGATAGTCGTTGGAATGGCTAGCGCCATGGCGGGAAGCCTAACGAGTCAGATCGTCACGGGTAACGGGATCGATTTCGGCGCAGTGCTGGAAGCAGGAGCGGTCGGTGCGCTAACGGCGGGCTTGACGAACGGCATCACGTACAACAGTACGACGGGCTCGTTTGGGTTAGGCAACCTCGATCAAGGCCTAAACAGCCTGCCGCAGGATACGAGCACGCTCGGCCAATTGGCGGGAATCTCGAACATCGGTGGCTCGCTCGTACCGCAGGCGGGACAGGCGGCGACGGGCAGCTTACCGCAAGAGATCGCGGCCCTTGGTGCGACCGCGACGATTAGCGCGGGCGTGCAAACGGCGATTGAGGGAGGTAGCTTCCTCGACAATCTGAAACAGGCGGCGGTTAGCGATGCAGCGGCGGTGGGCGCGTTCGCCATTGGCAATGCGAACGATAACAACGTCTTTGGTAGCGGAATATCCGGGGAATTGGGGTATGTGGCAGCACACGGGCTCCTGGGATGCGCGGCGGGAGCGGCCGAGGGGACTGGGTGTGCTGGTGGGGCCATTGGCGGAGCGGCTTCTGCCGCACTGTCGCCGGATGTGCTGAAGGCGATTGACCCGACCGGTGCTGCGCTGAGCCCTGGGCAACAGGCCGCCATGGAGGGGTTTGCGACGCTGCTCGGTGGTGGCCTGGCGGGGTTGGCGGGTGCGAACGCACAGGGCGGGGCCAACGCGGCGTTGAACGAGGTACTGAACAACACTGATGACCATCCTGCGACTGCGGCGAAAAACGGCGGGGTCCTTGGCACGCTGGCGGGCGCATTCTCGGATATGTTGAACGTCGTGAGCTGGACTAATTCCGTGAGGAATTCGGTGCAAGGGCAGTTGCTCAGTCTGTTTAACGCTAACAGGGGACGAACGGGGCCGTCGGACGCGAACAACCAGATTCCTGGCGGGGGCGATGACAACAACACGAGCGGGCCGGCCGGTGCGGTAGTGATCCCATCTGTTCCAATTCCGACGCCGTATGGCGCAGTTGTGATGACCCCGCCGCTGATCGCGCCGGGTACGCCGATCTTGTCGAGCGGTGGGAATGGTGAGGAAACTGGAAGCTCTCAAAGCTCAACCACGGGTAACGCGCCAGCGACATCGTCGACGTACGACACGTCGATTACCTCGCCCGGAAGCAAGTATCCCAATGTGCGGACGGACGTCACGGCTAGCCAGTTCCAGGCGAACCTGATCGCTAACGGCTATAGTGTGCAGAACCAAGGCACGAGTACGAACGGTGCCTTTACGGTGTTAAGCGATGGGACATCCACCTACACTATATACACGCGGACGAGCACGGGCGCCGCGGGAGTGCAATACGTCGGGCCGAACGGGTCCGTAAAGTTCTCGCTTGGAGGACATTGATAGATGAACGTGAAGTTGATCGCGGGGCAAGAAGCTACTCGACGGAATGCGCTGGATGTGACTGTTCGGTCATTAGCCTACGATCATCGGTTGCCAGATCGGGTGTTCGAGGGAGCGTGGGAGGATTTCCTTTTTTGCGAATCGGACCGTTTGTTCGATGCGGCGTTTGTGAATGTCGTGATCCAATTTCTAGGCTGCGAGAACTCGCGTGTCGCTTGTCTTTTGAACCTTGATAGGACAGACCTAACGAGGTTCGAAGAGAGCGGCGAGGCGATCTTCCTAGACCGCAGCACTACAGGGGCGCAGTATATGAACGCCTTGGAAGAGGGCGGTCCTTCTAGAGGCTGGCTATATGCAGTCGACCGATATGTCTGTTGTTCCGACATCGGGGAATGGTGCATTTATTGTGAGAAAGATAACGACATTGCCGTCGTTGCATTGCGTCAGGTGAGCAAACGACAAGACTTCGAATGCCCCCTAAAGCAGCTAGGAGCCAGGCCTATCGAAGAGTTGATTGAGGGTGGCGCCTGGCCTTTGTTCCCGTTCAACCAGTTGGTTCCTTCGTGGCGCGAGGGGTTGCTGATGCACTATGGGCGTTGAATGAACCCGGTTGCAGCCGGGTTCGCTGCGTACGTGGCCGTTCAGGCGGGCGCGATCACAAGCCGCTATTGCTGGACTTCGATCTTGAGTCGTTGGTAAGGCATGAAGCCGGCTTGCTCGAGCCAGCGGCCGGAGAGCTTGAACCAAGGCACGAGAGGCGGTGCGGGCCGTCGGCGAGGCGAGTAGGGTCGCCAGCGAGGCGATTGCTGAATCGTGACGCTGCGTGAGGGGTGAGAGCGTCGTCAAATGCTTTAAGATTGGCGTCAGCCATATCGACTCCTGTCCGAGTTGATGGTGGTCAGCGGGTCGTATGGGTTGGCGCCCATGCGGCCCGCGCTGCGTTTACGGCGATGGAAGGGGTGGCCGTTCTCCTGTTAGCGGTGCTGTTAAGTCTTTGATTGTATTTAAAATCAGTAGTCCTAACCATTAGCCGATCGGCCTAGGACGCTGAGTAATGCAGTGCGGGCCATGCGGCCCGATACCTCCTGGGCTACGATGCTCGGGAGCTGCGTGAGGCGCTGAGCACGGGCAAGCTATATGAGGTGGAAAGCGATGGGTGACAGACTGCTGAAGACGCTGCACGAGACGGCGCAAGACCTGCATGAGATTGGGCCGATGGATGTGGTGACGATGCGAGAGTTCGACGTGTTGTGCCTGCCGCCGATCAAGAAATACAGCGCGGCGCAGATTCGGCGACTGCGCCAGCGTGCCAAGGCGAGCCAGGCAGTGTTCGCGGCGTGCCTGAATACGAGCGTCTCGACGGTACAGAAATGGGGAGCAGGGGCAAAAGCATCCGGGCCCTTCCCTGAAACTGCTCGACCTGGTCGATCGCAAGGGCTTGGAAGCCCTGCTGTAAAGCCTTGCAATCCCTTCTTACTATCCCGACGGGCTGACAGAATCGGCCCGTCGGCACATCTGCGCCATCGTTCATTAACTTGCTTCGCCCACGCGTCGGTAGGCCGAAAACCGCACCTAGGCGATGGCGGCCCGCAAACCCGCGCGCGATGAGTTCTGAGACAGCTACACTCGCCGCGCAATTGGGATAAGGGAGCGGAAAACATGGCGACAAACTACGAGAACGACGCGGTGGCGTGGGCCAACGAACAGGCTGCGATGTTGCGAGCGGGGAAATTCTCCGACCTGGACATCGAACATCTCGTCGACGAGATCGGGAGCGTGGGCAGGAGTGAACAGCGTCACGTGGCAAGCTTCATGGCAACCCTAGCGGCCAACCTCCTAAAATGGCAATACCAATGTGGCCGCCGTTCGCCGGCTCGGCGGCGGGTTATTCGCGAACTGCGACGCCTCCCGGCATAGAGTTGCGAATGGCGCCGAGTCTGAGAGATTCTCTTGCCGAGCCCCGCTGGGCCGCGACAATGTGGGCGGACGCGATCTGTCAATCTGTTGAAGAAATAGGCGTGGCGCTGCCCGAGTGTTGTCCGTGGACGATGCAGCAGATAATCGACGACGCGTTTCTGCCGGACATGCCGTTACGAAGCTGACCGCGGGGGAGGCCAACCTCGCTGCTAGCTCCATCATCGATCGGGGAAATGCACCTACGGCGATCCAATCACGGCGATATCGCTCGCAGGATGTCCCAGTTTGGAGGGCTGATGCCGTCGAAGCGCAGTGCACGCCACCGCGCCCTGACAAGCTAGCGCGGGGCAACATAAAATCGGAAAAATCAACAAAAAGCATCTCCACGATGCGCTGTAAACTATAGCGCAAATAACGATTACGAATTGAAATATCGACTTGATTCTCTTCTATTCAGGCGTTTCCACCGCAATTGCAGCCATGCGTATCGTTGCGACGGTGTTCCATGAGCGCGGAATCGAAATCGAGCAAAGCGAAAAATGTCAGACGAATGACGTTGAGCTTTTGGACGCCGATGTGACATCGCTGTTTCAAAGTCGGCATGAAATTTTGGGTCCATTTCCTCAAGAATTTCAAAAATTGTTCATGCAGATGATGTATCGGATCGCCCGCGAGAGGTCGACGCTGACGCGCAAGGATCGCGAACTTGTTGCATTGGCAATTGCGATCGCACACGGAAGTCAGCTGGCAGCGGTGTGGTTGCATTTGAAGACCTGCCCTTACGCTGGGGTGGCGGCGCAGCGAACTGACCGAGATCTTGAGGATATCCAATCGGCTAGGCTTCCGGTACGGCTCAGAGGTGTCACACTTGAAGTTGAAGGGTGAACAGCCGGCGATGGCGGCTGACCTATTGGCTGCGCTCGACGATGAGGCGAGCTTGGAATAAGGAGGCGGACTATAATGGCTATACATGTATAGCAAACTTGCCGGAGGCTGCGATGCTAGCCATTCGTTTACCTGAAGAATTGGAAGCCCGCCTCGAGGCGCTGGCCAAGCGGACGGGGCGCACCAAGACATTCTATGCGCGCCAGGCCATCGAGCAGCATCTGGAAGATTTGGAAGATTTGTACTTGGCCGAGCGTGTAGCCAAGCGCGTCCGATCTGGTAAGGAACAGACCTCGTCGCTAGACGAGGTGGAGGCGCGGCTTGGCTTGGCGGATTGAGATCTCGCAAACCGCCGAGAAGCAGCTCGGCAAGCTAGACCGTGCTGTTGCTCGGCGTATCGTGACCTTCCTTCGAGAACGCGTATCTGCCTTGGACGATCCGCGCTCGATTGGCGAAGCCCTCAAGGGCAGTGAGCTAGGCGAATTCTGGAAGTACCGCGTTGGCGACTGGCGGTTGATTTGCCAGATCGAAGACTCGCGCATCACTATTGAGGTTCTGCGCTTGGGCAACCGGCGTGAAGTGTATCGCTGATGAACTCCGACATCCGGAGGCCAGCCTCACCGGCCGACCTCTTCCCGCCTACCGTCGCGCCACAGCCCCCATCAACCGATCAAGAATCGATCCGCACCGACACTCCCGTGGACGTATAAATCGGCGTGGCGTTATGCCCATCCACCGTCACTGATGTGAACTGCTTCATCGAACCGGTCCCATCGATCAACGCCACCACGTCACCGACCTTAGGCGAATAACCGTTGACGAGCTTCACGTGCAGTGTTCCGCCCGCGATCGTCAACTGGCTGCCCACGCGCAACCGCCCGGCGCCCGTGCCGTCGATATCGAGTTCGAGCGTCGTCCCGGCGAGTTGCGTGTAATTACCGGCAACGGTCACAAGCGACGAAGCCGCGATCGTCACTCCGCCGGCGCCCAGATACACGTCGCCGGTCCCGAACGCATTCGGCGACAGCGCCTCCAGCACGCCTCCGTTCACTTGCGCGCCGCCCGACCACGTATTGTTGCCGCCCAGCGCCAAAGTCCCCGTGCCTTGCAGCGTTAGCTTCCCGGTGCCCGAAATGTCATTGCGCCATAGATCGAAAGCATTGAATCCGCCCTGCGACGCATCCATCGAAACGACAACGCTGCCGTTGAACGCGCCGAGTCCGTCGGCCGCCGCGAACATGTTCAACCGTCCCCATCCTTCGGCGTCGTCCATCACCGGATACCCCGAGGGGAGCTCGGTCGTTTTCAGAACCACACGCCGCTGATCCGCGCTCAGATACGGAAAGCGCGTTTCCAGCATCACCTCGGCGCCCTTCGGTACGACCGGCGGCGCATCGGTCGATTCGATCGGCGAGAAGCCGAAGGTCATGCGTCGAATGAAGTTCGCCTTGTTCGTCGCGTAGTCCGCGAACCGATCCGTCGTTGCCGTCCCCGAATGGGCGAACGCAGCGAACGTTGCGGCATTCGTATTCGTCGCCTGCATCAGCGCCGCATGCGCCTGTGCGAACGCGCTGCTTTTGAGCGTCGCATTGTTCGGATTGGACAGATTCGCCGCGGTGGCGGCCAGCGCGAACATGCGACCACCGATCACATCGAGCGGAGAGTGCATGCCGGCAAAGATGCGGTTTTCGCCGAGTTCGAGACCTCGGCTCGCCATCTCTTGGAAACGCTCGGGCAGGACGTAGGCCATCGTCATCGCATCGCGCATGGCCTCCGCCTCGTGGCCGCTGATGAAGCCGCCATCGGTCGTCGGCGTGCCGCTCTCGGCCGGCACGAGCGTCGGATCGACGACGACGCTCGTACTCCAGCGGTACGGCCGCGCGTATTTATAAAAGCGCTTGGCAGGCTCCGTGGAGGCATTGCTGCCCATCGCGTTGAGCAAGTCCACGACCTGGCCGAAGGTCGCGTTGCCGCCGCTCGTCCCCACCCCCGTGTTGTTGCCGCCGTCGTTGTAGAGCACCGTGGTCGCGTCGGCCGGAATCGAGGTGATCGTCGTCGTCTGCTGCGCGGCGGCGCGCCATGCATTCGTCAGCGGCCCCAAGCCGTCCGTCACGCTATAGCCCTTGCCGCGCCGGTCGTCGTAATAGGCCGCATCGGCCTGCGCCTGCGTGCGGCTCGTCGTTTCGTTGATCACGAACTGGATGTTGGCCGCGTGCACGGCGCCGTTGATTACCGCTCCGCCGGGCGTGCCGTCGTTCGGCAGCCCCGTCCACGTCGACTGCACGACGGCCGGGAACGAGCCGTTCGCCGGTGCGGAAACACCCGCATCGACGATCTCGGTCAGCGGTTGCCAGATATCGAGGAATCGCGACACCACCCGCACGGCCGCGTTCGTGCCCAGCGTCGCATAGCGCGCGTCGCCTCGCTGATTGGTGGCGATGTTGTCGACGAACGCCGGGACGTCGGGAATCGTCGCACTATCGACAAAGTTAGGCGTCGGCGGCGGTGCGGGAATGGCGGCGCTCGTCGATGCGCTATTGCCGCCGCCGCATGCGGCCAGAGCGGCGAGGCTGACGAGCAGCGAAAAATGCAGCCGCGAAGCAACCGGGATGTGTCGCATGGAAAAGTATGACAATTAATGAGAAGAGCGCATTATGTTTTTCCAATGTTGCGAAATTGTTGCAATGACGGTCGCGTATGCGACGCGCGGCACGGCTGGCCCAAAAAAATCGGCCGAAATGTCGAATTCGCGGGTCTTCGGTCGTCGTATCGATGGAGCCTCGCTACCGCGAAGCGTGGAAGGTGAAGGTCCGTAGTCGTCCAGGACCGTACCGTCGTGCCGCCACGAGGCCCATTCGCTAACGAATTACTGAAAACGGAGCGCCCAGAATGACTTCATTTGTCAAACCGATCCCGGAAGGCATGCACACGGTCACCCCCCATCTCGTGTGCAAAAACGCGGACGAGGCAATCGCCTTCTACGCCAAGGCCTTCGGTGCAGTCGAGTTGTTTCGTATGCCCGGACCCACGGGCAAGATCGCCCATGCACAGATCAAGATCGGCGACTCGATCCTGATGATGACCGAGGAAAGCCCCGACTGCGGCGCCGTCGGGCCGCAAACTCTGAAAGGAACCCCAGTGAGTCTCTACCTCTATGTCGAGGACGCCGACAAAGCGTTCGAGCGTGCTGTATCGGCGGGCGTAACCGTGCGTATGCCGCTGGATGACATGTTTTGGGGCGACCGTTGGGGCGCAGTCGAGGACCCGTTCGGGCACCACTGGCATATCGCCACCCGCAAGCGCGAGCCGAGCATGGAAGAGATGCAGCGTGCGATGGCCGAGACGCAGCGCGGCTAATGGCGGAATCGCCGGGGCGCCGGAAGAACTGAGCCGAAGGCGCGGAGGGCGCTAAACGACGGCCGCCCGTCCACTACTGAAGCGTCTCCGGCGCGTCGCTGCAGGCGTGCCGCAGGCAACTGCGCAGCCAGCGATGCGCGCTGTCGCCATCCAGGCGCGGATGCCAGATCTGCGAGACGGTGACGTCGGGTGTGATCACCGGTAGTGCAAAGGTGTACATGCCCGCGCGCGCCGCATCGGTCTGACGCTCGGGGACGCTCGCGACGAGGTCGGTGGTTCGCGCCAGCGCGAGCGCATCGGGAAAGCTCGGCACGATCACGCTGACGATGCGCTTCTCGCCTGCCTCGCGCAGCGCGTCGTCGATTGGTCCGAACGCGTGGCCTCGGCGCGAGACGCTGATATGCCGATAGGCGGCATAGCGCGCCGCCGTCACGTCGTCACGGGTAAGCGGATGCCCGAGACGGACCACGCCGACGAACTTGTCGCGAAAGAGCGCCTGGATGCGCAGCTCCGGCGCCATATGATTCACGACGCCCACTTCGAGATCGGCGACGCCGTCGCGCAGCATCGCCCCGCTTTTATCGGGCTTCGATGCAAACCGCAGCCGAACGAGCGGCGCCTGCTCCTGGACGAGTTCGGCGATGCGGGCGCCATAGCGTTCGATAAAGCCGTCGTTCGCGCGTATCGTGAACGTGCGCTCGAGCGAGGTCAGATCGAGTCGGATCGACGGGCGCAGGACGTTTTGCGCATCGGCGACCACGGCGCTCACCTTACCGCGCAATTCGAGCGCGAGCGGCGTGGGCACGAGCGTATGGCCGGCACGCACCAGCAGTTGATCGCCGGTGACGAGGCGCAGCCGCGCAAGCGCCCGGCTCATCGCGGAGGGGCTCAGTTCGAGCCGCTGGGCGGCGCGCACGACGCTTTGCTCGGTAAGCAGTACGTCGAGTACGACTAGCATGTTCAGATCGATCGAGGTCATGGCGGCCACCGGCAATTCGCTTTCATGGCGTTGTAATCATGAATATAGTGCGCTTCACGCACCTTCCGCAGTGCGAAAACAGCGATTATGCTGAACGCGATATATAAAAACGGTACGGGGTATTGACGCCTTTTTTTCCCCCATCGTGCGGTCACACGAGGTGCGGCTCCAAATCCGCATGCGTCGGCTCTGGCGCGCTTGCCGTTTCCAGAACGGGCTTCTAACCGCCTCGAACGAACCGCTGATCCAGTTTTTCCCTTTTTCCCCTCATTGAGTGTGCGGGGGAAATTTTTTTCTTGTGAATAGGCCGGCCCGTTTTCATTCGGAGCGGCGGATATTGCCGTTCCAGGCATGGCCCGTTGGGTGTGGTGGAGCTGACTTGGCATGTTTGCTTTCTTTTGCGGAGCAGAAAATGGAGCAACTGACGAAGCGCGAGGCGCCCATGCCGCCTTTGCCGTTGCGCGGCGATGCAAGGGGTGTGTCGCCGCTGAGCGAACGCGAACGCGAAGTGTTGCGTTGGGCCGCCGTGGGCAAGACGTCATGTGAAATCGGAATGATTCTCGGCGTCACGGAACGCACGATCAACTTCCACGTGGCCAGCGCGATTTCGAAACTGAATGCGTCGAACAAGACCCATGCCGCCGTCAAGGCGCTGTTGCTCGGCATCATCGCTTTCAATTGACACCCTCTCGCACGGCGAACGAGAGGGCCGCCCGGCTGCCTCTCGGCTCGCCCCGCCGGTTTGCCGTTCGGCGTCCTAACCAACTCCAGCATTGAAACCGTTCCACCCCCGCTTCGACCGCCTTCGGAACCGATAGCGACGCAGCATTGCTCGGCACGCACTCGCCCGAGAACGATGAGCATCGCATTTATTCCACGCCCTGAGAGAAGTGCCAGAGAACGGGTGTTTTCTGAGAGTTCTGCCAGTTTTCTCATCGATCGGCCTCCGTTCTAATGCGTGCCATTCGATAGGACGCGACCTCTCGTCGCGCCGTACATAGCGGAGGAAACCATGGCCTCACTCGTCGCCCATCGGCCGCAACTCGCGCCCGGCCGGCTCATCACCGCTGCACAATTGCGCGCGCTGCTGCCGCCGAGCCCGCCGCTGCTGGCGCTCGTGCGCGAAACGCGCGAGGCGCTCGGCCGTATCGTCGCGCGCAAGGACGCGCGGCTCGCGGTGATCGTGGGACCCTGCTCGATCCACGACGCGCGAGCCGCGCTCGACTACGCGCGTCGACTCGCGCCGCTGCGCGACGCCTACCGCGATGCGCTCGAAATCGTCATGCGCGTCTATTTGGAAAAGCCGCGAACGACGCTCGGATGGAAGGGCTTGATCAACGATCCCGATCTGGACGGCAGCTATCGGATCGACGAAGGCTTGCAGCGCGCACGGCAGTTGCTTATCGACATTCACGCGCTCGGCGTGCCCGCGGCCACCGAATTCCTCGATCTCATGACGGTCCGGTATATCGACGATCTCGTCTCATGGGCGGGGATCGGCGCACGCACGACGGAATCGCCGATGCACCGGCAAGCGGCGTCCGGCCTGCCCTTGCCGATCGGCTTCAAGAACGGCACCGACGGCAACATCGCGATCGCACTCGACGCACTCGCCGCCGCGCGCGCCCCGCATCACTACTTGACCGTCTCGATCGACGGCCGCATCGAAGCCGTCGCGAGCCGCGGCAACCCGGCCGCGCACATCGTCCTGCGCGGCGGTCGCAAGCCCAATTTCGACCATGCGACGATCGACGCGGTATGCGGCGCGCTCGAGCGTAACGGGATGACGCCCTCGGTCGTCGTCGATGCGAGCCATGGCAACAGCGGCAAGGTGGCGCGCGTGCAAGTCGATGTGTGCGCCGACTTGGCGCAACGGATTTCGAACGGGGAATCGCGTATCGCCGGCGTCATGATCGAGTCGAACATCGCGCCGGGCCGCCAAGAGATCGTCCCAGGCGTCCCGCTTGCCTACGGCAAGAGCATCACCGATGAGTGCCTCGGATGGAGCGATACGGTCGATGTGATCCGGCTTCTGGCGCGTGCCGTGCGTACGCAACGGCGAACCGCGCTCGCGCGGTATGCGTCGCCGGCGTTTTCACTTTGAGACCGAGATTTCGGGGGGCGATATGAGTTCGAAGCGTGGCGGCGGAAATGGCGCTCGGCTCGCCGTTATCGGCGCGGGCATCGGCGGAGCGGCCGTCGCCGCGCTCATGCAGCGCATAGGCTATGAAGTGACCGTCTACGAGCAGTACGAACGGTTCGCACCGGCCGGGGGCGGTATCCACTTGAGTCCGAATTTGATGCGCGTGCTGCGCTATCTCAACGTGCATCGGCACGTGCTGCTCAAGGGCCAGGAACCCAGCGCCTTTCTGAATCGTGACGCGGTGAGCGGGGAGACGCTCTATACGCTCGCGCTCGGCGAGCGCGCGCATCGCCAGTTCGGCTCGCCGTTCGTGGCCGTGCGGCGCGGCGAGCTTCATATCGCGCTGATGTCGGCCGTCGCGCCCGGCGCCGTGCGTTGGGGCAAGCGATTGGCGGGTCTCGATTCGCGCGGCGATGCGATCGTGCTGACGTTCGAGGACGGCAGCCGCGCGCAGGCCGACGCCGTCATCGCGGCCGACGGTTTGCGCTCGAAGGTGCGCGGTGCGCTGCGCGGGAGCGAACGCCCGGTCTTCTCGGGGCAGGTCGCGTTTCGTGGTTCCTATCCGCGCGACGCACTGGGCGCCATGGCCATCGACGATCTCACGAAGTGGTGGGACACTGACCAGTTCGTTCTGTCGTACTGGCTCGATCGCGCGCGCCGCGACTTCTATTTCGCGGCGATGATGCCGCAATCGGACTGGCCCGGCGAGGCATCGTCGGTGCCCGCGGATCTCGATGAAATGCGCTTCGCGTTCCGGCATTTTCATCCGGACGTCAGGCGGATGCTGGCGACCGCGCCGCAGGCCGGCGTGAGTAAGTGGGCATTGTTCGAGCGGCCGCCGCATTTCGAATTCGGCGGGTCGCGCGTCGTACTGATCGGGGACGCATGCCATCCCATGCGGCCTTTCATGTCGCAAGGCGCGGCGATGGCGCTCGAGGATGCGGCGATGCTGACGCGCGCGTTGCTCGGGGCGGGCGCGTTCGAACCCGCGTTCGTCGCTTTCTCGCAGGCGCGCCGCGAGCGGCTCGCGCGCGTACATCGGGTCTCGGCCGCCAATACGTTCATGCGCGGGCAAACCGATCCAGAATGGGTTTTCGGTTACGACGCGCTCACTGCCGACGCATCATCGACATTGCCGGCGTTGAAGACGATGCCTGCCTGGGCGCTGGCCGCATAGCGCGGCGTTAGATGGCCCGGCGATGCCGGGCGAGCCAAACGATGACGAGCGTAGCCGCGAAGAGCAACGCGCATCCGCCCGAGAAATCGTCGAGCGCGAGCATATGGGCCTGCGCGTCGACGGTTTTTGCGATCGATGCGAGCGCGGCATCGCGCGATAGGCCGGCATGCCGCAATCGCTCGATCCAATCGCTAAAGCCGCGATCGAACGGCGCGAGCCGATCGACGAGATAAGTGCTGTGCACGCGCGCGCGGCGCTCGAAGTATGTGGGAGCGAGCGAGGTGGCCACGCTCGTGCCGATTCGGCGCAGTGCGTTTTGCAGGCCCGAGGCCGCCGGCAACCGTTCGCGCGGCAGAGCCGCGAGCGAGAGCGAGACGAGCGGGGTGATGAAGAACGCCGTGGCGGTGCCCATCAGCAGCGAATTGGCGGCGATCTCGTCCAACGGCACATCGGTGTCGAAATGCATCCGCCAGAGCGATGCCGCCGCCCAGCCGACGAGCGCGAGCGTGGCGAAGCCGCGCGGGTCGACGCGGTGCTGGATGCGACCGATCAACGGCGCCACGACGATGCCGGCGAGCCCGAGCGGCGCCGTGGCGATGCCGGCCCATGTCGCCGTGTAGCCTTGCTGGGTTTGCAGCCATAGCGGCACGAGCACGAGCGCCGCGTAGTAGACGCCGAAGCCGACTGTGACGGCCACGGTGCCTGCCAAAAAATTCAAGTCGCCGAATAGTTTCAAATCGACGATCGGGTGAAGTTCGGTCAGCTCCCACAAGACGAGGGCGACAAGGCTCACGAGCCCCATCGCGGCGAGCACG
The DNA here is from genome assembly GCF_003390925.1 of Trinickia diaoshuihuensis. Taxonomy (GTDB): domain Bacteria; phylum Pseudomonadota; class Gammaproteobacteria; order Burkholderiales; family Burkholderiaceae; genus Trinickia; species Trinickia diaoshuihuensis. The sequence continues at coordinate 5,033 of NZ_QUBS01000052.1, read as the reverse complement.
CGGATGGGCGTCGCGGCGAACCAATCGAGGTTCTGACCGCGGTCGAGCATCAATTGGAAGGACCCGAACGAAAGCGCGAGCAAGACGAGGCCGACGGCATCGACGGGAAGCTTGCGCGTAGGGTTGTCGCGCCCGCCGAGCGTGCGCATCATGATCGCGAGCACCGCCGCGCCGGCCGGGACATTGATGTAGAAGATCCACGGCCAGGCGATGTTGTCGGTGATCCATCCCCCTGCTATCGGCCCGAGGACGGGCGCGATAAACGTCGTGGTCTGCCAAACCGCGAGCGCTTTGTTGCGCTTGGCCGCCGGAAACACGGCGACGAGCAACGCTTGCGACAAGGCGGTGATCGGTCCCGACGCGGCGCCTTGCAGCGCGCGCAATGCAATGAGCGCACCGAAGCTCGGGGCGAGGCCGCACAGCATCGAGGTCGCGATGAAGAGCACGACGGAGAGGCGAAACAGCCTTACCTGGCCGAAGCGCTGCGCGAGCCATCCCGTCAACGGCAACATGACGGCGAGCGGTGTGGCGAACGACGTCAGCATCCAAGTGCCCATATCGGGCGAGACGCCGAGATCGCCGGCGATCGTCGGCACCGCGACGTTCGCGATCGTCAGATCGAGCGTCTGCATGAAGTTGGCGGTGCTGATCGCGATCGCGGCCGCCACGAGCGTGCCGCCTCGCAGCGGTTCGAGCGCAAGCGGCGCGGAGTAAGCCGCATGGCGGCGAAATCGCAACGTCATCGCCGGGTATCCGGTTCGCCGATATGTCCGGGCCCGGCGCTGTTCGCGCGTATCGTCTTATCGACGAGTGCCTCGCCCGCCTCGATCTCGCCGGCGTAGGCATCGGTCGCATCGGGCATGCGCGGCAATCTACGCGCGAGTGACCCGGCAGCCGTCGCGGCCGATGCGGTGCTCAGCGCGCCATGCGAATCGCCCGGCTGGTCGACGTGGACCTCGGCGGCCATCGAGACGCCGATCAGCAGCGGATGGGCGCGCACCTCGCGTACGTCGAGCGCGATACGCACGGGTACGCGCTGCACCACTTTGATCCAATTGCCGGTTGCGTTCTGCGCGGGAAGCGCGGCGAATGCCGCCCCGGTGCCGGCTTCGAAGCCTTGAATCGTTCCATGGAACGCGACGGCGCCGCCATACAGATCGGATGTGAGCACAACGGCTTGTCCGGGGTGCAATCTCCCGAGCTGCGATTCCTTGAAATTGGCATCCACCCACACACGGTCGAGCGGAACGATCTCGAGCAAAGGCGTACCCGGTGCGACATGCTGGCCGACTTGCACGACGCGGCGGGTGATGCGGCCGGCGATCGGTGCGCGCACGACCGAGCGCGCGAGCGTGAGGGCGGCGCTGCGCACACGCGTTGCCGCTTCTTTCACGAGCGGGCTCGATTCGGCGGTGGTGCCTTCCACATGGGCGAGGCTCGAACGAAAGGCGGCGCGCTGAGCATCGAGCGCGGCCTGCGCCGCGGTGACCGCGCTGCCCGCATGGCGAAGCTCTTCCTTCGAGACGGCGCCTTCCGCGGCAATCGCTCCGCGCCGCTCGAAGTCGTCTTGCGCGCGAACGAGTTCCGATGCTCGCTGGCGCATCTGCTCGCGTGCCTGATCGGCGTCGGCGCCGGCCGAGCGGTAGTCGCGCACGGCGTGAGCCAGCGCTTGGACTGCCGCATCGAGCGCGAGGCGCGCATCGGTCGGGTCGATTTGCACGAGCGGTGCGCCCGCCTCGACGGTATCGGTGTCCTGCGCGAAGACGGCGACGGCGGTCCCCTCGATACGCGGCGACACTTCGATGACATCGCCGGCCACGTAGGCATCGTCGGTGGAGACGACATTGCGAGCTTGCGTCCACCACCAACTGCCCGCGCCAAGCGCGGTGAGAACGAGCACGAGGGCGAACCAACGCAGCGCGAGACGGCGATGCCGCGCGAGGCGCTGCGTGAGCGCTCGCTCGGCGTCGGCGGCGGCGGCGGCCTCGCGGGAGGTGGACGATGCGGACGATGCGGCTGCGCTCATCGGTCAGTACCCTCGATGGTGGGCGCGACGAAAGCTTGCCAAGTCGCGAGCGGTATCGGCAATGTAGTAGGCGATGCGACGGCGGAAAACTGGCAGGAATGTCAGCGACGCGATGACATTTTGAAGCATGCGATTTCGTTAATTGACAATGAATGCGATTTAAATATTTGTCGTTTCTCCGGTTTCCAGTAGACCGCGAATTCTTTTCATTGCGAGCCAAAATCGGAACGTCAGGGTCGCCGTTTCGATCCTGTATTGCTTTTCAGTAACAACATAAAGTCTGCTTGTATTGCCCGTGCGGCACGCCCATGGCGGATGAGCGGGAATCGATCGTCCATACGATCGGGGAGCGCGGGCGACGTCGAGCGTCGCGTTTGGATTGACGGATTGCGGGCTCGGGACGCCATTCGACTATAAATTTTTCCGATGACAGCCATGCCGTCCCACATATTAGCTGGGTATAAGTAACAAATTCGCGTTGAAGCCCTGACATCCGTCGGTTTAAGAATTCATTCAAAACTTCTCTTGTAGTCAGGCTACTTATGCGCTATTACTAACTCCGGAGTTTCGCTACATCCTGCGGACAAGCGATTTCGCCGAGCTCCATGTCGGCTTCAACCGCCCTCCGCGCCGCATGACTGAGTTTCATCCGTAAGAACGCTTTGCGACGAGACGATGCGCTCGTGCTTTCGCTCGCCCTTTCACGGGCGCCGCGCAAGCGGCGCGAAGCGGTGCAGTGCCAATCCACTAATCACGGAGACAAGCCCATGCAGGTAAAGCGTTTATCCCTCGCCATCGCTTCCGCCGCGTTTTGCCTTTTCGCGCAAACGGCCGCGCATGCCGCGGACACGGTGGTGGCGAACAGCTTCTCGGACGACGCGGCGCACCGCCGCGCCGATATGCTCGTGAAGCAACTCACGCTCGACGAAAAGCTGCAGTTGATCCACTCGAAGTACCAAATGAGCGACGTGCCGGGCGGCGGCGCGGGCTACATCGAAGGGGTGCCGCGGCTCGGCATCCCCAGCATCAACATGGTCGATTCGGCCACGGGCGGGGGCAGCACCGTGCAACCGAGCACGACGTTCCCGGCCACGATCGCGCTGGCGGCAAGTTGGGACCCGGTGCTCGCCTACCAATTCGGCGGCGTCATCGCGCATCAGTTGCGGCAGCAAGGCTTCGCGATGGGTCTCGGCGGCGGGACGAACCTCGCGCGCGAAGCCCGCGGCGGGCGGATGTTCGAGTACCTCGGCGAAGATCCGGTGCTCGCGGGCGAGATGTTGGCGGAGCGTACACGCGCCACGCAGGATCATAAAGTCATCGCCACGGTTAAGCACTACGTCGGCAATGAACAAGAAACCAATCGCATGGGCGGCAACGACACCATCGACGAACGCACGCTGCGCGAACTGTACTTGCTGCCGTTCGAACTCGCCGTGAAGCAGGGGCAGCCCGGAAACGTGATGTGCAGCTACAACAAAATCAACGGTACCTATGCGTGCGAAAACCCCCACGTGCTGAACGACGTGCTGAAGGGCGATTGGCATTTCCAGGGCCAGGTGCAATCGGACTGGGGCGCCGCGCATAGCACGGCCCCGGCCATCAATGCGGGCTTGGACGAGGAAGAAGACGTCGGACCGACGGTTTTCCTCACGCCGGATCTCGTCAAGCAAGCGCTCGCCAATCACCAAATCACGCAGGCGCGCCTTGACGACATGGTGCGGCGCAAGCTCTACGTGATGATTCGCACGGGCGTGATGGACGATCCTCCCAAGGGCGGCGAGACCATCGACTTCGACGCCGCCCGCCGTTTCGCGCAGCACGCGGAAGAGCAATCGATCGTACTCCTAAAGAATCAGGACCGGCAGTTGCCGCTCGATGCGGCGAGCTTGAAGCATATCGCCGTGATCGGCGGCCATGCGGATGTCGGTGTGATCACGGGCGGCGGTTCGGGCGATACGCGCGATCCGGTCACCGGGGCGTTCCCCGGCTGCGGCGGGCTCACGTTCCCGAATTCGACGGGATGCAACTGGTGGCCGAATCCGTGGATCAAGCTGCCTACGCCCATCACGACGGCAATCAAGAACCTCGCGCCGAACGCAACGGTCTCCTTTGCGGGCAACCAGGACATGCAATCGCCGTTCAGAGCCTATACCCAGCAGGAAATCGATGCAGCCGTGAATTTGGCCCGCCAATCGGACGTCGCGATCGTGTTCGTTACCCAATCGGGCGGCGAGGACTTCGGCGAATTGCATAGCCTGGCGCTCGCAAATCCGTCGAACCAAGACGCGCTCGTCGAAGCCGTGGCGCAGGCCAACCCGCACACGGTCGTCGTGCTCGAAAGCGGCAACCCGGTGTTGATGCCTTGGAAGGATCAAGTCTCGGCCATCGTCGATGCTTGGTATCCGGGCGAGGGTGGGGGCAATGCGATCGCGAACGTCCTATTCGGCAAGGTCAATCCTTCGGGCAAACTGCCGGTCACGTTCCCGTTGCGCGATGCCGATACGCCGACGTGGGACGGCGGCAACATCGCGCAAAATCCCGTCTACTCGGAGGGCCTCAAGATGGGATATCGCTGGTATGACGCTCAGCATATCCAGCCGATGTTCCCGTTCGGTCACGGTTTGTCGTACACGCATTTCGCCTACTCGGACTTGCACGTCCGTCAGCATGGAGACCAGTCGACGACGGTGTCCTTCGTGCTGCGCAACGACGGACCTGTGGCGGGTGCCGAAGTCCCGCAGGTATATCTGGGTTTGAACGACCCTGTCGAGCCGCCTAAGCGTCTCGTCGGCTGGGAGAAGGTCAGTCTTAAGCCGGGTGAGGCACGCTGCGTGACGATCGAGATTCCGGCTAAGATGCGGCGCGTTTGGGATACGAGCCGCAACGGTTGGAAGATCGCTCAAGGCGGGCAGTTCTACGTCGGCGCATCGTCGCGCGATATCCGCCTCGAACAGAAGTAAGAGGGCCCGCGGAAAATACCACTGGGCGCTAGACGCGGCCGGCCGAG
>NZ_QUBS01000051.1 GCF_003390925.1 Trinickia diaoshuihuensis | reverse complement strand
CCTGCGCGCCGCTCGCGGCGGGCGCCTCGCTTGCGCCGGCCGGCGCGGCGGCCGCGCCCGTCAGGTGATCGCCGCCCTCGGGCAGCTTGCCGTTGCGGGCATCCGCGACCTGACGCGGTTGCAGGATGTCGCCCGTGTGGTTACCCCACGAATTGCGCTCGAACGTGATCACCGACGCGATTTCCACGTCGTTCAGGGTCTTGCCCCAGTTGGGCATCGCATTCTTGCCGTTCAGGACGATGCTCACGTGCCCCGCAATCGGACCGTTGGCGATCTTGCTGCCGTCGAGCGCCGGGAACGCGCCCGCACCCTTGCCCGTGGGCTGGTGGCACACGGCGCAGTTGGATTTGTAGACTTCGCCGCCGCGCTGCATCAGCTCGGCCATCGTGTAGGTCCGGTTCGGATCGTCGTTCGCGCCGGCCATCTTCTTCTTTTGGTCGTCGACCCACTTCGCGTAGTCGTCGTCGGACAGCACCGTCACGACCACCGGCATGAACGCGTGTTCCTTGCCGCACAGCTCGGTACAGAAGCCCCGGTACGTACCGGTCTTCTCGGCCTTGAACCACGTATCGCGCACGAAGCCGGGAATCGCATCTTGCTTCACGCCGAAGGCGGGCACGTACCACGAGTGGACGACGTCGTTGGCCGTCGTGATGATGCGGATCTTCTTGTTGACGGGCACGACGAGCGCGTTATCGACTTCTTGCAAGTACGTATCGCTAATCGGCGCCTGGCCGTTGACCTGAGCGCGCGGCGTGGTCAGCGTCGAGAAGAAGTTGATCCCCTCGCCCGGGCCCTTGACGTAGTCGTAAGCCCACTTCCACTGATAGCCGGTGACCTTGATCGTCAGATCGGCGTTGCTCGTGTCCTTCATGGCGACGACGGTCTTCGTGGCCGGCAGCGCCATCAGAACGACGATGATGAACGGCACGATCGTCCAGATGATTTCGACGGTGGTGCTTTCATGGAAATTGGCGGCCTTGTGTCCCTTCGACTTGCGATGCACGAAGATCGAATAGAACATCACGCCGAACACGCCGATGAAGATCACCGTGCACAGCAGCAACATCATCATGTGCAGGTGATAGAGTTCTTCAGCGATTTTCGTCACGGGCGGCTGGAAATTGATCTCGTTGACGGCGGGGCCGCCCGGACTATCGCCGACTGCCAAGGCGGCGTGCGCGCTGAGCAGCCCGCAAGACGCCAGCACGCCCATGAGGGCTCGCTTGATTGTTTTCATAGCTTCCTTACCCAAAATTTCCATTCAAACCCTCGCCCCGCTTGACGTTCGGCTCGAGTCGCCTCAACCGCACCGCGTCAGTGCCGCACGCAATTCGCTCGCGAACGACGCGCGCCGGTATTGCGCGAGATGCACGCCGACCACGACCGACTGACCGCGCGACACCACCCTGATCGGATCGCGCGGCGACACCCCGCGCTCGACCCGCACCCAACGCGGATTGAATTCGTACTGCGTCAACCGCTGCCCGCTCATCTGCTCGATCACGAGACGATTCGGATAGAGCCGGATCCGCTCGTAGTCGACCGCATGGCGCGCATAAACCACAAACGCGGCACCGACCGCCAGCAACTCGATGCCCGTGAACGGCAGCACAGGCCATGCGCCGCGCAGCACCAGCAACAGCGCAATCGCCACCGAAAACAGAGCCAACGACGCAAAAAACCAAACGAACTGCCGCGGCGAAACCGCACAGTTGCGCTTCATGAGCCAGTCTCGAAGGGCCGGCTCCGCATCCGTCAGCAGGGTTGTCGCTCCCATCGCCGCCTCCCGCGCATGCCGTGAGCACACCGCGCTATTCGGGGCCTGTCACGCCGGATGTGGGGAACTCCGGGCGACAAACTGACGCATTATAGGCGCGTTCAATGGCATCCACAAGCAAACGGCTATCGGGCTGCAAGCCAAGCGTGACAAGCCTTTGCGCGGTTTCGGCTGCTTTTTTTGCAAGCCGTCCCGCCCACTGATTTCGACCATAACGGACCGCAACTTTACGATCCGCGACAAAGCGTCGCAGCCCGCCATTTTTGGCTTCGCGCCGCTCGAGCGATCAATTCGAGCGGCGGCGCCCGATGTCTTGCACCCGCACGATCGCGTGCCCGTCCGCCGTTTGGCGCGGCACCGCCTTCCATGCATGGCCGTAAATCACCTCGAACGTCAACGCGATCGTTCCGTCGTCGCGGCGGCGAGCCTCCAAGGCTTCGAGCAACGCCGCGTGCAAGCGCCGTGCGTGCCCCGGCCCGGCCGTATCGCGCACGTGCGGATAGGCACCCCAGCGACGCACGTCGGCCAGCAGCGACTGCGGCGACTTGTAGGTAATCGTCAACGTCTCTTGATCCATCACGGGAATCTCGAACCCGCTTTCCACGAGCATGTCGCCCAAATCGTGCATATCGACAAAGTCGATGACATGCGCTCGGCCGGGTACCCCGTGCGCCGCCTCGATCTGCGCGTAAGCGCCGCGCAATTCGCGCAGCGTGTCGGGGCCGAGGGTGCTGAACATCAGCAGACCGTTCGGCTCGAGCACGCGCTGCCATTCGGGGAAGACGAGGTCCGGGCGCGAATGCCAATGCAACGCGAGATTGGACCAGATGAAATCGAACGCGCCGGGCGCGAACGGCAACGCCGCGAAGTCCGCTTGGGCCAGGCGCGGGCCGCGCACGCCAAGCGAACGCTGCAGCGCGGCCGGCAACATGCGGCGCCAGCCGCCTTCCGCACCCGCATGCGGCAACGCCCGCGTCAGCATCGAGTACGACAAGTCGACGCCGACGAGCGGCGCCTCGGGGAAGCGTTCGCGCAGCGACGGCAGATCGTCGCCCACGCCGCAGCCCGCGTCGAGCATGCTGGTTGGGCGCACCTTGATATAGTCGAGCCGCTCACGCATGCGCTGAGCGATCTCGCGCGCAAGGAAAGCCACGTCCCCGAACGTTTCGGCGCGGCGATCGAAGATGCGCCGCACAAGTCGGGAATCGTAGGCCGGACGGCCAGACTTTGCGGGTGTGAGGGACATGACGGTCAAACTTGCGAGGAGCCCGAAGTATACTCGCTCGCTTCGATCCGTCCAGCGAGGAAGGCCACCGATGGCAAACGCACCGGCAAACGCACCGGGTTTGCGTGCGCGAAACGCCGGAGCCCGCCGGGCCTCGGCGCTTGCGGCGCTCGCGCGGCGGCTCGCCGCCGCGGCACTGCCTAGAACCTGCCTGCTATGCGGCCTGTCATGCGGCACAATGTCGCAAAGTCCGATTTGCCGTATCTGCGACGCGGCCTATTGGAACGAGCCGCGCTTGCGCTGCGAGGTCTGCGCCCTACCATTGGCCGGACTGCGACGCCGCGGGGGCGGGATCGCGCGGTTCCGCTGTGCCGCGTGCAACGGCACCCCGCCGCCGTTCGATGCGACGCTCGCGCTGGCCGACTACCGTCCACCGCTCAACCGGCTTGCATTGGGGCTCAAGTTTCGCGCGCGGCTGGCCGTGGCCCATGAGTTCGGCGCGCGCCTCGCGCGGCTCGCCGGCGATCATGCTTGCGGCGCCGCGCCGCCCGACGTACTGGCGCCGATGCCGCTCGCGCACGCCCGGCTCGTCGGCCGCGGCTACAACCAGGCCTGGGAGATCGCGCGCCCGCTGGCGCGAGCGCTCGGTGTGGCCGCCGACGCGGCGCTGATGCGGCGGGTCGCCGACACGGCGCCGCAATCGCGCCTCGATCGCGACGCGCGCCGGCGCAATGTCGCGACGGCCTTTCGCGTGACGCGTCCGGTGAGCGGACTGCATGTCGGCCTCGTGGACGACGTGATGACGTCCGGCGCCACGCTCGAGGCCGCCGCTCGCGCTTTGAAAGCGGCGGGCGCACGATACGTGACCAATTTCGTCGCGCTGCGCACGCCCCAAGATTGACTCACGTTTTACCGAAACCATGTTCAACGTCGTTCTAGTCGAACCCGAAATCCCGCCGAACACCGGCAACGTCATCCGCCTGTGCGCCAATACCGGCGCGCGGCTTCATCTCGTGGAGCCGCTCGGCTTTCCGCTCGACGACGCGAAGATGCGCCGCGCGGGGCTCGACTATCACGAGTACGCGCACATGCGCGTGCATGCGAGTTGGGAAGCGCTCGTCGCGAGCGAGTCGCCCGATCCGGCTCGGATGTTCGCGTTCACGACGCGCGGCTCGGGCCGCTTTCACGACGCAAGTTTCCTCGCCGGCGATTGGTTCGTCTTCGGCGCGGAGACACGCGGTTTGCCCGCGGCTTTGCTGGAGCGCTTTCCCCCGGAGCAGCGCGTACGGTTGCCGATGCGGCCCGGCAATCGCAGCATGAATTTATCGAATACCGTTGCGATCGTCGTATTCGAGGCGTGGCGTCAAATGGGATTCGAGGGTGGCGTCTGACGGCGCGCGAGATCGAGTTCGCGCTCGTACAAGCGCAGCATCGGCTCGCCGAAGCAGGCAAATACGACCTGCGTCAGGTTCGGTGTCGAGGGTAGCGAGGCGAGGACCGTCCCGCAAGCGATACGGACCGCCTGCTCGGCGGGAAACCGGTAGATCCCGCAACTAATCGCGGGAAAAGCGATGCTCGCGCAGCCGGCTTCGTGCGCGAGTTCGAGCGAGCGGCGATAGCACGACGCCAGTTGCTCCGCTTCGCCGCGATCGCCGCCGCGCCATACCGGGCCGACCGCGTGAACGACATACTTGGCCGGCAACCCGTACCCGCGCGTGAGCTTGGCGTCTCCGGTGGCGCAGCCCCCGAGCGTTTCGCACTCGCGCAGCAAATCGGGGCCGGCCGCGCGATGAATCGCGCCGTCGACACCGCCGCCGCCGAGCAGCGAGCTATTGGCCGCGTTGACGATGGCATCGACGGCGAGCGTCGTGATATCGGTCTCGCATGCGTGAAGCGTACATGCGCCCCGCGTCAGTATGGCCATGGCACATCCTCCTTGCCGGCGCGCGTCTACCGAGCCGCCCCTTTCGCGCCGAACGATTCGGCACGGGCGTCGCGGCGCAGCAGCGCATCCACGGCGGCACGCGGCGCCACGCCGTCGAAGAGTACGGCGCACACCGCTTGCGTGATCGGCACATCGACGCCGTGCGATTGCGCAATGGCCAGCACGGCTTTGGCACAGCGTACACCCTCGGCCACATGGCCGAGCGCGAGCAAGATATCGTCGAGCGTGCGCCCTTGCGCGAGCTGAAGCCCCACGGTCCGGTTGCGCGACAAGTCGCCCGTGGCCGTGAGAATCAAATCGCCGAGCCCGGTGAGCCCCGTAAACGTCTCCGCGCGCCCGCCGAGCGCGGCGCCGAGCCTCGACATCTCCGCCAGCCCGCGCGTGATCAGCGCCGCGCGCGCATTCATGCCGAGCGCGAGCCCATCGGCGATGCCGGTCGCGATCGCGAGGACGTTCTTCACGGCACCACCCACTTCCACGCCGACGACGTCGTCCCCGGTATAGATGCGCATGGCGCCATGGTGAAACGCGGCCAGCGTGCGCTCGCGGCAAGCAGCCGACGTGCTCGCGACCGTCAATGCCGCGGGCAGCCCCTGCGCCACTTCGCGCGCGAAACTCGGCCCCGACAGCACGCCGATGCTCGGATGGCCCGCCAGTTCGGCCGCGACGACTTGGTGCGGCAGCAATTGCGTATCGGCTTCGAAGCCCTTGCACACCCAAACGAGATGCGCCGGGACGCAGTGCGCCTCGTCGCGCATAGCGCGGCATAGCGCCCGCAGGCCTGCGACCGGCGTCGCGACGACGGCCAGCGCGCTATCGTCGGCCGCATGGGCGAGTGCGGACGCAAGACTCGCCTCGTAACGCAGTGCCGGCGGCAACGCCACTGCGCGCAAGTAATGCTCGTTTTCGCGCTTGGCTGCCAACTCGGCGACCAGCGCGGCGTCCCGCGCCCATAGCACCGTGTCGTGCTTGAGCGCGAGATGAGCCGCGAGCGCGGTGCCCCACGCCCCGGCCCCTAGGACAGCGACCTTCATGGCCGGCACCGCTCTCGTATGGCTCAATGCTGCGTGGCGTTCGCCGCCGCGCCGCCTTCTTGCTGCGCGCTCAGTTGCGCGAGGCGCTGCTCGTAGAGGGCTTGGAAGTTGATTTCGGCCAGGTGGATCGGCGGGAAGCCGGCGCGCGTGATCGCATCGGCGATGTTCGAGCGCAGGTACGGGAAGATGATCGTCGGGCACGCAATGCCGACGAGCGGATCGATCTGCTCGGCCGGGATATTGCGGATATCGAAGATGCCCGCTTGCTTGGCCTCGATCAGGAACGCGATTTTATCGTTCACCTTGGCCGTGACCGTGCCCGTCACGAGGATCTCGAAGATGCTTTCGGCGAGACGGTCAGCCTTGACGTCCACTTCCACTTCGACAGCGGGCATGTCCTGTTCGAGGAAGATCGCCGGGGAATTCGGCTGCTCGAGCGAGAGATCCTTCAGGTAGACGCGCTGGATGTTGAAGAACGGCTGATTGTTCTGGTCCGACATGGTGACTCCGATGGGTAAATAGTGCGGCGGCCGTGCAACGATGCGGCCGCCGAGTGCGTGTGGCGCGAAAGCCTAAGCTCGTGCGCGATGCTGGACAACCTTGGCGGAAACGAACGAACGCGAATGCGGCGGCCCGGCAACCGGCCGCCGCGCGATTACGCCTGCCCCAGCAGCGGCATCAAGCCGCCGGCGCGATCGAGCGCGGACAAGTCGTCATAGCCGCCGACGTGGGTATCGCCGATGAACACCTGCGGTACCGTGCGGCGCCCCGTGCGCGTCATCATTTCCTCGCGCCGCGCCGGATCCTTGTCGATCAAAATCTTCTCGATGTGCTGGACGCCGCGCGACTTCAACAGGCGTTCGGCCATCTGGCAATAGGGACAGACTTGGGTGCTGTACATGACGACGGAATTCACTCTCGCGCTCCTTTACTTGACGACCGGCATGCCGGCTTGCTGCCAGGCGTTCAGTCCGCCTTGCAGCACGTGGACTTCGGTAAAGCCCGCCGCCTGAACGATGTGGGACGCTTTGTTCGATTGCAACCCCGTCTGGCAAACGAGCAGTACCGGCGTAGCCTTATTCTTCGCGATTTGGCCGATTTTTGCTTGAAGCTCCTCGAACGCGACGTGACGGGCCGCCGGCAGGTGGCCCGCGGTGAACTCCGCCGCGGCGCGCACGTCCACGACGATGGCGTTGCGGCGGTTGATGAGTTGCGTCGCTTCGGCGGCGGAGATGCCGCCGCGACCGCGCCCGGCGATCGCCGGCCACAGCAGCAAGGCGCCCGAAACGACGAGCGCGGCGATCAGGACGAGGTTGGTGTAATCGGTAAAAAACGTCACGAGAATCCGCCAAAGATATTTGAGCAACGGAGCATTATAAAATAACAGATTGACGCGATGGCACTCCCCCCTGGGCCGGGTCGCCCGCGCGCCGCGCTTCCTCACTACCGACCGACTAACCTCATGTACAAGCTCGTTCTCATCCGCCACGGCGAATCGACGTGGAACAAGGAAAACCGCTTCACCGGCTGGGTCGACGTCGACCTCACCGAGCAAGGCAACCGCGAAGCCGCCCAAGCCGGGCTGCTGCTGAAGGAAGCCGGCTATACGTTCGACATCGCCTATACGTCGGTGCTCAAGCGCGCGATCCGCACGCTCTGGCACGTGCAAGATCAAATGGATCTCATGTACATCCCGGTGGTCCATTCGTGGCGCCTGAACGAACGCCACTACGGCGCGCTGGCCGGGCTGAACAAGGCCGAAACGGCGGCCAAGTACGGCGACGAACAAGTGCTGATCTGGCGCCGCAGCTACGACACGCCGCCGCCCGCGCTCGAGCCCACGGACCCCCGCGCGTCCTACGACGACCCGCGCTACGCGAAAGTGCCGCGCGCCGAGTTGCCGCTGACCGAATGCCTGAAAGACACGGTCGCGCGCGTGCTGCCGGTTTGGAACGAGTCGATCGCCCCCGCGCTCAAGGGCGGCAAGCAGGTGCTCATCGCCGCTCACGGCAACTCGCTGCGCGCGCTGATCAAGTATCTCGACGGCATCTCCGATAGCGACATCGTCGGGCTCAACATCCCGAACGGCGTACCGCTCGTCTATGAACTCGACGAGAATCTGAAGCCGATCCGCCACTACTATCTCGGCGACCAAGAGGCGATCGAGAAGGCGCAAGCGGCCGTCGCAAAACAAGGCAAGGCCGGCTAACGCCCGCACCCAGCGCGCGGCGGCACGGGCCGCCGCGCAAGAACCGATCGGCCCGCCCCGGGTCCAATATTCGCTCTAGCATCGCGCCGGCGCGCGCTTCGCGTGCGAGCAGTTATACTTGACCGTCCTTCGCCCACGGCGCTCACACCCCGTTTCCCGAACGCACCAGACTCTATGCGCACGAAACTCAAGAACATCGGCTTGATCGCCGCTGGCCTCGCCACCGGCGTCTTCGCGACGCTGCAATTTTCCGCCGCGGCGCAACAACAAGCCACGACGGCGCCGCTGCCGCTCGATCAGTTGCGTCTTTTCGCCGAGGTGTTCGGGCAAATCAAGCACGATTACGTCGTGCCGGTCGACGACAAGAAGTTGCTGACCGAAGCGATCAAGGGGATGGTGTCGAGTCTCGATCCGCACTCGTCGTATCTCGACAAGACGGATTACCAGGAACTGCAAGAACAAACGAAGGGCCGTTTCGCGGGGCTCGGCATCGAGATTTCGCAGGAAGACGGTCTCATCAAAGTCATTTCACCGATCGAGGATACGCCCGCGTTCCGCGCCGGCCTGCGCCCCGGCGATCTAATCACGCGCATCAACGACAAGCCCGTGCGCGGCATGACGCTCGACCAGGCCGTCAAGCAGATGCGCGGCGAGCCCGGCACCAAGGTCACGCTCACGATCTTCCGCAAGACCGATAGCCGCACGTTCCCGGTCACGGTCACGCGCGCGATCATCCGCGTACAAAGCGTCAAGACGAAGATTCTCGCGCCCGGATACGCCTATGTCCGCATCACGAGCTTCCAAGAACGCACGGTGCCCGATCTGGCCGCCAAGCTGCAGGACATCGCCCGCGAACAGCCGAATCTGAAGGGCGTCGTGGTCGATCTACGCAATAACGGCGGCGGGCTGCTGCAAAGCGCCGTCGGCGTGGCCGGCGCGTTCTTGCCCTCGGGCTCGGTCGTCGTCTCGACGAACGGCCAGATTCCCGATTCGAAGCAGATCTACCGCGACACGTACGATAACTATCGTCTGCCCTCGTTCGATTCCGATCCGCTCAAGAATCTGCCCGATATCTACAAGAACGTGCCGATGATCGTGTTGACGAACGCGTATTCGGCGTCGGCCTCGGAAATCGTCGCCGGCGCGCTGCAAGACCAGCATCGCGCGCTGATCATGGGCAAGACGACGTTCGGCAAGGGCTCGGTCCAAACCGTGCGTCCGCTCACGTCCGATACGGCGCTGCGTTTGACGACGGCGTACTACTACACGCCGAGCGGCCGTTCGATCCAGAACAAGGGCATCCGCCCCGACGTGCCCGTCGATCAATACGCGAACGGCGATCCGGACGACGCGCTCGTCACACGCGAAGTCGATTACTCGAACCATCTCGCCAATACGCAGGATCCGAACGAGAAGAAGGAACAGGACCAGCGCGAGCAAGATCGGATGCAACAACTGCAGCAGCTCGAAGAGCAAAACGACAAGCTCACGCCCGAACAGCGCGAGAAGGAACGCGAGCGCAAGCCTATCGAATTCGGTTCGGCCGACGACTTCATGCTGCAGCAGGCTTTGAACAAGCTCGAAGGCAAGCAGGTGCAGTTGTCGAAGTCGCTCATGGAGCGCAAGCTCGCCGAGAACAAGCCGCCGCGTTCGGCGTCGGCGCCCGTCGCGGTCAAGCCTGCGTCGCCGGCGGTTCCGGCGTCCGCGCCGAGCAAGTAACCCCGCCGCACCGGCCTGCCTTCGCCCGCCCCGCCGCTTGGCGGGGCAAGCGAAGGCGCCGTCTCTCCGGCGCCAACGCAAGTCCAATCCCTCGGCGCGCCGCCATGAACGACGATCAGCTTCTTCGCTATTCCCGTCATATCCTCGTCGACGAGATCGGCATCGAGGCGCAACAGCGCTTTCTCGATGCGCATGCGATCGTCATCGGCGCGGGGGGACTCGGCTCGCCGGCGGCCATGTATCTGGCCGCTGCCGGCGTCGGGACGCTGACGCTCGTCGATGCCGATGCGGTCGATCTCACGAACTTGCAGCGCCAAATCTTGCACGCGACGGCTTCCGTCGGCCAAAAGAAAGTCGAATCGGGCCGCGAGACGATTGCGCGGTTAAATCCCGAGGTTCGCGTCCACGCCGTCGATCAACGCGTGGACGGCGCCTGGCTCGATACGCATGTCCCGCTCGCCACGGTCGTGCTCGACTGCACAGACAACTTCGCGACACGCCATGCGATCAACCGCGCTTGCGTGAAGCACCAGGTGCCGCTCGTCTCAGGGGCGGCGCTGCGCTTCGACGGTCAGATCAGCACGTTCGATTTCCGCGATGCGCACTCGCCTTGCTATGCCTGCGTCTTCCCCGAGGACCAGCCGTTCGAGGAAGTCGCTTGTTCGCAGATGGGCGTATTCGCGCCGACGGTCGGGATCATCGGCACGATGCAGGCGGCCGAGGCGCTGCGCGTCATCGGCGGGATCGGCCAGACCCTGACGGGCCGGCTCATGATGCTCGATTCGCTGCGGATGGAATGGACCACGATGAAAATAGCACGCCAGAGCGATTGCCCCGTTTGCGGCGGCGGTGCCGGTGGTGCCGGCAGTGCTTCAAACCCTCAAAGCCCTCACGCCTGACTGAGCCGCTTTAACGCCGCCTGCACTTCCTCGGGTTCGAACGCGGCGAGCACGTCGGCCACGGGCTTTTCGAGCGCCGCCAGATTCGCGCGCAAGATTTCTTGCTTGACCACGAGCAACTGGCTCGGGTGCATCGAGAACTCGGTGAGCCCCATGCCGAGCAACAACCGCGTGAGCTGCGGATCGCCGGCCATTTCCCCGCATACCGAGACCGAAACGCCCGCGCGCTTCGCCTCGCGCAGCGTGAAGGCGATCAGATGCAGCACCGCCGGATGCAGCGGATCGTACAAATGGGCGACCGCGTTATCGGCCCGATCGATCGCGAGCGTGTATTGGATCAGGTCGTTGGTGCCGATCGATAGGAAATCGACGCGCTTCAGGAACAACGGCAGTGCGATTGCCGCAGCCGGTATCTCGATCATCGCGCCGATCCGCACGCCCGGATCGTACGGCAGGCCCGCGTCGTCGAGCTGGCGCTTGGCCTCGCGAATGAGGTCGAGCGTTTGGTCGATCTCCTGCGCGTGCGCGAGCATCGGCACGAGGATGCGGACCTGTCCATAGGCGGACGCGCGCAGGATCGCGCGCAACTGCGTGAGGAACATCTGCGGCTCGGACAGGCTCCAGCGGATCGCCCGCAGGCCGAGCGCGGGATTCGGCGCGCTCTCGTAACCGTCCGCTCCGATGCTGTCGAGCGGCTTGTCGGCGCCGACGTCGATGGTCCGAATCGTCACGGGCAGCCCGCCCATCAGTTCGACCGCGCGTCGATAAGCCTCGAATTGTTCCTCTTCCTCCGGCAGCCGGTCCTTGTGATTCATGAAGAGGAATTCGGTGCGAAACAAACCGACGCCGACGGCGCCCGCCTCGACGGCGGCACGCGAATCCTCGGGCAGTTCGATATTCGCGAGCAGCGAAATCTTCGTCCCGCACAGCGTTTGCGTGGGTGAGAACTTGAGCCGCTGCAGCTTCTTTTGTTCGAGCAGCTTCTCGCTTTGCCGATATGAATATTCCTCGAGCACGATCGGCGCGGGATCGACGATCACGATGCCGTGATCGCCGTCCACGATGATCAGGTCGTCCTGCCGGATCAGCGCGCTCGCGTGCGCCACGCCGACGGCGGCCGGAATGCCGAGGCTGCGCGCGACGATCGCGGTATGCGAGGTGCGCCCGCCGAGGTCGGTCACGAAGCCTTGGAACGTTTGCGTCTTGAACTGCAACATGTCGGCCGGCGAGATATCGTGCGCCACCACGATCATGTCGTCGCTCGCATCGGCATTGCCGTCGACGAGCGCGGCCGCGGAGGGGGCGCCTGCCAGCGCCTTCAAGATGCGTTCGACCACTTGCTGGACATCGGCCTTGCGCTCGCGCAGGTACTCGTCCTCGATATCGTCGAAATGCCGGGAAAGCCGCTCGAGTTGCTCGGTCAACGCCCATTCGACGTTATAGCGCCGCGTGCGTATGAGGTCGATCGTCTCTTGAACGAGCATCGCGTCCTTGAGAATCATCGTGTGCACGTTGATGAACGCGCCCACCTCGCTCGGCGCATCGGCGGAGAGGTCGGAGCTGAGCCGATCGAGCTCGGCTTGAACGACCTTCAGCGCGGCGCGAAAGCGTTCGATCTCGCCTTCGATCTGAGGCGCATCGACGAGGTAATGGTCGACGTCCAGCGCTGCAGGCGCGATGAGATAGGCCCGCCCGATCGCGATGCCGCGTGACACCGGAATACCATGCAGCGAAAACGACACGCGCACCTCCTCGAGTTGTGTGATGCCGCGGGAGTAGTACCGCTGCAAGAAGCAATAGACCTTAATGGGCGATTATAAATTCCAACCGCCGCGCTGACTGCGTGCGGCGCAGCATCCGCGGCGCAATGGCGCGTTGCGGGCTACGAAAGAAAACGCCGTGGTTGGAGCCACGGCGTTGTTCGAAGGAAATGGCGCGTTTGCCGTTTATTGTCCCTCGCCGAATTTATCGGCGATGAGTTTGAGCAACGCTTCCATCGCATCCTGCTCGTCCGGGCCTTCGGTCTCGATCGTGACCGTGCTGCCGATGCCGGCCGCGAGCATCATCACGCCCATGATGCTTTTCGCGTTGATGCGGCGCCCATTGCGCGTCATCCATATTTCCGATTGGTAGTTGCCGGCGAGCTGCGTGAGCTTGGCCGAGGCGCGTGCATGCAAACCCAACTTATTGACGATCGTCGTTTCTTTTTGAAGCATGTGCTCGTCCTGTCGTCCTCAATAGCAAACAAAAAAGCTCATCGCACCGGGCCGCCCGGGCCTGCCACGCTCACCCCCGGGTTCGTGGCCGCAGCCGGCGCCGTGTCGGCGGCGGCCGGCGCGATCACAGGCACGCCCGGCGCGACGCACTCGGTTTCGACGGCCGGCTTACCCGCGCCGGCCGAGGCCGACATGGGCGCGATGGCATGCACGCCCTTGGCCGCCCCGGCGAGCGCCTTGTCGACGAGCGTATCGAGATCGCACGCCCGGTAACAAACGCCGCGCACGAGCATCGGCAGATTGACGCCCGCCAGCACGCGCACGCCGGGCAGCGCGGCCAGACGGCTCGCGATATTGGCCGGCGTGGCGCCGAACATATCGGTGAGCACGAGCGTGCCGTTTTCCTCGCGCAAGCGCTCGATCTCGCTATGGGCGAACGCGACGACTTGCGCGGGATCGCTATCGGGCAGCACGTCGATGACGCCGATGCGCGCCGGCAATCCGCCGTAGATATGCGCGACACATTCCTTGAGCGCCGAAGCGAGCGGTGCGTGCGCGATGATCAGTATGCCTGCCATGTCAGTCTTGCTACGAAAAACGCCGCAAAGGGCCAGATCCACGTCATGCTCGCGCCCGGGACGCCGCGCGCGAACGCGGCCCGCGGGCAGCGAACTGCGCGCCGGGCGAGCGAATCGTTTCAGGAGACTGGCATTGTAGCAGGCGCACCTTTCGCCGAATCGGACGCCTCGCGCGGGCGCCCTTCAAGCTTAGGCCACGGCGCGCTCGAGCGCGTCGACGAACATCGCCGCCACGTCGAAGCCGGTCTGCTCCATGATCTCGCGGAAGCAGGTCGGGCTCGTGACGTTGACTTCGGTGAGCCAATCGCCGATCACGTCCAAACCGACGAGCAGCAATCCGCGCGCGGCCAGCACGGGCGCGAGCGTATCGGCGATCTCGCGGTCGCGAACAGAAAGCGGCTGCGCCACGCCGAGTCCGCCGGCCGCCAGATTGCCGCGCACTTCCCCGCCTTGGGGAATACGCGCCAGCGAGAACGGCACGCTCTGGCCGCCGATCAGCAAAATGCGCTTGTCGCCGGCCGCGATCTCCGGAATGAATTTTTGCGCCATCACCGAGCGCGCGCCGTCGTGGCTCAGTACCTCGATGATCGAGCCCAGATTCATGCCGTCGCCTTTCACCCGGAATACGCCCATGCCGCCCATGCCGTCGAGCGGCTTGAGGATGATGTCGCCGTGCTCGGCATGAAACGCGCGCAGCCGCGCGGCATCGCGCGTGACGAGCGTCGGGGCGACGAACTGAGCGAATTCGCCGATCGCGAGTTTTTCCGAGTGATCGCGGATGGTCTGCGGTTTGTTGAACACGCGGGCGCCCGCGCGTTCGGCCAATTCGAGCAGCCAGGTGGAGGTGACGTACTCCATGTCGAACGGCGGATCTTTGCGCATCACGATCGCGCCGAACGACGTCAGTGCGCGATGTTCGTGGGGACCGCTTTCGTGCCAGTGCTGCCGATGCAAGTCGGCCGGGTCGCCGACGATATCGACGCGACGCACCGTCGCTTCGACCTTCGTCGCGACCCAGGCCAGGTGTTTCGGCTCGCAGGTGTAGACGACATGGCCGCGGCGTGCGGCTTCGGCCATCATCGCGTAGGTCGAGTCCTTGTAGATCTTGAAGTGCGCGAGCGGATCGGCAATGAAAAGGATGTCCATGAAACCCCTGGTGCCCGCGGACGGGCTTTCGTTCGTTGGATGCGCGACGCCGATCAAACCTGAATCGCTTCCGGGTCCGTTTTCTCGAGTTCCACCGACGCCGCCAGCAACCCCAACCGCGCGACGACACCATACATATAGAAACGGTTCGGCGGCGCGGCGCCGGGCTTGGCGTGCGCGTCTGGCAAGGCCGTATGCTCGAAGCCGAGCGGCACGAAATGCATGCCGGGCGCGTTCAGATTCTGATCGCGTTCGCGGCTGCCGTGCACGCGATAGAAACCGCCCACGACATAGCGGTCGATCATGTAGACAACCGGCTCGGCCACTTCCTCGCCCACCCGCTCGAACGTGTAGACGCCTTCTTGCACGATGACGTCGTGCACTTGCAGACCGTCCTTCGTGGCCGACATGCGCGCGCGCTCGCCCTTGGTCAGATGGGCGACTTCCGAGGCGTCGTGCACCGTCATGACGCCGCGCCCGTCGGTGCCGGCGTCGGACTTGATGACGACATACGGTTTTTCGGTGATGCCGTACTCGCGGTATTTGCGCGCGATCTTCTTGATGACGGCGTCGATCGCGTCGGCAAGCGCCTGCTCGCCCGTGCGTGCTTCGAAATCGACGTCCTCGACGCGCGCGAAGTACGGATTGACCATCCACGGATCGATCTCGACGAGCTTGGCGAACTTCTTGGCGACGTCGTCATAGCACGAGAAGTGCGTCGATTTGCGGCGCACGGCCCAGCCCGCGTGCAGCGGCGGCAGCACGTACTGCTCGTGCAGGTTCTCCAGCACGGGCGGCAGACCGGCCGACAGATCGTTGTTCAGCAGGATCGAACACGGATCGAAATTCTTCAACCCGAGCCGGCGCGGCGTGCGTTCGAGCGGCTCGAGGACGATCTTCTGGCCGTCGGCGAGCGGAATCGTCACTGGGCCGACGATGTTCTCGTCGAGCGTGCCGAAACGCACGTTCAAGCCGGCCTGACGCATGATCGTGGCCAGCCGCGCGACGTTTTCGAGGTAAAACGCGTTGCGCGTATGCCGCTCGGGGATCACGAGCAGGTTTTTCGCATCGGGGCAGATCTTTTCGATCGACGCCATCGCCGCCTGCACGGCGAGCGGCAGCACCTCTTCCGGCAGATTGTTGAAGCCGCCCGGGAACAAGTTCGTATCGACGGGCGCGAGCTTGAAACCCGCGTTGCGCAAGTCGACCGAACAGTAAAACGGCGGCGTGTGCTCCTGCCATTCGAGCCGGAACCACCGCTCGATCGCCGGCGTGGCGTCGAGGATCTTCCGCTCCAACTCGAGCAGAGGACCGTTTAACGCCGTAACTAAGTGCGGAACCATTGAATACTCGATGACGAGGACAGAAAAAGATTGTAGAGCAATCGCCCACGGCGCCGATTTGGGGGCGGTTTCGCCGAACGCAAGATCGTACGCCTTTGTCGATGTTTATTGACCCGATAGCCGGAAGGGTCATATCGACGCCGGGGCGGTACCTCGACGATACGATGAAGCCGTGACTTTCGGAAGACGGCCGAGCGAGCGGCAATGTGACGAGCTAGCAACAAAAAAGCCCGCCAAGTGGCGGGCAAAAGTCGCTGCGCTTCCATCGGATGGAGCCGCCGCCGGGCGGCGCTCTCCGTGACCCGATAATCCTTTTATTCCACGTGCTCGCCGTGCAGCACCACGTCGAGGCCCTCGCGCTCTTCCTCTTCGGCCACGCGCAGGCCGATCGTTAGGTCGATGATCTTGAGCAGCACGTAGCTCAACACGCCGCTGTAAACCAGCGTGGT
This sequence comes from Trinickia diaoshuihuensis, assembly GCF_003390925.1. Lineage (GTDB taxonomy): Bacteria > Pseudomonadota > Gammaproteobacteria > Burkholderiales > Burkholderiaceae > Trinickia > Trinickia diaoshuihuensis. The sequence goes on along the minus strand of NZ_QUBS01000051.1, from coordinate 1,201 downwards.
CAGCACGCCTTTCGCTTGCAGGATCAGGCTGCCATCGGCGCCGCCGATGTCCTTGATCGCGAACACGCCCGTCAGCAACGCGCCGATGATCCCGCCCACGCCGTGCACGCCGAAGCAATCGAGCGAATCGTCGTAGCCGAGCTTCGTCTTGAGCCACGTGGCCGACCAGAAGCAGACCACCCCGGCGATGAAGCCGATCGCGATCGAGCCGCCCGCGCCGACGTAGCCCGACGCCGGCGTGATCGCCACGAGCCCCGCCACGGCGCCCGACGCGATACCGAGCGCCGAGGGCTTACCTTTCGTGATCCATTCGGCGAACATCCAGCCGAGCGCCGCGCAGGCGGTCGCCACTTGCGTCGTCAGCATCGCGAAACCCGCACGGCCGTCGGCCGCGACGGCCGAGCCGGCGTTGAAGCCGAACCAACCCACCCACAGCATCGCCGCGCCCATCAGCGTCAGGACGAGATTGTGCGGCGCCATCGCCTCACGGCCGTAGCCGACGCGCTTGCCCAGCACGAGGGCGCACACGAGGCCCGCGATACCGGCGTTGATGTGCACGACCGTACCGCCCGCGAAGTCGAGAATGCCGGCGGCCGAGAGCCAGCCCGTCGGCTCCCACACCATGTGGGCGATCGGAGAATAGACGATGATCGACCAGACCGACATGAACACGAGCATCGCCGAGAACTTCATCCGATCGGCGAACGCACCCGTGATCAGCGCGGGCGTAATGATCGCGAACGTCATTTGATAGACGAAGTAGACCGACTCCGGAATCGTCGTCGCCAGGTGGCTGACCGTGAGCGTCGTGGCCTTGTCGCCCTTGATGTAGTTCATCCCGGCCAGCAGCACGCGCGAGAAGCCACCGATGAAGCCGTTGCCCGGCGTGAAGGCGAGGCTATAGCCGATCACCGTCCACAGCAACGTGACCACGCAGGTGATCGCGAAGCTTTGCATGACCGTGGCGAGCACGTTCTTCTTGCGCACCATGCCGCCGTAGAACAAGGCGAGGCCCGGAATCGTCATGAACAGCACGAGGGCGGTCGAGGTCAGCATCCAGGCTGTATCGCCCGAATTGATCTTCGACGAATCGACCGAGACGGGGGCCGTCGGCGCGGCGGGCGCGGCGGCTGCCGCGGCTGCGGAGGCATCAGGTGCGGCCGAGGCCGGGGCGGCCGTTGCCGGGGCGGCCGATGCCGGG
>NZ_QUBS01000050.1 GCF_003390925.1 Trinickia diaoshuihuensis | reverse complement strand
GGTACGCCGCCCGCGCCACCGGGTACGCCGCCCGCGCCACCGGGTACGCCGCCCGCGCCGCCGGGCACGCCGCCCGCGCCACCGGGCAGGCCACCCGAACCACCGGGCAGGCCGCCCGAACCACCGGCCTCGCCGCCATGGCCGTTTTGCATTTGCTTGAGCAATTCGCTAATGAGGCCGATCACTTCTTTGAGCACATCCTGCGGCGAGGTGCCCGACGAGCCGTTGGCCATGCCGCTGGTCAGCCGCTGCAGGTACGTGGCGGGGTCGGTCGAGTAGTTCGTCATGCCTGAGACGTTGAGATCCATGATGTTTCCTTCCTGTCGGGTGAGTTTTCGGATGACCTTGGGTGTTGCTTGGCGAAGTCAGTCTAGGTTTGCTCCTACTGCGTGGGCGCTCCAATGCGAACATTGCGGCTGAAATGCGAATCGCTCGAAGCGCAAGAAACGAAGCGTTACGCGCGGACCCACGTCATCGACGCGGAGAAGCCGCTGTTATCGGTGCCCTGCGTGGGCGTGGACGCCGGCGCATTCGCTTGCGCGCTCATCGTCGTTTGCACGGAAGCGTCGAGTCTCGAGGCTCGCTCGAGCAAACGCGCGCCGATCTTCGCGGCGTGAACGTTCTCGCGCTGCTCGACGGCCGTGCGTGCGTAGCTGTGCCACAGCGGATCCTCGAGTCCGAACAAGCAGACCGCCATCAATGCCGCGTGCAGCCCCGAGCGCTTGGCGTCGGCATCGTCGTCCTCGAGCACACGGCGCGCGTCGTCCCATGACTGACGCCGCACGTAGCGCCACGCCGCGACCGTGCCGGCGCCGTCCCACTTGGGCCGAAGCACACGGATCGCCTCGAGCAGGTCTTCGAAGTCGGCCTCGTCATCGAACTGCGAGGCCGTCCATAACATCTTGGTGAGACCGCCAGCTATCTCGTCGCTGCATCTTGTGTAAGTCACGTTGTCCTCGTCTGCCGGAGTCTTGCGATCAAAAGGCGTGCGGCGGCGCCACGCATGGCCGCGTCACGCCTTGCGGCCTGCTCGCATGTCATGGGCGTCCCCTGACGCTAAGTCTCGGGCATTGGATGCGATTTCGCCGGCGCGATGCGAATGGAGCGCTCGCAGTGCGAAGCAGCGAGGATGGGAGGGGTGAGAGATTGGGGGCGCCCGCGCCCCCACGTAGTGACTACCGCGCTAGCCAGCTTGTGGAGCCGGCTCTTTCGGGGGAGATGGTTCTAGTTTTTGTGCTTCGTCTCTGATCGCGTCGGAAAGTATTCGCCCCAAGCCCTCATGCGGTCCAAAGAGCCAATATTGGATTGGGATGTCGAACGCCGGAATGGCCGAAATGTGGGGCGCCCCCATATATCCTTCCGCCAGGCGCTTGGTGAGGTAACCGGCATGCCTTCCGGTAGCGACAGCCGAATACACTGCGCTCAACGAGCGCAGCGCAAGACTGCTATGCCGTATTCGCTGTTCGCGCAGTCGATTCTTCTTGATCGCATTCAATACGAATGGCTCGAGATCGCCTGCGCACTCCCACAGCACGGGCCCGATGTCTTCGAGCAAGGGCCACGAAGCGTCGGATCCGAAGCGCTCCGCGATTTCGCGGCGGGCATATAGACGCAAGCAATCGTCGAAGACCGCCCAGTAGCGCATGGAACTGTGCCCCGGCGTTGCCTCGGTCAAGCCGAAGTCGACCGTGCCGCGCATGACCCATGACGTGATGTCATTGGACGATCCGGCCGTAATATCGATCTGCGGCAGATCCTTGCGCGACTGCAGATTCGCAATGACGGCCGGCATCCAGTGATCGTAGGCATTGCGGCTGCAGGCGATCAGCAGACGGCGCTTGGGCGCATATCGGTAGGTTCCGATGCGCGCGACCGTGAGTTCGACGTCGGCCAGAATGCGCTCGGCTTCCGTCAGCAATGCACGGCCAGCTTCAGTAAGCGACAAACCGTTCCCGACGCGATTGAAAAAGACGACGTCATGGGCCTCTTCGAGCTTTCGCATCGAAATGCTGATCGCCGACTGAGTCAGGCCCAGACTGGCCGCCGCCAATGTGAAACTCCCGTGATGCGCTGCCGCGACGAAGATTTTGAGCTGTTCGAGATTCATGGGCTATGCGGGAATCGCTCCGCGCAGAGGGAGGATCACGTGCTGCATGAAAGGCGCGACGTCTCGAAGTGGATCGTCGAACTGACACACAATCTTGTCCACGCCGAGCACGGCCAATTGTTCGATGCGATTTCGGACGTCCGCGAAACTCCCGACGAGACCGGCATTGAAGCCGGCATTGGCGTCGATCATCAGGTCATCGGTCAGATCGGCCCAAGAGGCGGCCCCGGAAGCGTCCATGGCGGCCCGAAAGAAGGTAATCGCTTCATCGTCGCGGCTCTTCGTGATCTGTGCGCGGCGTTTTTTCGCTGCTTGAGCGTCCTCGTCGGCAATCACAAACGCATTGACCGCGATCGAGACACGGCGGCCCCAGCGCATCGCGGCTTGCCTGGCTTCGATGATGTGCCGGGCCAATTGCACATCCGGCAATCCGTTCAGAAATAGACAATCTCCCCATTCCGCCGCCAGCGCCGTCGCGCGTTCCGAATGGCCGCTGATCCAGATATCGGGAGACATGTCCGGGTCGAAGCCGAAGGCTTCCGAACCGTTCCGCGGGCGAGTCCGATCGACGTCGGGTGAAGCACTGTGCGCCATCGCCGGATCCCGAAGCCGGTTCAAGGTACGCAGAAAGGCGTCTGCGCGATCGTAACGGCCCCTGTGATCGAGCCAGGGAACATCGGCGAGATCGAATTCATCTTTCCACCAACCGCTCGTGATGTTGATCGTCGCACGCCGGCCGGCGATTTTGGACACGGTGTCGACCATGCGCGCGGCCAGCAACGGCGAGCGCAGACCGGGTTTGAGCGCGCCGCACAAACCGATGCCGGCGGTCGTGGCCGCGAGCGAGGAAAGCAAGCTCCAGGCGTCGATCACGGCGGTGCCCGGGCCGTGGACGCTGTTGAGCAGGTCCTCGGAGGCGTACAGAAAGTCGTAGCCCAATACGTCGGCCCGCTGCCCGACTTCGATGCAAGACCGGACGTCCGGGGCCGCCCAGTGTTCGAGCGTGCGCAGCCACCCGCCATAAACAGGCAGCCACACACCGAAATCGATCGCGCCCGCACCCTGGCGCTTCTGCGTAGACATTCAGACGTTCCCGGCAGTGATGATCCAGTTGGACGACAGCACAAAAATAGGGTTCCAGTGCCGCTGTTGGCGCTCGACATGCTAACGCCGCCGGCCGCCATTTCTTAGCATCATTTCTAAAATTTATAGCTCATGAAATTAGTTAATGGCTGAGCGCGGCGGTGGCAAGATGCGACGCTAGCGCTGCCGATGGAAGGCGGAGCATAGGTGCCGCCGCCAAGATGCGCGCGGTCAGGTGGTCGTAACTGATCGGAGCAGAAATCATGAGCAGTGTCGTTCTGGCGGCGGGAAACCCGCTTTCGCAGACGGCCGGGATTGTCACCGAGATACTTCTCGGCGTCGCATTACTGGCTCTCGTCTGGTATGTGAAAGAGAAATTGGTCAAGAACACGAGGGACTTCGTCATCGCAGGTCGCAAGATCGGGTTCGGCTTCGGCGTGGCCGGCCTGATATCGATCTGGACGTGGGCGATGGCGGTGATGATGTCGGCCGCGCAGACCTATACGTTCGGCTTGTCCGGGCTTTTCTGGTTCACCGTGCCGAACGGTCTCGCGGTGATTGCGGTCATCCCGTTCGTGCGCAAGATCCGCACGTTGATGCCGCAGGGCTACACCATTCCCGAGTTCGTGCGCGAGCGTTTCCCCGGAACCCGGCTAGCCATTCCGGTCGTGATCGTCGGCGCTCTGTTCGGGTCGCTGATCGAGGTGATCATCAACATCAAGGGCACCTCGCTCGTCGTGTCGAATGTATTCGGCGTGGACCCGAAGGTCGCGGCGATTCTCGGGCTCGTCGTCGTGCTCGTCTACAGCATACTCGGCGGGCTCTGGGCATCGATCACGACCTCGACGCTGTCGACGCTATTGCATACGGTGCCGTCGGCGATCATCGTCGTCGTCGCCCTGCACTATGCGGGCGGCGTCGACGCGATCTGGCATTCGGTTGCGGCTCAAGGCAACGGCCTGCTGTCCGTCACGCGCGCCGACGCCGCGACGGGCTTCGGCGTAACGCTCGCGCTCGGCTTGCTGACCGCGACGATCGCGGGCCAGGAGTTCTGGCAGGTTGCGTGGGCGCTCAAGAAGAAGGACGTGAGCCGGACGTTCCTGTGGGCCGGCGCGTGGTTCTATCCGATTCCGATCGTGCTCGGTCTGCTAGGCCTAGTCGGCCTGGGTCTGCATATCGACGTCAATACGCAGTTGGGCGGCGACCCCGCCGCGGTCGGGCCGTACCTCGTGTCTCACCTCGGGCTGCCGAACTGGCTGGTGATCCTGTATGTCGTCGTGATTCTGTCGGCCTGCTATTCGGTGATCGACAGCGCATTCACCGCGATCAGTTCGATATTCGTCGTGGATATCATCAAGCCGCTTGCTCCGCGTATCAGCGAACACGCGCTGTTCGTGTCGGCCAAGCTGCCGATGGTACTGGCGTCCGTCATCGCCGCGATCGTCGTCGTCTCGGGCGTCGACTTCGTAACGATCGTGCTGACGAGCTACGCGATTCGCACGGCCATTCTCGTGCCGCTGGTGCTGGCGCTCTTCTGGCCGCGCATGACCGGCGCGGGTTTCGTCTGGGGGACGATCGCGGGGATCGCGATCGGCATGCCGATTCGCGCGCATTTCGGCGACCTGCGGGGATCGCTTGCGATTCTCGCGATCAGCGCCGTTGTGCCGCTCGTGCTCGGCGCGGTGAATCGCGAACCATTCGACTACGCGCGCCTGCGGCGCGTGCGCGATGCCGCCGTCAGCGAGGACGACGTCGGCGCGGGATCCGCGGCTGTACCGGTGGCCGATGCCAGTTGAGTCCGACAGGAGAACAGGGAAATGGCAAGCATTGAATTCTTTACGCCGCTGACTGTCGCGACGATCGTCGTCGGTCTGGTCATCACCGTTTTTTATCTTCGCTACATGTGGCTCGCGCTGCAGCGCGCGATCGCGTCGAATGACGAGCCGGAGGACGGGCGGCCCGACCAGTTCGGCAAGAGTTTTGCCGGCGCGGTGATCGCCGTGCTCGCCTCGTCCGCCGCGATCACGGCATATGGACTGGGCCCGCGATGGCTCTACATCGGTGTCGTGCTGGCGCTGTTGAGCCCCGCCGCGGTCGCCTACACGCTGTACCGCGAAACCAGCGATTGAATAGCAACGGATGATCGAGATGGCAAAGAAAAAAGCGCACCTGCTCGGGTTCGTGCAGCATGGCGTCAACAGCCACGCCACGGGTATGTGGCGGCACGGCCGCGACAAGATCAACTGGGACTGGACGCGACCGCCCTATTGGGAACACCTCGCCCGCACGATGGAGCGGGGTTATTTCGACGCGATGTTCATCGCCGACGAACTGGCGCCGTACAACAACTGGAAAGGCAGTTCGGACGAAACGGTCCGATACGCGGTGCAGTGCCCGGTTCACGAGCCGTCGACCATCGCGCCGATCATCACCGGTGCGACGACGCATTTGGGTGTCGGCGTCACCCTTTCGACGGCTTTCGAGCATCCCTATTCGATGGTCCGCCGCCTGTCGAGTCTCGATCATCTGTCGGGTGGGCGCATTGCGTGGAACATCGTGAGTTCCTACTCGAAAAGCGAGTGGGACGCGTACGGCGCCGACATGACGCAACGCGCGGATCGCTACGGTCGCATGGAAGAGTACATGGACCTGTGCTACGAGCTTTGGGACTCATGGGCGCCGGATGCGATCGTGGCCGATCGGGACTCCGGCGTGTTTGCCGATCCGGCCAAAGTGAAGGAGATCAACTTCGAGGGCGAGTATTTTCGTTGTCGAGGCCGCTCGTTCGTGGAGCGCTCGCCGCAGGGTCGCCCGGTTCTCTGGCAGGCCGGCTCGTCCGACCGGGGCCGCGATTTCGCGGCCAAGCACGCCGAGGCGATCTTCGCGGTGCATCCGAATGTCGAGCGGATGCGTGAATACTCGAACGACCTGACCGAGCGGCTCGTGAGCAAATTCGGTCGCGCGCCGCAATCGGTGAAGCGCCTTTATGGCGTTCAGACAGTCGTCGGGCAGACGCGGGCGGAAGCCGAGGAGAAATATCAGCGGATCCGCGAGTGCATTCCGCTCGAAGGCGCGCTGGCGTGGATTTCCGGGCACTTCGGCCTGGATTTCTCGCGCTTCGCTCTCGATGACATCGTCCAGAACATCGAAGTGCCTGGGATTCAGGGATTGTTCGAGTCGATCATCTATGCGAAGGGCGGGGCACCCGTGACGGTGAAGGAAGCAGCCCTGATCTATGCGGAAGGGATGGGGATGCCTCGTCTCGTCGGCACGGCGCACGACATCGTGGATCAGCTCGAAGCGTTCATGGACGTGGGCGGGGCGGACGGGTTCATGCTGGCCGCAACCTATACGCCGGGATGCTTCGAGGAGTTTGTCGATTTCGTGGTGCCCGAACTGCAAAGGCGTGGACGGTTGAGGACGCGATACGAGGGGACGACGCTGCGCGAGAATCTTCTCGCGGATTGATTGGGTGAGGTGGTTGTTGGCGAACCTCGGCGAGTGCAACAAACCGGGTTCGCCTTTCAGCGCCGATCGTCGCGACCTTACGACGATTCGATGGCTTCAGAGCTTGGTCATGACTCGGTGGACAAGCGTGATGAGTTGGTTGTTATTTGGTAAAGGCCAGCAAGCACCTCAGCGATTGGCCCCATAACCCGGCGAGAAGCCGCCGTTCGAGAAACCGCTGCCGGTGGAGAAACCATTGCCGCTGCCAACCCCGTTCCCGCCACCGAAACCATCGCCCGCCGAAAAACCATCCCCGTTCGGCCACCCCTTATCCGGAGAGCCTTCATCGTCGGTCTTCCCCGCCATCGAGTCTCCCGCGTCCATGCCGCCCGGCATCGTCACGCCGCTGGGCGGCAGCGCATCGGGCAGCGGCGTGCCGTCGGGGGACGCCGGCACGCCCGCATTCGGCGCGCGCCCACCTACCGCGAGCAGCGGCCGGCGCGCGACGAACACCCATTGCGTATAGCTGCGCCGGTTCTCGAAACCGCGAAACTCATCGGGAAACAGCTTGAGCTGGATCGGCCGCGCGCGCGAGGCGCTGTGGACCCCGACGATGGTCTGGCCGTCCGGCGAGCGCACCAGTACCCAGTCGACCTTGCCGGTCAGCGGATCGGCATAGATGCGGCGCAGGTGACGGACCGGATTCGGATAACGCGGGTCGTGCACCAGGTCCTCGAGCGTGCGCGGCTGGCGCGGCATGCCGGCAGGCGTGGCGTCGGCATAGCTGAGCAGGGCGCGCTGGAACTCGCCGCCGATGTCGAGCAGCGCCTTCTCGGCCACGCGCCGCTGGTAGAGCGCGCCGAGTTCAATGGTGGCGGCCGCCGCCACACCGACGATGGCGATACCGATCAGCAAGGCGATATAGGCATAACCACGCTGTCCGGGCAGCACCGACAGAGGTGACCGAAGCGGCCGACGCGCCATCGCGGTCATAAGGAATCGAAGGGCCGCCCGTCGAGCGTGCTGCCCTGCGCGCCGCTCTTGAGGTCGTAGACGTTGCCGGAGAACTGCTCCTGCGGCGCGATGATCTGCCAACTGGTCGCGTTGTCGGCGACCGGGTCGAACGGCAGCGTGCGCAGGTAGTGTCGGTCGACCAGTTCCTGCAGCGAATCGGGATAGCGCCCCAGGTCGCCGTAGAACCGGTCGATCGCATCGCGCGTGGCATGCAGGTTCTCGGCCAGGATCTTCTCCTTGGACGCGTCGATCGAGTGGAAATACTGCGGCAGCGCGATGGTCAGCATCAGCGCGATGATCGACAGCACCAGCAGCAGCTCGATCAGCGTGAAGCCGCGGCGCTTGCCGGCGCGCCGCGCCGCCAGGCTCGAAAGTCTCGTCGCCATCACCATTTCCGGTAGGGAATGCCGTTCAGGCCGACGCCCGGCGAGAGCGAATACACGTCGTAGACGTCGTCGCCCTCCTCGGGTTCGTCGGGTTCGCTCGCGTAGGCGCGCTTGCCCCAGGTATCGGCGGCGTCGAGTTGCGCGTCGTGGTTCATCGGGTCGCGCGGCAAGCGCCGCAAGAAATAGATCTTGCGGCCCTTGGGGTCGGTCTGGTCCTTCACGCCGTCGACCAGCACGGAAAGCTTCGGCGGATAGCCGCTGCCGCCGTTTTCGACCGGCACGCGGCCGTCCTTGCCGGCCAGCTTGTAGGCGTCGAGCGCGGCGCGGATCTCGTGCAGCGCCTCGCGCAGCTCCTGCTCGCGCTCGCGCTGGCGCATTACCTGCGCCACGGGCACGGTCATACTGGCCAGCACCCCGAGGATCGCCAGCGTGACCAGCAGCTCGATCAGCGTGAAGCCGGCCGCCGCGCGATAGCGGGCTCCCGATGCGGCTCGCGCGGCGTGAGCGCGACGCGAGGCCGGCCGCGACGCTACGGCAGTCTTCGGTGCGCGCATCATGGCACCGCGTTGATGCCGAGCGTGTAGGCGCTCGGCGGCGACACCGTGATCGGCGCGCCGGTCAGGCTGACCACCGCGCCGGGCTGGATCTTCACCGAGGTCTGCGCGGCCGGCGCGAGCGCTTTGAAGGTGAGCACCGCGTAGGTCCCGGTCGAGGCCCCCCCCATCCCGCCCTGCACCCCATCCGAGAGTTGCACCTGGCCCGCACTCACGCGGCTCGAGAATTGGGTCGGCGCGCCGCCCTGCTTGAGGAAGTCGCCCTCGGTCACGCCGACGAACTGCAGCTTGGTCGCATCGAAGCTCACGGTCGAGGCGGCGCTGGCCACCGGCTGGTCGGCGCTCATGGTCAGAGAGACCGTGACCGAATCGCCGGTCTTCACCTGCGGCGGCCCGCCCACCGTCATCTGCCCGGTGCCGAGCGTGGGCGCGATGCCGCCGGGCGCGAGTCCATCGCCGCCGCCAATCAAGCCCTCGCCGCCCGAGCCATAGGCACTGCCATAGCTGCCGGCGCCGGCCCCGGCGCCCGAGCCGTAACCGCTCACCCCCGGCTGGCCGCCCGCGCCCAAGCGCGGCGTGTCGCCGCCGGCCGAGGCACCGCCGCTGCTCGAGCTACTGTTGGCCGCCGGCGCGATCCCGTTCGACTGGATCATGCTGCGCATGCTCGTCTCGGTGCCGGAGGTGAAGTAGGCGAGATCAGCGTCGGGCCGGCGGATGTTGCGTACCAGGTGCGGCGTAATGGCCAGCACGATCTCGGTGTTCTTGGCCTGGTCGTCGGTGGCGCCGAACAGGCGGCCGAGCACCGGCAACTGGCCGAGGCCGGGCAGCTTGTTGCCCGAAGTGCGCTCCTCGTTGTCGATCAGGCCGGCCAGCACGTCGGTCTCGCCGTTCTTCAACTGAAGCACCGTGTTCGCGGTGCGCGTGCCGATCTGGTAGGCGGCGGTGCCGGTGGTAGTCGTGATGGTGTTGCCTAGGCTGCTCACCTCCAGCGCGAGCTTGATGCCGACCGTGTCGTCGAGATAGACGGTCGGCTCGACGTTCAGCGTCAGGCCGACGTCGAGGTAGTTGACCGACTGCGACAGAAAACCCGTCGAGGTGGCGGTCGAGGTGAAGTTCGGCACGCGCTCGCCGATCAGGATCTTGGCCTTCTCGTGGTTGCGCACGCGGATGCGCGGGTTGGTCAGCAGCTTGACGGTGGAGTCCTGCACGTTCGCGTTGACGGTGGCCTGCAGCGAGGACAAGCCGATGGTGCGCACGCTCTGGTGCAGCAGGTCGTTGATGGTCAGCGCCGGGCTCGAGCCGTTCGAACCGCCGCCGCCGAAGCTGCCGAGGCCGCCGCCGTAGCCATAGGGGTAATACGGCGTGGTGGTGGTGGGGTTCTGCCCGGTGACCGGCGCGATCACGCTGCCCAGCGGCAACGGCGTGACATTGACCGAGCCGGGCCAGGCCACGCCGAGGTTCAACTCGTTGTTGCGCTGGACCTCCAGCACCTCCACCTCCAGCATTACCTCGGGCTCGGGCACGTCCTCCAGCGAAACCAGCCGCTCGGCCATGCGGATGGCGTCGGGCGTATCGCGCACGATCACCATGTTGAGCTTCTCGTCGGCCACTACGTCGCGGATCTTCAGGATCGTCTTGAGCGTATTGGCGATGGTCTTCGCCTCGGTGTTCGAGAGGAAAAAGGTGCGCACAGCCAGCTCCTGGTAGTCCTTGAGCTTGGCAGGCGTGTTCGGGTAGATCAGCACGGTGTTCTCGTCGAGCACCTGCTGCGCCAGCCCATTGGTGGCGAGCACGTAGCGCACCGTCGCGTCGATCGTGCTGTTCTTCAGGAAGATGGTGGTGCGCTGGTCGGTCTTCACGTCGCGATCGAACAGGAAGTTCATGCCCGAGGAGCGCGAGATCACGTCGAAGATCTGTTTGAGCGGCGCATCGCGGAAGTCGATGCGGATCGGCTTGCGGTAGGCCGCCGCCAGCGCCGCCTCGACGCGCGCAGCCCCCGACTCGGCCAACAGCCGGCGCTGCAGCTCCAGCGCGCGCCGGTTGGTAGGGGCCTCGCTCAGCACCGCGTCGAGCAGGCGACGCGCGTCCTCGGGCTGGTGCCGCATGAACAGAGCCTCGGCGCGGCTCAGCGCGAGGTTCAGGCGTGCGTCGACGTCGAGATTCGAGATGCCCGCCCGGGCCCGCTCGCTGCCCGGGCTCAGCGACAGCGCGTGCTCGTAGGACTTGCGCGCGGCCTCGCGCTGGCCGCCCGCGGCGAGCCGGTCGCCGGCCTCGACCAGATCGTTGACGGCCTTCTCGCGCTCGGCCAGCCAGGTCTTGCGGTATTGCGCGTCTTCCGGCTCGGTCTTCGAGGCTTCCTTGTACTTGGCGATGCCCTCGTCGACCTTGCCGGCCGCGGTCAGTTTCTGGCCGTCGCGATAGGCCTGCTGCGCGGCGCAGGCGCCCAGCAGCACCGGCAGCGCGATCAGCAGCGTGCCGCGCCGCAGGCGCGGCAGGACGCGCGGCGCGCTCGGGCGGGATCGGGTTCGGTTCGGGGATGGCATACGCAACGTTTCGTTCCTGGTGGCGCGCGGATCAGTCGGCACTGCCGATATCCAGCGTCTGGACTAGTTTCTGGGGCAGATAGACGAGCGTCAGGCTGGGCGGCGCGATCGCATCGACCTTGTAGGTGCCGTCGATCACCATCTGCTCATGGACGATCAGCGTGTCGTCGCCGCGCGCGAGATAGACCTCCCAATGGCCGTTCGCCAGTTGCTTGCCGAGATAGGTGAAGGGCATCGCCGGCGTGTTCGGCAGCGGCGGCACGTCGACCTGCGCCGGCGCCGCCGAGGGTAGCGGCGGCGCCAGCATCAGCGTGTTGAACAGCGCGTGGGCGCCGGCATCGCCGCGCTCGGTGCGCGCGCGAATCGCCGCGATCGCAACGGTGCCGGGCACCGCCGCGGCGGCGCCGCGTTCGGCATCGGCGCCTCGCGGCGCGGCCTGCGCGACGCTCGGCTGGGCCGGGCGCGTGGTGGCCTCGACAAGGTCGTCGTCGGGATCGTGGCGGGTGAACACCAGCACCAGCGCGCAGGCCACGAACAGCGCGGCCATCACGATGTGCTTGGGCTGCGGCTTTTTCATGGCGCGCCTCCATCGGGTGGAGCGGCGCTGGCCGAGGCGGGCGCGGCGGCGCCCGGCGAGACGATCGCGATCTCGGTGAAGCGGCGCGTCGAGCCACCGGGCTGGGCGCGCATATCGATCACGTGCACCGGCGCGGTGGCCAAGGCGGGGACGGCGGAAGCGGGTTTCGCTTCGGCGTGATGAGCCGATGTGGTCGATATCGTCGATGCAGCCGCGGCGGCCAGCGCTGCCATGCGAGCCGAACCGCCGAGCGCCGGTTTGGCCTCGGTCGAATGTGTCGATGCCGACTCTGCCGCCAGCGCCGGCAGGGTCACCGGCGTCTTCGGCGCCGACGTTCCCGCGCTCATCGGCTTCGCCGCCGGCGCCTCGCCATGCCTCACCGGCGCTACCGCCAGCGGATGCGGGCTCACCGCGCCCCAGGTCGGCAGCGGCACGAAACCATCAGTGGATGCCGGCGCGCGCCGGGTCATATCGATCGTCAACATGGCCTGCGGCGCCGATGCCGACCAAACAGCGCTTACCGCCGCTCCGCTCGCATGCGCGACGGCTGCCGCCGCCGATGCACCTGAAGCCGCCGCCGTCTCGATCGCCGCCACTTCGGACGCGCTCAACGGAGCGATCGTCACCGGCCGCAAGAAGGCGGTGAAACGCAGGTTCGCTTCCACGCCGGCATCGTTGGCCGAGCCGCGCTTGAAGCGCATGTCGTCGAGCGCCGCGTAGGGCACGGCCAGCAGCACCTTCTCGCTGAACTGCCGCAGCTTCGCGTAGTCGCCCTTCACCGGCAGGACAATAGTGTAGGTATCGAAGCGCCCGGCAGTGTCGTGCCCCGGCTTGTACTCAGCCTTGTCGAGCGTGACGCCGGCCGCGGCCGCGGCCTCGAACAAGCGCGTCACGATTTCGCCCGTGTGCGCCGAATCGCCGAGCCCGCGATAGAACCCGGCCAGCCGATCGGCGGCCAGCTCGGGCGCCGAGATCGCCGGCCTGGGCGGCGGCAGCGTGGCCAGGTGCGCCGCCGCGCGCGTCTCATCCTCGACGCGCGCGGCCATGCCGGGCAGCACGCAGAGCCACAAGAGCGCGGCGCAGACCAGCGCCGCCCCGGCCGCCAGGTGACCGGTGCCGAAACGCGCCAACGCGAGGCGCAGCCGCAGCAGAGCACGCGTGAGGGATTGCGGGTTCACGGTCCGTTCCCCCGCCACTCCACCTCGACCTGAAACCGCAGCACCGGGTCCATGCCGTCCTTCACGAGCTCGTGCCGGGTCAGTGTCACGCGGCCCAGCAAGGGCTGCCTTCCGAGCGCGGCCAGATAGTCGAGCAGGTCCTGGCTGCCCGTGCATTCGGCCTCGATGCGGATCAGCGCGCGAGCCGGCTCGGGGGTGATCGTCATCAGCGCGATACGCGCCGGGGTGGCCGCCTCGATCGAATCGAGCAGCGCGTCCCAGGGCAGGTTCAAGCGCGCCACCGCCAGGTTGACGGCGGCCGCCTGCTTGGCGTCGACCTGCGCGCGGCGCACGCGTTGCGCCGCGCGCAGGATCCGCTCGTTGCGCTCGACGATCCGCGCCGTCTGCGCCTCGAGCGCCTGCAGCTTGACGATCAGCGTCTGCGCGCGCCACGCGGCCAGAGCGCACAGCACCAGACCGACCAACGCGAGCACGCGCGCCGACGGACGAGTTCGGTGCCACTCGCGCCGCAAGCTGAAGGGCGCGAGATCGATGGGCAGGCGTCTCATCTCGCGGTGCCGCTCCATGCCAACGGCGTGGCGGACTCGGCCAGCGGGCCGCCGCCGGCGCTCGCGCGTTCGGCCGATTCGTCCCATTCGTCCGGTTCGGCCCAGCGCACCGTGAGGCCCGGCTCGGTGAAATCGGCGGCGCCAGGCAGCCAGGGTTCGCAGCGCGGGCCGTGCAGCAGCAGCGCGGCAGGCGCGGGCAGGTTGTCGAGCAGAGCCATACGCGTGACCTGCTGGCGCAGCCAGCCCAGCGAGGGCACCGGCTCGGGCAGCGCTAGCGTGCGCACCGCCGTCAGCCGCGCGCGCGGCGCGGCGCCGATCAGGCCCAGGGTCATCGCGCGCTCGCCGCGCGTGGCGAGCCAGGTGCCGGGGTCGAGCTCGCGGCACGAGCGGTTCCAAGCAGCGACGAACGCCGGCATCGCCGACACCAGGCAGCCGCGCGCGGCCGCCACGCCGGCCTGCAGCGCGCCGGCCCAGTCCCGCGACACGGCGCAGGCGAGGAACGGCTCCGCGGCCTGCCAGTCGGCCATGATCTGCCAGCGGGCCGGGTCGTCGCCGTACAGCCTGCGCAGGCGCACCTCGGCCGCCGCGCGCAGATCCTGCAGGCGGCGGCTGTTCTCCGCCGGGGTGACGATGAAATAGCGCGCCAGTTCGTCGGCGAAGCGCGCATGCACGGGCAAACCGTGGCCGCCCGACTCCTCCAGCGCGGCGCCGATGCTGGCCGCCAGCATCTCGGGCGTGCTCGTCTGCGCCAGCGGCCGTTCGACGAACAGCGCCGGCACCTTGCGCGAGGCGCCGACGCGCCGCACCGTCACCGTGGTGCGCGACAGCGCGAGCCGGCAATGTCCACGCGGCGCGAACCGCTTCATCCAGCGTTCAAGCATTGAGGGTCACCCGCTTCACTTCGGCCAGCGTGGTCTCACCGCGCTTCACCAGGCCCAGCGCGACCTCGCGCAACTGCCGCGTGCCGTTGCGGCGCGCGGCCTCCTTGATCACGCGGATCGGCTGCTTCTCCACCACCAGGTCGCGAATCTCGTCGTCGAGGATCAGGATTTCGGCGATCGCGCGCCGCCCCCGATAACCGGTGCCACGGCAGTCGCCGCAGCCCATGCCCTGCCGTAAGTCATAGCCGGCGATGGCATCGCGCGACAGGCCGAGCCGCGCCAGCTCGGCGTCGCTCGGCTGGTAGGGCGCCGCGCACCGCGGGCAGTTCACACGCAGCAGCCGCTGCGCCCAGATCCCGTTGAGCGCGGAGACGAAGGCATAGGGATCGATGCCCATGTGACCGAAGCGGCCGAAGACGTCGAACACGTTGTTGGCGTGTACCGTGGTCAGCACCAGGTGGCCGGTAAGCGCCGACTGCACGGCGATCTCGGCGGTCTCGCGGTCGCGGATCTCGCCGACCATGATCTTGTCCGGGTCGTGGCGCAGGATCGAGCGCAGCCCGCGCGCGAAGGTCAGCCCCTTCTTCTCGTTGACGGGAATTTGCAGGATGCCGGGCAACTGGTACTCGACCGGGTCCTCGATGGTGATGATCTTGTCGCGGCCGTTGTGGATCTCGGTGAGCGCGGCGTACAGCGTGGTGGTCTTGCCCGAGCCGGTCGGCCCGGTCACCAGCAGCATGCCGTAGGGCTCCTCGGCCAGCGCGCGCAGGGCCACCAGCGAATCGGCGTCGTAGCCGAGCGCCTCCAGCGTGAGCGAGCCATAGGCCTCGATCATGGCGCGCTTGTCGAGGATCCGGATCACCGCGTCCTCGCCGTGGATGCTCGGCATGATCGACACCCGCAGGTCGATGTCGCGCCCGCCCGCGGCGACGCGGAAACTGCCGTCCTGCGGTACGCGGCGCTCGGCGATGTCGAGTTCGGCCAGCACCTTCAGACGCGAGATCACCTGCTCGGCGGTTTCCACGCCGTGTAGGGTGGCGGCCGCGTCGAGCACGCCGTCCACGCGGTACTTCAGCGCCAGGCCGGTAGCGGTGCTCTCCAGGTGGATGTCCGAGGCGCCTGCCTTGAGAGCGTCGTAGAGCGTCGAGTTGACCAGCTTCACCGCCGGGCTAGCCGCCTCGTTGACGCTCTGGAACGACAGCACCTGGGTGGCGCGGCCGTCGGCCTGCAGGCCGTCGCCGGTGCTCACCAGGCTGTCGACCGCGCGCGCCGATTCCTCCATGCGCGTGTGATAGGCGCTCAGGTCGCCCGGCAACGCGAGCCGCATCTCGACGGCGGCGCCGGCCTGAGCGCCGAGCCAGGTCTGCAGATCCAGGTCGAAGGGGCTGGTGACCACTCCCACCAGCGCGCCGCCCCTCTCGCGCAGCAACGCGCAGCGGCGCTGCATGGCGCGCGAGAGCGGGACCCGCTCGAACACCGGCTCGAGCGCCAGCATGCCGGCCGTCTCCAGCACCGGCATCGCCGTCTGGCGTGCGAGCGCGCGCAGCAGCTCGAAGGGCTCGGCGCCGGTCAGCGCCTGCAGCTCGTCGATCAGATGGCGTTGGGTGGCGGAGGCCGCGGCGCGGGCGCGGGCGAGCAGTTCGGCGTCGAAGGGCATGGCATCGAGCGGCCGTGCCTCGCCCTGCGCGGGTTCGAGATACATCACGACAGGCTCCCCGCGAGATCGAAGATGGGCATGTAGAGCAACACGACGATGGTGCCCACCACCACGCCGATCGCGGACATCAGGAGCGGCTCGAACATGCGCGTGAAGCGGTCGATCCAGCGGCTGATCTCGCCGTCGTAGAAGGCGGCCGACTGCGTGAGCATGGCGCCGAGCTCGCCCGAGCGCTCGCCCACCCGCAGCATGCGCAGCGAGATCGGCGTGGTCAGTTGGCGAGCCTGGAACGCGCCCGACAAGGGCTCGCCCGACTGCACGGCGGCGCGCGCCAGCAGCAGCGCGTCGCGCATCGACGGCGAGACCGTGCCGCAGGCAGTCTCCATTGCCGCGACGATTGGGATGCCGCCCCCGAGCAGCATGCCCAGCGTCAGGTACAGGCGCGAGAGCTGGTAGATGCGCAGATGCGGCCCGAGCAACGGCACGCGCGCGAGCAGGCTGACCAGCCCGACGCGCGCGACGGTGGCGCGCACCCCGAGGAAGATCGCGGCGACGCCGGCCAGCGCGGTCAGCGCCAACGGCAGGCCGTGCGCGGAGGCGAACTTACCCCAATCGAGCAGCATCTGCGACATCCACGGCAGGGCGCGGCCGGTGCCTTCGTAGATAGTCGCGAAGCGCGGCACCACGTAGGTGATCAGGAAGGTCGACACGCCGCCGCCCACTACCAGCAGGATCGAGGGGTAGATCGCCGAGCTGACCAGCTTGTTGCGCACCGTGTCGATGCGCTCCTGGTAGTCGACGTACCGCTGCAGCGCGCGCGGCAGGTCGCTGGTGCCCTCGGCCGCGCGCACGATGCCGACATAGAGCGGGGGGAATACGTCGGGCTGCTCGCCGAGCAGGCTGGAGAAGCGCTTGCCCTCGCGCAGCCCGGCCAGGATCCGCTCCAGCACGCTGCGCAGCCGCGCGCCGCCCTCGCGTTCGAGCAGCGCCTCGAGGCCTTCGACGATCGACAGGCCGGCCTTGAGCAGGGCCAGCAGCTCCTGGCTGAACAGCACCAGCGAGATCCGCCCGCGCCCCCCGGCCGGGCGGCCCAGCGCGCGCGCCGGCGCCACGCGCGTGACGTGCAGCCCG
>NZ_QUBS01000049.1 GCF_003390925.1 Trinickia diaoshuihuensis | reverse complement strand
TCGAACGACTAGGTACTTCGAACGACTAGGTACTTCGAACGACTAGGTACTTCGAACGACTAGGTACTTCGAACGACTAGGTACTTCCACCTGCTACAACGCACTGCCCGAACCCCGGTTTTGAACCTATCAGCGATCACCCTGAGTGCTGAGAGGAATTCCTTCCACTGCTATCGTGCTTCTAGATCACTGCCTAGCACCACGTCGCTTCGCGAGGGCTCCGTGGATGGAGCCGATGTCTCGCTCCATGGAAAGCAGTGTAGACCCGCCCGCCAGGAACCAATTGGATGAAAGGAGCGCGTTTTCATGCTCAATTCGTTCGATGGGCCGCCACCAAAGCGTTTGCCCGAATTCAAGCGCATCCAGCAAAATAATGAAATTGAAAGCTTCCGGCTGCACGCGCGCTGGCGGCGCCAAGCAAGCTCAGCAAACGCTGATTACTTAGCAGCTCAGTCCCGCGCTTCGCCGCTGTCTTCCTCGGCAAAGCGCGCGCGGCCTTGCGTCAAATCGCGCAGGGCAACGCGGGCTGCATCGCGCTTCGTCGCCGGCATTCGCAATACCAGCCGCACCGCCAGTTCATATTCGCTGTCGATGAGTTCCACCGCTTCCTGTTCCATCCAGCGGCGCACACGGGCTTCGTCCGGGTAGTCGATTTCTATCGCCAAGCGAGCTTGCGCAATCCGCTCCACACGCTCCGCGGACTGGAGCGCGCTCGCAATCGCGTCGGTATAGGCGCGCACGAGGCCGCCCGCCCCGAGCTTCACTCCACCGTAGTACCGCACGACCGCCGCCAAGACGCCGTCGAGATCGTGGTGACGCAATACCTCGAGAATCGGCCGCCCCGCCGTGCCTGAGGGCTCCCCATCGTCGGACATCCCCGATTGCCCGCCCGCGAGCAACGCCCAGCAAACGTGAGTGGCGCTAGGATGGGTGTCGCGCAATTGGCGCAGTGCCTGCATGGCGGCGTCGCGATCGGCCACGGGAATAGCATGCGCGATGAAGCGGCTCTTGCGGATCTCCAGTTCGGCCGTGACCGGGCCGGCGAGCGTGAAAGTGGGCAAAACGAACTTATCCCCAATTTTTGTTGGCAAACCTGTGAATAACCTGGTCACAGACTATGTAAGTGCTTGACACAAAAGCGTTGCGCACTCAGGTTCGCATTTGCGGCAGGTCGGACGCGGCGTGCCGGCAGCGGCCCGTCGCTGCCCCGATTATCGAATGCTGAAACCGAAATTGGCAATTGCGCCATCCGTCGGCAAGATTCCCGTCCGCCGCTGCCCGGACGATGGCATCATATGCGCCTGCTTTTCTCGGCCACACCCCCACTTTTCCGTTTTGCCCCGAATATGTCCGATCTGATCGTCCATGGCGGCCTCCCGCTTCGCGGGGAGATCACGCCGTCCGCCAATAAGAACGCTGTCCTCCCGATTCTTTGCGCGACTTTGCTGACCGACCAGCCGCTGCGGCTCGTCGGCGTGCCTGAAATCACCGACGTCAAGAAAATCCTCGACATTTTCCGCGCGCTAGGCAGCGACGTGTCGATGGATTTCTCGACGGGTATCCTCGATCTGCACCATCACGCCACGACGTTCGATCCGGCCAAGCATCGCTTGCCCGAGGAAATGCGCTCGTCGATCATGCTCGTGCCGCCGCTGCTCGCGCGATTCGGCGTGGCAAGGCTCGAAAACGACGTGAAGGGCTGCACACTCGGCGTGCGCGAGATCGACCCGCACGTGGAGGTATTCGAGCGTTTCGGCGCCCACGTGGAGCGCACCTCCGATTCGCTGATCGTGCATGCGCAAACGCGCATGGCCGCGAACGACCACTGGCTCGACTACGCGTCCGTCACCACGACGGAAAATTTCGTCTTGTGCGCGGTGTCCGCGTCGGGCACGTCGACGCTCGTGAATGCGGCCTCCGAGCCCCACGTCCAGGAGTTTTGCCGGTTCATCGCCATGCTGGGCGTACCGATCGAAGGCATCGGGACCTCACGTCTGGCCATCGAAGGCGGACACCGGCTCGGCGGCGGCGAGTTCCGCTTCAGCGAGGATTTCCATGAAATCGCGACGTTCCTCGCGCTGGGGGCGATTACGGGCGGCGAGATCGTCGTCAAAAACAGCGCACCCGAGCAATTTCCGCTGATCGATCGCACGTTCGCCAAATTCGGCGTAGACCTGGAGCACAAGGACGGTTGGTCGCGCGCGTTGCGCGAGGGCCCGCTGCGCGTGCGTCGTCCGTTTACGCCCAATATTCTGACGAAGGTGGAAGCGGCGCCCTGGCCTTATTTGCCCGTCGATTTGCTGCCGATCTTTATCGCGCTCGGCGTGCGCGCGGAAGGCAGCGCCATGTTCTGGAATAAGGTCTACGACGGCGCCATGGGGTGGTCGGTCGAACTGTCGAAGTTCGGTGCGCACGTTTTCCTGTCCGACCCGCATCGGCTCATCACGTTCGGCGGCATTCCTTTGAGTCCCGCAAAGGTCGAAAGCCCCTACATTATCCGCGTGGCGATCGCGCTGTTGATGGTCGCGGCAAGCATCGAAGGACGCTCGGTTATTACGAATGCACTGCCGATCCGGCGCGCGCATCCGCACTTCGTCGAAAACTTGCGTTCGGTCGGCGCGAACGTCGAATGGACGACAGGCGACTGAACGAAGCTGCCTCGACCGGCGATCGGCACCGCGACGAAGCCCATGCAACGGCATGGGCTTCGTTCACGCCATAAGCGAGGCACGCGGGTGCCGGCTATGCGTTTACTGCTGCACGCCCTTTTTCTTGGCAAGTTGCTGCGCCATCTGATAGTGGTGCTCGACGGTCGGCAGCCCCTTTTGCGCGAGCTTCTTCAGGTCGGCGTTCTGACCGTCGGAAATCTCCTTTTTGAAGGCCGCGATCGCATCTTCGTGGCCCTTGAGCCCGATCTTCGCGATATAGGCGTCGTCGAATTCCTTGCCCTTGAGCGGCTTCAATTCATCCAGCACACTCGTATCTGAATTGTCCTTCGGTGCCTCGACGCCGTGCGGGGTGGCCGCCTTCAATTGGACCGTGAGCTTCGTATGGTCGAGCATCATGTGATGCGCGAACGATTTGACGTCCTTGTCGCTGGAGTTTTTCTGAGCCAGCTTGCCGGCGTCGATTTCGGTCGAGGAGGACATGGACGCGGCTTGAACGAAATCGCGGTCCGGTTGCGGTAACGGATTGGCGGCCGTCGTCGATGCGGCTTCGGATTGCGTTGCCCCTGGCGTTTGGGCTTCGGCAATGCCGACGGGGAGCAGCAAGACGCAGCAGGTCAAGGCTAGAGCGGTTCGCTTCATTTAGGCTCCTTAAAAGCACAGCGTTCGTCAGAGCGATGCGCGCCGATGCCATTGGACCGGCGCGATCGTGCTTGCTGCGCCGCAAGCACCGTACCCAGCGGGCGGATATGAGCATTGCCCGCTGGGCGCACGTTTTGCTCGCGGAGAAAACATCGATGCAATCCATTACCACGTACAAATATGGAGACGATGCCGCTTACGCTCGACTGGCTGTCCGCCAGTACGCGCCTAGCCTGCGCGCTCGTGGCGGGCGCCGCTTTCGGGTTTGACCGGAGCGAGTCGGGCAAGGCCGCGGGCTTGCGCACGACGATTCTCGTTTGCCTGGCGGCCTGCGTCGCCATGTTGCAAGTCAATGCATTGCTTCCCGAAACCGGTAAGCAGCCGAACAGCTTCGCCACCCTCGATCTCATGCGGCTTCCCCTCGGGATACTGACTGGGATGGGTTTCATCGGCGCCGGCGCGGTATTTCGCAAGGACGGTTTGATCAGCGGCGTGACGACGGCCGCCATGCTGTGGTTCGTGACTGTGATCGGGCTGTGCCTCGGTGGCGGGCAATATCGGTTGGGGGGCGGCGCAAGCGTCGTCGGGCTGGCCGTGATGTGGGGGCTGAGGATGGTCGAGCACAAGCTGGAGCGCCGTAAGGCCGCCTGGCTGACGATCAAGCATCCCAGCGGTTCGGACTGCACTCGACGGCTCGCCGATGAACTTGCGCGGATAGGGTGCTCGGTCGAGCCGCGTGGCGGCGAGCGGCGAGAGGAGGGCACGTGCGAGTCGCGCTATCTCGTGCATTGGAAGGAGCCGTTCGACGTCCATCGTGTCGCGCCTTCTTTCGAGGAGATCGGGCGCGCGAGCGGCGCGCTCTCGCTTCAATGGTCGATGACCGACTGAGTGCGGGAGGCGTCGGGCTTCCTTCCACGGACCGGCCGATCGCAATCGATTAGGTATCCTTACGATTGCCGCAGCGGCGGTAGAGAAGGGTTTTCCGGCTGAGTGTAACGGCGTTCCACGGCCTCGCGAATCTTAGCTCGGCTATCGGCTGCGTCGAGCGTATGCGCTTGCTCGATCGAGCGTGCCTCGCTGGCCAATTCCTCGTCGCCGATGACTTCTCCGAACCAGTGAGAATAGTCGCCGCGCCGCAGATGGTATTGCCACGTATCGGCATCCACGCCATCTGCGATCTCTAGGAACAGCACGAGATTATGCGCGCGCAGATTCAGTTTGCCCTCCGGACCGCGGAAATAGAAGCTGCGCTCCGGGATTAGCAGGCCTTCCGCGTATTTGCGGTGATGGCGGCGGCGTTGCGTCGTGCCCGGTTCGACGGTAACCACGTGGATCTCGTTCGCGTGTTCCGCCGGGCGCTCATCGGCGGGATGCCAAACGAGCAACTGCCCGCGTTCGAGCTTATCGATGCCATCGAGCCGAGGCGGGCGGCGTCCGAGCGCTTCGCCGAAAGCGGCGATGGTCTTGTCGGGGTGCGCGCCGGTGACGAGCGCCGTGTTGACCTGGCGCAGCAGCGCGGGAGCGACTTGGTCCGGGTGCACGGTGACGGCCAGCGCGGTCTCGAGCATCGACGGAAGCGACTCGTCGGCCGGATTCCAATCGGCTGGAAATAGCTGATGCGCCTCCTCGAAGACTAGCCAGTGCGGTCTGCCCGTTTGAACTCTCAAGGCCTGTAGGCGCAACAGCAGGCTTGCGCAATAGCGTGGTCTTTCGACGAGCGGCACGCGCAGTAAATTGACGGCGACGCTTTGCTTTGGATTGCTCAGCAGTTGCACCGCGCTTTCGAGGGAGGGCGTGGTATGGGCGTCGCCGAGCGCCACGAGGTCGCCCTCGTGGCCATAGTCGCCTTCCGGATCGAAAATGCATGCTTGGTAGCCGGCATGGCGCAGCCGTTCGAGCAACGCGGCCGTCACCGTCGATTTGCCGCCGCCGGAGGGACCGGCGAGGAGCGCGATCGTGCCGTGCGCGTCGAGCAGGACCGGCGCATCGCCGCGCTCGGTCCGTCGATGGCCCAGCAACAGCTTGCAGCGCTCGAGCGCGGCCGTATGGCTTAGCAAGTCGTCTTCGACGAGCGCGGCGGCAAGCTCGGCCACGCCGCGGCCGCTTTCGCTCGGCGTCACCCAATCGGCGTGTGCTTTCAATGCCGGCAGCGCATTGGCCACGGCGACCGCGAATCCACATGCTTCGAGCAGCGGGTGATCGTTCTCGGCATCGCCCACGCCGGCGACATTGAGCGGCGAAAGATCGAGTTCGTCGAGTGCGGCCTGTAGTCCTGTCGCCTTCGTCACGCCCGGCGCGAGAATCATTACCGCGTCGCCGTTGAACACGACGTGCAGATCTAGCCCCAGGTCGCGAATCGCTTCGAGGGCGATCTGCTCGTTCGGCTTCATCGTCGCCACGAGCGTCTCGCTGACGCTGAACCGATCCATGCCGTGCTTGCGCAACGCTTCGACGAACGCCTTGGGCGGCGCGGGCGCCAAGAGGCGCTTTTCACCGCGATCGGGGCGGTACAGCACGCCGCCGTTTTCGGCGACGACCCGGGAGAACAGATCGAGCCGAGGGCAAATCGTGCGCAAATCCTCGAGTTCGCGGCCGCTGACGAGAATCAAATGGCGGCCCGATTGACGCAGCCGCTCGAGCGCGGCCCATGTGTCGTCCGACACGTTGCCGTCGGTGGCTAGGGTATTGTCGTAATCGGTTGCGAGCGCAACGAATCGCATCTCAGGCTCCTTGAAGCGAGGCCGCCGTGCACGCATCTTCGCGCGAGTGCGGGCTGCCAAGCAGGGTCTCGTAAATGTTTAGGTAATCGGCTGCCATGCGCGCGGCGCTGAAACGCTGCTCGAATGCGGCCCGGCATTGTCCGCGATCGATCTCGTGCAGCCGGCCGACGGCCCGTATCGCTTCCTCGACGTTATCGACGATGAAACCCGTGTGTCCATCATCGATGATTTCGGGCACGGAGCCACGCCCGAATGCGATGACGGGCGTGCCGCACGCCAGCGCTTCGATCAGTACGAGACCGAACGGCTCGGGCCAGTCGATGGGAAAGAGCAGTGCGCGGGCACCCGCCAACAGCGCGTGCTTGTCTCGATCGCCGAGTTCGCCCAAGTAGTCGACGCGCGGGTGGCGCATCAACGCCTCGATGTTTTCTTCGTAGTACCAACGATCGCCGTTATCGATTTTCGCGGCAATCTTGAGCGGCATCCCGGCACGCTCGGCGATTTGGATGGCGAGATCGGGGCGCTTCGGCGGCGCGATGCGGCCGAGGAACGCGAGGTAGTCGCCGGGCCGCGCATCGAACGCCGGCGTATCGGCCGGCATGCCGTGATAGACCGTGCCTTGCCATCGCGCGCCGGGCAGGGGCTTGCGCTGAGCATTGGAGATGGAGACGAGCGGGATATCGTCGAATGCACGGTAAAGCCGATCGAGACCCGGTATATCGAGCCGCCAATGCAGCGTCGTGAGGTGCGCGCAGGCCAGCCGCCGCGCAAAGGGAAAGCCTTGGTAGTCCGTATGAAAATGCACGATGTCGAATTCGCGGGAGCGCCGCACGACCTCTTCCAACATCGCGAAGTGGAACGCTTGGGGGTCGGCTGTCTCTTCTATGAGGCGTAGTGCGCACGGGCAAGCCGGAACGAGACGAGCGCGCGTGACTGAATCGGCACTGGCGAATAACGTCACGTCGTGGCCCGTATCCACGAGCGCCTCGGTCAGCCAGGAAACCACGCGTTCGATACCGCCATAGGCTTTGGGCGGCACGCTTTCATACAACGTCGAGACTTGGGCGATTCGCATGTCCGTGATCGTGTTCGTTGATCGCGAACGTCTTGCACGGGTCGTGCCCGGACAGGGCGAATCGAACGGGAGACAATGAAATCGCCGATACGGCTCGGCATGCCGAGCCGTATCGGCTCGCCGGCTCCTGGCCTATATTCGGCCCATCACGACGAGAATAACGACGATGATGACGATGATCCCAAGCGTGCCTGTCGGCGCATACCCCCAGCTACGGCTATGCGGCCATGCCGGAAACGCGCCGATCAGAAGCAAGATGAGAATGATGAGCAATATCGTGCCTAACATACCGCCCTCGCTTGACATGGTTGATAACGTGCGGCGCTAGCCGCTGGCGAACCGATCCGCAACTTATATGCCTCGCGGTTCGATTTGCTCGCCGCGCCCGGTGCGTCGCGGCTCTTGGACGGTTTTCCCGGGCGGCGGTATAGTCGCCGATTCGTCGACATTACAAACGGAATACGCCGTGACGACCTTTCATACGCTGGGCCGCCGTCATCCAAGCGCCCGCCAGGGAGCGGCGCGATGAGCGAGGAACGCGCGCTCGTCTGGTTTCGTCGAGATTTGCGCTGCGACGATCACTCGGCCCTAAGCCGCGCGCTGGCGAGCGCGGAGCGTGTATGGTGCGCCTTCGTCTTCGATACGACGATTCTCGAGCCGTTGCTGCAGCGCAAGCGCCGCGCGAACCCCGAGGGGATGCCTGCCGATCGCCGGATCGATTTCATTCTCGCTTCGCTCGTCGAACTCGATCAAACGCTGCGCAAACTTGGCGGCGGGCTTATCGTCGTGCACGGCGAACCCGTGCAATGCATCGCCGAGCTCGCCCGGCAGCTTCGCATCGATACCGTCTTCGCCAATCGCGACTACGAGCCGTCCGCGATGGCGCGCGACGAAGCGCTCGAGCGGGCGTTGCGGGCGATGGGTAGCCGGTTGGTCACGTTCAAGGACCAAGTGATTTTCGAGCGCGACGAGATTGTGAACATGCAGGGCAAGCCTTATACGGTGTTTACGCCGTACAAGCGCGCCTGGCTGGCGCGGCTGAGTCCAGCCGACGTGGCCCCTCGGCGCGTCGAACCGCGGCGGGGGCAGCTTCGTCCGCCGCCTGACTCGCTGCATAGCCGATGGCCGAGTCTCGGCGAGCTCGGCTTCGCGCCGAGCGACTTGCGGGCGCTCAAGTTGCCGCCCGGGATGCGAGGCGCGCGGCGCTTATTCGATGAATTCAACGAGCGTATCGATCGCTACGAGATGCAGCGTAATTTTCCTGCCGTGAAAGGGCCGAGCTACCTCTCCACGCACTTGCGGTTCGGCACGATCTCGATTCGCACCCTGGTGCGAGCAGCGCATGCGTTGACGCTTCAGCCCGGCGGGGGCGGAGCCGGTACATGGTTGTCCGAACTCGTTTGGCGCGAGTTTTTCTTTATGGTTCTGGCGATGAACCCGCAATTGGCGAGCGGGGCGTCGTTCAAACGCGAATACGACGCACTGAAGTGGGAAAGCGGCCCGCGGGCCGATGCGCATTTCGATGCGTGGCGGGAGGGCAAGACGGGATACCCGCTCGTCGATGCGGGCATGCGGCAACTGTTGAAGACAGGCTACATGCATAACCGCTTGCGGATGGTGACCGCGAGTTTTCTCGTGAAGGACTTGGGTATCGACTGGCGGCTCGGCGAAGCGCATTTCGATGAATGGCTCAACGATTTCGACTTCGCCGCCAATAACGGCGGATGGCAGTGGGCCGCTTCCACGGGATGCGACGCACAGCCATGGTTTCGCATCTTCAATCCCGTCACTCAATCGAAGCAGTACGACCCGCACGGAAAGTTCATCAAGCGCTACGTGCCCGAGCTCGAGGCTGTGCCGGAGAAATGGATTCACGCGCCATGGCTCGCCGCGCCCGAGTCACTGGCGGCCGTGGGCTTCGCCCTAGGCCGCGACTACCCGTTTCCGATCGTCGACCATGCGAAGGCGAGAGCGGCGACGCTCGCGCGTTACCGAGCGGCGAGCACCGATGACGATGACGCGCTTAGCGAGCCAGCGCATTAAGCAGCCATTTCCAAGTTGCCGATGACGGCGGCTAAGAAACGCGCGGCTTCGCCGCCTGTCACGACGCGATGATCGAACGTTAGGCTGAGCGGCAAGATCGCATGCACGGCAGGCTTGCCTTCGTGCACGACGACCGCGTCGTGCACGCGGCCGGCGCCTAGAATCGCGACCGTCGGCGGTACGACGATCGGCGCGGCGTACTTTCCGGCGATCATCCCGAAGTTCGACAGCGTAATCGTATTGCCCCGCATTTCCTCGGGCGGAATCTTGCGCGCTTTCATGTCGGCGCGCATCCGGTCCAATCCCGCACGCAGATCCTGCGCGTCGCGATTCGCGACGTCGCGCAGGACGGGCACGAACAATCCGTCCGGTAAATCGACGGCAATGCCGACATCGATTTTGGCCAGTACGCGCCGTCGAGCCGTGCGTCCGTCGAACCAGGCGTTCAAGCCCGGCTGGGCGCGGCAACCCGCGACGAGGGCGCGGATCAAACGAATCGTCACGTCGGCGCCGGGTTCCCAGGCGTCGATATCGGCGTCGTCGATGACCGTTGCCGCCGCCACCTCGCTTTGCGCCTGCGCCATGTTTTGCGCCATCGCGCGGCGTACCCCGCGCAGCGTTTCGGGCGGGCCGAGTTCGGCTAATAGCTTCGCCGTCCGTTCGACATCGCTTGCCGTTACGACGCCGTCCGGTCCCGTGGGCATGATCATGGTCAGGTCGATATCGAGCGTGCGGGCCAGTGCGCGCACGGCCGGCGTCGCCCGCACGGCCATCGTGCCCACGCGTGCTCCCGTCGGCGCGGCAAAGCTTGGCGGCCCCTCGCGCACGACGTGCTCGCTCGCCTCGATACGCCCGACGACGGTGCCCGCATCGGCCGCGCTCCCTTCGCCTTCGAATCCAACCAGCGCCGCGCCTAAATGCACGATGTCGCCTTTGTTGCCATAGAGCTTTGCAATGCGTCCCGCTTGCGGCGAGGGGATTTCGACGATCGCCTTGGCCGTTTCCACCGCGACGAGCGGCTGATCGGCCTTGATCTCATCGCCGGCCTTCACGTGCCATTCGACGATCTCGGCTTCTTGGAGCCCTTCGCCGAGATCGGGCAACTTGAATATATTCATGTGGATGCCTCGAGCGTTTTTCGTACGGCGCCGACGATGCGCGCGACGCTCGGCATGTACTGCGCCTCTAGCCTGAACAGCGGGACGACGACGTCGTACCCGGTCACGCGCTCGATCGGCGCGAGCAACGAGTAAAGTCCGCGCTCGGCGATCGTGGCTGCGATTTCGGCGCCGAGCCCGCAGGTGCGTGGGGCCTCGTGCACGATGACGCAGCGTCCCGTCTTGGCCACTGAAGCCAAGATCGTGTCCATGTCGAGCGGTTTGAGTGTCGCCACGTCGATGACTTCGGCGGCAATGCCGTCCGTCGCCAATTCGTCGGCGGCCCTAAGTACTTCCTGCAGCATGGCGCCCCATGCCACGAGCGTGACGTCCGTGCCCTCGCGCAACGCGAAACAGGTATCGAGCGGCAGCGCCTGGCCGTCGTCTTGGACGTCTTGTTTGAATAGGCGGTATAGGCGCGTGGGTTCCAAGAAGATCACCGGATCGGGGTCGTCGATCGCGGCGAGCAACAATCCATAAGCGCGGGCCGGAGAGGAGGGCATGACGACACGCAAGCCGGGGATATGGGCGAACAGCGATTCGGGGCTTTCCGAGTGATGCTCGGGAGCATGAATCCCCGCGCCGCAGGGCGAGCGGATCACCAGCGGGCAACCGAGCCGGCCGCGCGTTCGATGGCGCAAGCGCGCAGCATGATTGAGTAGCTGATCGATGGCCGGATAAATGAAGCCCGTGAATTGAATCTCGGCGACCGGATGCAAGCCCATCGCGGCCATCCCGATGGCGGTACCGGCGATGCCCGCTTCGGCGAGCGGCGTATCGATCACGCGTTGCGCCCCGAACCGGGCCTGCAAACCGAGCGTCGCGCGAAACACGCCGCCATTCGCGCCGATATCCTCGCCGAGCAGCACGACCGACGCATCATGTTCGAGCGCATGCGCCAGCGCGAGGTTCACGGCTTCGACGAGCGTGAGATCAGCCATGATCGCTACCTCGATAAGCCGCCGATTGCAGCGCAGTCGATAGCTGGTCGTTCAATGCGCGCGGCAGCGACGCATAGAGATGATCGAACATTGCAGACGGATCGAGCGGCCCTATCGCGAGATACGCCTGCACCGCGGCATCGACACGCTGCGCGCATTCGCGAATCAGTGCGTCTTCGTCCGCTTTGTCCCAAGCATTCAGCGCAACGAGGTATTTGCGCAACCGCACGATCGGTTCCTCGAGCCATGCCCCGGCGACGAGTTCGGGGTCCCGGTAGCGCGTCGCATCATCGGCCGTCGTGTGATCGCCGAGACGATAGCTCACCGCTTCGATCAGCGTAGGGCCTTCGCCGCGCCGCGCTTTGGCCAGTGCCTCGCGCGCGGCTTCGTGGACCGCGATCACATCGTTGCCGTCGACTTGGCGTCCTTCGATCCCGGCGGCGATTGCCTTTTGCGCGAGCGTCCGCGCGGCCGTCTGCGCTGCGCGCGGTACTGAGATGGCCCACTGATTGTCGTTGACGACGATGACGAGTGGCGCTTGCCAGACGCCCGCCATATTCATCGCTTCGTAGAAATCGCCCTTCGACGTCCCACCGTCGCCGACGATCGTCACTGCCACGCGCGGCTCGTTTCGCAAGCGAAACGCGTACGCCGCCCCGGCCGCGTGCGCCACTTGCGAGGCGATGGGAACGCAGTTCGGGAAATCATGCGGAGCGGCGGCGAAGTTGCTGCCGCGTTCGTCGCCTCCCCAGTACAGCAAACTTTCCGTCATGGTGACCCCGCGCAGCAGTTGCGCGGCATGGTCGCGATAGGAAGGAAAGAGCGCATCCTCCGGCCGCATCGCCGAGGCGAGGCCCACGCCGATGGCTTCTTGTCCGACCGAGGAAGCGAACGTGCCGAGCTTGCCGGTGCGTTGCAGCGCAACGGCCTTCGCGTCGAAAGCGCGCGTCAGCACCATGGCCCGATAGAACCCCGAGAGAATATTCGGATCTTTGGCGAAGTCGGGTAGCGATTGCGCGGGTACGCCGCCAGGATCGAGAAACCGGGTGTACTCGATATCAAAGCTGGCGACCGTCGTCATGATCGATGTCCTTCCGCGCGCTCGCGGCCGGGTGCTGCTCTTGTTCTTCTTCAAACGTTAGTACGTTTGCATCCGAAAACAAGGGGGAGTGGGCGCGTTGCGCGAGCGACGCGGCTAAGCATCGGGGCCCGTCCGGGTCGGTGGTACGCCTAGCAACTGGAGCGCGCCGCCGGCTACGGACGAGAACACCGGGCCCGCAACGGGACCGCCGTAATACGAGCGCTTTGAGGGTTCGTCGATCATTACCGCCACGACGAGACGCGGTGCGTCGATCGGTGCAATGCCGACGAAGAGCGAACGATACTTGCCTTTGGCATATCCCGTACCAGCATGCTTCCACGCCGTCCCCGTCTTGCCGCCCACCCGATAGCCTTCGACCCGAGCCGCGCCGCCCGTACCGCCTTCGAGCGTCGCGGCTTCGAGCATGGTGCGCAGCGCGGCCGCCGTCGCCGCGGTCGTAACCGGAGCGGCGTGCTCGGGAGCAGGCGGGCTGTCGGAGGATGGTTCACGGGCTAGTAGCGAGACGGGACGCATCGTGCCGTCGCCGGCCAGCGCCGTATACGCCTGCGCCATTTGCAGCAGCGACGTCGACAAGCCGTAGCCGTAGGCCATCGTCGCTTGCTCGACGGGCCGCCATCGCGCCCATGGCCTCAGCTTTCCGGCCGCGACGCCGGGGAACGGCAGCGGCGGGGCGACGCCGAGACCGTACTGTCGATAGGCCGTCCAGAGCGACTCCGGCGGGAGCGTCAATCCAATCTTGGCGAGCGCGATATTGCTCGAGGTCGTGAGCGCTTCCGCCACGCTGACCGTGCCGTGGTTGGTCGTATCGTGGATCGTATTGCGGCCGATCCGGTACCAGCCCGGCGCGGTATCGATGAGCGTCTCCGGGCGGATCCGCCCTGCTTCGATCGCCGTTGCGATGGCGAGCGGCTTGATCGTCGAACCGGGTTCGAACGTATCGACGGCGGCGCGGTTGCGCATCGTGTTGGCCGTTAGGCTCGCGCGGGCATTCGGGTCGAACGATGGGGCATTGGCCAGCGCCAGGATTTCGCCGGTATTGGCGTCGAGTACGACGACGCTTCCGGCTTGCGCCTCGTGCCGTTCGAGCGCCGCTTTCAGTTGGGCGAACGCGAGCTGTTGAATCCGTCGATCGATCGTGAGCCGCACCGTTTGCCCATGACGGGCCGGTACGAGCGGGCGCAAGTCCGATACGACGCGCCCTAGCCGGTCTCGTATGACCTCGCGTTCGCCCGGCTGGCCGGTGAGCAAACGGTCGGCCGCGAGTTCGACGCCTTCTTGCCCCACGTCGTCGCTGTCGGTCAGCCCCACGACGTGCGCGGCCGATTCGCCTTCGGGATAAAAACGCTTGGAGGTGGGAATTTGCGTGACGCCCGGTAGTGCGAGATCGGTGATTCGGCTGGCCGTTTGCGCATCGACATGGCGTTTGAGCAGAACGTTCGAGCGTCCCGAATCGAGGCGCGACTGCACGTGAGCTTTACGTACGCCCAGCGTTTTTGCGAGCGGTTCTAGCGCGTTGCGGTCGAACCGCTTGGGGTCGGCCCATATTTCGTAGGTGGTGAGGCTGACGGCCAGTAGCGCGCCGTCTCGATCGACGATCGGGCCGCGTTTCGCTTCGAGCGAGAGCATTTGCCGATGCCGCTTTTCGCCCTGTGCGACATGAAAATCATGTTCGACGATCTGCACCCAGCCCGCGCGGGCAACGAGCGCCGCGAACGCCAAGCTGATGAGGAGCATGACGCAGGTGGAGCGTTTCGGATGCCAGCGCGGCGTGACCAGGTCGTCGCCCCTCAGCGAGCGGGACGAATATGGGGTGGGGCGTTGGGGCTTCGATGAGGGCATTGAACGGGCGTCGTTCTCATGGAGCGCCCGATGGCGCGAGGCCCGTATTGTAATAAAAATGTAAGTATTCGGGCGAGCCCCGCGCTAACGCCTAGATGCCGTCGATGGCGTTGACGGCGCATCGATCGCATCCTTGAGATCATTGCGCGTCAACGCGAAGCCCAATGAATCCGGACCTTACGTCGGCAAGGAAAATCCGGAGATTGCCTCGCGCAACACGCCTGCTTGGTCCTTCAGCGATTGAGCGGCAGCCGCGGCTTCTTCCACGAGCGCGGCGTTTTGCTGCGTGACTTTGTCCATCTCGCCCACGGCGCGGTTCACCTGCTCGATACCGGCGCTTTGCTCGCGCGACGCATGGCTGATCTCCTCGAGGATTTCATTGACACGCCGCACCGATTGGACGATCTCACCCATCGTCGAGCCGGCATTCGCGACGAGCGCGGCGCCTTGATCGACGGTGTTCGTCGACGACTCGATGAGCGCTTTGATCTCCTTGGCCGCCGTGGCGGAACGCTGAGCGAGGCTGCGCACTTCCGATGCGACGACGGCGAAGCCTCGCCCTTGCTCGCCGGCTCGCGCTGCTTCCACGGCCGCGTTCAGTGCGAGGATATTGGTTTGGAATGCGATGCCGTCGATAACGCCGATGATGTCGCCGATCTTCTGCGAGCTCGACGTGATCTCGTTCATCGTGCGCACGACGTCGTCCACGACGCTGCTGCCGCGGGTGGCCACGTCCGCAGCCTGTTCGGCGAGCTTGGCCGCTTGCGAGGCGCTTTCCGCGTTCATCTTCACGTTCGTGGTCATCTGATCCATGCTCGACGCCGTTTGCACGAGCGCCGCGGCTTGCTGCTCGGTGCGCTGCGACAGATCGGTATTGCCGGCGGCGATCTCGCTCGCGCCCACATTGATGTTTTCGGTGCCGGAGCGCACGCGCATGACCGCTTCGACGAGGCCCGACTGCATCTGTGCGAGCACGGACATCAAGCTCGCATCATCGTCATGGGTGACCGGGATGCGCGCCGTCAGATCGCCTTGCGCGATGCGCCGCGCCGTGTCGACGGCCACTTCGAGATCGCCGCCGAGTCCGCGTCGCACGCTGCGCAGAACGAGCACCATAGCCACAGTGGCTGCAATGCCCAGTACGGCGATGATGCCGACCCAGCGCACGACACTGGCCATGAACGCGGCGTTGATGTCATCCATATACATGCCGGTGACGAGGTCCCAGTCCCATGGCGCGAAGCGCAATCCGTACGACATTTTCGGGACGGGCACCTGGCTGCCGGGTTTGGACCAGAGGTAATGGATGAAGCCGCCCTGCGGTTCGGCCGACGCTTTGACGATGTCTTGGAACAGGTGATTGCCGGCTGGGTCAGTGAAATTGGCCATGTTCTTGCCGGTCAGCTCGGGCTTGATCGGATGCATGAGCATGACCGCTTGCGAGTCGTTGACCGAGAAGTAGCCATCCTTGCCGTATCGCAGAACCGAAATGGCCTGAAGCCCCTGCTTCTTGGCGTCGTCCTCGCTCATGACATGCTGCTGGGACGCGTCGTAGTAGTGCTGCGCGATACTGTTCGCCTGCTGCACGAGCGCGACGAGTTCGCTCTTGCGGTCGTCGATCATCGATGCGCGGTTTTGCCAAACGCCGGCGATCCCGATGAGGATCAGCCCAGCCCAAAGCACCGCGATCATCGAGCCCAGCTTCTGATTCAAAGTCATTTTCTGCATGCGTCGCTCTCGATTGGTCAGTCGAATCGGCGGCTTCGCAAGGGCACTTCTCGAGATGAAGCCGCACATAACCGGTCTATCGACGTAAGGTCTGAAGCGGCGCAGGGGGAAAAACCCTGATTTGGATCATGGGGCGCTTTTGTCGCAGGGCGCCGACGGTGCTGCTATGACGGGTTTTTGTCGGGCGGTCCTTCGGGCCGTTGCGGTTCGTCGTTGTGATGTCCGGGCGCCGGCGGGATGACGGGCTCGCCCTCGGGGTCGCGCGTGGGGTCGGCGAGGGGATCGGGAATCGGTGCGGTGTGCATGCGGTAGTCCATGGCGTATGCGGATCGGATGAAGGGTGGTCAAGGTCCGAGACGGCGCGAAGCATCGCTTCTTTTATATGCTATCCGTGGGATGTGCGCGTTTCATTTCGGCGCAGGGGGCGAGCTGATGGTGCTGCGTTTTCATACGCGCGGAGCGCAGCATAAAGCGTGCCCTGAGCGAAACCCGTCGCAGTTCGATCGAGGCGGGTGTTAAGTGCGCAGTCGGCTATATAGCGAGCGAGCTGCTTTGCCGTCCGCATTTGCGTTTGTACTTCCGCGCGGGCATACTGCCCCGCAGTACGAGCTAACGTCAATAGTGGTGTATGAACAAATTGACGGCGATCGATTTCAAGCGGCGAGTTTCTGCTGAACCG
Source organism: Trinickia diaoshuihuensis (assembly GCF_003390925.1). GTDB lineage: Bacteria > Pseudomonadota > Gammaproteobacteria > Burkholderiales > Burkholderiaceae > Trinickia > Trinickia diaoshuihuensis. The sequence continues at coordinate 12 of NZ_QUBS01000049.1, read as the reverse complement.
GCCGATCGTCTT
>NZ_QUBS01000047.1 GCF_003390925.1 Trinickia diaoshuihuensis | reverse complement strand
CGATCGTGCAGTTGAGCCCTGCCCAACCTTCAAAACCAGGTCGTCGGTCTGCACGTGCCCTCACCTAAGGCGTCAACGCCCTGCCCGTTCAGGCATTTTTCTTCTACGCTCTTGCCTTTGAAACCGAAAGAAAAACAACCTTAGAACCGGACACTTCTATTTAGCCAGCGCTCGGACATGTGAATCCGGCTTTGACACTTTTGGTCGGGAGCTGCATTTGCGGTCAAGTGGTAGTTCAACGGTTAGCGAGCGACGCGGTTGACGGATTAGATATTTCGACTGATTACGCGGATTCGGCCGCCGCAAGTTACAACCCGCAGTTGTCGGGGACCGGTGCGCCGGGGCGCGTATACTTACTCGCTTTCATTACCGTCATCACCGTCGCGAGACATCAAAGGTCATACATGAGCGCACTACCTCCCTGTCCGAAATGCAATTCCGAGTTTACGTATGAAGATGGGAGCGCCTACGACTCTTGCTTCGGCGATGCGCTCCGCCGGAACCGCACTAGCAACCATGCGCGAACCACAAGCGCAAATGGTTGAGGCTGGAACGGTGTTTTGAGCCACATCGCAGACTGAACGGACAAGTAGCCGGTGAAAGCGCACATCGGCCCGAACCGTGCGTATTCCGGTGAACGTGACCGCCGATTCCGGCATCGTGACCGCCGATTCCGGAAAGCCCGGAAATCGGTCACGTTCGTCCGGAATCGGCGGTCACGTTCGTCCGGAATACCCAAAAACGAAAAGCGCGATATTGGCGATGACGTCGAGGCTGTGAAGAACGCGGACGATAGCACGCCGTGCGAGCACGGTGTGGGGCGACCATAGGTGGCGTGTTTGCCGATTTCAGAGCTGCCACTTCGCGGCGATCGTTTGTGCGCGTTCAAGCAATCCCGCATCGCGCCTCGCGCGCTCCTTGGGTGTATGAATCAGGCGCTCAAAGCGATCCGGGGCAAAGATGATCTGCTTCTGGTAGATCGTTGGAGCAACCGTCGCGTCATTGGACGCCGTGAAGTCCTGGACCCGTAGCTTCATGCTCTCGTGCAGCTCGCCCGTATCCGCTTCAACTTCCATCCGATGATGCAGACACTGCAAGTCGATGGCAAACCAGGCGGAGCCCCTTTCCAGCCGTCCCGATTCAGAGACGCTCGCCTGCGGGACTTTTTCCCTGACGCGATCGGCGAGCTCGGCGTTTGCGCCGATTGCCTGGCCAAAAAGGGGCTGCGCTGGGCCAAAATAGGCAATCATCCAGGGCAAATTGCGCAGATGCGCGCCCGTGTAGCAAAAGCCGCACGAGTCGAACCATTGGTCGAGCATTCGCTCGGCAAAAGCATCAGAGAAGCGAAAGCTAAAATCGTCGCGCAAGATCAACACTATCCGAGCGAATTCCGAAACCGCAAGTTCAATCAGCTGGCGCGCAACCGGACCCATTTCCCGACGATCGCTCTTGCCGTGCGACTTGCGACTGAGCCGAAACGGACAGTGCTCAAGGTCGATCTGGTCGAACTCGAAGCCTTCGATGGGCGTCCCCACGTGGCTCCCGTAGGGGCGGGGGCTAGTCTCGTGCCTCCGGTACACGCCCTTCAATTGAATGGCATTGTCGCAGTACGGACACACAGCAAAGTGCTGGTCGTCGCCGCGCCGCTGCCCCTGACGAAACCATGGCGCCCGTCGTCCCAGACGTTCCTCCACATGCTCCCGTGTGACCGGGTAACAGGCCGTACGGCCTGCGCTAACCTTAAAGTGCGCCGTCATCGTTAACGTCCGTTACAAGTCTTTGCTGTGAAAACAGAAACTGATACGTCGTGCGTTGTGCACAACCGTTGTGATCAGGCCGCTCTCGTAACACGGCCAACCGGGCAACCAGTGGCTACGCGTTATCCTGTGCGGTCTGGGCCGCGCCCGTCCTTGCCTTGCGCCAACTCAGCGCGATAGGGCGGAGACGGTTCGGTAAACCGCCTCTTGGCAGCCCGGTACTCGGCTAGTCATCCACATGCCTCCCACGAAGGTCGTACCCTGGCTGGGCAAGATCTTACAAATTGCGAATGGCGTCGCCCGCCGTCATCACGCTCCAAGACGTACCGAGCATGCTGACACTGAACCCGGAGAACGACCGTAGGTACGGCTTGCGCCCGTTTGCCGCGACAACTGCCGGGGTATACTCCCAACAACCCAACGGCACGAGATACAGGCAAAAATGGGCGGAATCGAAATCAGGTCCATCGTTCTTTGCTCTCTGTGCCGTCGCTCGCATTTCACGCATCGTGGTCGCATCCAAAATGCGCGAGTTCGGCGAGACCGTCCTCGGCCCACTTCACGAAGGCTTCGATCTCCCCGCAAAGCGCGGAAAGCTCGCGCGCACTCGTCGTCGACTTCATCGAGCGCATCATCGACAGCCATGCCTTGCCGGTCATTTTGAAACCCTCGAGGATCGGCTTGCGCCGTTCCATGAAATGGATCTTGAACGTGTCGTGCAACAGGATCTGCATATCCGTCGCGCTGCGCCACATTTCCACGCTGCCCCGGATGAACGATGGGTCGAACTCCACGGTAATCGCCGCATCGACTGCCGACGACCTGGGGGACAAGAGCGCGCTCAGTTCGTCCGCCGCAGCAGCGTGAGCACCTGTGGCCGCGCCATCCAGCGGAGTCCCCGAGGGCATTTTGTGCGACTCCGCCGAGTCGCGGAGGATGTTCACCGCGAGGCGAATCGCGTCTTCAAAACTCACGTCAGCCATACGCTGTCCTAAGTCAACTCGTACTTATCGAACAGGCGCGGCTCCGTCGCACCCCGGTGTGGACGTGATCTCCCGCCGTCCGCCAGCGTTGCATCGTAGCGCTCCGTCTACGCGAAACCGCCGAACAAGCTCGCGAAGCGCGCGCTTTGTAGGCAAGGACATCGCCACGCCCGCCCTCGAATTCGATCACCGTCGGCCGGGGTACAGCGAGCTCAAGCGTAGGTAGATTGTTTCGGCCTTTTCCAGCATCTCTCCTATTTTTTTGTGCGCCGCGACGAAGACACTCTGCAGCTCGCTGCGACGGTGGAATTCGACGACTTCCTGCAGCAGCGCATGCAAGTGACGGATGCCTGCCAACGCGTTCTTCGCGGCGCGAATTCCGGCGTCGTCGAGAATCGCTTTTCCCGAACGCAGAGTGTTCAGGTTTTCAAATCGCGCCTCTGCCTCCGCGATCGCCTCCCGCGAAAACTCGTTTGCAACCCGCTGGTCGTCCTCGGCGCTACCACTGACGCGCATGATGGTCTCGAGCGTGATCTTCATCCTTTCCCCCGACTTGGCTTTTTAGCAATATCGAAACTTTAACCTGCGACCGCGCTTAGCAGCACGGTACTGGGGTACTCGCACGATTCACGCCCCCAGTCCCTTGGCGCGCCACGGCGTGCACAGCGGCACCATGAGCTTAGCCGCGCGGTTTCGTGGTACCCTCGGCGGGCGGCGATCGCGCGGCGCCCCTGCCACCGTCGGCGCGGGGCGCCGGAAAGCTGGCGCCGAAGGGCATCGAGTTCGCGCGCGTTTGCGTCGTGGCTCGCCTCGACGGCCTCGATCCGACCCCGCAGCGAATCGAACGCGGCCCGCGCGGCCGCGTTCGACTTGCCCGACAACGACGCGTCTCCCAGGGCGCGGGTACCAGGAACTTGCCCGCACTAGGCGCGTGCGCCCCCTCCTGCCGAACACGCCCATCTGACGGGGAAAACCGACGCGCCACTTCCACGGTCGCCGACTACCTTGTGAACGAGGTGGTAGTCCCGCCCGAAGCTAACCGCCAGATTTCGTACGAAAAGTGCGCTTACCCGGGTCACGGCCGCCCCTCGCTAGGCGAGGAGTTGTACGCCGATGCATCGCTTGCGAAAGCGAAGCGACACTTCCAGCACTGAGGACAGCCGTACGAGTCGAAGTGGATGAGCCTTAAATCCCCCGGGTAAAGCACGTTCGTAGCGAGGCGAGACTTTAAGGGCGTGCGCACTACCGAAACGCTGCCTGAAGGCACGACGACCGCGTGGCTGCAATCGGCGGAGGGAGCGATGTGGGGTAGAAGCGGAAAAGGGCGCTATCGCGCCCTTTTCACATCTGCTCGTGCGAGTAATTAGCCCCCGATCACAACCATGTCGCCGGAGCCGGTTGCCTCCTCGCGGGCCTCCTCGGACTCGCGCATAGCCTGATCCATCTTGGACCGAAGCTTCGCTGCTCGAAATCCCGGTGAGACGTAGACTCCGTATCCACGGGAAACGGGTGTGTCCGGTAGAACGGCCGTCCCCACGATCTTTAAGGGAGTGTTCTTGATGATTGTCACTTCATGTCCTCGGGAACCGGGTACGTCTGGCAGAACGGCCGTTCCGACGATCTTTCCGGGAACCGTTTTGATGAATGCCACTTCGTGAAGTGGCTCCTCGCCCTTTTCACCGCGAAGAACGACCTTTCCGCTCGCCGCGGAGACGGAAAACCGCCTTCCCACGCGGTAAGTGCCAGATTTCTTCAGTGCCATGGTGACGATGTGCTCCGCTGAACGGCCTCGTAGAGGCCACTATCGTTAACGTACACTAGCACAGTCTTATTCAGACTACCAACGAACGCGGCGAATGCATCGGACTGTGGGTCCACATCGACGTTTAAGCTCGCCCGGAATTCAACCACCACAACGAGCGGTCGCTCTATGCGGCCATTAACTCTAGGGAGAATACCGCCGGGCTGCCGTCGCGAACATGGCACCGTCAGCCGCCAGAACGGACCCTGCCACTCGCCGTCATCGACTGGATGCTCGAATGAGTATTGGCCTGATTGCCATGCCTCGGACACGTTGCCATCTGGGTCCGGCGGCACCTCGAATCCCCATCCATACTGCACCGCGAGACCGTCGTAGTGGCCACGGGGCTGGACCGCCAGCGCGGCCTTAACATCGAATTCTGCATCAGCGGCCCAGAGATGCGGCGTGCCAACGAGTTTGTCTTTCACTTCAGCGCATATGTCCTCGCAAGCCTCATCCATGAGTGCGGGGATAACCGTCAGATCCTGTCGAAGCCGCTCGCGAACCTTTGCGCGCGCCTGCGAAACAGCGTCACGAAAATCGCTCGGGCGGGCATCGAAATCCAAAAGCTTGAGCTTGCACGCGATCGGCACATGAACAACGTTCTCGACTGCTCGCATATCCAATTCCATCGTTCCTGCGATGACAGAAGAACCTATCGCGCCCAGCCAATGCCCCTCTCGTGGCGGCTCTTCAGAGAGCGTATCAGGGACGATGCCAAATGCGATCGTCACACTGTCGTCGACGAGCTCGCGTGCAGCATCAAGAGTCCAAACAGGAAGATTCGAGATGAAACCGCCATCGAGGAACCGCCGCATCTTTGTTTCCGCGTCGATACCACTGCGGCGGGTGCACGAGAAGCGCCACGGCCGAAAAACACCCGGCAGACAAATCGAAGCAGCGACCGCATCAGCTACCCGCACCTCGGGCGTTCGCTCAAGAGAAAAAACCTCGCCGCATTTGTCCGTGACGTTCGTTGCCACAATGCTTAGCGGTACTCCCCCGGCCCGTGCCAATTGTCGGAATGTTATTCCCCGCGATTCGTCCAGATTTGCGTCGCCAATTTTTTCTCGCAGTTTGCGCTCAAGCGCATACTCGATGAAATCGCGGACGCGTCTTACTGTGGTGATGCCAGTCGACAACCAGTAACCCAGTCCCACGACGACCAGACAGAGTACGACGCCGATTATTTTGGCCACGTCGGGGTGCGAACCGTCGAGAAACGAAAGTGCAGCAAACGCAAGCACGAAGGCCCCAATAACGACGGCAACGAAGTGTGGGGCGACCATACGGCAGAACCGCAGTACCTGCCACGGACCCCAGCCGAAAAAATCGATGGCCCTATTGAAACCGAGCTTTGGGCCGAGTGCTCCGAGGATATGCGTCTCCTTGTGTGCGTCGAATAACTCGCTGCCTTTATAGCCAGCGGCTACGAGCGCGGCCACCATCGCCCCCGCGGAGGTTCCCGCCACACCGTGAATTGATAGTTTCTCGTCCTCAACTGCGGTCAGCGCCCCGACGTGGACGATGCCCTTCGCTCCGCCACCTTGGAACACGAGGAACGTCGGAACCCTCTCGTCTTCCTGGGACAGCCGTGCCCAGAAAGGCAACGGCCAGAGCCAGTGCTCCGCAGTCACAACTTTTGTCACGCATCTAGTACTTGGCATTCGAGCAAGAAATGGTCTTTGAGTTGTTGGCCGCAGCAACAATGAGGTCCCCGGCGCTGGCGGCGCGAAATCGGCGAACCGCGATTGTAAAATTATTCGCTGACAGTTGCCCCGTCGTGCCCGCAAGCGCGTGCGCACTTGGGTTATGTCGTCCCCAACTCCGTCTCGGTTCGGCCGCAAGCGATTTTTCAGCTACCTCGGCCTCGAACGGTTTCACGCCCCGGGCACCTTAGTACGATGGGAATTGCGCAAAGGCACAACGAGTTTCGCGACGCGGCCCTTGGCTGGCCGCCTGTCTCCAGGCGCCCGCACAACCGTCGACGCGGGGGCGGCAGCAAGTTGCTTCCGCAGCGCGTCGATTTCCCGAATCAAAGCGACGTTGGTCGCCTCGACGGAATTCAGGCGCCCCTGCAACACCCCCACCTCTTGACGGGCATCACCGAGTTGCGTGCGCAAGCCCTCGGCTTCGGCCCGGTGCGTCTCATCGCGTAGCTCGAGTTGGCGTGTTGCGGCGACTAGATCCTTTTGTAATCGGGCAGCCGCGGCGCGTTCGCGCTCGATCTCCAAGAGGGCGCGCTTCTCGGCCGCCTGCAAGCGCGCCTCCGACCGCTGCCCGTCCTCGCGCATCTTCTCTAATTCCAACGCGAAATCCGCCCGCGCCTGCGCCAGGGCCGCGTCGCGCACGCCATGCTCCGCCCGCAGACGCGCGACGTCGAGCCTACGCACGGTGCGCGATAACCTTGGGCACGATTCGATCAATACCACGAGCCAATACGCGCACGAAGAGGAGGATCGCCGTCACGACGAGACCACGCAAAGCCATCGGTTGAACTGGCGCTGAGCGAAACGTTTCGAGCTGCGGGCCGCGCGATGTCTGGCGAATCTGCCCCAACGCGCCCGGGCTTGGACGTCGCTGAATGTCAACGACGCTCACCACTGCGCGTCAACATGTCTCTGCTAGTCGGGGCCCACGAGGCGAGAAAGCGAACGCTAAAGCAGCGATCATCAATATCCGCTTGAATGGGCCGAGTTGGGCTTATATCAGCCTTTCGGATACCCCGAAATTCGTCTATATTCGCTAAGCACCCACCAAGCGGAGTTACTTTGGTCACCTTAAACAAAGAAGCGTTTAAAAACGTCTTGGCCGAGACATTTGCCCGCGCGATGCCCGAATTCGCACAAGCGAACTCGGCATTGGTCGCGGCAGCGACCCACCAACGCCATAAGGTGGCGGACCATTATCTCCAGGAGCTTTATGATGCAGCTAACGAAGCCTCGGCGAACTCAATGGCTCGAAAATATTTTATTTACAGGCTACTCGTAGAAGGACAAGCCGCATATAGAGTTCTTGGCCCCCTCGTGTCTACACGAAAGAATGCACTCGCGTCAGTCCAGGTAGAACCGCACTATGCTAAGGATATTCATTGTGATATCAAGTTCTATCCTGGAATCACACAGGAGCCACTTAATATTTTCGCAGGACTGTCGACAACAAATACCCGAGGAAATAAAAGAATCATCGATCTCAATACAATTTTTGTTAGCTTAGAAAACGATGGAGTAATTCATACCGCGGCATTTAGCGGGAGCCAAGATTCCTCTTCCTTGCCAACGAGGTCGCAGCATCTCGCAAGAGCTACGACGCATCTAGCAGTTCAGCAGACAACCTCCCGGGCAGATCTGCTGGCGACGCCAACCAAGCCACCCGCCCGCCCGGTCCTGAAAGAGGTTCCTAGTCCCCTATCGGCAGCTATCAGCATAACCCATTCGCCGAATGCACAGGAGCGTGCGCGACAAGCGCAAAACATCTTTCCGTCGGGCGCCAAACCAAAGAAAGGTGCCTTGAAAGACAAGGAGGAGGCAAAGGCCCTAGTTGAGCGGCTGTTGGAAGATGCAGAGAAGCTCACGGAAGCTGGAAATGTGCACTATATGCAACTGATCGGCAGTTATGAAAAAATGTGGGAGACTTACTATCAGGGGGAGGAAGATCCATATGAGGTTTCTAAAACTTTGGAAGATTCGCGCAAACGCTGGAACGAATTTAGGTCTGAGCTTGTAAGGGGAATAAAGGGTCTCCGTAGCGAGATCAATCGCCTTTCCAAATGATGGCAATTGGAAAGGCGACGGCAGTAATGAAGATGAATGATCGGCAAACCGCGCTCACTATGCTGTTTCGCCGATCACATAGTTGCAAGGCCCCCGGCGTCAAACCAAAACCATGCATAACTCGATCAAGGCGGCCTTCCCGAATACGCGAACACCGCGGACTGGATCGAGACACGGGGCTGGTCCGTGGACGGTGAATCCGTCGAACACGCGGCGTGCCTGCGCGCGGCGTCTGCACACTGGATGCGCCATACGGCCCCGCCGCACATGCTGGACAGCCAGACGGATCAGACGGATCTTCGCACGGTGCGCGACAACCTCGGGCACGATTCAATCAACACTACCAGCCAATACGCGCACGAAGAGGACGATCGCCGTCACGACGAGACGACCCAAAGCCATCGGATGAATTGGCATTGATCGACGGAACGCGAGCATGGACTGTGGCGAATGGTCAGGCGACCGGCCCGGTAATCCTCGACACATCCGCATCGTCTGCGATATCAAGTGGTTCATCGTCGCGGACGCTGTACATCCGTCGCGTCCGGTCGTCGACTTTGACCACGTTGAAGCGCTCACCCCGAGCTCGGACGATTTTTTCGACCGTTTCACGTGTTTCTTTGCCCTTCACCGCTTCAATGGCCTTGGTTGCTGCGAGCGCGAGTTTGGTTGGACCTTTCTGCTCGGATCCCGACGGTTCGATGATCGCATACGGCGTCACGAGAGCCTTCAATTCTGGGTCGTCGGCCTCTGTGAGGTAGTCCGAAGTCACGTTGTCGTAGAGCAGCTGGCATGCCGTTTTGATATCAATCTCAACGATAATGCCGTCAGTGACGTTCCTGGTTTTTCGCATACAACTGCTGAGTACTTCTTCTAGCACACCATATTTCTGACTTGCGATCGTCAGCGACTTGTCGACGTCCCCGGGCTCTCTCACCCGTTGGGCGACGCGCAGCAGGAGCGCGGCAACGAACGCCTTAGTTGCCGTCCGAGAACCCCCATGCGCCATGCGCAAGAGGCACAACGCAGCAAGCGATGACGTTTCCCTGTCCCGTGAAACAATGGCATGGGCGAGAATACCGATTGTTTCGACGTCTGATAGGGGCCAATCGGCCGCGCCGTCATGGGTGATGCCGAGAATAGCGATATGGGCAGGTGAGCACGCGTCCGATTTTGCGGCGGCCGCGATGGTCTTAACGAGTGCAACATCTGACTGAAAATACCGGAGATACTCGACGCTGAGCGGACCTGAACATGCGGTTAACGTCTCAAACCATTTCGCCAGGTGGGTCTGGTCCGGAGCTTCATCCAGGAAACCTCGAATATCCGGGGTAAGTGCGGCGCTGAGGGTGACATGCTGGTCAGGTGTCAGTTGAATGGTACGGAGATGGTCTGCGACCAGGAACTCCTGAAACGACCGATGCGCAAAGTACAGGACGCCAGCTTCCTTCTCTTCTGTAAGGCTCGAAACGATGTACTCATTCAGTTTGGCGGCCGTATCGGCCGCATCGCCATCCGGCAGGCGCTCTACGAGATAAGGAGGTATCTCATCTCGGTTGAAGTACCCTTGGCCCTCACCCGACTTCGTCCACGACCACCAAGCAAGGTTCTGCTGAAACGAAAACCTGGGCTCAAACGGAATGATGGCACGTGCCCGCTTTTCCTCCATGTCGCGATCAATTACCGCGCGGATAAAGGTGTCATACAGCGTATATTTCGTGAATCCATCCAGCATGAAGCTGGGGTTGTACGCAAGGTCCGCGACTATTCTCGCTTGTACGGGCCGGCTCAACAGGTCGGCGCTGACCTTCGAAACGATCTCGCGAACACGAGAGTCGACAAATGCGTCCGCCGAAAGGCCTGATACAGCTTCAATGCCGCGCGCCGACAACAAGTGACGTAAATAGGCCCGAAGGAACGACTCGACTTCTTCCTCATTGAAAAACGCGATTTCTTCCTCGCGCCACGTTCCGAAGTTTGGGTCGTTGACCATTTGGGATCCAACCCGTCGCATGCCACGAAGCACATGCGTTCGAGCTTCGGTTGGCAGAGCGTTCGGGCGGCCGAGCAGCAGGACCTTTGCTCTTGGTCCCAACAGTCGGTTGAACTCTTTGAACGTCGCGCGGAAATCAGCGAGCGACATCGCATGCTTCATCTCGTCAAACCCATCCAGGATGACAAGCAGCCGCCCTTCCGCGTTGAGGTGCATCAGAGTCTGGAACCGGAAATCCGTCGCCGGGTGACGCGCGGTGAATTCTTTCCCGAACAGCGCTTCAAGTTGCGTCTCGTGTACGACCTGCCCTAACCGAATCAAGATAGGAATGCGTTCGGTCGGGTCGTTCCGGTGCCGTTCGGCCTGCTGCGAAACAAGTCGAAGTGCGAGGCTTGTCTTCCCTTTTCCGTAGCCGCCAAGAATGGCCATCGGAGTCGCGTCGTCAGAACGCAGAGCTAAAGTCGAATGTGGTGTACGGGGGAGTTGAGGCGGGAAGTTGAAGGCGGTGGAGGTTTCAGCTGAGAATCTGATTGTCGAAG
>NZ_QUBS01000046.1 GCF_003390925.1 Trinickia diaoshuihuensis | reverse complement strand
TCGACAATCAGATTCTCAGCTGAAACCTCCACCGCCTTCAACTTCCCGCCTCAACTCCCCCGTACACCACATTCGACTTTAGCTCCGTCAAGAGTGGTGCATGAACAATTTGACGGCGATCGATTTCAAGCGGCGAGTTTCTGCTGACGCGGTCGATTGCCTTGCACCGGTTCGCCGTCCTCGAAGGCAACGCCCTCGAGCAACAGCTTGATCTTTTCCGGGCCGTGGATGCGGCGCCGGGTTTTCGCGCTTCCTCGGTCAGCTTGAATGCCGTTCCGAGGAGGGCGAGTCGCGAAACGCAATTACGCGCTTCCCGTTTACCGGACGGTGCTATTACCCCGCTCATCCCCCAAAACCCCGCATACATCTCGTTTTGTCATGCATTAGAAAGCCAATTTTCACCAATACGACACCCGCCCGTCAGGACTTCGTCATTTATTCATACAAATTGACGATTTCGAGGGTTTACACCTAATCAATTTCGAATTTCCGGGCCGTTATCCGCAACTAGTGCCACGTAAGGGTCATCCCCTATTTGTCGGGTGAAACGTTTGCGCGCCGCCAAGAACGGGGCGAGTCCGACGGGGCGGGCGATGTATCGGGAGCGTAGGCGGGACCAGCCGGAAGTCGGGCCCCGGGGGTCGCGCTGCATGGCATTAAGGGGCGTGCGCGGGATGCGCAGCCTTGAGTGCAAGAGGTACCTAAAACGCAAAAACTGGGAAACTCAACATGCGCAAAAGTGTTAGGCATTCAGCCTGGCAGGGTGCGGGTTTATTGCTCCTGTTATGGGGGCTATTCCTGCTATCCGCGGTGCCTGCGCGTGCGGCCGTGCCTCTGCCGCCGAGCAATCACATCCGGATCAACCTGGGTGCGACGCCGTGGAAATACATCAAAGACGTCGATGATCCGAACTCGATGAATCGGACCTTCGACGATTCGAAGTGGCAGTCGATCGGCGTGCCGCAGACGCCCGCCGACAACGACACCTTCCTCAACATCGAGTCGGGCGGCGGCCAAGGCCAGTTGACCGGCAATACCAACTGGTACCGCAAGCACTTCACGCTCGATCCCTCGTTCGGTCCCGACCAGCTCAACCGCAAGATTCTCGTCGAGTTCGAAGGCGCGCACACGGGCGTGCAGGTCTACATCAACGGCCACTTCATCCCGGGCAATAGTCAGGTCGCGGCGAACGCGCAAGCCACGCACGTGATCGGCTTCATTCCGTTCGTGGTCGACATCACGCCTTACGTGCAGTTCAAGGACGCGAACGGCCAGCCCTTCGACAACGTGCTGGCGGTGAAGGTCTCACGCGGCGACAAGTTCTTCGAGTCGCCGAGCTTCTCGGGTGCATTCCGCTTCGGCCAGGACGACACAGGCATCTTCCGCCCGGTCTGGATGGACATCACCGACCGCATCCACATCCCCGAGAACGTCTACGCGGTGCTCAACACGTGGGGCACCTATGTGGCGACCGTCACGGCGAACGATGCGTCCGCAACGATCCGGGTGCAAACCAACGTCCTGAACGAGTACTCGTCGGACCAGCCGGTCACGCTGACGACACAGATCGTCGACGCCTCGGGCGCAGTGGTCGCCACCGCGCAGGACACGCGCACGCTGCCGGCCAACAGCACCGGGCCGCTCGCGCCCGCCCTGTTCGATCAGATCTTGACGGTGAGCAACCCGCATCTCTGGTATCCGAACAACAGCATCTACGGTCATCCGTACATGTATCACGTGATCCATTCGGTCAGCGTGAATGGCGTGGTGGTGGATACCAAGGAAAGCCCGCTGGGCATCCGCACCATCACCTGGAACCAGAACTTCCCGATTATCAACGGTCACCCTCACTTCCTGTGGGGCGCCTCGGGCCGTTACGACTACCCAGCGCTCGGCTCGGCCGTGCCGCCGAACCTCCAATGGCAGGATCTATCGCTGCTCGCGCAGGCGGGCGGCAGCTCCTATCGCCCCGGCCACTCGAGCCAGGGCCGTGAGTGGCTCGACGCCGCCGACGCCTACGGCATCATGATGCTGCAGCCCAGCGGCGACGGCGAAAACGGCTTCAGCGCGATCTGTAGCGGCACGGTCACGGGCAATTGCGTATCGGCCGACAACATTACGCTGAAGGAAGAGCTGCACCGCGACATGATCATCCATGATCGCAATCATCCCTCCGTGCTCGCCTGGGAGGCGAACAACGGCAAGATGGACACCAGCATCGCCAAGCAGCTCAAACAGATCTCGCGGACCTGGGACTTCGTCAACACGCGCGCCCAGGCTGACCGCACGCCGGATCCGGCCAACGGCGACATCCTCGGCTGCTCGGGCCAGGGCTGCGACGTCGGCGTCAAGCAGAGCAACCCGGGCGTGCCTGCCTATGGCTCGGAATACTGGGGCGACGGCCTGGGCCGCTGGAAGTACGATTTCGAGATCCAGTTCGCCGCGTCTTACATCCGCGACTGGGTACACAGCGTGGCGGGCAAGTCGTTCGGTATGGCGCACTGGTACCTCGCCGATACGCCGGGTGAAATCAACACGCAGACCGACGGCACGTTGAATACCAACGTGCGTTCGAACGGCGCGTCGATGATGGACGCGAATCGCTTCCCGCGCCTGCTGTACTACATCTACCAGGCGCTCTGGACGCCGAACCAGATCAAGCCGGTGGTCAAGCTGGCGAACACCTGGAACCGCAACACGACCGGCAACGTGCGCGTCAACGCGTTCAGCAATTGCCATTCGGTGCAGTTGCGCCTGAATGGCCAGATCGTCGGCCCGGCCCAGACGCCGAACCCGGTGAACCAGGACCCCTCGGCCGATATCACGCAGAACACCACGCTGCTGCCGGACCAGGTCCATTGGGACAACATCCCGTTTCAGCCGGGCACGCTGGTGGCCGAGTGTCTGAACGACGACCTGCAGGTTGCCGCCACCGACACGCTGGTCACGGCCGGCCCGGCTGACCACCTGTTGCTGACGGTCGATCCGCAGATCACCAAGCCGGACGGCGACACCTTCGTGCTGACCGCCAACGGTACCGACGCGGCCACGCTGACGGCCAAGGTGGTGGACGCCCAGGGCAATCTGGTGCCGGACGCCGGCCAGACGCTGACCTTCGCCGTCAGCGGCCCGGGCACCTATCGCGGCGGTACGGACCACTACGTCGACCACTCGCAGCCGCAGGGCTGGCACGCGCCGGGCGATCCGAACCTGCTGGCCGAAGGCGGCATGGCGAAGATCGCAGTGCGAACGCAGTTCCAGCCGGGCACCGTCAACGTCACGGTCTCGTCGCCGGGCCTGGCCAGCGCGAACGCCTCGTTCGTGGTACAGCCGGTGCCGCTCGCCGACACGCAGCCGTTCGACGGCACTGACATGAACGTCGGCCCGCAGCAGCAGAGCGCGCCGCAGATCCTGACCCAGCCGAGCGACCAGATCGTCACGCTGGGCCAGAGCGCCACCTTCACGGTGCTCACCGCCGGCGCGACGCCGATCGGCTATCAGTGGTTCAAGAACGGCCAACCGATCGCGGGCGCCAACGCGTACAGCTACACCACGCCGGCACTGCAGCAGGGCGACGACCACGCGACCTTCAGCGTCGAGGTCGGCAACAGCATCGGCAAGCTCGATTCGCGCAATGCCGTGGTCTCGCTGGTGCAGCCGCAGGCGCCGACGATCCAGTTGCAACCGCTCGCGAAAAACATTACCGCGGGCCAGAGCGCCGAGTTCACGGTGCAGGCCTCCGGCTCGCCGGTGCTGACCTACCAATGGCTGAGGAACAACCAGCCGATCGATGGCGCGAACTCGCCGGTGTACGACACGCCGGTGATGCAGACCACCGACAGCGGTTCGCTCTACAGCGTGATCGTCAGGAACAGCGCCGGCGTCGTCACCTCCGACCAGGTGGCCCTAACGGTCAACGTGGCGGCGCCGCCCGTGATCGTCTCGGATCTCGCTGACCAGAGCGTGCCGTTCGGCCAGAGCGCGACCTTCAGCGTGAGCGCCACCGGCTCGAACCCGCTCAGCTACCAGTGGACCCACAACGGTCAGCCGGTCGGCGACAACGAACCGAGCCTGCTGATCTCGCAGGCCCAGTCCACCGACGCCGGTAGCTACGTGGTGACGGTCACCAACACGGCCGGCAACGTCAGTAGCCGCACCGCGACGCTGACCGTCAGCGGCACCGACGCCTCCAACCTCGCGCTGGGTGCGCTGGCCAAATCGAGCAGCGATCAGAACGGCGGGCTGATGGCCGCCAACGCGATCGACGGTTCGACCACCACGCGCTGGTCCTCGGCGCCGGAAGTCGATCCGTCCTGGCTCGAGGTCGATCTCGGCTCGGTCAAGACCTTCAACAAGGTCGTGCTGATCTGGGAAAACGCCTACGCCTCGCAGTACGACATCCAGGTGTCGAACGACGAGAAGACCTGGAACACGGTGTTCCCGAACGGCCAGCCCGATGGCGCCGGCGGCACCACCGCGCCGGTCACCGGCGCGGGCGGCACCGAGACGCAATTCTTCGCGAGCCAGTCGGCGCGCTACGTGCGCATGCTGGGCCTGAAGCGCGCCACGCAGTACGGCTATTCACTGTTCGAGTTCCAAGTGCTGGACGCGCCGCAATGCTCGGCTAACAGCGCCACCGAGCGCTACACGCCGATCCCCGCGCAACCGGGTACCTGGCAGTCGACGATTCCGGGACTGCCGTCCGGTCCGTTCGTGCCGACCGTGAAGGACAACGTCAGCGGTCTGACCTGGCAGCAGACGTACACCACCTTCGCGGCCGACGGGGCGCAGTTCACGCAGCAGATCGCCGACCAGTACTGCAAGTCGATCGGCATGCGGATCCCGACGCTCAACGAGGCGATGACGATCGCGCGCGCCAACTACGCATCCTGCGCGTTCCCGTCGCCGTGGCGCACCTGGACCACCACCCCGGTGCCGAACATCGACAACAACGCCTGGTTCGTCGAGTCCTCGGGCAAGTCCTGGGCGGGCATCATCAACAACACGCCGGGTTGGGTGATGTGTGTGTCCGGCACTACCTCGCCGGCACCGGTCATCGTGACGCCGCCAGTGGCGACCACGGCCAGCGAAGGCCAGGTTGCGCGCTTTACGGTCGCCGTCACGGGCACCGGTCCGCTCGACTACCAGTGGAAGCGCAACGGCCAGTTGATCGCGATCACCACCATCCCGTCGTACACCACGCCGGCCCTCACGGTCGCGAACGACAATGGCGCGATCTACACGGTCGACGTCAGCAACGCCGGTGGCACGGTGAGCAGCGCGCAAGCCCTGCTGACGGTGGTGCCCGCCACTGTCGGCAATGGCGGCGATG
Organism: Trinickia diaoshuihuensis; assembly: GCF_003390925.1. Classification (GTDB taxonomy): domain Bacteria; phylum Pseudomonadota; class Gammaproteobacteria; order Burkholderiales; family Burkholderiaceae; genus Trinickia; species Trinickia diaoshuihuensis. The sequence continues at coordinate 3,380 of NZ_QUBS01000046.1, read as the reverse complement.
GCGGTGGTAACGGCAACAACGGCGGCACTGGCGGCACTGGCGGCACTGGCGGCACTGGCGGGGACAACGGCGGCGGTGGCAACACGCAGCCGCCGACCCCGAGCGCGAACCTGGCGCTCGGCAGGCCTGCCGTCTCGACCGGCAACGAGAACGACGGCTACGGCCCGTCCAATGCAACGGACGGCAGCCTGAATTCGCGCTGGTCCTCGGCCTTCTCCGATCCGCAGTCGATCACGATCGACCTCGGCACGGTGCAGACCGTCGATCGCGTGGTGCTGCGCTGGCAGGACTCGTACGGGGTGGACTACAAGATCCAGACCTCGACCGACAACGCCCAGTGGAACGACGCGGTGACCAAGACGGGCGACACGGGCGGCACCGAGGACCTGCGCTTCCCGGCGCCGGTGCAGGCGCGCTACGTGCGCATGTATGGCACCAAGCGGGCCACGCAGTACGGCTATTCGCTGTTCGAGTTCGAGGTCTATAACACCGCGAACACCCCGGCCTTCCCGATCACGGCCACCTCCAGCGGCGCGGGCACGCTCACGCCGACGGGCAGCACCTCGGTGCTGCAGGGCGGCGTGCAGACCTACCAGTTCGTTCCGGCCGCCGGCGGCGCCGTGACGGGCGTGCAGGTCGACGGCAAGGACATCGGCATCGTCGATCATTACACCTTCGACGACGTGCTGGCGCCGCACAGCATTAACGTCACGTTCGGCCAAGCGGCGGCGGCGGTGAACCTGGCGTTGGGTGCCAAGGCCACGGCGAGCGGCCTGGAGGGTGACGGCTATCCGGCTTCCAATGCGGTGGACGGCAACCTGAACACGCGCTTCTCGTCGAACTTCGCCGATGACGCGTCGCTCACCATCGACCTTGGCAAGGAAACCACCTTCAACCGGGTGGTGATCAACTGGGAGAACGCCTACGGCAAGCAGTTCCTGATCCAGGCCTCGCACGACAACGTCGACTGGTCGAATACCGTTTATACCCAGGCCAACGGCAAGGGCGGCATCGACGACCTGTCGTTCAACACCACGACGGCGCGCTACATCCGCTTGCAAGGGCAGCAGCGCGCGACCGGCTACGGTTACTCGCTGTTCGAGTTCGCGGTGTACAACGATCCGTCGAAGGCGGCAGGCACCGGTGGCGGCACCGGCACTCAGCCGCAGCCGGCCAGCCCCTTCATCGAGCAGCCGGCCAACCAGTCGGTACCCGTCGGCCAGCCGGCTCACTTCGCGGTGATGATGTCGGGTACGGGGCCGTACACGTACCAGTGGCAACTCGGCGGCAAGGCGATCGCCGGCGCGACCAGCCGGGTCTACGACACGGCCGCCGCGGTGGCCGGCGACAGCGGCAAGCAGTTCAGCGTGGCGGTGACCGGCCCGGACGGAACGGTCGTGACGTCGAACAGCGCCACGTTGACGGTCGACACGACGGTACCGAATTACACCGTCAAACCCGGTCTGATCGGCGTGGACCTGCAGAACAACACGCAGGGCGCTTACTCCGACGACCAGGTGTACGTGGCGGTGATTGCGCGGGATCCGGCGACGGGCCAGTTCGCCTGGCTCAAACCGGACGGCACGATCGTCGCCTCGTCGGTGGCCGACAACGATGCGCCGAACCACCTGACGGCACCGAATGGCCAGAACTACAGCAACTACTTTTTCACGCTCGCGCAGAGCAAGACGCTGCAGTTGCCGCCGATGTTCTCCGGCCGGATCTTCGTGTCGCTGGGCAGTCCGCTGTACATCAAGATCAACCAGGCCGCGGACGGCAGCATCGGTTTCGCGCCGCCCGATCCGAACAACGGCACGGACCCGAGTCTAGGCATCCCGTTCGACTGGTACGAGTTCGCCTACGGCGGCAACGGTCTGTGGATCAACACCACGCAAGTCGACGAGTTCGGCTTCCCGCTCACGCAGGACGTCTACTCGGCGAACGGCACGGTGCATCAGCGCACCGGCATCGCGCAGCGTCGCGCCGATCTGTTCCAGGCCTACACGCGTGAAGTCTCGACGGCCTTCCAGCCGTCGGCCCCGTCGAACTTCCGGATCATGGCGCCGGCTCACGACTCGTTCGCGGCCGGCAAGGCGAACGGCAACTACTTCGACGGCTACGTCAACGACATGTGGACGTTCTACGCCTCGAACGACCTGCCTGTGGTGGCGGGAGCGCGTGCCTTCGTCGGCCGCACCTCGGGAACGCAACTGGTGTTCAAGGAGATCGACCAGCACAACGGCCAGTTCGCCGGCAGCACCTATGCGGTGAACAAGCCGAGCACGCAGGCGGTGCTGCTTTGCAACGACGTGTTCCTCGACGGCGATGCGACGCAGCAGCAGATCGAGGCGCAACTGTGCGCGGCGATCAACCGTCACGTGATGGGCGATGCGAGCAAATGGAACGTGCCCTCGGCGTACTACGCGGCCTCGCCGTACAACGAGTACGCGCGGTTCTGGCACGACCACGGCGTGAGCGGCCTGGCCTACGGCTATGCCTTCGACGACGTGAACAACCAGAGCTCGACGATCCAGGTGCCGGTGCCGGAGCACATCGTGCTCGGGATCGGCTACTGACGGCCGGCGGCTGATGCCGCAAGGCACTGGCCAGGCAGATCCGGGCGCCCGCGGTAGGGGCGCCCGCTCAATTTTTTCGAAGGGTGATCGATGATCAACGGGACCACGGTCCAGGCGAGCGGCGCAAGCCGGCCACGGCTCGCAATCCGCCGCCGCGCGCGCGGCTTCACGCTGCTCGAACTGCTGGTGGTGCTGGTCATCATCGGCATGCTGGCGGCGATCGTCGGGCCGCGCTACTTCGCGCAGCTCGGCAAGTCGCAGGTGACGGTAGCCCGCGCCCAGATCGACGTGCTGACCAAGGCGATCGACAACTACCGGATCGACGTCGGCCGCTTCCCGACCGCCGAGGAAGGGCTGCAGTCGCTGGTCGTCAAGCCCGCCAGCGCCGACAAGTGGAACGGCCCCTACCTGAAGAAGGATGTGCCGCTCGATCCGTGGGGCCATCCCTATGTCTATCAGGTGCCCGGCACCAAGGGCGACTACGCGGTGATCTCCTACGGCCGCGACGGGCAACCGGGCGGCGCCGGCGAGGACGCCGACATCAGCAGCGAATGAAGCCGTGCCCGAGTCCGCGCGAGCGGACCCGGCATCGCCTTGCGCCCGCGCCCACCGCGAGCGGGCAGCGGACGCAAGGCGATGCCGTCGGCAGGCAGGACAGACACACCAGGCGGCACCATGCAATTTGAAGTCAGAGCGCTTTCACCGGAGAACCGGATTGTCGCCCTCGTCGTCGACGCCCAGGACGAGGCCGGCGCGCGCGCCCACGTCGAGGCGCGCGGGCTGCACGTCACGCGCGTGGCGCCG
>NZ_QUBS01000045.1 GCF_003390925.1 Trinickia diaoshuihuensis | reverse complement strand
GGAAACGAAGTGGCTCCTTTATGCCGAAAACGCCCCGGCTCCTTTATGCCGGAAGCCCGGTGGCTCCTATATGGCGGAAGATGACAAGAGCCCGCCTACATCCGGCGATGCCTTGCCGCTGCGTCCCGGCGTGCCCGCGCTGGCGCGGTTTCCGCTGGGGGCTTGGAAACGATGCTTCGATCGCGCGGTGCGGCGCGCGGGCGTCTCCGGCCTCTCCTACGGCGATCCGCAGGGCGAGCTCGCGTTGCGCGAAGCAATCATGCGGCATCTCGCGGTCGCGCGCGCGGTGCGTTGCGAGCCCGAGCAAATCGTCATCACGGAAGGCGCCCAAGAAGCACTGACGCTGTGCGTGCGCCTAGTGACGAATCCCGGGGATAAAGCGTGGGTTGAAGATCCCGGCTATCGAGGCGCGAAGACGGCGATGGTGTGCGGCGACCTCGAGGTCGTTCCGATGCGCGTCGACGAAAACGGGCTCGATATCCCGGAGGCGGCGTGGGCGGCAGCCACGCCCCGGTTGATCTACACGTCGCCGTCGCATCAATATCCGACCGGTGCCGTGCTGACGGCCGCGCGCCGGCTCGACCTGATCGCCAACGCGCAGCGGCACGGCGCGTGGATCATCGAGGATGACTACGACAGCGAGTACCGCCATGCCGGCGAACTCGTGGGCGCGATGCAGGGCCTCGTGCCGCATGCGCCCGTTCTCTATGTGGGCACGTTCAGCAAGACGCTCTTCCCTTCGCTGCGTCTGGGTTTTCTCGTGCTGCCCGCGGCCTTGGCCGCTCCGGCCGCCGCCTTGCTCCAGGAGACGCTGCGGGGCGGGCATCGCTACGAGCAGTTGGCCCTCGCGGAATTCATCGAGAGCGGCCAATTCAGCCGCCACCTAGGGCGAATGCGCCGTCTCTACAAACGCAGGCAGGACGCCTTGCGAGCCGCGTTGAAGCAGCATCTGGACGTGCCTCATGTCGTGGCGGGCGGCGACAGCGGAATGCATTTGACGATTAGGCTGCCCGCCGATTACCCGGACGAGCGCATCGCACTGGCCGCGCGCGGGTTCGAAATGGCGCCGATGGCGCTCTCACGCTTCGCTTTGCGCCCGCAACCGGAAGACAACGGCCTCGTACTCGGCTATGGCAATACGTCGGAGTCGCTGTTCGTGCCGCTCGTGCAACGTTTAGCCAAGGTGATCCGGCAGGAGCGCGAAGCCCTCGAAACGACGGCCGGCGGCGCTTGAAACGGCCGCCGCTTTAGGCCCGCGTACAATACGCGCTGATCGATCCAACCCGCGGAATGCAAGCCATGGCAATGAAGAAATTCGACCTTGAAAAGAACAAGGCGTTGAAACTGACTCAATCGATGAAACAGTCGAACTCGGAACGCTTCGGCAAAGGGACGGCCGAGACCCCGGCGAACCGCCGCGAACAGCGCAAGCTCGACCAGGCCAAAGGGCTCGTGCCGTTCGCCTGCAAGCTCGACGGCGAACTCGTCGCCGCCTTGAAGGAACGCGCGGCCGCGCACCCGGAGGGGATGACCGGCGTGCTCGACGAATTGCTGCGGCCCGTGCTGGTGAAGGCGGATTAACCAGGGGTACTGCGCGCGTTTGGCGGGCTCATTCGTGGCACGTACAGAGTTCGAACTCGTGGCCGTCGGGGCTGCGCAGGACGATACTCTTCATGTTCGGATCGTCGAGCCCGTCGACGACGACCTTCGCACCGTTCGCCTTCGCGCGGTCGAGAAAGGAAAGCAGCGCGTCTTTTTCGAACTCGAATACCGGCACCGCGCCGCTACCGTCGAACTCGTCGCCAAAGTCGTTGAGCAATAGGCCCAGGCGGACGTCTCCAATAAGGAACTCCGTCCATTTGGGCGATTGGCGGTGCGGCGCCCGTTCTAGCACCTGCTGCCAAAATGCGGCGGCTTCGTCCATGTTGCCGACCTTCAGATAGACCGTTCTTAGTTTCATGCGGGCTCCGGGTAGACCTGCACGACCAATCTAACAAGCCGAAACGCGCTTGTCATTCGATGGCACTGTCTGCCTATTTCGGCAATTCCAACGGCATTCACGATGTTGTAATGTTTTCCTATCCGGCTTCTTGCACCGAGAACTGAACCTGTTCATCGATACTCGCGACCAACGAACTGCAATTCTTTATTAGCTCAACGACTGCCGCCTCGTCTACGCCGGTCGGCACGCCTTCTTTGCTAACGCCGTTTCGATGGACACAGTCATGTCGTATCAGAACGGCCCTGAACAACCAACCTATATCACCGAAATCGATATCAAGCACGGATGCGTACATCGGCTTCACTTTCTTAAGTTCATGAAAGATCAGGTCATGCAGATACTTCGCGACAGTCAATTGGAGACCTTCATGCTGGCTAAAAATATCCTTCAATACCAATGGTCGGTTCGCCAGTGCGGGGTCGGTCATCACTAACCTTCGGATCAACGCGTTTGAATTGACAACTGTGCGAATGAAGGTCCCGGAAAGATATGCCTCAACTGCAGTAACCACTTGCGCGTAGATCATATTGCACAGGCTGACCTTTAGATCGTCTGCCACCGGTGCTCGTAGCAGCCGGTATGCGTCGCGTACAACGTCCCTGTATGTATCAAGTTGTTCGGAAGACTGTATTACCCACCGCAGTTCGTCATCCGCATCCTCCGCCAACACGTCAAACGTCAATGAGACGGCTCCAGCAATCGCCACACTGGTCTCGCCAAACTTGCGCCTTATTTTTGCTTCGAAGTCTTTACCACATCCGTCGCATTGCACAGAGGCGTAGAATTCCTCGGTGTCACCCAAAGACTCGTCCGCGTCGACATGCAAGTTCTGATCGACAAATGCGCCGCACGGGCACGAGAACGCTACGTTCAATTCCATGGTTTTGCTGCTTTCCTATCGATGCTGATCGTGGCGGTTATTCTGCGCCTGATAAGCTGCGGCTGCGTCATAGTTGCGTCGCCGCTCCTCGTCGTCGGCGAGCTGTCGGGCATCCTCTTCGCGTCTCTGCTTCGGGCTGCGTCCATCGAAAATCAGGAGCCAGTAGGCGAGAGCGATTCCGCCGAAGACCAAACACTTTTCAAGGAAGTCCCGCATCGTGCGTTTTCCGTTTCAATGCCCTTAGAGGCTTCACCGTTGCCACCAGTAGCGGCAACAGTCAGCCTCTATCGTTCGATTAGCGCTGCGGTTCAGCCGGCTCGCCTTCGCCGAGCCACGCTAGCGAGTACAACGTTAGCGGGTAGCCTGACTCATCTTTTCCCGAAGCTGTGTCGATCAACGACCAGCCCGCATTGATAAAGCGAGTCACGTCACCTGCGTGGGTTTTCACAATCACTTCTTTCGCCTTCGTTAAATCTACTGATGCCATATCGGCTCCTTTGCGTATGCGACCGACTACCGGCCAGTCAACGGGCGCATTTTTTTGCGCGTTTTCCCTTCTCTCACATACCCAAGCGCTTGGCAGCGCCACATGCAATCTGCTCGATTGACGCCACGACTGTCCGTGGTGGAATCTTCTAAAACGTCGAAGATGAATCGACCGCTGCAAGCAGCGCTCCGTTGCGATCGTACGCGGCGGTCGACAAGAAACGGACGCGGTCACGACTACAGTCGAAAGCATCGCGCTCCATTGAAGTTGCGATGAACCGGTTGTTGACGACCATTGGATGGGCAGATAAGTCGTGCTTTGTCCTCACTAGAACGTTGCCGTATTCGTCGCGCTTGATACTGCCGCCATCGAGGTAGACGGTCTCCCTGTCATTCTTGGCAGAGATTACCCAATGTTCGGCCTAAGCGGACAAACGGTCGCGGCCAGACAAAGAGCAACACTGATTCTCTTTACGATTCTCACAGCAATCCCCGTGGGTGTCGTTTTCCGTGTTATTGACGGCGGCCGTAATTGAGACCGTACTCGTATTCATCCCGCGGCAACTGACTGACAATCAGCGCCTTCTCGGCCGCCACCAAAGCTAGTCGCAGGAATCCTTCGCGAACGGCGGCCCGTGCGTAATCGAGTTCACGTCGCTCCCAGGCGCCGATTGCGCCCTCGCGCGCTTGTTCCATCGCTCTCTCGCAATCAGCGATGACATCGAGAACCGCATGGTCGTGGCCGTCGTAGGTGTCGGCTACTAGCCGGAGGCATTCGGCAATTTCATTCATCTGCTTCTCGTACATGATCTACTCGCTCCCGTTGCTCTCTGTTTCGTATCAGGTATTCAACCGGATGATGAACTTCGCGCCATCGTCGGTTAAGCGGGCGATGTCGCAGGCCGTTTCCAGTAGACCTGCCGCTACGCACAAATTCGCGCCCTCACGCTCGATCGGCGCCAAAAAGATGTTCGCGTTCTTCGCGCTGCGCGTTAGCGACCACTTCGAGCAACCTAAACTGCTGATATGAGAGGCTTTCTTCGTTGTGGCTTTCAGACCGACATTCGCGATGTAAGCTCTCAAGGAGCAGACCAGTTCGCCGGAAAGTTGACATACTCGGTCGCATTACCTTGATCCACGGCGACCGTAACATGACCAATAGCCAGCACTGCATCTTGCCGGCTTACCCTGCCATCCTTGTATGCATCGAGCACCTTTGCGACAAAGCTGTCGATGCCGTGAATTTCTGCGTTGGAGAGAATCTGCGGTCTGCTCATTGTTTTATCCCCATCAAGTCCCGGCTCCCGGCCGATGCGAGACGCTCTCGCGCCGATTGAATTTTCGTTGTATTCCCATACATCTAGTCCAATTCCCGCCGCCGGCGGTTTGATCGGTCCTAACCAGAGTGCCTCGCCAAAGCGATCGAGGGACCAGATAAAGTCTTACCGAATACCTGCGCGCCGAACCGGTTGAATGCGTCGTCGCAAACGACATTCGTGACCTCGGCGGGTCCGTACTTCGGCCTCACCCAGAATAGGCCCACGACTGACGGCAGATCCTCGTTTCAATCCTTCATCGCGTCGCTTTAAGGCCTATCAAGCGTGATTCGTTGGGATCGATTCAGAGGATGTCGAGCTGGCACAACCGGCCGAGAACCCGAAGACCTGATAATCGACCAGATCGTCTCTTACCTGCATACTGCACCTCCAGCACCGCTGACCATACCCCATCGACGCGTACCCGTTTCTGCGCCTTTACATGCTCTCGTCTCTTCCATTCTTGGCCTCAGTTTCCCGATGGAGTGATCGCTAAGCCTACAGGATCGAGGAGCATGCACGCGGCAAATAGTTGGTTCAACGCGACTTGCCGAGCAGCGAAATCTTGACCGTCATTGTACGCTTTGATGGCGTCGCGCGCGTTCTTTCTCACATCCTCACGTGCCAGCAAAGTGTTCGTCGAAGTATCACCATTGTCTTGGAAAATCTTTTGGGTCGTATTGGCTGCACCGGATAACCCGCTGAGCGAAGATACAATCGCAATTGCCACGTGGCCCGCCAGTGCAGCACCCGCTACACCAAGGACGGCACCACCGATAGCAATCCATTCGGACGTGTGTCGCTGTCCTTCTGCGCGCGTATCATAGATACTAATCGCACCCGCGCATCTTCCCACGAGATCGTTAAAGGTATCTTGTTGCTTAGGATCGAATAGCGCTGATCCGCTCGGCGTCGTGGTGGCGCCCCCATTGGGCTGTGCCGCCGATTGACCGGAGGCAGGCTGGGACGATTGTCCGGCGGGCGCAGCAGATGCCCCGTTGCCTACTAGGGCATTTAACGCAGATATTCGATTGTTAAAATTCGAAGTATCCGCTGCCAAGGAGACATGAGACATGAACACCAAAACAAGTTGCGGAACTAGGTAGCGCGACATCCTGTTCATTCTTGTTTCCCCCGGACTGAGCTTCCCTCGGTTTTTCGCCTTCCAGAGGCCCGGGGTTATGCAGCCGTATCCTTTGTCCGCTGAGCCGCAAGCCAGTCTTGCAT
>NZ_QUBS01000044.1 GCF_003390925.1 Trinickia diaoshuihuensis | reverse complement strand
GCGCCCGCGCCGGCACCGGCCGCGCCGGCGACGAGCGCACCGGCCGCGCCCGAGCCCAAGGCCGAACCGGCCAAGAGCGTCGTGGCGAGTGCGCCGGCAGCCGGCGGCGAAGACAAGAAGGCGCGTCCGGCCGCTGCGGCGGCGGGCGGCGAAGGCAGTTCGATCCGAGTCGGCGTCGAAAAGGTCGATCAACTGATCAACCTCGTGGGCGAGCTTGTCATCACGCAAGCGATGCTCGCGGAAACGACGAGCACATTCGATCCGGCACTGCACGATCGTCTTTATAACGGTATGGCGCAGCTCGAGCGCAACGCGCGCGATCTGCAAGAGGCCGTGATGTCCATCCGGATGATGCCGATGGACTACGTATTCAGCCGCTTCCCGCGTCTCGTGCGCGATCTGGCGGCCAAGCTCGGCAAGGAAGTCGAACTCGTCACCTTCGGTCAAGCGACCGAACTCGACAAGAGCCTCATCGAGCGGATCATCGATCCGCTGACCCACCTCGTGCGCAACAGTCTCGACCACGGCATCGAAACGGTCGAGGCGCGGCGCGCGGCGGGCAAGGACGGCACCGGTCAACTCGTGCTGTCGGCGGCTCATCACGGCGGCAACATCGTGATCGAGGTGTCGGACGACGGCGCGGGCCTGCGGCGCGACAAGATTCTCGCCAAGGCCATGAAGCAAGGCATGCAGGTCAGCGAGTCGATGTCCGACGAGGAAGTCTGGAACCTGATCTTCATGCCGGGCTTCTCGACGGCGGAGCAAGTGACGGACGTCTCCGGCCGCGGCGTGGGCATGGACGTGGTCAAGCGCAACATCCAATCGATGGGCGGCCATGTCGAGATCACCTCGCATGCGGGCAAGGGCACGACGACGCGAATCATCTTGCCGCTCACGCTCGCTATTTTGGACGGCATGTCGGTGAAGGTCGGCAGCGAAATTTTCATCTTGCCGCTGAACTTCGTCATGGAGTCGCTGCAACCGGTGGCCGAGGACATTTATACGGTGGCCAACGGCGAGCGCGTGGTGCGCGTGCGCGGGGAATACCTGCCGCTCGTCGCGCTGCACGAAGTGTTCTCGGTCGAAGGCGCGCGCACCGAGCCGACGCAAGGCATCGTCACGATCATGCAGACCGAGGGCCGCCGCTTCGCGATGCTGATCGACGAACTCGTGGGCCAGCAGCAAGTGGTCGTGAAGAACCTCGAAACGAATTACCGCAAGGTACGCGGTATTTCTGCGGCCACGATTCTCGGCGACGGCAGCGTCGCGCTGATCGTGGACGTGGCGGCACTGAACCGTGAGAGCCGTGCATCGCACGGCGCAATGAATTTTTCGTAATTCCCAACCGTTTGGGGGCTAACGTGGCAGAAGTCCAATCCAATACCGCGAACGGTTTGACCGTTGCGGGCAGCCGTCGCGATGCGCTGCAAGCCGACGCGACCGGTCAAGAATTCCTGATCTTCACGCTTGGCGCGGAAGAGTATGGGATCGATATCTTGAAGGTGCAGGAGATTCGCGGCTACGACAGCGTGACGCGCATCGCCAACGCGCCCGAGTTCATCAAGGGCGTCATCAACCTGCGCGGCATCATCGTGCCGATCGTCGATATGCGGATCAAGTTTCACTTGGGCCGCGTCGAATACGATCATCAGACGGTCGTGATCATCCTGAACGTCGCGCATCGCGTCGTCGGCATGGTGGTGGACGGCGTGTCGGACGTGCTCACGCTGACGGCCGATCAAATCATGCCCGCGCCCGAGTTCGGCGCGACGCTGACCGCCGAATATCTGACGGGCCTCGGCACCGTCGAAGGCCGCATGCTGATCTTGATGGATATCGAGAAGCTGATGGTCAGCAAGGAAATGGCACTCATCGAAACGTTCGCCCAGTAAGGCGTCGGGCTCGAGTGCACCCCACCGGAGATTTATAATGTTGCAGAACTGGTCGATCCGCACGACGTTGACGGCCATCGGCGCCGTGTTCGTCGCGCTGACCGTCGCGGTCGGCGTGCTTGGGCTCACCGCGCTTTCCAGCGCGAATCGTTCGCTCGATACCCTTGCGCGCGGCGATTTACCGGCGATCCATGCGCTCGACGACACGGGCAGCTTCTTGCTGCGTTCGCGGGTCGCGCTCGATCGTTTTCGCGCGCTGTCGGAGGCGAACAACGCCGACGAAGCCAAGAAGGTGCTGGCGCGCGCGCAAGAATTGCTCGCCTCCTCGAACCAAGCTTGGCAAACGTTCATGAGCGCGCCGAAGGACGGCCTCGATCAGTCCCTCGTCGATACGCTCAACTCGCTGCACGAGACGGTGTTGCATGACGGCGTCGAGCCCGAGTTCACGGCCGCGCAAGCGGGCGACCTCGCGGCTTATCACGCGATCGCCGATACGAAGATCAGCCCGATGTTCGTCGCCTTCGACAAGGCGGCCGCGGCCGTGCTCAAAGAGCGCCAGGACCACGCCGAGTCGTTGCACACGCAATCGTCGGCGCACGTCGGTTTGATGAGTTCGCTCATCATCGCCGTTGCGGTGTTCGCGATCGTGCTCGTCGTTTTCGTGCGTTTCGCGCTGCGCGGACTCATCGTCCAGCCGATCAACGACGCAGTGACGCACTTCGAGCACATCGCGAACGGCGACCTGACGCGTCCGGTGCGCGGCACCGGTACCAATGAGATCGGCCGGCTCAACGCGGGTATCGCCCGCATGCAGCAGGCCATGACGACGATGGTCAAGGCGGTGCACGCCGGGACCGAATCGATCGATGTGGGCGCGCGCGAAATCTCGATCGGCAACACCGACCTGTCGCAACGTACCGAAGAGCAAGCCGCCTCGCTGCAACAAACGGCGACGAGCATGGGACAGCTCACGGGCACGGTGCGTCAGAACACCGAAAACGCACGGCAGGCAAGCCAGCTTGCGATCAATGCATCGGACATCGCGTTGCGTGGCGGCGAGGTCGTGAGCCAAGTCGTCTCGACGATGCAAGACATCGCCGCAAGTTCGGGCAAGGTCGTCGACATCATCGGCGTGATCGAGGGTATCGCGTTCCAAACCAACATTCTTGCTTTGAACGCAGCCGTCGAAGCGGCGCGCGCGGGCGAACAAGGCCGCGGTTTCGCGGTGGTCGCGGGCGAAGTGCGCAGCCTCGCGCAGCGCAGCGCCGCGGCGGCCAAGGAAATCAAGGCGCTCATCGGCGATTCGGCCGACAAGGTGGCGAGCGGCTCGGAACTCGTGGGCCGGGCCGGCACGACGATGGACGAAATCGTTCAAGCCGTGCGCCGCGTGACCGATATCATGGGTGAGATCAGCGCCGCCTCGGAAGAGCAATCGACGGGGATCGAAGGCGTGAATCGCGCGCTGACGCAGATGGACGACGTGACGCAGCAAAACGCCGCGCTCGTCGAGCAGGCGGCGGCCGCCGCGGCCTCGCTCGAGGAGCAGACGCGTCAATTGAAGGCGGTCACCGCGCAGTGGCGCATCGACGGGGCGCAGGCGCCCGCTGCCGCGCTCGCGCGTACGTCGGCCAAGCCCGCCGCCAAGCCCAGCGCTGTGTCGACGCACAAGAGCCCGGTAAAGAGCACGGCACCGCGCGCCTTGGCGAGTTCGAGCGCGCCGCGTCTGGCGCGCCCGGCACCCGCGTCCGCGCAGCCGGCCACCGCGCCGAGCGCACCGGCCGCCAGCGAGTCGCCCGCG
>NZ_QUBS01000042.1 GCF_003390925.1 Trinickia diaoshuihuensis | reverse complement strand
GGCCGCGCGCGCATAGGCCGAGGTCGCCGCCGACGCGCCGCCGCCCGCCGCGGCCGGCGCCGTCCCGCCGATCTCGCGGATCTGCAGTCCGGCCAATTCGATGCCCGCCGCTTCCAGCCGGCGCCCGAACGACGCGCCGCCCGATACGAGCCGCGCCGCCCCGCCGGGGCTCGCCTGCACACGCACGATCAATTGCGTGCCGGTCAGGACGAGATCCGCATCGACGGTGCCGAGCGTCGGCAACGCCAGCGTGACGCGCGTACGCCAAGTCTGCTCGGTGCCGTCGGCGTCGCCCGGCTGGGCCCGCCGCTCGCGATCGGGCTCGATCGTCCAGTCGAGCTTCGCGCCCGGCCAGACCTCGCCGGTCCATCGAAATTGCTGGGTGGCCAGCACGTCCAGTTGCTGACGCACGAGCGGGATCGTCGCCGGATGGATCGAAGCCGCGATCGACGCGCGCACGTCCGGCGGCAAGTTCGCCGCGTGAGCGCTGCTCGAGCCGCCGAACGCCGCGTCTTCGAGCACGGTGGTCTGCACGCCGCGCCAAGCGGCGCCGTCCGCGCCCGGCGCGGGATACGCCGGGGCGCCCGGATGCGCGCCGGCGCCGAACGCGGGCAGCGAAAACTGGGGCGGCAACTCATGCGGCAGCCACCCGCCGCCCGAAGGCACGGGTGGGCCGCCCGCCTGCCAACCCGGCATGCCGGCCGCTTCGCCGGCGGGCGCCGGATTGCTCCAATCGAGCGGCAGTTGAATGGCTTCGGCGGCAAGCCGCGTTTGGGGTTCGTTCGCGAGCGCGTCGGCGGGATAGCCGCCGCTCAGCCACTGCGCGAGGTGCGACTCATAGAACAGGCCCGACTCGTTGACGGTCTGTTCGAGCGCTTCAGCCAGCGCTTGCACGGGCATCGCCGTGGCCGCCGCGCCGACGGCACCGGAAGCGGCCGTCGAATCTGCTTGCGCGGACGCACCGGCAGCATTGGTCGCGGCCGCATTCGCGCCGGCCGTGGATGCACCGGCCGGATCGGCGGCCGCTCCTCCCGGAAACAGCGCGCCGCCCGCCGGCGTATCGATCGCCGGAGGGGCGGGCCAGATCGGCGCTTGGCCGATGACCGCGGGTGTGGCTTCGCCGCCGAAACGCGAAATCGCGTCGAGCGTCAGCGCGACTTCGGACAAGATTGCCTGCGCGGAAGCCGGAGGCGGGGTATCGGGCAGCGCACCCGCCACGTCGGGCGGCGGCGGCACATCGACGGTGAGTCCCGTCGCCCCGGATTGAGCCGGGCTGGTGCGCCCGCCCGCGCCGACGCTGTCGAGCACACTTTCGATGCGGCCGATGACCATCGAGGCCAGAGCTGAGTCGATTCCTGTCATGCCGCGTCCTTGCGCCGTCGTTCAGGGGCCTACCCTCACTACGCGGGCGTGCGCCGCGGGCCGGGAAATTCGTTCGATCAACCGTGGGCGCTCAGCGCGCGCCGAACAGTTCCTTGAGCACGTGCGCCGGGCGCCGTGCCGAAAAAAATGCGGAAAGGCGCGCCACACTCGGATTGAGCAGATCGCGAATCGCAGCATCGTCGGCTAAAATCTGCCGAATCAGGTCGTACTTGCGCGATCTTTCGTGTTCGTCGAGCGAGAGCCCGGCATCCACTTCACACAGCGCATCGACGAGTATCCGATACTCTTCCTGCAACTCCGTCAATTCGTTCCACAGTGCGTCGCGGGCGGCCGATAGCATCCGCGACGAGACAGCGGCAATTGCCTCGTAGCGCGCAAAATAGTCTGCTTTGGAATTCATCGCTGCGCGTCCGCCTGCCCCTGCTGCGCCATGATGCGCGCCGCTTCGACGCCGATACCGATCCAGGCTTCCTCGAGCGTCGCGAGCAGGCCGTCCACTTCGATCAGCATCTGCTCGCTTTGCGCGATATTGGCCTCGAGCAGTCTGCGCGTCATGTAGCTGTAAAGCGCATCGAGCCGCTGGGCGATCTCGCCGCCCACCTCCTTGTTCAGCGAGGCCTGCAAGCCGCTCCCGATGATCCCGATGGCCTTGCTGATCGCCTCGCCGCGCGGGCCGATGTTGCCTTGCTGCAAATGCATGCGCGCCTGAGCGATGGCCTGGCGCGCGCCTTGGTACAGCATGAGGATCAATCGATGCGGATTTGCGCCCATCACCCCTGTCTCGACGCCGACGCGCGCATATGCACCCGCTCCAGCGTGTCCTTGGGAAAACATCGGCGCTTCTCCTTGTTGGTCGTGAATTAGCGAAACTCAATCGGCACGGCGGGCGTATGCAACACACCCGCCCCGCCGGTGCCGAAGCGCGCCGTCATTCGAACGCGCAGGTCTTATCGCGGTTATCGGATCGCCCCGGGAAAAGCTTTAGCCACCCCGTGAAGATCGAAGCCGCGACAGCCGCCCAGCTTCAAATCGACATCTGCATGATGTCGTTGTAGGCGGCCACCAGCTTGTTTCTGACTTGCAAGCCGAACTGCAGACCGATATTCGCCTTCTGCATGTCCACCATCACGTCGCTCAGCGACACGTTGGGCGAACCGAGTTCGAACGCCTGCGATTCCCCGGCGGCCTTGTTTTGATCGTCGCTGATCTTGTCGAGCGAGCTCTTGAGCGCGGTGGCGAAGCTGCCGGCCGTCGCGGCCCCTGACGTCTGCCCGAGGGTGGCGGCCTTCGACTCGCCGGCCGCTTCGGCTGCCATGGACTGCATCTGCTGCAGCGCCGATGTAAGCGGATTGACTGGAACGGTCATGGTTTCTCCAAAAAAGGGCCGAAGACTCGCGCCCACCGAAAGTGCGGCGCACTGACCCATCACGGAGAGTGAGCATAGCAGCGGGCCTTTTCGCAAACCCGTGAAACTAGGGGGAAAACCCGCTTCTATTCGACTGATTCAGTTGCGCATCGGTATGGATAATCCCCATCGTGAAAGTGTCCCGCCCGTCCTGATGCGGCTTCCCGCCCCATCGGACTCGCCGGCCGGACACCCCCGCATTCCGGAGAAACCCGACGCATGGATTCGCAGGCAAACTCTTTGATCAACCCCGACGCACGCATGGGCCTCGCCAGCGCGCAGCCCGGCGCAGCCGCGGCCGGCGCGCTGCAAGGCGCCGGCGCGGGCTCGGCCGGCGGCGCCGAGTTCGGTGGTTTCGCTCAGCGG
>NZ_QUBS01000040.1 GCF_003390925.1 Trinickia diaoshuihuensis | reverse complement strand
CGGTGTTTGTCAACGTAGTTGTCGCGTCGCTTCACGCGCACTGCTTTAATTCGGCTCGGGGCATACGCTCCGGATTGAGCCAGACTTCGTCCGTCAATTGCCAATTGCGAGTCGTACGGGACCAGCGGTGCGGGTTGCGCGCCTTGGCCTTCGCATAGACCACTTCGCGTTGCGCCAACACAGCGGTGGCAACGCCGTTGTGACGCTGCGCCGGCGTAACGAATTTCAGGCCGCTGTGTTTGTGCACATGGTTGTACCAACGCACGAATTGCTGCGTCCAAGCGCGCGCGGCATCGACGCTTGCGAACGCTTTACGCGGGTACTCGGGCCGGTACTTGCACGTGCGGAACAGCGCCTCGGCGTACGGGTTGTCGTTGCTCACGCGCGGACGGCTGAACGAAGCCACTACGCCCAGGTTTTCCAGCGTGGCGAGCATCGTCGCACCCTTCATCGCGCTGCCGTTGTCCGAATGCAGCACAAGCGGTCGTCCTGCCAGGCCCTCGGCCAAGCTCGTACGCCGCATGAGCAACGCGGCAAGCTCGGCCGATTCCGCTTCCTGCACTTCATGCCCGACGATCTTGCGGCTGAACACGTCCAAGACCATGTACCAGTAGTAGAACTTGCCCTTGATCGCCGCGGGCAACCAGGTGATGTCCCACGACCACAACTGATTCGGTGCCGTCGCACAGTGACTGGTGACCACATGCCGGGAAGGTTGGCGCGCACGACCTCGGCAGTGCTGCTGCGAAGCGTCGCGCAGCACGCGGTAAAAGCTCGATTCCGATGCGAGGTACACGCCACGGTCTGCCAAGCTCGGCACGATCTGACTGGGCGGCAAGCTCGCGAACTCGGCGCTGTTGGCCACTTCCAGAATCTGCCGCCGCTCGGCCTCGCTCAGCTTGTTACGCGGCTGTGGTCGATTGGCCGTGCTGCGGCCGTCGGCGCGTGCGGCGTCGCCGTCACCAACCCAACGCTGGAACGTGCGCACACTCAGGCCTAGCTCTTCGCACGCCTTGTGCAGGCGGCAACCCGAGCCCACCGCCTCGCGAATCAACGATATGCATAACAGGCGATCCGGGACGTTGATCAGTCGTCCTCTTGTTCTCCCCAGATCGCCTGGGCTTTTTTTCGAAGTACAAGCAGCGCCGCCGCTTCGGCCAGTGCCTTCTCCTTGCGATGCAACTCCTTCTCGAGTTGCTTGATGCGCTGCTTGTCTTCTTTGGACTGCTGACGTTGCTCCCGCGCCTGCTCGGCAGCATTGGCGTTGGCGGCCACACACGAGGCCCGCCATGCGGCGATCTGCTCGGGATACAGGCCCTTGCGCCTGCAATACTCGGCCAGCTCCGCTGCGTTCAGCGGGGCGGTTTCCAATACAACGGCAAACTTGTCTTCCGAAGACCATCCTTCGGCATTCTTCCCGTCGCCCGGCACGGCCAATCCTTTTCCTTTCGCCTCGCGGCGCCACACGTACAACGTTTGTTCCGTGATCCCCGTTTCTCGCGCTAGCGCGGATACCGGCACATTTTCCGGCGGCATCATGCGACGCACCAGGGCTTCTTTTCGTTCTGCTGAGTAGGCTTTCATTCATGCCGATTCTACCGCCCCCGGACCTCGTCTAAGATTCAGACGACACGACAACTATTCTGACGCCGGGGG
>NZ_QUBS01000039.1 GCF_003390925.1 Trinickia diaoshuihuensis | reverse complement strand
GCCAGTCGAGACCACGCCGCTTCGACCGATAACGACGCCTTGCGGATTGATCAAATAGACGCTGCCGGTGGCGGAAAGCGTGCCGAGAATCGAGGACGGCGTAGCACCGGTCACGCGGTTCAGCGTCGCACCGCTCCCGTTGTCGATATTGACTACGCTGCCGTTGCCGATGGAAAAGCTATTCCAATCGATAACGCCCCGCGTCGATGTTTGATTGACTGTGAGCGACGTACCATTGCCGTTGATATAACCGGTACCGGCGACGAACTGCCCGCCGGCCGGTAAAGGCCCGGCCGCGCGAGCGGCGGCCGCTGCGGCGAACGATACGGCAATAGCGAGCGCAGTCATTGTCGGACGAGCGGCCGGCCGCGAACGAGACGAATGTCCTACCCGAGAAGCATTGAACATTGCGCGTACTCCAGTGATCGAAGCAGGGAAAAGCGAATCCGAGTCATCCGCCGCTTGCGGATTGAAGCTGCCAACGCAACACCGGGTGGTCGGCACCGGCCGGCATTGACCAAATACCGTTCGGGCCGAAGTCGTAGCCGGCGAACGAAGACGGCGAGGTCATTTGAGTCGCGGTCAATCCGCTCGACGCATTGGGGCCGCGGCTGCCAAACACGCCAACGGTTGCCCCCGTCGAGTCGATATTCCAGTAGACATCGCCTCCTATCGAGCCATCGTTCCCAACGGCGATGCCGGCGCCCGGCCATTCGGGGTTGCTCGTATCGTTGACGAGTTTCCCCGTCGCAAACGATTGGTTGATCGTTCCGTGGTTGAAGT
Organism: Trinickia diaoshuihuensis; assembly: GCF_003390925.1. Taxonomy (GTDB): domain Bacteria; phylum Pseudomonadota; class Gammaproteobacteria; order Burkholderiales; family Burkholderiaceae; genus Trinickia; species Trinickia diaoshuihuensis. Next base: position 836 of record NZ_QUBS01000039.1, on the reverse strand, counting down.
ACACGAGGCCTGCCGCCGCGGGGGCGCTCAAGCCGCCGTTCGACACGGACCCCGTGGCGTAGGAGCGGCTGATCGTGCCGTTGTTCGTCGCCACGAGCCCGCCGGGAATGCCGACCGTAAAAGCCGGAGCAAAGACCGTCACGGTTCCGGGGTCCCCCAAGCTAACCACCACAAGTCCTACCCCGAGGACCGCTCCGGACGCAAACGATTGATCGATGAGGCCGTCGTTTTCGGCCACGAGACCGCCCAACGTTCCGCCGCTGGTGATATTCACGCTGCTGGAGGAGCGGACGATCGTGCCGCGGTTGATGCCGGCGAGTCCTCCGGCGTTCATGTCATCCGCGTAGTTGCCCGTCGCTGCGCTCATGTCGTTGATATTGCCCGACGCGTTCACGTGCACGATGGTGCCGTCGTTGTAGGCGGCGACGATTGCCTCGGCGCCTTTCGCCAACCGGAGCGCATCATCGACGCTGCTGATCAGCCAGGCATTGCCGTAAACGTTCAGATTGCGCACGACCGCGCTCGAGCCGATCGTCCCGAATAAGCCAAGAGTGATGGGCTGCGCATCGGGATAAGCGCCGACCGTTCCCTTGAGATACAGCGAGTCGATCGTATGGCCTTGGCCGTCGAACTGACCGGTGAACGGCGCCGCGTTGCCGATGGGGGTGTATGCGCGCTCGCTCGTCGCGCTCGCGTCGATGTCTTTGCCGAGCGCGTAATTGCCGGCGAGATCGGAATTGACGTTCTCCAGATCGGCCAACGAATTGACGAGCTTGTACCCGGTGATCTGGGTCACGAGGCCGCTGTAAGCCGGAGCGGTCCATGCTCGATTGGCG
>NZ_QUBS01000041.1 GCF_003390925.1 Trinickia diaoshuihuensis | reverse complement strand
GAGCTAACGTCAATAGTGGTGTATGAACAAATTGACGGCGATCGATTTCAAGCGGCGAGTTTCTGCTGAACCGGCCGATCGTCTTGCACCGGTTCGCCGTCCTTGAAGGCAACGCCTTCGAGCAACAGCTTGATCTTTTCCGGGCCGTTGATACGGCGCCAGGTTTTCTCGGCTTCCTCGATCAGCTTGAATGCAAGCCCGAGGAAGGTTGGTCGCGATACGCAGTTACGCGTGCGCGTCGTACGGTGGCGCACCGTCGCGAACGTCGATTCAATCGCGTTGGTCGTGCGCAGATGCTGCCAGTGCTCGGCAGGAAATTCGTAAAACGCGAGCAAGCTGTCTCGGTCCTTCTTCAACGTCTCGGTCGCCTTCGGATATTTCGCCGCATAGATCGACACGAAACGATCGAACGCGGCGTGCGCGTCGGCGCGAGTCGCGGCCATCCAGATCGATTGCATATCGGCCTTCGCGCGTGCCTGTTGCGACTTGGGCAGCGCGTTCAGCACGTTGCCCATCTTGTGAAACCAACAGCGCTGGCCACGTGTGGTCGGAAACACCTCTTCCAGTGCCGCCCAGAAGCCCATTGCACCGTCGCCGACGGCCAGCCGTGGACCTGCCTTCAGACCGCGCTTTTTCAGGTCGAGCAGCAGCTCCAGCCACGACGCTTTCGTCTCGCGATACCCATCGCCGATCGCCACACGCTCTTTGCTTCCGTCCGGTTTTACGCCGATGATGACCAGCAAGCATTGCCCGTCGGAGTTCTCGCTGCGCAGCCCCGTGTGAATGCCGTCGACCCACCAATAGACGTAGTGCGACTCGGACATATCACGCCGGCTCCACGCCACATGCTCGTCGGCCCATTGCGCCTTCAGGCGGCTCACCACGTTGGCCGACAAGCCCTTGGCGTCATCGCCCAGCAGCACGCTCAACGCTTCGCTCATGTCACCCGTCGAGATGCCCTTTAAATACAGCCAGGGCAACGCTGCGCTCACGCGCGGCGACTTCCTCAAGTACGGCGGCACGATCGTCGAATTGAACTTCACGCCCGATCCCGATCGATCCCGCACCTTCGGCACCTTCACCGCGATCGGCCCGGCGGCCGTCAACACTTCACGCTCTGGCAAGTACCCGTTGCGCACCACCGCGCGTTGCCCGTGCAAAGTCTTGACGTTCGCGAGCCGTTCCATCAGTTCCGCTAGCTCCGCTTCAATCGCTTGTTGAATCACTTGCCGCGCCCCTTCACGGACCAATTCGTCCAGAGACAGACCGACACCCGATAGACCGACGACCGCTTTTTCCGTATCCTTGCTCATGGTGGATGGTTTGCTTTTTTGCTGGTTTCCGACTTCGACAATCAGATTCTCAGCTGAAACCTCCACCGCCTTCAACTTCCCGCCTCAACTCCCCCGTACACCACATTCGACTTTAGCTC
>NZ_QUBS01000038.1 GCF_003390925.1 Trinickia diaoshuihuensis | reverse complement strand
CGCCGCAGCCGCGGGCGCGGCCTTGGCCGGCGCCGGCGCCGCGGCAGTCGCGGCCGCTTCGACGAGCGCGACGACCGTGCCTTGCGATACCTTGTCGCCGGCCTTGATCTTCACTTCCTTCACCGTGCCCGCCACGTCGCTCGGAACTTCCATCGACGCCTTGTCCGATTCGAGCGTCAACAGCGACTGCTCTTTCTCGATGACATCGCCCGGCTTGATGTTGACTTCGATGACGTCGACATCCTTGAAATCGCCGATATCCGGCACCTTCACTTCAACGAGACTCATTCACGTCCCCTTCTTGTTGTCGACGATCAAAGGATCACGCGCCGGAAATCGGCGAGCAGCGCGCCAAGATAGGCGTTGAAGCGCGCGGCTTCCGCCCCGTCGATCACGCGGTGATCGTACGAAAGCGAAAGCGGCAGCGTGAGGCGCGGCACGAACTGTTTTCCGTCCCACACGGGCTTCATCGCACTGCGCGAGAGACCGAGGATCGCCACTTCGGGCGCATTGATGATCGGCGTGAAGTGCGTGCCGCCGATACCGCCGAGCGAGGAAATCGAGAAGCAACCGCCTTGCATCTGATCGGGCTTGAGCTTGCCGTCGCGCGCGAGCTTCGAGAGTTCCGCCATTTCCTTGGCGATCTCGATGAGCCCCTTCTTGTCCGCATCGCGGATCACCGGCACCACGAGACCGTTCGGCGTGTCGGCTGCGAAACCGACGTGGTAATACTGCTTGAACACGAGGTTGTCGCCGTCCAAGCTCGCATTGAAGGTCGGGAACTTCTTCAGTGCCGAAACGACGGCCTTGATCACGAACGCGAGCATCGTGATCTTCACGCCCGCCTTCTCGTTTTCCTTGTTCAGTTGCACGCGCAACGCTTCGAGTTCGGTGATGTCGGCTTCGTCGTTGTTCGTGACATGCGGAATCATCACCCAGTTGCGATGCAGATTCGCACCCGAGATCTTTTTGATGCGCGACAGCGGCTTGGGCTCGACCGGGCCGAACTTCGTGAAATCGATCTTCGGCCACGGCAACAGATTCAACTCGCCGCCGGTGCCCGCGGCGCCCGCCGGCGCGGCGCCCGCGACCGCGCGCTGCCCCGTCATGACACCCTTCACGAAGGCGGTGACGTCCTCTTGCGTAATGCGGCCCTTCGGCCCCGTGCCCTGCACTTGCGCCACATCCACGCCGAGCTCGCGCGCGAACTTGCGCACCGAGGGCGACGCATGGCTCGGACGGCGCGCGCCGCCTTCGCCGGCCGGGATGAGCGGCGCCTGCGCCAGCGCGGACGGCTGGGCCGGCACGCTGCGCGGCGTCGTGTCGCGCGGCGCGTCG
>NZ_QUBS01000037.1 GCF_003390925.1 Trinickia diaoshuihuensis | reverse complement strand
GCGGTAGGTTCAATGGATCGTTGCAACACCTTCCTATTAATATCAAATGAGGGAGGGTTGACGAATGGCACAGATGGGAAGGCCGGGGTTGTCGCCGGAAGGCAAGTCAGAGGTTTGGCAGCGGTGGCGGGCAGGTGAATCGTTCCTTGGCATCGGGAGGGCCCTGGGCAAGCCTGCAGGCTCGATCTATGGTGTGATCCGACTATGCGGAGGGTACACCCCTGCTGTTCGTAAGCGGTCGTTGCGGGCATTGACCTTGAGTGAACGTGAAGAGATCTCGCGCGGCGTCTCGGCCGGACTTTCAATTCGAGCGATTGCCCGCCAATTGAACCGCGCGCCTTCCACGATTTCCCGTGAGATTGCACGTAACGGCGGAACAGGCCACTATCGAGCTCTGGAAGCGGATGAGCGAGCCTCGCAGGCTGCTCTGCGACCCAAACGCTGCCTCCTGGAGCAGAACCGGCGCTTGCGCTATGCGGTCGAGCGTAAGCTTTGCCGCGAATGGTCTCCAGAGCAAGTGAGCGGTTGGCTTAAGAACCGGTATGCCGATGACGAGGCGATGCGCGTGTCTCACGAGACGATCTATCGCAGCCTGTTTGTGCAAGCGCGCGGCGTTCTAAAGAAGGAGCTGCAGTATCACCTGCGGACTCAACGGAAGATGCGTCACTCACGCTTGTCCAGCACGAAGGGCGCTCGCAATAAGATTGCTGACGCGATTTCGATTCACGAGCGACCACCTGAAGCAGCCGACCGTGCGGTACCTGGTCATTGGGAAGGAGATCTCGTCAGTGGCGCCAACAATACTCATGTCGCCACGTTGGTCGAGCGGCGCTCGAGGTTCACCATCATCGTCAAGGTAAAGGGAAAGGACACGGTGAGCGTTGTGGCGGGCCTGAAGCGTGAGGTTAAGCGGTTGCCGCAGCATCTACGCAGGTCGCTCACATGGGACCGAGGCATGGAGTTGGCGAACCACAAAGACTTCACGATCGCCACGGATGTGAAGGTCTACTTCTGCGACCCGCGAAGTCCTTGGCAACGTGGTACCAACGAAAACACGAACCGACTCCTGCGTCAGTACTTGCCCCACGGTACGCAACTTGATCAATACTCGCAGGCGCAGCTGAACAAAATCGCAGCACGGCTCAACGAAAGGCCCAGAAAGACCTTGGGCTTCATATC
>NZ_QUBS01000035.1 GCF_003390925.1 Trinickia diaoshuihuensis | reverse complement strand
CTCGGCACGCTTTCCGCCACCGGCAGCGTCTATTTGATCAATCCGCAAGGCGTCGTTATCGGTCGAAGCGGCGTGGTCTCGACTGGCGGCCGATTCATTGCGTCCACGCTCGATGTCGATAACACCGCGTTTATGAATGGCGGCGCCCTCACCTTCACGGGTACGCCGGGCTCCTCGAACAGCACTATCGTCAACCTCGGCAAGATCTCGTCAAGCCGCGGCGACGTGTTCCTTATCGCGAGTAACGAAGTCGATAACGTGGGCACCATCAGCACGCAGAACGGCTCCACCGAAATCGCCGCAGGGCAACAGGTCCTACTGCAAGACTCGACGAGCAGCCGGCAAGTGTTCGTGCAAAAAGGCAGCGGCGGCAAAGTCGTCAACCGAGGCGATATCGAAGCGGCACAGGTCAGCCTGCAAGCGGCCGATGGCAACGTGTATGCGTTGGCTGGTAATCACTCGGTGTTGCGCGCAACGGGTACCGCTACACGAGACGGTCATGTCTGGCTTACCGCCGGTACGGGCCGTGTGTGGTTGGACGGTACCGTCGAAGCACGCAACGCCGACGGTAGCGGCGGCACCTTAGACACCAATGCGACCACCTTACGCATCGCCGGTGGCCCCGCGGTAAAAACCAATCAATGGAATATCACCACACCGAGCTTCACGATCGACGCCTTGGCCGCACCGGTCTTCCAGAGCAATCTCGAGCGCGGCACGTCGATCAATCTGCAAACGACCGGTGCGGGCGGTACCAACGGTGATATCGATGTGGCTTCGAGCATCCATTGGACCGGCGCGGCATCGCTCACGCTCGCCGCCTATCACTCGATCACGATCGAAGCTGCCACCTATGTAAAAAACCGCGGCACCGGGAATTTGACGCTGCGGGCCGATTCGCAAGCGATCGACAATGGCGGCAGCGTGACGAACAACGGCACGATAGATTGGTCGGCGAGCCACGGCATCGTCAACGCTTTCTACGACATGAACGGCAGCTACAACCCGGGCAAGCTCATCGCCAATCGAGCATGGACCGCTCCGGCTTACAGCGGCCTCGTGACCCAGATCACCGGGTACAAGCTCGTCAATTCGTTGGCCGATCT
>NZ_QUBS01000036.1 GCF_003390925.1 Trinickia diaoshuihuensis | reverse complement strand
GGTTCGAGGATCGGGCGCCAGCCTGTACGCTGCTGGTGTACGTCGACGACGCGACGAGCCGGTTGATGATGCTGCACTTTACGGCGACGGAATCGACCTTCAGCTACTTCGAGGCGACGCGGGCGTACATCGAGCGCTATGGCAAGCCACAGGCCTTTTACAGCGACAAGGCGAGCGTGTTTCGCAGCACCGCTGCTGGCAAGACAGGTAGCAGCGTGACGCACTTCGGCCGGGCGATGTACGAGCTGAACATCGACACGTTTTGCGCCAACAGCAGCTCGGCCAAGGGACGCGTCGAGCGGGCGCATCTGACCTTGCAGGACCGGCTGGTGAAGGAGTTGCGCTTGCGCAATATCAGCACGGTCGCCGAAGCCAATGCCTATGCGCCCTCCTTCATGGCGGCCTACAACGCGCGTTTTGCCAAGCTGCCGAAGAGCAGCTTTGATGAGCATCGGCCGCTGCGCGACGACGAGAATCTGGACCTGCTGATGACTTGGCGCGAAACGCGCCGCGTGACGAAATCGCTGACGGTGCAGTACGACCGGGTCATGTATTTGCTGGACGACACGCCGGCGAACCGCAAGCTGATTCATCGCTACATCGAGGTGTGGGAGTACCCGGACGGACGCATCGAGATCCGCGCTGACGGCAAGGTGTTGCCGTACCGACAATACGACCGATTAGCTGAACTCGACCAGGGCATTGTGGTTGAGCACAAGCGCCTAAGCCAGGTGCTCCAGGTCGCACAAGCGATTCAGGCGCAGCGCGATAACCGGAGGGCATCGGGCTCACCATCCCGCACGAATCAAGGCCAACCGGTCCGTGCCAAAGAACGGTTGCCGGGTACGAAGAAACAGCGCGAACTCACGCAAGCGGATCTGAACGAAGCGATCGTGCAGTTGAGCCCTGCCCAACCTTCAAAACCAGGTCGTCGGTCTGCACGTGCCCTCACCTAAGGCGTCAACGCCCTGCCCG
>NZ_QUBS01000034.1 GCF_003390925.1 Trinickia diaoshuihuensis | reverse complement strand
TGAGCTTCCCTCGGTTTTTCGCCTTCCAGAGGCCCGGGGTTATGCAGCCGTATCCTTTGTCCGCTGAGCCGCAAGCCAGTCTTGCATGAACTGAGTTGGCGACGTGAAGCCAAGCGATGAATGACGACGACTGCGGTTATAAAACACTTCAATGTATTCGAACAAGTCCGCCACGGCTTCGCGATGCGTGCGGTACCTCGTGCCGTGTACCCGCTCGTTCTTCAGGCTGTTGAAGAAGCTTTCCGTCGGCGCGTTATCCCAGCAATTGCCTTTGCGGCTCATCGAGCAGCGCATCCCGTAGGAGGCCAGCTTGCGCTGGAATTCATGGCTCGCGTATTGACTGCCACGGTCCGAATGATGCAGCGCGTTGGGCGCGGGTCGGCGCCGGAACCATGCCATAGTCAGCGCGTCTGTCACGAGGTCCGCCGTCATGCGTGGCTTGACCGACCAGCCCACAACCTCCCGGTTGAACAGGTCGAGCGTGACCGCAAGATACAGCCAGCCTTCGTCGGTCCAGATGTACGTGATGTCCGAGGTGAACACGCGATTGGGCTCGGCCGGCGAGAACTCGCGGTTCAATACCTTCGGTGCAACCGGCAGCTTGTGCCCAGAATCGGTTGTCACCCGATAACGGCGCTTGTGGCGGGCTCGGATACCGTTGTCGCTCATCAGCCGCTCCACACGTGCTTTGCTGGCCGGAAAGCCGCGAGAGCGCACCTCGTCGGTCATGCGCGGCGAACCGTAAGCGCCTTTGACCTTGGCATGAATCGTTCGAATCAGCGTGAGCAACTGGGCATCGGTCAGCCGCTGTCGCTCCGGCGTGCCGCCGCGCTTCCACGCGCGATAGCCATTGACGCTTACTCCAAGGACCTCGCACAGCGCCGACAGCGGATAGTGCCGGCACTGCGTGTCAATCCAGGCGAACTTCACAGGAGGTCCTTCGCGAAGAACGCCGCGGTAGGTTCAATG
>NZ_QUBS01000032.1 GCF_003390925.1 Trinickia diaoshuihuensis | reverse complement strand
CGCCACTACGCACACGTTGACTGCCCGGGCCACGCCGACTACGTGAAGAACATGATCACGGGCGCGGCGCAGATGGACGGCGCAATCCTGGTGTGCTCGGCCGCCGACGGCCCGATGCCGCAAACGCGTGAGCACATCCTGTTGGCGCGTCAGGTTGGCGTTCCGTACATCATCGTGTTCCTGAACAAGTGCGACATGGTGGACGACGCCGAGCTGCTCGAGCTCGTCGAAATGGAAGTGCGCGAACTGCTCTCGAAGTACGACTTCCCGGGCGACGACACGCCGATCATCAAGGGTTCGGCCAAGCTGGCGCTGGAAGGCGACAAGGGCGAGCTGGGCGAAGTGGCGATCATGAACCTGGCCGACGCGCTGGACACGTACATCCCGACGCCGGAGCGCGCGGTTGACGGTGCGTTCCTGATGCCGGTGGAAGACGTGTTCTCGATCTCGGGCCGCGGTACGGTGGTGACGGGCCGCGTCGAGCGTGGCGTGGTGAAGGTCGGCGAAGAAATCGAAATCGTCGGTATCAAGCCGACGGTGAAGACGACGTGCACGGGCGTGGAAATGTTCCGCAAGCTGCTGGACCAAGGTCAAGCGGGCGACAACGTCGGTATCTTGCTGCGCGGCACGAAGCGCGAAGACGTGGAGCGCGGCCAAGTGTTGGCCAAGCCGGGTTCGATCACGCCGCACACGCACTTCACGGCTGAAGTGTACGTGCTGAGCAAGGACGAAGGCGGCCGTCACACGCCGTTCTTCAACAACTACCGTCCGCAGTTCTACTTCCGTACGACGGACGTGACGGGCTCGATCGAGCTGCCGAAGGACAAGGAAATGGTGATGCCGGGTGACAACGTCGCCATCACGGTGAAGCTGATCGCCCCGATCGCCATGGAAGAAGGTCTGCGCTTCGCCATCCGCGAAGGCGG
>NZ_QUBS01000031.1 GCF_003390925.1 Trinickia diaoshuihuensis | reverse complement strand
TTCACGCCGCAAGGCACGCTTGCGGAAAAGCTGCGCGCGGGCGGCGCCGGCATTCCGGCTTTCTTCACGCGCACCGGTTACGGCACGATCATCGCCGAGGGCAAGGAAACGCGCCAGTTCGGCGATAGCCACTACGTGCTCGAACATTCGCTGACGGCCGACGTTGCGCTCGTCAAAGCGTGGAAGGCCGACAAGGCCGGCAATCTGATCTACCGCCGCACCGCGCGCAACTTCAATCCGATGTGCGCGATGGCCGGACGCATCACGGTGGCCGAGGTCGAGGAGATCGTCGAAGCGGGCGAACTCGATCCGGATGCGATCCACACGCCGGGCATTTTCGTGCAGCGCATCGTGCTCAATGCGCATCCTGAGAAACGCATCGAACAACGCGTCGTGCGCGCGAAAGGAGACTGACATGGCTTGGACACGTGACGAGATGGCTGCGCGCGCGGCCAAGGAGCTGCAAGACGGTTTCTACGTGAACCTGGGCATCGGGCTGCCGACGCTCGTGGCGAACTACGTGCCGCCGGGAATGGATGTCTGGCTGCAATCGGAAAACGGCTTGCTCGGCATCGGCCCGTCGCCGACGGAGGAGGAGCTCGACGCCGATCTCATCAACGCGGGCAAGCAGACCATCACGACGCTGCCGGGTTCGTCGATTTTTTCCTCGGCCGATTCGTTTGCGATGATTCGCGGCGGCCATATCAATCTGGCGATCCTCGGCGCGATGCAGATCAGCAAGCACGGCGATCTCGCGAACTGGATGATCCCGGGCAAGATGATCAAGGGCATGGGCGGCGCGATGGACCTCGTGGCCGGCGTGAAGCGCGTCGTCGTACTGATGGAGCATGTGGCCAAGGGCGATCAGCACAAGATCCTCGAAGAGTGCACGCTGCCGCTCACGGGCGTGGGCGTGGTCAATCG
>NZ_QUBS01000030.1 GCF_003390925.1 Trinickia diaoshuihuensis | reverse complement strand
GATTGCGCCGTCCATCTGCGCCGCGCCCGTGATCATGTTCTTCACGTAGTCGGCGTGGCCCGGGCAGTCAACGTGTGCGTAGTGGCGGTTCGCCGTTTCGTACTCGATGTGCGCCGTGTTGATCGTAATGCCGCGTGCTTTTTCTTCCGGTGCCGCGTCGATTTCGTCGTACTTCTTCGCTTCGCCGCCGAACTTCGCCGACAACACCGTTGCGATAGCTGCCGTCAGCGTCGTCTTACCGTGGTCAACGTGACCGATCGTGCCGACGTTCACGTGCGGCTTGGTCCGCTCAAACTTACCCTTGGCCATTTTCGACTCCTAAGAGGATTTTCCGTATGTTGCGCCGCACGCAAACAATCAATGACAGCTACTGGTGCCCATGGGCAGGATCGAACTGCCGACCTCTCCCTTACCAAGGGAGTGCTCTACCACTGAGCCACATGGGCAGTACTTCTTGGCATTGGAGCGGGTGAAGGGAATCGAACCCTCGTCGTAAGCTTGGAAGGCTTCTGCTCTACCATTGAGCTACACCCGCTAGGGCCTTCGCGATTCCCTGCTGCCGCACCACGGCTTGCATATTCTGGTGGAGGAGGTTGGATTCGAACCAACGTAGGCGTAAGCCAACAGATTTACAGTCTGCCCCCTTTAGCCACTCGGGCACCCCTCCGCAGAGAACGGACAATTATGAAGACAACATCGCACGATGTCAAGCTTTTCGCGCGAGCTTCATTGTTCGACGCTCTCACTTATAGGTAAGTTTTTCCGACGAGCAAAAGCAAAAAACCCCCGAGAGCGCGGTGGCTGACGGGGGTTCTTAGCATGAGGAGCCTGACGATTACCTACTTTCACACGGGCAATCCGCACT
>NZ_QUBS01000029.1 GCF_003390925.1 Trinickia diaoshuihuensis | reverse complement strand
CCGGCGCGGCGTTCCGCGCGGCCGTCGCGAACGAAAAACCGCTGCAAGTCGTCGGCGCGATCACAGCCTACGCGGCCAAGATGGCGCAGGCGACCGGCTTCAAAGCCGTCTATTTGTCGGGCGGCGGCGTGGCCGCCAACTCGCTGGGCATCCCCGATCTGGGCATCAGCACGATGGAAGACGTGCTGATCGACGCGCGCCGCATCACCGACGCCTGCTCGCTGCCGCTGCTCGTCGACATCGACACGGGTTGGGGCGGCGCGTTCAACATCGCGCGCACGATCCGCTCGTTCATCAAGGCCGGCGTCGCGGCCGTGCATATCGAAGATCAAGTCGGACAAAAGCGTTGCGGCCATCGCCCCGGCAAGGAATGCGTGCCGAAGGAAGAGATGGTCGATCGCGTGAAAGCCGCCGTCGATGCGCGCACCGACGAGCAATTCGTCATCATGGCGCGCACCGATGCGGCCGCGGCCGAGGGCATCGATGCGGCCATCGAGCGCGCCATCGCCTATGTCGAAGCCGGTGCCGATATGATCTTCCCCGAGGCGATGCGCACGCTCGACGACTACCGCAAGTTCAAAGCCGCCGTGAAGGTGCCGATTCTCGCGAACCTGACCGAGTTCGGCTCGACGCCGCTGTTTACGACCGACGAATTGAACTCGGCGAACGTCGATATTGCGCTCTACTGCTGCGGCGCCTACCGTGCGATGAACGCGGCGGCGTTGAACTTCTACGAAACCGTACGTCGCGACGGCACGCAGAAGGCGGCCGTACCGACGATGCAGACGCGCGACGATCTTTACAAATA
>NZ_QUBS01000028.1 GCF_003390925.1 Trinickia diaoshuihuensis | reverse complement strand
GGCGCGGTGCCGAGCGCGGCGGCTCCGCGTTCGACGCCGGTGCCGTCCGCGGCGCCGGCCGATGCACCCAAGCGGGCCGCCTCCCCCGAATCGCCGGTGCAAGCGGCGGGGGCGCAGGCGGGCGAGGGCGTCGAGCCGGAACAGGATGCCGCGGCCGGCCGCCGCGACGGCGCGCAAGCTAGCTCCGCCTCGCCGGCGCCGGAATCGACCGGGATGGATGAGGCGCGCGCCGCGACACCCGTTCTCGGCGAAACGCACGCGGTGCAAGCGGTGGCCAACGAGCCTCTCCCCGCTGAAACGCTGAGCGCGACGGCTCGCGCGACGCCCGCCGCGCCGGATTCGGCGCCGGGCGTGCCGCGAGCCGATGCGCCTGCCGAAGCGCGCGCGCCGGCGTCGGCCGCGCCTAACGAGCCCGGCGCGGAGCCGCCCGTCGAATCGCGCGCCCGCATGGGCGGCGCCAGTGCCGCACTGGACGTATTGCGTAACGCGGGCCTGCGCGTCTCGACCGATCGCAACCGGGCAGGAGGCAAGAGCGCGGCGCCCGCTCCCGTGAA